>CAVRKT010000011.1:0-96534 GCA_963721965.1 uncultured Actinomycetota bacterium | reverse complement strand
CCCTGGACGCCCAGCCGCTGATGATCGGCGCGCTCGTGCTGCTGGCGGTCGCGCTGCTGCTCGCGGTGCTCAACAAGGTGCCCCGCGGCGGGCTCGGCCTGCTGGTGTTCCTGCTGGTGGCGCTGGCGTTCTTCGCCGGCTTCATCATCTGGTCGTTCACCGACCAGGAGGGCTTCCAGCGCACGTTCTTCAACCCGATGCCGGAGTCGATCCGGACGGCGACGCCGATCATCCTCGGCGCGCTCGCGGGGGTGATGTGCGAGCGGGCCGGCGTCATCAACATCGCGATCGAGGGGCAGTTCATCCTCGGCGCGTTCTTCGCCTCGGTCGGCTCGAGCCTCGCCTACAGCGCCGAGATGGGGCTGGTCGGGGGCGTGCTGGCCGGCGTGGCGATGGCCGCGATGCTCGGCGTCTTCGCGATGCGCTACCACGTCAACCAGGTGGTGCTCGGCGTCGTGCTGGTGGCCTTCGCCAGCGGCCTGGCGGCGTTCCTGCTGAGCCAGATCCCCGACGACAACGACCTCGAGAAGTACTTCAACCTGCCGCTCATCCTCGAGCGCGAGCCGATCCCCCTTCTCAGCGACATCCCGATCCTCGGGTTCACGTTCTTCGACCAGAACCTGCTCGTCTACCTCATGTACGTGTGCGTGGCGCTGAGCTGGTTCCTGCTCTACCAGACCAAGTGGGGCCTGCGGGTCCGCTCGGTCGGGGAGCACCCGAAGGCCGCCGACACCGTGGGCATCAAGGTCAACCGGGTCCGCTGGCAGGCCGTGCTCCTCGGCGGCGTGTTCGCCGGCCTCGGCGGCGCCTACTACACCGTCGGCTCGAGCGGGTCGTTCGACAACGACGTCACCGCCGGCAACGGCTTCATCGCGCTCGCCGCGGTGATCATGGGCCGCTGGCACCCGATCGGGGCCACCTTCGCCGCGCTGTTCTTCGGGTTCATGCTCACCCTCGGCGTGCAGCTCGACGAGGTCTCGCACCTGCCACCGGAGCTGATCCGCGCGTCGCCGTACCTCGCCACCGTCATCGCCGTGGCCGGCTTCGTCGGCCGGGTGCGGCCGCCGGCCGCCGACGGCGAGCCGTACGTGAAGTCGTGAGCAGCGCGGACGGCTTCGACTGGGGCGCCCTGCGGGAGGCGGCGATCGAGATCGCACGGCACGCCTACGCGCCCTACAGCCGCTTCCCCGTGGGCGCCGCGGCGTTGGCCGACGACGGCCGGCTGCTGGTGGGCTGCAACGTCGAGAACGCGGGCTACGGCGTCACGCTGTGCGCCGAGTGCGGGCTGGTGTCGTCGCTGCACGCCACCGGCGGCGGCCGGCTGACCCACTTCGTGTGCGTCAACGGGGCGTCCGAGGTGATCATGCCGTGCGGCCGCTGCCGGCAGCTGCTCTGGGAGCACGGTGGTGCCGAACTGCTGATCGAGACGCCGCAGGGCGTGCTCACCATGGCCGACGTGCTGCCCCAGGCGTTCGGACCCGACGACCTCACCTGAGCCGGCGCTGACCGGCGGCCCGCCGTCCGCCCCCGATCAGCCGCGTCCGGGGCCGATGAAGAACGCATCGCGCGAGGGCGCCTGCGCGCGGAAGCTCTTGCGGGTGGTGTTGCACCCCTGCGACGGGTGGCAGCGGACCCGCTTGACCTGGCCGCGGATCTTGTAGACGTAGGTGCCGCGCTTGCAGTTGGCCCACTTGCGCGGTCCGAGGCGGAACTCGGCCGAGACCCGGTCGGTCGTCGTCACCGACCGCTCGACACCCGCGGTGGCGGACGCCTTGGCCTTCGCGAAGATGACACCGGCCTCGGCCTCGACCGTCGCGCTGACGCTGAACCGCCACGTCGTCTGCTTCTCGGTCTCGCACCGGACGGTGATCGCCTTCCTCCGGAACTTGTTGAACAGCGTGCGGGTGTAGTCGGTGTCGAACCTCTGGTCGAAGGCGGTGAACCGGGCGCACACCTTGCCCATGCCGTCACGGTCCGACTTGCACTTCCAGGCGCCGGGCGCCTCCCGGCGCTGAGCGGTGGGAGTCGCGCTCGGGGTCGCTCCGGCCGCGGATGCGCCGGCCGGGGACGTCGCTCCCGCCGGGGATGGTGCGTGGAGGACGGCGAGCGCCAAGCAGGCCGACGTGAGCAGGGCGAGCAGTGTCTTCATGGGGGCGCCTTCCGAGCGGACCGCGAGTGGGTGGTCTCCCCATTCCGCCCCCCGGGGCATCTCAAACCCGCGTCGCCCTAGGCTCGGCGCATGCCTGAGCACGACGCGGTGGAGGTCATCCGGACCAAGCGGGACGGCGGCACGCTCAGCGACAGCCAGATCGACTGGGTGGTCGACGCCTACACCAGGGGCGACGTCGCCGACGAGCAGATGTCGGCGCTCGCGATGGCGATCCTGCTCAACGGCATGGAGCACGACGAGATCGTGCGCTGGACCGCGGCGATGATCGCCTCGGGGGAGCGGATGGACTTCTCCGGGCTGTCGCGACCCACCGCCGACAAGCACTCCACCGGCGGCGTGGGCGACAAGATCACGCTGCCGCCTCGCACCGCTGGTCGCCGCGTGCGGCGTCGCGGTGCCGCAGCTCTCGGGCCGCGGGCTCGGGCACACCGGCGGCACCCTCGACAAGCTCGAGGCCGATCCCGGGATGGCGGGCGCGCGCTGTCGAACGAGGCGATGCTCGACCAGCTCGAGTCGATCGGCGCCGTGATCTGCGCAGCCGGCGACGGCCTCGCGCCTGCCGACAAGCAAGCTCTACGCGCTGCGCGACGTCACCGCCACGGTGGAGGCGGTGCCGCTCATCGCCTCGCTCGATCATGAGCAAGAAGATCGCGCGAGGGCACCGGCGCGCTGGTGCTGGACGTGAAGGTGGGCACCGGCGCGTTCATGAAGACCACCGAGCAGGCCCGCGAGCTCGCCGAGGTGATGGTGGCGCTCGGCACCGACGCGGGCGTCAACACCGTCGCCCTGCTCACCGACATGTCCACCCCGCTCGGACTGACCGCGGGCAACGCCGTCGAGGTCGCCGAGTCGGTCGACGTGCTCGCCGGCGGCGGGCCCGCCGACGTCGTCGAGCTCACCGTCGCGCTGGCCCGCGAGATGCTCGCGGCGGCCGGCCGCGACGACGTCGACCCCGCCGACAGGCTCGCCGACGGCTCGGCCATGGACACCTGGAAGCAGATGATCTCCGCGCAGGGCGGCGACCCGGACGCCGACCTGCCCCGGGCCAAGGAGTCCCACGTCGTGACCGCGCCCACCTCGGGCGTGCTCACCCGCCTCGACGCCATGGCCGTCGGCGTGGCCGCCTGGCGCCTCGGCGCCGGCCGGGCCCGCAAGGAGGACCCGGTGCAGGCCGGCGCCGGCGTCGTCTGGCACGCGCGCCCCGGCGACGAGGTCACCGAGGGCGAGCCGCTCCTCACCCTCCTCACCGACGAGCCCGCCCGCTTCGACCGCGCCCTCGCCGCCCTCGAGGGCGGCTACGACGTCGGCGACGACGGCTCGTTCGAGCCGGACCCGTTGGTGATCGACCGGATCGGGTGACCTCGACCTCGGGTGGGCGGTGACCTAGTCGCAGGCTTTCGCGAGACTCAGATCCTCACCCACTCACCGCTGCCCGGGGGCTCACGGCAGGAGCAGGACCACCGTCTCCGCCACGCAGGCGGGCTTGTCCTTGCCGTCGATCTCGACGACGTGGCGGAGCGTGACCTGCTTGCCCGCGGGGACGTCGTCGCAGGCGGCGAGGGTGACGGTGGAGCGGACCCGCTTGCCGACGTGGACGGGGCTCGGGAAGCGGACCTTGTTGAGGCCGTAGTTGAGGACGGCGCCGGGGGTGTCGATGCTGAAGGCGGTGCGGCCGAGCGCGGGGATCAGCGAGAGCGTGAGGTAGCCGTGCGCGATGGTGGCGCCGAAAGGACCCGAGGCGGCGCGCTCGTGGTCGACGTGGATCCACTGGTGGTCGTCGGTGGCGTCGGCGAAGGTGTCGATGCGGTCCTGCTCCAAGGTGAGCCACTCGCCGGTGCCGAGCACCTCTCCCACCGCGTCGGCGACCTCGTCCAGGGTGGTGAACACGCGCACGTCTGAGTCTCCTCGGGGCGATGGTTGGATGGCGGCATGGAACCTACACGCGACGAGGTCCGGGAGGCTCCGAAGGTCCTGCTGCACGACCACCTCGACGGCGGGCTGCGGCCGGCCACGGTGGTCGAGCTGGCCGCCGACGCCGGGCACGAGCTGCCCGCCCACGGGGCGGAGGCGCTGGGCGACTGGTTCGCGGAGTCCGCCGACTCCGGCTCGCTGGTGCGCTACCTGGAGACCTTCGACCACACCGTCGCGGTGATGCAGACCGCGCCGGCGCTCACCCGGGTCGCGCGGGAGTGCGTGGAGGACCTCGTCGCCGACGGCGTCGTGTACGCCGAGGTGCGCTACGCGCCCGAGCAGCACGTCGAGCACGGCCTCACCCTGTCCGACGTGGTGGCCGCGGTGCAGGAGGGGTTCGAGGAGGGCGTCGCCGCCAGCGGCCACCGGATCGTCGTCCGGCAGCTGCTCACCGCGATGCGGCACCAGGCCCGCTCGATGGAGATCGCCCAGCTCGCCGTCGACTGGCGCGATCGCGGGGTCGCCGGCTTCGACATCGCCGGCGCCGAGGCCGGCTACCCGCCCACCCGCCACCTCGACGCCTTCGAGTACCTCCAGCGCGAGAACGCCCACTTCACGATCCACGCCGGCGAGGCGTTCGGGCTGCCGTCGATCTGGCAGGCGCATCCAGTGGTGCGGCGCCGACCGGCTCGGCCACGGCGTCCGGATCATCGACGACATCACCGTGCACGACGACGGTCGGGTCGAGCTCGGCCTGCTGGCCTCCTACGTGCGCGACAAGCGGATCCCGCTGGAGATGTGCCCGGCGTCCAACGTGCAGACCGGCGCCGCCACCTCGATCGCCGAGCACCCGATCGGCCTGCTCACCGACCTGCGCTTCCGGGTCACGGTCAACACCGACAACCGGCTGATGAGCCGCACCTCGATGACCGACGAGATGACCTCGCTGGTCGGAGGCGTTCGGCTACGACCTCGCACGACTGCGGTGGTTCACGGTCAACGCGATGAAGTCGGCGTTCCTGCCGTTCGACGAGCGCCTCGCGCTGATCGACGACGTCATCAAGCCGGGGTACGTGGCTCTCGGCGCGTGACGACGAACCACGGCGTCCGCCACCCGGCCAGCGACAGCTCGCCGGCGCGGAACGCGCCGGGCGGCACCGGCGCCACCCGGCCGGACGCCGGCTCGTAGCAGCGGTCGCCGTCGACCATCAGCACGACGTGGCGCGGCAGCCAGCGGCTGCCGACGTAGAGCGCGGCCCCCTCCGCGACGTGGCGGTGGGCCGCCTCGCGGCGCCACCGGGCGATCCGGGTGCGGTGCCGGACGCCGGTCGCCGCGGTCAGCGCCCGCGCCACCGCCCACGGCGGGGTGCCGATCATCCGTGGCCACGGCGGCCAGCGGGTGAGGTCGCGGTGCGTGCGCAGTGCCTCGGCCCCGAACGCGCCCTGGTCGGCACAGACCCGGGCGGCGTAGCCGTCGTCGAGCCGGGCACGTGCGATCACCACCGTCGCCGCGCCGCACGAGCGCCGGTCGGGCTGCTTCAGCCCGAGCCGCTCCGGAGCGGTCACCGCGCGGCCGGGGCGCCCGTGAGGGAGCCGATCGCGGCCACGCGCCTGGTCCGACGACACCGGCCGGCAACCGAGGCCGACGGCGTGCGCCACCACCCGTCGCTGGTCACGCAGCAGTGCGAGCCCCCGTCGGACCAGCACCAGCGGCGGCTTGCGGTGCTCGCGCAGGTCGCGCACCAGCCGCCGCCAGAACGTCACCAGCGGCCGCTGGGTGAGGCAGAACGCCTCCGCCAGCAGGCCGTCGGCCCGTAGCCGCGGCACGATCTCCTGGGCGAACAGCCCCTCGGCCACGAAGTGGGACGCGCCCTCGAGGTCGACCCGGTGCCACCCGGTGCGGCTGCTGGTCGGGATGTCGTAGACGGGGACGTCGACCGCGCCGTCGCGGCACAGCGCGGCGATGGCGTCGACGGCCTCGTCGGACAGCCAGGACGCCGGGTCGTCCCAGTCGACGAGCCCGCGGTTCGCTCCGTCGGTGATGCGGGGGAGTGCGGGGTCGTCGCCGTCGCGGTAGTAGTCGTCGAGGCGCAGCACCGGCAGCCCGGTGCGGGCGGCGAGACGAGACTTGCCGGACCCCGACGGTCCGGCCACGACGACGACCCGAGCACCCATCTGCTGCTACATGCCCTGCGGGTGCCAGACGGTCTTGGTCTCGAGGAAGGCGGTCATGCCGCCCAGCCCGGGATCGCCGCCCCAGTCGGGCTCCGCCTCCGGGGCGCGGCGCACCCGCTTCAGGTTGTCGGCCGCCGCCACCTCGAGCGCGGTGGCGAGGTCGGTGTCGCCGGCCACGCCCACCAGGTCGATCGCGTTGACGTCCATGTGCGAGGCGAGCCAGGGGCCGACCGTGGCGGCGTCGCCGGTGAGGATGTTCACCACGCCGCCCGGCACGTCCGAGGTGGCGAGGGCCTCGGCGAAGGTGACCGCGGGCAGCGGCCGCCGGTAGGACGACACCACCACGGCGGTGTTGCCGGTGACCACGACGGGCGCGATCACCGACACCAGGCCGAGCAGCGAGGAGGTCTGCGGCGCGAGCACCGCCACCACGCCGGTGGGCTCGGGGCTGGAGATGTTGAAGAACGGCCCGGCCACCGGGTTGGCGTTGCCGACGACCTGGGCGACCTTGTCGGCCCAGCCGGCGTACCAGACCAGCCGGTCGACCGCGGCGTCGACGGCGGCGTCGGCGTTCTTGCCCGACAGGCCCTCGGAGCGGGCGACGGCGTCGGTGAACTGCGGGCGCCGGTCCTCGAGGATCTCGGCGACCCGGTAGAGCACCTGGCCGCGGTTGTAGGCGGTGCGGCCGGCCCAGCCCGGGAACGCCTTGCGGGCGGCCACGACGGCGTCACGGCCGTCCTTGCGGGAGGCGAGGGAGGCGTTGGCGAGGAACCTCCCCTTCGGCGTCCTCGACGGCGTAGGAGTGCCCCGACTCCGAGCGCGGGAACGCCCCACCGATGTAGAGCTTGTAGGTCTTGCGGACGTCGACCCGGTCGCCGGCTCGCGCGCTCACGCCACCCCCTCCTTCCTCAGGTATCCGGCCATGCCGTGGCGGCCGCCCTCCCGGCCGTAGCCGGACTCCTTGTAGCCGCCGAACGGGCTGGTGGGGTCGAACTTGTTGAAGGTGTTGGCCCAGACGACGCCCGCGCGCAGCTGGCTCGCGACCTCGAGGATCCGCGACCCCTTCTCGGTCCAGACGCCGGCGGAGAGGCCGTAGGGGGTGTTGTTGGCCTTCTCGATCGCCTCGCCGGGCGTGCGGAAGGTGAGCACCGACAGCACCGGGCCGAAGATCTCCTCGCGCGCGATCCGGTGGGCCTGCGAGACGCCGGTGAAGATCGTGGGCGGGAACCAGAAGCCGCGGTCGGGCAGCGGGCACTCCGGCGACCAGCGCCCGGCCCCCTCGGCCTCCCCGACGTCCGACCAGCTCGCGGATGCGGGCCAGCTGCTCGGCGGAGTTGATGGCGCCGATGTCGGTGTTCTTGTCGAGCGGGTCGCCGACGCGCAGCGTGCCCATCCGGCGCTTGAGCGCGGTCGAGCACCTCGTCGGCCACCGACTCCTGCACCAGCAGCCGGGAGCCCGCGCAGCACACGTGGCCCTGGTTGAAGAAGATGCCGTTGACGATGCCCTCGACCGCCTGGTCGATCGGCGCGTCGTCGAAGACGATGTTGGCCGCCTTGCCGCCGAGCTCGAGCGTGACCGACTTGCGGGTGCCGGCCACGGCTGCGGGCGATGCGCCTTGCCGACGTCGGTGGAGCCGGTGAACGCGACCTTGTCGACGTCGCCGTGGCCGACGAGCGCCGCACCGGTGGCGCCGGCGCCGGTGATGATGTTGACGACACCCGGCGGGAGGTCGGCCTGCTGGCAGATCTCGGCGAAGAGCAGCGCGGTGAGCGGCGTGGTCTCGGCCGGCTTCAGCACCACCGTGTTGCCGCAGGCCAGCGCCGGCGCGATCTTCCACGCCAGCATGAGCAGCGGGAAGTTCCAGGGGATGATCTGGCCGGCGACGCCGAGCGGCTGCGGTGCCGTAGCCGGCGTACTCGAGCTTGTCGGCCCAGCCGGCGTAGTAGAAGAAGTGGGCGGCGACCAGCGGCACGTCGACGTCGCGCGACTCCCGGATCGGCTTGCCGTTGTCGAGCGACTCGAGTCACGGCGAGCTCGCGGCCGCGCTCCTGGATGATCCGGGCGATCCGGAAGAGGTACTTGGCGCGCTCGCGGCCCGGCATCGGCCCCAGACCTTCTCGTAGGCCTTGCGGGCGGCCTTCACCGCGGCGTCGACGTCGGACTCGTCGGCCTCCGCGACCTCGGCGAGCACCTCCTCGGTGGCCGGGCTGATCGTCTTGAACGACGAGCCGTGGCCGTCGACGAACTCGCCGTCGACGAACAGCCCGTAGGAGGGCTTGAGGTCGACGGATCGAGCGGGACTCGGGGGCCGGCGCGTACTCGAAGGCGGCGGCGGGGGTGGCAGGGATGGTCACGTCGGTCCCGATCAGTCGAGGGTCACGTAGTCGGGGCCGGAGTAGCGGCCGGTGGCGAGCTTGGTGCGCTGCATCAGCAGGTCGTTGAGCAGCGTGGAGGCGCCGAACCGGAACCAGGTCCGGGTCGAGCCAGTCGGGTCCGGCCACCTCGTTGACGACCACCAGGTACTTGATCGCGTCCTTGGAGGTGCGGATGCCGCCCGCCGGCTTCACCCCGATCATCTGGCCGGTGGCCTCGCGGAAGTCGCGGACCGCCTCGAGCATCACCAGGGTGACCGGCAGGGTGGCAGCCGGCTGCACCTTGCCGGTGGAGGTCTTGATGAAGTGCGCGCCGGCGAGCATGGCCAGCCAGCTCGCGCGGCGGACGTTGTCGAGGGTCTGCAGCTCGCCGGTCTCGAGGATCACCTTGAGGTGGGCGCTCGACCCGTCGTCCCTGGTGCAGGCCTCCTTGGTGGCGACGATCTCGTCGTGCACCTGCTGGTAGCGCCCGGACAGGAAGGCGCCGCGGTCGATCACCATGTCGATCTCGTCGGCGCCGGCCGCGACCGCGTCGCGGGTGTCGGCGAGCTTGATCGGCAGCGCGGCCCGACCGCTCGGGAACGACGTGGCGACGGCTGCGACCTGGACCCCGGAGTCGCCCAGCACCTCCTTCGCGACGCCCACGAGGTCGGGGTAGACGCAGACGGCGGCGGTGGCCGGGCAGGACGGGTCGGTGGGGTCGGGGCGCCGGGCCTTCGAGGCGAGCGCGCGCACCTTGCCCGGGGTGTCCTGACCCTCGAGCGTGGTGAGGTCGACCATCCGGATCGCGAGGTCCAGGGCGAACGCCTTGGCGGTGGTCTTGATGGAGCGGGTGCCGAGCGTGGCGGCACGGGCCTCGGCCCCCACCTGGTCGACACCGGGCAGACCGTGCAGGAAGCGGCGCAGCGTGGCCTCCGACCCGGCGACGTCGGCGAGGTCGGACTCGTCGGGGGCGAGGGTGGTCATCGGGTCAGCATAGGCTCGACGTCGTGTCCGATCACGTTGAGAAGTTCGCCGCGACCGGCGGGCGCGTGACCGGCGTGCTGGCGGTGCTGCTCGGCGCACTCGTGGTGGTCGTCTGGCTGGTCGACCGCGACGCCGTCGCGCGCGTGGTTCGTGGCACTGAGCACGTTCTGGATCGTCGCGGCGTGGGCCGCGTTCCTCCGCCCGCAACTGTCCGTGCAGGGCCACCACCTGGTGCTCCGGGGGATGCTCGACACGGTGCGCGTGCCGCTGCGCCTCGTCGACTCGATCGCGGTGCGGCAGGTCACCGCCGTCGGTGCGGGGGGCAAGCGCTACGTCTCGCCCGCCGTCAGCCGCTCGCGGCGCGACCTGAACCGCCAGGACGCCGCGCCGGGCCGCGGCCGTGGCTCGTCGCAGGGCACCCTGGTGTTCGGCGGCATCTGGAAGCTGGCCGCCGACGAGGCCGGCCGTCAGCACCACGTCGGCGCGCAGGCCGGCTCCTACGGCCTGTTCGTGCAGGAGCGGGTGCTCTCCCTGTCCCAGGACGCCAAGCGCCGGCCCGCCGAGGACGGCGAGGACCGGGTCGAGCGCCGGTGGGCGTGGCCGGAGATCGCCGCCCTGGTCGTCACCGGCCTCGCGACCCTGGCGCTGCTCCTCCTCTGACTCGACGACCGGCGGCGTCGTCCGGTGGTCGAGCCGGGACGAGCGCAGCGAGGCCCGTGTCGAGACCCCCGGAGCGCTCTACAGACCCAGCGCGAGGCGGATGTCGCCGCCGATGGCGTCGAGACGGGTGGCGGCGGAGATGCGGGCGGCCTCGACGGGGTCGGACTCCTGGGTGCCGACGGTCTGCTCGACGGGCACCACCACCTCGAGGTAGCACTTGAGCTTCGGCTCGGTGCCGCTGGGCCGGACGATCACCCGGGCGCCGTCGGCCAGGCGGTAGCGCAGGCCGTCGGTGGGCGGCAGCGCCTCGGAGCCGGCGGCGAGGTCGTCGATGCCGACGACGTCGAGCCCGCCGAGCGAGGCCGGCGGCTGGTCGCGCAGCCGCGCCATCGTCTGCGGGATCAGGCCGAGGTCGGCCACCCGCACCGACACCTGGTCGGTGGCGTGCAGGCCGTGGGTGCGGGCGAGGTCGTCGAGCAGGTCGAGCAGCGTGCGGCCCTCGGCCTTGAGCGCGGCCGCGAGCTCGCACACCAGCAGTGCCGCCGACAGGCCGTCCTTGTCGCGCACGTGCTCGGGGTCGCAGCAGTAGCCGAGCGCCTCCTCGTAGCCGAAGGCGAGCCCCTCGACGCGACCGATCCACTTGAACCCGGTGAGCGTCTCGACGTACGGCTGACCGGCGGCGGCGGCCATCTTGCCGAGCAAGGACGACGACACGATCGAGGCCGCGTAGACCCCCGTGCGGCCCCGCGCGAGCAGGTGGTGGGCCAGCAGCGCGCCCACCTCGTCGCCGCGCAGCATCCGCCAGCCGGTCTCACCCGGCACGGCGGCGGCGCAGCGGTCGGCGTCGGGGTCGTTGGCCACCACCAGGTCGGCGTCGACCTCCCCGGCGAGCTCGAGCGCGAGGTCCATCGCGCCGGCCTCCTCCGGGTTGGGAAAGCCGACGGTCGGGAACTCGGGGTCGGGCTCCTCCTGCCGCGTCACCACGTGCGGCTCGGCGAACCCGGCGGTCTCCAGCACCTGCACGAAGGAGGCTGCCGCCGACGCCGTGCAGCGGCGTGTAGGCGACCCGGAGGTCGCGCGGTCCGTCGTCGGCGAGGCCGGCGACGGTGTCGAGGTAGTGGTCGACGACGTCCTCGCCCAGCACCCGGCCGCCCGCGCCGCGCGGCACCGTCCCCAGCCGCCCCACGGCCGCGATCCGCCGGGCGATCCCGGCATCGGCCGGCGGCACGATCTGGCTGCCGTCGCCGAGGTAGACCTTGTAGCCGTTGTCCTGCGGTGGGTTGTGGCTCGCGGTCACCATCACCCCGGCCACGCAGCCGAGCTCGCGGATCGCGAAGGCCAGCACCGGCGTCGGCAGCGGCCGCGGCAGCACCCACGCCGTGAGTCCGGCGCCGGTCATCACCTCGGCGGTGTCGCGGGCGAAGACCTCGGAGTTGTGGCGGGCGTCGTACCCGATCACGACCGACCCAGCAGCGCTCGACGGCCGCGTCGGCAGCACCTCCTCGCGCAGGTAGGCGGCGAGGCCGGCCGCGGCGCGGGTCACCACGACCCGGTTCATCCGGTTCGGCCCGGCGCCGAGCTCCCCGCGCAGGCCGGCCGTGCCGAACGCGAGCGTGCCGCGGAACCGGTCGGCGAGGTCCGCGGGGTCACCCCCGGCCTCGACCTCCGAGACCACCTGCTGCAGCTCGGCGCGAGTCACCCCGTCGGGGTCCTCCTCGATCCAGGCGCGAGCACCGGCGAGCAGGACGTCGACGTCAGGAGTCACGGCTGCACGCTAGTCCTCGGCGTCCGCGTCCCGGTCGCGCCCGTCGTCGTCGTCGCTGCCGGCGCTGTCGTCGCTGTCGTCGTCTCGTCGTCGCCGCCTCGCTGTCGTCGGTCTCGTCGTCGCTCTCGCCGTCGTCGACGAACTCGCCGTCCTTGAAGGTGCGGCCGGTGTTGTCGACCTCGGCGCCGTCGGGGCGGTTGTCGGGGTCGAGCCGCCGCTCGCGCTCCTCGGCCATCTCCTGCTTCTCCTCCTCGGAGACCTCCATGTCGCGGAAGGCCTGCGCGGGGTCGGAGGTGCCGGCCGCGTCGGGCGGGTTCTCCTCGTCGAACTCCTTGACGACCTCGGGCATCCCGTCGGTGTTGTCGACCTCGGCGCCCTCGGGGCGGTTGTCGGGGTCGAGGCGGCGCTCGCGCTCCTCCTCGATCTCCTCCTGCTCGTCCTCGGGCACGTCCTCCTCGCGGAACCGGGCGCTCGGGTCGGCGCTGCCCTCGCTCAGCTCGTCGGTCTCGGTCTCGGAGTCGGACCCGGAGTCGTCGTCATCGTCATGGCTCATGGGCGCCACCCAAGCACGCCCGCCCCGGGCTTGTCAGGAGCCGAGGTTCAGGAGTCGATCGACGACACGTCGTCCGTGGCGGTCACCCGCGACGGCCCCGACGGGCACCGCGTCCTCGGGGGCCCGCGGCGTCGTCGGACCGCGAGAGCACCAGGCAACGTGGGGGCACGAGGCGGTGGTCTCAGGCTCGCAGGGCCGGCACCGGGGCGGTCAGCATGCCGACCACCATCGCCACCAGGTTGGCGGCGAAGGGATCGCTGGGCAGCTGGGCCCGGGCGCCGGAGCGCTCGCCGGCCCGGCCGCGGTCGGCGATGGCGCGCAGGATGAACGAGGTGACCACGAACATCCGCTCGGCGCGCACCTCCTCCGGCATCGGGGGCATCCGCGACTCGAGCAGCTCGAAGGCGTCGTAGCCCCCGGCGCGCACCAGGGCCTCGCGGACCGCCGGGTCGATCACCTCGTCGTCCTCGTCGACGAGCTGGGCCAGCACCATGAGGTACCAGCGGCCGAGGCTGCCCTGCTCGGCCAGCTCGAGGGCCGGCAGCACGAAGGCCGCCACCACGGAGGCGAGGTCGTCGTCGGGGTGCTGCCGCGCGGCGGCGAGCAGCTCGTCCTCGCGGCCCTTGAGGTAGGGGACGTACTGGTCGAGCACGGCGACGAGCATCCCGCTGCGTGAGCCGAAGTGGTAGTGGACGGCGCCGCGGTTGCGCTGCCCGGCCTGGCGGGTGATGTCGAGCAGCGACGCCGTGTGGATCCCGTGCTCGGCGAAGCCCTGGGTCGCGGCCTCGACCAGCCGCTGCCTCGTCAGGTCCGCCGGGGAGGGCATCTCACAACCGCCCGACCACGCTGGCGAGGAGCTCGCCCATCCGGGTCGCGGCGGCTCGACCGGCCTCGAGGACCTCCTCGTGGTTCAGCGGCTCGCCGGTCATGCCGGCGGCGAGGTTGGTGACCAGGCTGAGCCCGAGCACCTCCACGCCGGCCTCGCGGGCGGCGATCGCCTCGAGGGTGGTGCTCATCCCGACCAGGTCTCCGCCCATCGCGCGCACCATGCCGATCTCGGCGGGCGTCTCGTAGTGCGGCCCGGGGAACTGCACGTAGACGCCCTCGTCGAGGTCGGGCTCGACCTCGCGGCACAGCGCCCGCAGCCGCGCGGAGTACAGGTCGGTGAGGTCGATGAAGGTCGCGCCGGTGAGCGGCGAGGTGGCGGTCAGGTTGATGTGGTCGCTGATGAGCACCGGCGTGCCCGGCGTCCAGCCCTCCTTGAGCCCTCCGCAGCCGTTGGTGAGCACGACGGTGCGGCAGCCCGCGGCCGCGGCGGTGCGGACGCCGTGCACGACGGCGGCGACGCCGAGGCCCTCGTAGAGGTGGGTGCGGCCGAGGAACACGAGCAGCCGGCGGTCGCCGGCCCGCACCGAGCGGATCTTGCCGGCGTGGCCCGCGACGGCGGGCGGCGCGAAGCCCGGGAGGTCGGTGGTGGCGAGCTCGGCCTCGGTCTCGCCCAGCAGGTCGACGGCGGGCAGCCACCCGCTGCCGAGCACGAGGGCGACGTCGTGGGAGGCGATGCCGGTGGCGCTGGCCAGCGCCGCAGCGGCGTCGGCGGCGAGGGCGTGCGGTGTGACGTCAGACATGGATCCCCACCTTAGGGGTGGGCCCGGCAGTCGCGACACGGCCTCGCTGGCGCTCGGGCCGGCTCGACCACCGGCCCCGGGTCAGAGACCGGTCGAGCGGCACGGGAGCCGGCGCAACCGGGCCACGTAGTCCGCGGGGGCGTCGGCGGCCTCCGCGGCGTCGGCGAGGATGCCGATCGTGACCGCCGACGGGAGGCCGCCCTCGTAGGCGTCGAGCACGTAGGTCCACACCACGAGCTCGCCGGTCATCGTCGAGACCCGCACCTTGGTCTTGCGGTAGAGCCCGGTGTCGGCCTGCTCCAGCTCGTCGAGGGTCGACTCGTCCTCCGGCGAGATGTCGTAGACGCCGACGAAGACCTGCTCGATGGGGTCCTGCACCAGGGTCGGCAGCGCGCCGTCCCAGCCGTGCTCCTCGCCGCCGAAGGTGAGTCGCCACCCGGTCAGCCACCCGGTCGTCTGGAGCGGGGAGTGCCGACACCGCTCGCCCATCCGGGCGGGGTCGAGGTTGCTCGCGTAGGCGGCGTACAAGGTCACGGGCGGCCACGATATCGGGGTCGAGCCGCTCGCCGTAGGCTCTGCGGCGTGAGCCACTTCGACGTCCTCGTCCTCGGCGCCGGTCCCGGCGGCTACGTCGCCGCCATCCGCGCCGCCCAGCTCGGCAAGTCGGTCGGGATCGTGGAGGAGAAGTATTGGGGAGGTGTGTGCCTCAACGTGGGCTGCATCCCCTCCAAGGCGTTGCTGCGCAACGCCGAGCTCGCCCACATCATCACCAAGGAGAAGGACGTCTTCGGCATCGAGGGCGACGCCACGATGGCCTTCGGCCCCACGCACGCCCGCAGCCGCAAGGTCGCCGACGCGAGCGCCAAGGGCGTGCACTACCTGATGAAGAAGAACAAGATCACCGAGCTCGAGGGCTGGGGCACCCTCACCGGGGCGAGCGACGGCAAGCAGGGCGTCGACGTCAAGACCTCCGGCGGCGACGTCGAGTCCCACACCTGCGACGACCTCATCATCGCGAGCGGCGCGAAGGTGCGGCTCGTGCCCGGCCTCGAGCTCAGCGACAACGTCGTCACCTACGAGGAGCAGATCCTCGACTCCGAGCTGCCCGGCTCCATCATCATCGGCGGCTCCGGCGCGATCGGCGTCGAGTTCGCCTACGTGATGGCCAACTTCGGCGTCGAGGTGACGATCGTCGAGTTCCTCGACCGGATGGTGCCCACCGAGGACCCCGACGTGTCCAAGGAGCTCGCCAAGGCCTACAAGAAGCTCGGCGTGAAGGTGATGACGTCCACCAAGGTCGAGAAGGTCGAGGACACCGGCTCCGGCGTCAAGGTCACCGTGAGCCCGGCCGACGGGGCCAGTGAGGGGCAGAGCACCCAGGTGCTCGAGGCCGACAAGATGCTGGCCGCCTTCGGCTTCGCGCCGCGCGTGGAGGGCTACGGCCTCGACGCCGTCGGCGTGGAGGTGTCCGACCGCGGCGCCATCACGGTCGACGCCCGCGGCCGCACCAACGTCGAGCACGTCTACGCGATCGGCGACGTCACCGGCAAGCTGATGCTCGCCCACACCGCCGAGGCGATGGGCGTCATCGCCGCCGAGACCATCGCCGACGCCGAGACCGTCGAGATCGACTTCGACATGATCCCGCGCGCCACGTTCTGCCAGCCGCAGATCGCCTCGTTCGGCTACACCGAGGCGCAGGCCAAGGAGAAGGGCTACGACGTCAAGGTCGCCCAGTTCCCGTTCTCGGCCAACGGCAAGGCGCGCGGCATGGCCGAGACCGCCGGCTTCGTGAAGATCATCGCCGACACCGAGCACCACGAGATCGTCGGCGCCCACCTCATCGGCCCCGAGGTCACCGAGCTGCTGCCGGCGCTGACCCTCGCCCAGATGTGGGACCTCACCGCCGACGAGGTCGCCCGCAACGTCTTCGCCCACCCGACCCTCTCGGAGGCCATGAAGGAGGCCGTCGAGGGCATCGCCGGCCACATGATCAACCTGTGACGGGTGGCCCGATGAGCAGCGACCGGGTCGTCATCCTCGGCGGCGGGCCGGGCGGCTACGAGGCCGCGCTGGTCGCAGCACAGCTCGGCGCCGACGTCACCGTGGTCGAGCGCGACGGCGTCGGCGGCTCGGCCGTGCTCACCGACTGCGTGCCGAGCAAGACCCTCGTCGCCACGGCCGAGGTGATGACCGAGATGGCGGGGGCCGCCGAGCTCGGCGTCAACTTCCACGACCACGAGGGCGACGCCGCCACCGGCGTCCGGGTCGACCTGGCCCGGGTCAACGAGCGGGTGCTCGCGCTCGCCGCCGACCAGTCCGCCGACATCGCCGGACGCCTCGACAAGGAGAGCGTCCGCGTGATCGCGGGGGCCGGACGTCTCGACGGACCGGACCGGGTCGTCGTCGGCGACGAGACCCTCGAGGCCGACGCCGTGCTGGTGGCCACCGGTGCCGCGCCGCGCACGCTGGACACCGCGCAGCCCGACGGCGAGCGGATCCTCACCTGGGAGCAGGTCTACGACCTGACCGAGACACCCACCGAGCTGGTGGTCGTCGGGTCCGGCGTCACCGGCGCCGAGTTCGCCAGCGCCTACCTCGCGCTCGGCATCCCGGTCACCCTCGTCTCCAGCCGCGACCGGGTGCTGCCCGGCGAGGACGCCGACGCCTCGCGCGTGCTCGAGGAGGTCAGCAAGCGCCGCGGCATGACGGTGCTCGCGAAGTCCCGGATGGAGTCGGTGACCCGCGACGGCGACGTCGTCACCGTCACCCTCACCGACGGCCGCACGATCGAGGCGTCGCACTGCATCCTCGCGCTGGGCTCGGTGCCCAACACCGCCGACCTCGGACTGGAGGACGCCGGTGTCGTGCTCGACGACGGCGGGTTCGTCAAGGTCGACCGGGTCTCGCGCACCTCGACCCGCGGCGTCTACGCCGCCGGCGACTGCACCGGCGTGATGATGCTCGCCAGCGTCGCCGCCATGCAGGGCCGCATCGCGATGTGGCACTTCCTCGGCGACGCCGTGCAGCCGCTCGACCTGCGCAAGGTCTCCTCGAACGTCTTCACCGCGCCGGAGATCGCGACCGTCGGCTGGTCGCAGCGTGCCGTCGACGCCGGCGAGGTCGAGGCGGAGGTGGTCACCCTGCCGCTGGCCGGCAACGCCCGCGCCAAGATGCAGGGCGTGCACGACGGGTTCGTGAAGCTGCTCTGCCGCCCCGGCACCGGCATCGTCGTCGGCGGCGTCGTGGTGGCTCCTCGCGCCAGCGAGCTCATCCACCCGGTCACCATCGCGGTGGCCGAGTCGCTCACCGCCGACCAGCTGGCCCAGGTGTTCACCGTCTACCCGTCGCTGAGCGGGTCGGTGGCCGAGGCCGCGCGCCGTCTGCACCGGGTGGACACCGACCAGTAAGCAAGCCAGCCGGACCCGGGTGCCTCAGCGCTGGCGGAACCAGCTCGACCGCAGCCCGAAGACCGAGCGGAAGACGTCACCGTCGACCGTGGTGGTGGCGCGCGAGCCCGACCAGCCGGATGCGCAGCACCCGGCCGCCCCACTCGCCGTTGCCGTCGCGGCTGGCGACGGCCGCCCGCTCAAAGGTGCCGATCGCCGGGAACGCCCGCTGGATCTCGCGGGCGGTCACGGTGTCGGTCCAGTGCCGGTAGGCACGGTCGAAGGTGTCCTGCTTGGCCGGCAGGTAGGGCTTGCTGCCCTTCGAGGCCCAGCCGCCGTTGCTGGCCGAGAACTGGGTGAACGCGGGCTCGCCGCCGAAGAGCAGCACCTCCCCGGCGGTGGCCTGGATCGCGGCGTTCGAGTCGGGGTGCTCGGAGCTGTAGCCGCCGTAGACCTGGCACTGGGTGGTGTCGCAGGTGTCGTAGTAGCGGGAGCCGGCGGCCGCGCGGTCGGAGGCCGAGTAGGTGCGGGCAGCCACGGACTGGGCGCGGACGGCGTGCGGTGACCACGAGGCCGGCACCTCGCGCGGCACCACCCCGCGCAGGTAGGAGTCGAGCTGGACGACGTTGACCGTGTGGCGGGCCGGCTTCGCCGGGTCGGGCGCCGCCGAGCGGAGGATGCCGCGGTAGCGGACGTCGCCGGCCGGCGTGCGGAGCGTCACGGGGGAGCCGCCCGCGCTCACCTGCGCCTGGCCCCGCAGCGTGCGGAACGTGCGCCAGGCGCCGTCGCGGGTGCGGGACTCGACCCGCGTGAGCCGGCCGCCGTCGGCCGGCACCAGCCGCCACCACGCGACGCCCGCCTTCGTCAGCGGGTAGCCGGTGCGTCCGACGCTGTTGACCCGCAGTCCGGACCGGGCGCCCACCACGACGTCGGTGCTGGTGTCGGCGGTGACGAGGACGCGGATCAGGCCGGTGGCCGTGCCCCAGCGCAGGCCGGGGTAGTAGAAGCCGAGGATCTGGCGGTAGGTCTGGCCGGCGGTGGCGCGGGCCTGGGCGCCGTGCTGCGACATGCCGTGGCCGTGGCCGAAGCCGTTGCCGACCAGCGAGACCGACGGCGCCGCGCGCTCCAGCGGGTCGGGCTCGCGGTCGGCCGCGGCCGGGGCGAACGCCGGCCCGCCCAGCCCGAGCAGGACCACGAGGGGTCCGAGGAGCCCGAGCAGGGCGGACCGACGTCTCATGCGTTCTCCGTTCGCTCCGGGGGCTACCCGTTGAAGGAGGGCTGCGACTGGGCGTTGAAGACCGCCCATCCGCACCTTGCGCGGCCCGGCGCGGCCCACGGGGACGTTGATCCGGAAGACCTCGAGCCCGCGGGTGATGTCGCTGGAGTAGACGTGGCCGTTGTACCAGTACGACGACCACGAGCCGCCGAGCACGAGCTGCGTGTCGGTGATGGCGCCGCGGTCGAAGTAGCGCGAGCTCGCGCGGCTTGCGGGAGTCGGTGAAGTCCCAGACCGACGTGCCGCCCTGGTACCAGGCCTGCACCATGATGTCGCGGCCCTTGACCGGGATCAGCGAGCCGTTGTGGGCCACGCAGTTCTCGGTGTCGGACTGCATCGCGCGGGATCTTGTAGTAGCTGCGGAACGCCAGCTGGGGCTCGCCGCCGGTCGACGATGTCGTAGATGCCGTCGGCGCCGCGCTTCGGGTCCGACCTCGTCGTTGCACTCGGCGCCGCCGCCGCCGCCGAGCTCGTCGGTGAAGACGACCTTGGTGCCGGCGTTGTTGAACGTGGCGGAGTGCCAGAACGCGAAGTTCTCGGTGTCGCGCACCCGGTCGATCACCCGGGGGTTCGTCGCGGTCGCGTGATGTCCATCAGGATGCCGTCGCCCATGCAGGCACCGGCGGCGAGGTCCTTCGCGGGGTAGGCGGTGATGTCGTGGCAGCCGCTGGTGTCGCTGCTGTAGTCGTCGCCGGTGGTGCCGCCGTCCGGGAAGAGGACCGGCGTGCGACCACGCGAGGCGCTGCGCGGTCGGCCACCGGCACCTTGACGATGCTGATCTTGTCGTGCGGCGGCTGGCAGTTCGGCAGCGTCGGGCTCGGGCCGTAGGACGACACGTAGACGAACAGGTCCTGGCCGTCCCTGGCCGGGGCCAGCGTGTGCGTGTGCGAGCCGCAGGTCGGTCTTGACCGACGTCACGAACTTCGGCGTTGGTCGGGGTCGCTGATGTCGAAGACCCGGATGCCCTCCCACGACCGTGGGGCACCTGGCCCGGCACGGCCTCGTTGTCGCAGGTGTCGTTGCTGCGCGTGGAGTCGACCGACAGGACCAGCAGGTTGCCGGTAGACCGAGATGTCGTTCTGCGAGCCGGGGCAGCTCACCTGGGCGACGCGCCGCGGGTCGGCGGGCTTGCGTGATGTCGTAGACGGCGAAGCCGTTGTAGTTGCCGGCGAAGGCGTAGTGACCCGTGAACGCCAGGTCGGTGCCGAGCGCGCCGTCCTGGCGAAGTCGTCGGCCAGCGGCACGCGGGCGATGACGTTCATGTTGCGGCTGCGGTCGACCTCGCCGCTGCGGCACCCGGGGCTCGGACTTCTCGATGCCGGCGAGGTCGGCACCGGGCTGGAAGCAGGCCTGGACGAAGTTGTCGCCCTGCGCCTCGAGCTTCTCGTACTGCGCCTGGCTGCACGACCCGGGATCGGGCTTCGCGGACGGGCCGGACTGGGCGTTGGCGGACGTGGCGACGAGACCGGCCGCGAGGACCAGCGCGCCGGCGGCGATCAAGGACTTCACCCGAGTGACTCCTGATGTCGATGGGTTGGGGGAGTGCTGTCGTGCTGTGGTTACGGTGGGGCGGTGGGTCTCCGACGAGCAGCAGCCGTGGCCGCCGTCGTGGTGGCGGCCGTCGCAGCCCTGGCCGGGTGTGCTGAGGAGCAGACTAGGCCGGATGACGCCGCAGGTCACGGGGGTCACGGTGGCCACAGCGGTCAGGACAGCCACTCCGGCGCCGGTGGGGACGGCGGTGACGACGTCGCCGAGCCCGTCACGCCGCCCGCCGGCGCCGACTGGAACCGCGACGACGCGGAGTACCTCACCGCGATGATCCACCACCACCACCAAGCGGTCGTGATGAGCGAGTTGGCGGACTCCCTCGCCACCGATCCCGCCGTCCGCACGCTCGCCGACGGGATCGGCACCGGCCAGGGCACCGAGATCCTCGTCATGGCGGCCTGGCTCGACGAGCGCGACCTCGTCGTGCCGACCCTCGCCGACATGGAGGACGGGCACGGAGCCCACGCCTCGATGCCCGGGATGCTGAGCACCGACCAGCTGGCCGACCTCGCGGCCGCCGACGGCGCAGCCTTCGACGAGCTCTTCCTCACCGGCATGGTCCAGCACCACCTCGGTGCGGTGGAGATGGCCGAGGACGAGGTCGCCCAGGGCCTCGACACCGTCGTCGTCGACATGGCCACCGAGGTGATCGCCGGCCAGACCGCCGAGATCCGGCGGATGCGGCAGCTGCTCGCGCGCTGAGCCCTCACGTCCGCCGGTGGAACCGGACCCGGCCGTCGGCCATGCGGTCGGTCTCGTAGCGGTGGTCGTGGGCGCGGTGGTGGTGCCAGGAGCACAGCAGGACGCCCTCGGCGAGATCGGTCACCCCGCCCTGGGCCCAGGGGGCCCCGACGTGGTGGGCCTCGCACCAGGCCGCCGGGACGTCGCATCCGACGGCGCGGCAGGTGCGGTCGCGGACGGCCATCGCCTTGCGCTGCGGCGGCTGGAAGAGGCGCCGGCTGCGGCCGAGGTCGAGCGGCTCGGACTCACCGCCGAGCACCAGCGGCAGGATGCTCGCCTGGCAGGCGAGACGCCGCGCGTCGGCAGCGGTGATGACCGTGTCGTCGACCAGCGCGGTGCCGAGCCCGGACCTCAGCGCCTCGAAGTCGATCGTGACGATGACCGTGGTGGCGTCGCCGCCGTGGAGCGGCAGCCGGCGTGGGTCGACCGCTTCGAGGAAGGTTCCGAAGGCGTGGCCGAGGCGCTGGTCGTAGGGACGACGGTCGGTTCCCGCGGCCTCCTCCGACCGCTGGCCGGGCTGCCGTGGGTTGGTGTAGGCGTGCAGGTAGGTGAGGAGCCGATCGGCTACGGCGTCGGCACAGCGGATCCGGAGGTCGGTGGTGCCGTCGCCGCGCCGGCGGGTCGTCAACGACGTGACGGCCGCGGCTCGCGTCTCCTCGCGTTGCAGCAGTCGCAGCTCGTGGGCGTCCGCCACCTCCGGCGCGACCACCTCGAGCAACCGACGCCCGAGCCGGCGCAACCGGCGCGGCGCGAAGGCCAGCGCCTCGCCGACCAGGTGCCGTTCCGCCGAGCGGCGCAGCTCGGGGTCGAGCGTCCGCGGCAGGTCGTCGACCGACCGGACCACGATCTCGGCCTGCGCGCGGCTCAGCGCGCCGTCGCGCATCGCCTCCCGCGCCGCCGGGTGGTCGCGGTCGAGAGCGCGGGCGAGCCTGAGATCGCGCCGCGCCTCCGCGGAGTCGACCCGGGTGGCGTGGGCGAGCCACGCCGCGGCGTCCCGCATGCCCTCTTCCTGGGCGACGTCGTCGGCCGAGGCGAGCACCCGCAGCCGCAGCTCCTCCAGCTGCTGCCGCGCGCGCCGTCAGCTCGAGAAGGCCGCCCGTTTGTCGGCGGTCGTCATGAAGACGGGCTCGACGTCGGCCACGTCCTTCAATGCCGCTCCCACCGCGTGGGCGCACCCCAGCACCGGGTGCACGGGGAGCGAGGACTGGGTCATGCGACGAGTCCACGCAGCCCCACCGACAGCTCCCCGGATCGCGCCCGCTGTCCCTGTGGATATCGCGTCGATGTTCACGTCGTGGACGATTCGTGGGTAGTGCCGGTCGCGACTCAGTCCCGAGTGGGGTCGACGACGGTGATGCCCGCGACGGTGGCCCGGTCGAAACCGGGAAGCAGTCAGCAGCATCGGCCAGGCCGACGGTGCGCTCGATGAGCCGCTGCGGCGCGAGCGGCGCCCTGCTCGATGAGCGCCAGCATGCCGGGGTAGTCGGCGGCGGCCATCCCGTGGCTGCCGAGGACGTCGAGCTCCCAGGCGATCACCCGGTCCATCGGGACGCGGGGGTGCCGTCGACCGGCGGCGAGCAGGCCCACCTGCACGTGACGGCCGGGCGACGCAGGCTGCGGACGGCAGTCGCCGCACGTCGCCTCGCTCCCGCGGCGTCCACCGTCACGTGCGCTCCGCCGCCGGTCAGGTCGGCGACCGCGGCCGGGCACGTCGGCGCCGCGGGCAGCGCGTGCTCGGCCCCCGGCCGAGGCCGCGGCGAGGGCCTCGGGGTCGGGTCGACCGCCACGACGCGCGCCCCCAGCGCGCCGGCGATCATCACCGCGCTCAGCCCGACGCCGCCGGCGCCGACGACGGTCACCCGCTCGCCCTCGACGACCCGGCGCCGGCCGGCGAGCGCGCGGTAGGCGGTCGCGAACCGGCACCCGAGGGCAGCCGCGGTGCCGGCGTCGACGGAGTCGGGGACGGCGACCAGGTTGGCGTCCGCGACGTGCAGCGCGACCTGCTCGGCGAACGACCCCCAGTGCGTGAAGCCGGGCTGCTGCTGGTCGGGGCAGACCTGCGCCGCGCCGGCCGCGCACCACTCGCACCGACCGCACCCGCACACGAAGGGCACGGTGACCCGGTCGCCGACGTCCAGCGGACGACGCCGTCGCCGATCGCCGTCACGACTCCGGCGAGCTCGTGGCCGGGCACGTGCGGGAAGACGATGTCGTCGTCGTGCCCGGCCCAGCCGTGCCAGTCGCTCCGGCACATCCCGGTGGCCTCGACCCGCACCACCACGCCCCCTGGCGCCGCCGGGTCGGGCACGTCGCGGACAGCGGGCCGGGCCCGGGCCGCGTCGACCACCACCGCTCGCACCGGGGGAGGCTAGCCGTAGTAGTCGATGCCCGCGGCGACCTGCGCCTCGGTGAGGGCGCGGACGTCGGCGGCGCTGAGGCGGAGGTCCGCCGGGAGCGGGGCGTTGCAGGCGGCGCCGGCGCAGACGGCGTAGCGGCGCCAGAGGCGCTCGAGCCGGGCGGTGAGGGCGACGTCCTCGTGGAGGCTGCGGAGCTCGAGGGGGTCGGCGAGCAGGTCGTAGACCTCGGTCTCGCCGGTGCCGTAGCGGAGGTACTTGTAACGGCCGAGCCGGATGCCGGAGGTGGTGAGGCCCCGGAAGATCGGGCGCATCACCTGCGGCCTCATGTACCCGGGTATCTGCATGAGGCTCTCGAGCACGACGGGGCGGTGCCAGCCGACGTCGTCGGTGCGGGAGAGGTCGAGGCCGACGCCGTCGGCGCGCGGCAGCGAGGCCCCGCCGGTGGCCGCCAGGGTGACGGCGAGATCGGGGACGGTGACGGGGTCGAAGCGCTGTCCGTGGGGGATGCCGGGACCGGCCACGATCAGCGGCACCCGGATCGACGGCTCCTGCAGGTTGGTCTTGCCCAGCCGGCGGCGGTGCTCGCCGAGGAAGAAGCCGTTGTCGGAGGTGAAGGCGACGACGGTGCGCTCCAGCTGTCCGGTGCGCTCCAGCGTCTCGAGGGTCTCGGCGATCCGCCGGTCGAGGACGGCGAGACTCTCCGCGCGCTGCCGGGTGAGCTCGGTGAGCGCCAGGTGCTCGGCCCGGTTGAGCCTCGGGTTGATCCGCATGAAGCGCGGCTTGTCGCCGATGTCGGGCTCGGGCTCGCCGGACGACGGGATGCCCGGTCCTCGGGTGATCTCGTCGTCGAAGCGGCCCTTCACCCAGCTCGGCCGGGCGGGGGTGGGCCAGGTGATGAGGGTGCCGTCCCGGCGCACGACCGGGGCGGGGTCGTCGGACTCGATCGGCCCGCCGTGGTGCGGCGCCACCGGCGTCCACCAGACGAACCACGGGTCGGCGCGGCGTCCGAACGCCGTCACCAGGTTCTGGGTGATGCGGGCGGTGAGGTCGGTGGTGTAGACGCCGCGGTGCGGGACCAGCTCGCCGTCGACGTTGAGCGTGGTGTCGAAGTACCGGTAGGTACCGCCGTGGCCGGGGTACTGCCTCTTGCCCCAGGCGCTGTCGGTGCTGCCCCGCCACCGGGTCCAGCCCGGCGGCACGTAGGTCAGCGACGGGTCGCCCGCGGTCGTCTGCTGCCGGCCGTAGCCGTTGAGGTACTTGCCGACCAGCGCCGTCCGGTAGCCGGCCTCCTCGAGCTCGGTGGCCAGCGTGCTGGAGTCGTCGAAGGCGCCGAAGCCGTAGGGATCGACGTGGCTCAGCACCCGGTGGTTGTGCGAGTAGCGGCCGGTGAGGAAGCTGGCGCGGGAGGGGCAGCACAGCGGGTTCGGGGCGAAGGAGTTCTCGAAGGTGAGCCCGGTGTCGGTCAGCAGCTCGCGGGTGCGCGGCATGAACCGCAGGTCGTCGACCCGCATGTCGTCGGTGGTGATGACGAGCATGTTGGGCCGCGGGTCCTGCTCGGCACGGGGTCGAGGCCCCGACGGAGGTCGGGTGCTCGGGGTGTCGACGCCGGACGCGCGCGGTGCGGGTGGAGCGCCGGTGGCGGTGGCGTCCGGCACGGCGGGCGCGGCCTCGTCGCGGTCCGAATCCGCCGACGAGCCGCACGCAGCCAGCGCGAGGACCACGAGCGCGAGCGCGATCGTGCGACCCCGAGACCTGCCGACTGCCACCGCTGCTCCCTAGAACGTCTGCCGGGCGCCCCGCGACGGCGGCACACCCCTGATGGTAGGGAGACGTGCGGGAGTGCGTGGAGGTTGCGCGGGATCGGCTCGTCCGATCACCGTGCGGTCAGTGGATGACCGCCACCAGGTCGCCGCCCTCGACGGCCTGGGTGCCGCTGAAGGCGAGCCGCTCGATCGTGCCGGCCACGGGGGCGGTGATCGAGGCCTCCATCTTCATCGCCTCGATGGTGGCCACGGTGGCACCGGCCTCGACGGCGTCGCCCTCGCCGACGGCGAGCGTGACCACGCCCTGGTACGGCGCCGCGACGTGGCCCGGCGTGCCGGCGTCGGCCTTCTCGAGCGCGGCGACGTCGGCCGACACCGAGCGGTCCCGCACGCTCACCGGGCGCATCTGGCCGTTGATCGTGCACATGACCGTCCGGAAGCCGCGCTCGTCGGGGTCGCCGATCGCCTGGACGCCGAGGATCAGCGTCTTGCGGCCGTCGTCGAGCACGACCTCGTGCTCCTCGCCCTGCCGCATGCCGTAGAGGAAGTCGCTGGTGGGTAGCACCGAGGTGTCGCCGTACCGCTCGCGCGCCTCCGCGAAGTCGCGGGTCGGGCCCGGGAAGAGCAGCTCGTTGAGGGTGCGACGCCTGCTGGGGCTGCCGCCGGCGAGCCCGGCGGACTGCTGCTCGGTGATCTCCTCCGCGGGCGGCTCCCAGGTGCGCCCCGCGAGCGCCTTGGTGCGGAACGGCTCGGGCCAGCCGCCGGGCGGGTCGCCGAGCTCGCCGTGCAGGAAGCCGACGACGGAGTCGGGGAGGTCGAAGCGCGAGGGGTCCTCGGCGAACTCGGCCGGGTCGGCGCCGATGCCGACCAGCGAGAGGGCGAGGTCGCCGACCACCTTCGAGGACGGCGTCACCTTGACGATGTTGCCGAGGATGTCGTTGGCCGCGGCGTACATGTCCTCGACCTGCTCGAACTTCTCGCCGAGGCCGAGCGCGATCGCCTGCTGGCGCAGGTTCGACAGCTGACCGCCGGGGATCTCGTGGCGGTAGACGCGCCCGGTGGGCGACGGCAGCCCGGACTCGAAGGGCGCGTAGACCCGACGGGTGGCCTCCCAGTACGGCTCGAGCTCGTTGACGGCGGCCAGCGAGAGGCCGGTGTCGCGCGGCGAGTGGTCGGTGGCGGAGACGAGCGCCGACAGGGCGGGCTGCGAGGTGGTGCCCGCCATCGCGGCGCAGGCGGCGTCGACGGCGTCGACCCCGGCGTCGATGGCGGCGAGCAGCGTGGCGAGCTGACCGCCCGGGGTGTCGTGGGTGTGCAGGTGCACCGGCAGGTCGAACCGCTCGCGCAGCGCGCCGACCAGGGTGCGGGCGGCCGGGGCGCGCAGCAGGCCGGCCATGTCCTTGATGGCGCAGCACGTGCGCGCCGGCGTCGACGATCCGCTCGGCCAGCCGCAGGTAGTAGTCGAGCGTGTAGAGCTGCTCGCCCGGGTCGGAGAGGTCGCCGGTGTAGCAGAGGCACACCTCCGCGACGGTGGTGCCGGTGGCGCGCACCGCCTCGATGGCGGGCCGCATCTGCTCGACGTCGTTGAGGGCGTCGAAGACGCGGAACACGTCGATGCCGGTCGCGGCCGCCTCCTCGACGAACGCGGTGGTGACCTCGGTCGGGGTACGGCGTGTAGCCGACCGTGTTGCGCCCGCGCAGCAGCATCTGGAGGCAGATGTTGGGCACCGCCTGGCGCAGCGACGCGAGCCGCTCCCACGGGTCCTCGGAGAGGAACCGCAGCGCGACGTCGTAGGTGGCGCCGCCCCAGGCCTCCAGCGACCACAGCTCGGGCGTGGTGCGGGCGACGTGACCGGCGACGTTGAGCAGGTCGCGGGTGCGCACCCGGGTCGCGAGCAGCGACTGGTGGGCGTCGCGGAAGGTGGTGTCGGTGACGGCGACCCGCGTCTGTTCCCGCAGCCGGCGGGCGAACTCCTCCGGCCCGACGCTCGAGCAGCAGCTGCCGGGTGCCGTCGGGCGCGGGCACGCCGAGGTCGGCGGGGGGCAGCTTGCTCGCCGGGTCGATGCTCACCGGCGTCTCGCCGTGCGGCTGGTTGACGGTGACGTCGGCCAGGTAGTGCAGCAGCTTGGTGCCGCGGTCGGCGCTGGCCGCGGGCCTGGAGCAGCTGCGGGTGGGTCTCGATGAACGAGGTCGTGACGCCGCCGGCGGCGAAGTCGGGATCGGCGAGCACGGCCTGGAGGAAGGCGATGTTGGTGGTGACGCCGCGGATCCGGAACTCGGCGATCGCGCGCTGTGCCTTCTGCGACCGCGCGGTCGTAGGTGCGGCCGCGGCAGGTCAGCTTGGCCAGCATCGAGTCGAAGTGCGCCGACACCTCGGCGCCGGTGTAGGTGGTGCCGCCGTCGAGCCGGACGCCGGCGCCGCCGGGAGAGCGGTAGGTGGTGATGGCGCCGGTGTCGGGGCGGAACCCGTTGGCGGGGTCCTCGGTGGTGATGCGGCACTGCAGCGCGGCGCCGCGCAGGGTGATGCCGTCCTGGCTCAGCCCGAGGTCGGCCAGGGTCTCGCCGGAGGCGATGCGCAGCTGCGACTGCACCAGGTCGACGTCGGTGACCTCCTCGGTGACCGTGTGCTCCACCTGGATCCGCGGGTTCATCTCGATGAACACGTAGTCGCCGTGCGGGTCGAGCAGGAACTCGACGGTGCCGGCGTTGCGGTAGCCGATCTCGCGGGCGAAGCGGACGGCGTCGGCGCAGATCCGCGTCCGGAGGTCGGGGTCGAGGTTCGGCGCGGGGGCGATCTCGATGACCTTCTGGTGCCGCCGCTGCACCGAGCAGTCGCGCTCGAAGAGGTGGATCACCTCGCCGGTGCCGTCGGCCAGGATCTGCACCTCGATGTGGCGCGGGTCGACCACGGCCTGCTCGACGAAGACGGTGGGGTCGCCGAAGGCTCCCTCGGCCTCCCGCATGCAGGTCTCGATCGCCTCGCGCAGCTGGGCGCGGTCGTCGACGCGCCGCATGCCGCGCCCACCGCCGCCCGCCACGGCCTTCACGAACAGGGGAGTGGGGATCTGCTCAGCAGACGCGACCAGCGCGTCGACGTCGGTGCTCGGCTCGGCGCTCCGCAGCACCGGCACGCCGGCGGCGCGGGCCGCGGCGATCGCGCGGGCCTTGTTGCCGGTGAGCTCGAGCACCTCGGAGGTGGGCCCGACGAACGTGATGCCGGCGTTGGCGCAGGCCTCGGCCAGCGCCGGGTTCTCGGAGAGGAACCCGTAGCCGGGGTAGACGGCGTCGGCCCCGCACCGCACCGCGGTCTCGACGATCGCGTCGGGGTCGAGGTAGGCGCGCACCGGGTGCCCGCGCTCGCCGATCTCGTAGGCCTCGTCGGCCTTCAGCCGGTGCTCGGACCAGCGGTCCTCGTGCGGGAAGACCGCGACCGTCGTGGCGCCCAGCTCGTAGGCGGCGCGGAACGCCCGGACCGCGATCTCGCCCCGGTTGGCCACCAGCACTTTGCTGAACACGCACCGAACCCTAGTGATCGGGGTGTGACGGTCGT
Organism: uncultured Actinomycetota bacterium; assembly: GCA_963721965.1. GTDB lineage: Bacteria > Actinomycetota > Actinomycetes > Propionibacteriales > Nocardioidaceae > Nocardioides. The sequence continues at coordinate 67,708 of CAVRKT010000011.1, read as the reverse complement.
GTTGCGTCTCGGGCGAGCTCGACCACCCGCCTGCGATGCTGGCCGGCGTGTCGTCCCGGGTGGCCTCCGCGCTGGTGTTCGGCAGCTCGGCCGCGGTGCTCGTCGTCGAGCTGACGGCGCTGCGGCTCCTCGCGCCCTACCTGGGGCTGACGCTCGAGACGAGCACGATCGTGATCGGCACGGCGCTCACCGCCATCGCCGTCGGCTCGGCCTACGGCGGGCGGGTCGCCGACCTGGTGCGGCCCGGCAGCGGATGCTCGCGCCGATGCTTCGTGGCGTCCGGCCTGGCCGTCGCGATGACGCCGCCCGTGGTGCGGGCGGCGGGCGAGGCCGGGTCGGGCGAGGGGGTGCTGCCGGCGGCGATGCTCGCGATCCTCGTCCCGGGCGCGCTGCTCTCCGCGGTGACCGCCGGCGGTCACCAAGCTGCGGCTGCCGACCCTCGAGGAGACCGGCACGGTGGTGGGCCGGCTGTCCGGCATCGGCACGGCCGGCGCGATCGCCGGCACCGTCGATCACCGGCTTCGTGCTGGTCTCGCGGGTGCCGGTGAGCCTCATCCTGGTCGGCCTCGGGGTCGCTGCTGGTGCTCGTGCGGGCATCGGTCTGGTGGTGCAGCGGCCGGCGGCGCCGTGGCGACGCCGGCGGCCGCCGTGCGTGCTGGTGGCTCGGCTCGCCGGCGTCGGCCGCCGCGGTGGCGCCGGGCGGCTGCGACGCCGAGACGACCTACCACTGCGCCCTGGTGCGTCGCCGACCCCGACCGCGACGGCGGCCGGCTGCTGGTCCTCGACGGGCTCGCGCCACTCCTACGTCGACCTCGACGACCCCACCCACCTGGAGTTCGAGCTACGTGCGGGCGATCGCGTCGGTCGACCGACACCCGCTCGGCCGACCGGAGGCCGCGGTCGCGGCCTACCACCTCGGCGGGCGGCGGGCTCACCGTGCCGCGCTACCTCGCCGAGCCGTGCGGCCCGGCACCGACAGCCTGGTCTCGGAGATCGACGGCGGGGTGCTCGCGCTCGACCGCGAGCGGCTCGGGGCCGTGACCGGCGACGGCCTCGAGGTGCGGGTCGGAGGACGGCCGGCTCGGGCTGGCGCGGCTGCCCGACGGCGAGCCGCGACCTCGTCGTCGGCGACGCGTTCGGCGGGGTCGAGCGTGCCGTGGCACCTCACCACCGCCGAGGCACTCGGCGAGGTGCGCCGGGTGCTGCGCCGACGACGGCGTGTACGTCGTCGAACCTCATCGACCACGGGCCGCTCGACTTCGCCCGGGCCGAGCTCGCGACGCTGCGCGAGGTGTTCGACGACGTCGCGCTGCGCGGCCGAGCCCGCCGTGCTCGCCGGCGAGGACGGCGGCAACCTCGTCGCCCTGGCCTCGCGGTGCCGCGCTCGACCCGACGCCCTGGGAGGAGCGGATGGACCGAGCGCGACACCGGCTGCGGCGGTCGCTCACCGGCGCCGACCTCGACGCCTGGGTCGGCGACGCCGAGGTGCTCACCGACGACCACGCGCCGGTCGACCAGCTGCTGACGCCCTACCCGACGTCGGAGCGCTGAGCGGGCGCGAGGAACTGCGAGGCGAGACCGGGGAGGGCGTCGGCCGCGAGCCGGACGGCATCACCCTCGGGGACGTCGAGCACCGTGACCGCGCCGCTGCCGCCGGCGGTGGTGGCACGCAGGGTCACCAGCCCGGCGCGGCGCTGGAACCAGGTGTCGCGCAGCGTCCAGCCGATCACGTGACCGGCGTCGAGCGCCTCACGGCGCCGGGTCAGGCTGCCCGAGCGGGTGACGACGTGCCGGGCGACGAGTGCGTGGCCGAGCCCCGCGACGCGGTCGGCCGCGAGGCCGCCCGCGAGCGCGACCATCACCAGCGCGGGCGCCAGCAACCACCACGGCCCGCCGGCCAGGCCGACGGCCACGGCGGCGGCGGGCGCCACCAGGGCGGGCCCGACCGCCCGGCTCCAGCGACGCCGGGCGGCGGCCGGGCCGTGCGGCCGCAGCGGCGCCGTCACCGGGTACGGCGTGCCGAGGACGGCGGCGGCGACGGCCGGGGCGACGTCCTGCGGGGCCGGGGGCACCAGCATCGAGCTGCCGCTCTCGGACCGGTTCACGCCCGTGACGATCGCGGCCAGGTACCGGCCCCGCGCCGCGCGGAGCGCGAGCGGCTCCCCGACGCCGACGCCGGCGATGCGGTCCTCGTCGAGTGAGGTCTCGCGGGTGGTGAGCAGGCCGCGCCGCAGGTGCCAGGTTCCCGGGGTGTGGGTGAGCCGGAAGCCCCAGTTGGTCACGAGGTAGCCGAGCACCGACAGCAGCAGGACGACGAGCAGCGCCGCCAGGGCGAGGCCGGCCACCAGCAGCACGGACGGCGCGCCGAGGCGCTGCGCCTCGGGGTCGACGTCGTTCCAGAGCCCGAGGCTGTCGGAGAACTGGGCGAGCAGGCCGACCCCCGCGGCGGCGATCACCAGGCCGCTGCCGGTGAACGGCGCGAACCGCAGCCAGGACGGCCGGAACCGCGCCAGCGGCTGCTCCGGCTCGGGCGCCGGTGCGTCGGCCGCGGTCTCGGACGGCGCGACCGCGAGCAGGTCGTGGCGCAGGGCGCGCGCCTCGGTCGCCCGCAGTCCGTCGAGATCGAGGCCGTCGGCGTCCTCGCCCGCGCCCACGCCGGTGCCGATGCGCATCGTGGTGAGCCCGAGCAGCCGGTGGATGAGGGAGGCGGTGAGGTCGACGGTGCGCACCCGGTCGAGCGGCGTGGCCGAGATCTTGCGGCTGAGCAGGCCGCGCTGGAGCTCGATCCGGCCGGCGGTGATCCGGAAGCTCGTGGTCAGGTAGCGCAGCACGCCCAGCACGATCGGCACCACGACGCCGAGCAGCTGCCAGTCGAGCCGGCCCGAGGCGGAGCCGGCGACGACCAGCGCGATCAGCACCGGCAGGAACCGCATCAGCTCGCGGACCGGCTGCACCACCAGCATCCGCGGATCGAGCCGGCGCCACGGCGTGTCCGGCGGTGCGGGTGCGGGTGCCGGGTCGGGCAGGGTCACGTGGCGTCGCCCTCGACGGCGTCGGCCTGGCGGGTGAGCTCGTCGACCAGGCGCCGCGCGTCGGTGCGGTCGAGGCCGGCGATCTGCAGCGCGCCGGCCGCCGAGGCGGTGGTGACGGTGACGGTGGCGAGCCGGAACGCCCGCTCCACCGGTCCCTCGGTCAGGTCGACGGTCTGGATCCGGCTCATCGGCGCGATCCGGCGCTCCCGCGACCACCACCCGGTCTGGGTGTAGACGGCAGTGTCGGTGGCCTCCCAGCGGTGCACCCGCCAGCGCCACTCCGGCACCACCACCGCGTTGACCACGACGAGCGCGGCCACCAGCGCCACCGCCCACCAGCGCAGCCCGACGGTGTCCCAGACCATCATCACGCCGACCATCACGACCAGCAGGAACACGCCCTCGGCCGCGGCGCCGATCCGCCACATCAGGCGGGCCCGCGGGTCGACCTGCCGCGCCGGCTCGCGCAGCCGGGGCACCGGGGCGCTCGCGGGGAGAGGGTTGGCGTCGGCCACGACGCCAGGCTCTCACCCGGGTGGTGGCGGCGAGATCGCGGTCGGGCTAGGCCAGGGCGGCGACCGCGTCGGTGACCATGGCCCAGAACCGCTCGACGTCGAGGTCGAGTGCCACCGTCGCGTTCGGCTCGCGGCCGAGCACGCCGTGCAGGTCGACGCTCGTCGCGCCGCGGGTCTGGTCGCCGTCGAGCTCGACGTCGACACGGGTGCGGGTGGTGGTCGCCACCGCCGGGTCGGCCACCAGGGCGACGGTGATGGGGTCGTGCAGCGGCGCGGCCGGCATCCGCGCGAAGGCGTCGTAGGCGGAGGAGAAGAAGTCGAGCAGCTCGGCGCCGAAGCGGCCGGTGCGGGTGCCGGTCGCCGCGATGCGCTGGCGGACCTCGGGCGTCGCGAGGGCCTGGTGCGAGATGTTGAGCCCGACCATGGTGACGTGGAGGCCGCTGCGCAGCACCACGTCGACGGCCTCGGGATCGGTCCAGCTGTTGAACTCCGCGTACGGCGTGGTGTTGCCGCGGCCCGTCGACCCGCCCATCCACACCAGGCGATCGACCCGCTCGAGCAGCTCGGGCCGCTCGCGCACGAGCACGGCGACGTTGGTGAGCGGACCGGTCGCGACCAACGTCACCGGCTCGCCCGCTGCGGTGAGGACGTCGCCGACCAGCTCGGTCGCGGTGCGCTCGTCGAGGGGGACCGTCGGCTCGGGCAGGGCGGGGCCGCCGAGGGCGTCGGCGCCGTGGATGTTCGCCGCCGGGTGCAGATCTCCGACCAGGGGCGCGGCTGCTCCTGCCGCGATCGGCACGCCACCGATCCCGGCGACCGTGCACGCGATCCGGGCGTTGCGCGTCGTGTGCTCCAGCAGCCCGTTGCCGCCGACCGTGGTGATCGCGCGCAGGTCGATCATCGGGTGCGCAGCAGCGAGCCAGATCGCGAACACGTCGTCGTGGCCCGGGTCGCAGTCGAGCACGATCGGGACGACCCCGCCCATCACCATGCGCCTACCGTGCCATCCGCCTGACGTGGGGGCATGCCCTAGGGGTGGAGCGGGCGCCGTCCTCGGCGAGGACCGTGGGCCGCATGACCACCACCCCGTCCGAGGACCCGGGCGAGCCCCGCCCCGACGAGCAGCCCGACGTCGTGCCGAGCCTCGACCCCGACCAGCCGATGGCCGATCCGCAGACCCACCCCGCGCCGGAGCCGGCCCCGGAGCCCTAGGTCGGGCCGAGCCGACTCGGGTCGCGACCCACGAAGCCCATCAGCCGGGCGACGACGCCGGCGCCGTCCGGCACCTCGACCCGCGGGCCGTACTGACCGCTGGCGCGCAGCATCTCGTCCATCGGCTCCATGCCGGCGAGCAGCGCGGCCGCGAAGTCGGTGTCGAGGTCCTCGGACTGCCCGGTCGCGCGCGCCAGGTCCCAGGTGTGCATGAAGACGTCGGAGGTGTAGAAGCGCGAGACCGCCTCCGGCACCGGCACCTCCCCGAGGTGCGGGTTGGTGAGCACGAGGTCGGCGGAGGCGGGGTCGTCGAGCACCGCTTGGACGCCGTCGCTGTGCACCCGCCACGCCGCCACCGGGTCGTCGTCGACCGACGGCCCGGCCGGCAGGACGATGCCGGCGCCGCCGCTCAGGAACGCAGGGAACCACTCGACGAGGTGGCGCACGACGTCGCGCGCCGTCCAGCCGGCGACGGGCGCGGGTGCGTCCCAGTCGGTGGCGCCCTCGACGCGGGCGGTGAAGCCGCTCGCGATCTCGCGGTGCAGGTCGGCGGGGGTGTCGTCGGGGCTCATGCCGGTCCGACCGCCGGACGCGTCCGAAGTCATCGCGACCCCGACCGATCAGCGTCGCTCGGCACGCTCAGTCCTTGATCTCGCAGATGACGGCACCGTTGGTGACCGTCTCGCCGACGCCGGCCTGGAGCCCGGAGACGGTGCCGGCCTTGTGGGCCTTGAGCGGCTGCTCCATCTTCATCGCCTCGATCACGACCACGGTGTCGCCCTCGGCGACCTCCTGGCCCTCCTCGACGACGACCTTCACGACGGTGCCCTGCATCGGGCTGGTGACGGCGTCGCCGGACGCCGCGGCGCCGGCCTTCTTCCCGGCCGTCCGCTTCGGCTTCTTCGCGCCCCCGGCACCGCCGGCGAGCCCGCCGAGCCCGGCCGGGAGCGAGACCTCCAGACGCTTGCCGCCGACCTCGACCACCACGGTCTGCCGCTCGACCGGCTCGTCGGCCTCGGCGGACGCGCCGCCGTACGGCTCGATCTGGTTGTCGAAGTCGGTCTCGATCCACTGCGTGTAGACGCCGAACTCGCCGTCCGCGGCGACGAAGGCCGGGTCGCGCACCACCGCGCGGTGGAAGGGGATGACGGTCGGCATGCCGTCGACCACGAACTCGTCGAGGGCGCGGCGCGAGCGCTCCAGCGCCTGCGTGCGGTCGGTGCCGGTGACGATGAGCTTCGCGATCAGCGAGTCGAACGCGCCGGGGACGGTCTCACCGTTCTCGTAGCCGCCGTCGATGCGGACGCCGGGACCCTGCGGCGGGCTCCAGGCCGACAGCGTGCCGGGGGCCGGCATGAAGCCGCGGCCGCCGTCCTCGGCGTTGATGCGGTACTCCATCGAGTGGCCGACCACGGTGGGGTCGTCGTAGCCGAGCTCCTCACCGGCGGCGATGCGGAACATCTCGCGCACCAGGTCGAGGCCGGTGACCTCCTCGGAGACGCAGTGCTCCACCTGGAGGCGGGTGTTGACCTCGAGGAACGAGATGGTGCCGTCCTGCGCCACGAGGAACTCGCAGGTGCCGGCGCCGTAGTAGCCCGCCTCGCGCAGGATCGCCTTCGACGACTCGTAGAGTCGGGCGACCTGGTCGTCGGTGAGGAACGGCGCGGGCGCCTCCTCGACGAGCTTCTGGTTGCGGCGCTGCAGCGAGCAGTCGCGGGTGGAGACGACGACGACGTTGCCGTGCTGGTCGGCGAGGCACTGGGTCTCGACGTGGCGGGGCTTGTCGAGGAACTTCTCCACCAGGCACTCGCCGCGGCCGAACGCCGAGACCGCCTCACGCACCGCCGACTCGAACGCGTCAGGGATCTCCTCGATCGTGCGAGCGACCTTCAGACCGCGGCCGCCGCCGCCGAAGACCGCCTTGATCGCGATCGGGAGGCCGAACTCCTCAGCGAACGCGACCGCCTCGTCGGCGCTCTCGAGGGCGTCCTTGGTGCCCGGCGCGAGCGGGGCGTTCGCGCGCTCGGCGATGTGCTTGGCCTTGGCCTTGTCGCCCAGCGCCTCGATGGCGGACGGCGGCGGGCCGATCCAGGTGAGCCCGGCGTCGATGACCGCCTGGGCGAAGTCGGCGTTCTCGGCGAGGAAGCCGTAGCCGGGGTGCACGGAGTCGGCGCCGGACTCCTGCGCGACGGCCACGATCTTCTCGATGTCGAGATAGGAGTCGGCCGGCGTCGAACCGCCCAGGGCATGGGCCTCGTCGGCCACGCGCACGTGCATCGCGTCGCGGTCCGGCTCGGCGTAGACCGCCACACTTCCGATGCCGGCGTCCTTGCACGCCCGGATGACCCGGACGGCGATCTCGCCGCGGTTGGCGATCAGGACCTTCTGCAACGGCTTCACATCGGGCACGCCGGGCAGGCTACTGCGCCGGGCAGTCGGCCCTCGCCCGGGCTCCCTGACGTGGACGGCTCCTATGCTCGTGATCGTGTCCGGTCTGGTGGAGTACACACAGGAGCGCAAGGGGTTCTGGCGGGAGCCGAGCGGCACCCCGACCTCGGAGGCGAACGCGTTGGCCGCGTGGGTGCCGGAGGCGCACGAGCTGCTGCTCGACACCGCCGACCGCTACCACGCGCACCTCGACGTCGCGGAGTTCGCCGAGCAGCTGCAGGAGCGGTCGTCGGTCCGCACCACGAGGCCCCCGGAGCGGTGGCTCGACAAGGTGCTGGGCCCGGTGGCGCAGCTGTGCGACCAGGCCGGCGAGCCCCCGCTCACCTCGCTGGTGATCCTCGACCCGCGCAAGGACGACCTCCACGCCGCCCGGCTCCGCCTCGAGTGCTACCGCTGGGCCGGCTCCGCCCCCGCGGACGGCGGCCTCCCCGCGCCGCTGACCCCGGCCAGACCGACCCGCGCCCGCGCCGCCTCCCGTCCCTCCCGCGTCCCGGGCGCCCCCCGCACCGAGCGCGCCACCCCACCACCCCGCTCGCCGCGGGTGGCGGCCTCGGACCGTCCCGTCGCGATCTGCCCCACCTGCTTCATGGCGATCCCCGCCACCGGCCGCTGCGACAACTGCGACTGAGCAGGGAGACGGCGACGCTCGGGGTGACTGTAGGGCGCCACGGAGGGTTGAGCGAGCGCCGCGGGTGAGCGCCTGCACACGTGACCCTTCTTCGGGGTGACTGTGGGGGCGCCCGCGCGCGTAGCCGATCGAGTCTCCGCGTCAAGGATCGCTTCGCGCCCGCTTCGCGGCGGCCTTCGGCCGTCCTTGACCCGGAGCCTCGCTCGATCGGCTGAGCGGCGCGCTCAACGGCACGGGCTCCGCCCGCGCCGCCGCATGCGCGGGCGCCCCCGGGCCACATCAGCCTCACTCGTATCGCTCCTCAGGCACTCCGCTGACTTCTCGGCCCATGCAGTGCCTGAGAAGTCAGCGAAGTGCCTGATCGATGAGACGACTGAGGCTGATGCGATCAGTGGTGGCCGCGCTTGCGCGGACGGCGTGGCGGAGCCCGCCGTTCTGTGCGCCGTCCCAGCAGGCCGGGAGAGGCTCGGGGTCAAGGACGGCGAAGCGCCGCCGCGCAGCGGGCGAGCGAAGCGAATCCTTGACGCCGAGACCCGGCCTGCTACGCGCGCGGCCACGACCAACCCCGAAGACGGCTCTCCCTCGCGGTTAACAATCGCTAACCACCGGAGGTAGCATCCGGGACATGACCTACGAGCTGTCCCGCGAGCACGAGGAGTTCCGCCGCAGCGTGCGCGACTTCGCCGAGTCCGAGATCGCGCCGCACGCTGCGCAGTGGGACCGCGACCACCACTTCCCGGTCGACGTGGTGCGGAAGATGGGCAAGCTCGGGCTGTTCGGGCTGCACGCGCCGGAGGAGTACGGCGGCGCCGGCGAGGACGGCGACTTCACCAGCCTGTGCGTCGCGATCGAGGAGATCGGCCGGGTCGACCAGTCGATGGGGATCACGCTCGAGGCCGCCGTCGGCCTGGGCATCAACCCGATCCTCACCTACGGCACCCAGGAGCAGAAGGACCGCTGGCTGCCCGACCTCGTGGCCGGCGAGGGGCTCGCCGGCTTCGGCCTCACCGAGCCGGGCGCCGGCTCCGACGCGGGTGCGACGCGCACCAAGGCGGTGCTCGACGGCGGCGAGTGGGTGGTCGACGGCGCCAAGCAGTTCATCACCAACTCCGGCAGCGAGATCACCCGCTGCGTCACCGTCACCGCCCGCACCGGCCAGAGCGAGGCGGGCAAGCCGGAGATCAGCGCGATCATCCTGCCCAGCGGCACGCCCGGCTTCACCGTCGAGCCGGCCTACGACAAGCTCGGCTGGCACGCCAGCGACACCCACCCGCTCACCTTCGAGGGCGTGCGGGTGCCGGAGGAGAACCTGCTCGGCGAGCGCGGCCGCGGCTATGCCCAGTTCCTCGCCACCCTCGACGACGGCCGGGTCGCCATCGCGGCGCTCGCCGTCGGCTGCATCCAGGCCTGCCTCGACGCCAGCGTCCAGTACGCCGGCGAGCGGCAGACCTTCGGCGGCCCGATCGGCCGCAAGCAGGGCGTGGCGTTCCAGATCGCCGACCTCGAGGTCATGCTCCACGCCAGTCGGCTGCTCACCTACCGCGCCGCGGCCATGAAGGACGCCGGCGCGCCGGTCAAGGAGTTCAAGCAGGCGGCCGCGGTCGCCAAGCTCTACACCACCGAGTCCGCCGTCACCGCCACCCGCATCGCCACCCAGGTCTTCGGCGGCTACGGCTTCATGGAGGAGTACCCGGTCACCCGCTTCTACCGCGACGCCAAGGTGCTCGAGATCGGCGAGGGCACCTCCGAGGTGCAGCGGATGCTCATCGCGCGTGGGCTCGGTCTGCCGGTCGAATGACACCGCCATTGGGGTGAGTCGCCACCCGCGACCGGGGCAGGAAGGTGAAGGGTCAACTTCTCGGAAGGTGAGCCCATGGCCCTGTCGGTGCCGTCGTTCCTCGCCCGCGACCGGATCATCGCCGGTCCGGGCTTCAGCCGCTGGCTGATCCCGCCCGCGGCGCTCGCCGTCCACCTGTGCATCGGGCAGGTGTACGCCACCAGTGTCTACAAGACCTCGCTCATCGAGCACTTCGGCGCGAGCCAGACGACGATCGGCCTGATCTTCTCGGTCGCGATCGTGATGCTCGGCATCTCGGCCGGATTCGGCGGCACCTGGGTCGACACGAACGGGCCGCGCGCCGCGATGGCGCTCTCCGCCACCTGCTGGGTCAGCGGCTTCCTCGTCGCCGCCCTCGGCATCCAGCTCGGCTGGCTCTGGCTGGTGATCCTCGGATACGGCGTCCTCGGCGGCATCGGGCTCGGCATCGGCTACATCTCACCGGTCTCGACCCTCATCAAGTGGTTCCCCGACCGTCCCGGCCTCGCCACCGGCATGGCGATCATGGGCTTCGGCGGCGGTGCGCTGGTCGCGAGCCCGCTCAGCGGCCGGCTCATGGCGCTCTACGACGGCGACTACGACCCCACCGACTCCTCGTCGATCGCCGACGGGAACGCGGTCGCGTTGCTCTTCGTGACGCTCGCGCTGGGCTACGCGGTGGTCATGAGCTTCGGCGCCCTCACGGTGCGGGTGCCCGCCGACGACTGGAAGCCCGACGGCTGGGACCCCTCCCAGGTGAAGGAGAAGCCGCGCGTCACGTCCAACAACGTCTCGGCGAAGAACTCGATCCGCACCCCGCAGTTCTGGCTGCTGTGGGTCGTGCTGTTCTGCAACGTCACGGCGGGCATCGGCATCCTCGAGCAGGCCGCGCCGATGATCCAGGACTTCTTCCGCGAGGGCGGCGACACCGCGGTGGCCGCTGCGGCGGCCGCCGGATTCGTCGGCGTGCTCTCGATCTGCAACATGGCCGGCCGGTTCGTGTGGTCGTCGACCTCCGACGTCGTCGGACGCAAGCCGATCTACATGCTCTACCTCGGCGGCGGCTTCGTCCTGTACTTCCTGCTGGCTACGTTCGGCTCCACGTCGACGGCGATGTTCGTGCTGCTCGCGGCGGTGATCCTGTCGTTCTACGGCGGTGGCTTCGCCACCGTGCCGGCCTACCTGCGTGACCTGTTCGGCACCTTCCAGGTGGGCGCGATCCACGGTCGGCTGCTGACCGCCTGGTCGGCGGCCGGGGTGGCCGGACCGCTCATCCTCAACAGCGTGCTCGACCGCTCGGGCGAGCCGGGCACGCTCACCGCCGACGCCTACCGGCCCGCGCTGTTCATCATGTGCGGTCTGCTCGCCGTCGGCTTCGTCGCCAACCTGCTGGTGCGTCCGGTCGCGGACCGGTTCCACGAGCCCGACGAGCCCGGTGAGTCCACGGAGCGCGAGCCCGAGAGGAGCAGCCGATGAGCATCAAGGCCCGGCTGGTGGTGGCGTGGACCCTGGTGGCGGTCCCGCTCGCCTACGGACTGGTGGAGACCATCAACAGGGCGGCCAACCTGTTCACCGGCTGAGGTCCGCGCTGCGCTGACCCGCGGCTCGAGCCGAGTCAGCGCCGCCGGACCTGGATGACCCTGGTGGCCGAGGACGGGGCAGTCGTCGTGTCGCCGAGATAGGCCGCGCCGATGCGTACCTGCCCGGCGGGTAGCGGCAGGAGGCGCATGATGAGGATCCCCCCGTCGAGCCGACGGGTGGCGACCCCTCGACCGTTGACGGTGATCCGGACGCTGCCGGTCGCGAACTTGTCGCCCTTGGTGACCATGACGACGATCTGGGGACGGCTGCCCGCCGTGGCTCGCGCCGGGACCCGCAGGGCGGTCCTGGTGGGGGTCGCGACCGTGACGACGCGGGTCGGCGAGGTCGACTGCGCGACGGTGTAGTCGTCCGGCACGAAGACCGCCTGGTAGCGGTGGCGGCCCGGCGTCACGTCGGCGAGCACCAAGCGCGCGACGCCGCCGGCCCGGACCGGGGCGACGCCGCGGCTGACCGTGCCCTCGAGGAACTCGACCAGGCCCGTCTCGCCCTGCGCGGACGCCGGATCGGCGACCCTCGCGGTGAGGGTCACGGTGCGCCGGGACACCGACGGGGTCAGGGAGGGCGCGGGCGTCGTGCGTTGCGTCGTGACGCCGGCCCAGGTGAGGGTGAAGGGTCCCAGCCGGTCGAGGTCGTAGCCGTCGACGGCGAGGTGGTAGGTCTGCCCGGCGCGGGCCGAGATGCCGACCCGGGACCGGGTGACGTCCTCGCCCAGGTCGTCGTTCTCCGCCAGGGTGCGGAGCGCTGCCAGCGTGCTGCCGGTGAAGGCGCGCAGCAGGGTGTCGCCCGGCGCGGTGGACGTGGTGGTGAACTCGAAGGAGCCGTTGCTCGGCGCAGTCCAGCGGTACCAGGCCGTGGTGTCGGCGCCCGGCGCGGCCAGCGAGCTGGCCGGCGTCCCGGGGTCCGCGGTGGCGCCGACCGTCGTGCCGGCGACGCCCCCGGAGCTCGCGGCGCCGCTGATCGCCAGGGCGTTCTCGAACAGGTCGTTGGCGGGCGGGGACGGCGGGGGCAGGGCGAACGACACCTCGGCCGTCGAGGGGCGCACGGCGTCGGCCGTCGGGTAGAGCTCGACCTGGTAGGCGAGCGGACCCGGTCGCTGCCCGGTGAGGGGCAACGAGGCGACGCCGTCCGGTCCGGCCCCGACCACGCCGAGCAGCTCCGCGCCGCTGTAGAAGGCGGCGGTGGCGTCGAGGTCGTCGCCCGGCGGCTCCTGGGTGGCCGTCGCGGTCAGCGTCACGGCGTACGGACGTGGCGAGGACGCGGTGAGCGTGACGCCGGAGTCGGCGAGCGCCGGCCCGCGGGACCACACGAGGGACGCCGGGCCGCGGCGCGCCGCGTCGACGAGCAGGTAGTACGACCGGCCCCCCACGGCGGGGAAGGTGAGCTCCGCGCGCGGGCCGTCGCCGAGACCCTCCGACTCCAGGAGGCGGAGCCGGCCGAGCTCGTCCCCGAGCAGCACGCCGATCGCCGGGTCGGCGTCGGCCTGGGTGCTGTCGACCGTGAACTGGTAGCTGTCCGAGATCGGCGCCGTCCACCGGTACCAGACGCTCGCCTGGTCCAGCGGAGTGGTGAACAGGGCGGGGTCGAGCGCCTCGGCCGTGGCGCTGGCGAGGTCGACGTCGGTCACCGAGCCGCTGAGGCCGGTGAGGGGAGTCGCGTCCTCGAAGTCGTCGTTCGCCGGCGTCGGCCGCGGCGCGACCGACACCGTGACCGGGTTCGACGTCGAGGCAGACTCCCCGGTGCCCGCGGGCTCGAAGGTGGCGACGTAGGTGTGCGACCCACCCCGCTGCCGCTCCAGCGTGCGGCTCGCGGCGCCGCCGGACAGGCCCAGGCGGGCGATCGTCACGCCGCCGTCGCGCACGACGACGTCACCGGTCGCGGGGTCGCCGCCCGTCCGGTCCACGTCCACCCCGAGGTCGACCTGGCCCGGAGCGCTGCTGGACGCCGTCAGGACGGTCGTCGTGGGCACCTCGAGCCGCAGCTGCAGCGGCCCGGGCACGGTCGTGGTGGCCTGGGCGTGGTGGCTGACCTGCACCAGGTAGGTCGTGCCCGAGGTCGCGGTGAAGCGGACGCGGGACAGCTGGTTGCCCCCGCCGTCGTCGTTGCAGGCCACCTCGGTGAGGTCCTGGCCAGCCTGGGTGTACACCGCCAGGACCGTGTCGCGAGGTGTGGACGACGCGGTGGCGAGGACGAGCGGGCCGGACACGGGAGCGTCCACGCGGTACCAGATCGTGTTCTTGACCTCGCCGCACGTCGGCACCGCCTCGCCTGGTTCCAGGGTCTTGCCGTCGGTGTCGCCGTCGATGGTCTGACCGAGGGAGATCGGCGTGGCGTTCGCGAGGTCGTCGTTCGCCGGCGCATCGGCCCCCGCGGGCGCAGCTCCCACCAGCAGCGTCGCCAGACCGGTCGCCAGGGCGGTCGCCAGGGCGACCAGACCGGCGGCCACGGAGGCGCGCCGCTGACGGGCGGGAAAGGGCATGACGTGTCCCCAGACGTCAGGCGGGAGAGAGGGCCCGTCCAGCATCGCTGTCCGACCCCCCGTGCGGGAATGGCCCAACCGGGTCACTCCGGTCTAGTCCGGCGCGCAGGCACCCTCCCGGGTCGTACGCTCGTCGCTCCGTGCGAGGCGGACCGAGGGAGGGTGTCGTGATCTGTGGGTGGAGGGGCGCGGCGGTGGCGGTGGCGCTCACGCTCGCCGTCGGCGGGTGCGGTGGCGACGACGGCGGTGACGGCGCTGACGGCGGCGGCGGTAGCGGTGGCGGGTCGTCGGCCGACGGGCTGGAGGGCGACGCCGAGGCGCTGGTGACGTGCCTCGGGGAGGCCGACGTCGAGGCCGAGGCGAAGGACGTCCAGGCGTTCGGCGTCGAGGTCGACCACGCGGGCGTCGAGGCGGCCGACCTGCCCGGGGAGCTGCTGAAGTACGACACCGGGTCCGGCACCACCTCCGGGGTGTCGATCTGGGTGTTCGACGACGAGGCCGCCGCCCTGGAGTCGCGCACGGTGATCACGCTCCGGGACGAGGACGACGAGGCGAGCTGGGTCGAGGGGCGGGCCGTCGTGTCCTGGGAGTACCCGGTCGACCGGGAGCAGCCACAGGCCGTCGCCGTCGACGAGTGCGTGGCCGAGCTCAACGGCTGAGCTCAGCCACGGGCAGGGGCCCAGAGGTCGGTCCACCGGTGGCCGAGCTCGGTCACCAGGGTGCGCAGCAGCGGCAGGCTGACGCCGACGACGTTGTGGTGGTCGCCCTCGATCCCGGTCACGAACGCGCCGCCGAGGCCGTCGACGGTGAAGGCGCCGGCGACGTGGAGCGGCTCGCCGGTGGCCACGTAGGCCTCCACCTCGGCGTCGTCGAGCTCGGCGAAGTGCACGGTGGTCGACGCCGTCGCAGCCGCCTCGCGCCCCGAGCCGACGTGGACGAGGCAGTGGCCGGTGCGCAGCACGCCGCTGCGCCCGCGCATCGCGTGCCAGCGCGCGACCGCCTCGACGGCGTCGCGCGGCTTCCCGAGCGCCTGTCCGTCGAGCTCGAGCACCGAGTCGCAGCCGAGCACGAGGGCGCCCTCCGGCACCTCCTCGCGCGTCGCGACGGCGGCGCACTTGAGCCGGGCCAGCTCGAGCGCGAGGTCGGCGGGCGGCAGGTCCGCGAGCTGGGACTCGTCGACGCCCGACACGATCACGGTCGGCTCGATGCCGGCGCTGCGCAGCGTGGCGAGCCGCGCCGGTGACGCCGATCCGAGCACGAGCGGCAGCGGGGAGTTCACCGGCCAGACGCTACTGCTGTCTACGCTGCGTCGTCATGGCAGCGGAGAGGGACCGGTCCGCGCCTGGCCGCACCGTTCCGCGCTGGGTCGTGGCGCTCGGCGTCGTCGTGGTGGTGCTCGCCGCGATGGTGGCCGGTGGGCGGCTCGACGATGCTCCGACCGACGGCAGGTACCGGCCGGCCCTGCCGCCGAGCCCGTTCGGCACGATCTGCGACCCGCTGCCCGACGGCGTCGTGCTCGACCTGCCGGTGCAGCTGCGCACCGACCGCTGGCGCTCGACGCCCGACGGCACGGTGCGGCGGCTCACCCTGCACTGGGACCTGGCGGACGAGGCGGTGGCCGAGCAGGAGGTCGCCCTCGCGCTCCGCGCCGCCCGGTTCGTGCCGGTGGCGCCCGCGGAGGGCGCCGACCCCGCGGTGGAGCGGTGGTACGACCGGCCGGACTACGGCCGGGTCGGGGTGAGCGTCACGCCGTTCGACGTCGACGCCTCCTCGGTGGTGCGGGGCGAGATCGAGATCGACCTGCCGCCGGGGTCGCTGGACGAGACGACGGCGTCCGCGTGCACCGACTACGTGCAGACCAAGCGCTTCCCGCCGGGGCTGGACACCTATGAGGGGTGACCGGGTGGTGGCGTGGGCGCGGGGACGGTCGGAGCGGCAGGTGCTGGTCTACCTGGGCACCCTGCACGTGGTGCTGGTGCTGGCTCTCCTCCCGCGGGTCTGGAACGTGCCGGTGATCGGCGACGAGGCGCAGTACGTCGACGGCGCCAAGGCGCTCGGCAACCTGCTGCGCGACTGGGGTGCGCTGCGCTCGCCGAACACCGCCGAGGTGGACCGGAGCGTCGTCGCCAGCGGCTGGTTCATGCCGGGGATGTCGGCGGTGCTCTCGCCGCTCTACCTGCTGGTGCCGCAGGCGCCGCTCGGCCTCGCCCGGGTGTACCTCGCGGTGTTCCACACGCTGCTGCTGTTCGCCGCCGTCCGCGCGACCCACCGCACCTTCGGTCACCGCTACGCCGCCGCGCTGCTGGTGTTCCCCGGGCTGGTGCCGGTGTGGCTGCTCTTCGCCAGCGGCGCGTGGGGCGACCTCGCGGCCGGGATGCTCGTGGTCTTCCTGCTCTGCGACACGGTCCGCCTGTACCGCGGGTTCGTGGCGGGGGAGGCGCCGAGCTGGGGCGACGGGCTGCGGTTCGGGCTGCTCGCCGTCGGCACGCTCTACCTGCGCGCCAGTGCGGTGCCGCTCCTGGCCGGCTTGTTCGTGCTGTTCCTGCTCGGCCTCGTCGTGTTCCTGCGCGGCCGGGTGCGGCTGCGAGCCCTCGGCGCGCTGGTGCTCGCCGCGGCCGCGTTCGTCGCCGTCCTGCTGCCGTGGTCGCTCTACGCCTCGCACACCCTCGGCAGCCGGGTCGTCACCACCACGACGCTGCCCACCGTGCTCGCCCAGTCCTTCGGCGACCGCGACCGGGTCTGCTACGGCCCGTGCGACCCCGGCTCCACCATCTGGTTCGCGCCCGTCCGCTACGCCCGCGAGACCGACCGGGCCAGCGGCGTGAGCGAGGCGGTGATCCTCGAGCAGATGTCCGGCTACGCCCGCGCGGACGTCACGCTCACCGGCTACGCGCGCGACGTGGGCGCGGGCTTCGGGCGCTACACGATGCAGGTCTCGGGCTACGAGTTCTGGTTCCGACCAGGTACGACGCACCGCGTGATCGGGCCGGTCGACGTCGCCACACCGTTCCTGCACGCCGGCACCTGGCTGCTCTACGGACCGGCGGCGCTGTGCGGGCTCGTGGCGATGTTCGCCGCCACCCGCGGTCCGCGCGACCGGCAGCTGACCCTCCTCGCGGTGAAGCTCTTCACCGCCGCGCTCCTGGTGTTCCCGTTCGTGCACCTGGGCGCCTCGCGCTACTGGCCCACCTACGCCCCGCTGCTCGCTTTCGCGGCCGTGCTGCTCTGGGAGATGCGCCGCGACCGCGGGCGGCACCCCACCCCCGACGGCCCGCTCGAGACCTGGCTGTTCCGCCTCCAGGTGCTGCTCTCGGTCCTCACCGGCCTCGTCGCGCTCTCGCTCGCCGTCCTGTCGGTCCTCGACGTCCTCTAGGTCGACCCGCCCGAAACTTTCGGGCGGGTCAGCGGGGGAGGGCGCTGGCGCGCCAGGCGCCGGGGCCGTGGGGCAGCGTGGTGCGCACCAGCCGGTCCGGCCGGTTCCACTCCGGACGGCGGCGCGGCGCCGGCGCTCGCCACCACCGAGCGAGGCGAACACCGCCACCAGCGCGGCGATCTGCTCCGGCGTCGCGTCGGGGGAGACGATGCGGAGCAGTGGCTGCCCCTCGGCCTGCTCGTCGCTCACAGCGGGATGTTCCCGTGCTTCTTCGGGGGCAGGGTCGCCCGCTTCGTCCGCAGAAGACGCAGCGCGCGGACGATCTCGGCGCGCGTCTCGTGCGGGGTGATGACGGCGTCGATGTAGCCGCGCTCGGCCGCGATGTACGGGTTGGCGAGGGTGGTCTCGTACTCGTCGATCAGCTCGGCGCGCTTCGACTCGACGTCGCCGCCGTCCTTCTCGATCTTCGCCAGCGTCTTGCGGTGCACGATGTTGGCCGCGCCCTGGGCGCCCATGACGGCGATCTGGGCGGTGGGCCAGGCGACGTTGATGTCGGCGCCGAGGTGCTTGGAGCCCATCACGTCGTAGGCGCCGCCGTAGGCCTTGCGGGTGATCACCGTGACCAGCGGCACGGTGGCCTCGGAGTAGGCGTAGATGAGCTTCGCGCCGCGGCGGATGATGCCGTTCCACTCCTGGTCGGTGCCCGGCAGGAAGCCCGGCACGTCGACGAACGTGAGCACCGGGATGTTGAAGGCGTCGCAGGTGCGCACGAACCGCGCCGCCTTCTCCGAGGCGTCGATGTCGAGGGTGCCGGCGAACTGCATCGGCTGGTTGGCGACGACGCCGACCGAGCGGCCCTCGACCCGGCCGTAGCCGATGATCAGGTTCGGGGCGAACAGCTCCATCACCTCGAGGAACTCGCCGTCGTCGAGCACCGTCGTGATCACGTCGTGCATGTCGTACGGCTGGTTCGGCGAGTCCGGGATGATCGTGTCGAGCGCGCGGTCCTCGTCGCTCGGCTCGAGGTCGGCCGGCGCGTCGAACACCGGCGCCTCGTCGAGGTTGTTCTGCGGCAGGTAGGAGAGCAGCGCCTTGACGTAGTCGAGGGCGTCGTCCTCGTCGGAGGCCATGTAGTGGGCGTTGCCCGACTTCGTGTTGTGGGTGCGGGCGCCGCCGAGCTCCTCCATCGTCACGTCCTCGCCGGTGACCGTCTTGATCACGTCGGGGCCGGTGATGAACATGTTCGAGGTGCCGTCGACCATCACCGTGAAGTCGGTGACGGCGGGGGAGTACACGTGCCCGCCGGCGCAGGAGCCCATGATCATCGAGATCTGCGGGATGACGCCGGAGGCGTGCACGTTGCGGCGGAAGATCTCGCCGTACAGGCCGAGCGAGACGACGCCCTCCTGGATGCGGGCGCCGGCGCCCTCGTTGATGCCGACGATCGGGCGCACCGGTCTTGATGGCGAGGTCCATCACCTTGGTGATCTTCTCGCCGTAGACCTCGCCGAGCGAGCCGCCGAAGATCGTGAAGTCCTGGCTGAACACGCACACCTGGCGGCCCTCGACGGTGCCGTAGCCGGTGATGACGCCGTCGCCGTAGGGGCGGTTCTTCTCCAGGCCGAAGGCGACGGAGCGGTGCCGCGCGAGCTCGTCGAGCTCGACGAACGACCCCTCGTCGAAGAGCAGCTCGATCCGCTCGCGGGCGGTCTTGCGGCCCTTCGCGTGCTGCTTCTCGATCGCCTTGGCCGAGCCCGCGTGGATCGCCTCGTCGAGCCGGCGGTCCAGGTCGGCGAGCTTCCCGGCCGTGGTGTGGACGTCGATGTCGTCGGGGATCTCGGTGCCGGCTCCGGGCTTGGCGGTCACGGTGTGGCGGCTCCTGTCGCTCGGGGCGAGTGCTAGGCGAACGCGGTTCGGTAGGACAGGCTAGGACCCGTGACGACGGACTCGGCCGAGCGCCCACCCCTGGACCCCTCCCGACTGTCGCGACAACCCCGCGCTGATGCCCGATCTCACCGTCGAGGTGCTCGCCAGCTCGCCCTCCACGAACGCGGTCGTCGCCGAGCGGGCCCGCGCCGGTGCCCCCGACGGTCTCGTCGTCGTGGCCGACCACCAGACCGCCGGTCGTGGCCGCCTCGACCGCACCTGGGAGACGCCGCCCGGCACCGCCGTCACGTTCTCGATGCTGCTGCGCCCGCAGTCGCCGACCCGGGCCTGGCCCTGGCTGCCGCTGCTCGCCGGCTACGCCGTCGACAAGGCGCTCAAGGCGCGCGGCCTCGACGCCGGGGTCAAGTGGCCCAACGACGTGCTGATCGGTGACAAGAAGGTCGCCGGGATCCTGGTCGAGCGGGTCGAGACCCCCGACGGCCCGGCCGCCGTCGTCGGCATCGGCATCAACACCGGCCTCACCGCCGACGAGCTGCCCGTGCCCACCGCCACCTCGCTCGAGATCGAGACCGGGCAGCCGGTCGACCGCACCGACCTGCTGGTGGAGGTGCTCAACGCGCTGCGCGAGGCCTACACCGCCTGGGAGGCGGGCGAGGACGCAGGCGGCATGCGGCTCGCGGAGTCCTACTCGGCCGCTTGCGTCACCATCGGACGCGACGTGCGGGTCGAGCTCCCGGACGGCTCCGCGCTCGAGGGCCGCGCCGTCGAGATCGACCCCGGCGGTCGGCTGGTGGTCGACGGGCCCGCCGGGCGCACGCCGGTGGCCGCGGGCGACGTCGTGCATGTCCAGGCCCTGACCTCCTGAACCAACCCATCGGCGCCGTTTCGGTGCCATGATCGACGCGTGGTCATCTCCCAGAAGCTGCTGAACCCCGGCGAGGAGATCGTCGTCAGCACCCGCACGCACCCCAAGGCGCTGCTGCTGCCGCTGCTGGTCCTGGTGGTCCTGCTCGCGGCCGGGGTCGCGTTCACGATGTTCGTCGACAACGACACCGCCCGCCTGGTCGCGTGGGCGGTCGTCGCCGTCCTCGCGGTGTGGCTGGTCGTCTGGCCGTTCCTCACCTGGCTCACGTCGTCCTACACCGTCACCAACCGTCGACTCATCACGCGGCACGGCGTCATCACCCGGCGCGGCCACGACATCCCGCTCGGCCGGATCAGCGACGTCGCCTACGAGCTCGGCGTCATCGACCGGATGCTGGGGTGCGGCACGCTCGGTGATCAGCGACGCCAGCACCCACGGCCAGGTGCTGCTGCCCGACATCCCGAAGGTCGAGCAGACCCAGCGGCAGCTCAACGAGCTGCTCCACGGTCTCCACACCGCGCGAGACCCGTGCCCACGAGGGGCACTGACCTGCCCGACGACGGCGACCCGGCCGAGCCCGACGGCCACGGCAACCCCGACGGAGCCGACGTCGTCGCGGAGCTGACCGCCCGCATCCTCGGCGAGGAGCCGATCTACAGCGCGGCCGAGGTGGCCGCCGAGAGCGGCATCACCCTCGAGCAGGCACGCCGGCTCGTGGCGCGCGCTGGGCTTCCCCGAGAGCGGAGGCACCCGCGCGTACACACCGGCCGACGTCGCCGCCGTCACCTCGCTGGTGCAGGCGGTCGACGGCGGGCTGATGGACTTCGACCTCGCGGTCACCCTCACCCGCGCGCTCGGCCAGACCATGGCCCGGCTCGCCGACTGGGAGGTCGGGGCGCTGGTGCACCGGGTCGTCGAGCTCGCCGAGCGACGAGCAGCCGGCGCGCGGCGAGCGGCGCGACGCGGCCCGGCAGCTGCTCGACGACTTCGCGCGAGGGCTTCGAGGAGCTCATGATCTACGCCTGGCGGCGCCACCTGGCCGCCGCGGTGGCACGGATGAGCGTGCTCGTCGACGACGGCGACGCCGACCTGTCCACCACCCAGCTGACCGTCGGCTTCGCCGACATCGTGGGGTTCACCGCGCTGAGCAACGAGCTCACCCGCGACCGGATCGGCGACCTCGTGGAGCTGTTCGAGTCGCGCTGCGCCGACGTCGTCACCAGCCACAACGGCCGGGTGATCAAGACCATCGGCGACTCGGTGCTCTTCGTGAACGACGACGCCGTCCCGCCTACGACACCGCCGAGGGGATCATCAGCGTGATCGGCCGCGACTCCCGGATGCCCGACGTGCGGCTCGGGCTCGCCAGCGGCGCCGTGGTCCTGCGGCTCGGCGACGTGTTCGGCCCACCGGTCAACCTCGCGGCCCGGATGACCGCCGTCGCGCGCCGCAACCGGGTCATCGTCGACCAGGAGACCGCCGACGCTGCTGCCCGCCGACCAGTTCGAGACCGCGCCGCCTCCCGGCTCGCCCGATGCGCGGCTTCGGCGTGGTCGAGCCGGTCACCGTCCGCCGCCACTGAGCGATCCGGCATCCGCGCTGGTCCAGAGCCGATTGCCCGGCGTGCGGCCGATCTCGGCCCCGGCCGCCCGGCTTCCCGCCCTACGGTCGCGGTCGTGTACGACGTGCAGGGCGTACGCCTGGACCCGGTCGAACGTCGCGTGCTGGGTGCGCGACGTGGAGGTCACGTTCTCCCGCAAGGAGTTCGACCTCCTCCTGCGCCCTGATCTCGCGGCCGGCGAGGTCGTCTCCCGCGACGACCTGATGCGCGAGGTCTGGAACACCACCTTCTACACGTCGTCGAAGACGATCGACGTGCACCTGGGCTGGGTGCGCCGCAAGCTCGGTGACGACACCCGCAGCCCGACCCTCATCACCACCCACCGCGGCAAGGGGCTCCGGTTCGAGACCGGCGCGCCAGCGTCGCCGGTGCGGCGAACGGGGCCGCGGACCGACGGTCGCTCGCGGCCTGACCGTGCGCGTGACCGAGCTCGCGCCCGACCGTCGCGGTCATCGGCGGCGGCCAGCTGGCCCGGATGATGGCCGAGCCGGCCGCGGCGCTCGGGCATCCCGCTGCGGCTGCTCGCCGAGGCCGAGGGCGTCTCGGCCGCCCAGGTGATCCCCGACCAGCTCGTCGGCCACCACACCGACCTCGAGGCGCTGCTCGCCGTCACCGCCGGGCGCGGCGGTGGTGACCTTCGACCACGAGCACGTGCCCACCGAGCACCTGCGCGCGCTGGCAGGCCGACGGCGTCGCCGTCCGGCCCGGCCCCGACGCGCTCGTGCACGCCCAGGACAAGGCCGTGATGCGGGCCCGGCTCACCGAGCTCGGCGCGCCGTGCCCGCGGCACGCGGTGGTCGCCTCGGTCGCCGACGTGACGGCGTTCGGGTTCCCGTGCGTGCTCAAGACCACCCGCGGCGGCTACGACGGCAAGGGCGTGTGGTTCGTCGACGACGAGGCCGGCTGCGCCGAGCCGTTCCGGGTCGCCGCCGAGCGCCGGCGTCGAGCTGCTGGCCGAGGAGCGGGTCGACTTCCGCCGCGAGCTCTCGGCGCTGGTGGTGCGCTCGCCGAGCGGCCAGGCGGCCGCCTACCCCGTGGTGGCGTCGACCCAGCGCGACGGCATCTGCCACGAGGTGATCGCCCCGGCCCCCGACCTCGACCCCGACCTGGCGGTCCACGCCCAGCAGGTCGCGCTGCGGCTGGCGGGCGAGCTCGACGTCACCGGCGTGCTCGCCGTCGAGCTGTTCGAGACCAACGACGGCCGCGTGCTCGTCAACGAGCTCGCGATGCGACCGCACAACACCGGCCACTGGACCCAGGACGGCGCCGTCACCTCGCAGTTCGAGAACCACCTGCGCGGCGTGCTCGACCTGCCGCTCGGCTCGCCGGCGCCGCGGGCGCGGTGGACGGTGATGGTCAACATCCTCGGCGGCCCGGACGCCGACGAGCGGCCGGGCCGGGCCGGCTCTACGACGGCTACCCGCACGCGCTGGCCCGCGACCCGCACCTGCGGGTGCACCTCTACGGCAAGGGGCTGCGGCCCGGCCGCAAGGTGGGCCACGTCAACGCCTACGGCGACGACCTCGACGACTGCCTCGAGCGGGCGCGGCACGCCGCCGCCTGGTTCCGCGGCGACCTGGGCAACGAGAGTGAGTGAGCGCAGTGACATCAGCGGGGACATCGCGGGCACGCGACAGCGCGCGTCGGCATCGTGATGGGGTCCGACTCCGACTGGCCGGTGATGAAGGCCGCCGCGGAGGCGCTGGCGGAGTTCGACGTCGCCCACGAGGCCGACGTCGTCTCCGCCCACCGGATGCCGCAGGAGATGCTCGACTACGGCCGCGACGCCGCCGGCCGCGGGCTGTCGGTGATCATCGCCGGCGCCGGGGGAGCGGCCCACCTGCCCGGCATGCTCGCCGTCGGTGACGCCGCTGCCGGTGATCGGCGTCCCGGTGCCGCTGCAGCACCTCGACGGCCTCGACTCGCTGCTCTCGATCGTGCAGATGCCGGCCGGCGTGCCGGTCGCCACCGTCGCCGTCGGCGGCGCCCGCAACGCCGGGCTGCTCGCCGTCCGCATCCTCGCCGCCACCGATCCCGCGCTGCAGCGGCGGATGATCGAGTTCCAGGAGTCGCTGCGGGACACCGCCCGGGCCAAGGGCGACGTCGTCCGCGGCGGCGGCACCGGCCGCAAGCTCGGGTTCTGAGGGGTCGGCTCCCGGTGCACCAATCGTTCAATTGAACGGCTGGTGCAGGGACGGTGCCCCCTCACCTGCACAACCCGTTCAATTGAACGATTCGTGCACGCCCGCCGGAGCTACTCGCCGTCCACCCGGCCGCGCAGCGACTTGGTCTGACCGCGCTGCTTCTTCGCCTCGAGCCGGCGGCGCTGCGAGCCGCGGGTGGGCTTGGTGGGGCGCCGCGGTGCCGGTGGCGGAGCCAGCGCCTCGCGCAGCCGGGCGGCCAGCCGCTCCCGCGCCGCCATCCGGTTGCGGTGCTGGGAACGGTGCTCGGAGGCCGTCACCACCAGCCGGTCGCCGACGGCCGCCACGGCGCGGGTCCGCTGGGCGTCGGAGAGGGCGGGTGAGCCCGCGACGTCGTACTCGAGCTGCACGCGGCTGTCGGTGGTGTTGACCGACTGGCCGCCAGGTCCGGGCGACCGGGAGAACCGCTCGGTCAGCTCGGCCGCGGGCACCACGAGGCCGTCGGGGAGACCCGGGCCCGGCGGGACGGCGAGGTCACCCAGCTCCACGGCCGGCCCCACGCCGCCACTCGATGGCGGGGCAGGTGTCCATGACCATCGGGACGCCGGCCGCCGTCGTGCGCTCGAAGGCCGCCTCGTCGACGACGCCGAGCTGGAACCACACCGCCTTGGCGCCCACGGCGACGGCCTGGTCGGCGAACTCGCCGGCCGCCTCGGAACGACGGAACACGTCCACGACGTCGATCGGGAACGGCACGTCGGCGAGCGTGGCGTAGCCCTGCTCGCCGAGCACGGTGGGTGCGTCGGGGTGCACCGGCACGATCCGCTTGCCGCGCTGCTGGAGCAGCTCGGCGATGGTGTAGGCGGTGCGGGACGGGTCTCCGGAGAGGCCGACGACCGCCCAGGTCTCACCGTCGTCGAGCATGAACCGGATCGCCTCGGGGTCCTGCCAGGACGTCATGCGATCAAGCGTAGGAGCCCGCCGGGCAACGCGGGCAACGCGGGCGGCCCGAGCGCCGCGATGGACGCACGCTCGCGGCGTTGTCGCCGCGGCA
The DNA here is from genome assembly GCA_963721965.1 of uncultured Actinomycetota bacterium. Classification (GTDB taxonomy): domain Bacteria; phylum Actinomycetota; class Actinomycetes; order Propionibacteriales; family Nocardioidaceae; genus Nocardioides. The sequence continues at coordinate 43,038 of CAVRKT010000011.1, read as the reverse complement.
GAGGCGCCGAGCCTGCCTGCGCGACGGGCCCTTGCCCTCGCACGCCCCTCACGACGCCCGCGTCCACCCCCGCGCCCGGCGGACTCCTAGGCTTCGCGCCATGACCGACATGTTCGCGCTCTCCGAGGAGCACCGGGAGATCCGATCCGCGATCCGCGAGCTCGTCAAGGCGAAGGTGGCGCCGTTCGCGGCCGACGTCGACGAGCACGCGCGCTACCCCGAGGAGGCCGCGCTCGCGCTGCAGCAGGCCGACTTCCACGCCCCGCACGTACCCGAGGAGTACGGCGGCGCCGGGGCCGACGCACTGGCCACGGTGCTCGTCATCGAGGAGATCGCCCGCGCCTGCGTGTCGTCGTCCCTCATCCCCGCGGTCAACAAGCTCGGCTCGCTGCCCGTGCAGCTCGCGGGCTCGGAGGAGCTCAAGAAGAAGTACCTCGGCGCGCTGGCCCGCGGCGAAGGCGGCTTCTCCTACTGCCTGTCCGAGCCGGAGGCCGGCTCGGATGCCGCCGCGATGCGCACCCGGGCGGTGCGCGACGGCGACGAGTGGGTGCTCGACGGCGTCAAGCGGTGGATCACCAACGCCGGCGTGAGCGAGTACTACACGGTGCTCGCCGTCACCGACCCGGAGAAGCGGAGCCGGGGCATCTCGGCGTTCGTCGTCGAGAAGGGCGACGTCGGGGTCTCCTTCGGGGCGCCGGAGCGCAAGCTCGGCATCAAGGGCTCGCCCACCCGCGAGGTCTACCTCGACCAGGTCCGGATCCCCGCCGACCGCATGATCGGCGCCGAGGGGACCGGCTTCGAGACCGCGATGCGCACCCTCGACCACACGCGCATCACCATCGCCGCCCAGGCCGTCGGCGTCGCCCAGGGCGCGCTCGACCACGCGCTGGCCTACGCCCAGGAGCGGCAGCAGTTCGGCAAGGCGATCGCGGAGTTCCAGGGTCTCCAGTTCCTGCTCGCCGACATGGGCATGAAGGTCGAGGCCGCGCGCCAGCTCACCTACGCCGCAGCGGGCCGGTCCGAGCGCGGCGACACCGACCTCACCTACTACGGTGCCGCGGCCAAGTGCTTCGCCTCCGACGCGGCGATGCAGGTCACCACCGACGCCGTCCAGGTGCTCGGCGGCTACGGCTACACCCGCGACTACCCGGTCGAGCGGATGCTGCGCGACGCCAAGATCACTCAGATCTACGAGGGCACCAACCAGGTGCAGCGCATCGTCATGGCCCGCCAGATGCTGGCGGGCCAGGCGTTCGGCTGAGCCCCTACGTCCACGCCAGCCCTAGTCGCAGGTGTCGCAGACGCCGCTCGGCAGCACCGCCATGTGGCACTTCGGGCAGACCACGGCCGGTCGGTCCCGCAGCGCGGCGGCGCGCAACCGGCTGCGCGAGGCCCCGAGCTTCGGGGTGAGCGCGGCGCGGCCGCCGTCCGCCGGCAGGTCGTCGGCACCGGCGGCGCGGTAGCACTCCAGGCGCACCTGCGCGGCGTGGGCGTCGGGGTCCTCGGGCGCCGTGCCGGTGTGGTCCGCGACCACCTTCCGGTAGCCCTCGCCGACGCTGCCCTGGGCGTTGACGCCGAGCGACGACAGGTTGGGCTCGTCGCGGCGGAAGCACTCCGCCGCGACCCGGGCGAGGACGTCGCCGATCCAGTGCTGCTGCAGCTGGCGGGTGTGGATGCCGGTGCGCTCCTGGACGGCGATCGCGAGCTCCTTGTAGGTGAGCACCGCCTGGTAGCGCTGCGCGACCTCCCCGAGGACCTCACGGGCGGCGACGGCCCACTGGTCGCGCGCGTCGTCGGGCACCTCCCGGGTAGGAGTGGCAGCACCCGCGGGCGTGGAGCCTGCCGGAGCGTGGTCGATAGTTTCAGGGTCCGGCATGACCCCAGCGTAGGTCGGTCCGGTCGGGATCCGTCAGTCGCGGGGCCCCGGCCGCCTCAGTCGGGGAGGATCCGCGGCAGCTCGGAGGCCTTGCCGGTGAACTGCGGGTCGCGCTTCTCGAGGAAGGCCGCGACGCCCTCCTTGCCGTCGCCGACCGAGGTGTGCCACATCGCGAGCGAGTCGGCGAGGTGGGCATCGAGCGGGTGCGGGGCCGCGCTGCCTGCGTAGAGCAGCCGCTTGGCCAGGCCGAGGGCGACCGGGGAGCGGCCGACGACGAACGAGCGGGCCAGGTCGAGGGCGGCGGGCAGCAGGTCGTCGGGCTCGTGCACCGAGCGGACCAGCCGGCCGGCGAGCGCGGTCTCCGCGTCGAGGACGTCGGCGGAGTAGACCCACTCCAGCGCCTGCTGCACGCCGACGATCCGCGGCAGGAACCAGGTCGAGGCCGCCTCCGGCACGATGCCGAGCCGCCCGAAGACGAAGCCGATGCGGGCCTTGGTGGAGGCGAGCCGGAGGTCCATCGCCAGCGTCATCGTGGCGCCGATGCCGACGGCGGCGCCGTTGATCGCGGCGATCACCGGCTTCGGCAGGTCGTGGATCGCCAGGGTCACCCGGCCACCGGTGTCGCGGACGCCGTCGACCCACGCCGGGTCGTCGAGGTGCTCGCGCAGCGACTCCGGCGTCGGGTCGAGGGTCTCGTCGAGGCCGAACACGTTGCCCTCGGCCGAGAGGTCCATGCCCGCGCAGAACGCGCGGCCGGCGCCGGTGACGACGACGGCGCGGACGTCGTCCGAGCGGGCCTCGGTGGTGAAGACCTCGTGCAGCTCGCGCGCCATGGTGAGGTCGAAGGCGTTGAGCGCGTCGGGGCGGTCCAGCAGCAGCGTGGCGACCCCGTCGTCGTCGACGCTCCAGCCGAGCGTCTCGAACCGGCCGCTCACTCGGCGCCCACGATCCCCGCCGGCGTGCACTGCTCCTTGGTGATCTTGTCGGTGTCGTCGTCCTGGATCGCCGCGAACAGCGGGTCGGCGCGGTCGCGGTCCCACTGCGTGGCCGAGCCGTCGGTGACGGGCACCGTGCAGGTCTTCGCGTCGCCGCCGCTGGTCTGGCTCATCGCGAGCGCCCACCGGCCGGCGTCGATCGTGCTCATGCCCTCGCCGAAGGCGAAGAAGTCGGGGACGGCGTTGTTGAGTCGCCACCACCGGACCGGGTTCACGACGGTCCACGGCGAGCGGACCTTCGACCCGATCGCTGCGATCACCTCGCGCTGCCGCTGCACCCGCGCCAGGTCGCCGAGCGGCGACTTCTTGCGCGAGCGGGAGTAGGCCGAGCGCCGTCCGGCCGTCGACCTCCTGGCAGCCCTTCTTGATCTTGAGGCCGGCCAGCTTGTCGGTGATGTTCTGCTTCGGGCACACCTCGATGCCGCCGACGGCGTCGACGACGCCGGCCACGCCGCCGAGCCCGATCTCGACGTAGCCGTCGACCCGGATGCCGGTCTCCTGCTCGACGATCCGGGTGAGCAGCTTCGCCCCGCCGCTGGCGTAGGCGCCGTTGATCTTGCCGACGCCGTAGTCGCCGCCGGGCTCGGTGTCGCGCGGGATCGAGAGCAGCGTCGTCGGTCCGGAGCCGGTGTGCAGCAGCATGATCGTGTCGGTGAGCTCGCTCTTGGGATTGCCGGTGGCGAGCTCCTTGCGCTGCTCCTTGGTGAGCCCGGCGCGCGAGTCGCTGCCGACGAGCAGGTACGTCGTGCCGTCCTGCTCGGCGGGCCGGTCGCCGTCGGGCTCGTAGCCGACCTTGTCGACGCTGCGCCAGGCGAGGAAGGGCACGACCGCGGTGTAGATCAGCCAGAGCACGAGCAGCAGGAAGAAGGTCTTCACGTAGAAGCCGGGACGGCGGAGCCGCCGGGCCCAGAACCCGCCGCCGGAGCGGCCGGGGGTGGGCTGCGGGCCGCGCGGCGGCGGAGGCGGCCCGGGAGTCGGTGCCGGGGCGGGTGCCGGGGGTGTCGACCGGGTGGGACCACCGGGGGCGGGGCGCGGCTGGACGGGGAGCACCCGGGTGGCGTCGGGCGGCGGCTCGGGCGGCGGCCCCGAGCCGGGACCCTTCTTGCCGTAGAGCCAGCCGAACTCGGCGCCGTCGTCGGGGCCGTTCCCCGGGCGGTCGGTCATGGGCGGTGACGCTACCGTGCGGTCCCCGGCCGGGCGGGGAGCCCTCCCGCACGAGATCGGGCGTGGACGGCGCGCCTGCCGTCGTGTGACGGGTGTGGCTGGTGATACTCGGGGCCTCTGGATCCTTCCCCGACAGAGAGCCACCGCATGACCCCCGTAGCCGTGAGCACCGCCGACCGTGCCGCCAAGGTCCGGTTCCGCCGCGCGATGTCGTTCATGGCGATGACGCTGGTGGCGCCGGGCAGCGCCCAGCTGACCGCCGGCAACCGCCGGGTCGGGCTGGTGGCGCTGCGGATCTGGATCGTCCTGTGGGCGCTGCTCGTCGGGACCGTGCTCGCCGTCCTCGTGCACCGCGAGCTCGCGTACTGGATCGTCGCGAACACCACGCTCCTGCTGTGGTTGCGCCTGGCGCTGCTCGCCGGCGCCGTCGGATGGGCGCTGCTCTTCATGGACGCCTGGCGGATCGGCCGTCCGCTCAGCTACGGCCTGCAGCACCGCCGGGTGGCCATCGGCGTCAACGGCCTGCTCTGCTTCTCGGTGGCCGGGATGCTGCTGTTCGGGGCTCACCTGGTGGGGGTGCAGCGCGACTTCCTGATCACCACGTTCGGCGACGGCGAGGTGGTCGGCGCCAACGACGGCCGCTACAACGTGCTGCTGCTGGGCGGCGACTCCGGTGTCGGCCGCTGGGGGTTGCGACCCGACTCGATCACCGTCGCCTCGATCGACGCCGAGACCGGCCGCACCGTGCTCATCGGACTGCCGCGCAACATGGCGAACTTCCCGTTCGCACCGGGCTCGGTGATGGCGGAGCAGTTCCCCGACGGCTTCGACTGCGACGACTGCTACCTCAACGGCGTCAGCACCTGGGCCGGCGACAACACCGAGCTGTTCCCGGACTCGCAGCATCCCGGCACCGACGCCACCGTGATGGCGGTCGAGGGCATCACCGGGTTGAGCATCAACTACTGGGCGATGGTGAACCTCAAGGGGTTCAAGGGGCTGGTCGACGCCGTCGGCGGCGTCGAGCTCACCGTGCGCGACCGGATCCCGTACGGCGGCCTCGGCAGCGACGTCAACGGCTACCTCGAGCCCGGCACCCGCACCCTCAACGGGTGGGAGGCGCTCTGGTACGCCCGGGCCCGCGAGGGGTCGGACGACTACTCGCGGATGGCCCGGCAGAAGTGCGTGATGAACGCGCTGCTCGAGCAGGTCAGCCCGCAGACGGCGCTGCGCAACTTCGAGAAGATCGCCCGCGCCTCGACGGAGATGATCTCGACGAGCCTCCCGGCCTCCGAGGTCGACCGCTTCATCGACCTCTCCGGTGAAGGCCAAGGACCAGCAGATGTCGACCCTCTCGCTGGTGCCGCCGATGATCAACACCGCCCACCCCGACATCGACGTCGTGCACGCCAAGGTGCAGGCCGCGATCGACCGCGCCGAGGGCCACGCCCCCCAGCCCGGCAAGCGCAAGGTCCGCGCCGACGCGCCGGTCACCGGCGGCTCGGTCGGCTCGCTCAAGGACGGCTACGCGGCCAACCAGTCCGACGACCTGGCTGGGGTGTGCTGACCGGTCCTCGGGGTGGCTGTGGGGGCGCCCGCGCGCGTAGCCGATCGAGTCTCCGCGTCAAGGATCGCTTCGCGCCCGCTTCGCGGCGGCCTTCGGCCGTCCTTGACCCGGAGCCTCGCTCGATCGGCTGAGCGGCGCGCTCAACGGCACGGGCTCCGCCCGCGCCGCCCGCATGCGCGGGCGCCCCCCGGGCACATCTGGTCCCACGGGTACCAGCCCTCAGGCACTCCGCTGACTTCTCAGCCCATGCAGTGCCTGAGAAGTCAGGCAAGTGCCTGATCGATGCGACCGCTGGGGTGGGTGAGACGCGTGGTGGCCGCGCTTGCGCGGACGGCGTGGCGGAGCCCGCCGTTCAGTGCGCCGTCCCAACACGCCGGAAGAGGCTCGCAGTCAAGGACGGCCGAAGGCCGCCGCGCAGCGGGCGAGCGAAGCGAGATCCTTGACGGCGAGACCCGGCGTGTTACGCGCGCGGCCACCACCAACCCCGAAGAACGGTCAGCCGGCCCAGCCCGTGGTCTCGAGCGCCCGCCGGACGACGTCGAAGCCTCGCGTCGGGGGCGACGACGAGCCCGGACCGGCGCCGTGGCGCGGGTCGTGCGCCGGTGTACTCGGTGCCGTCGGGGACGCCCACGACGCCGCCGGCCTCGGTGACGAGCAGCGACCCGGGCGCGTGGTCCCAGGGCTTGGTGTCGCGGTAGACGAGGTAGTCGGCGGCGCCCTCGACGAGCCGCGGGTAGTCGATGCCGCAGCTGACCCACGAGAGCTCGAACGGCGGCCAGGCCCGGCAGGCGTCCGGCCGACCCAGCCGCGACGCGAGGTGCGGCCGCGCCAGGTGTCCGGCGCGCCGGCGGCGGGGCCGTCGTGAGCCGGACGCCGTCGGCGTAGGCGCCCGCGCCGCGCTCGGCGACGTACATGCGCCGGTGCTGCGGATGCCAGATCCAGGCGCGCATCACCACGCCGGCGCGCCGCTCGGCCACCATCACCGCGTGGTCGGGGGAGCCGTTGACGAAGTTCTTGGTGCCGTCGACCGGGTCGACGGTGAAGGCGTGCTCGGCCGCGGAGTAGGCGTCGGCCAGCCCGGCGTCGGCGGCGTGCGCCTCCTCGCCGAGGATCAGCGCGTCGGGGTAGGCGGCGCCGAGCGCGTCGGTGAGCAGCTCCTCGGCCTCGTGGTCGGCCTCGGTGACCAGGTCGCCGGGGCCCTTCTCCCACACCTCGTCGGAGTCCGAGCGCGCGGAACCGCGGGGTGACCACCTCGGCAGCGACCTCCTGCACGAGCGAGGTGATGGCGTCGGTCTCCATGCGACCACCGTAGGGTGTGCGCCGTGCTCGTCGGCGGTGGTGGTCACGTTCGACCGGCTGCCCCTCCTCCAGCGCCTGGTCGCCCGGCTCCGCGAGGTCGCCGGCGCTCGACGAGGTCCTCGTCGTCGACAACGCCTCGACCGACGGCACGGGGGACTGGCTGGCCGGCCAGGCCGACGACCGCGTCCTCGTCCGCACCCTCGACACCAACACCGGCGGTGCCGGCGGCTTCCACGACGGGCTCGGCGTGGGCGATCGAGCGCGGCGCCGACCTGGTCTGGCTGATGGACGACGACGGCCTGCCCGACCCCGACTGCCTCGACCCGCCTGCTCGCCCACGACGGGCTCGACTTCTGGGGCCCGGTCGTCGTCGACGAGCACGACGCCGAGCGGCTCGTCTTCCCGATGCGGCTGCCGGGCGGCACCCGCGCCGTCGGCGACCGGGCGGCGGGCGGGTCGACGCCGCCCGCGACGGACTGGTCGAGGGCGTCGTCATCCCGTTCAACGGCGTGCTCGTGACCCGCGACCTGGTGGAGCGGATCGGGCTGCCGCGCGCCGAGTTCTTCATCTGGGGCGACGACGTCGAGTACCTGTGGCGCGCCGAGCGGGAGGGCGCCCGGGTCGGCACCGTGGTCGACGCCGTGGTGCGGCACCCGTCGGTGGGCGACCTCGGCACCCGCATGATGTTCGGCCGCACCACCTACAACCACACGCCGAGCGACCTCAAGGCCTACTGCATGGCGCGCAACAACACCGTCAACCTGCGCACCTACCGCGGCTGGCCCCACGTGCTGATGTTCTGGGTGAAGACCGTCTGGTTCTACCTCTTCACCCGCCGCCGACCCGGGCCGGATCGCGCTCAGCGCCCGGGCCGCCCGCGCCGGGCTGCGCGGCGACTTCACCGGGCACCGGAGGTACCTCGCGTGACCGGGACGAGACCGTCGCGGTCGTCGTCGTCACCTACAACCGTGCCGACCTGCTGGTCGGGATGCTCGACGGCCTGGCGGCCCTGGAGCGGGCGCCCGAGGTGGTGATCGTGGTCGACAACGCGAGCACCGACCACACGGCGGAGGTGCTGGCGGCGAGTCGACCTGCCCGGTCTCGACGTCCTCACGAGCGCGGAGAACCTCGGCGGCGCCGGTGGCTTCCACCTCGGCGTGAAGACCGCCTACGAGCGCGGCTACGACCGGGTCTGGCTCATGGACGACGACGTCGTGCCCGCGCCGGACTGCCTCACCGTGCTGATGGATCTCGACGAGGCGTGCCTGGCCGCCGTCCGGGAGGACACGCAGGGCCGGCTGGTCGAGAAGGCGGCCACCCGGTTCGACCTGCGCAACCCGCTCGCCGTCCGGCCGAAGACCTCGATGGTCGAGACCGACTACGGCACCCGCGCGGCGATGCCGCCGCTGGTGGAGATCGAGAACGTCGCCTTCGAGGGCTTCCTGGTGCGCCGCGACGTGATCGACGAGATCGGGCTGCCCGACCCGTCGTTCTTCATCTTCTACGACGACGCCGACTTCGCGATCCGCGCCCGGCGGGCCGGGTTCCGCGTCTGGGCGGTGCGCGACGCCGTGCTGGTGCGGCAGCTCGACTTCGACCAGCAGCACGACCTGGCCGGGCTGGAAGGGCTACTACATGTACCGCAACCTCTTCGTGGTGCACCGGCGCCACGGCGAGAACGCCCTGGTGCGGCACAAGCCGCTCGCTGATCGCCGCTCGTGGTCGTGCTGCTGAGCCCGCTGCGCGGCGGTCGGCGCGAGGCGGCGAACGTCGTGCGCGCCTGGCGCGACTCGCGCGGCGATGCGCACGCCGCCCTGACGGCGAGTCAGCGGTCGAGTCTGGTGGACCGGCCCTGGGTTCGAGGCCCCTCCCTCGTCCCTCGGTCGGGGCACCTCACCGGCGTCCGTCTCAACCGGGGTCGCAGCCCGTCGTGGTTGCCGGTGGCCAGCGCCGCCGCCCACACCGTGACCGAGCCGACCGCGGCACCGGCGATGGTGTCGATGAAGAAGTGCCAGCCGAGGTAGACGGTGGCGAGGATCGTGACCACGAGGAACGCCCAGGCGGCGAGCCGGATCCAGCGGGCCAGCCCGACGTACTCCACGATCAGGCAGATCGTGACCATGATGCCGACGTGCAGCGACGGGAACGCCGCGATCGTCTGCAGGGTGCCGGCCGCGAACCGGTCGTCGAGCACGGCGAGTCGGGTGTCCCACATGTCGGCGGCCAGCCGGGTGACCAGCGTGTCCGGGAGGTCGCTGGAACTTCTCGCGGCTCGCTGTAGATCGGACCGACCGACGGCAACAGGATGTAGAACAGCGCGCCGAGCATCCAGTCGAAGGCGACCGCGGTGACGTACCAGGAGCCGGCGCTCGTGTGGCGGGTCCAGACCAGGGCGATCGCGATGCTCGCCGGGACCAGCACGATCCACGCCATGTAGGCGGTGCTGAACACGTGCGCGGCGACGCCGGTGCCGAAGAGGTCGTGCAGTGACCTGCGCCGGGTCGTGGTCGAAGAACAGCACCCGGTCGAGGCGCGCCATCTCGGCGTCCCAGTTCCGGTCGTTGACGAACGGCGCCATGCTCTTGAGGTTGCGGAAGGTGGCGTAGCAGAGGTACCAGGCGCTCACGCCGCCGATGGCGAACAGCAGGTGCGACGTCGGCCAGCGCTCGCGCCACACCGCGAGCCAGGTGCGGTGCACCGCCCGGACCCCCCGTCGCGAGCGCCACAGCACCCGGGGGACGACGTCGGCCAGGATCGCGAGCGCCACGATCGCCGGCATGCGGATGTAGCCGGGGACGATGCTGTCGGGATCCCAGACGGGCAGCTCGAGGATCGCCGCGAAGACGACCATGGCCACCGCCATGACGATGCCGGCGGCCCAGGCGAAGCCGAAGTTGCGCTGGAGCAGCTCCAGCACCGACCGACCGCCCGCACCCGGGGGCGCTACGCGGGTCTCACCCTCTCCCACCACGACAGGGTAGAACGTTCAGCGCCCCAGCGCGGAGTCCGCACCGCCCTTCACTGTGATCCGACGCACCGGGACGGGGAATCGGGAACCGCGCGCCGACGTCCGTAGACTCGGCGACCGTGCCAGAGGTCGACGCCCACGAGGCAGCATCCGAGTCCGCCCTGCCCGACCTCCTCGTCGTGGGGTCCGGGTTCTTCGGCCTGACGATCGCCGAGCGGTGCGCGACCGAGCTCGGGCTGCGCGTGCTCGTGCTGGACCGCCGTCACCACCTCGGCGGCAACGCCTACAGCGAGCGCGACCCGCAGACCAACGTCGAGGTGCACAAGTACGGCGCGCACCTGTTCCACACCTCCAACGAGCGGGTGTGGGAGTACGCCAACCGCTTCACGTCGTTCACCGACTACAAGCACCGGGTCTTCGGCAAGTACCAGGGTCAGGTCTACTCCCTGCCGATGAACCTGGCGCTCATCAACCAGTTCTTCGGCAGGAGCCACACGCCCCAGGAGGCGCGCGAGCTGATCGCCGGCCAGGCCAGCGAGATCCGCACCGAGGACGCATCGAACCTCGAGGAGAAGGCCGTCAGCCTCATCGGCCGTCCGCTCTACGAGGCGTTCATCAAGGGCTACACGGCCAAGCAGTGGCAGACCGACCCCACCCAGCTCAGCGCCGACATCATCACGCGCCTCCCGGTGCGCTACACCTTCGAGAACGGCTGGTTCAGCGACACCCACGAGGGGCTTCCCACCGACGGCTACACCGCGTGGCTGACCCGGATGGCCGACCACCCGAACATCGAGGTCCGGCTCGAGACGGACTTCCGTGACGTCGCCGACCACTACAAGGGCAAGGTGCCCATCGTCTACACCGGCCCGGTCGACGAGTACTTCGGCCACCGCGAGGGCCGGCTCTCCTGGCGCACCGTCGACCTGCGGGAGTCCGTCGAGGACGTCGACGACTTCCAGGGCACCGGCGTCGTGAACTACAACGACCAGGACGTGCCCTACACGCGGATCATCGAGTTCAAGCACTTCCACCCCGAGCGCGTGAAGACCCACCTGCCCGGCAAGACCGTGATCGTCCACGAGTACTCGCGCTCCGCCGAGGAGGGCGACGAGCCCTATTACCCGATCAACACCGCCGAGGACCGTGAGATCCTGCTGCGGTACCGCGAGCTCGCCAAGGCCGAGCCGATGGTGCTGTTCGGTGGCCGCCTCGGCACCTACAAGTACCTCGACATGCACATGGCCATCGGGTCGGCGCTGTCGATGTTCGAGAACAAGCTCCAGCCGCACTTCGCAGACGGCGCCGAGCTCACGAGCGGAGGCGTCGCAGAATGAGCACCACCACCACCCCGACCCGCAGGCTGCTGCAGCGGCAGATCATGCCGCTCGACCGCGACCTCGACGTGCTCGCTCTCTACGTCGACCCCGAAGAAGCCCGCCTCGACGCCGACCGCTACGAGATCGGCGGCAACCGGGCGGCCAAGGACCTCAACAACGCCGCGATCCGGCAGTCCACGTCCACCGGCCGCACCATCGCGCCCGACCAGATCCTGTCCCGCACCGCACTGCGGGTCGCCACCGGCGACAAGATCTCCCTCGGCACCTACTTCAACGCCTTCCCGGCCAGCTACTGGCGGCGGTGGACCGTGGTGGAGGACGTCCGCCTCACCGTCACCCTGCGCGGTCGCGGCGCCACGGTGATCGTCTACAAGTCGATGGCCAACGGCCGCTCGCAGCGCGTCGACAGCGCCACCACGGGCGAGGTCGCCGACGGCGTGTTCGTCTTCGAGCTGCCGCTCAAGCCGTTCGTCGACGGCGGCTGGTACTGGTACAACGTCGTCGCCGGCGACGAGGACGCCGTGCTCGAGTCGGCCGAGTGGACCGCCGAGGTCCCGGAGGACCGGGCCCAGCACGGCACCACCGACATCGCGATCACCACGATGAACCGGCCCGACTTCTGCGCCAGGCTGCTCGCCCAGATCGGCGAGGACACCGTGCTCGCGCCGTACCTCGACGAGGTGCTCGTGATGGAGCAGGGCACCCAGAAGGTCGCTGACTCCGTGGAGTTCCCCGCCGCCGAGAAGGCGCTGGGGGAGCGGCTGCGGATCATCGAGCAGGGCAACCTCGGCGGCTCGGGCGGCTACGCCCGCGGGCAGCTCGAGTCGGTCCGCAAGGGCACCGCCACCTACGCGATGATGATGGACGACGACGTCGTCTGCGAGCCCGAGGGAATCATCCGCGCCGTCACCTTCGGCGACCTGGCCCGCCGTCCCACCATCGTGGGCGGCCACATGTTCAGCCTGTTCTCGAAGTCGCGGATGCACAGCTTCGGCGAGATCGTGCAGCCCTACCGGTTCTGGTGGATGACGCCGCTCGACGGTTACTCCGACTGGGACTTCTCGGCTCGCAACCTCCGCTCGGCGCGGTGGCTGCACAAGCGCACCGACGTCGACTTCAACGGCTGGTTCATGTGCCTGATCCCGCGGCAGGTGCTGGCCGAGATCGGCCTGTCGCTGCCGCTGTTCCTCAAGTGGGACGACTCCGAGTACGGCCTGCGCGCCAAGGCCGCCGGCTACCCCACGGTCACGTTCCCGGGCGCCGCGGTGTGGCACGTGCCGTGGACCGACAAGAACGACGCCGTCGACTGGCAGGCCTACTTCCACCACCGCAACCGGTTCGTCGCGGCGCTGCTGCACTCCACCTACGAGCGCGGCGGGGGTCTGCTGGTCGAGAGCGTCGAGCACCAGGTCGCGCACCTGGTGTCGATGCAGTACTCCACCGCCGAGCTGCGCAACCTCGCGCTGCGCGACGTGCTCGAGGGTCCGCACCGGCTGCACGAGAAGCTGGCCACCCGCCTCGGCGAGGTGAACGCGATGCGCAAGACCTACACCGACGCGCAGCTCGAGGGCGACCGCGACGGGCTCCCGCCGGTCCGTCGCCAGAAGCCGCCCCGCAAGGGCCGCGACGGCAGCGAGATCCCGGGTCGCGCCGGCCGCGCCGTCCAGATGGCGCTGCAGCCGCTGCGCCAGCTCCGGCCACCGCGCTCGCTGTCGCGGGAGTTCCCCGAGGCCGAGGTGCGCGCGATGGACGCCAAGTGGTACCGCCTGGCCACGCTCGACTCCGCCGTCGTGTCGATGAACGACGGCACCTCGGCCGCGCTCTACCAGCGCGACCCCGCCACGTTCCGCCGCCAGCTGCGCGAGACCCTCGCCCTGCACCAGCAGTTCCGTCGCGAGTGGCCACGCCTCGCCGAGGAGTACCGCGCCGCGCTCGGTGAGATCACCTCGCCGGAGGCCTGGGACGTGACCTTCGCGCCGTGGACGGGCGGAGCGCAGGACGACGCCGGCGATGACTGACACCGTCGCGGCCCGGGCCGACGACGACGACGCCGCCGAGCTGGCCCCGCTCGAGCCGCCCACCGCCGACAACGGCCTGCTGGGCGTCTTCCACCGCCGCTACCTGCTGAAGCTGCTGGTGCGACGCGAGATCAGCGCCCGCTACCAGGGATCGTTCCTCGGGCTGCTGTGGAGCTACATCAACCCGGCTTCGCAGTTCTGCATCTACTACTTCATCCTCGGCAAGATCCTCGTCCGCGACATCCCGAACTTCGCCATCCACATCTTCTCGGCGCTGGTGATCGTGCACTTCTTCACCGAGACCCTCAGCGCCGGCACCCGCTCGATCGTGCGCAACAAGTCGATCGTGCAGAAGATGGCGATGCCGCGGGAGATGTTCCCGATGGCCTCGATGCTGGTGTCGCTGTACCACGTGGGCCCGCAGATCCTCATCCTGATGGGCGTGTGCCTCGTCGCCGGATGGGCGCCCGATCCCACCGGACTGCTGGCGATCGCGCTCGCGCTGGTGCTCATCATGGTCCTGGGCCTCGCGCTCGCGCTGTTGTTCAGCGCGGCCAACGTCTTCTTCCGCGACGTCGGCAGCGTGGTGAACATCCTCACCAACCTGGTGCGGTTCGGCGTGCCGATGATCTACAGCTACTCGATGGTCGACGACCGCTTCGGCTCCCTCGCCGAGTACTACCTGCTGAACCCCATCACCAACGCGGTGCTCCTGTTCCAACGCGGGTTCTGGATCGGCACGGCCGACGATCCGACCGCGCTCGCCCGCACCGACCTGCCCGACCACCTGCTCGAGCGGGGCCTGGCGATGCTCGGCGTCTCCCTCGTCCTGCTCGCGGTCGGGCAGCTGGTGTTCAGCCGGCTCGAGAACAAGGTCCCGGAGCGCCTGTAGAGATGGACGAGCAGAGATGACCGAGTCCATCCGCCTCGAGAACGTCACCAAGACCTTCTCCCGCCGCTACCAGCGCACCTTCAAGCAGGTCACCGTCGCCAAGATGCGCGGCCAGCAGACCATCAAGCACTTCAACGCCGTCGACGGCGTCGACCTCACCGTCGAGCAGGGGGAGTCCATCGGCCTGATGGGCCTCAACGGCTCGGGCAAGAGCACCCTGCTCAAGCTCATCAACGGCGTGATGCGCCCCGACAGCGGCCAGGTGCTCACCCGCGGCCGCATCGCCGGCCTGATCGCCACCGGCGCCGGCTTCCACCCCCAGCTCAGCGGCCGCGAGAACCTGATCCTCAACGCCGCCATCCTCGGCATGACCGAGGCCGAGACCCGTCGCAAGTTCGACGAGATCGTCGACTTCGCCGAGCTCGGCGACAAGCTCGACAGCCAGGTCGGCCACTACTCCTCGGGGGAGAGCGCCCGCCTCGGCTTCTCGATCGCCATCCACGTCGACTCCGACATCTTCCTGGCCGACGAGGTGCTCGCCGTCGGTGACCGCCCCTTCAAGCGCAAGTGCCTCCAGAAGATGGAGGACATCCGCGACAGCGGACGCACCCTCTTCTACGTCAGCCACGCCCCGGGCTCGGTACGCCGCATGTGCACCCGCGTGGTCGTGCTCGACAAGGGCCAGCTGGTCTTCGACGGCGACGTCGACGAGGGCATCCACTTCCTCCACTACGACGACGAGGAAGAAGGACCGGTCAACCCGAAGGACAAGCGCAAGCGAGACCGCTCCGAGACCCTCGACGACGAGCTAGGCGCCGACATCTGACACCGGCCCTGGCGGGCCGGAGGTGCCCGGGGGTGGGCCGTGGTGCGCCGCCGGTGGGCGGGGTGCCCGGACCGGCGCGCCACGCGTCCCGACGGTCGTTTACGCTCGTCGGGGCGAGGTGCGCCGTTCCGGGCCCCCCGCCCCACTGGTCCTCGCTCGGTGCGGCGCGACCCACGGGCACCCTCCTCTCGTCCGGGGTTGATGGGGAGGGGTGGAGTCGCGTGCTGCGGGTGCCGATGTCTAAAACATGCGCAAGCACGGCGTGTCGAGTGGAAATTACACTCCTGTAGTTACTCACGAACCCTTCCCAGGCGATGTTACTGGTGTGAAAGTTGCTACCCGTGTGACTCTTCCCCGCCGCACTGGAGCCTTTCTGATGTCGTCTCGACACCCCCGTTTCACCACCCTGTGCCAGCAGGTGCTGACGCTCGCCGTCGTGTGCGCCGCGCTGACGCCGGCCGCCACCGTGATGACCCTCGAGCTGGTGCCCGAGGGGCCCGGTGTGGCCGGGTCCGCCGGCGCGGGCGACGCCGCGTCCAGTGCCTACGCGGCCGCCAACCGGGTGCCGACCCAGGTGCCCACCGGCGCCGTCGACCCGGTGGTGCGTGACGTGCAGCTGACCGCGCCGGCCGGGGCGAAGCTCGCGCCGGGCGCGCTCAAGGCGCAGACCCGCCGGGTGGCCACGGGCACCGAGCTCGTCAGCGCACCGCAGCAGGTCGACGGGTACGGGTCGGTCGGCGTGACCTGGGCGCCCGGCACGCAGCTGGCCGACGACGACATCGGCGTGCAGGTGCGCACCCGGCAGGGCGGCGCGTGGTCCGGCTGGTCCGACGTCGAGTACCACGACGACCACGGCCCCGACCCGGACAGCCCCGAGGGGCTGCGGGCCCGCCCGGGCACCGAGCCCGTCGTCGTCGGGGCCGTCGCCGAGGTGCAGGTGAAGATCGACACCCGGCAGCTGCCGCCGTCGGACCTCACGCTCGCGGTCATCGACCCGGGCGCCCCCGAGCACACCGCCCGGGAGCTGCCGGCGATCGACACCGGCACGCTGCCGAGCGCGCAGACCCTGCCCGACGCCGACACGTCCGCGGGTGAGGGCGAGGCCGCACTCGCCAAGGCGCGGGTGACGCCGCGTCCGGTGATCTACTCGCGCGACCAGTGGGGCGCCGACGAGCGGATGCGCGACAAGGGCTCGCTGCACTACTTCGAGGTGCACGCCGGGTTCGTGCACCACACGGTCAACGCCAACGACTACCGGCCGCGCGACGTCCCCGGGATCCTGCGCGGCATCTACGCCTACCACACGCGCTCCAAGGGCTGGAGCGACATCGGCTACAACTTCCTCGTCGACCGGTTCGGCCGGATCTGGGAGGGCCGCGCGGGCGGCGTCGACCGCCCGGTCGTGGGCGCCCACACCCTCGGCTACAACGACTACTCCTTCGCGATGTCGGCGATCGGCAACTTCGAGACCGCTCGGCCGAGCTCGGCGATGCTCCAGGCCTACGGGTCGCTGTTCGGCTGGAAGCTCTCCCTGCACGGCGTGGGAGCGGCGGCGGGGTCGCAGCGCGTCGGTGACCGCAACTTCCGCGCGATCAACGGACACCGCGACGCCGGCTCGACCGCGTGCCCGGGCCGCTACCTCTACGAGCAGCTGCCGCAGATCCGCCGGCTGGCGGTGCGCGCGCAGGTCGGCTGGGCCGGCCGGCAGCTGGAGTCGGACATGCTCGGCACGCGGCAGCCCGACCTGGTGGCCCGGCGCAAGAGCGACGGCCGCGCCGCGATCCTCCCGATCGTGCAGAAGAACGACGGCGGCTACCGGCTGGGCCGCGCCGTCGCGACCACGATCGACCTGTCGCACGCGAACCGGGTCTTCAACGCCGGCGACTGGGACCGCGACGGGTACGGCGACATCGTCACCCGCAACAGGCGCAGCGGTGCGCTCTACATCCGCACCGGCAACGGCAACCGCACCTTCGACCGGATCCGCCTGCTCGGCCGCGGGTTCGGCAAGGTCGGGCTGCTCGCCGCGGTGGGCGACGTGACCGGCGACGGCTATCCCGACCTCATGGGTCAGCCGCCCGGCGGCGCGATGCGGATCTACCCGGGTCGCGGCCTGCGCGGCTTCAAGCAGGAGTTCGTCGCCTACAGCCGGATCACCGCCGACCGGCAGATCCCCATCGGCCGGTGGACCGGCGACGGCGCCCCCGACGCGCTGTACCGACAGGGCGGCAGCCTGATGGCTCGCGCGGGCAACGGTCCCGGTGGACTCACGGGGAGTGCGCGCAGGGTCGGTGTCGACCTGTCGTCCTACGACTGGGTGGTCGGCATCAGCGACGTCGGCCTCACGGGCCACCCGGACCTGGTGGTGCGCACCCGCGACACCGGGCAGGTCTGGCTGCGCCGCGCCACGGTGCGGCGGGTCGCGGCACCGGAGTTCCTCGGCATGGCCGTCGGCTACGACATGGTCGGCTGAGCCGGCATGCCAGGAGGAGAGAGAAACGTGAGTGGTCGCTCAGGCAGGGAAGCGGGCGGTGGCGCGCTCGGCGGCGTACGTCGACTCGAGCAGCTCCCGTCCGGCCCGGGCCACCAGCACGAGGGAGCCGCCGCGTAGCAGCGGCTCCGTCACGGTGGCGATCCCCGGTGGGGAAGCCGGGTTCGCCTCCGTCAGGAGGCGGCCGCCGTCGGTGAGGAGGCTCCCGGCGGCGGCCGCCGTCCACAGCTCGTCGTGGGTGACGTCGAGGCCGCCGAGGTCGTGGGCGACGTCGTCGCCGGCCGGCGGGTCGACCGGGGCGAACGCGTCGGGCTGCGACCAGATCTCGATGCCGAGGTCGAGCACGCCGTCCGGCACGCCGTGCGGGAACCGGACGCCGAGCGGCAGCAGGGCGCTCGCGAGCACGGTCGGCCCGCCTGCACCGTCGGCGAGGTCGGCCCACGCGGGCAGGGAGGTCGGGCCGCACACCACCGCGTCCGGGTCGTCGGCGCCGGTGACCCGGAGCCCGGCGGTCCAGGCCGCGCCGAGGAGCACCGGCCCCAGCCAGTGCGGCGGCAGGTCGAGGCGCAGGCGGTCGCCGCGGTCGAGGCCGATCTCGTCGACCAGGAGCGAGGCGGCCTTGGCCACCCAGTTGGCGTACGTCGTCACCGACAGCTCGGTTCGCTCACCGGTCTCGTCGTCGTAGAACGTGACGAACGGACGGCCCGGGTTCGCGGCGCAGCTGGGCGGAGAGCACCTCGGCGAAGACGGTCACGGCCACGCACCCTGTCACCGTGTCGGGCAGCGAAAGGCCCAGCACTACTGTGCGCCCATGACTGTCACCGGCTCGGGGCCCGTCGACCGGCTCTGGGCGGTGGTGCCGGCCGGCGGCGCCGGGACGCGGCTGTGGCCGCTGTCGCGCGCCGCCGAGCCGAAGTTCCTGCGCGACCTCACCGGGTCGGGGCGCTCCCTGTTGCAGAGCACGTGCGACCGTCTCGCCCCGCTCGTGACCGACCGGGTGCTCGTCGTCACCGGGCGCGCGCACGCGGACGCCGTCCGCGCCCAGCTGCCCGAGCTGCCCGCCGACGCCGTCGTGGCCGAGCCGTCGGCCCGTGACTCGATGGCGGCCATCGGCCTGGCCGCCGCACTGCTGGAGCGGCGCGACCCCGACGCCGTCATGGGCTCGTTCGCGGCCGACCACGTGATCACCGGCGCCGACCTGTTCACGGCCGCGGTGCGCACCGCCGTCACCGCGGCCCGCGACGACTGGCTGGTCACCGTCGGCATCGCCCCGACCTTCCCGTCCGCCGGGTTCGGCTACATCCACGTCGGCGACCCGCTCGCCGGCCACGCCGGCGTGCACGCGGTCCGGGAGTTCGTGGAGAAGCCGTCGGTGTCGGTGGCCGAGGGCTACCTCGCCTCGGGCGAGCACCGGTGGAACGCCAGCATGTTCGTGGTGCGACCGACCGTGCTGCTCGACCTCCTCGCCGAGCGCCACCCCGAGTTCGCCGCCGCCCTGCGTGGCATCGCCGCCGCGCCCGACACCCTCGACGAGGTCTGGCCGACGCTGCCCCGGATCGCCCTCGACCACGCCGTGGCCGAGCCGGCCGCCGCGGCCGGCCGGGTCGCCGTCGTGCCCGCGCGACTTCGGGTGGGACGACATCGGCGACTTCGACTCCCTCGCCACCCTGCTCGAGGACCACACCACCGCCACCGTGACCGTCCTCGGCGACCCGGCCCTGGTCGAGGCCGTCGGCGCCACCGGCCTGGTCGTGCCCGGCTCCGGCCGCGTGGTCGCGGTGGTCGGCCTCGACGACGTCGTCGTCGTCGACACCCCCGACGCCGTCCTCGTCACCAGCCGCGCCCACGCGCAGGCGGTCAAGCAGGTCGTGGCCGGCCTGCAGGCCCGGGGGCGTGGCGGACCTGACGTAGGGCGGTCCAGCAGGCAGCTCGACTGTGCTGCGTGGTTGGTGGCCGCGCGCGTAACACGCCGGGTCTCTCATGTCTTGGATCTCGCTTCGCTCGCCCGCTGCGCGGCGCCTGCGGCGTCCTTGACCCCGAGCCTCTCCCGGCCTGCTGGGACGGCGCACGAACGGCGGGCTCCGCCACGCCGTCCGCGCAAGCGCGGCCACCACATGCCCCATCAACCCCAGCGGTCGCACCGATCAGGGACTTCGCTGACTTCTCGAGGCACTGCATGGGCCGAGAAGTCAGCGGAGTGCCTGAGGAGTGCAACCCGTGAGGTGAACGTGACCCCGGGGGCGCCCGCGCATGCGGCGGCGCGGGCGGAGCCCGTGCCGTTAGCGCGCCGCCCAGCCGATCGAGCGAGGCTCCGGGTCAAGGACGGCCGAAGGCCGCCGCGCAGCGGGCGCGAAGCGATCCTTGACGCGGAGACTCGATCGGCTACGCGCGCGGGCGCCCGTCAGTTGGCCCGAAGGACAGTCAGCGCGAAGGCCGGTGCGACTAGATGGCGTTGGGCTCCGGGGAGTCGGTGTAGGGGTACTCCTGCATGAAGGAGTCGAGCGCCTCACCGCTCACGTCGGAGCAGTACTGCCACACGCCGGTGGACTTCTCGGCGTCGCCCTTCCAGTGGGTGAAGGCGACGTGCTGGCCGTCGGGGAAGCCGGTGCCGACCTCGTCGGTGTCCTCGTCGGTCCAGGGGGCGGCGATGAACTTGAAGCGGAAGTTGTCGTCGTCGACCTTGAACTTCTTGGCGATCGAGGCGATCTGGGCCATCTGGTCGCCGTCGTCGGCGACGGTCTCGTCGTACCAGAGGATCGTGTAGCCGTGCTCGAGGTTGTGCACCAGCGACTCGAGCTCGGGACGCTCGTCGTTGTCGCCGTAGAGCTTGTCGTCGAACGGCGCGGGGGCGAGATTGGGCTCGTTCCAGTGAGGTCCGTAGGCGGGCGGGGCGTCCTGGTACTCGACCTGGGTGCCTCCGGGCACGTGGTCGGAGACGCCCTCGGCGGTCTTGGTGTCGATCTCCTGGCAGACCGACGGCTTCGCGCCCACGTCGGCGAGGTCGAGGTTGTTGTACTGGCGCAGGTCCCACCAGTCCGTCACCGGCTTGTAGGCGGCGGCGCCGACGATGAGCAGGGCGACGGTCACGCAGACTCCGACGATGGCGAAGCCGCGACGCTTCTCGGCGCTGCGCTGCTTCTTCATCGCGTTGTCGATGAGCTTCTGACGCTCGGACTTCGCGGACTTGGACGACTTGGCCACGTCGGGTGCTGTTCCTCGGTTCGCTGGGATCGTTGGTCGGCCACCCCGGGGGGTGGCCGCGGCGAGTCTACGGAGTGGAGAGGTGGAACCGGAGATCGCCATCGGTTCCCGGGTCGCCGGCCGCCGACCAGCCGTGCGCGACGGCGACGGCGACGGCACCGTCCGGGCGCCCGGGGCAGCGCACTTCGTCGGGCGTCGACCACCCGGGCCGCCGCGCCGGTGGCGCGGTGCAGGGCGGCGGCGAGGTCCTCGGCCGGGGACGGGGTGCCGAAGAGCCGCCCCTCGCCGGGCCTGCCCGCGACCGCCACGACGACGGCCTCGCGTGACCCGAGCCCGAACATGTCCGTGCCCTCGTGCCGCACGAGGGCCACCGCGCCGGGCCCGTCGTCGCCGGCGGGCAGCACCAGGTCGGGCCGGCCCCGCACGACGGCGAACGGCCGGCCCCCGAGCTTGCCCTGGGCCAGCTCGGCCAGCCCGGCGACCTCGTCGGCCACCGCCGGCGCGGTGACGGCGAGCTCGTTGCCGTGCTGGTCGACCCGGCCGGCGTGGTCGTCGAGCACCACGAGGCCCGCGGCGCCGATCGCCAGGTCGGTCTGGCCCTCGCGCCAGGCCCGGCCCGCGGTGTCGGTGACCACGACGCCGACGGTGCGGCCGGTGCGCGCGTGCAGGTCGGCCCGGAGTCGCCGGGCCGAGGCGTCGGGGTCGAGCGGAAGCAGCACCGAGTGGCCGGACTCGACGTTGGAGCCGTCGACGCCGGCCGCGGCCAGCACCAGCCCGTGCCGGGTGCGGGCGATCGTGGTCGGGCCGCGGCGCGCCACCACCCGGGCGGTCTCGCCGGCGACGTGCTGCTCCCGCGGCCCGTCGACCACCCGGCCCTCGGACTTGCTCACCACCTTGCTCGTGACCACCACGACGTCCCCGTCGGCCAGCGCGTCCTCGCCGTCGAGGACGGCGAGCAGGAGCGCGGCGAGGTCGTCGCCGGACCGCACCGCGGGCACGCCGTCCGGTGCGAAGGCGGTGACCCGGCGACCGACGCTCACGTGACCAGCCGGACGGCGGCCGCGGCCATGGCGGCGGTGGCGTCCGGGTCGGACATCATCAGCGGCACCGCCTCGCAGGCGATGCCGGCCTCGCGCACGCCGCCGACGTGGTGGGCGTCGCGCTCGTCGACGAGCCAGCCGTCGAGCACGCCGGTGCCCTCACCGCGCGCGCCGTAGTGACGCGCCACGGCGCCGGCGGTGACCTCGACGCCGATCGAGGTGAGCATCTGGTGCGCCATGCCGTGCACGTGGGTGTCACCGACGATGGGGGAGAGCCCCACCACCGGCGCGGCCGTGGCGCCGAGCGCCTCCCGCACCCGCGGCACCCCGAGGATCGTGCCCACCGACACCACCGGGTTCGACGGCGGCAGCACCACCAGGTCGGCGTCGGTGATCGCGTCGATGACGCCGGGCCCGGGGGTCGCGTCGTCCAGCCCGACGACGACGACGGCCTCGGCCGGCACCGCGGCCCGCAGCCGCACCCAGTACTCCTGGAAGTGCACGACCCGGCGACCGCTGGCGGCGTCGGGGTCGGCGATGGCGACGTGGGTCTCGACCCGGTCGTCGGTCATGGGCAGCAGCCGCACGCCCTGCCCCGGAGTGGCGGACAGCCAGCGGCGGCAGAGCGCCTCGGTGACCTGGGAGAGCGGGAACCCGGCGTCGAGCATCTGGGTGCGCACGAGGTGGGTGGCGAGGTCGCGGTCGCCGAGACCGAACCACGTCGGCTCGACGCCGTAGGCCGCGAGCTCCTCCTTGGCCCGCCACGACTCGTCGCGGCGGCCCCAGCCGCGCTCGGGGTCGATGCCGTCGCCGAGGGTGTACATGACGGTGTCGAGGTCGGGGCAGACCTTGAGTCCGTGCAGCCAGATGTCGTCGGCGGTGTTGGCCACGACCGTGATCTCGGCGTCCGCGTCGACGCCCGGGATGGTGCCCGTGGCGATGCCGTGCCGCAGCCCGACGAGGAACCTCGCACCCCCGACGCCACCGGAGAGCACCGTCAGCTTCTTCACGCCGCTCACTCTGCCGCACCCCCCGATGGTCCAGACCAGGCGGTCCCCGGGTCAGCCCATACCAGACCGGCCTTGACGAATCGCGTATGACAGGCATGTAATTCTCACCAAGTTGTTCCGGTTGCATGCCCGTGCAGTCGGGGTCGAGCGGGTCGAGTAGAGCGGGAGCACCACCATGAGAGAACTCTTCCTCCTGGAGCCGGAAGCCGAGGACGGCGGATGGCAGGAGCGGGCGCTGTGCGCCCAGACCGACCCGGAGGCCTTCTTCCCGGAGAAGGGCGGGTCGACGCGCGAGGCCAAGAAGGTGTGCCTCACCTGCGAGGTGCGCGGCGACTGCCTCGAGGCCGCCCTCTTCAACGACGAGCGCTTCGGCATCTGGGGCGGACTGTCCGAGCGGGAGCGGCGCAAGCTGAAGAAGCGGGCCGTCTGAGAGCACCATGCGGCGCCCCGGCGCCGCCCTCGTGAGGAGACCTCGGTCGTGAGACCGGGGTTCCTCGCATTTCGGGGGTCGTCGGACCGTCGTTAGCCTGTCGGACCGTGCCGTCCCCCGACGGGCCCTCCGTGGCCGTGCTCCTCGTGAGCCACGACGGCGCCCGCTGGCTGCCGGCGGTGCTCGCCGGGTTGGGCGCGCAGACCGTACGGCCGGGGCTGGTCGTCGGCGTCGACACCGGCAGCCGCGACGAGAGCGCGACGCTGCTCGAGGGCGCCTGTCACGAGGTCGTCCGCACCGGGTCCGCCGGCTACCCGGAGGCCGTGCGGCTCGGACTGGAGCGGATCGGGCTGGCCGAGCACGACCACGAGTGGGTCTGGCTGCTGCACGACGACGCCCGCCCCGACGACGACGCGCTGGCCGCCCTGCTCGCCGCGACCGCCGACCACCCGCGCGCCGACCTGCTCGGCTGCAAGCTGCGCGAGTGGCCCTCGCTGCGGCGGCTGCTGGAGGTCGGGGTCACCGTCACGGGCACCGCGCGGCGCGAGACCGGCCTGGAGCGCGGCGAGTACGACCAGGGTCAGCACGACGACGTCCGCCGGGTGCTGGCCTGCAACACCGCCGGGCTGCTGGTGCGCCGCCGGGTCCTCGAGGACCTCGGTGGCCTCGACGCCGCGCTGCCGGTGCTCGGCAGCGACCTCGACCTCGGCTGGCGGGCTGCCGCCGCCGGACACACCACGCTGGTGGTGCCCGCGGCGGTGGTGTTCCACGCCGAGGCCACCCGCCGCGGCCAGCGCCCCACGGCGGTCACGGGGCGGCACCCGCTGCGCGAGGAGCGGCGGGCCACGATCCTCACGCTGCTCGCCAACGGCAGCGGCGCCCTGCTGCCGCTGCGGGTGCTGCGGCTCACCGTCGGCGCCGTGCTGCGCGCGCTCGGACTGCTGCTGCTCCGCGCACCGGGAGAGGCCGCCGACGAGGTGACCGGCCTCGGCGCGGTGCTCGCGCACCCGGGCCGGCTGCGCGCCGCCCGGGCCGCCCGCGGCCGGCCCGGCCGTCCCTCCGGTCAGGTCGCCCACCTGCTGGCCCCGTTCTGGCTCCCGCTGCGCCACGGGCTCGACGCCGCCGGCGACGCCCTGGCCTCGGTCGGCATGATCGCCGGCGAGGCCGCCGAGCGACGTCGCCTCGCCCGGCTGGTCACCAGCCCCGTCTCCTGGGCGACGGTCGCCGCCCTCGCGCTGGCGCTGGTGGCCTGCCAGGTGGCCTTCGGCGCGGTCTCCGGCGGCGGCCTGTCGCCGGCGCCGGACGGCCGGGGCGCGTGGTGGTCGCTGCACCTGGAGTCCTGGCACGCGCTCGGCACCGGCTCCGACGTCCCCGCACCCCCGGAGGTGGGCCCGCTCGCGCTGCTCGGCAGCGTGCTCGGGCCGGGCGCGACGGTGTCGCTGCTCCTGCTCGCGGCCGTCCCGCTGGCGCTCGCCGGCGCGTGGCGGCTGCTGCGCACCGCCCTCGACCGGGTGCTGCCCGACCCGCGAGTGCCCTCCTGGGTGGTGGCGCTCGGCGCCGCTGCCTACGGGCTGGTGCCGCTCGCGTCCGGCGCGTGGGGCGACGGCCGGCTCGGCACCACGGTGGCGGCCGCGCTGCTGCCCTGGACCGCCCGCGCGGCGCTCGGCCTCGTCGCCGCGCACGCGGAGACCCGGCAGCGGGCGGGCTGGCGCACCGGCCTCCTCCTGACGCTCGTGGTGTGCTTCGCCCCGGTGCTCTGGTGGCTCGCCGCCGTGCTGCTGGTGCTCGCCCTCGCCGCCGGTGTCGTGGTCGCCCGGTGGCTGGTGCGCGACCGCACGGTGTGGCGGCCGGCGGTGGTCGCCGTCGTGCTCCCCGTGGTGCTGCTCCTGCCCTGGTGGGTGCCCGCCCTGGTCCACGGCGCCGGCGCCCAGCTGTTCCTCGAGGCCGGGCGGGTCCCGCCGCCCGCGCTCGACGGGGTCGACGTCCTGGCCGGGCGGGTCGGCGACACCGGAGCGCCGGAGTGGGTCGGCCTCCTGCTGCTCGGGCTGGCCGTGGTCGCGCTGGTGCCGGCCGCCACCCGACGGGCGGTGGCGAGCTGCTGGATCGTGGCCCTGGTCGCGGTGGCCGCGGCCCTCGTGCTGTCGCTCTCGAGCCTCGACCTGGCCCGCACCCAGGCTCCGGCCGCGCTCGGCGGGCTGGTGGTCGCCGCGCAGGCCGCGCTGGTCGCGGCCGCCGTCCTCGGGCTGGCCGGGCTGTCCCGCGGGACCCGCCTGCCCCGGGCCGCCGTCGCGGTGGCCGGACTCGCCCTGGCGGTGGTGCCGGTCGCGGGCCTGACCGCCGCGCTGACCGGCGACGACGACCTCAGCTCCACCACCGGCCGCGGGCTGCCCGTCTACCTGGCCGAGAGCACCGCCGAGGCGCCGCAGCACGGCGTGCTGGTGGTGCGCGGCGACGTCGACGACGGCTTCACCTGGACCATCGACCGCGGTGACGGCGTCACCCTGGGCGAGGACCAGCTGCTGGCCACCGCGGTCACCGACCCGGCCGACGAGGTCGTGGTCGACGAGCTGCTGACGTCGTCGACCACCTCGGACGGCACCCGGTTGCGCGGCCTCGGCGTCCGGCACGTGCTGCTCACCGATCCGGCCGACGGCCGCCTGGCCGCCGTCCTCGACGCCACGCCGGGGCTCACGCCGACCGGAGCCGACCCCGGCGCCCGCGCCTGGCAGGTCGACGGCGACGACCCGGCGGCGAGCACCGTGGCCGGGCCCGGCTCGCCGTGGCGGGTGGGGCTGCTCGTGGTGCAGGGCCTCGCGCTGCTCGTCACGCTCGTGCTCGCCGCCCCGACCATCCGGCAGGCCGACACCGCGATCGAGGGGCGGACGCCATGACCTCGACCCCGACGTCGCCCCCCCACCCCCGGCCGCCGGCGCGCTGCACCCGCCCCGCGACGCCGGAACCCCGCGGCGCTGCTGGTGGTGCTGCTGCCCCTGGCGACCGTGCTGCTCGCGCTGCTCGTCGACCCCGACCCGGCCTCGTCGCCGGCCGCCGCACCGCCGGAGACCCAGCCGGTCACCACCGCGGTCGTGGTGTGCCCGTCCTCCGCGCAGGAGGGTTCGTCGGCCGCCGTCGCCTCCCTCACCGGCGAGTCGGGCAGCGTCGACGCCGCCGTGGGGGGCGAGGACGACGTGCCCGTGCCGCTCGCGGCCGACCGCCCGGCCGAGCTCACCGCCGGCGACGGCTGGTTCTCGGTGACCGGCCGCGACGCGCTCGCCCCGCTGCTGGTGGCGAGCCGCTTCGCCACTCCGCCCGCGGCGGCCGACTGCCGCGAGCCGGTCTTCGACCAGTGGTTCACCGGGGTCGGCGCCGGCGCCACCCACGGCTCGGTGCTCGAGCTCGCCAACCCCGACCGCGGCCGTGCCGTCGTCGACGTCGAGGTGCTCGGTCGAGACGGACCCGTCGAGGCGCCCGACCTGCTCGGCCTGGCCGTGCCGGGCCGCGACCTGGTGCGGGTCGACCTGGCCGCCACGCTGCCGCGCGGCGACGACCTGGCGCTGCGGGTCCGGGTGGTCCGCGGCCGGGCGTCGGTCCACCTCGCCGACACCTACGACAAGATCGGCTCGGCCGCGAGCAGCACCGACTGGCTGCCCGGCCAGGCCGCGCCCGCCACCACGCACCGGCTGCTCGGGGTCCCGGAGGGGGAGGGCCGGCGGCTGCTCGTGCTCGCCAACCCCGGCGACGACGAGGGCAGCGCCACGGTGCGCCTGATCACCGGCGGCTCGACCTTCGCACCGGACGGCGTCGAGGAGGTCCGGCTGCCCCCGCAGTCGGTCACCCGCGTCGACCTCGGACGCGTGGTCCGCGCCGCGCTCCGCGGCCCGGCCGCGGACCGCGCGGTCGGCGTCGAGGTGCAGACCACCGTGCCCACCACCGCCGACCTGCTCCAGGTCGTCGCCGACGACCTCGCCCACGCCACCTCCCCGCCGGTGCTCGACGGCCGCGCCGGCGTGCTGCTCCCCGGCGGCCCGACGACCCTCGTGCTGGCCGGCGCCGGCCGCGCCGGCTCCGTCACCGTGGTCGTCCGCGGGGCGGACGGCGAGGAGCTCGACCGGCAGCGGGTCGACCTCACCCCGGACCGCGGCGCCACCCTCGACCTGCCCGACGACGCCCGCCTGCTCACCCTCGTCCCCGACGGCACCACGGTGCAGGCCGCCGTCGTCGCCGGCGGTCGGCGGGGGGTCGCGGTGCTCGTCGTCCGGGAGCCGGTGGACAGCCGGCTGGTGCCGTCGGTGCGGCCTGCGGGGTGACTCGTCTTCGGGGTGACTGTGGGGCGCGGCCGCGCGCGTAGCCGATCGAGTCTCCGCGTCAAGGATCCGCTTCGCCGCCCGCTTCGCGGCGGCCTTCGGCCGTCCTTGACCCGGAGCCTCGCTCGATCGGCTGAGACGGCGCGCTGAACGGCACGGGCTCCGCCACGCCGTCCGCGCATGCGCGGCCACCACGGGTCACACCTGATCCCAGCGGTCGCACCCCTCAGGCACTTCGCTGACT
Source organism: uncultured Actinomycetota bacterium (assembly GCA_963721965.1). Lineage (GTDB taxonomy): Bacteria > Actinomycetota > Actinomycetes > Propionibacteriales > Nocardioidaceae > Nocardioides. The sequence goes on along the minus strand of CAVRKT010000011.1, from coordinate 15,373 downwards.
TCTCAGCCCATGCATGTGGCTGAGAAGTCAGGCGAAGTGCCTGATCGGTGTGACGGCTGGGGTCGGTGAGACCGGTGGGGTGCCCGCGCTTGCGCGGACGGCGTGGCGGAGCCCGCCGTTCAGTGCGCCGTCCCAACCGTCGGGAGAGGCTCGCAGTCAAGGACGGCCGAAGGCCGCCGCGCAGCGGGCGAGCGAAGCGAGATCCTTGACGGCGAGACCCGACGGCTACGCGCGCGGGCGCCCCGACCAGCCCCGAAGGCGAGTCACCCCTCGTCCGCCAACCTCGGGTCGACCACCTCCGGGTCGAGGCCGAGCAGGTCGGCGACCTGCTCGACGAGCACCAGGTGCACCAGGGCGGCGAGGTCGGTGCGGGTGCGGGCGCGCTGCTCGATCGGACGGCGGAACACGACGAGCCGGGTCGGGCGGGTGCCGGAGCCGCGCACCAGGCTGGCCAGCGGCACCTGCTCGGACTCCCAGTCGTCGGGCACCTGGGGTGCCTCCTCGACGGCGTACTCGACGAGGCCGAGGTGGTCGCGCCAGCGGTCCTCGAGATCGGCGACCACGGCGAGCACCATCTGGTCGAACCGGTCGCGGCGCGGGTGGGTGCGGGGATGGCCGGGCTGCTCCGGCATCACACCGGGGCCGCGGAGACCCCGGCCGCGACGGTCGCGGGTCCGGCCCTCTCGGTGCGTCACGGCCGCGAGCCTAAGCAACAACCGTCGTGCGCGGCGGTACGGTCGCCGCGTGAGTCACGCCCGCCGCTGTTCGCGCACCGCGTGCGGTCGCCGAGCGGTCCAGACGCTCACCTACGTCTACGCCGACCAGACCGCCGTGCTCGGCCCGCTCTCGACCTTCGCCGAGCCCCACGCCTACGACCTGTGCGACCTGCACGGCGAGCGGCTCTCGGCTCCGCGCGGCTGGGAGGTCGTCCGGCTCGCCTTCGACCCGGCCGACCGGGGACCGACGGAGGACGACCTGCTGGCGCTGGCCGACGCCGTCCGCGAGGCCGCCCGCCCCGCGCCGGTCGAGCGGGTCGAGCCGCACGCGGAGGCCAGCGGCAACGCCGGTCACGAGTCGGCCCGCCGGGGTCACCTGCGCGTCCTCACCACCGACTGACGAGCACTGACGAGCACCGCGCGCCCGCCCACTAGGGTCGGGCCCATGGCCGCCTCCCTCGCCGCTGCGAACGTCGGTGCGGTCTTCAAGGCCTACGACGTCCGCGGGCTGGTGCCCGAGCAGCTCGACGACGACTTCGCCCGGGCGGTGGGTCGCGCGTACGTGCAGGTGCTCGGCGTCAGCGAGGTCGTCGTCGGCTACGACATGCGGCCCAGCTCGCCGGGCCTCGCCGGCGCGTTCGCGGACGGCGCCACGCTCGCCGGCGCCGACGTCACGATGATCGGCCTGGCCTCCACCGACCAGCTGTACTTCGCCTCCGGACACCTCGGGAAGCCCGGCGCGATGTTCACCGCGAGCCACAATCCGGCGCAGTACAACGGCATCAAGATGTGCCGCGCCAGCGCGGTGCCGGTCGGCCTCGACACCGGGCTCGCCGCCATCCGCGACCTCGCCGTCTCCGGCGACTTCGCGCCGGCGGGCCGGGAGGGCTCGATCAGCGAGCACGACGTGCTGGCGGCCTACGCCGCCCACCTCCTCGCGCTCGCGCCGGTCGGGGTCGGCGGCCGCGGCCGGCCGCTCAAGGTCGTCGTCGACGCCGGCAACGGCATGGCCGGCCACACCGCGCCCGCGGTCTTCGGCCGGATCGGCGACGCCGTGGAGGTGGTGCCGCTCTACTTCGAGCTCGACGGCACCTTCCCGCACCACGAGGCGAACCCGATCGAGCCGGCGAACCTGGTCGACCTCCAGCGGCGGGTGGTGGCCGAGGCCGCCGACGTCGGGCTCGCCTTCGACGGCGACGCCGACCGTTGCTTCCTCGTCGACGAGACCGGCGCTGCGGTGTCGCCGTCGGCCCTCACCGCCCTCATCGCCGAGCGCGAGCTGGCCAAGCACCCCGGCGCCACGGTGATCCACAACCTCATCACCAGCCGCGTCGTGCCGGAGCTGGTGGCCGAGCTCGGCGGTGTCCCGGTGCGCACCCGGGTCGGCCACTCCTTCATCAAGGCCACCATGGCCGAGACCGACGCCGTCTTCGGCGGGGAGCACAGCGGCCACTTCTACTTCCGCGAGTTCTGGCGGGCCGACTCCGGGATGCTCGCCGCCCTGCACGCGCTCGCGGCGCTGGCCGAGTCCGAGCGGCCGCTCTCCGGGCTGCTCGCCCCCTACGAGCGCTACCCGCTCAGCGGCGAGATCAACTCCACCGTGGCCGACCCCGCGACGGTGGTCGCCGCCGTCGAGCAGACCTACGCCGGGCAGGACGGCGTCACGACCGATCACCTCGACGGCCTCACGTTGAGCCACCGCGACTGGCAGCTCAACGTCCGGCCGTCGAACACCGAGCCGCTGCTGCGGCTGAACGTCGAGGGAAAGGACGAGGCCACGATGACCCACATGCGCGACGAGGTGCTGGCACTGATCAGGGGAGCGGCGTCGTGACCGAGCCGTCCCAGCCCCTGCAGCACGGTCTCGACCCGGCCCTGCTCGAGATCGTGGTGTGTCCCGACTGCCACGGCGAGCTCGTGGCCACGGCGGCGAGCGGCGGCGCCGTCGAGCTCGTGTGCCAGTCCTGCGGGCTCGCCTACCCGGTGCGGGACCGGATCCCGGTCCTGCTCGTCGACGAGGCCCGCCGCCCGTAGGGCGGGCCGGGGGAGGGACGACATGGCCTGGTTCGACGAGTCGCGCCTGGACGACGAGCGAGCGCTCGGCGGTGTCGACCTGCGGCTGCGCACGCTGGCGGAGTCGGGGGCGCGGGTGCGACGGGAGTCGGCCGATGCCGCGGCGGCCACCGCCGAGGCGGTGGCGCGCGCGGAGGACACCCGGCCCCGCGCGGTGATCGCCGCCGGCCCGGACTCCCGACTGCTGCGAGCCGTGCTCGAGCCGTGGTGCCCGGTGCCGTTCGTGGCGTGGCCCGGCCACGCCCTGCCGGGCTGGGCCGGCAGCCTCGACCTCGTGGTCGTGCTCGCTCCGTCCGGCCGCGACGCCGACACCGCCTCCGCCGTCGCCGAGGCCGCCCGGCGCGGCTGCCAGCTCGTGGTGGGCTGCCCGCCGGTCTCGAGCGTGGCCGACCACGCCGGCGGCCGGTGGACGACGATCCTGCCGGCCTCCACCGACGATCCCCTGGCCATCGCCGTCGTGATGCTCACCTACCTGCACCGGGTCGGGCTCGGCCCGGCCGCCGACCCCGAGTCGGTGGCCGAGGCGCTCGACGCCGTCGCCATCGCCTGCTCCCCGCGCCGCGACATCTCGATCAACCCGGCCAAGATGCTCGCGATCGGGATGGCCGACGCCAACCCGGTGGTGTGGGGCGGCTCGGTGCTGGCGGCCCGGGCCGCCCGGCGGGTCGCGGAGTCGATCCGTCGCACCTCGGGGCGCACCGCGCTCGCGGGCGTGGCCGACGTGCTCCTGCCGGTGATCGAGGCCGCCCGGCCCCGCGACGTCTTCGACGACCCGTTCGCCGAGGGTGGCGGCGAGCTGCGGCCGGTGCTCGTCGTCCTCGACGACGGCGCCGACGACGCCCTCGTGCACGACCAGCGCGGCCGGCTGCTCGACGCGGCCCGGGAGCGCGACGTCCGCGTCGAGACCATCTCGGCCGGGCAGCTGACCGGCGACGCCGGCCGCACCGAGGTGGCCTGCTACGCCTCGCTGCTCCTGGCCGGCACCTACGCCGCGGAGTACCTGCGGCTCGGCATCGTCGACGACTGACGGACCGGGTTTGGCCCGGTGCGGCCACGGGCACGCTGGCCCCGTGGCGCCAGCATCGTCGGCGGACAAGGCTGCTCCGGCCCCCGCCACCACCCAGCGGGACCCCTGGCTCGACAACGCCAAGTTCCTGCTGATCACGCTCGTGGTCGTCGGCCACGCCTGGACGCTGCTGCCGTCGCGGCCGGTGATCGACCAGCTCTACGACTGGCTCTACCTGTGGCACATCCCGGCCTTCGTGCTGGTCACCGGCTACCTCTCGCGTCGCACGGAGTGGACCCGGGCCAAGGTCTGGCAGAACGTGCGCACGCTCGTGGTGCCCTACCTGCTCTTCGAGGCCGCGATGGCGCTGTTCCGCATCTACGTGGGCGGCGAGAAGCTGGCGGACCTGTGGCTCGACCCGCACTGGCCGCTCTGGTACCTCGCGGCGGTGTTCGTCTGGCGCATGGCCACTCCCGCCCTGCGCGCGATCCCGGGCGTGGTGCTCGTGGCGGTCGCTCTCAGCGTGCTGGTCGGGCTCTGGTCGCACGACGTGCTCGACTACCTCGACCTCTCCCGCATCCTCGGTCTGCTGCCGTTCTTCGTCGTCGGCGTGACGATCCGTCCCGAGCACCTCGCGCTGGTGCGGCGCCCCGCCGCCCGGGTCGCCGGCGGTGTCCTGCTGCTCGCCGCGCTGGTCGGCGCCCGCTTCCTCGACAGCGTCGGTCCCACCGAGTGGCTCTACTACCGCACGAGCTACGGCGACCTCGGCGTCGACAGCTGGACCGGCGTCGCGATGCGCCTCCTGACCCTCGCCGTCGGGCTCGTGGGCGCCTTCGCCTTCCTGTCCCTCGCCCCGACCGTGCGCACCTGGTTCAGCGCGATGGGCGCCGCGACGATGGTGGTCTACCTCCTCCACGGATTCGCCGTGAAGGGCGCCGAGTTCGCCGGCTTCGCCGACTGGGCGGCCGACCACCCGTACCTCGCGGTGCCCCCGCTGCTCGGCTGTGCGATCGGGCTCACGACCCTGCTGGCCTGCCGCCCCGTGGCCTCGCGACTGGAGCATGTGGTCGACCCGCTCGGCCATGCCGAGCAGCAGGCGCGCCACGCGGTCCTGGTGGCCGCCGTGGCCGCCGAGCCGGTCCCGGAGGCGGTCCAGGTGGTGGTCGAGGCGACCGAGCCGCACCCCGCCGCCCGGCAGTAACTACCCTCGGCGCATGAGCGCGGGCCTGTTCGGACTTCTCGACGACGTCGCCACCCTGGCCCGGCTGGCCGCCGCGTCGGTCGACGACGTCGGTGCCGCCGCGGGCCGAGCCAGCGCCAAGGCTGCGGGTGTGGTGGTCGACGACACCGCCGTGACCCCGCAGTACGTGCACGGCGTCGACCCCAAGCGCGAGCTGCCGATCATCAAGAAGATCGCCGTCGGGTCGCTGCGCAACAAGCTGCTGTTCATCCTCCCGGCGGCGCTGCTGCTCAGCCAGTTCGTGCCGTGGCTGCTCACCCCGATCCTGATGCTCGGCGGCACCTACCTCTGCTACGAGGGCGCCGAGAAGATCTGGGAGAAGGTCAGCGGGCACGGCGGCCACGCGGCGTCGACGGCGACCCAGGCCGGCCCCGAGCAGGAGAAGACGATGATCTCGGGCGCGATCCGCACCGACTTCATCCTGTCGGCCGAGATCATGGTGATCGCGCTCAACGAGGTGGCCGACGAGCCGTTCGTGGCGCGCGCGGTGATCCTCGCCGTGGTGGCGGTCGGCATCACGCTGCTCGTCTACGGCGTGGTCGGGCTCATCGTGAAGATCGACGACATCGGGCTCGCGCTGGCCGGCCGGAGGTCGGCGGGCGCCCAGCGGTTCGGTCGCGGCCTCGTGCGCTTCATGCCGCGGCTGCTCACCGTGATCTCGGTGGTGGGCACCGCCGCGATGCTGTGGGTCGGAGGACACATCCTGCTGGTCGGCACCGACGACCTCGGCTGGCACTGGCTCTACGACCAGGTGCACCACCTCGAGGAGGACGTGCACGACGCCGTCGCCGGCGTCGGCGCCGTGCTGGCCTGGCTGCTCAACACCGCCGTCTCCGCCGTCATCGGGCTGGTCGTCGGCGCCGCCGTCGTCGCCGTGATGCACGTGCTTCCGTTCGGTCCGGGCACCCACCCGAAGCACGGCGAGGGCACCCCTGACCACACCCCTGCCCCTGCTTCCGAGGATTCTTCGATCGTCGAGGACCCGACCTAGCCTGGAACTCCGCCAGCCGCGCACAACCCCAGGAGCACCTCGTGGACTTCAAGGTCGCCGACCTCTCCCTGGCCGACTACGGCCGCACCGAGATCCAGCTCGCCGAGCACGAGATGCCCGGCCTGATGGCGATGCGCGAGCGCTACGGCGCCTCGCAGCCCCTCAAGGGCGCCCGGGTCGCCGGATCGCTCCACATGACGATCCAGACCGCGGTGCTCATCGAGACCCTGGTCGCCCTCGGCGCCGAGGTCCGTTGGGCCTCCTGCAACATCTTCTCCACCCAGGACCACGCGGCCGCCGCGGTGGCCGTCGGCCCGACCGGCACCGTGGAGAACCCGGCCGGCGTCCCCGTGTTCGCCTGGAAGGGCGAGACGCTGGAGGAGTACTGGTGGTGCACCCAGCAGATCCTGCAGTGGCCCGGCGACACCTTCGCCAACATGATCCTCGACGACGGTGGCGACGCGACCCTGCTCGTGCACCTGGGCCTGGAGATGGAGAAGACCGGCATCGCGCCCGACCCGGCCTCCGCCCAGAGCCACGAGCAGCGGGTCATCTTCGACGTCCTCGCCGCCTCGCTGGCCGAGACCAACGAGCGCTGGACCCCCATCGCGGGTGAGATCAAGGGCGTCACCGAGGAGACCACCACCGGCGTGCTGCGTCTCTACGACATGATGAGGGAGGGCTCGCTGCTCTTCCCGGCCATCAACGTCAACGACTCGGTCACCAAGTCGAAGTTCGACAACAAGTACGGCTGCCGCCACTCGCTCATCGACGGCATCAACCGCGCCACCGACGTCCTCATCGGCGGCAAGGTCGCCGTGGTCTGCGGCTACGGCGACGTCGGCAAGGGCTGCGCCGAGTCGCTGCGCGGCCAGGGCGCCCGGGTGATCGTCACCGAGATCGACCCGATCTGCGCGCTCCAGGCCGCGATGGACGGCTACCAGGTCTCGACGCTGGACGACGTGCTCGACGTCGCCGACATCATCATCACCGCCACCGGCAACAAGGACGTCGTCACCGTCGACCAGATGAGCCGGATGAAGCACCAGGCGATCCTCGGCAACATCGGCCACTTCGACAACGAGATCGACATGGCCGGCCTCGAGGCCGAGGGCGTCGCGGTCCGCAAGAACGTGAAGCCGCAGGTCGACGTCTGGACCTTCCCGTCGGGCACCTCGATCATCGTGCTCTCCGAGGGGCGCCTCATGAACCTGGGCAACGCCACCGGCCACCCCTCGTTCGTGATGTCGAACTCGTTCACCAACCAGGTGCTCGCGCAGATCGAGATCTTCACCAAGCCCGAGGAGTACCCGGTCGGCGTCTACGTGCTGCCCAAGCACCTCGACGAGGAGGTCGCCCGTCTCCACCTGGGTGCCCTCGGCGTGAAGCTGACCGAGCTCACCGCCGACCAGGCCTCGTACCTGGGTGTCGCGGTCGAGGGCCCCTACAAGAGCGACCAGTACCGCTACTGAGAGGGACGCCCGACGCTCGGCGAACCTCTCGATGGTGGTCGAGCGAGCGGCCCGGCCGGCGTTCGCTCGCGCGTCGACCCCCTGGCGCTAATGGATCGCATGACGGCACCGGCGAACGACCTCGCGACCAACGGTCGTGTGCTGGTCGTCGACGACGACGCGGCGCTGGCCGAGATGCTGTCGATCGTGCTGCGCCAGGAGGGCTTCGACTCCCACACCGTGGGGCGGGGTGACCTGGCGCTGGCGGCGGTACGCGACTACAAGCCCGACGTCGTGCTGCTCGACCTCATGCTGCCGGGGCGGGACGGCATCGACGTGTGCAAGGAGATCCGCGCGGAGTCGGGCGTGCCCATCGTGATGCTCACCGCCAAGGGCGACACCGTCGACGTCGTGGTGGGGCTGGAGTCCGGTGCCGACGACTACGTCGTCAAGCCGTTCAAGCCCAAGGAGCTGGTCGCGCGCATCCGGGCCCGGGTGCGCCGCCAGGAGACCACGACGCCGCAGCAGGAGACCCTCACCATCGGCGACCTCGAGATCGACGTCGCCGGTCACGCCGTGAGCCGCCACGACGCGCCGCTGTCGCTGACGCCGCTGGAGTTCGACCTGCTCGTCTGCCTGGCGCGCACCCCCTGGCAGGTCTTCAGCCGCGAGGCGCTGCTGGAGCAGGTGTGGGGCTACCGCCACGCCGCCGACACCCGGCTGGTCAACGTCCACGTGCAGCGGCTGCGGTCCAAGGTCGAGCACGACCCGGAGCGCCCCGAGATCGTCGTCACGGTCCGCGGGGTCGGCTACAAGGCCGGCAAGGCGTAACGACCGCCGATGGTGGCGCCGCGCGTGCCCTCCCAGCTCCGCCGGGCGCTGCGTCGGGTGTTCACCTTCTGGCGCCGCTCCATCCAGGTGCGGGTGGTGGTGAGCAGCGTCATCCTCTCCGCGGTGGTCGTCACCGGAGTCGGCTGGTTCCTGCTGGAGCGCACCCGTGACGGCCTGCTGGAGCAGCGGGTCGACGTGGCGGTGAGCGAGGCCAACGGCGAGGTGCGGGAGGCCGAGCGCCGGCTCCAGGCGGCGTCCGGCACCGAGGTCGACGCCTCCCGGCAGCAGCGCGAGCTGGCCGAGCCGATCATCCAGCGCGGCGACGACCGTGGCTTCGGGGTGGCGCTCGCCGGACCGGGGGCAGGGGGCGACAGCCTCGACGACGTCCGCACCGACACCACGCGCGGCCTCGACCTCGGCCGCAGCATCCCGCGCTCGATGCTGCGGCGGTTCGCCGAGCCGGGGTCGGAGCCGGCGTGGACCTACACGTCGATCGTCACGCAGACCTCGTCCGGCACCACCGAGCAGCCCGGCGTCATCGTCGGCTCGCAGATCCAGCTGCCGGCCGACGGCCGCACCTACACGCTCTACTTCCTGTTCCCGCTCGACGAGCAGCAGGACACCCTCGCCCTGGTCACCCGCGCGCTGCTCACCGCCGCGGTGCTGCTGCTGGTGCTCGTCGCGGGCCTCACCTACCTGCTCACCCGGCAGGTCGTCGCGCCGGTGCGGATGGCCCGCGAGGTCGCCGAGCGGTTGGCAGCCGGCCGGCTCCAGGAGCGGCTCCGGGTCACCGGCGAGGACGACCTCGCCCGGCTGGCGACGTCGTTCAACCAGATGGCGAGCAACCTGCAACGGCAGATCCGGCAGCTCGAGGAGCTGAGCCGGGTGCAGCGTCGCTTCGTCTCCGACGTGTCGCACGAGCTCCGCACCCCGCTCACCACCGTCCGGATGGCCGGCGACGTGCTGCACGACGCCAGCGGCAGCTTCGACCCCGTGACCCGCCGCGCCTCCGAGCTGCTGCAGGCCGAGCTCGACCGGTTCGAGAACCTGCTCGTCGACCTGCTCGAGATCAGCCGGTTCGACGCGGGCGCCGCGCGGCTCGACGTCGAGGACGTGAACCTCGGTGACGTGGTGCGGCGGGTGGTGCAGTCGACCCGGGTGCTCGCCGACCAGCGCGGCGTCACGGTCGAGGTGGTCGACGCTCCCGCGCCCTGCACGGCCCAGGCCGACGTGCGGCGGGTCGAGCGGGTGGTGCGCAACCTGGTGCACAACGCGATCGACCACGCCGACCCCGGCAACGGCGACGAGCCGCGGGTCGTCGTCCGCCTCGGCGTCGACGACAACGCCGCGGCGGTGGCGGTGCGCGACTACGGCGTCGGTCTCCAGCCCGGAGAGTCGGCGATGGTGTTCAACCGGTTCTGGCGGGCCGACCCGGCGCGCGCCCGCACCAGCGGTGGCACCGGCCTCGGGCTGTCGATCTCGCTCGAGGACACCCACCTGCACGGCGGCTGGCTCCAGGCCTGGGGCCGGCCGGGGGAGGGCGCGCAGTTCCGGCTCACGCTGCCGCGCCGCGCCGGCGCCGCGCTGCGCCGCAGCCCGCTGCCGCTCGAGCCGTTCGACGCCGGCCCGGTGCCGGTTCCCGTGCCGGTGGCGCGTCCGGGCCGGGGGCGACGATGAGGCGTCGGGCCGTCGCGGCCGTCGTCGTCGCGCTGGGGCTGGTCGCCTCGGGCTGCGCCAATGACCTGCCCGACGAGGGCCCGGTGGTGACGGCCGACCTGCCCTCGCGGGTCGAGGACCGCCGTCCCTCGGACATCAACGTGACCGCACCGCCCGACGACGCCTCGCCGCTCGAGATCGCCCGCGGCTTCCTCGACGCGATGACCGCTTCGCCGATCCGGCTGGACGTGGCTCGCGAGTACCTCACCCAGCGGGCGGCCACGCAGTGGGACCCGGCCGCCGCCACCGTCACCTACGCCGACAGCCTGCCGCCGCGGATCGAGGGGCAGGACGTGACCGTGCAGCTCACCGACGCCCAGGTCATCGGCCGGTCGGGTGACCGCCGCGGCGGCCTGCCGGCCGCCGAGGAGACGTTGCGGTTCAACCTCGAGCTCGAGGACGGCCAGTACCGGATCGCCAATCCGCGCGACGCGCTCGTCGTCCCCACCTCGTGGTTCGCCCAGCGGTTCCGGCAGGTGTCGCTCTACTTCTTCGACGCCAGCGGCACCGTGCTCGTGCCGGAGCCCGTGTTCGTGCCGGTGGGCGAGCAGCTGGCGTCCACGCTGGTCTCCGGGCTGCTGGCCGGGCCGGGCGACGACCTCGACGGCATCGCGCGCACCTACCTGCCGGGGGGCCTGAGCGTCGGGCTGTCGGTGCCCGTCTCGCCCAGTGGCGTGGCCGTCGTCGACCTCGGTGGCCAGGCCTCGCCCAACCCCGCCCAGAGCGAGCGGATCTTCGCCCAGGTCGCCTGGACGCTGCGGCAGGAGCCCACCATCTCCAAGGTCAGCATCGCCGTCGGGGGCCAGACGCTGCGCGCGCCGAGCGGCGGCGACGAGTACCCGCTGGACGACGCCGTCCGCTACGACCCCACCGGCTTCGGCGCCCCGACCCGGATCTACGGGCTGGCCGTCGGCCGCCTCGGCGTCGCCGACGGCACCGAGCTCCAGCCGCTCGGCGGCCCGCTCTCGACCCGCCGGTTCCCGCTGCAGCACGTCACCGTCGACCTCACCGGCGAGCGGGTGGCCGCCACCACCACGACCGGCCGGCTGGTGCTCGCCGCCACCGACGGCGACGGTCTCGCGGTGCTCGCCGAGGGGCTCGAGGACCCGCTGCGGCCGGCGTGGGACGCCACCGGGCGGGTGTGGATGACCGACCGGCGCTCCGACGGGGCGGTGGTGAGCTACGCCCAGCCGGGCCGCACCTCCCGGCCGCGCGAGGTGCGGGTCGACGGCGTCACCGGTGAGCAGGTCGTGGCGTTCCTGGTCTCGCGGGACGGGACCCGGTTCGTGGCGGTGGTCCGCGAGCCGGCCGGCGACGAGGTGCGGGTCGGCCGGGTCCGTGTCACCGGCGGCGGTCGGGTGGTCGGCGTCGTCGACCCGCTCACCCTGGCCGGCGACGGTCTCGACCCGCCCCGGATCCGAGACATCGCCTGGAGCTCGCCCACCACCGTTCGCGGTGCTGAGCCCGGTCTCGCAGCGCCTCTCCGAGGTGCGCACGGTCGGCGTCGACGGCGCCGGCCCCGCCACCGGCGCGCTCAGCACCACGGTCACCGACGCGCTCGGCCTCACCGGCACCCCGCAGTCGGGCCAGCCGCCGTACGCCGTCACGCCGACGGGGCTCGTCGACCTCACCACCGGGGTGACGCTGACGTTCGGCAAAGGCATCCGCGAACTCGCCTACGTGGGCTGATCTCCCCAGGGCGCCGCCCCTCCGGTGGCGGCCACGCGCCTGCCCTGGTGGCATGGGCGGGTGCCGACACCGCTGCGCGCCGCCGCGGCCGACCTGCTGCTCGGCGGCCGCTGCGTCGGGTGCGCGCGGCCCGGGCGGGTGCTCTGCCCGGATTGTCGCGACGTCGTGGCCGGGTCGCCCGTGTTCGTCGCACCCCTCGACCTGCCGGTGCCGTGCCACGCCGCCGGCGTCTACGCCGACGTGCTGCGCGAGGTGGTCACCGGCCACAAGGAGCGCCGGCTGACCGCGCTGCGCCCGGTGCTGGCAGCGCGGCTCGCGGCCGCCGTCGGCCACGCCCTCGGCGGATGTGCCGCGCCGGTGACGCTGGTGCCGGTGCCGTCGCGCCCCGGCACCGCCCGCGCCCGCGGCTACGACCCGACCGGCGCCCTCGTCGGGGCGGCCCGCACGCTGCTCGCCGGATCGGGGCACGAGGTGCGGGTGGCCCGGGTGCTCCGCTCGCACCGCGGCGTGCGCGACCAGGCCGGCCTCGACGCCGCCGCGCGGCGGCACAACCTGCACGGCTCGATGGCGTGCTCGGCTCCCGCGCTGCGGGCGCTCGCCCGGCGTCCGCCGGGGCTGGTCCTGGTCTGCGACGACGTGCTCACCACCGGCAGCACGGCGGGGGAGGCCCGGCGCGCCCTCGCCGCCGTCGGGGTGCAGGTGCACGCGATCGCCGCGGTCGCGGCGACCCCCCGCCGAGGTGGTCGGACCGGTGACCGATCTGGTCTGTCCCTTCCACCATGACCACCGCACGGCTAACGTCGGTTCATGGAGTCCCCCGGGATCCGCCGTGTCGTTCCGACACCCCGCCCGCACCGTCTGAGCGGGACTCCGTCCGGCGCCTCTCGAGGCGCACGCCGGTGGACCGGTGTGGTGCCGGTGCCTCGGCGTACCTGACCGTCACACCCACCGGAGGTTCCCATGGATGTCGTCGTCACCGGCCGTCACTGCGAGATCAGTGAGTCGTTCCGGGGTCACTGCTCGGAGAAGCTCGCGAAGCTGGAGAAGCACGACCACCGGATCATCCGCGTGCACGTCGAGGTCGACTGCGAGCCGAACCCCCGCCAGCACGACAAGTCCGTGCACGTGGAGCTGACGGCGTTCTCCAAGGGACCGGTGATCCGCGCGGAGGCCGCGGCCGACCACCAGATGGGTGCGCTGGACCTCGCGCTGGACAAGATGGCCTCGCAGATGCGCAAGGCGGCCGACCGCCGCCGGGTGCACCGCGGCCGCCGCGCCCCCGTCTCGGTGGGCCAGGCGCTGGCCGACGTCCCCGTCGACGGCCTCGAGGACGCCGGCGAGGACGAGGGCATCGAGGAGCGGCTGGTGGGTCCGGTCGCCGTCGACGGTGACGGGCCGATGGTGGTGCGCGAGAAGTCGCACCCGGCCTCGCCGATGACCCTCGACCAGGCGCTGTACGAGATGGAGCTGGTCGGGCACGACTTCTACTTGTTCGTCGACAAGGAGAGCGAGCGGCCCTCGGTGGTCTACCGGCGGCGGGGTTACGACTACGGCGTCATCTCTCTCGACCTCGGTTCGGAGTGAGCGCTCATGCCATGATGTGCCGGTGGCTGCCTCCCCGCGCGACCCCGACTCCGACGAGCCGATCCGCGTGCTCGTCGTCGACGACCAGGAGCTGTTCCGGCGCGGGCTGACGATGCTGCTCGCCGTCGAGCCCGGTCTGGAGGTCGTCGGCGAGGCCGGTGACGGCATCGAGGGAGTCGCGCTCGCCCAGGCGGCGGCGCCCGACGTGATCCTGCTCGACGTCCGGATGCCCAAGCAGTCCGGCATCGAGGCCTGCCTGGCCATCAAGGAGGCCGTGCCCTCCACCAAGATCATCATCCTCACCGTCTCCGACGAGGAGGCCGACCTCTACGAGGCGGTCAAGAGCGGTGCCTCCGGCTACCTGCTCAAGGACTCCTCGATCGAGGAGGTCGCCCAGGCGATCCGCGTGGTCGCCGACGGCCAGTCGCTCATCAGCCCGTCGATGGCGATCAAGCTCATCGACGAGTTCAAGCAGATGTCGCGCCCCGAGCGCGACACCGGCCCGGCGCTCCGGCTCACCGAGCGCGAGCTCGACGTCCTCCGCCTGGTGGCCCAGGGCCTCTCCAACAAGGAGATCGCCGCCCGGCTGTTCATCTCCGAGAACACCGTCAAGAACCACGTCCGCAACATGCTCGAGAAGCTGCAGCTCCACTCGCGGATGGAGGCGGTCATGTACGCCGTCCGCGAGAACCTCCTCGAGCTCCCCTGACGCCGACCCGCCCGAAACTTTCGGGCGGCTCGCTGACCCGCCCGAAACTTTCGGGCGGGTCGACGCAATTTTGGGGAAGTTTCGGGCGGGTCGATGTCGGCGGGGTGCGGTAGACACTCCGCGTGCACTCGATCTCGCGCGCGCAGGCCCGGCGGATCGCGCTGGCCGCGCAGGGATTCCTCGACCCACCGCACGACCCGCCCACGCTGCGCACGCTGCGCCGCACCGTGGCGCGCACCGGAGTGCTGCAGGTCGACTCGGTCAACGTGCTGCAGCGGGCGCACTTCATGCCGCTCTACTCCCGGATGGGTCCCTACGACCCGGCCCTGCTGCACCGGGCGGCGAGCGGGCGGTCGCAGCGCCGGCTGGTGGAGTACTGGGCGCACGTGCAGGCCCTGATGCCGGTGGAGCTGTGGCCGGCGATGGCGCACCGCCGCGACTTCTACCGCGCTCGTCGGGGCAAGTGGTGGCAGCAGGTCAGCGACGAGACCGTGACCCGGGTGCTCGCCCAGGTGGCGTCCGGCGGCGCCGTGACGGCCCGCGACCTCGACGACGGCGCGCCGCGCAACCGCGACCACTGGGGCTGGAACTGGTCGGAGGCCCGCAAGGCGCTCGACTACCTCTACACGGTCGGCGACCTCGCCATCGCCCGGCGCACCAGCCAGTTCGAGGTGGTCTACGACCTGCCCGAGCGGGTGCTGCCCTCGGCGGTGCTGGCCGCGCCGACGCCGCCGGTGGCCGAGCAGCACCGCGAGCTGGTGCGCCGGGCGGCGGTGTCCCACGGGGTCGCCACCCTGCGCTGCCTGGCCGACTACTACCGGATGCGCGTCGACGACGTCCGCGCCGCCGTGGCGGTGATGGTCGAGGACGGCGAGCTCGAGCCGGTCGCCGTCGAGGGCTGGTCGCGGCCCGCCTACCTGCACCGCGACGCACGTCGTCCGCGCGGGGTGGCCGCCCGCGCGGTGCTCAGCCCGTTCGACCCGTTGGTGTGGGAGCGCGAGCGCGCCGAGCAGCTGTTCGACTTCCACTACCGCATCGAGATCTACGTGCCGAAGGAGAAGCGGGTGCACGGCTACTACGTGCTGCCGTTCCTCCTGCGCGACGAGATCGTCGCCCGCGTCGACCTCAAGGCGGACCGCGCCACCGGCCGGCTGCTCGTGCCCGGCGCCTTCGCCGAGGACGGCGCCCCGGCTGACACCACTGAGCAGCTCGCGGCCGAGCTTCGACGGCTCGCCGGGTGGCTCGGCCTGGGCGAGGTCGTGGTGGGGCACCACGGGGACCTCGCCGAGGAACTGCGGTTGCTCGCCTCTCGTTAAGATGACTGGCGGCCGCTTCCGGGCCGGCCCCGACCAGGAAGTCGACACACC
>CAVRKT010000010.1:0-55960 GCA_963721965.1 uncultured Actinomycetota bacterium | reverse complement strand
GCGTCCGGCTCGCCGACGTCGCACCCGACGACGCCGAGGAGCAGGAGGACCGCAGCCAGGCGTCGCACTCCTGCGACGGTACGCCGCCCCTGACTCAGCTGCCGATGGCCAGGCCGGTGAGCCGGCACTGCCCGAGCGGCGTCGAGCTCTCGTAGTACAGCTCGACGTCGGCGACGAACCCGTCGTTGTCCGTCACGTGGAGATCGATGGAGCGTTGCATCCCGAAGGTGCCGTCGCCCAGGTCGACGATGAACGTCTGGTCGGTGTTGATCGCGTTGCTCTGGTTGGACAGGAGGTCGATGGTGCCGTCCTCGTCGATGGCGAACTGGTTGGTGGTCGTCGAGAAGGCCGACAGACCGTTCTCGGCCGAGACGAGGGTCACATCCAGGTCACCGGCGCTCTCGCAGGAGCCGTTGAGCCGGAATCGCCCCGGAAAGTTGACCAACGTCGTCACGCCGGCGCCCGGGTTGCGCTGGTAGCTGATTCGCCTGGCCACCAGCCCACCGACCTTGGCGGCGTCGATCCCACGCAGCGAGGTCTCGAGGACGTCGGCGCCGGTGATCGACCCGTCGACGACTTGCCCACCGCGCACGGCGCTGGCGCCGATGTCGACGCCCCTCACCTGGCCGTCCTTGATCTGCGGCGACCCGACCGTGTTGCGACCGAGACCCGCCGCGTAGGCCGTGCCGCTGCCGAGGATCAGCGCGAGGCAGAGCGTGGAGACGATGGAGGCGTAGCTGGGACGGCGCATGGTTTCTCCTGGGGTCGGCTTACCGTCATCGTCCGCGGAGACCTGCCTCGTCGCAGGGAATCCCGAAGTCCAGGTAGACGGACGTCAGCTCGGCGTACTGCGCCCAGCCGCTCCGGACCGGACTCCCGACGAGTCGAGGTCGCGAGCGCGGCCGTGCTCCCGCTGCCCGACGCACCACGACGGCTCCTGGGAGGATGAGGCCATGCCGACCCACGAGGTGACCAACCAGGTGCCGCCGCTGGTGGGGCACGACACCTCCCGTGATCCGGCGCTGCGGGCGGCGCTCGAGCGCGAGGGCGCGGGCTGGGCGCTGCCGGACGTCGAGGCGCTGGGCACGCTGGCCGGCACCGCCGAGGCGCAGGAGTGGGGGCGGCGGGCCGAGGCGAACCCGCCGGTGCTGATCATCCCACGACCGCTGGGGCCACCGGGTCGACGAGGTGGAGTACGACCCGAGCTACCACGCGCTCATGCGCACCGCCGTCGCGGCACGGCCTGCACGCCACGCCCTGGGCCGACGACCGGCCCGGCGCCCACGTGGCGAGGGCGGCGAAGTTCATGGTGTGGAACGTCGACGCCGGCCACGGCTGCCCGATCTCGATGACCTACGCGGTCGTGCCGGCGCTGCGCACCGCGCCCGACCTGGCCGCCACCTACGAGCCGCTGCTCACCGCCACCACCTACGACCCCGGCCTGCGGGTGCCCGGCACCAAGGCCGGGCTCATCGCAGGCATGTCGATGACCGAGAAGCAGGGCGGCTCCGACGTCCGCGCCAACACCACGCAGGCCGTGCCGCAGCCCGACGGCAGCTACCGCCTCACCGGCCACAAGTGGTTCACCTCCGCGCCGATGAGCGACCTGTTCCTCGCGCTCGCGCAAGCGCCGGGCGGGCTCTCGTGCTTCGTGGTGCCGCGGGTGCTGCCCGACGGCAGCCGCAACGCGATGCACCTGAGCGGCTCAAGGACAAGCTCGGCAACAAGTCGAACGCGTCCTCGGAGATCGAGTACGACGGCGCCACGGCGTGGCTCGTCGGCGAGGAGGGCCGCGGCGTCCGCACCATCGTCGAGATGGTGAACGTGACCCGGCTCGACTGCATCCTCGGCATCGCCGCCGGATGCGCACCGCGCGTCGTCGCCGCCGCCCACCACGCCCGGCACCGGCACGCGTTCGGCAAGGCGCTGATCGACCAGCCGCTGATGCGCAACGTGCTCGCCGACCTCGTCGTGGAGTCGGAGGCCGCCACCACCGTGGCGATGCGGCTCGCCGGCGCCACCGACCGCGCCGTGCGCGGCGACGAGGCCGAGGCGAGCTTCCGGCGGCTCGCGCTCGCCGTCTCCAAGTACTGGGTGTGCAAGCGGGCCCGGCCGTCGCCGCGCGAGGCGCTCGAGTGCCTCGGCGGCAACGGCTACGTGGAGGAGGCGCCGCATGGCCCGCCTCTTCCGCGAGTCGCCGCTGCATCGGCGATCTGGGAGGGCTCGGGCAACGTCATCTGCGCTCGACGTGCTGCGGGCGATGGGCCGCGAGCCGCAGTCGGTGGAGGCGCTCCTCGCCGAGATGGAGCTGGCCGCCGGCGCCGACCACCGCCTCGACGACGCCGTCGCCGCCGTCAAGACGGAGCTGTCGGACCTCGAGGACGTCGAGCTGCGCGCCCGCCGCATCGTCGAGCAGCCGCCCTCGTCCTCCAGGGCTCGCTGCTCGTGCGCCACGCGCCCGCCGCGGTGGCCGACGCGTTCTGCGCCACCCGGCTCGGCCGCGACGGGGGCCGCGCCTTCGGCACCCTGCCCGCCGGCCTCGACCTCACCCCGGTGCTCGACCGCGTCGACACACGCTGACCCGCCCGAAACTGACGCCAGAACACGCTGACCCGCCCGAAAGTTTCGGGCGGGTCAGCGCAGCTTCGACGGCGTCATGGCCTCCTCGTCGCCGTCAGGCCCCCACCGGGGTGGCGCGACCTCGCTCGATCGCGCCCGGAACCCGGCCCGCTCCGACGAGGGTGGCCCGCCGCTGCGGCGCGAGCGGCTCCTCGACCACCTCGCGGCCCGGCTCCGGAGCGTGCAGCACGGTTCCGTCGCCGGCCACGAAGCCCACGTGGTGCACCCCCGCGCCCGGCCGCGCGAAGAACCACAGGTCGCCCGGCCGGGTCTCGGAGAGGGGTATCGACGGGACGACGGCGTGCTGGTCGTGGGCGTCACGCGGCATCCGGGTGCCGGTGGCCCGGAACGCCAGGTGCACGAGTCCCGAGCAGTCGACCCCGGAGCCGCCCAGGCCGCCCCAGCGGTGCGGCGTGCCGAGGAACCCGCGGGCGACGGCGAGCGCCGCGGTGCCGACGTCGGTGGTGAGGTCGGCCCGGAGGATCCATCCCGGGTAGCCGTCGCTGTCGAGCGAGGAGGGCTGGCCCGGGATCGCCACCGGGCACCACGGACCGGCGGCGGGTCCGGCGTAGACCGGCTCACCGGTCCGCACCTGGGTGACCAGCGCGGCCGCGGGGTCCGGCCCGCCCCGCACGTCGGCCAGCCGGACCGCCCAGCACACGGTCACGCGCAGGCTCCTGCTGCGACCGCGGCGCTCAGCCGACGAACGTGAACCACGGCACACCTCGCTCGAGCGCGACGGCCGGGCCGTCGTAGCGGACGACACCGAGCGCTGTGCAGTCGTCACCGACGTCGAACGGTGTCACGCTCACCTCGCCGAACCCGGCGGCGGCGAGCGCCTCCCGCACCGGCGTGACCACGTCAAGGGTGCCGTCGACGCTGCGCCCTCGGCTCCACACCAGGGTGGCGCCCGGCGCGCACAGCTGCGGCAGGGCCGCGGCCAGCACGGCGACGTCGTCGTCCGACACGTTGCCGAGCACGCCCACGACCAGCACCACGTCTGCCGGCACAGTGGCAAGGCCGGCGTAGGTGTCGGACCGGCCGGCGTCACCGGCCACCACCTCGACGTCGGACGCCAGGTCAGCGGCGAGGGCTCGGGCTCGCTCCACGAGCTCGGGCAGCACCTCCACCAGCGTGGCCGACACCCGCGCGGCGTCGTCGCGCTCTGCGAGCACGCTCAGCAGGTCGCGGCCGTCGCCGGCACAGAGGCTCAGCACCCGGACCGGGCCCGGGCGGGCGTCGAGCTCGGCGCGCAGCACGTCGCGAACCATCGCGAGCCGCTGCAGGAGGCTCGAGCCGGGGTCGTCGTACTGCTCGTGCCAGGCGAGGTAGTCGCGCACGCCGCTCACGCGGCTCAGCCTGGCACGGCTGACGCGGCGGACATGGCTGCACACGCCTGGCGCACCGCAGTCGCGGCGGCCTCCACCGCCGCCGGTCGCGGAGGACGCCCGTGGGTGGCGAGGGCGACGGTGCGGACGGCGCCCGGCACCGCGGTGGTGCGGACGCCGGGGTTGCGGTGCGCCCGCAGCGCCAGTGACGGCAGCACGCTGACCCCGAACCCGGAGGCGACGAGCGCCTGCACCGCCACGTAGTCGTCGCTCGCGAAACCGATCTCGGGCTCGAAGCCGGCCTGTTCGCACAGCAGCAGGAGCTCGGAGCGGCAGCGCTCGCACCCGGTGACCCACCGGCTCGTGCCGTGCTCCTCGATCCGGTCGCGGCGCCGTCGGCGGTGCTGCGGGACGACGAGGTGCAGCGGGTCGTCGAACAGCGGCTCGGCCTCGATCCCGACCGGCTCGGGGCGGCCCTCGTAGCCGAAGGTCAGCGCGAGATCGGCGTGCCCCTGGCGCAGCAGGTCGGCCGCCTCGGGCGGCTCGGCCTCCACCAGCTCGAGGGCGAGGCCGGGCGCGCTGGCGGCGAGGACGCCGACCGCGGCCGGCACCACCGTGGCCGCCGCCGAGGGGAACGCGGCGAGCCGCACGCGACCCGCCTGGAGGCTGCGTGGCGGCCGTCAGCTCGTCGCCGGCCCGCACCAGCAGCCCGAGGATCTCCTCGCCGCGCTCCGCCAGCCGGACGCCGTCGTCGGTGAGCCGGATGCCGCGCCCGACCCGCTGGAGCAGCACGCTGCCGGTCTCGGCCTCCAACCGGCGCAGGTGGTGGCTGATGGTGGGCTGGCCGTAGCGCAGCTCGGCGGCGGCGGCCGACACCGAGCCGGTGCGGTGCACGGCCACCAGCGCCTCGAGTCGGTGAACATCGATCATGTCGATGATTCTGCCTGAAAGGTTCTATTGGACCGATCAGTGGTGTCGGCCCGACACTCGGGTGGTGGACATCGACCTCGACGCCGTGCGCCGCGCCGCGGAGATCGTGGCCGCCGAACTTCCTCCCACCCCGCTCGTCTCGCATCCGCTGCTCGACCGGGCGGTCGGACGGGCCGTGCTGGTCAAGCACGAGAACGTGCTGCCCACCGGGTCGTTCAAGGTCCGCGGCGGGGTCCACCTCGCGAGCACCCTCACCGACGCCGACCGCCGCGTCGGTCTCGTCAGCGTCTCCACCGGCAACCACGCGCAGTCCGTGGCCTACGCCGCCCGGCTCGCCCACACCACGGCCACCATCGTGATGCCCACCAGCGCCCCGCAGGTGAAGGCCGACGCCGTCGAGGCGCTCGGCGCCACGGTGGTGTGGCACGGTCCGACGATGGTCGAGGCGGCGGCGCACGCCCGGGCGCTCGCGACCGCTGGCCCGCGTTTCGTCGACACCGCCGAGGCCGCGATCGTGCTCGGGCACGCGACGCTCTACCTCGAGCTGTTCGAGGCCCGTCCGGACCTCGCTGCCCTGCTGGTGCCGATCGGCAGCGGCACCGGAGCCGCCGGTGCCTGCGTGGTCCGCGACGCCCTGGCGCCCGGCTGCCGCGTGGTCGGCGTCCAGTCGGCGCTCGCACCCGCCGCGCACCGATCCTGGCGCAGCGGCGCGATACGTCGGCGCCGTGCACCACCCGGGTCTCCGGGCTGGCCACCGGCTGCGGCTACCCGCTCCCCCAGTCGCTGATGGCCGGCCGCCTCGACGACTTCCTGCTCGTGGGCGACGACGCCATCACCGACGCCGCCCGGCTGCTCGCCAGCCACGCCCACACCCTCGCCGAGGGCGCCGGCGCCGCCGCGCTCGCCGGCCTGCTGGCGGCCGATCTCGCTCACGACGGCCGCCCGGTCGCCGTCGTGTGCTCCGGCGGCAACGCCTCGGCCGAGGAGATCGCCGATCTCGCGGCGCCCGGCCTCGTCGCCGTCGGCTAGGGAGGCACCGTCCGCGGCCGCACCCCGAGGCCGGCGACCGCCGCCAGGATCATCGCGGTGCCGATGATGCCGAGGGTGCCGAGCCGCTCGTCGAGCAGCCAGGCCGCCAGCAGTGCCGCGGTGGCGGGCTCGAGCAGCGACGCGATGGTGGCCGCGCTGCTGCTCGTCGTCCGCAGCCCCGCGTAGAGCAGCGCGTAGGCCAGCGCCATCGAGACCACGCCGAGATAGGCGAGCAGCCCGAGCACGGCCGGGTCGCCGGTGACGAGGTGGCCCCCGCGCACGCCGGCCACGATCCCGGCCGGCACGAGCAGGGCCGCGCCCCACGTGGTGGTGACGGTGGCGACCACCAGCGGATCGGCGTCGCGGGCCAGGTCCTCCCCGAGCCGGGTGGCGAGGGCGTAGCCGGCGCCGGAGGCCGCCGCGAGCGCCAGTCCGAGCACCGGTCGGTCGCCGCCGGTGCCCCCCTGACCGATGCCGGCCACGCTCACGAGCACGAGGCCCGCCAAGGCGGCGGCCAGCACGACCACCCGCACCCCGCCGACCCGGCGTCCCCGCACCACGTCGAGCACGGTGAGCAGCACCGGGGCCAACCCGAGCGCCACGACGGTGGCCACGCTGACGCCGACCGCCACGACCGCCCCGAAGTACAGCGCCTGGTAGGCGCCGGTCGCCGCGCCCACGATGGCCGTGCGCCACGGCTGCCGCCGCGCGAGGGCGACGGCGCCCGGCGTGCGGCGGAGCAGCACGACGGCGAGCACGAGCACCATCGCCGCGATCGCGGTGCGGTAGGCGCTGACGGTGAGCACCGGGACCGGCACCCGCTCGCGCACGAGCTGCACCACGAGTCCACCGGTGCCCCACAGCACGCCCGCCAGACAGACCTGCAGCAGTCCCGCGAGCGAGCGGGGCGGCGCGGTGCGCGAGCGGCGCTCCGGGGTCACGCCGCCGGACGCGGCGAGAGCACGAGGGCGGTCACGCGACCCATGGTGACGCACACTGGCGGGGTGCTCGACCTCGATCTCGCTCGGCGGCTCAGGGACGCCGGGCTGCGCTGGCGGCCGGCGCTCGGAGACGCGTTCGCGATCCCCGACCGCGACCTCGACGGCCACGTGTTCCACGTGAGCAGCCTCGTGGTCGAGGTGCGGGACCTGCCCGGCGGCGGCGAGGTGCTGGCGTTCAACGGCACCACCGAGTGGGCGCTCGACAGCCTCGAGCTCGACGAGGCGGTGTGGCTACCGCGCGAGGACCAGCTGCGCGACGTGCTCGGCGACGCCTTCGTGGGCATGGAGCGCGTGCCGGGCGAGGTGCCCGGCTGGGCGCTCACGGTGGCCGAGCCCGGCCCGGACGGCGGACGGCACCGCCACGTCGACGTCGACGCGATCGCGGTGCACGCCCGGGCCGTCCTGGCCGTGCTCGACGCGGGTCAGCCGGGCGCCCCCGGGTAGGCCCAGGCCACCACGTTCTCGGTGTCCTCGATGCCGGTGAACCCCTCGTTGGCGGCGTAGACGTCCTCGACGAACTCGACGTCCGGGTCGTCGTCGGTGCCGCCGACGCCGTCGGGCCCGACCCCGAACAGGTTCTGGAAGTTGAACCCGCCCTGGTCCATGAGGTTGGTCGTCGGCGACTGGTTGTCGGTGTGGTACCCGCCGACCATGTGCCCGATCTCGTGGGCCGTGATGTTGGCGACCGCGCGGGAGACGAACTGCTCCCGGTCGCTCGCCGACGTCAGGTAGCCGTTGAGCGAGGCGGGTTCCTGCGGGTCGCTGCTGCTCAGGATGTCGAGCAGCACGAGACCGGTGTCCTCGTGGCCGTAGTTGCCCGGGTCGATGTACTGGGCGATGCCGATGGTCGGGATGCCCGACTCCTCGATGGTGCCGCCCACGATGATCCGCGAGACGTTCTCGGCGCCGCGCAGCTCGGGGTCGGTGCGCGTGGTCACCACCTCGACCTGGAGGCCGGGGTTCAGGCCGCCGTCGGCCACCTCCGCCTCGAGGTGCTCCTCCACCTCGGTCGTGATCTGGTCGATCAGGGCTTGTTCGCGGTCGCGGGCGATGCCCCACCGGGTGACGAACGCGGAGAAGGGCGACAGCTCACGGACGCCGCCGCCGCCCCAGATGGCGGTGTTGACGCGACCGCCCTCGAAGTCGAGGAGCACCGTCTGTGTCTGGTCGGTGTCGGTCTCGGCGCCGGGGCGGTAGGCCTCGAGCTGCACGGTGTAGCTGCCGGTGCCACCGTCGACCTCGACGGCGTACCAGCCGGCCTCCTCGGCGACGTAGGCGACGGTGGTGGTGCCACCGCCCGGCAGCGGCGACTCCGGGGCGTAGAGGGAGGAGGCGTCGAGCTGCTTGGACCCGACCATCGCGGTGCCGTCGGGGCGGAACACGGTGAGCGAGTTGGCGCGGCCGCCGGTCACGCCGCCGAGCACGTCACCGGCCTCCAGGTTGACCGCGTAGTGGTCGACGTCCTGCAACGCCTGCGTCATGCGCACCCGGTAGTTGCCGCGGTCCGCACCGCCGGCCCCGCTCCCGCTCCGGCGGGGGTCCGCCGGCAGCGTGCCGCTGTCGGCGAAGCCGGCCACCAGCACGTAGTAGGACCCCGAGGTGGTGACGCGGTGTGAGAACTGACTCGACAGGTCGCGGTAGCCGGAGTCGTCGTCGACCACGATCGGCGCGCCACCCGTGGCGGCGTAGAGGGCGATCACGGTGTCGGTGGGCCTCTTGATCGGCGAGGACGTGCGCACCGTCAGCGTCTGACCGGCGACCAGCGACACCTGGTAGAAGTCGAAGTCGTTGCTGCCCCGCGGCCCGCCGTGCGGGCCGTCGCCCAGCACGCCACCGGTGGCCACGGCGGAACTGGCGCGCAGTCCGGAGCGCGTGGCCCGCGGGATCGAGCCGTTGTCCTCGGCGCCCCGACGCAGCGGGCGCACCTCCGGCCGCGGCATCAACGCCTTCTCGCCCGCGATGCGGACCGCGTTGGTGAGTCCGGCGCCGGTGCCGAAGTCCCCGATGGGCTCGGCGGTGGCCGGCGTGTCGTTCGAACCGGCGGTGCCGGCGGGCTCCTCCTCGTCGTGGAGGAACGCCGCCGCCGCGGCGGGGGTGCGCGCATTCGCGAGGCGGCGGGCCCGGGCGAGGCCGGGCGAGCCCGCCCGCTGCCGACCGGCCGCTGCCAGCCGCTCACGCCACGCCGCGAAGTCGACGGCGGCGAGGTCGGGCACCAGCGCGGTGTACGGGTTGGCCGCGCCGCGAAGGGCAGCGCTGGGCCCCTTCGGCGCGACTTGGAGCCCGGCCGCGGCGCCGCGGGCCCCGTCGGGATCGGGGTCGGCAGCGCTGGGCATGGTGGGGGCGGCGGGGGCGGCGGAAGCAGCGAGCGCGACGGCGACCGCGGCAGCGGCGAGAGCCGTCGCACCGCGTGGGCGTGGGTGGACCGACATGGGTTTCCTTCCCCCGACTGAGGGCTCGAACCCTAGGGGGTATCTCCGACACCGGGAGGGAAATCGGCCGAGTTCAGGCCTGGATCACGACCTCGACCCGCTGGAACTCCTTGAGGTCGGTGTAGCCGGTGGTGGCCATCGACCGTCGCAGGGCGCCGATGAGGTTCATGGTGCCGTCGGCGACGCGCGAGGGACCGAACAGCACCTCCTCGAGCGTGCCGACCTGCTCGAGCTGGACCCGCTGCCCGCGCGGGCAGGTCGGCGTGGTGCGCCTCGGCTCCCCAGTGGAAGCCGTGGCCGGGGGCGTCGGTGGCGCGGGCGAATGGCGAGCCGACCATCACGGCGTCGGCGCCGCAGGCGATCGCCTTCGCGAGGTCGCCGGACTTGCCGATCGACCCGTCGGCGATCACGTGCACGTAGCGGCCGCCGGACTCGTCGAGGTAGTCGCGGCGGGCCGCGGCGACGTCGGCCACGGCGGAGGCCATGGGCACCGCGACGCCGAGCACGGTGCGGGTGGTGTGGGCCGCTCCCCCGCCGAACCCGACGAGCACGCCGGCCGCACCGGTGCGCATCAGGTGCAGCGCCGCCTGGTGGGTGGCGCAGCCGCCGACGATCACCGGCACGTCGAGCTCGTAGATGAACTCCTTGAGGTTGAGCGGCTCGGCGTTCGAGGAGACGTGCTCGGCCGACACCGTCGTGCCGCGGATGACGAACATGTCGACGCCGGCGTCGACGACCGCCTTGGCGAACTCCTGGGTGCGCTGCGGCGAGAGCGACCCGGCCACCGTGACGCCGGCGTCGCGGATCTGCCGCACCCGCTCGGTGATCAGCTCGGGCTTGATCGGCTCGGTGTAGATCTCCTGCATCCGCGCGGTGGCGTCGATGCCCTCGAGGCCGGCGACCTCGGCGAGCAGGTCGCGCGGGTCGTCGTAGCGGGTCCAGAGGCCCTCGAGGTTGAGCACGCCGAGGCCGCCGTGCTGGCCGAGCGCGATCGCGGTCTCCGGCGACATCACCGAGTCCATCGGCGCCGCCGAGCACCGGCAGCGCGAACCGGTAGGCGTCGATCTGCCAGTCGATGCTGACCTCCTCCGGGTCGCGGGTGCGCCGGGAGGGCACGATCGCGATGTCGTCGAAGGAGTAGGCGCGCCGGGCGCGCTTGGCCTGGCCGATCTGGATCTCGGTCACGCGGCGGATTCTGTCACGGGGAGCGTGCCAGGCTGGAGGCGTGGACGTCGTCTCGCGGTGGCGGCTGGCCGGCCTCGGCCTGCTCGTGCTGACCGGTGCGCTGGTGCGGCCGTCGTCGCCGGCGGACCCGACGTCCTGACGGTGCTCGCGATCGTGCTCGGCGTCCTCGGCCTGGCCTGCCTGCGGCGGCCACTGGGTGCGCAAGACCCGCCCTCACCGAGGTCGGGCTCGACCTCCACGTGCCCGAGCGCCGGCTACGCCGTCACGGCGAGCGCGTGAGGTTCAGCGCCGCTGTAGTTGGGCGCCTCGACGGTCATCTGGACGTCGTGCGGGTGGCTCTCCTTGAGCGAGGCCGAGGTGATGCGCACGAACCGGCCCTTCTCCTGCAGCTCGGGCACGGTGCGGGCGCCGACGTAGAACATCGACTGGTTGAGGCCGCCGATGAGCTGGTGGGCGACGGCGGCGAGCGGGCCGCGGTAGGCGACCTGGCCCTCGATGCCCTCGGGGACGATCTGGTCGTCGCTGGTGACCTCGGCCTGGAAGTAGCGGTCCTTGGAGTAGGACTTCTTGCCGCGGCTCGACATCGCGCCGAGCGAGCCCATGCCGCGGTAGGACTTGAACTGCTTGCCGTTGACGAAGATCAGCTCGCCCGGCGACTCCTCGCAGCCCGCGAGCAGCGAGCCGATCATCACCGAGTCGGCGCCGGCCACCAGCGCCTTGGCGATGTCGCCGGACTGCTGGAGTCCGCCGTCGGCGATCACCGGGACGCCGGCGGGCTTGCAGGCCAGCGAGGCCTCGTGGACGGCGGTGACCTGCGGGACGCCGCACGCCGGTGACGACGCGCGTGGTGCAGATCGAGCCGGGACCGACGCCGACCTTGACGGCGTCGGCGCCGGCGTCGACGAAGGCCTGCGCGCCCTCGCGGGTGGCGACGTTGCCGCCGATCACCTGCACGTGACGGGTGGCGGGGTCGGTCTTGAGCCGCTTGCACCATCTCGAGCAGCAGGCGCACGTGGCCGTGGGCGGTGTCGGCCACGAGCACGTCGACGCCGGCCTCGATGAGGGTGGTGGCGCGCTGCCAGGCGTCGCCGAAGTAGCCGATGGCGGCCCCGACCATGAGCCGGCCGTGCGCGTCGTTGGAGGCCAGCGGGAACTGCTCGCCCTTCACGAAGTCCTTGACGGTGATCAGTCCGCCGAGTCGACCGGTCTCGTCGATCGAGCGGCAGTCGCTCCCGCTTGTGCTTGCGCAGCAGCAGGGTGGCGTCCTCGCGGGAGATCCCGACCGGCCCGGTGATGAGCGGCATCGGCGTCATCACCTCGTCGACCTTGGTGGTGGCCCACTCGGCGACGGGCGTGAACCGCAGGTCGCGGTTGGTGATGATGCCGATCAGCCGGTCCTCGACGTCGACGACGGGCAGCCCGGAGACGCGGTACTCGCCGCAGATGCGGTCGAGGTCCTCCAGCGTGCGGTCGGGGGTGATCGTGACCGGGTTGGAGATGATGCCGGTCTGGGTGCGCTTGACCAGGTCGACCTGGTAGGCCTGATCGGCCACCGACAGGTTGCGGTGCAGCACCCCGAGCCCACCCTGACGGGCCATCGCGATCGCCATCCGCGACTCGGTCACGGTGTCCATCGCGGCGCTCACCAGCGGCACCTTGAGGCTCAGCTCGCGGGTCAGGCGCGCGGTCGTGTCGATCTCGTCGGGCGCGAGGTCCGAATGACCGGGCAGCAGGAGCACGTCGTCGTAGGTGAGACCCAGGGCGGCGAACTTCTCCGGCAGTTCCACGCTCCTAGTCTAGGTGGGTGAACCCGCACTCTTGACGACGGCGGGACGCTAGTGGCGTGACCTCCAACGCAACCGACAACGGGAACGGCCTCCCGCCCCACGTGCTGGTGCTCTTCGGCGCCAGCGGCGACCTCGCCGCCCGCAAGCTCTTCCCCGGTCTCTACAAGCTGGCCGAGGACGGCCGGCTGCCGTCCGAGTACCGGGTCATCGGCAGCGGCCGGCACTCCCAGGGCACCGACGACGAGTTCCGCGACAAGGTGCGCACCGGGCTCGACAAGAGCGTCGACGAGCTCGACGAGGACATCGCGGGGCCGCTGCTCGAGCGGATCTCGTTCCAGACCTCCAGCGCCGACGACGGCTCCGACCTGGCGGCCGCCGTCCGCGAGGCGGAGGAGGCGATCGCCGGGGACGGGTCCGTCGACGACGTGCGCCGGCTGCTCTACCTCTCGGTGCCGCCCGGGGCGGTGGAGGACATGATCGCGATGCTCGACCGCGAGGGCCTCGCCGAGCGCACCCGGCTGGTGGCCGAGAAGCCGTTCGGCCTCGACCTCGAGAGCAGCCGCAGCCTCGACCGGGCCATCAAGGAGGTCTTCGACGAGGAGCAGGTCTTCCGCATCGACCACTTCCTCGGCAAGGAGGCGGTGCAGAACATCCTCGCGCTGCGGTTCGCCAACGGCCTCTTCGAGCCCGCGTGGGACCGCCGCAGCATCGCCTCGGTCCAGATCGACGTGCCCGAGACGCTCCACATGGAGGGTCGTGGCAGCTTCTACGAGTCCACCGGCTGCCTGCGCGACATGGTCTCCACCCACCTCAGCCAGCTGCTCGGCTTCGTCGCGCTGGAGGACCCGGGCCATCTCGACGAGAGCGTGCGCGACGCCAAGTCCGCGGTCTTCGAGGCGCTCCGCCCGCTCGACAAGAGCCGCGTGGTCTACGGGCAGTACGACGGGTACCTCGACGAGGACGACGTCGACCCCGACTCGGAGGTCGAGACCTTCGTGGCGCTCGAGATGTACGTCGACAACGACCGCTGGCGCGACGTGCCGTTCTACCTGCGCACCGGCAAGGCGCTGGCCGAGTCGCGCCGGGTGATCACGCTCCGCTTCCGCACCCCGGAGGGCACGCTGCTCTCCAACCACGAGACCACCGACAACGAGCTGGTGCTCGAGCTCACCGACGAGCCGCGCATCGACATCGACGTCCGCGCCAAGCGACCCGGGCCGGAGATGGAGCTGGTGGAGGCGACGTTCCGCCTCTGCCTCACCTGCGACGTGCCGGAGGCCGACCCGCTCGAGGCCTACGAGCGGCTGCTGCTCGAGGTGATGAAGGGCGACCAGACGTTCTTCACCCGCGCCGACGAGGTCGACCGGCTCTGGCAGGTGATGCAGCCGCTGCTCGACGACCCGCCGGAGGTGCAGTCCTACGAGCCCGGGTCGTGGGGGCCGCAGGCCGCGCTCGACCTGGTGCCCCACCAGTGGCGCCTCGGCGGCACCGACCGGTGACGACGAACCAGCAGGATCACGACCTGGGTCGGCTGCGCGGGCGCCAGGAGGGCGACTTCCAGCCCATCGCCGACCACGGGATCATCGGCGACCTGCGCAGCTGCGCCATCGTCGACGACAACGGCACCGTCGCCTGGTACTGCGCGCCGCGGTTCGACTCCCCCAGCGTGTTCGGGCGGCTGCTCGATCCCGACGCCGGCCACTGGCGGATCACCGTCATCGACGGCGCCCCGCGCACGTCGCAGTTCTACTTCCCCGAGTCCGCGATCCTGGTGACCCGCTACCTCACCGACGAGGGCGTCGCCGAGGTGCACGACTTCTTCCCGCTCAGCAAGCCGCACGACCCCGACCACAAGCAACGCATCGTGCGGCGGGTCAGTGCCGTGCGCGGCGTCGTGCGGGTGCGGTCCGTCGTCACCCCACGGCCCGACTACGGCCGTGTCGTGCCGGAGGTCGAGGTGGTCGACGGCGGGGTGATCTTCGCCGGCGGCGGTGTGCGGCTCGGCCTCACCGCCACCACCGACCTCGAGGTCGACGACGGCGCGGCGTCCGCCGAGCTCACGCTCAAGGCCGGCGAGGAGGTGCGGTTCACCCTGCACGTGCTGGAGGAGGGCGAGGCGCTCCCCGACGACCACGACGTCGACGACCTCTTCGACAGGACCGCGCACTACTGGCACTCCTGGCTGGCGCAGTCGACCTACGCCGGCCGGTGGCGGGAGATGGTGCACCGTTCGGCGATCACGCTGAAGCTGCTCACCCACGAGCCCACCGGCGCCGTGATCGCCGCGCCGACCACGAGCCTGCCGGAGGAGATCGGCGGCGGTCGCAACTGGGACTACCGCTACGTGTGGATCCGCGACGCGGCGTTCTCCCTCTACGCGCTGCTGCGGCTCGGGTTCACCGACGAGGCCGCGTCGTTCATGCGCTGGCTCTCCGAGCGCCTCGGCGAGACCCACGACTATGGCGACGGGCCCGACCTCGGGCCGCTGCGCAACCTCTACACGATCGACGGCGTCGTCCCCGTCGAGGAGCACGAGCTCGACCACCTGCGCGGCTACGCCGACTCCCAGCCGGTCCGGGTCGGCAACGCCGCCGTCGACCAGCTGCAGCTCGACATCTACGGCGAGCTCATCGACTCGGTGTACCTGTTCAACAAGTACGGGCCCGGCATCAGCTACGACGCCTGGACCGACCTCACCCGGGTCATCGAGTGGCTCGGCGACAACTGGGAGCGCGACGACGCCGGCATGTGGGAGATCCGCGACGGACGGACGCCCGCACACGGTCTCCCGGCTGATGTGCTGGGTGGCCATCGAGCGGATGATGCGCACCGCCCGACAGCGTGGGCTGCCGTTCGACCTCTCCGCGCTGGGGCGAGGTCCGCGACACGCATCCACCGCCGGATCATGGACGAGAGCTAGGACCCCGAGGTGGGCGCCTTCATGGCGTGGCGAGGGAGTCCGACACCGTCGACGCCGGCGTCCTGCTGATGCCGCTGGTGAAGTTCGTGGCGCCGAACGAGCCCGCGGTTCCTCTCCACGCTTGAAGGTGATCGAGGAGCGGCTGGTCTCCGACAGCCTGGTGTTCCGCTACGACCTCGGCACCACCACCGACGGCCTCGAGGGGCCGGAGGGCACGTTCTCGCTCTGCTCGTTCTGGTACGTCGAGGCCCTCACCCGCGCGGGCCGGCTCGACGACGCCCGGCTGGCGCTGGAGAAGATGTTCACCTACGCCAACCACCTCGGCCTGTACGCCGAGCAGGTCGGCCTCACCGGCGAGCAGCTCGGCAACTTCCCGCAGGCCTTCACCCACCTCTCCCTCATCTCCGCCGCGATGAACCTGGACCGGGCGCTGGACTGAGCGGTGGTGGTGGAGGAGGTGGCGCCGGCAACCGGCTCGACGCCACCGCACCTCACAGGGCCGTGAGGCCCGCTACCAACCACTCGCCGTCGACGCGGTCCAGGGTGACCCGGAGGCGGGTCCGGCCGGTGACGCGGGGGCGGTCGAGCGTCTTCCCCTCGGTGGCGAGCAGTCGCAGGTCGACGAACACCAGGCAGACGGCACGGTCGTCGTCGGCGACGCGCACGAGCCCGGCGTCGCGGACGACGGCGTCGGCCACCTCCTGCTGCCGGCGGGCCCGCGGGACGGCGGTGCGGCGGAACTCGACACGGAACTCCTGCGCGTACGCCGGGGTCATCACCGCGGTCGACTCCCGCAGCCCGGCGGCCAGGTCGCGATGGTCGTAGCCGAGCACGAGCGGCACCGCGCGCACGGCGGCCGCGACCGCCTCCCGCCCCGGTCCGCTCACCGTGCGAGGGGACTCGGCGTCGGGCTTCGACAGCGCGAGCGCCACGTTGGCGCCCGCCACCAGCAGCACGAGGGCGAAGAGCACCACGACGAGGCGGCGCATCAGGCCACCCGGTCCAGGGTCGAGACCCGCCACTCGCCGTCGACCCGCACCAGCCCGACCCGGGCGCGGTAGTCGCGCCGCTCGGCCGGCTGGTCGGCGGCGCGGCGCACCACGTCGACGGCGACGAGCACCTCGGCCTGAGCGGTGGTGAGCGAGGCGGTGGCGGTGCCGTCCGGCACGAGCGTCGCGGTGGTGACCAGTCGCCACTTCCGGACCCGCTCACGCAGCCGGTCCGCGGAGGCGTCGTACTGGGCCGCGAAGTCGCCGGTGGCGAGGGCCCGCACCTCCTCGAGGTCGGCCTCGAGAGTGCGGTGGTCGAGGCCGTAGAAGGCCTCGACGGCGTGGCGGGCGACGGCCACGGCCTCGGCGGCCCGCTCGTCGGGCTCGGCCGCACCGGGGCCGAGGTCGGCCGGGCGCAACGCCTCGGGCGGGTCGTCGGCGCGGTCGCGCACCTGGACGACGGCCGCGGCCACGAGCACGAGCGCGAGCAGGCCGAGCAGCACGGGCAGGAACGCCCCGCGCGCGGTGTCGCCGTGCCCCATCTGTCCTCCCGCCGCGAACCGTAGCCCGCGGGCCCGGCCAGGTCAGGCGAACCCCCGGCGCGAGTCAGGGCGAGTCGGTCGGAGCGAGCACGACGGGCTCCTCCTCCCGTGCGCGCAGCCGCCGGCCACTGCGGAGGTGCGCGGACCAGCTGAGCAGCCCGCCGGCCACCAGCACCAGCGACGCCGTCGCCATCGTGAGCACCGAGCCGGTGACCAGCGGCGCCACCACCCCCGCCACCAGGGCGTTGAGCGCGAGGGTGAAGAACACGAACATCGACACCGCGGACCCCCGCGCCTCGGGGAAGAGGTCCATGAGGATCAGCTGCTGCGAGGGGTAGGCCGCCCCGGTGCCGACGGCGATGAGCGCCGGCCCGACGACGGCCCACGGCAGCTCGGCCGCGGTGGCGGGCAGCGCTGCGAGCAGCAGGTTCACCAGTGCGCCGAACAGCGCGAAGCAGGCCGCGACGGTGATGAGCGCCTGCCGCGAGACCCGACCGGCGGCCCGCCCGCTGACCCACGACCCGAGCGTCAGCCCGGCGATCATCGGTACGAAGAACACCCAGAAGTCGAGCTCGCCGAGACCGAGCAGGTCGACGACGAAGATCGGCGCGGCACCGATGTAGAGGAACTGCCCGGCGAAGGCCAGCGCCGCGCCCCACGCCACCAGGTGGAACTGGCCGTGGCGGACCGTGGCCGTGAGGGCACCGACGAGCGGTCGCGGGCGGAAGGGGATCCGGCGCTCCGGCGGGTGCGACTCCGGCAGCGCGAGCACGACGACGGCGGCCAGCGCCAGCCCGAACCCGGCGAGGAACCAGAACACCAGCGGCCACGGCCCCACCTGGAGCAGCAACCCGCCCACGATCGGCGCGACGGCCGGGGCGACGCCGAAGATCATCATGACCCGGCTCATCAGCTGCTGGGCGCGGTCGCCGTCGTAGAGGTCGCGGATCACGGTGCGCCCCACGATCGCGGCGCCGCCGGCGCTGAGGCCCTGCAGCACCCGGAAGAACACGAGCACCGGCAGGCTCGGCGACAGCGCGCAGCCGACCGACGCCGCGGCGAAGAGCACCACGCCCACCACCATCACCGGCCGCCGTCCGACGGCATCCGAGATCGGACCGTGGAACGGGCTCATCACCGCGAACGCGAGCAGGTACGAGCTCACCACGAGCTGCAGGTCGACCGAGTCGACGTCGAAGTCGCGCGCCATCTCCTGGAAGGCCGGGAACGGCGTGTCGATGCTGAAGGGGCCGAGCATCGACAGGCAGGCCAGCGCGATCGGGAGGAGGACCAGCGCTCGCCGCTCGCTCCTCGTCCCCGACACCCGGTCATGGTGCCAGTGCGGGCAATCCGCGGACGGCCCGCCGGGCGCTGCCCTAGGCTGCCTCGACAGGCTCCGATCGGGCAGGGCGTTCTCGACCCTCGCCCCGGAGCCGGCCATGACCCGCAGATTCCTCGCCGTCGTCGTTCTCACCGTGGTCGCGCCGCTCGTCGCGGTCGCCCCCGCACCCGCACCCGCACGGTCCGCCGCGGCGGCGCCCGAGCCCGCCGTCCCGGGTGAGTGGAGCCGGCACGCGCCCGAGGGCATCGCCGAGACGCAGCTCTCGGTGAGCCCGACCGACCCGGACCTCGTCTACGCCGCGCTCGGCGAGGGCCTGGCGCGCTCCGACGACGGTGGGCTGACGTGGGAGCACCTCGGCGCCGACGAGGGATTCGGCTCCAGCTTCAGCATCGACGCCCAGGTCGAGATCGACCCGACCACGGACTCCCGGGTCTACGTCGCGACCTACACGGGTGTCCGTCGCTCGACCGACGACGGCGGCAGCTTCCCGCTCGTCGGGACCACGCCGGCCAACACGGGGCTCGACAGCATCGTGCGAGCGATCGGCGTCGACGCGGGTGTCGGTCCGGCCGACACCCGGATCCTCGCCACCGGCTACGAGATGAGGGTCGCGCTCTCGACCGACTCGGGCACCACCTGGGTCGACAAGACCGGCAACGCGGAAGCCGCCGGGCTGAGGTTGGGCGACGCCACCGTCCTGCTCCACCCCACCGACCCCGACCTGGCGTTCATCGCCTCCGACGGCGTCATCATGAGGACGGTCAACCTCACCGCCACCACGCCCACCTGGGCCGCCATCGACACGCAGCCCCCGTCGATCGGGCGCGTCCTCGACCTGGCGATCGCCGGCAACCGCCTGCTCGCCGCCACCGACCGTGGTCAGGTCTTCCGGTCCACCGACGCGTTGGTCAAGACGACACCCAGCCCGGTCGTGGTCCGCGGCCAAGATCGACCGCGAGGGGTTCGCCGCCGACCTGTTCGTCGCCGGCTCGTCGGTGTTCGTGAGCACGTTCGACGGCGTGTTCAAGACCACCGACGTGACCGCGGGCGTGCCGTCGTGGTCCGAGCTCGGCGGCGGTCTCCCCGGCAACAACTCCGACGTGATCGCCGGTACGCCGGACGGCTCGACCCTCTACGCCCAGGCCGGCGCCAGCATCTACCGCTCCGACAACGGCGGCCTGTCGTGGATCGAGCGGGGCGGACCCGTGCAGCGGACGGTCCGTGACCTCGCCAGCGGCGGCGGCCGGACCTTCGCCACCAGCGACATCGGCCTGCTCCGCTCCCTCGACGGCGGCCTCACCTGGTCGGTCCTGCCGGCGACGGCGGGGCAGGAGGTGTTCGCGGTCGCGGTCGCGCCGTCGACCCCGGCGCGCGTCTTCGCGCGGATCGGCGGCGACGTGCGCCGCTCCACCGACGGTGGCGCCACCTTCGAGGCGGCCGTGCCGACGGCGCCGGAAGGCGTCGTCGCGCTCGCCGTCGACCCGGCCAACCCGGACGTGGCCTGGGCCGTCGGTGGCTTCGAGGAGGTGTTCCGCAGCGGCGACGGCGGCGCCACGTGGGCACCGATCGCGCCCGCCCTGCTCCCCGAACTCCTTCCGCGCCGGGGACATCGAGATCGCGCCCGCAGTGGGCGCGACGTCCGTCGGCGGTCTTCCTCTCCGGCGAGGAGGCTTCGTGCTGGCCTCGGTCGACGACGGCGCGTCGTGGGTGCCGCAGTCGACCGGCCTGCCGGGCGGCTCGAACGACGTCGGCGATGTCGCCGTCGACCCGGCGACCCGCGCCACCTGGTCGCGGCGGTCGACCTCAACGGGATGCTCTACGAGAGCGCCAACAGCGGCGGCACCTGGAGCGAGGTGCCGGGCACCGACGAGGACGCGAACCCGAGCGCGCTCGACGTCGTCCAGATCGACGCCGTCACGTTCGCCCCGCGACGGGTCGATCCTGATCGCCACCGGCTGGGGCTTCGACGAGTCGGGTCGCGTCTACCGGTCTGCCGACGAGCGGCGCGACCTTCGCCGCCGTTCGACCCGGCGATGGACGAGGTCTACAACGACGCCTTCGAGATCCTCGCCGACGACCAGGGCGTGCACGTGGCGACCCAGCGGTCCGGCGTGCTCGACCTGGTGCGCGCCGCGGACGTGCGCGCCAGGTGACGGCGCCGAGCGTCGTCGCCGTGGGCGCCCCGCTCGAGGTCACGGTCGCGGCGACGTCGCTCGGCCCCGACCCGGCCACTGGCGTGACGGTGCGGGTGCCCCAGCCGGACGGCGTCGTGCGCTGAGCTACGGCCACCGTGACCGGCGGCACCTGCACGCTCGGCGGCGACCGTGGTGTGCCGGCTCGGCAGCCTGCCGGCGACCGTGCAGCTGGCGGGCAGCGCCACCACCACCGGAGTCAAGCAGTTCACCGCCACCGTCGACGCCCGGCAGGTCGACCCGGCGCCCGGCAACGACATCGACCGCCACCTGACGCCCGACGGTCGACACCGTGCCCGCGAGGCCCCGACCGTCCCGGTGGTGCCCAGAAGGCAGCCACTCGCGACGCTCGGCTCCCGGCCGACCTCCGACACCACCGCGCCGCACACGTTCACCCTCGGCGGCACGCTGGCGCGCACCGACCGCCGGGCGCTCGCCTGCAGCGGCCCGGTCACCCTCACGGTGCGCAACGGCACTCGCGTCGTCACCACCCGGCGTGCCACGCTGCGACGCTCCGGCGAGCCGCCGCCTGCCGCTACTGCGCGGTGCTCGCCCTGCGCACCGCCCCGGCCCGCACCCTCACGGTGACGGCCACCCACCCCGGCTCCGCCCTCCTCACCACAGCCGCAGCACCCGGATCACGATCCGCCTCCGCCGCTGAAAAGCACGCTGACCCGCCCGAAAGTTTCGGGCGGGTCAGCGAGGGAGGGACGGGTCAGTGACCGTGGCCGTGGCCGTGACCGGCCGGGGCGTCGTCCTCGACCTCGGGCTTCTCGACGATCAGCGTCTCGGTCGTCAGCAGCATGCCGGCGATCGAGGTGGCGTTGACCAGCGCGGAGCGGGTGACCTTGACGGGGTCGAGCACACCCTGGGCGACGAGGTCGCCGTACTCGCCGGTGGCGGCGTTGTAGCCGTGGCCGACGCCGAGCTCGCGAACCTTGGTGGTGATGACGTAGCCGTTCTCGCCGCCGTTCTCGGCGATCCAGCGCAGCGGCTCGTCGGCGGCCTTGCGGACCACCCGGACGCCGGTGGCCTCGTCGCCGGTGAGGCCGAGGCCGTCGTCGAGCACCGACACCGCGTGGATGAGGGCCGAGCCGCCGCCGGCGACGATGCCCTCCTCGATCGCGGCACGGGTCGCCGAGACGGCGTCCTCGATGCGGTGCTTCTTCTCCTTGAGCTCCACCTCGGTGGCCGCGCCGACCCGGACGACGCACACGCCGCCGGCCAGCTTGGCGAGCCGCTCCTGGAGCTTCTCGCGGTCCCAGTCGGAGTCGGTGTTCTCGATCTCGGCCTTGATCTGGTTGACCCGGCCCTCGACCTCGGCGCGGTCGCCACCGCCGTCGACGATGGTGGTGTTGTCCTTCGTGACCACCACGCGGCGGGCGGTGCCCAGCACGTCGAGCCCGACCTGGTCGAGCTTGAGGCCGACCTCGGGGGCGATGACCTGGCCACCGGTGAGGGTGGCGATGTCCTGCATCATCGACTTGCGGCGGTCACCGAAGGCGGGGCTCTTCACCGCGACGGCGTTGAACGTGCCGCGGATCTTGTTGACCACCAGCGTCGAGAGCGCCTCGCCGTCGACGTCCTCGGCGAGGATGAAGAGCTGCTTGCCGGCCTGGATGACCTTCTCGAGCAGCGGGAGCAGGTCGGCGACGGCCGAGATCTTGCCCTGGTGCAGGAGGATGTAGGGGTCGTCGAGGACGGCCTCCATGCGCTCGGGGTCGCTCACGAAGTACGCCGAGATGTATCCCTTGTCGAACTGCATGCCCTCGGTGAACTCGAGCTCGGTGCCCATGGTGTTGGACTCCTCGACGGTGATGACGCCGTCCTTGCCGACCTTGTCGAAGGCCTCGGCGAGCAGCTCGCCGATCACCTTGTCGCGGCTGGAGATGGTGGCCACCGAGGCCATGTCCTCCTTGGAGTCGACCTCGCGGGCGGCCTCGCCCAGGGCGTTGCCGACGGCCTCGGCGGCGGCGTCCATGCCGCGCTTGAGGCTCATCGGGTTGGCGCCGGCCGCGACGGCGCGCAGGCCCTCGTGGACCATCGCCTGCGCGAGCACGGTGGCGGTGGTGGTGCCGTCACCGGCGACGTCGTTCGTCTTGGTGGCGACCTCCTTGGTGAGCTGCGCACCGAGGTTCTCGAACGGGTCGTCGAGCTCGATCTCACGGGCGACGGTCACACCGTCGTTGGTGAT
This sequence comes from uncultured Actinomycetota bacterium, assembly GCA_963721965.1. Taxonomy (GTDB): domain Bacteria; phylum Actinomycetota; class Actinomycetes; order Propionibacteriales; family Nocardioidaceae; genus Nocardioides. The sequence continues at coordinate 33,473 of CAVRKT010000010.1, read as the reverse complement.
GGTGGGCGCACCCCACTTCTTGTCGAGGACGACGTAACGGCCCTTGGGGCCGAGCGTCACCTTGACCGCGTTGGCGAGCGCGTCGACGCCGCGCTCGAGCGCGCGTCGCGCGTTCTCGTCGAACTCCAGGATCTTGGGCATGGCTGTGGTGCAACTCCTCTAACGAGTTCGGGTCGTGGACCCCGGGCGCGAACGCGCACCGGGGTCAGCACGACCCGGAGGGACAATCAGGAAACAACGGCGAGGACGTCACGCGCGGAGAGGATCAGGTACTCCTCGCCGCCGTTCTTGACCTCGGTGCCGCCGTACTTGCTGTAGATCACCTTGTCGCCGACCGCGACGTCGACCGGGATACGGCCGTCGCCGTCCTCGTTGAACCGACCCGGTCCGACCGCCACGACCTCGCCCTCCTGGGGCTTCTCCTTGGCGGTGTCCGGGATGACCAGGCCAGAGGCCGTGGTCTGCTCGGCGTCGAGGGGCTTGACGACGATGCGGTCCTCGAGGGGCTTGATGTTGACCGACACGATGTCGACCTCCACTTTCGTTGCTGCGTCTCTGCGGGAACGTGGGCTGTGCGGTGGACCGCGCCGTCGCGGGGGTCACGGTCCGAGCACTGGCACCCTCGGTATGAGAGTGCCAGTCCGAAACTAGCACTCGCCCCGAGCGAGTGCCAGCAGGGGTGCTGACCGGCCCGGCTGACAAGATCGGACCCGTGGACCTCGACGGCTTCCGGTGGCTCCTGACCGACGACGGGCAGGCGCTGCTCGAGCGAGCCACCGAGCTCACCGCCGAGGGCGGGGAGCCGCTCGCCGTCCAGGCCGCGCTGCGGCGCGACGACGCCGACCCGGTGCACGTGGCGACCGCGCTGACCCAGGTCGACCTGCGCGTGCGGGCGATCCCCAAGTTCGGGGCCGAGAACGCCGCCCACATGTACTTCACCCCCGACGGGCTCGAGCAGTCCACCCGGCTCGTGGTCGCCCGGCACCGCGCGGCGCGGCTGCGGGCCTTCGAGGCCCGCACGCTCATCGACCTCGGGTGCGGCGTCGGCGGCGACCTGATCGCGGTGGCGGAGGCCGGCATCACCGCGGCGGGCGTCGACCTCGACCCGGTGCGGGTCGCCGTGGCGGAGGCCAACCTGGCCGGGCTCGGCCTCGGCGGCGCGGTGCAGGTGGCCGACGCCACCACGATCGACCACTCCCCCTTCGAGGTCGCCTTCGCCGACCCCGCCCGCCGCGGCCCGCGCGGCCGCACCTTCCGCGTCGACGCCTGGTCGCCACCCTGGGACTTCGTGACCGGCCTGCTCACCCGCGACGCCTGCGTGAAGACCGCTCCCGGTCTGCCGCACGCGCTGGTGCCCGACGGCGTCGAGGCCGAGTGGGTCAGCGACCACGGCGAGGTGAAGGAGGCGGCGCTGTGGTCGGGCCGGCTGGCCACCGTGGCCCGCCGGGCCACCGTCATCGGCGACGGCGGCCTGGCCAGCCTCACCGACGACGACGACCCCGGGCCCGACGCCGTCGGCGTGCGCGAGGTGGGCGCCTTCCTCTACGAGCCCGACGGCGCCGTGATCCGCGCCGGGCTGGTCACGGCGGTCGCCGCCGGAGTCGACGGCGGCCTGCTGGACACCAAGCTGGCCTACGTCACCTCCGAGGAGTCCTTCCGCACGCCCTTCGCCCGCGGCTACCGGGTGCTGGACCGGCTGCCCTACCGCGAGAAGCAGCTCCGGGCGGCGCTGCGCGAGCGTGGCGTCGGCCGGCTCACGATCAAGAAGCGCGGCGTCGACGTCGTCCCCGACGAGCTGCGCCGTCGCCTCGACCTCACCGGCGAGGCCGAGGCGACGATCGTGCTCACCCGGGTGGCAGGCCACGGCACGTGCCTGCTGGTCGACCCGTTCTGAGGCGAGATCAGCCGGCGCCGTCGAGGGCGGCCCGCTCGGCGCCGATCGTGGTGTCGTCGCCGTGGCCGGTGTGCACGACGGTGTCGGCCGGCAGCGCCAGCAGCCGCTCGCGGATCGAGGCGACGATCAGGTCGGCGTCGCTGTAGCTGCGACCGGTGGCGCCGGGCCCGCCCTGGAAGAGGGTGTCGCCGGTGAACACGCAGCCGAGGTCGGCGGCGTAGAGGCAGACGGCGCCCGGCGCGTGGCCGGGAGTGTGCAGGACCTGGAGCGTGGTGCCGCCGACGTCGACGGTCTGGCCGTCGGTGAGGTCGACGTCCCACAGCTCGTCGGCGTGGGTGAGCTCCCACAGCGGCCGGTCCGCGGGGTGCAGCAGGATCGGCGCCGAGGCCGCCTCGCGCAGCGCCGGCGCCACCCGGCAGTGGTCGTCGTGGGCGTGGGTGAGCACGATCGCCTTGATCCGACGGCCGGCCACGACGTCGAGGATCTCCGCGACGTCGTGCGGGGCGTCGATCACGACGCACTCCTCGTCGTCCCCCACCACCCACACGTTGTTGTCGACGTCGAAGGTCTCGCCGTCGAGGGTGAACGTGCCGCTGGTGGTGCCGTGGTCGACGCGAGCGCTCATGGCGCCATGCAACCAGACGCGGGTCAGCCGTCCTGGCGCTGGTCGAGCACCTCGAAGGCGGCGTCCAGCTCGACGGTCCACTCGGTGCCGTCGTCCTGCACGACCTCGACCTCGTAGGCCGCGCCGCGGTCGTCGCTGGCCTCGACGTCGGTGACCGTGCCGGGCACCGCCCCGAGGGCGGCCTCCTCGGCGCTGGTGCGCTCCTGGGCGCTCAGGGCGCGGTCGTCGCGGTCGTCGGTGTCGTCGGTGTCGTCGCCGTCGTCGTCGCCGTCGTCGTCGCCGTCGTCCTCACGGTCGGCGTCCTGAGAGAGCACCGTGAAGTCCTCGTCGAGGTGCACGTCGACCTGTGAACCGTCGTCCTTCGTGACCTCGATCTCGTAGGCACCCTCCTCGTCGTCGAGCTCGGTGTCGGTGACCTCGCCGCCGCCGGTGGCCTCGAGGGCGGCGGCGCTGGCGCGGTCGAGCTCGGTACCGGACAGCTCGTCGCCGGCGGCGGTGTTGGCGTACACGACGCCACCGACGCCGAAGACCGCCAGGGCGGCCAGGCTGGGGACGATGACGCGCTTGCTGCGGAAGCTGCGGATGTTCACGGGATCCACCTCGTTCTGGGGGTTCGGTCGATGATGAGGACGACGATGCCGCGACGTCGCTGAAGGGACGCTGAACGTTCCTGAAAGCCTGGTCAGGCGGCGGGCACCCGGACGACGAACCGCGCGCCGCCGAGGTCGGAGGCCTCGATCACCGCGTCGCCGCCGTGGAGGCGGGCGATCTCGCGCACGATGGCGAGTCCGAGCCCGCTGCCGCCGTCGTCGCTCGCACGGGCCTCGTCGAGGCGCACGAACCGCTCGAAGACCCGCTCCCGCTCCGCCTCGGGCACGCCGGCGCCGTCGTCCTCGACGGTGAGGGTCACGACGCCCCTGTCCTCGGTCAGGGCGAGCCGGACCCGTCCGGTGGCGTGGCGCATCGCGTTGTCGACCAGGTTGCGCACCACCTGGGCGAGCGCGCCGGCGTCGCCGCGCACCCGGCCCGGGCCGACGCCGGCGGTGTCGACGGCGAGCCCGGCGGCGCGGGCGCGGACGGCCTCGGCGAGCACCAGGTCGTCGAGGTCGACGTCGCGGCGCTCGGCCACCAGCCGGCCCTCGTCGGAGCGCGCGAGCAGCAGCAGCTGCTCGACGAGCCGCTGCATCCGTGCCGACTCCTCGAGCACGGTGTCGGCCAGCTCGTCGGGCGACATCGCGCCCGGGTGGGCCCGGGCCACCTCGCCGGTCTGGCGCAGGACGGACAGCGGCGTCCGCAGCTCGTGGGAGGCGTCGGAGACGAAGCGCCGCTGCCGCTGCTGGGACGCCTCGAGTCGGCCCAGCATGTCGTTCATCGTGAGGGCGAGCCGGTGCACCTCGTCGCGCGAGTCCGGCACCGGCACCCGACGGTCGAGCGCCTGCTCGCCGATCACCGCGACCTCGGTGCGGATCCGTTCCACCGGCCGCAGCGCGCGGGTGACCACCAGCCAGGTCGTCGCGCCGACCACGAGCACCAGGAGCGGGACGCCCACGAGCAGCAGCGGGACCAGTGCTGCGGTCGAGTCCTCGGCGTCCTCGAGCGACACCGCGACCGTCACCACGTAGCGGTCGCTGTCCTCGACGCCGACCGCGTAGCCCTCGAGCTGTGCGTCGTCGTCGGTGGGCAGCGTCCCGCCCGAGGTCACCAGCACCTCGCCGTCGGCGATCGGCTACCTGTTGCAGGACGTCGTCGCTCCGGCCCGTCGTCGTCGGACTCGCCCAGCGAGGCCGGCACACCCGACGCCTCGACCTGCCCGGCCAGCTGCTCGGCACGCTGCTCGGCGTTGCTCTCGGCGCTGTCGCGCAGCGCGTCACGCTGGAGCACGACGAGCAGCAGCGAGCCCGCCACCAGCGCCACCGCCACGACCGCCGTCGCCGCCATCGTGGTGCGGACCCGGACCGACCCGAACGCGTTACCCACCGTCACTCGCCAGCCGGTAGCCCGCGCCCCGCAGGGTCTCGATCGCCTCCCGGCCGAAGGGCCGGTCGATCTTGTTGCGCAGGTGCCGCACGTACACCTCGACGATGTTGGGGTCGCCGTCGAAGTCGACGTCCCAGACGGCGTCCAGGATCTCGCTGCTTCGACACCACGTCGCCGGGGTGGCGCAGGAGGAACGCCAGCAGCGCGTGCTCGCGGGCGGTCAGCGAGAGCTCCACCTCGCCCCGCCAGGCCCGGCGGGCGGCGGGATCGAGCCGCAGGTCGCCCACCTCGAGCACGGTCGGGCGCTCGACGGCGCCGCGGCGCGCGACGGCCCGCAGCCGCGCCACCAGCACCGGGAACGAGAACGGCTTCGTGAGGTAGTCGTCGGCGCCGGTGTCGAGGCCCTCCACCTGGTCCCACTCGCCGTCCTTGGCGGTGAGCATGAGGATCGGCGTCCAGTTGCCCTCCTCGCGCAGCGTGGAGCACACCCGGTAGCCGTTGATCCCCGGCAGCATGAGGTCGAGCACGATCGCGTCGAACGGGTGCTCCCGGGCCAGCCAGAGACCGTCGGTGCCGTCGTGGGCGACGTCGACCGCGAACCCCTCGGCCTCCAGCCCCACCTTCACGGCGCGCGCCAGCCGTCGCTCGTCCTCGACGACCAGCACTCGCACCGGATCAGTCTCGCGGACCCGGCTGAACCTGGCCTGAACGGAGGTGCGAGGCGCGCTCTAGCGCCGGAGCCTCGAATCCTCGGGACCCATCTCGCACACTCGGGGCGCACCGGCTGCGGAGTTTCAGCTCAACCACCGAAGACGACGACGCTGCGGAGCACGTCGCCCGAGTGCATCTTGTCGAAGGACGCCTCGACGTCGCCGAGACCGATCTCCTCGCTCACGAACGCGTCGAGGTCGAGGCGGCCCTGCTGGTAGAGGTCGACGAGCATCGGGAAGTCGCGGGCAGGCAGGCAGTCGCCGTACCAGCTCGACTTGAGCGCGCCACCGCGGCCGAAGACCTCCTGCAGCGGGATGTCGGGCAGCTTCATGTCGGGGGTCGGCACGCCGACCAGGACGACGGTGCCGGCGAGGTCGCGGGCGTAGAAGGCCTGCTTCCAGGTCTCGGGCCGGCCGACGGCATCGATCACGACGTCCGCCCCCTCGGCGCCGTCGTGGTAGCCGCCGGCGATCTCCTTGATCCGCTCCACCGGGTCCTCGGAGGAGGAGTCGACGGTGTGGGTGGCGCCCAGCCTCGTGGCGATCTCGAGCTTCCGCGGATCGAGGTCGACGGCGATGATCGGGCTCGCGCCCACCAGCGCCGAGCCCGCGATGGCCGCCGCGCCGACGCCGCCGCAGCCGATGACGGCGACGCTCTTGCCGCGGGAGACGTTGCCGGTGTTGACGGCGGCGCCGAGACCGGCCATCACGCCGCACCCGAGCAGCCCGACGGCGGCCGGACGGGCCGCGGGGTCGACCTTGGTGCACTGGCCGGCGGCCACGAGGGTCTTCTCGGCGAACGCACCGATGCCGAGGGCCGGCGACAGCTCGGTGCCGTCCTCGAGCGTCATCTTCTGCGTCGCGTTGTGGGTGTCGAAGCAGTACCAGGGCTCGCCGCGGAAGCAGGCGCGACACTGGCCGCACACGGCGCGCCAGTTGAGGACGACGAAGTCGCCCGGCGCCACCTCGGTGACGCCGTCACCCACCGCCTCGACGACGCCCGCGGCCTCGTGACCCAGCAGGAACGGGAAGTCGTCCGCGATGCCACCCTCGCGATAGTGCAGGTCGGTGTGGCACACGCCGCAGGCCTGCACCTGCACCACGGCCTCGCCCGGACCGGGGTCGGGCACGTTGATCGTGACCAGCTCGACCGGCTCGTTCTTGGCCCGCGCGATGACCGCCTTGACCTGCTGCATGTGCGCTCCCCTCCGACGTGGACCACCGCGGTGCCGCGGCGTCACCCCCATGCAACCGCACCCCCCTCCGCGGCGACACCACCTCCCCACCCCGATCCGGCCACCCTGGCCGAGAAAACTGGCGTTCGAGGCCCGGATCCTGCCCGGATCTCTGTCCGGTTTCACCGGTCGACCGGTGAAACCGGACACCGCCGGCCCCCCACCGAGGGCGATTGCAACCTTCTCGGAGCGGGTCGCGTCTTGGGCACGTGGACGGACACTCCGGAGTGCTGGCGATGACGCAGCACGGCTCCAGCACACGGCAGGCTGGCGCCGTGACCAGCAGCGCCCGCGACCGCAAGGACGCGGAGTTCACCGAGTACCTGCAGGCCCGCCAGGCCCGGCTGCTGCGGACGGCCTACCTGCTGACCGGCGACCGCCACCAGGCCGAGGACATCCTCCAGACCTCGCTGGCCAAGCTGTACCTGTCGTGGGACAAGGTGCGCGACCGCGACAGCGTCGACGGCTATGTGCGGCGCATCATGGTGAACGAGAACAACTCGCTGTGGCGTCGCGCGTGGAAGCGGCGCGAGCACACCTCCGAGCACCTGCCCGAACCGACGCCCCACCTCGACACCTACGACGACGGCCGCGACGCCGCGCTGTGGGAGGTCGTCCAGAGCCTGCCCCCGAAGGCCCGCGCCGTCGTCGTGCTTCGCTACTACGAGCAGCTCAGCGAGGCGGAGACCGCCGACCTCCTCGGCATCTCGGTCGGCACCGTGAAGTCGCAGTGCAGCCGCGCCATCGCGGCCCTGCGCGAGCGGGTGCCCGCCCACCTCCACCCGTCCGACGACGACACCGACCGGAACGGCGGAGCGATCCGATGAACGAGAAGCGCACCTGGGAGAGCGACATGTCCGACGCCTTCGACCGCCGGGTCCGCGACCTGCACGAGGCGCCGCTGAGCTTCGAGCAGGTCACCACCCGCGCCCGCGGCATCCGCAGGCGGCGGCAGGCCGCCGTCGCCGGTGGCGTCCTGGCCGTCGCGGCGGTGCTCACCCCGATCGCCGTCGTCACCGCCGGCGACGGCCCCGGCCGCGGGAACGAGATCCCGGCCGCCACCGACACCCCGACGCCGTCGGTCACCGACTCCGCCACCGCCGCGCTCCCCGACCCCGGCCCGGAGCCGATGATCGGCCACCTCGAGGCCGACACCTTCGTCCGCGGCGACGGCGTCGCGTTCGCGCTGCCGGGCACCGGCTACACCCGCGCCGACCAGATCGGCGACAACGAGATCGTGGCCTACCGCTACGACACCACCACCACGGGCGGCGGCGGCGTCATCGACGTCGTGACCGCACCCGTAGACGGCGGCACGAGCGAGCTCGTGGAGTCGATCCCCGTCGCCGACAGCTACGTGGCCTCGCCGCTCGGCCTCACGATCGCCTACCGGTCCCGCGAGGGCGAGATCGTGACCCGCTGGGACGGCGGCGCGGTGTCGATCGGCACCGACTACCCGGAGAACGCCTTCCCGGCGGCCGTCACGGGCGGCCCGGACTGCGACGAGGATGCCGGCGGCTGCATCGTCTATCTCAACGACGGTGCCGGCGAGGAGGCGCCCATCACGGTGAGCTCGGACGGCACCGTCGACACCCCGGTCCCCGACGCACAATTCCTGCGGGACGCCGACCAGGGTCTCCTGTCGGTGCTGAGCGAGGCCTCCGACGACGGCTCCTGTGGCGGCCTGTACGACTCGAGCGCAGGCTCCTACCTGTTCGAGACCTGCGACTACACGGTGAGCATCATCGCGCCCAGCGGCGAGCACGTGCTCGCCGCGCCCGCCTATCTCGACGGCCTCGGCGACTCGTTCGTCGCGATCCTCGACCGCGCGGGCACCGAGGTGGCCCGGTGGGAGGAGGGCGGCGCCGTCGTCAGCCGCGCCTGGGAGGACCCCGGCCACGTGGTGTTCACCGTCTACGCCGACGGCGCCTGGTCGGTCTGGCGGCTCGGCATCGACGGCGAGTCCGAGCGCCTCCTCGGCCCGGAGCCGGGCTCGGACGCCGACCCGCCGATGCAGTTCTTCCAGTAGTCCCCCACGGTCAGCACCCAGATCGGAGCGGCCGCTGCATCACGACGGCGGTCGCCCCGTCGCGGTAGTAGCGGGGCCGGCGGTCGATCTCGACGAAGCCGCGGCGGGCGTAGAAGGCGAGGGCGCCGGCGTTGCCGTCACGCACCTCGAGCAGCAGCCCGTCGGCACCGCCCTCCCGCGCGGCCACGACGACGGTGTCGAGCAGGGCGGTGGCCAGGCCGGCCCGCCGGTGGGCCGGCTCGACGGCGATCCGCTGCAGCTCCGCCACGTCGACCACCAGACTCGCGACGGCGTGGCCCACGACGACCTCGTCGACCTCCGCCACGAGGCACGCGGACGGTGGGCAGGTCACCGCCCACCGCCGGCACCACCAGCGCGGGCGACCAGGCGTCGGCCCCGAGGCAGTCCTGCTCCAGCCGGACCACGGCGTCGGCGTCGTCGGCGGTGGCGTCGCGGATCCTCACGAGACGGGCTTCGGGGTTCCCGGCACCACGGCGTCGGGACGCCGCAGGTAGAGCGGGTCGGGGTCGAACAGCTCGACCCGCTCCTCCACCAGCGCGACGCCGAGCCAGGCGGCCGCCGGGCGCTGCGGGCCGACCGGGCGTGGGAACGCCTCGGGATACAGGGTGGCGCCCTCGCCCACCACCGGGAGATCGGTGGCGACCGCGTCCGGCTTGTCGACCACGGGGCCGCCGATCCGGGTGCCGTCGGCGTCGTAGGAGGCGAGGAACACCTCCTGGCGGCGGGCGTCGGTGGCGACGAGGAACGGCTCGGAGACGACGCCCGTGTCGACCGCCTCCACGGCGAGCGCGTCGAGCGAGCACACGCCGTAGACCGGCACGTCGAGCACGAGACCGAGCGTGCGGGCGGTCACCAGCCCGACCCGCAGCCCGGTGAACGGCCCGGGTCCGACCCCGACGCCGATCGCCGTGAGGTCGTGGCGCTCCGCCCCCGCCTCGGCGAGCACCCGCTCGATCAGCGGGGCGAGCTGCTCGCCGTGGCGCATCGTCTGCTCCGAGACGGCCTCGGCCAGCACCCGCGTCGCTCGGCGCCGCGTCGAGCAGCGCGACGGTCACCCGGGGCGAGGCGGTGTCGAAGGTGAGCAGCACGCCGTCAACCCTCCCAGGGCCACGACGTCGCCCAGCGGGGGCCGCGGCCCAGGAGCTCGACGAGCCGGGGCTCCGCGTCGGTGACGTCGACGACGTCCCCCACGGCCGACTCGACGGTCTCGACCGCGGGACGCGGGTGACTCGGATCTCGAGCCGGGAGTCGGCCAGCCCCTCGGCCATGCCCTCGCCCCACTCGACGACCGTGACGGCCTCGTCGAGGGCGGTGTCGAGGTCGAGGTCGTCGAGCTCGGCGGTGCCGCCGAGCCGGTAGGCGTCGACGTGCACCAGCGGCGGGCGGCCCGCGCCGGCCGCGGTGCTCGCGGGCGATGACGAACGTCGGCGAGGTGACCGCGCCCTCGACCCCGAGCCCGGCGCCGAGGCCCTGGGTGAACGTGGTCTTGCCGGCGCCGAGGTCGCCGGTGAGCACGCAGCAGGTCGCCGGCCGCAGCCGGGCGGCGACCCGGCGCCCGAGGTCCCGCATGGCGTCGGGGTCGCGCACCTCGTACTGCTTCGGGACGGTCGTGGCTGAGCTCGACGTACGGCGAGCGGCGGTCGGTCTGCACGAAGCCGTGGTGGCTCCAGAACTCGATGGTGCGCGGCAGCTCCTCGCGGGCCACCACGCTCACCCGGGCGTGCGTGCCGACCGCTCGGCGGCCTCGACGCCGGCCGCCACCAGCGCGTCCGCGACGCCGTGGCCGCGGGCGGAGCGCAGCACGCCGAAGCGGCGCAGGTAGACGGTGTCGCCGACCGCGTCGAACAGCAGGGCGCCGACGACGTCCCCGTCGAGCCGGGCCGACCAGGCCGCCGCCGAGCGCGAGCCGGGTGGCGATCGAGGCCTCGGTGTCGCTGAGGGCGTCGGCGGGCGGATCGAGCGGCGGGCGGCTGCCGAAGGCGTCCTGGACGATGCGCGAGCACGGTCGCGGCCGACTCCGGCCCGACCCGCCGGACGGTGAGGCTCATCGGGTCGCGGCGCGCGCGGCGGCCGCGGTGATGAGCTGGTCGAGCTCGGCGTTGACCTGGTCGTGCCGCTCCAGGGTCACCATGTGGCCGGCGCCCTCGCACTCCAGCAGCCGCGAGCTCGGGATGCGGACGTGCAGCTTGCGGGAGTGGCCGACCGAGGTGAGCCGGTCGTCGGTGCCGCAGATGATCGAGATCGGCACCCGGTCGAAGCACCTCGACGTGGTCGAACTTGTCGAGCGAGCCGAAGCCGGGGAAGAAGTCGGCCACCACCTCGAACGGCGTCGCGGAGAGCATCTCGTCGACGAAGTCGACGTACGACTCCGGCACGTCGCCGCCGAAGGCGAACCGGCTGGTGGCCGACGTTGGCGATGGCCTTGCCGACCCGGCGGACGCCGTCGACGGCGCGGTGGCCGCGCGGCCAGCGTCGCGACGGCGCGGTCCGTGAGCCGGCCGGTCAGCCGCGCCGGCAGCAGCGGCATCAGGATCCGGCTGGGGTCGAGCCCGCCGGCGGTGGTCGAGATCAGGGCGACGCCGATCACCTTGTCGCCGATCAGCTCGGGGTACTCCTCGGCGAGCGCGACGATCGTCATCCCGCCCATCGAGTGGCCGACCAGCACCACCGGGCCGTCGGGCGCGACCGTGTCGATGACGGTGCGCAGGTCGTGGCCGAGCTGGTCGATGGTGGCGTGCTCGCGGTCCGAGCGGCCGGAGCGGCCGTGCGAGCGCTGGTCGTAGAAGACCGACCGCACCAGGCCCCGGTAGGCGGCGCGCTGGAAGTGCCAGCGAGTCGAGGTTGAGGCAGTAGCCGTGGACGAAGACCAGGGTCACCTGCGGCTCCTCGCCACGCACCCACGGGCGGCGCGGTGCGCCGTCGAGACCGTCGAGCGGCTCGGCCTCGTCGACCTCGACGTGCAGCGGGACGCCGTCGGCGGCCACCACCGTGATCGGGCGCGAGTGCAGCGAGCCGAGCGGGACGTGCCGGCCCGCGGTGTGGCTGATCCTCCGCTCGCGGCGCGCCACCGCGACGGCGGTGCCGGCGGCAGCGACGCCGACGGCGCCACCGAGGGCGCCGAGGATCCGGCCCTTGGCGCTCATCCGGTGCCTCCGACGTACCTGCGGGTCATCCGGCCTCCGATGCGGGTGACGATCTCGTAGTTGATGGTGCCGCACGCCTCGGCCCAGTCCTGGGCGGTGGGCTGCGCGCCGTCGGTCCGACGGGCGGCCCGAACAGCACGACGTCGCTGCCGGCGGCCGGCTCGTCGCCGCCCAGGTCGACCATCGACCTGGTCCATGCAGACCCGGCCGCGGATCGGGCGGCGCTTGCCGTCGACGGCGACGTCGGCGGCGTTGCCCGCGTTGCGCGGGACGCCGTCGCCGTAGCCGACCGGCACCAGCCCGACCGTGGTGGGCGCCTCCGCGGTCCAGGTGTGGCCGTAGGAGACGGCGTCGCCGGCGTCGAGGTGCTTCACCAGCGCGAGCGTGGCGCGCGCGGTCATCGCCGGGTGGAGGTCGAGGCCGTGCGGCACGCCGGGCGCGGGGTCGAGCCCGTAGACGGCGATGCCACAGCGGACGGCGTCGAACCGGCTGCTCGGGCGGGGGACGGCGGCCGCGGAGTTGGCGAGGTGGGTGAGCTCGGGCTCGAGGCCGGCCCCCGGGCGAGGTCGAGCGCCTCGCCGAAGGCCGCCTCCTGGGCGTCGTTGGCGGGGTGGTCGGGCTCGTCGCTGCACGCGAGGTGCGACCAGATGCCGGTGACCGTCCACGGCCCTGCTCCTCGCCCTCGCGGGCCACGGCGAACAGCGCGGTCCAGTCGGCGCGCGACGCTCCGCCGCGGTGCAGCCCGGTGTCGACCTTGAGCTGCACCCGGGCGGGTCGACCCGCCTCGGTCGCCGCCGCGTCGATCTCGTCGAGCTCCTCGACCGAGTAGGCGGTGAGGTCGACGTCCGCCAGGATCAGGTCGTCGTACTGCTCGCTCGGGCACGGTGAGCCAGGTGAGCAGCGGCCCGTCGTCGCCGGCGGCGCGCAGCGCGCGCACCTCGTCGAGGGTGGCGACGGCGAGCCAGTCGGCGCCGGCCTCGCGCGCGGCCCGAGCCACCGGCAGCATGCCGTGGCCGTAGCCGTCGGCCTTGACGACGGTGATCATCGGCACGCCGGTGAGCTCCCGCAGCAGACGCACGTTGTGCCGGATCGCGTCGAGGTCGACGACGATCTCGGCGCGGGCGGTCATGCCCGCCAGTCTCCCACCAGGGCTCTCGATCACCCGGGACAGCGCCCGCGCCACGTCGCTCGCGACGATCGGACCGCCGCCACTCGCCAGGGTGGCGGCGGCGCCGTGCAGCCACGAGCCGACCGACGCGGCGTCGAACGGGTCGAGGCCGGCGGCGGCGAGGGCGCCGATCACTCCGCCGAGCACGTCGCCGGCCCCGGCGGTGGCCAGCCAGGGCAGTGCCGGTGGTGGTGACCCGCACCCGTCCGTCCGGGTGCGACCACGAGCGTGTGGCGCCCCTTGAGCAGCACCACGGCGCCGAACTCGCTCGGCCGCGCGCCGTGCGTGGGCCAGCGGGCGGGCCTCGACGTCGGCGCGCTCGACGTCGAGCATGCCGGCGAGCTCGCCGGCGTGCGGGGTGAGGATCACGTCGGCGCGGCCGCGCGGGGCGTGCGGCGAAGCGGCGTCGGCGTCGACGACGGTCGGCACGTCGTCGTCCAGGGCCTCGCGCGAGCGTGCCCTCGGCGCCGTCGCCGCTGCCGGAGCCGACCACCCAGGCCTGCACCCGGCCGTCGCCGACGACCTCGGGGTGCTGTGTCGCGCGACCCGGTCGGCGACGGCGTCGTCGCCGACGTAGCGGACCATCCCGGCCAGCCCGGATGCTGCGCTCCGGCGACGGCCAGCAGCGCGGCGCCGGGGTAGGTGGCGCGAGCCGGCCCGCACGCCCGACCACGCCGCGGGCGTACTTCTGCGCGTCCGGCGTCGGGACGCGGCAGCAGATCGCGGCGACGTCGGCGGGCTGGAGGCCTCGACCGCCGGCGTCGGGCAGCTCGAGGCCGAGGTCGACCAGGTGCACCGCCCCGCAGCCGACGCCGCCGGGTCGACGAGGTGGCACGACCTTGTGGGTGCCGAAGGTGACCGTCAGCGTCGCCCGGACGTGGCGCGCCGTCCAGCTCGCCGGTGTCGACGCTCGACCCCGCTCGGCGTGTCGACGGCGACGACCGGGACTCCCGGCCAGCAGGGCCAGCGCCGCGCGGCGTCCGGCCGCAGCCCGGGCCTGCCCGCCGATGCCCACGATGCCGTCGACGACGACGTCGGGTCGGCCTGGCGCGGCGGCGCCCTCGACGAGCTGCGCCCCCCGGCCCGCCGCAGCGCCTGCGAGGCCGGCCCGGTGGGCGTGGTCGGAGAGCAGCCACGCCTCCACCTGCGCGCCGCGGCGGGCCAGTAGCGCACCGGCGTACAGCGCGTCGCCGCCGTTGTCGCCCGACCCCGACCAGCAGCAGCACCCGGCGCCCCGTAGCGCCGATCCGAGGAGGTCGACGACCGCGTAGGCCAGCCCGGCCGCCGCCCGCTGCATCAGCGCACCGTCCGGCAGGCTCGCCATCAGCGCCTTCTCTGCCGCCCGGACCTGCTCCACCGTGTGCGCACGCCGCATGGCCCAAGCCTACGCGCCAATGCACTGGCGGGGTTGGGCCGAAGGGCTCGAACAAGCCCCGTCAGTCCTCCAGCACGACCACGGCCGAGGCGATGCCGGCGTCGTGGGAGAGCGAGAGGTGGACGGTGGCGACGCCGAGCTGCGTCGGCGCGGCGCGCAGCACGGTGCCGCGCAGCTCGAACGACGGGCTGGCCGGAGGACTCCGGGATCACCTCGGCGTCGTGCCACTCCAGGCCGGCGGGCGCGCCGAGCGCCTTGGCGAGCGCCTCCTTGGCGGCGAACCGGGCGGCCAGCGAGGCGATGGGCGGGTGGCCTCGGCGGGCGTGAACAGCCGCTCGCGCAGGCCGCGGGGTGCGCTCGAGCGACTCGGCGAACCGGTCGAGGTCGCACACGTCGATGCCGACGCCGACGATCAGCCATCAGCCCGACCGGCCCTACTCGACCGTGACGGACTTGGCCAGGTTGCGCGGCTGGTCGACGTCGTGGCCGAGCGCGGTGGCGAGCTCGCAGGCGAAGAGCTGCAACGGCACGATCGCGACCAGCGGCTGCAGCAGCACCGGCACCCTCGGCAGCCGGATCAGGACGTCGGCGTACGGCTCGATCGTGGTCGTCGCCCTCCTCGGCCAGGCAGATGGTGCGGGCGCCGCGGGCCCGCACCTCCTGGATGCCGCTGATCATCTTGTCGTGCAGCTGGTCGCGACCCTGCGGGCGGCACGACGCACAGCACGGGCAGCCCCTCCTCGATCAGCGCGATCGGACCGTGCTTGAGCTCGCCGGCCGCGAAGCCCTCGGCGTGCAGGTAGGCGAGCTCCTTGAGCTTGAGCGCCCCCTCGAGCGCCACCGGGTAGCCGGCGTGGCGGCCCAGGAACAGCACCGACCGGCTGTCGACGTGGGCGCGCGCGAGCTCGTAGACCTGCTCGGCACCGTCGAGCACCGTGGCGATGTGGTCGGGCATCGCCTCGAGCTGCCGCATCACCTGGTCGATCTCGTCGCCGTAGCGTGGTGCCCTTGCACCTGCGCGACGTACAGCGCGAGCAGGTAGCAGGCGACCAGCTGGGTGAGGAAGCCCTTGGTCGAGGCGACGCCGATCTCCGGGCCGGCGTGGGTGTAGATGACCGCGTCGGACTCGCGCGGGATCGTCGAGCCGTTGGTGTTGCAGATCGCCAGCACCTTGGACCGCTGCGTGCCGGGCGTGCCGGATCGCCTGCAGCGTGTCGGCGGTCTCGCCGGACTGGCTGATCGCCACCACCAGCGTGGAGTGGTCGAGGATCGGGTCGCGGTAGCGGAACTCCGAGGCGAGCTCGACCTCCACCGGGATCCGCGTCCAGTGCTCGATCGCGTACTTGGCGACCATGCCGGCGTAGAACGACGTGCCGCAGGCGATGATGATGATCTTGTCGATGTCGCGCAGCTCCTCGTCGGCGAGCCGCATCTCGTCGAGCTGCAGCAGCCCGGACGACGTCCGCCGGCCCAGCAACGAGTCGGCCACCGCCCGCGGCTGCTCGAAGATCTCCTTGCGCATGAACCAGTCGTGGCCGTCCTTCTCGGCGGCCGACAGGTCCCAGTCGACGTGGTAGCTGCCGACCCTCGGCCGGCCCGCCGTCGAAGTCGGTGACCGTCGACGCCGTCGCGGGTGATCGTGACGACCTGGTCCTGGCCGAGCTCGATCGCCTCGCGGGTGTGCTCGATGAAGGCGGCGACGTCGGAGCCGAGGAAGGTCTCGCCCTCGCCCAGCCCGACCACGAGCGGGCTGTTGCGCCGCGCGGCGACGACGCGGTCGGGGTCGTCGGGCGTCGACCGCCACGAGCGTGAACGCGCCGTTCGAGACGCCGGCACACCCGCTGCATCGCGGTGGTGAGGTCGGCGCCGGTCGTCCACCTCGCAGCTCGAGCAGGTGGGCGGCGACCTCGGTGTCGGTCTCCGAGACGAGCTCGTGGCCGTCGTCCTCGAGGCGCGGCCCGCAGGTCGGCGAAGTTCTCGATGATGCCGTTGTGCACGAGCGCGACCCGGCCGGTGCGCCCGGCGTGCGGGTGGGCGTTGACGTCGTTCGGGGCGCCGTGGGTGGCCCAGCGGGTGTGGCCGATGCCGGTGGTCGACGCGGCGGCAGCGGCTGCGTCGGCGATCGCCTTCTCGAGGTTGGCGAGCTTGCCGGCCTTCTTGGCACTGGCCAGCGCGCCGCCGTCCGCGGCGGTGCACCAGGGCGATCCCCGCCGAGTCGTAGCCGCGGTACTCCAGCCGTCGCAGGCCTTCGACCACGACGTCCTGCGCCTGCCGGTGCTCCGACGTATCCGACGATGCCGCACATGGCGGACCGAACTCTACGGGTCCGCTCCGTCCGGGAGTGGTCCGGCTGCGGAGTGGTGGCGCCTCCGGGCTGCAACAATCGCCGCCATGTCGCACCGCTCGGACCGGACGGCCCGATCCGAGAGACCGGCCGGGAGCGCTCGCCCTACGTCGAGCTCGACCGGAGCGCGTGGGTCGTCGCTCGCGCAGCGAGACCGAGAGTCCGCTGCGCGCCGAGGAGATCACAGCCCTGCGTGGCCTGGGCGACAACCTCGACCTCCAGGAGGTCGAGGAGGTCTACCTCCCGCTGTCGCGCCTGCTCAGCCTGTACGTCGGCTCGGCCGGGCGGCTGCACCGCGAGCAGGAGTCGTTCCTGCACCGCAGCACCCCGCCGCGCACGCCGTTCGTGATCGGCGCTGGCCGGCTCGGTGGCCGTCGGCAAGTCGACCACCGCTCGCGTGCTGCAGCAGATGCTCGCCCACTGGCCCGAGCACCCCAACGTCGCGCTGGTCACCACCGACGGCTTCCTCTACCCGAACGCCGAGCTCGAGCGGCGCGGGACTCCTGGAGCGCAAGGGCTTCCCGGAGTCCTACGACCGCCGCGCCCTGCTGCGGTTCGTCGTCGACATCAAGTCGGGTCGAGACGAGGTCGAGGCGCCGACCTACTCCCACCTGGTCTACGACGTGGTGCCCGACGAGAAGGTCGTGATCCGCCGCCCCGACATCGTGATCCTCGAGGGCCTCAACGTGCTCCAGCCGGCCCGCGTGCGCGACGACGGCCGCGCCGGTCTGACGCTCAGCGACTTCTTCGACTTCTCCGTCTACGTCGACGCCGGCCGCGACAAGATCCGGGCCTGGTACGTCGAGCGGTTCCTGCGGCTGCGCGAGACCGCCTTCCGCGACCCGGAGTCGTACTTCCGCCGTACGCCGGCTCTCCGACGACGAGGCCGTCGCCGAGGCCGAGCGGATCTGGGACACGATCAACGGCCCCAACCTGGTGCAGAACATCCTGCCCACCCGCTCCCGCGCCACCCTCGTGCTCCGCAAGGACCGCGACCACTCGGTGCGCTACGTGCGGCTGCGGAAGGTCTGACCACCGGGATCGCGCGGCGGTACGGTCACACCGCGAGCCGCTCCCGCACCACGTCGGCCAGCCGATCGGCGACGGCCTGCGGCCTCCTCGGCGGTGGGCGCCTCGACCATCACCCGCACCAGCGGCTCGGTGCCCGACGGGCGCAGCAGCACCCGGCCGGTGTCGCCGAGCGCGGCCTCCTCGGCGGCGACGGCATCGGCGAGGCCGTCGTCGGTCGTCGCAGCGCGGCCTTGTCGACGCCGGAGACGTTGACCAGGACCTGCGGGCAGCCGGGTGACGACGGAGGCGAGGTCGCGCAGCGAGCGACCGGTGACGACCATCCGCTGCAGCACGTGCAGCGCGGTGAGCAGGCCGTCGCCGGTGGTGGCGTGGTCGCGCATGATGACGTGGCCCGACTGCTCGCCACCGAGGTTGTAGCCGCCCGTCGCGCATGTCCTCGAGCACGTAGCGGTCGCCGACGGCGGTCTGCCGCACCTCGACGCCGGCGTCGTCCATCGCCAGCACGCAGCCCGAGGTTGCTCATGACGGTGGCCACCACGGTGTCGTGCGGCGAGCCGGCCCGGCGTCGCGCAGCGCCAGCGCCAGGATCGCCATGATCTGGTCACCGTCGACCACCGCACCGGTGGCGTCGACGGCCAGGCAGCGGTCGGCGTCGCCGTCGACCGCGAAGCCGGCGTGAGCGCCGTGGTCGACGACCGCCTGCTGGAGCCGCGCGAGGTGGGTGGAGCCGTAGCCGTCGTTGATGTTGAGGCCGTCGGGCTCGGCGCCGATCGTGACCACCTCGACGCCGGCGGCGGCGAGCGCGCCGGGGGCCGACCTCGCTGGCCGCGCCGTGGGCGCAGTCGAGCACGACGCGCAGCCCGCCGAGGCGGCGGTCGAGGGTGCGCGACGAGGTGGGCGGCGTACTCCTCGACGGTGGGGGCGTAGGGGGCGCACGCGGCCGACGTCGGCGCCGGTGGGGCGCTCCCACTCCTGGCCGAGGTACGCCTCGATCTCGCCGCTCGAGCGCGTCGTCGAGCTTCACGCCGCCCCGGGAGAGGAACTTGATGCCGTTGTCGGGCATCGCGTTGTGGGAGGCGCTGATGACGACGCCGACGTCGGCGCCGAGCGCGTCGGTGAAGTAGGCGACGCCCGGCGTCGGCAGCACCCGGAGCCGGAGCACGTCGACGCCGGCGCCGGCCAGGCCGGCGACGACGGCGTGCTCGAGGAACTGGCCCGAGATGCGGGGGTCACGGCCGACGACGGCCAGCGGCCGCTGCCGCTCGTACCCGCCGTGGTCGACGAGCACGCGCGCTGCGGCCGCCCCGAGGCCGAGCGCGAGCTCGGCGGTGAGGGGACCGTTGGCGAGCCCGCGGACGCCGTCGGTGCCGAAGATGCGCGGCACGCGAGCGTTCAGCGCTTGGAGTACTGCGGCGCCTTGCGGGCCTTCTTGAGACCGGCCTTCTTGCGCTCGATGACGCGGGCGTCGCGCGTGAGCAGCCCGGCCTTCTTCAGCGTGGCGCGGTTGGCCTCGACGTCGACGGCGTTGAGCGCACGGGCCACGCCGAGACGCAGCGCGCCGGCCTGACCGGTGATGCCGCCGCCGTGGACGCGGGCGATGACGTCGAAGCGACCCTCGAGCTGCGGTGGCGACGAACGGCTCGTTGGCGACCTGCTGGTGCAGCTTGTTCGGGAAGTAGGAGTCGAGCGTGCGGCCGTTGACGGTCCACTGGCCGGTGCCGGGGACGATCCGGACGCGGGCCACGGCCTGCTTGCGGCGACCGGTGGCCGCGGACGGCGCGATGGTCGCGGCGCGCTCGGGTGCGTCAGCCGAGGCAGCGCTCTCGGAGGTGTAGGTGACGCCCTGCTCGTCGGTCGTGAAGGTCTCCTCGACCTCAGCGGTGGTCTCAGTCACGATGCTCTTGGTTCCCTCGTCCGTCTCGGTGCGGGTCAGTCGGTCTGTGGGCGGTCGCGCTTACTGCGCGACCTGCTTGATCTCGTGGGGCACGGCCCGCTGCGCGGTGTGCGGGTGGTCGGGGCCGGCGTACACCTTCAGCTTGGTGAGCTGGGCGCGGCTCAGCTTGTTCTTCGGCAGCATGCCCCACACCGCGCGCTCGATGACCTGGCGCGGGTTCTTGATCAGCGCCTCGCCGATGGGGGTCTCGCTGAGGCCGCCCGGGAAGCCCGAGTGGCGGTACAGCTTCTTGGTGACCGCCTTGTCGCCGGCGAGGGCGACCTTGTCGGCGTTCACGACGATGACGAAGTCGCCGACGTCCATGTGCGGGGCGAACATCGGCTTGTGCTTGCCGCGCAGGAGCGTGGCGCACTCGACCGCGAGCCGTCCGAGGACGATGTTCTCGGCGTCGATGACGTGCCAGTCGCGCTGGATGTCAGCGGGCTTGGGGCTGTACGTACGCACGGTGATAGGGCCTTTTCTGAAGAGCGGGTGTCGGACGGGGCTGGATCCACCCCGGCTGCAACGCACGGACGACAGAGGCCCGGCGGGACCGCACGAGTCTAGGCGGGGCCGGGAGACCGGGTCAAAAGCGCGCCCGGTCCGCTCCGCCGGTGTCCACCTCTGCCCCACGGGGGTGTGCGCCGACGGGACCGCCGACTAGGTTTGGCGCCGTGACTGACTCTCTCACCGTCCGTGACAACCGCACCGGGCAGGAGTTCGAGGTCCCGATCACCGACGGCACCATCAAGGCCGCCGACATCGGGACCATCCGCACCGCGGACGACGAGCCGGGGCTGGCCGTCTACGACCCCGGCTTCGTCAACACGGCCTCCTGCCGCAGCGCCGTCACCTACATCGACGGCGACGCCGGGATCCTCGAGTACCGCGGCTACCCCATCGAGCAGCTGGCCGAGAAGTCCTCGTTCCTCGAGGTGGCCTACCTGCTGGTGCACGGCGAGCTGCCCACCAAGGACCAGCACGACTCCTGGGTGCACGACATCACCTACCACACGTTCGTGCACGAGAACGTCAAGGAGTTCATGCAGGGCTTCCGCTACGACGCGCACCCGATGGGGATGCTGATGGCCTCGGTCGGAGCGCTGTCGACCTTCTACCCCGACGCCACGAACATCAAGGACGCCGAGTCCCGGCACCTCCAGATCGTGCGCATGATCGCGAAGATGCCGACGCTGGGCGCCTGGTCGTTCCGCAACGCGCAGGGCAAGCCGTTCGTCTACCCCGACAACGACCTCGGCTACACCGCGAACTTCCTCTCGATGCTGTTCAAGATGAGCGAGCGCCAGTACGAGGCCGACGAGCGGCTGGTGCGCGCGCTCGACGTGCTGTTCATCCTGCACGCCGACCACGAGCAGAACTGCTCCACCAACGCGGTGCGCTCGGTGGGCTCCTCGCAGGTCGACCCGTACTCGGCGGTCGCCGCCGGCGTCGCCGCGCTCTACGGCCCGCTCCACGGCGGTGCGAACGAGGCGGTGATGCGGATGCTGCGCCGGATCGGGTCGAAGGACAAGATCCCCGACTTCATCAAGGGCGTGAAGGACGGCGACGAGCGGCTGATGGGCTTCGGCCACCGGGTCTACAAGAACTACGACCCGCGGGCGAAGATCATCAAGAAGGCCTGCGACGACGTCTTCGAGGTCACCGGCACCAACCCGCTCCTCGACATCGCCCTCGAGCTGGAGAAGATCGCGCTCGAGGACGAGTACTTCGTCCAGCGCAAGCTCTACCCCAACGTCGACTTCTACTCCGGACTCATCTACGAGGCCTTCCAGTTCCCGCCCGAGATGTTCACGGTGCTGTTCGCGATCGGCCGCACCCCCGGCTGGCTCGCCCAGTGGCTCGAGCTCGTGCAGGACAAGGAGCAGAAGATCGCCCGGCCCAAGCAGATCTACACCGGCGAGCGGAAGCTCGACTTCGTGCCGGCCTCGGAACGCTGGGCGTGAGCCTGCGGACGACCAGCGTTGATGGTGGTCGAGCAGCGAGCACGGGCTGAGCTCGCGAAGCCGTGACCGAGCGTGTCGAGACCGGCTGGGCCTGACGCGTCGTCCCGGCTCGTCGTGACGGGGCGGCGGCCGCTCGCCGCGGCCGTGGTGACCGCGGGCGTGTCGCTGGTGCTGCTCGCGCTGGCGGTGCAGTTCGGCTGGCTGGGCGCCGACGTGGATCGCGGCGCGGGGTTCTGCGAGGCGGCGACCGGCCGGGTCCGGCAGCCGGTCAACACGCTCAGCAACCTGGGCTTCGTCGCGGCAGGCCTGGCGATCGCGTGGCACGCCGACCGGATGCCCCGGCTCGGCACGGCCTACGCGTGCCTGGTCGTGCTCCTCGGGCCGGCCAGCATGGCGATGCACGCCACCGAGTCGGAGCTGGGCGGGCACCTCGACATGGCCTCGATGTACCTCGTGGCCTCGTTCGCCGTCTCGTACGCCGCGGCGCGCAGGTGGCGGCGCGGCCCGGGGTTCACCGCAGGCGTGTTCGCGGTGTGCCTGACCGGCTGTCTGGTGGTCGAGCTGACCGGCGGCGAGCTGCCCGTGGTCATGCACCCCGGCAACCTGGCCTTCGCGGTGCTCCTGGTCGTGGCCCTCATGCTGGAGCGGAGCCTGCTCGCGCGCGGCGGCACCACCCTCGACCGGCGCTGGATCCTGGCCGCCACCGGCTCATTGGCCCTGGCGTTCGCGGTGTGGAACACGGCGAAGAACGGCTCCCCGCTCTGCTGGCCGGGCTCGCTGTACCAAGGCCACGGCGTGTGGCACCTGCTGTGCGCGGCCTCGGCGTACTGCCTGTTCCGCTTCTACGCGAGCGAGCGGCCGGCCGCGCGACTCATCGGGTAGGAACGCTCCATGCGGATCGGCGTGGTGGGTCTCGGCGCCGGCGGATGCACCCTGGCCTGTCTGCTCGCCGACGCCGGGCACGACGTCACGGTGCTCGAGCGCGCCGCCGACCCGCGGCCGGTCGGCGCCGGGCTGTGGCTCCAGGCGATGGGTCAGGAGGTGCTCGACCGGCTCGGGCTGCTCACGCCGCTGCGGTCGGTGTCACGGGAGGTCTCCCGCGTGGAGATGTGCACCACCTCCCGCTCGCTCCTCGATCTCGGCTACGACGAGCTGCCGGGGGCCCGACCGGCGCTCGGCGTCCATCGCGGCGACCTGTTCGTGCTGCTGCACGGCGCGGTGCGGGCGCGGGGGGTGCGGGTCGAGCTCGGCGTCGAGGTGAGCGGGGTGCGTCCCGCCGCGGGCGGCGTCGCCGTCGAGACGCCGTCCGGTGACCACGTCCTCCTACGACCTGGTGGTGGGGGCCGACGGCAGCCGGTCGCGGGTGCGGTGGAGCGCCGGGCTCACCGTGCGTGACCGCGCCTACGAGTACGGCGCGCTGTGGTCGATCGTCCCCGACCCGGGCGGACTAGCCGGCGACGCGCTGTTCCAGTGCCTCGACGGCACTCGCCGCTACCTCGGCGTGCTGCCGACCGGACGCGGCCGGTCGTCGATCTTCTGGTCGGTGCGGCAACGCGACATGGCCGCGGTGCTGGCGCGCGGCCTGCCCGCGTGGCGCCGGGAGGCGCGCACGCTCGCGGGGCCGTACTCCGACCTGATCGACGGCGTCGAGGAGCTGCTCCCCGCCACCTACCGCGACGTCGTGGTGCGTCGCCCCTTCCGCCTCGACGGGGCGGGTGCAGTGGCGCTGGTCGGCGACGCCGCCCACGCGATGAGCCCGCAGCTGGGCACCGGCACCTCGCTCGCCCTCGCCGACGCCTGGAGCCTCGCCGCCGCGCTCGCGGGCAATCCAGGCCTCCCGACGGCGCTCCCCGCCTACGCGGCGGACCGCGCGGCGCACCTGCGCTGGTACCAGTGGTGGACCCGGCTGATGATGCCGGTCTTCCAGAGCGACCTGAGCCCGCTGGCGTGGCCGCGGGACGCGCTCGCACCCCTGGTCAGCGCGCCGCCGGTGGTGCGACGCCTGCTCGTGGGCGCGCTGTGCGGCGACCGGACCTCGCCCTGGACGCGGTGGACGCCACCGTCGTCCGGCTGACCTCATCCCCACCCCAAAGCGGGCTCTCAGCGGACGCACAGGGATGCGACGGACCGTCGGGGACATGACCGACACGCAGACCGTCCACCCCCCGCTCCCGCCGCCCCCGCCGCCGGTCTGGACGACGCCGCCCCGGCCGCGCCGCGGTCGGTTCGCCGCGTCCGTGCTGGTCGGAGCGCTGGTGCTCGGCGGCGGGGCGGGGGTGGGCGGCGCGGCTGCCTACGACGCGGTGAACGACGACGACGGGTCGCCGTCGACCGCGGGGAACGCCTCGCGCACCCTCAGCCCCGTCGTGGCGAGCGACGGGGACGACTCCCCCGCCGCCGACGGCACCGTCGAGCAGGTGGCGAACGCCGTGCTCCCGTCGGTGGTGAAGCTCGAGGTGAGCGGCGCGCAGGAGTCCGGCTCGGGCTCCGGGGTGATCCTCAGCTCCGACGGCGAGATCCTCACCAACAACCACGTGGCCGAGGTGGCGGCCGACGGCGGCGAGATCACCGTCGCCTTCGACGACGGCACCGAGGCCCGCGCCGAGATCATCGGCACCGACCCGCTCACCGACACCGCCCTGGTGAAGGCGCAGGGCGTCTCGGGGCTGACGCCGGCCACGCTCGGCCGGTCCGGCGAGGCCGCCGTGGGCGAGCAGGTGGTGGCGATCGGGTCCCCGTTCGGCCTCGACGCCACCGTCACCAGCGGCATCGTGAGCGCGCTGGACCGCCCCGTCGACGTCGGGTCGGACGAGGACGGGAACACCGCGGCGTACCCGGCGATCCAGACCGACGCCGCCATCAACCCCGGCAACAGCGGAGGCCCGCTCGTCAACCTCTCCGGTGAGGTGATCGGTCTCAACGCCTCGATCCGGTCGACGACGAACGGGTCCGGCGAGGCCGGCTCGATCGGTCTGGGGTTCGCGATCCCGATCGACGAGATCCTGCCCGTCGTCGAGCAGATGCGCGCCGGCGAGACGCCCACCCACGCCCGGATCGGCGTCTCGGTGGGCGACGACGACGCCGGCGCCCGGGTCTCCGAGGTCTCCGACGGCTCCGCCGCCGCCGACGCCGGGCTGCGGGCCGGCGACGTGATCACGAAGGTCGACGACACCAAGATCGAGACCGGCGACGCCCTGGTGGCCACGGTCCGCGCCTACCGACCCGGCGAGCAGGTGACGGTCACCTACCTCCGCGACGGCGACGAGGACACCACCCGGCTCACCCTCGGCTCCGACGAGACCTGACCCCTAGCGGATGCCCCAGGCGTAGGTCTGCTTGGCGAGGCGCAGGTAGGTGAGGGTCTGGGTGGAGGCGACGCCGGGGACGGCGCGGATCCGGCGCGACAGCAGGTCGAGCAGCTCGTCGTCGTCGCTGGTGAGGACCTCGCACAGGATGTCGAAGCCGCCGGCGACGAGCACGAGATAGGTGACCTCGTCCATGGCGCCGAGAGCCTCGGCCACCGGCTCGAGAGCGCCCTGCACCGAGATCGCGACCATCGCCTGACGGCGGAAGCCGAGCTGGAGCGGGTCGGTGACCGCGACGATCTGCATCACGCCGTCGGTCATCAGCTTGTTCACCCGCTGCCGCACGGCGGCCTCGGAGAGCCCGACCTGCTGGCTGATCGCCGCGTACGACATCCGGCCGTCGGACTGGAGCAGCTCGATGATCCGCCCGCCGACCTCGTCGATCGCGTGGTCGGCCACGTCAGAGATGGTCGCCCGCACGAGTCAGGACGTCGCGCAGGATCGACTCGATCTCGTCGAACTCCGCCTGACCCGCGACCAGCGGCGGGGCCAGCTGGATGACCGGGTCGCCGCGGTCGTCGGCGCGGCAGTAGAGGCCGGCCTCGAACAGGGCGCCGGACAGGAACCCGCGGAGCAACCGCTCGGACTCGCCGGCGTCGAACGTGGTCTTCGTGGCCTTGTCCTTGACGAGCTCGATCCCGTAGAAGAACCCGTCACCACGGACGTCGCCCACCAGCGGCAGGTCGAGCAGCTTCTCGAGCGAGCCGCGGAAGGCGTCCTCGCGGTCCCGCACCCCCTCGTTGAGCTGCTCCTTCTCGAAGATGTCGAGGTTCGCGAGCGCGACCGCGGTGGAGACCGGGTGGCCGCCGAAGGTGTAGCCGTGCATGAAGGTGGTGTCGCCGGAGCCGAACGGCTCGAAGAGCCGGTCGGTGGCGATCATCGCGCCGAGCGGCGAGTAGCCGGAGGTGAGGCCCTTGGCGCAGGTGATGATGTCGGGCTGGTAGCCGTAGCGCTCGGCGCCGAACATCGCGCCGAGCCGGCCGAAGGCGCAGATCACCTCGTCGGAGACGAGCAGCACGTCGTACTCGTCGCAGATCTCCCGCACCCGCTGGAAGTAGCCCGGCGGCGGCGGGAAGCAGCCGCCGGCGTTCTGCACCGGCTCGAGGAACACCGCGGCCACGGTCTCGGGGCCCTCGAACTCGATCGCCTCGGCGATCCGGTCCGCGGCCCACTGGCCGAAGGCCTCCTCGGTGCCGGGGCCGTCCATGCCCTCGGGCGCGCGGTAGTGGTTGGTGTTGGGCACCCGGAACGCGCTGGGCACGAGCGGCTCGAACGGCGCCTTCATGGCGGGGATGCCGGTCAGCGACAGGGCTCCGTGCGGCGTGCCGTGGTAGGCGACGGCGCGGCTGATCACCTTGTGCTTGCCGGGCCGGCCGGTCGAGCTTGTAGTACTGCTTGGCCAGCTTCCAGGCCGTCTCGACCGCCTCGCCACCGCCGGTGGTGAAGAAGACCCGGTTGAGGTCGCCGGGCGTGTAACCGGCGATCCGCTCGGCGAGCTCGATCGCGCCGGGGTGCGCGTAGGACCAGAGCGGGAAGAAGGCCAGCTTCTCGGCCTGCTTCGCGGCGGCCTCGGCGAGCTCGGTGCGGCCGTGCCCGGCCTGGACGACGAACAGCCCAGCGAGCCCGTCGAGGTAGCGCCGGCCCTCCGAGTCGTAGATGTAGCAGCCCTCGCCGCGCTCGATCACCGGCACCGGGTGGTCGGCGTGGCTGGAGTGACGGGTGAAGTGCATCCACAGGTGGTCGCGCGCCGCCTGCTGCTGGGAGTCGGTCATGGCTACCTCCGAGGTTGGGTCGGTCAGTCCGGAGCTGGCACGCAGAGCACCGGGCGCTTGGAGAGGTACAGGAGCTTGTGCGAGGTGGAGCCGAGGATCGCGCCGCGCAGCGGGGTCTCGCCCCAGGTGCCGACCACGATCACGGTCGCGTCGTGCCGCTCGGCGGCCTGGAGCAGCGCGTCGACCGGCTTGGCGTCCACCTGCTCGACGACGGCCTCGACGCCGGCGGCCTCGGTCTCGGCCAGTGCGTGGCCGAGGGCGGTGCGGCCCACCTCCGCCAGCGCCTCGGAGTGGGAGCGGAACTCCTCCCCCACCCCGCCCGGGGGCGAGGTGCCGTACACGAGCACCAGCGGCTCGGCGTAGCGGCGGGCGACGTCGATCGCCACCCTGAGCGCGTTCCGCGCGCCCGGTGACTCGTCGTAGCCGAGCACGACACTCATGGGGCGACCTCCCGCTCTCTCGCGACGCCGCGTCGCTCCGTCCAGTAGCGGGCGTCCTGGGTGCGCCAGAAGAGCATGAACACGACACCGAGCACCGCGATCCCGATGCCGATCACGAGCGGCGGACTGACGCCCAGCCAGGTCTGCCCGCTGTAGGAGTTGGCCGGGTCGGACATGTCGATGATCGACTCGACGAGGAGCCAGAACAGCAGCAGCGCGCCGACCACCGGCCCGACGCCGATGAGGATCAGGCTTCGGGCCGAGCGCGTGAGCTGGCGGCGGAAGTAGATCGCGCAGGCGATGCCGGTGAGCCCGTAGTAGAAGGCGATCAGCAGCGACAGCGCCGTCAGCGAGTCGAACAGCGCGTTCTCGCTGATCGTCGAGACGACGAGGTACCAGACGATGGCGATGGCGGCGACCGTCCAGGTCGACACGTCCGGCGTGCGGAACCGCGGGTGGATCCGGGCCAGGCCGTGGGGCAGCGCGTGCCTCCGCGCCATGCTGAACCCGGTGCGCGAGGCGGGGATGATCGTCGTCTGGGTGGACGCGATGGCCGAGGTGGCCACGGCGAGGTAGACGACCCAGTCCCAGCCGTTCATCACCTCGGTGGAGAGCAACGCGAAGATGTACTCCTCCTCGGCGCTGTTGTCGGCGAGGAACGACGGACCCGCGTAGGCGACGACGGCGAACGCCACTCCCACGTAGGTGCCGAGCAGCACCACCGTCGACACGATGGCGGCGCGTCCGGGCGTGCTCGCGGAGTCGGTGGTCTCCTCGGTGAGGTTGACCGCGGACTCCCAGCCCCAGTAGGCGAACACCCCCAGCAGCAGGCCGCCGGTCAGGCCGGCGCCGCCCTCCCCGAACGGGTTGAGCCAGGTCAGGGACGGCGTGATCGAGTCGAGGCTCGAGGTGTCGTTGACGACCCGCACCAGCGCGACGATGGTGAAGGCGGCGAGCGCCAGCACCTGGGCGACGATCAGCGCGTTCTGCAGCCGGGCCGACACCTCGGTGCCCCACACGCAGATCGCCGTCATCAGCAGGATGAGGAACACGGTGAGCCCGCGCACGAGCCAGGTGTTCTCGGCTGCAGTGTCGAGCCCGAAGGCGTACATCGAGAAGTACACGCCGACCTCGGCGAGCGAGCCGATCACGAGCACGCCGGTCATGGCGATCGCCCAGCCGCCGAGCCAGCCGAACCACGGACCCATCGCACGGGTGACCCACGAGAACGTGGTGCCGCAGTCCTGGTCGACGGAGTTCAGGTAGTAGAACGCCGAGGCGATCAGCAGCATCGGCACGAAGCTGGCCAGCAGCACACCGGGGGCGTAGACGCCGACGAGCAGCACGATGGGCGCGATGACGGCCGCGAGCGAGTAGGCGGGCGAGGTCGACGCCAAGCCCGATCACCAGCGCATCGAAGAAGCCGATGGCACCCGCCTTCAGGCTCGCCTCCGAGCTCTCGCTCGGGCTCGCGGATCCGGGGTCGAGCCTCGTCATCCTGCCTCCTCGGCCGGGTCGGTGACACGAACATTCCACCGCGTCCCGTTGTCGTTGGCAAGCATCACGACGGATTCCGAAGATGGCCGGACGCACACCTGTTGATTCCGTCGCGGAATCGCTATCGTCGTGCTCCCCGAGCGAGGAGGCGCATGTCCACCACCGAGTTCCGCAACGTCGTCAACGGCGAGTCGGTCCCGTCGGCGTCGGGAGAGACCTACGACGTCATCGACCCCACCACCGGGGAGGTCTACGCGACCGCCCCCCTGTCCCGCGCCGAGGACCTCGACCGGGCCTATGCCGCGGCGGACGACGCCTTCGAGGGATGGGGCTATGCCACGCCCCAGGACCGCTCGAACGCCCTGCTCAAGATCGCGGCCGCCATCGAGTCCCGCGAGGACGAGATCAACGAGGTCGAGTGCCGTGACACCGGCAAGCCGCTCCACCTCACCAAGTCCGAGGAGCTGCCCTACGCCTCCGACCACTTCCGCTACTTCGCGGGAGCCGCCCGGATCCTCCAGGGCGTCTCGGCGGGCGAGTACATGGCCGACCACACCTCGTGGGTGCGCCGGGAGCCGATCGGCGTCGTCGGCCAGGTGACGCCGTGGAACTACCCGCTGATGATGATGATCTGGAAGATCGCGCCGGCCCTCGCGGCGGGCAACACGATCGTCCTCAAGCCGTCCGACACCACGCCGGCGTCCTCCACGCTGCTGGCCGAGCTGGCCCAGGAGTTCCTGCCGCCGGGCGTGCTCAACGTCGTGTGCGGCGACCGTGACACCGGCCGCGCGCTGGTGTCGCACCCGACCCCGCAGATGGTGGCGATCACCGGTTCGGTGCGCGCCGGCATGGAGGTCGCGCAGGCGGCGGCGTCCGACCTCAAGCGGGTGCACCTCGAGCTCGGCGGCAAGGCGCCGGTGATCGTGTTCGACGACGCCGACATCGCGGCGGCGGCCGAGGGCATCGCCGGAGCCGGCCTGTTCAACGCCGGCCAGGACTGCACCGCCGCCACCCGGGTGCTCGCCGGGGCCGGCATCCACGACGAGTTCGTGGCGGCGCTCGCCGAGGCGGCGAAGGGCATGCCCACCGGCCCCTCCGACAGCGAGGACACCTACTACGGCCCGCTCAACAGCGCCACGCAGCTGGAGCGGGTCGCAGGGATGATCGACCGGCTCCCCGACCACGCCACCCTCGACACCGGCGGCACCCGGAAGGGCGATCGCGGCTACTTCTACGAGCCCACGGTGGTCTCCGGGCTGCAGCAGGACGACGAGCAGGTGCAGGAGGAGATCTTCGGACCGGTCATGACCGTCCAGAGGTTCAGCGACGAGGCCGAGGCGCTGCGCTGGGCCAACGGCGTGCAGTACGGGCTCGCCTCCAGCGTGTGGACCAAGGACCACGCCCGGGCCCTCCGGGTCTCGCGCCGGCTCGACTTCGGCGCGGTGTGGATCAACACCCACATCCCGTTCGTCTCGGAGATGCCGCACGGCGGCTTCAAGCACTCGGGGTACGGCAAGGACCTGTCGATGTACGGGTTCGAGGACTACACGCGCATCAAGCACGTGATGTCGTTCATCGGGGAGGGTGAGTGAGGATCCTCCTGGTCGGTGCCGGCGGCGTCGGCGGTGCGTTCACCGCCATCGCCGCGCGACGCGAGTTCTACGAGACGATCGTGGTCGCCGACTACGACCCCGCGCAAGGCCGAGAAGGCCGCGCGCCGCCGACGAGCGGTTCGTCTCCGCCCAGATCGACGCCTCGGACCCCGACTCCGTGGCCGCGCTGTGCCGCGAGCACCGGATCACCCACGTGATGAACGCGGTCGACCCGGTGTTCAACATGTCGATCTTCGACGGCGCGCTCGAGGCCGGCTGCGACTACCTCGACATGGCGATGTCGCTGTCGAAGCCGCACCCCACGGCGCCGTACGAGAAGTGCGGGGTGAAGCTCGGCGACGAGCAGTTCGCCGAGGCCTCGGCGTGGAAGGCCGCCGGCCGGCTCGCCCTCGTCGGCATCGGCGTCGAGCCCGGCCTGTCCGACGTGTTCGCCCGCTACGCCGCCGACGAGCTGTTCTCCGACATCGACGAGCTCGGCACCCGCGACGGCGCCAACCTCGTGGTCACCGACGACGACGGCAACGAGATCTTCGCCCCGTCGTTCTCGATGTGGACCACGATCGAGGAGTGCCTGAACCCGCCGGTGATCTGGCAGAACGGCGACTGGCACACCACGCCGCCGTTCAGCGAGCCGGAGGTCTTCGACTTCCCCGAGGGCATCGGCCCGGTCGAGTGCGTGAACGTCGAGCACGAGGAGGTGCTCCTCATGCCGCGGTGGGTCACGTGCAAGCGGGCGACCTTCAAGTACGGCCTCGGCGAGGAGTTCATCAACATCCTCCGGGTGCTGCACACGCTCGGCCTCGACAGCACCGAGAAGGTGACGGTCAAGGGCGTCGAGGTCAGCCCGCGCGACGTCGTCGCCGCCGTGCTGCCCGACCCGGCCACCGTCGGGCCGCGGATGACCGGCAAGACCTGCGCCGGTCTGTGGGTGACCGGCACGGGCAAGGACGGCCAGCCCCGGTCGACGTACCTGTACCACGTGCTCGACAACGAGTGGACGATGAGCGAGTACGGCCACCAGTGCGTGGTGTGGCAGACCGCGGTCAACCCCGTGGTGGCGCTCGAGCTGCTGGCGTCCGGCACCTGGTCCGGCGCCGGGGTGCTCGGGCCCGAGGCGTTCCCGGCCCAGCCGTTCCTCGACCTGCTCAACGAGTACGGCGCCCCGTGGGGGATGCAGGAGGTCTCGTGACCGAGCAGGTGCGCCGGCTGGTCACCGAGGTCCCGGGGCCGCGCAGCCGCGAATTGCACGAGCGCCGACTGGCCGCCGTCGCGAGCGGCGTCGGGTCGGTGCTGCCCGTCTACGTGGTCGACGCGGGTGGCGGTGTGGTGGTCGACGCCGACGGCAACTCGTTCGTCGACCTCGCCAGCGGCATCGCGGTCACCGGCGTCGGCAACAGCGCGCCGCGGGTGGTGGAGCGGGTCACCGCCCAGGCCGCCGCGTTCACCCACACCTGCTTCATGGTCGCGCCGTACGCCGGCTACGTGGAGGTCTGCGAGACGCTCGCCGAGCTGACCCCCGGCGACCACGCCAAGAAGGCCGCCCTGTTCAACTCCGGCGCCGAGGCGGTGGAGAACGCCGTGAAGATCGCCCGGGTCCACACCGGGCGCGACGCCGTCGTCGTCTTCGACCACGCCTACCACGGCCGCACCAACCTGACGATGGCGATGACGGCGAAGAACATGCCCTACAAGCAGGGCTTCGGGCCGTTCGCCGGCGAGGTGTACCGGGCGCCGATGTCGTACCCGTTCCGCGAGCCCGTGCCGATCACCGGCGAGGAGGCGGCGGCCCGGGCGCTGGCGACCGTGGAGGCGCAGGTGGGCGCGTCCAACGTGGCGTGCCTGGTGATCGAGCCGATCCTCGGTGAGGGCGGCTTCGTGGTGCCGGCGCCGGGGTTCCTCGCGGCGCTGTCGGACTGGTGCCGCAGCAACGACGTCGTCCTCGTCGCCGACGAGATCCAGACCGGCATGTGCCGGACGGGAGCCTGGTTCGCCTGCGACCACGAGGGGGTCGTGCCGGACCTCGTCACGGTCGCGAAGGGCGTCGCCGGGGGGCTGCCGCTGGCCGCGGTCGTGGGCCGCGCCGACATGATGGACGCGGTGCACGGCGGCGGTCTCGGCGGCACCTACGGCGGCAACCCGCTCGCCTGCGCCGCGGCGCTCGGGGCGATCGAGACCATGCGCGAGGAGGACCTCGCCGGCCGGGCCCGCGCCATCGAGGCGACGATGGTGCCGCGGCTCCGGGCGATCGCCGAGCGCACCGGCGTGATCGGCGAGGTGCGCGGGCGCGGCGCGATGCTCGCCGTCGAGGTGGTGCGGCCGGGCACGAAGGAGCCGGACGCCGCCCTCACCGCCCGCATCAACGCGGCCTGCCACCAGGCCGGCCTGCTCACCCTCACCTGCGGCACGTTCGGCAACGTGTTCCGCTTCCTGCCGCCGCTGGTGATCCCCGACCACCTGCTCGCCGAGGCGCTCGACGTCCTCGACGAGATCTTCGACGCCGCCGTCTGACGGCCCCCTCCCGTGCGCGCCGTTTCCGCGCAATTGCGTGGTTGGCGCAGGTCCTCGGGCGAGGAAGTTGTCGCAGCGGCGCAATTGCGCGGAACCGCCCAGCCCCCAGCCGCCGTCAGGCGAGCCGCTTCTGGAACTCGCCCAGCCGGGCCACGGGGCGGAACCCGAGCCGCTCGTTGACACCGATCATGTGGCTGTTGACCTCGGCGTTCCAGGTGACGAGCCGGCGGAGGTCGTCGCGCTCGCGCTGGATCAGCTGCAGGTTGGCGGCCTTGACGGCGAGCCCGAGCCGGTGGCCGCGGGCGTCGCGGCGCACCAGCGTGCCCCACTGGTAGACGACGCCCGGGTCGTGGACCGCGACGCCGAGGTCGGAGTACGCCACCACCTCCCCGGCCGGGTTCAGCGCGACCGTGTGGAAGACCGTGCGGCCCTGCCGCTCGAGCAGCGCCTCGTCGGCACGCATCGCGTCGACGTCGGGCGCCTCCGGCTCGATCTCCTTGTCGCCCATGGGTGCCTCGGTCATGAGCGAGGCCCAGAGGGTGACCCAGCTCTGGGCGATCTCGTCGGGCACCCGGCCGATGAACGAGTGGATCTCGAAGCCCCGGTGGTGCGGGGCGGCCTCGGCGGCCAGGTCGGCCAGCAGCGCCTCGTCGACGGGGAGGGCGACCTCACGCTGGACGTCGCCGATCGCCAGCCGGTAGCCGTGCGCCCGCGCGAAGGCGACGCCATGGAACCCGGCCCCCTCGGGGCCGAGCTCGTCGGGCCAGGAGAACTCCGCGTCGATCCGGGTGCGGCCGAGCGCCCGGGCGTCGTCCTCCATCCGCGCCA
>CAVRKT010000009.1:0-17739 GCA_963721965.1 uncultured Actinomycetota bacterium | reverse complement strand
CCTGATCGGCCCGCAGGGTCAGGCGGTCAGGAGGGTCCGGGTGGCGTGGTGTCGCGCAGCCGGTAACGGCGGCGTCCGAAGCCGTTGACGACGTAGCGCAGCGAGCGGGGGACCGGCACGCGGATGACCGCCTGCTTGCGGACGTAGTGGGGCACGGTCCAGGTGGACCAGTTCCCGGCCGGGAAGTAGGCGGCGTCACCCACCTGGAGCTCCACTGGATCGGCACCGTCGACCTGGACGGTCACCCCACCCTCGACGATGACCACGGACTCGTCGACCGCGAAGTACCACCGGAACCGGCCCGCGGTGCAGTCCCACGTCCAGTGCGTGGCGCTGAGGTCAGCGCTCTCGGCCCAGGACGAGACGCGGGCCCGGGGCGCGCCGTCCAGGATGCACGCCGCATCGATCGGGTCGTCCTCGAGCGCGGCGTCGACGCGGGACAGGGGCACGTGGGGGGGTCGCGGTGGCGGCATGCGGCCAGAGGGTAGCGACCGCGACGACGACCCGCCTCACGGGACGTCCGCCGGAGGTGCCGTGCTCCCGCGGTCGATCAGCCGCCAGGGCACCTCCACGTGCTCCCGCTCGAGCGGTTCCTGGCGCAGCCGCGACAGGCTCATCCACGCGGCCAGCCTGCCCTGCTCGGTGACTCGCTGGTCGAGCGTGGTGAGCTCGAGGAGCTCGCTCATCGGGTGCCCGTCGACCCCGATGAGCGAGACGTCCTCGGGCACCCGCAGCTTGCGCCGCCGCAGCTCGACGGCAGCCCCGACGGCGAGCTCGTCGGAGTAGCAGAAGACCGCGGTCGGGGGCTTGCGGAGCTCCAGGAGCCGGGAGATCCCGCGCTGGCCCGCCCGGGCGTCGTAGCCCTCCTTCACGACGAGCTCGCGCGCGGCCACCAGGCCCACGCTCGCCAAGGCATCGCGGTACCCGGCGAGGCGCAGCATGTCGGCCGACCACACGCTGGCCATGCTGTCGTGAGGGCGGATCATGCCGATCCGCTGGTGCCCCAGGTCGAGGAGGTGCCGGACGGCGGTGAACGCCATGGCGTGGTCATCGACGGTCACCCGCGGGTAGTCGCCCAGCTGGCCGCCGGCGATCACCACGTCGACCCCCATGAGACCGAGTCGCTGGGCCTCGTCGCCGCGCGCGGGCAGCGCGATGAGGATGACGGCGTCGACCTTGCGCCGGGCCGGGAGGTCGCGGAAGAAGCGGGTGCGCTGGCGCTCGTCGTCGACCTGGTAGACGAGCACGTCCAGCTCCGCCTGGCGCAGCGTCTCCTCGATGCTCGTGAGCATCGTGGCGTAGAACCAGCTGTCGAAGCGGCGGACCACCACGCCGATGCGTCCGGTCTCGCGCCGGGCCAGGCTGGAGGCCTCCGGCGAGACGACGTAGGAGAGCTCGGAGGCGACGTCGAGCACCCGCTGCCGGGTGGTCTCGCTGACGCCGGGGAGACCGCGCATCGCCCGGGAGACCGTGGCGATCGACACCCGGGCGCGGGCGGCGACGTCGGTCATGTTGACCTCGGCCCCGGTGGGCGTGCGCGCGGTCATGACGCCGGACGCTCTAGGTTCTCGGGGTGAGCACCCTCGACGAGGTCCTTCGCCCCGGCCGCCTCGCCCTCGGCACGGCCACGGCGTCCTACCAGATCGAGGGCGGCGCCACCGAGGACGGCCGTGGCGTCTCGATCTGGGACACCTTCACCCGCCGCGACGGTGCCGTGCGCGACGGCAGCGACGGGCTGGAGGCGTGCGACTCCTACCACCGCGTCGACGACGACGTCGCGCTCGTGGCCGGGCTCGGCGTCGAGCTGGTACCGCTTCTCGATCGCCTGGCCGCGGGTGCAGCCGACCGGTCGCGGCCCGGTGGAGCCGCGGGTCTCGACTACTACGACCGCCTGGTCGACGGCCTGCTCGCGGCCGGGGTGAGCCCGACCGCGACCCTCTACCACTGGGACCTGCCGCAGCCGCTCGAGGACGCCGGTGGCTGGCCCGAGCGAGCCACCGCCGAGGCGTTCGTCGACTACGCGGTGGCCGTGCACGACCGGCTCGGCGACCGGGTGCGGCTGTGGGCGACCCACAACGAGCCGTGGTGCGCCGCCTACCTCGGCTACAGCGCCGGCGTGCACGCGCCGGGCCGCCGCGAGGGCGCCGCCGCACACCGCGCCGCGCACCACCTGCTGCTGGCGCACGGGTGGGCGAGCCAGGCCCTGCCCGACGCGGCGAACGTGGGCATCGTGCTCAACCTCACTCCGGTCCGGCCCGAGCCCGGCACGCCCGAGGACCTCGCCGACGGCGTCGACGTGATCCGCAACCGGATCTGGACCGGGCCGCTCGCCGACGGCGCCTACGACGAGGGCGTGCTGGCGGTGGCCCCCGAGCTGGCGTCCTCGGACCTGGTACGGCCTGGTGACCTCGAGGCCGTGGCCGGCTCCGCCTCCTGGCTCGGCGTCAACTACTACTCCCCGCTGCGGCCCGGGGTGCTGACGGGCACCGACCTCGCCGCACCACGAGCAGGGCGCCTACCCCGGGGTCCCGGGCGCCCTCGACCTCGTGGACCGCGAGCCCCGCACCGACATCGGCTGGGAGGTCGACGCCAGCGGGCTGGAGGAGGTGCTCCGCACCACCCAGGAGCGCACCGGGCTCCCGCTGATGATCACCGAGAACGGCGCCGCCTACGCCGACGATCGCGTGGTCGACGGCGTCGTGGACGACCAGGACCGGATCGCCTACCTGCGCGACCACCTCGCCGCCGCCGATCGGGCGCTCGCGGACGGCGTCGACCTGCGCGGGTACCTCGTGTGGACCCTGCTGGACAACTTCGAGTGGGCCGAGGGCTACACGAAGACGTTCGGGCTGGTGCACGTCGACCGGTCGACGCCGGAGCTCACCCGCACCCCCAAGGCCTCCTACCACTGGCTGCGCGAGGCGGTAGGTGCGCGCCGAGAGCGGTGAGGTGTCCCGGCGCACGCCGACTCACCCCTTGACGCTTCCCGCCAGCAGACCGCGGACGAAGTAACGCTGCAGGGCGAGGAAGACGATCAGGGGCACGATCAGCGAGACGAACGCACCGGCGGACAGCAGGTACCAGTCCTGGCCACGCTCGCCGGCCAGCGCGCCGAGGCGCACGGTCAGCGGTGAGACCTGCAGGTTGCCGCCAGCGAACACCAGCGACACCAGCAGGTCGTTCCAGACCCACAGGAACTGGAAGATGCCGAACGCCGCGATGGCCGGCGCCATCAGCGGCAGCATGATCCGCCGGAAGATCTGCACGTGCCCGGCGCCGTCGACCCGGGCCGACTCGATGAGCTCTCCCGGGATCTCCCGCATGAAGTTGTGCAGCAGGAAGATCGCCAGTGGCAGCGCGAAGATCGTGTGGCTGATCCACACCGGGTAGAAACCGCCGCCCGGCGAGTCCGGGCCGGCCAGCGAGATGAGGTTGAACGGCGGCTCCCGGTAGAGCTGGAGCAGCGGGATCATCGTGACCTGGATCGGCACGATCTGCAGCGCGAACACGGCGACGAACAGCGTGTCGCGGCCCCGGAACGGCATCCAGGCGAACGCGTACGCCGCCATGGTGGCCAGGCTGATCGGGATCAGCACCGACGGGATCGTGATGATGATCGAGTTGATGAAGTACGTGCTGAGCTGGGTGCTCGACCCGTTGATCACCTCGTCGTAGTTCGACAGCGTGAGGCTGGGGTCGACGAAGAAGTTCCACCACCCGTTGCGCTTGATCTCGCCCTCGGGGCGGAACGAGGTGATGAACAGGCCGAGCGTCGGGATCGTCCACAGGGTGGCGATCACGATGGCGGCGAGCGAGGCCCACCGGTTGCTGAGGCCGCTGTGCGCCGCACTCGACGCGCTGCGGGGCGGCCCGGTCTCGTCGACGGCGGCGTCCTGGGTCTCGGAGTCAGCGATGATGCTCATTTATCTGACCTCCAGCTTGCGCATCTGTCGGATGTTGTAGATGACGATCGGCGTGACGAGCAGGAAGATCAGCGTGCCCAGGGCAGCGCCGAGTCCCTCGTTGAACTGCCGGAAGCTGCGGTAGTAGAACTCGTAGGCCAGCACGCTGGTGCCGAAGTTGCCGCCGGTGCTGGTGCGCACCACGTCGAACACCTTCAGGGTGGTGATGCTGATCGTGGTGAGCACGACGATCAGCGACGGCCGGATGCTCGGCACCGTGATGTAGCGGAACAGCTGGAGGCCGGTGACGCCGTCGAGCCGCGCGGCCTCGACCATGTCGTCGGGGATGGCCTTGATGGCGGCCGAGAGGATGGTCATCGCGAACCCGGCCTGCACCCAGATCAGGACCACGATCAGGAACAGCGTGTTCCAGGGCTCGGTCTGGAGGAACCGGTAGGTGTCGAGGCCGAGCCACGACAGGATCGCGTTGAGCAGGCCGATCTGGGTGGAGTCGGCGCCCTTGTAGTCGTAGACGAACCGCCAGATCAGCGAGGCGCCGACCAGCGAGATCGCCATCGGCATGAAGATGAGGGCCTTGGCCGCCTTCTCGAAGCGGGAGCGGTCGATGACCACGGCGTAGACGAGCCCGATCACGGTGGCGGCGAGGGGCACGAGCACGACCCACAGGGCGGTGTTGCGCAGCACCTCGATCTGCTGCTCGTCGGTGAAGATGTTCTGGTAGTTCTTGAAGCCGACCCACTCGACACCGTTGGGCGCTCCGAGCCCGGCGCGACCGGAGAACGACGCCACCACGGTGCGCACCGCGGGGTAGAGCAGCCCGACGGCGATCAGCAGGAGCGACGGCGCGAGGAAGGCGGCGGTCTGGATCCGCTCGCCGCCGCGGGAGCGCAGCCGGGCCGTGACCAGCAGGATGACGCCGACCACGGCGAAGAAGAGCACCACGGCGATGCCCATCTGGATCAGTTTCTCAGTGGTGCTCACGAGGGTGTGCCTCCCGATTCCGAACGACTGGCGAGCGGGGGTGACCACCGTGGGGGCCGGGCCGCCCGGGGGCGACCCGGCCCGTACCGCTCAACCGAGCGGTGCTGCTCCACGGTGGTGCTGCGTCACTCGGGCCAGGAGCCCTCGATGGTCGAGAGGGCGTCCTCGGTGCTGTCGCCCTCGATCCAGTTGACCATCTCGGTCCAGAAGGTGCCGGCACCGACCTCGCCGGGCATCTGGTCGGAGCCGTCGAAGCGGAACACGGCCTCCGGGTCCTGGAAGGTCTCGGCCGCCAGGATGTCGATCGGGCTGCTGAGGTTGGCGATGTCGAGACCGGTGTTGGCGCTCACCCAGCCGCCGCCCGGAGTGGCCTTGGCCTTCTCGTTGGCCCACACGTCGCTGGACAGGTAGGTCTGGAACGCCTGCACCTCGGGCTCGTCGGAGAACGCGGTGACGAGCTCGCCGCCACCGAGCACCGGACGACCGTTGTCCTCGTTGGTGACGGGCAGGTAGAAGGCGAACACGTCGCCGTCCTCGGCCACCTCGGTGCCCTCGGGCCACTGCGCGGCGTAGAAGCTCGCCTGGCGGTGCATGCCGCACTCGCCGTCGAGCACCGGGTAGCCGGCCTCCTGGAAGGCGGTGGTGGTGATCGAGGTGACGTCGCCGAGACCGCCGTTGACGTACTCGTCGTTCTTCAGGATCTCGCCGACGCGGTCGAGCGACTCCGCGACGCCCGGGTCGTCGAACGGGACCTCGTGGTTGACCCACTGGTCGTAGAACTCGGGGCCCTGGTCACGCAGCACGGCGTCCTCGAGCCAGTCGGTGGCGACCCATCCGGTGGCGTCACCGGACTCGATGCCGACGCACCACGGCTTGATGCCGTCGGTGACCATCTGGTCGGACAGCGCGGTCATGTCGTCCCAGGTCTCGGGGACCGTGTAGCCGTTCTTCTCGAACAGCGACGGCTGGTACCAGACGAGGCTCTTGACGCTGGCGCCGAGGGGAGCGGCGTAGAACTCGTCGTCGACGCTGCCGTAGCCCTTCCAGCTCTCGTCCCACCACTCGTCGACGTTCTCCTCGACGACGTCGGGGGCGGCCACGACCTCGCCGGTCTGGCGCACCAGGGTCTGGAGCAGGCCGGGCTGCGGGACGTAGGCGATGTCGGGGGCGTTGCCGCCCTGCACCCGCACGACCAGCTGGGCCTCGAACTCCGAGGAGCCCTCGTAGACCACGGTGGCGCCGGTGCACTTCTCGAACAGGTCGTAGGAGGCCTCCTGGGTCTCCTGCTCCGGCGACAGGATCGAGGTGTAGACGCTCACCTCGCGGTCGCTGAGGTCACCGAACTGCTCGAGCTGCTCGCAGCCGGGGTCGCCCTTGCCGGGGGCGTCGCCGCCTGCCGACTTGGTGCCGCCGTCGCTGGAGTCGTCGGCGCAGCCGGCCACACCGGCGCTCGCGACGACGAAGGCCGCTGCGGCGGCGGCCCATCGGCGCGTCCTGAGTGATGTCACGTGCTTACCTCCCGTTGGCCTCGGAGCCCCCGGCCCCGAAGTGATGATCCTCACAACCGATGTAAACGTTTACGTAAGGCTGGGTCAAGCACTGGCCAGGTCACGAATGGGTAACGCCGCCCGCGATCGAGGGGGCTAGGGTGCTGGTGAGCCACGTCACCCGACGGGCGCTTCTTCCACCACGGATCGTCCGGCACGTACCTGCCGGTGAAGGAGAAATTGAAGATGGTCACGGTCACGTTCGAGAAGGCACAGCGCTGGTATCCCGGCGCCGACAAGCCGGCTGTCCCCGGTATCGACCTCGAGATCAACGACGGCGAGTTCATGGTGCTCGTCGGCCCCTCCGGCTGCGGCAAGTCCACGACGCTGCGGATGCTCGCCGGCCTCGAGGAGGTGAACTCCGGCAAGATCTTCATCGGCGACCGCGACATCACGCACCTGCCGCCGAAGGACCGCGACATCGCGATGGTCTTCCAGAACTACGCGCTGTACCCGCACATGACGGTGGCCGACAACATGGCGTTCGCGTTGAAGATGGCGAAGGTCCCCACCGAGGAGCGCAACAAGCGGGTCGCCGACGCGGCCAAGATCCTCGGCCTCGAGGAGTTCCTCGACCGCAAGCCCAAGGCGCTGTCGGGTGGTCAGCGGCAGCGCGTGGCGATGGGCCGTGCGATCGTCCGCAGCCCCCAGGTGTTCTGCATGGACGAGCCGCTGTCGAACCTCGACGCGAAGATGCGCGTGCACACCCGCACCGACATCGCCAAGCTCCAGGCCGACCTCGGCGTCACCACCGTCTACGTCACCCACGACCAGGTCGAGGCCATGACGATGGGCGACCGGGTCGCCGTCATGAAGGACGGCTACCTCCAGCAGGTCGACACCCCGCTGAAGCTCTACGACAAGCCCGTGAACCTGTTCGTGGCCGGCTTCATCGGCTCACCGCAGATGAACCTCCTCGAGGCCGTCGCCGTCGACGGCAAGGCCAAGATCGGCGAGTACCTCGTGCCCGTCGACCCCACCGCCTCGAAGAAGATGCAGGGCAACGTCAGCGTCGGCGTGCGGCCCGAGTCGTGGCGCCTGGTCAGCCCCGAGGAGGGTGGTCTGCCGATCACCGTCACCGTGGTCGAGGAGCTCGGCGCCGACGAGTTCGTCTACGGCACCAGTGACGTCGAGGGCACGCCCGGCAACGTGATCGTGCGCCTCAGCGGCCGCGGCCAGGCCCGCAAGGGCGACGTCATCCACGTCACCACCGACCCGGACAGCGTGCACGTCTTCGACACCGACACCGGAGAGCGCCTCTCCGAGTGACGACCGGGATAGTCCCGGACGATCGGCACCGGCCCCCCGCGGGGCGGGTGTGCGGATCGTCCGGGACTATCGCTGTGTCGAGGCCCTGTCAGCGTTGCGGCGGACGGCGCGGGTGATGCTCTCGTAGAGGTTCGGCGGCAGGTCGTGACCCATGCCGTCGACGAGCAGCAGGTCGGCGCCGGGGACGGCGGCGGCGGTGGCGCGGCCGCCGGAGACGTGGACCATCTTGTCGGCGAGACCGTGCACCACCAGCGTCGGCACCTGCAGCGCGCGGAGGCGGGGGCTGCGGTTGGGCTGGGTGAGGATCGCCATCATCTGCCGCGCCGTGCCGGCGAGGCTCACGCCACGGTCCCAGGTCTCCTCGGCCTGCTGCCGGATCTCGGTGTCGGACTTCGGGAAGCCGGGCGAGCCGATGATCTTCCAGGTGGCGGTGCTGCCGGCCACGTAGCCCTCGCGACCAGCGCCGCGACCGAGGAACACCGGCAGCAGGCTCGGGTGCTGCCAGCCGACGGTGCGCTTGCCCGTCGTCGACATGATGCTGCTGAGCGAGCGCACCCGCTCGGGCCGCGCGAGCGCCATGGTCTGCACGATCATGCCGCCCATCGACACCCCGGCCAGGTGGGCCGACTCGAGGCCGAGGTGGTCGAGCAGCAGGAACGCCGTCCTCGGCCATGTCGTCGAGGGTGTACGGCGGCCGCACCCGCAGCGCCGCCGAAGGCGCGCACGAGCATGGCGCGGCTCACCCGACCACGGCCGCGGCTGCTGCGGCCGACGTCGCGGTTGTCGAAGCGGATGACGTGGAAGCCGTCGCGGGCCAGCTGCTCGCAGAAGTCCTCGTCCCACCAGGTCATCGGCCCGCCGAGCCCCATGACGAGCAGCAGCGGCTCGTCGTCGGGGTCGCCGAAGGTCTGGTAGCACAGCTCGATGTCGCGCCGGATCGGCGCGAACAGCTCCTCGCTGCGCGGCACGGGACGGGTCTCGTCGGTCTCAGGTGAAGGCGACGGCACGGTCCTAGTGAACAGGACTAGTCTCTAAATCCCCTCACGAGGGGTTACCGAGCCGTAGCCTCGGCCCGTGAGCGACCGCGCCGACGACCACCCGCTGGGGTCCTTCCTCCTGCCGGAGGGGTTCACCAGGCCCGGCCTGTCGGCCGTGCTCCAGGAGGCGAGCGTGGTGCCCGAGGCCGGTCGCTACGCCCGCCGCGCCTTCGACGAGCGCCGGCTGCGCCGCTCGACGCCGTACGCCGGGCGCGCCTCGGACCGGGGCGGCGACCCGGTGGTGCTGGTGCCCGGCTTCCTGGCCGGCGACGGCACGCTCGCCCTGATGGCGCGCACCCTGCGCCGCCGCGGGCTTCCGCACCTACCGCTCCCAGATCCGCGCCAACGTCGGCTGCACGCTCAACGCCGCGGCCCAGCTGGAGTCGCGGCTGGAGTCGGTGGCGATCCGCCGCGGCGGCCGGGTGCAGGTCGTGGGCCACAGCCTGGGCGGCATGCTCGCCCGCGGCATCGCGGTGCGCCGTCCCGACCTCGTCTCCGGCATCGTCACCCTCGGCAGCCCGATGTGCGCGCCGGCCGCCCACCACGTGTTCCTGTCGTGGAGCGTCGAGATGCTGGTGCGGCTCAGCGCCGCCGGCGTGCCCGGCCTCATGGCGCAGGACTGCGTCTCCGGCGCCTGTGCCCGCCAGAGCTGGGAGGAGAGCCGCCAGCCGGTGCCCGACGACGTCGGCTTCACCACCGTCTACTCGCGGCGCGACGGCATCGTCGACTGGCGGGCCTGCATCGAGGACGCCGCCGTGCAGGTCGAGGTCACCGCGTCGCACTGCGGCATGGCCGTCGACCCGCGGGTCATCGACGAGGTCGCCGCCGCGCTGGCCCGGCACGCCGACCGCGAGACCGGTCCGGGCCTCCGGATCGCCTGACCGGACCTAGCTGCTGAAGTCGATCGCCGAGAACGTGCGCAGCTTCTCCAGCCGGTGCTCGGAGGTGATCGCGCGGATCGTGCCGCTGCGCGAGCGCATCACCAGGGAGTGGGTGCTGCAGCCGCCGGCGCGGTAGCGGACGCCCTTCATCAGC
Source organism: uncultured Actinomycetota bacterium (assembly GCA_963721965.1). GTDB lineage: Bacteria > Actinomycetota > Actinomycetes > Propionibacteriales > Nocardioidaceae > Nocardioides. The sequence goes on along the minus strand of CAVRKT010000009.1, from coordinate 7,947 downwards.
TCGCCGTCGGTGATGCCGGTGGCCACGAAGAACGCGTCGTCGCCGGTGACCAGCTCGTCGGTGGACAGCATGTGGTCGGGGTCGAGGTCGTGGCCGGCGTCGATCGCCCGCTGCCGCTCCTCGTCGTCGGTGGGCCAGAGCCGGCCCTGGATGACGCCGTCGAGGGCCTTGAGCGCGCAGGCGGCGATGATGCCCTCGGGCGTGCCGCCGATGCCGAGCATGAGGTCGATGCCGGTCTCGGGTCGGGCGGCCATGATGGCGCCGGCGACGTCGCCGTCGGAGATGAACTTGATCATGGCGCCGGTGGCGCGGATCTCGTCGACGAGCTGGGCGTGGCGGGGCCGGTCGAGCAGCACGACGGTGACGTCGGAGGGCTGCTTGCGCTTGGCCTTCGCCACCTGGTGGATGTTCTCGGCCACCGGCTAGCCGGATGTCGACGACGTCGGCCGCCTCGGGGCCGGCGACCAGCTTCTCCATGTAGAAGACCGCGGACGGGTCGTACATCGAGCCCCGCGGCGCGACCGCGAGCACCGAGACGGCGTTGGTCATGCCCTTGGCGGTGAGGGTGGTGCCGTCGATCGGGTCGACGGCGACGTCGCACTCCGGGCCGGTGCCGTCGCCGACCTCCTCGCCGTTGTAGAGCATCGGGGCGTTGTCCTTCTCGCCCTCGCCGATCACCACGGTGCCGCGCATGCCGATGGTCGAGATCATGACGCGCATGGCGTTGACGGCGACCCCGTCGGCGCCGTTCTTGTCGCCGCGGCCGACCCAGCGGCCGGCGGCCATGGCGGCCGCCTCGGTGACGCGCACCAGCTCGAGCGCGAGGTTGCGGTCGGGCGCCTGCGTGGGCGTCTCGAAGTCGGGTACCACCGTCTCGCTCATGGGCCGGAGACTACCGACGCCTGATGACGGTGGCGTCACACGACGAGGTGGAGCACTCCCACCGCGACCACCAGCACCACCGGCGTGAGCGGCAGCGAGACCCGGTGGAAGGCCCGCACCGTCTCGGGCTCGCCGACGGCGGCCATCGTGCGGCGCCACAGCAGGTTGGCGAGCGAGCCCGACAACGTCAGCCCGGAGCCGACGTCGAGCCCGACGAGAGCGGCGAGCACGGCCGCGTCGCCCAGCGGCGCCACCAGCGGCAGCAGCAGCAGCGCGGCCGAGAGGTTGGTGAGCAGCGCCGACAGCCCGGTGGCGAGCACCGCGACCAGCAGCAGCGCCGCGAACGACGTCGACGACGGCAGCACGTCGGCCACGGCCCCGCCGAGGAACCCGTCGGCGATCACCGCCACCACCACGCCGAGCGCCAGCACGAACAGGGCGAACGACGGGTGGCCGGAGGCGAGCGCGCCCGCGGGGTCGAGCAGCCGGCGGCGCACCGCCCAGCCCACGAGCACGACGGCGGCCGCGGCGGCGGGCCAGACGGGGTCGATGTCGAACGGCGAGGTGACCACGAAGCCGAGCAGCATCGCGGCCAGGACGGCGACCGGGAACCGCGAGACCCCCCGCACCGCCGGGGGCAGTCGGGCCGTGCGCGGCCGGGCGAGGTCGCTGCGGAACAGCAGCCGCAGGCCGACGTACTCGACCACGAGGACGGCGGCCACCACCGGCGCCATCGTGGCCGCGAACCCGACGAACCCCAGCCCGAGAAACGGCACCGCGAGCAGGTTGGTGAGGTTCGAGACGGGGAGCAGCAGCGAGGCCGAGTTCGCCATCCGCAGGCAGGCGTACGCGGCCGGCCGGTGGCTGAGCCCGGCCCGGGCCGCCGACACGACCACGACCGGCGTCAGCAGCACCACGGTGGCGTCGAGGCTGAGCACCGCCGTGACGCCGGCCGCGACCAGGAAGGCAGCGGTGAACCGCCGGTGCGGCCCGCCGCGCAGCGCCCGGCCCGCCGCGGCGAACAGGCCCGCCCGCTCGCACACCGTCGACACGACCAGGATCGCGACGAGGAACCCCACCACCGGCGCCAGCCGGCGCACCGGCTCCCAGGCCTCGGCGAACGAGAGCACCCCCGGTGCGAGGGCCACGACCACGGCACCGGCGGCGACCGCCGCCTCGACCCACGGTCGCGGGTGCAGGTAGACCACCGCCAGCAGCCCGGCGAGCGCCAGGACGGCGGGCAGGTCGGCGAGCGGCACCGGACGAAGGTAGAGCCAGGACGGTGAGCGAGGATGGGCGGGTGAGCGGGGCTGGGACGGAGGCGCGCGGCGGTCCGGGCCGCTACCAGCGGACGCCGTCCGGGCTGATCGGGGCGCTGCTGGTCGTCGTGCTGCTGGTGGGCGGGGTCCTGCTCTACCGCAACCTGTTCAGCGCCGACTACGAGGACACCCCGACCGACCTCGACTACCTCTCGACGGTCGAGGAGGTGCAGAGCGCCGGCTTCCCCGCCGTCTACCCTCCCTCGCTGCCCGACGACTGGGTGACACGCAACGTCGACGTCGAGCCGGGGGAGCGGCCCGTGCTCGCACTGTCGTTCCTCACCGACGACGAGCAGTTCGTCGGCATTCGGCAGGAGGACGACGACGCGGACGCGCTCGTGTCCGAGTACGTCGACGAGAACGCCGTCGAGGGCGAGCCCTACGAGGCGACGTCGTCGGTGGCCGACACCTGGATGAGCTGGACCGACGACGGCGGCGACACCGCCTACGCCGCCCGGGTCGGTGACACCACGGTGCTGGTGTTCGGGTCGGCATCGGCCGAGGTGCTGACCTCGATGGTCGAGTCGCTCACCGACGAGCCGCTGAGCTAACCCGGCTGGTCGGCGCTCTTCTCGATGACCTCGTCGAGCCGGCGGCGGGCGCCGTCGAGCCAGTCCTGGCAGACGGTGGCCAGCCTCTCGCCGCGCTCCCACAGCGCGATCGACTCCTCGAGCGTGGTGCCCCCGGTCTCCAGCCGTCGCACCACCTCGACCAGCTCCTCGCGCGCCTCCTCGTACGAGATCTCCTGCTGGGTGTCCTCAGCGTGGGCCTTCTCAGCTTTCGGGGCCATCGAGCTCCTCGGTGTCGGTGACGGTGGCGTGCACGCGGCCGTCGGCCACCCGCACGCTCATGGTGGCTCCGGCGGGTGCCCCGGCCACCGTGGTGACGACCTGGCCGTCGGCGTCCTGGAGCACGGCGTAGCCCCGCTCCAGGGTGGCGAGTGGGGAGAGTGACCGGGCCCGGGCGCGGTGGTGGCCGACGTCGTCGGCGGCGCGGTCGAGCCGGTGGCCGAGGGTGCGGCGGGCGCGGTCGCGCAGCGCGGTGACCTCGTCGGAGCGGTCGGCGAGCAGCGATCGGGGGTCGGCGAGGGCGGGCCGCGACCGGAGCGCGTCGATCGCCGCCTGCTCGCGGGCCAGCCAGCCGGCGAGCCCGCTGCGCACCCGCTGCCGGGCAGCGGCGACCTGGTGCAGCTCGGCCGCGACGTCGGGCACGACGAGCTTGGCGGCCTCGGTGGGGGTGGCGGCGCGGACGTCGGCGACGAGGTCGAGCAGCGGCTGGTCGGGCTCGTGGCCGATCGCCGACACCACGGGGGTGCCGGCCTGGGCGACGGCGCGCAGCAGGCCCTCGTCGGAGAACGGCAGGAGGTCCTCCACCGAGCCGCCGCCGCGGGCGATCACCACCACGTCGACGTCGTCGTCGCGGTCGAGCGCGGCGAGCGCGCCCATCACCTCGGACGCCGCGCGGTGGCCCTGCATCGTGGCGTGGGCGACCCGGAACCGGACGGCGGGCCAGCGGCGCTTGGCCACCTCGAGGACGTCGCGCTCGGCGGCCGACTTCTGCGCCGTGACGAGGCCGACCGTGTGGGGCAGGAACGGCAGCCGGCGCTTGAGGGCGGCGTCGAAGAGGCCCTCGGCGGCGAGCAGCTGGCGGCGGCGCTCGATCTGGGCGAGGAGCTCGCCGAGCCCGACCATGCGGATCTCGCGGGCCTGCAGCGAGAGGGTGCCGCGCACCTCGTAGTAGCTGGGCCTGGCGTGCACCACGACGCTGGCGCCCTCGACGAGCGGCGGGTTCATGCTGTCGACCAGCGAGCGGGCGCAGGTGACCGGCACGGAGATGTCGGCGACCGAGTCACGCAGGGTGAGGAACACCGTGGCGGTGCCCGGGACGGCGGTTGAGCTGGGCCACCTGCCCCTCGACCCAGATCGTGCCGAGCCGGCCGATCCACTGGGAGAGCGCGTTGGCGATGGTGCGCACCGGCGCCGGCTGCTCCGGCGACGTCTCCAGGGCCATGGGCCGAACGCTAGTCGGCCCCGTCGACACCGAGGTGATAGGCAGGGGCCGTGCCGAACGCGTTGGTGGTGGGGGAGTCGATCGTCGACGTCGTCGTCGGCCCGGGTGACGCCGAGCCGGTGGAGCGCGCCGGCGGCAGTGCGGCCAACGTGGCGGTGGCCCTGGCCCGGCTCGGCCGGCCGGTGCGGTTCGCCACCGCCTTCGCCGACGACGAGCACGGCCGGATCATCGCCGACCACCTGGCAGCGTCCGGCGTCACCCTCGCCTCCGACCCGCACCTGGTGGAGCGGACGCCGTCGGCCCGGGCCACGATCAGCCCCGAGGGTGCGGCGTCCTACGAGTTCGACGTCGACTGGCGGCTGGGACCGGTCGACGGCGAGCAGCCCGACTTCGTGCACGTCTGCTCGCTGGGCGCCGTGCTCGCGCCGGGGGCCGCCGACGTGCTCGCCGTGCTCGAGCGGTTCGGCCCGGCCGCGTTCGTCACCTACGACGTGAACGCCCGGCCCGCCCTCACCGGTACCGGGCCCGAGATCGTGGCGCAGGCCGAGGAGGTGGCGCGCCGCGCCGACCTGGTGAAGGCCAGTGACGAGGACCTCGCCGCGCTCTGGCCCGGCCGCGACCTCGACGCCGCCGCCGCCCACCTGCGCTCGCTCGGCGCCACGATCGTCGTCGTGACCCGCGGCGTCGACGGCTCCCGCTGGTACGACGACGACGGCGTCGTCACCGCACCCGTGGAGGTGGCCGAGGTCGCCGACACCATCGGCGCCGGCGACACCTTCATGGCCGCGATGATCGACGCGCTGTGGGACGACCGGGGCCGCGACCCCGCCGAGGTGCTCGCCCACGCCGCCCGCGCCGCCGCGATCACCGTCTCCCGCGTCGGCGCCGACCCCCCGACCCGGGCGGAGCTGGAACGCAGCGCCCGGACCGACTGACACAATCGCGCGGTGCGCCTGCGGATCGACCTCGCCTACGACGGCACGTCGTTCCACGGCTGGGCCACCCAGCCGGGGCTCCGCACCGTGCAGGGTGAGCTCGAGGCCGCCCTCGCCACCGTGCTCCGCACGCCCGCGCCGGTGTCGGTGGTGTGCGCCGGTCGCACCGACGCCGGGGTCCATGCCCGCGGCCAGGTGACGCACGTCGACGTCGACGCGGTGCCCGGGCAGCTCGCGCGCCGGCTCAACGGCGTGCTGTCCGACGACGTGCGCGTGCGGCGCGTGGCCGAGGCGCCGCCCGGTTTCGACGCGAGGTTCGGCGCGCTGTGGCGGCGCTACGCCTACCGGGTGGCCGACACCGAGACCCCGCTCGACCCGCTCACCCGCCGGCACGTGGTCACGTGGCCACGTCCGCTCGACCTCGACCTGCTGAACGAGGCGGCGGCGACGCTGGTGGGTCGCCACGACTTCGCGGCCTTCTGCAAGCGCCGTGCGGGGGCGACGACGATCCGCACCCTGCTGGACCTGGCGTGGGCGCGCGACGACGCCGGCCGGGCCGTCGCCACCGTGCGCGCCGACGCGTTCTGCCACTCGATGGTGCGCTCGCTCGTCGGCTGCCTGCTCGCCGTCGGGGACGGCCGTCGCCCGCTGGCGTGGGCCGGCGAGATCCTCGCCGCCGAGCGGCGCGACCCCGTCCGTGACCGTGGCGCACGCGCACGGGCTCACGCTCGAGGAGGTCGCCTACCCGCCCGACGACGAGCTCACCGCACGGGCCGACCAGACGCGGGCGCGCCGTGGGTGAGCACTACTTCTCGGCCGATCCGGCCGTGCCGTTCACCCGCACCCCGGTCGACGTCGAGGTGTGGGGACACCGGCTCACGCTCGACACCGGCTCCGGCGTCTTCGCGAACGGGCGGCTCGACGGCGGCACCGCGGTGCTGTTCCGGGAGACCGAGCCACCGGCCGCCGGCACCCGGGTGCTCGACCTCGGCTGCGGCTACGGCGTGATCGGCGTGGCGGCCGCGGCGTCCGGCGCCGAGGTCACCGCCGTCGACGTCAACGAGCGGGCGCTGCTCCTGGCGAACGAGAACGCGACGGCGTGCGGGGTGGCCGGGCAGTTCCGCGCGGTCCTGCCCGACGGCGTCGACCCCGCCGCCACCTTCGACGAGATCTGGTCGAACCCGCCGATCCGGGTGGGCAAGGCCGCGCTGCACGACCTGCTGCTCACCTGGCTGCCCCGGGTCGCGCCGGGCGGCCGCGCGGTGCTGGTGGTGGGCAAGAACCTCGGCGCCGACTCGCTGCAGCGCTGGCTCGGTGAGCAGGGCTGGCCCACCACCCGCCTGGCCAGCGCCAAGGGATTCCGGGTCCTGGAGACCCGTCGCGCCGTACCGTGATCCTGTGAGGGACCGCTTCGACGTGCAGCCCCACCACGTGCTGCGCGCACTGCTCGGCGACCGGTTCGTCCGCGACGTGCTCGTCCATCTCGAGGTGAGCCCCGACGAGCTGCGGGTCACCCTCGATCGGCGCTGGCTCGACGCCGCCGACACCATCGACGTCGAGGAGGTCGAGTCCCCGGGCATCGACGTCGCCACCCTGCTCGCGGCCGTCAACCCGCCGTTCGACGAGCAGCCCGACTGGCGCGGCCGTCGTCCCACCCCCCGCACCCGCGACGTGCTCGTGCTCGCGCTCCGCGAGCGGGCCCTGTCGGGCAACCGCACCCACAGCGGCCACCTGCTCCTCGGCGTCATGGCCTCCCGCGACCCGATCGTCGCCGGCACCTTCGCCGAGCACGACCTCCGCCTGCGCCGGGTCCGCCCCGTCGTCCAGCGGTGGGGCCGCCGGGCTGTGTAGTGGTCAGGTGAACGCGCTGATGCCCGTCTCGTGCCGGCCGATGAGGAGCTTCTGGATCTGGGAGGTGCCCTCGTAGAGGGTCATCACGCGGGCGTCGCGGAGATACTTGGCGGCGGGGTACTCGTCGACGTAGCCGGAGCCGCCGTGCACCTGGAGGCAGGCGTTGGCGGCGCGGACGGCGGCCTCGCTGGCGAACAGCTTGGCCTTGGACGCCGCGACGGAGAGCTGCGCCCGGTCGGCGCCGCGGTCGAGCAGGTCGGCGGCGCGCCAGACGAGCAGCCGGGCGGCGTCGGCGTCCAGGGAGATGTCGGCGATCAGGTCCTGCACCAGCTGGAAGCCGGCGATCGGGCGTCCGAACTGGGTGCGGGTGGTGGCGTAGTCGACCGCCGACTCCAGGCAGCCCTGCACGATGCCGACGCAGCCGGCCGCCACCGACACCCGGCCCTTGTCGAGCGAGCTCATCGCGACCTTGAAGCCCTGCCCCTCGCCGTCGGGCCCGCCGAGCATCGCCGACGCCGGCACGCGCACGTCGTCGAGCACGAGCTCGGCGGTGGCCTGGCCGCGCAGCCCGAGCTTGCCCTTGATCTCGATGGCCTCGAAGCCGTCGGCGTCGGTGGGCACGAGGAACGCGGAGATGCCGCGCGGGCCCTCACCGCCGGTGCGGGCGAAGACGAGCGCGAGCTGCGCCCAGGTGCCGTTGGTGATGAACAGCTTGCGGCCGGTGATCAGGTAGTCGTCGCCGTCGCGGACGGCGCGCGAGGTGAGGTTGCCGGCGTCGGACCCGGTGTCGGGCTCGGTGAGGCCGAAGCAGCCGAGCGCCTCGGCCGTGGCGAGCCGCGGCAGCCACTCCTGCTTCTGCTCCTCGGTGCCGTAGCCGAGGATCGACTTGCCGACGAGCCCGTTGCTCACCGACACGATGCCGCGCAGCGCGGAGTCGGCACGGCCGAGCT
>CAVRKT010000008.1:0-272079 GCA_963721965.1 uncultured Actinomycetota bacterium | reverse complement strand
TGGAGGGGGTCGGCGGTCAGACGTCGACGAGCTGCCCCAGTACGACGACGACACCGCCCCGATGACACTCCGGATCGCGATGTGGTCGGGGCCGCGCAACCTCTCCACCGCGCTGATGCGCAGCTTCGGGAACCGCGCGGACTGCACGCCGGTCGACGAGCCGCTCTACGCCGCCTACCTGCGGGCCACCGGGCTCGACCACCCCGGCCGCGACGACGTGATCGCCTCGCAGAGCACCGACTGGGACACGCTCGCCGTCGAGATCACGAGCGGCCCGGTTCCGACGCCGCTGCAGTACCAGAAGCACATGACCCACCACCTGCTGCCGGAGATGCCGCGCGAGCCGCTGGGCGCGCTCACCCACGCCTTCCTGGTGCGCGACCCGGAGCGGGTGCTGACGTCGTACGCGAAGGTCCGCGAGGAGCCGACGCTCGCCGACCTCGGGCTGCCGCAGCAGGTGGAGGTGTTCGAGCGGTGGGGCGGGCCGGTGGTCGACGCCGCCGACGTGCTCGCCGACCCGCGCGCCACGCCTCACCGCGCTCTGCGAGCACCCTCGGCATCGCCTTCGACGACGCGATGCTGGCCTGGCCCGCCGGGCCGCGCGACACCGACGGCGTCTGGGCGCCGCACTGGTACGCCGGCGTCGAGGCGTCCACCGGCTTCGCCGCCGAGTCCCCCGGCAGCCACGACCCGCTGCCCGGCCGGCTCGAGCCGCTGCTCGACCAGTGCCGCCCCTACTACGAGGCCCTCGCCCCCTACCGGATCAGGACGACCTGAGATGCAGCAGAGCCTACGACCCCCGCAACGCCGACCTGCTCGTCAACGTGAACGGCGTGCTGTCACGGCCCGACGAGGCGCGGATCAGCCCGTTCGACTCGGTGGTGCAGGGCGGCGACGCCGTCTGGGAGGGGCTGCGGCTCTACGACGGCCGGATCTTCCGGCTCACCGAGCACCTGGCCCGGCTGCGGCGCTCGGCGCAGGCGCTGGCCTTCGAGGCGGTCCCGTCCGACGACGAGATCATCGAGCAGATCACGCCGCACCCTCGCCGCCAACGACATGCGCGACGACGTGCACGTCCGGCTCACGCTGACCCGCGGCGTCAAGGTCACCAGCGGGATGGACCCCCGGCTCAACCAGGCCGGTCCGACGCTGATCGTGCTCGCCGAGTTCAAGTCGCCGGTCTACGACGACGGCGGCATCACCCTCGTCACGTCGTCGGTGCGCCGGCACCGCGCCGACTCGCTCGACCCGAAGATCCACCACAACAACCTGCTCACCTCGATCCTCGCCAAGATCGAGGCCAACGTGGCCGGCGCCGACGACGCGCTGATGCTCGACGACGCCGGCTTCGTCGCCGAGACCAACGCCACCCACGTGTTCTTCGTGACCGACGGCGTCCTGCACACGTCCACCACCAAGGCCTGCCCGGAGGGCATCACGCGCGCGAGACGATCCTCCAGATCTGCTCAACGGAGGGGATTCCGGCCGTCGTCGGCGATCACTCGGTGGTGCAGCACTACACCGCCGACGAGGTGTTCGTCACCGGCACGATGGGCGGGCTGACGCCGGTGGTCGCGATCGACGGACGGCGGATCGGCAGCGGCGCCCGCGGCCCGGTGACCGCGCGGCTGGTCGGCGGCGTACGCCGACCTCACCGCACGCGAGGGCGTCGCCGTCGTCTAGCGGCTCGCCCCGGCGGAACGCCTTCACGTCCTGCTGCGAGCTCGAGCACGCTCTGGTAGCGGTTCGCCGGGTCGGCCTCGAGCGCGCGCATCGGCGATCGCCGCCAGCCCGCGGCGGCGGCTGCCGCTCCGAAGCACGGACGGCCGGCGGCGGCACCAGTCCGCGGAGCGCCGAGGCCGACCACCTCGGCCATGGTGCGGCCGGTGTGCGGGCGGCGCGCCGGTGAGGATCTCGTACAGGATGCCGCCGAGCAGGTAGACGTCGGTGCGCTCGCTGATGTCGGCGTCGGAGAACAGCACCTGCTCGGGACTCATGTACGACGGCGTCCCGGTCGACACCCGGTGCTCCGACGGCACCGTCAGCGTCGGTCCCTGCTCGTCCCGCGGCCGGTAGCGGGCGACGCCCCAGTCGAGCACGTACACCTGGCCGTAGCTGCCGAGCATGATGTTGTCGCTCTTGAGGTCGAGGTGGATCACGCCGCGGCTGTGGGCGAACGCCACGGCGTCGCAGACCTTGACGAAGGCCGAGAGGACGGTGTCCAGGATCTCCGCCGTCCACGGCGGTTCGGGGAGCTCGGCGAGGTGCTCGCGCAGCGTCCGGCCGTCGATCAGCTTCATGACCAGGAGCAGGGACCCGTCGTCCCGTCGCTCCAGCCGGTGCACCGGAGCGACGTTCGGGTGCTCGATCAGGGCGGTGATGCGCGCCTCGTCGACGAAGGTCCGCACCACCATGTCGTCGGCCTCGAGGCCGGGCAGCAAGGCCTTGATCGCGACGGTGCGCTCGAGGTCGAGGTCGAACGCGCTGTGCACGGCGCCCATGCCGCCGCGACCGAGCTCGCCGCGGTCCTCGTACGGGTGCGGGAGCGTCACGGCAGCCGGTCGACGAGGTCGGCGACCGGCGTGAGCGCGCCGGTGTAGAACGGCACCTCCTCGCGCACGTGGCGCCGGGCGCCGGTCGCGCGCAGGTGCGCGCATCAGGTCGACGATGCGGTGCAGCTCGTCGGCCTCGAAGGCCAGCAGCCACTCGTAGTCGCCGAGCGCGAACGACGAGACCGTGTTGGCCCGCACGTCGGGGTAGTCGCGCGCCATCTTGCCGTGCTCCTTGAGCATGTCGCGGCGCTCCTCCTCGGGCAGCAGGTACCACTCGTAGGAGCGCACGAACGGGTAGACGCACACGTGCCCCTTGGCGCCTCGTCGGCGAGGAACGCCGGCACGTGGCTCTTGTTGAACTCCGCCGGCCGGTGCAGCGCCATCTGCGACCACACCGGCGTCGAGCCGGCGGCCGAAGGCGGTCCGGCGGAACCGGTGGTAGGCCGCCTGCAGCTGCTCGGAGGTGGCGGCGTGCCACCAGACCATCACGTCGGCGTCGGCGCGCAGCCCGCTGACGTCGTAGACGCCGCGCACGACGACGTCGGACTCGGCGAGCTCGGCGAACAGCTTCTCGACCTCGGCGCCCTCGGCCGCGCGGTCGGCGTCCTCGCCGAGCACCGTGGTCGAGCCGGAACACCGACCACATCGTGTAGCGGATCGTGTCGTTGATCTCCTTGATCCGCGCGGCGTTCGACTGCGGCTCGCTCCTCACTCGCCGCCATTCTGCCGCGATGATGGGCAGGATCGCTCCGGTGGCCCGTCCCTCGAGCTGCTCACCGTCTCGCTGCCGAGGACCTCGGAGCCCGGTGGCGCCGTGTGCGTGCTCCGCGACGGCGAGGTGGTCGACGACGCAGTCGTCGGCACCCGCGACGGCGTCGCGCCGTGGACGACGGACACGCTCGTCATGAGCCTACTCGGTGGCCAAGCCGTTCGCGGCGCTCACCGTGCTCACCGCGGTCGCCGACGGCGCGCTCGGGCTCGACCAGCCCGTGGCCGAGGTGTGGCCGGCGTACGGCGCGCACGGCAAGGACGCGCACGACCGTGCGGCACGTGCTGTGCCCACCAGGCCGGCGTGCCGGTCCCGCGACGCGACCTGCCGTTCGACGACCTCGCCGGCCTCTCGGACCTGCTCGCGGCTCGCCGAGCCGGTGCACGAGCCGGGCACCGCCGTCGCCGAGCACGCGCTGACCTACGGCCACCTGTGCGACGCGCTCGTGCGGCACGCCACCGGCGCCGACCTGGCCGACCGGTTCGCCGCGCTCGCGGCCGCGCACGGGTGGGACCTGCACCTGCGCGTCCCGGCCGCCGACCTCGACCGGGTGGCCGACGTCGTGCCCTCGACGACGGCCTGGCGCGGACTCACACCGACGACCCGCGCTGGGGACCGGCCCTGGCGCACCCGTCCGGGCTCCTCGACCCCGCCGTGCTCAACTCCGAGCGCTGGCGCACCACGTCGTTCGCGGCGATCAGCCTGCACGCCTCGGCGCGCGGGCTGGCCACGCTTCTACGACGACCTGCTGCGACCCGACGGCGCCGTGGCCGGCCTCCTCGGCCCCGACCTGCACCGCGACTACGTCGGCCCGCAGGTCACCGGCCACGACCTGCGTGCTCGGCCGCGAGGTCACCTGGACGCTGCGGCTTCCAGGTCGACGAGCGAGGACCTCGGCATGGGCGGCGCCGGCGGCTGCGCGGCTGGTTCTCGTTCGGCGGCCGGTGACGCCGCGGCGTACGTCACCCGCGGGCTCGGCACCCACGACCGCGCCGACGACGTCTGGGACGCCCTCACCTCGGGTTGACGCCGAGTCGGCGCAAGATCGCACGCCAGAAGGCCCGAGCTCGGCGCGTCATGACACGCCGACTCGCGAGTCGGCGCCACATCGCACGCCAGAAGGCCCGAGTCGGCGCTAGATCACGCGCCGACTCGGCATCCGAGCTCGCGGCGGGCTCGGGCGGCGCCCTCGCGCAGCATCCGCTCGGCGTTCTGGGTCAGGCCGAAGACGTTCTCCGCCACGAACGGGTCGACGACCCAGCGCTCGAACTCGACCTCGGCGCGGCGCGCCTCGTCGTGACCGCGCTGGGTGGGCGAGGAGTGCCACTCGCGGCCGTCGTACTCAGCGGCGTAGCGCAGGTCCTCGTTCGCGATGTCGAGGACGGCGAGCAGGACGCCGTCGCGCCGGACCTCGACCTGAGGGATCGGCGTCGGAAGGCCCGCCTGGATCCATCGCAGCCGCAGCACCGACTCGCCCGGCGACTGAGCGCGCCCGTCTCCCAGGGGGGCGACCGCACGAAGCGTCGTCACCCAGCGCATCCCACGGAACCGACCGATGCCGTCGAGCAGCTCCCGCTTGTCGACGCCGAGAGCCAGCATCGCGTCGATCCCGGCGATCGCGGGCTCGGGGTAGCGGACCCGACCGAGGTCACACGCCGTCCGCAGCGGCGTCGTGACCTGGATCCCTCCGATCTCCACCACGTCCCGCGGAAGCAGGTTGCGCTCGCCGCTGTCCGCGAGGCCGTTGCGCAGGCGACCATGCCCCGACGGCCGGAACACCGAGATCGGCCGTGCCTCGAGGTGCTCGTTGGGCGCGAGCGCCATGGGAGCGCCGAGCAGCCACGCCGCATGGCGGTCCACGACCACGCAGTCCGGCGGCATCACCATCCGGAGCATCAGGCAGCGGATGGACGTCTCGTCGGGGACCTGAGCGGCGACGTAGACGCCCTTGATCGGCTGCCGCACGAACCCCTCCCGGGCCGGCCAGCCCAGCACCCGCCCATCCACGCCGACGTCGCGAGCTTGGGTAGCCATGAACGGCCGATCGAGCGGGAGCGGGCATGAAGCGTCGAGGAAGGTCTGCCCTGGAGGTCGCGGAGGTCGGCATATCGCATGTCCCTGGCCTTGCCCGAGCCGACGACGGCGAACCTCGCGTCCCTCGCACCTGTGGACAACGCCGAGTCGGCGCGTCATGACAAGCCGACTCGGCGACTCTCACGTGTCATCTAGCGCCGACTCGGCGTCTCTCACGTGTCATCTAGCGCCGACTCGGCGTCGTCGCCGGTGTGGCTGAGGCGGGTGGCGGCGACGTCGCCGGCCATCGTGAGGCTCTCGCCGGAGAGGGCGCCGAGGAAGAGCGGTCGGTCGAGGGCCCGCAGGACGACGTCGGACGTGGCGGTGACCGTCGCGGTGCGCGGCACCTGCTGGAGCAGCGCGATCTCGCCGAAGTACTCGCCCGGGCCCTCCTCGCGCAGCAGCCGGCCCTCCTGGGTGACGACGACCGTGCCCTCCTCGATCACGTAGAAGGCGTCGCCCTCGTCACCCTCGGTGATGATCGCGGTGCCGGCGGGCACGCGGATCTCGCGGAGGCCCTGGGCGAGTGCCTCGAGGGTCGGCGGATCGAGGAGCGCGAACCACGGGATGCCACGCAGCAGCGGCAACCCCGCCGGCGGTACGAGCCGCTCGTCGAGCCGCACCATGCGCCGCCAGCTGCCGAGGGCGATCAGCAGCACGGGCAGGCCGACGGCGACGAGGGTCCAGCGCAGACCGACCAGGAGGATCAGGACGGGCGTGACGATCGAGCCGAGCGCCTTCGTGGCGATGTAGCAGGTGTCGAGGGCCGAGAAGACCCGCGCCATCGTGTGGTCGGGCGTCATGCGCATGACGATGGTGTCGAGGTTGACGTCGACGAGCGGGTTGGCCACGCCGAGGATCACCAGCGCCACCACCACCGTGACGGGGTGGGGCCACACCACGATCAGCCCGAGCGGCGCCGACCACAGCATCACGCCGAAGGCCAGGTCGCGGCCGAGTCGCTGCCGTTCCACCCGGACCAGGGCGACGACGCCGCCGACGATCGACCCGACGCCGATGATCGCGTCGAGCAGCCCGACGCCGCTGGCCCCGGTAAGCAAGATCTCGATCGCCATCACGACGAGGAACACCCGGGCGGCGCCGCCGACGAAGGTCTGCGCGGCCACCTGGCCCGTCACGTTGCGCAGGTCGGCGTCACCGCCGAGGAGACGGAATCCGGCGACCAGCTGCGCGATCGCCCCCTCGGACTCGTCGGACTGGTCGTTGGTCTCCGCCCGCGGTTCCCGCACCACGAGTACGAGCGCGATCGACAGTGCGAACGTGGCCACGTTGAACCAGAAGACGACGCCGACGTCGGTGAGCACGAGCAGCAGTCCGCCGAGGGCCGGCCCGATGAAGACCGCGAGGCTCTCGAAGGTGCTGCTCGCCGCGTTGGACGCCGTCAGCTCGCGCGGGGTGCTCGCCAGCGCCGGCATCCAGGCACGCTGGGCCGAGCGGAAGGGTGCGTTGAACACGCCCGCGACCACCGAGAGCACGTAGACCGCGATCGCGCTGTCGGCCACCAGGCACACCGCTGCACCCGCCACGAGCGCGACGCGGACGCCGTCGCACGCCAGCAGCGTGACGCGCCGGGAGTACCGGTCGGCCACGGCCCCGCCCACCGGCGCGAGCACCGCGGACGCCGTCATGAACGCCGCCGTGAACAGACCGACCGCCTGCGCCCCGCCCTGCCCGTAGGCCCAGACGGTGACGGCGGTGACGTAGGCGCCGTCGCCGATCAGCGACACCAGCAGCGCGATCTGCACCAGCCGCAGGTTGCGGTTGCCGAGCACGGCGCCGACGGCGCCGACGGTGCGGGCGAGCGGGCCTGTGGTGGTTGCGCTCACGAGGTCAGCACCTCCGACGGCGCGACGGCGTCGAGCTCCGTGAGCGTGGCGGCGGCACCGAGCCGGAGGAAGGTGGCCCGGGCAGCCTCGAGCAGCGGCACGGCCTCGGCGCCGCGACCCTGGGCGAGGAGCCACCGGCCGAGCTCGAGCCGGCTCACCGCGGCGAGGTACGGGGCGCCGTAGACGTCGTGCCGCTCCACCGCCTCGGCGAGGTCGGCCTCGGCATCGTGACCGCGACGCGCAGCGATCGTGCCCCGGAGCCGGGCGTGCTCCGCCAGGGTCAGCGCGCGCGCCCGGCCGCCCAGCACCGGGCCGGCCAACGGAAGGAGGCGCTCGGCCGCGTCCAGATCACCGGCCCGCAGCTGGAGGTCGACGGCGGGCGCCCAGCCCACCTCGAAGTCCTCCATCATGTCGCCGTCCCCGTAGGTGCGGTGCGTGACCTCGGCCGCGACCGCAGCCGCCGCCACGAGGTCGCCGTCGTCCTCCCGTCGCAGGGCGAGGTAGAGGTCCGTGCCGTGCTGCTCCCACGGATCCTCGGAGTCGGGGAGCTCGTCTCGGACCCGGAGCCTCTCCCCGCGGGCGCGCCGCACGGCGGCCTCGGCGCACAGCAGCCAGCCCTCGGCCGCGGTGGAGGCCCGGCCGTCGAGGTAGTCGTCGAACTCGCCGCCGACCCGGTCGAAGTCGCCGGCGAGCCACCAGCTGAAACCTGCGTTGCCGAGGGCCGTCTCGAGCATGTAGCTTTCACCGACCTGCTTCGAGGTCACGATCGACTCCTCGACCAGCTCGATCGACCGGGCCAGCTCGTTCGGATACAGCTCCGCGGCCAGGTTGCACAGCGACCTGCTGAGGGGCTGCATGAGCCGGTGCTGCCGCGACAGGGTGATGCAGCGCTCCAGGACCGCCACATACGCGGTCGGGCTGCCTGCGTCCACGAGCATGATCGCCAGGTTGTTCAGAGCGGTCACCAGGTCTGCGGGACTGCCCAGCTCCTCGGCCAGCCTCACCATCTCCAGGGTCCGCTCAGTCCGCTCCGACTGGTCAGGCGCGAAGCGCACCGCGCCGAGGAGAGCGCGCAGCAGGTTGATCCGGAGCCGATGGTCCTCCGCAGCGACGAGCTCCAGCCCGGTGCGCGCGAACTGCGCGGCCTCGGAACCCCGGCCGAGGCCGAGCGCGGCGAAGTTCAGGTCATAGCAGACGGCCGCCGCGTCGGTGGCGCGATCCGCTCGCTGGTAGCCGGCGAACGCGGCGGCGCCGAGGTCCAGGCCGCGCTCGTAGTCTCCGCCCGCCACCGCGACCCGCGCGCCGCGGGCCTGCAGGTCGAGGGTCTCCTCGGCTCCGGGCTCGAGGGCGAGCGCGTTGCGGGTGGCCTGCAGCGCTTCGTGGGGGGAGCCGAGCGACTCCGCTCGGGCCGCGGTGGCCACCAGCACCCGGCGCGTGCGCGCCGCGAGCGGGACCCGGGCGGCGTCGTGGGCGCTCGTCGCGTCCAGGGCGTCGAGCAGATGCTGGGCGATGACGCCGGCCAGGGCCTCGATGGTGTCGCCGCCCTCGCTCTCCAGGTGGTCGGCGGCCGCGAGGTGGCGGGCGCGGCGGTCCTTGCGGGCCAGGGTGCTGTGGGCGACCTCGCGCACCAGCGCCTGGAGAAAGCCGTACTGGCCGCGCTCGGGCGAGCGGGGGTCGTGCTTGGTCTCCACGAGGCCCTTGCGCACCAGCCCGGCCAGGGCCAGGTCGAGCTCGTAGCTGCCGACGTCGTTGAGGGCCATCAGCCCGTCGTGGCGGAAGGTCATCCCGAGCACGCTGGCGTCCTGCACCGTCCGGCGCTCCAGCGGCGTGAGCGCGTCGAGGCGGGAGGCGATCAGGGTCTGCAGGCTCGTGGGTGCGGCGAGCTGGTCGAGGTCGACCAGCTGGTGGTCGTGGTCGACGAACACGTAGCGGCCGTCGCGGGCCACCACCACGTCGCGGTCGATCAGCGACCGCACGGTCTCGACGGCGTACAGCGGCACGCCCTCGGCGCGAGCGGCGATGGCACTGCGGGCGCGGTCGGGCAGGTCGGCGACGAGCCCGTCGACCAGCGTGCCCATCGCAGCGTCGCCGAGCGGTGCCAGCTCGATCACGGTGGCCCGGCGTCCGGCCACCAGCGAGGGCCGCTGCTCGAGCAGCTCGGGTCGGGTGAGCACCAGGGCGAACACCGGCGCCCGGGCCGACTCCAGGAGGTGCTCGACGAGGTCGAGCAGCCCGGAGTCGGCGTACTGCGCGTCCTCGAACAGCAGCACGACGGGCGCCAGGCTCACGCCGTTCACATCGGTCTGCCCGACCCGGTCGAGCAGCGTCGTCCACGCCGCGAACAGGTCGGTCCGGTCGAACGCCGGCCCCTCCCACACCCCCAGCAACGCCTCCACGCGCGAGGTCAGCCACGCGGCCTCCGACGTCGTCCGCAGCCAGCTCGGCGCAGCCCGACGCCACGCGGGACCGCACCGACTCCGCGTCCTCGCCCTCCAGCAGCCCGAGCCGGGAGCGGACCATCTCGGCGAAGGCCCAGAACGCGACGCCGTCGCCGTACGACAGGCTCCGGCCGCGGTGCCACCGCACGACGTCGGACAGGCCGTCGACGTACTTCTCGAACTCCCAGCCCAGCCGGCTCTTGCCCAGACCCGGGCAGCGCGCTCACCAGCGACCACCCGCGGCCGCCCGTCGGACTGGGTGGCGTGGAACAGCTCCTTGACCCGGCGCACCTCGACGTCGCGGCCGGTCATCGGCGCCTCGAGCCCGTCGACCCGCTGCGCCCCGCCGATCGCGGCCACGATGTCGTCGGCCCGGAACAACCGGGCGGGCTCGGCCTTGCCCTTCATCGCGTGCTCGCCCATGTCGCTGTAGGCGACCGCGGCGGCGGTCAGGCCGCGCGTCTCCTGGTCGACCCACACCGTGCCCGGCTCCGCCGCGGTCTGCACCCGCGCCGCGGTGTTCACCGCGTCGCCGGCCACCATGCCCTCGTTGACCGCGCCCAGCGTCACCGCCACCGAGCCGGTGACGATCCCGACGCGCATCGACAGTCCTGGCGCCCCCACCTCGGCGCCCGAGGGCGGCCACCGCCTCCACCAGGTCGAGTCCGGCCCGGACCGCGCGCTCGGCGTCGTCCTCGTGCGAGACCGGCACGCCCCACACCGCCATCACCGCGTCGCCGATGAACTTCTCGATGGTGCCGCCGTAGCGGCCGACCACCGTGCGGGCCACCGCGAAGTACTCGCTGAGCAGCTCGCGCACCTCCTCGGGGTCGCGGGCCTCCGAGAGCGTCGTGAACGACACCAGGTCACCGAACAGCACCGTCGTCGTCCGCCGCTCCGAGACCGGGACGTCGGCCGACGCCGACACCGGCGCTACGTGGCCGGCGGGGCGCGGCGGCGACGGCGGGCCCCGCACCGGCAACGGGCGTGCCGCACTCCATGCAGAACTTGCCCCCCGGCGGCACCGGGTGGCCGCAGGAGGGGCAGCCGCGGGCGAACGGCGTCCCGCACTCCAGGCAGAACTTGGCGCCCTCCGGGCTCGGCGTGGCTACAGGTCGGACACTGCGGCATCGACGGCTCCCCTCGCGAGATCGGTGTGCTGGTGGGGGAGGTCGAGGACGAGGCCCTCGCAGGCGGCGAGGACCACCACGTCGTCGCCGGCCCGGTGGCGCGCGGCGGCCGAGGATCGCGTCGACCTCGTCGTCGGTGCGCGACGGCGCGTGGTGGAACAGCACGAGGGTGCGGACGCCGGCCTCCCGGGCGACCTCGACGCAGTACTCCGGGCTGGCGTGGCCGAGGAAGCCGACAGCGGGGAACTGGTCGGCGGTGTGCTGGGCGTCGTGGATCATCACGTCGGCGCCGGTGACGAGCGCGAGAATCGCCTCGTGCCGCGCCCCCAGCCCGTCCGGGCCGGGGCCCACCGAGGTCGGGCTGTGGTCGGACAGGTAGGCCACCGAGGAGTCGCCGTCGGCTCACGCGGAACCCGAAGGTGCGGCCGCCCTTGTGCGGGATCTCGCGCGCCAGCACGTCGAACCCCTCGACCACGTGCGCGCCCTCCTCCAGGCCGGAGAACGACCACCCGGCACCGAGCTGGCGGGGCTTGATCGGGAAGTGCGGCGGGGAGAAGCCGCGCTCCATCACGGCCTCGGCCGACTCGCCCTGCTCGGGGATGAGCACGTCGACCCGGTGCCCGGCGAGGAACCCCGCGCCGAAGAACGGCATGCCCTGGGTGTGGTCCCAGTGCAGGTGCCCGACCAGCACCGAGCCGGCGAACGGCCGCGCCGTCGAGCAGGCCGCTGACAGCCGTCATGCCGGTGCCGGCGTCGAGGAGCAGCCGGGGCGGCTGCCGTCGGCGGGCGATCGCGACGCAGGAGGTCTGTCCGCCGTAGCGCAGGAAGGCGGCGCCGGGCGCCGGGGTCGAGCCCCGCACGCCGCAGAACGTCACCCTCACCCGGACCCCGATCGGTCGCTCCCGTGGGGCGCACCGGGGCGGCGCGGGGAGCAGCGCGACTGTGACACGCGGGGCGCTCGCACGTGACGGTTTCTCCGGCAAATCACCCGGCGGAACCCTCGGCCCGGTCTACGTGGTGCGCACGCCGGCCCTCCGCCTCGTGAGCGGGAGCATCCACGGTGGCCGTCGGGACGCGGTCAGGACACGACGCCCCGGGCCGCCGCCCGGCCCGAACCGATGCACGCGGCGATGCCGACGCCGTCGTAGGCGGCACCGCACACGGCGAGCCCGGGCACGGCGGCGACGGCGTCCCGCACCCGCGCCACCCGGTCGAGGTGGCCCACCTCGTACTGCGGCAGTCCCCCGCCCCACCGCTGCACGTGGGTGTCCAGCGGCGCGGCGGTGAGCCCGGTGGCCTCGCGCAGGTCGGCGATCGCGTCGGCCACCAGCTCGGCGTCCGGCCGCTGCAGCGTGCGCTCCTCGCCGATCCGGCCGAGCGAGGCGCGCAGCAGCACGACGTCGTGGTCGAGGCCCCACTTGCTGCTCGAGAAGGTCGCCGCCTTGATGCGCCGCCGGTCGACGGGCGGCACCAGGAACCCGGAGGCCCCGCGCACGACGTCGGGCACGGCGTCGGGGTCGAGGGCGAGCGTGACGACGGCGACCGAGGCGTACGAGACGGAGGAGAGCTCGGCGGACGCGAGCGGGGCGAGCCCAGCCAACAGCCGGGCGGTGGGAGCCGCGGGAGTGGCGAGCACGACGCCGTCGGCGGCCTCGCCGTCGACGTCGAACCCGTCGGCCAGAGCGAGCCAGTGAGCGCACGGTGACTCCCGTGCGGACGTCGACCCCGGCGGCCAGCCGGTCGACGAGCACGCCCATCCCGCCGCGCGGGGTGGCGAACACCGGGGAGCCGGGGTCGGAGTCGGGCGGCGCGCCTCCGGCTGCGAGCGCGAGCAGCTGGGGCGCCGCGGCCCGGGCCGAGATGCCCCGGGCATGCCCGGCGTACACCCCTCCCAGCAGCGGCTCCACGAGCCGGTCGACCACCTCGTCGCCGAACCGGGTGCCCACCAGCTCCCCCACCGAGACATCGGCCGGGTGGGCGCGGGCGGCGTCGCCGAACTGGTGCCGGGCTCGCACCATGCCGTCGGCGGAGAGGATCCCTGAGCTCTCCAGGCCGTCGAGGTCGAGCGGCCAGCCCAGCAACGTGCGCGGCAGCGGGCGCAGCGAGCCGCGCGTCCACACCCGCGACGACTGCACCGCGGGATGCACCACGTCGACGCCGACCTCGTGGGCGAGCCCGACGCCCTCGGGCCGGCGGGCCACCATCGCCTCGGCCCCGACGTCGACCAGCGCGCCGCCGACCTCGTGACGGCGGATCTTCCCGCCCGGCCGGTCGGCCGCCTCGAGCACGACGACGTCGTGGCCCGCGGTCACCAGGTCGTGGGCGGCCGTCAGGCCGGCGATGCCGGCTCCGACCACGACGATCCGCACAGCTGAAGCGTTGCAGACGCGCCTCGGGGCGCGGACGCGGAGACCGGCGGCGACACCTAGAGTGACTGCCGTGGCCGACCCGTCCGCACGCCTCGCCGTCCTCATCGACGCCGACAACACCTCGCCGTCCAGCGCCGCCCTCCTGCTCGAGGAGCTCGCCCGCTACGGCGTCCCGACCGTCAAGCGCGCCTACGGCGACTGGACCTCCCAGCAGCTGACCGGGTGGAAGGACGTGATGCCGCGGCACGCGATCCAGCCGATGCAGCAGTTCGCCAACACCCGCGGCAAGAACGCCACGGACTCCGCGCTCATCATCGACGCGATGGACCTGCTGTACGCCGGCAACCTCGACGCCTTCGCGCTGGTGTCGAGCGACAGCGACTTCACCCGGCTGGCGACGCGGATCCGGGAGTCCGGCAAGACCGTCTACGGCCTCGGCCGACGCCGCACCCCGGCCTCGCTCATCGCGGCCTGCGACCGGTTCATCTTCCTCGAGGTGCTGGGCAAGGAGGGCACCAAGGCCGAGCCCGACACCAGCGGCGAGGACGCCGAGCCGCTGCCGGACCTGCGCGAGATCGTCACCGCCGCCCTCCAGGCCACGGCGCGCGAGGACGGCTGGGCCACGCTGGGCGCGCTCGGCCAGTTCCTCGGCACCGCCCACGCCTCGTTCGACTCCCGCAACTACGGGTTCTCCCGCCTCGGCCAGCTGGTCAACTCCCAGGACTGGCTCGAGGTCGAGGATCGCGAGAGCGCCCCGCTGGTGCGGCTGCTCCCCAGCACGCCCGCCAAGAAGACCGCCGCCAAGGCCACCACCGGGGCCGGCTCGACGACCACCACGACGAGAACCCGCACGTCCACCGGAACCAGGAAGCGGGGCAGCGCGTCGAAGGGCGCATGAAGCCGTCCCGCCCGCTCCGCTGCACCCGTGCCCTCGGCGGCGTCGCCGCCCTGCTCCTGATCGCCCTCACCCTCGCCGCCTGCTCCTCCGGTGGCGACGGCGAGGCCTCCGGTGGCGGCAGTACGTCCCAGTCCCGCCTCGACGCCGGATCCGACGGCGATTCCGCCGCCGACAGCATGAGCGAGGCGGAGGCTCTCGACGCACCTGCGCCGGAGCGCTCCGGCGGCGGTGGGGCCGGCACCGAGGCCGAGCCCGTGGTGGCGCAGTCGCCCCGGGCCCTCATCCGCACGGGCACGGTCGCACTGCGCGCCGACGACGTCGCCCGCGCCCGGTTCGACGTCCAGAAGGTGGTCGACGTGGCCGGCGGCGAGGTCGGGGAGGAGACCACCTCCGCCGACGAGGACGGCGAGGCCGAGTTCGCGCGACTCGTGGTGCGGGTCCCGTCGTCGCGGTTCACCCAGACCATGACGGACCTCGAGGAGGTGGCCGACCTGATCTCCACCGACACCGTCACCGAGGACGTCACCACGAAGGTCATCGACACCGACGTGCGGGTCAAGCTCCAGCGCCGCAGCATCGAGCGGATCAGCCTCCTGCTCGAG
This sequence comes from uncultured Actinomycetota bacterium, assembly GCA_963721965.1. GTDB lineage: Bacteria > Actinomycetota > Actinomycetes > Propionibacteriales > Nocardioidaceae > Nocardioides. The sequence continues at coordinate 257,401 of CAVRKT010000008.1, read as the reverse complement.
CGCGCCGGCAGCCTCAAGGACATCATCCGGATCGAGCAGGAGCTCGCCCGCCGCGAGGCCGACCTCGGCTCGCTCGAGCAGCAGCAGGCCTACCTCACCGACCAGACCTCGTTCTCGACGATCACCGTCTCCCTGGAGCGGCCGGCGGAGAAGGGGAAGAAGAAGCCGAAGGACGACACCGACGATGCCGGGTTCGTCAGCGGACTGGAGGCCGGCTGGGACGCGCTGGGCACGGCGACGACCGGCGTGCTCACCGTGACCGGAGCGCTGCTGCCGTTCGCCGTGCTGCTGCTCGTGCTCGGGGCTCCCGCGTTGCTCGTGCTCCGCCGGCGGCAGCGAGGCGGCCCGTCGGGCGCCACCTCTCAGGCCACGCCGTAGCCCTGCACGAACTCCGTGAGCCGCTTGAGCTGATCCGGGTCGGTGGAGGGGATGACGCCGTGCCCGAGGTTGAAGATGTGACCGCGCGCGCCGCGACCGGCCTCGATCACCTCGGCCGCCCGGGCGAGCATCACCTCGGTGGGGGCGAAGACGAGGGTGGGGTCGAGGTTGCCCTGGACGGCGCGGTCGCCCACGAGCGGGATCGCGGCGTCCAGCGGCATGCGCCAGTCGACGCCGACGACGTCCGCACCGGCTTCGCCCATCAGCCCGAGCAGGCTGCCGGTGCCGACGCCGAAGTGGATGCGCGGCACACCGAGCCGGCCGGCCCGCTCGAGCACGCGCTCCGAGTGCGGCATCACGTGCTCGCGGTAGTCGGCCGGGGTGAGCGCTCCGGCCCAGGAGTCGAAGAGCTGGACGGCGGCGGCGCCCGCGGCCACCTGCACCTCCAGGTAGGCCGCCGAGATGCCGGCGATCTTGCGCAGCAGCGCGTCCCACACGTCGGGAGCGCCGAACATCATCGCCTTGGTGAGGGCGTGCTCCTTCGACGGACCGCCCTCCACGAGGTAGGACGCCACGGTGAACGGGGCGCCGGCGAACCCGATGAGCGGGGTGCCGCCGAGCTCGCCCACCAGCGCGCCCACCGCCTCGGTGACGAACGGGACGTGTCCGGGCTCGAGGTCGGGGATGGCCGCGACGTCGGCGAGGGTGCGCACCGGTGAGGCCACGACCGGCCCGACGCCGGGCTTGATGTCGAGGTCGACGCCGACGGCCTTGAGCGGCAGCACGATGTCGGAGAAGAAGATCGCCGCGTCGACGCCGTAGCGGCGCACCGGCTGCAGCGTGATCTCGGTGATGAGGCCGGCGTCCGAGCAGGCCTCCAGCATGCCCACGCCCTCGCGGAGGGCGAGGTACTCGGGCAGCGAGCGTCCGGCCTGCCGCATGAACCACACGGGGGTGTGGGGCACCGGCTCGCCGCGCGCCGCCTGCAGGAAGGCGCTCACGCCGTCAGCCTGTCACGCAGGCCCGTACCGGCGTGGCTCGGGCCCGAACGGGTGAAGCCCGACCTAGGCTGCACGCATGGTCGTGCGTCCGGAGACGCGCCCCGAAGGCGCCGAGGCGCCCCCCGAGTTCCGGGAGGCGGTGGCCGCGCTGCGCGCCGCCGTCCTGCGGCCGGAGGTGCTCTGCGAGGAGATGCCGGCGCCGCAGCGGATCGCCCCGTACGCCGCCGCGCTCTCCGCCGACGTCACCGTCGACGGCGACGACATCGGCACCGGGCGGATCATCCTGCTGCACGACCCGGCCGGCAACGACGCCTGGCAGGGCACCTTCCGCTGCGTCGCCTACTGCCGCAGCGAGATCGAGCTCGAGGTCGTCACCGACCCGCTGCTCGCCGAGGTCGGCTGGACCTGGCTGATCGAGGCGCTCGCCGCCCACGGCGCCGAGCACGTCGCCGCCTCCGGCACCGTCACCCGGGTGGCCACCGAGAGCTTCGGCGGCATGGCCGAGGACGGCGGCACCGCCCAGGTCGAGATCCGCGCGTCGTGGACCCCGGTCGACCCGACCGACATCGGCGCCCACGCCGAGGCCTGGGGCGAGCTGCTGTGCACCGCGGCCGGGCTGGAGCCGGTGCCCGACGGGGTCGCGGTCATGCCGAGCCGGCGGGGGCAACGGGGCTAGTGACGTCCGCCGAGACCAGCCAGGAGCCCGAGCCCGCTGAGCCCGCAGCCGAGCCCGCCGCCCTCCTCACGCTGGCCGACGGCCTCCCGGACGTCGTCGAGACCGACGCCGCCCTGGCGCGGGTGTGTGAGGCGATCGCCGGGGGCGAGGGCCCGGTGGCCATCGACGCCGAGCGGGCCTCCGGCTACCGCTACTCGGGCCGCGCCTACCTGCTGCAGCTGCGACGACGCGGGAGCGGCACCGCCCTGATCGACCCCATCGGGTTCGACGACCTGGCCCCGCTGCACGAGGCCATCGGCGACGCCGAGTGGGTGCTGCACGCCGCCACCCAGGACCTCCCGTGCCTGCGCGAGATCGGGCTCACGCCGTCCGCGCTGTTCGACACCGAGCTCGCCGGGCGCCTGCTCGGCTACCCCCGGGTCGGCCTCGGCACGCTGGTCGAGACCGTGCTCGGGTTCCGCATGAAGAAGGAGCACTCGGCCGCCGACTGGTCCACCCGCCCGCTGCCGAAGCCGTGGCTGGAGTACGCGGCCCTCGACGTCGAGGTGCTGGTCGAGCTGCGCGACGCGCTCGCCGCCGAGCTCGAGGAGCAGGGCAAGGCCGACTGGGCCCGCCAGGAGTTCGACCACCTGCGCGGCTTCGAGCCGGCGGTGCGCGTCGAGGCGTGGCGCCGCACGTCGGGGGTCCACCGGGTCCGCGGCCGCCGCGCCCTGGCGGCGGTGCGCGAGCTGTGGGAGGCCCGCGACGAGCTGGCCCGCAACCGCGACGTCAGCCCCGGCCGGCTCGTGCCCGACGCGGCCCTGGTCGCCGCCGCGGTGGCGATGCCGGGCGACCGCGACGCTTTGCTGGGCACGAAGGGCTTCCACGGCCGCGGCGCCGAGCGGTACGTCAGCAAGTGGGTCGCCGCGCTGCGACGCGCGGCCGACCTGCCCGAGGACGACCTCCCGGCCCGCTCCCCCCGGTCCGACGGACCACCGGTGCCGCGGGCGTGGGCCGAGCGCGACCCGCTGGCCGCGATCCGGCTGAAGCTCGCCCGCGAGCAGGTGGCGCGGCTCGGCGAGGAGCACGGTGTGCCCGCCGAGAACCTGGTCTCCCCCGACACCCTGCGCCGGGTCCTCTGGTCGCCGCCCTCGACGCGGGACCCCGGTGCGCTCCTCGACGGCGTCGTCGACCAGCTCCTGGGTCTCGGTGCCCGCGGCTGGCAGGTCGCACTGGTGGCGCCGGTCGTGGTCGACTCGGTGCGGGCCGCCGACGCGCAGGCGGTGGGGCTCGACGACCGCGAGCTGCGGCAGCTCGCGGGTGCCCGGCGGGGACGCGGCCGGGGTCAGGAGTCGCCGGACGACTCGTCGTCCGAGGGTGACTCCGAGTCGTCCGGGGTCTCCGAGGGCGAGTAGTCGGGGTCGAGCACCGAGCGCGACGCCTCGTCGATCTGCGCGGTGAGCTCCTCGATGTCGTCGAGCACCGGCGCGGTGAGCAGCTGTCGCAGCAGCGGCTCGACCGCCTCGTCGAGCGCGGCGACGTCGTCGATCACCGGCGGCAGCCGCATGTCGGCGACGCTGAGGTTGAAGACCCCGGCGGACGCCGGCTGCCGGTCGGGCTGGAGGAACGCGTCGGAGCGGGCGACGGTCTCGTTGACGGGCACGATGTAGCCGGCCTCCGACACCTGGGCCGAGCTGTCGTCGGAGATGGCGTGCACCATGAAGTCGGCGGCCGCGCTGCACGGTGCGGCCGCGCGCGATGCAGAGGCCGTTGATGTCGCCGATGGTGGCGGGGTCGTCGAGCGTGGGCATCGGCATCACGTCGAAGTGCAGGCCGGGCACCTCGCGCAGCTGCGGCGTGAGCGAGCGGAAGCCCTCCATCATCCCGAGCTTGCCGCGGGTGAACCACTCCAGCGGGGTGGCCTTCTGGAGCTGGCGGTCGGTGAGCGTGAGCCGCGGGTCGCGCAGCACCTCGAGCGCGGTGGTGAGGGCCTCGCGGTCGTCGTCCTCGCTGAAGGTGAGCGACGTCGGCTCGATGTCGTCGTCGAAGAACGACCCGCCGCCCGACCACACGAACGGCGCCAGGCTGCGCAGCGTGGGGTCGATGTGGACACCGCGGGTGCTGAGCCGCGGTCGGGTGGCGAACTCGGCCGCGGCTCGGAACTCCTCGAACGACCAGCCCTCGGCCGGCTCGTCGGGCACGGGCAGGTCGCGCTCGCGCCATCCGCTCGAAGTCGATGAGGTCGGTGTTGTAGTAGATGACCATCGGCGAGACCGAGTAGGGCATGCACTGCAGGTCGTCGTCGGCGGAGAAGGACTCGACGGCGTCGCGCGAGTAGCGGTCGCCGTAGCTGACGCCGCGCTCGTCGAGCAGGTCGAAGAGCGGCTGGTTGAGCTCGGCCTCCGTCGACCCGGGCGAGGTCACGCCGGGAGATGAGGAACAGGTCCGGTCGGTTTGCGGCCGGCCGCCTGGCCGGCCTCGAGCGCGTCGATGATCGCGTCACGGTCGGGCCAGCTCTGCAGCTTGACCTCGGTGGCCTCGGCCTCGGCGTTGTAGCGAGTCGACCATCGACGCGGTAGGCGGCGATCTCCGAGGCCTCGCCGTACACGCCGAGCGTGAGGATCGTCGCCTTGGCCGGCCGCGCCGGCCGCGGCGGGTCGTCGCCACCATCGCCGGTGCACGCGGCGGTGAGCGCGGCGAGCGCGATCGTCGTGACGAGCAAGGCCCGCCAGCGTCGTCCCGCCATGTGGCTCCCGGGTTGCTGGTGCGACGCCTCCCGCGCCGGCGCTCACTTTACCGAGCGACCACCTGGGAATGGTCGAGCACGTCGGACCGGGAGCGCCTCACGGCGCGTGGCCGCTCGTAGCGGCTTGTTGTGGGACCCGGGGCTGCCGCGGTCCGACGTGCTCGAGCAGCAACGCTACAACGATCAGGCCAGCATTCCCGAGCGTTCGAGCGCGACGGCGGCTCTCGAGCTGCTCGGCCAGGCCGAGCATCCGTCGCACCTCGGTCGGTGACGCCTCCTCGGCGGGCGTGAGCCCGGCACGGCGCGGCCGGTGGCGACCACCCGGGCGAAGGCGGCGGCACGCAGCAGGACGTCGGCGAAGTCGTGGCCGGCGATGCCGCGCAGCACGTCGTCGACCATCGCCTTCAGCTCGGCCGGTCCGGGCGGCTCGGCCACGCCCGCGACCACCTCGGCCACCGGCGCGTGGCGCCGGCCGGCGTCGTACTCACGGGCCACCCGCAGCGGGTCGGCGTGCACCCAGGACCGCAGCAGGTAGAGCCGCCACAGGCAGCCGGCGAGCGAGTCGGCCGGCGAGCCCGCCCACACCTCGGCGATGGTCTCGATGCCCTCCTCGTCGGCGAGGTGCATCAGCCGCTCGGCCACCTCGCCGTCGTCGCTGTGCCGGGCACCGCGCACGAGCAGGTGGGCGGCACGGTCGGCGGCCTCGCTCACGAGCGCAGGGTCGGTGCCGCCCTCGTACTCCTCGAACCACTCCGACCACCGCGCCAGCGGTCGGTGGTGGTGCGGTCGCTCGGCCATCCCCCAAGCCTAGGACGCCCGGTCCAGCACCTTGCGGATGCGGGCGTCGCTGACCTTGCCCTCCACGCCGAGCTGCTGGGCCCAGAGCGAGACCCGGAACTCCTCGATCAGCCACCGCGCCTCCCGCAGCCCGGCGCCCGGCGGGCGCCCCTCGGGAAGCGCCGCGACCCGGTGCAGCCACGCCTCCTGCACCGGCCGCCAGCTGGTCGAGCAGCTGCCGGTCGCGGGAGACCGCGACCCGGCCCTCGTCGAGCCGCGCCCGCCGCTGCGCGAGCGCGGCGAGGTAGGTCGGGTAGCGGCGCAGCCGCCGCGCGCCCGCGTCGCCGACGAAGCCGTCGGTGACGAGCCGGGCGAGCTGGGAGCGCATGTCGGTCAGCGCGGGGAGCATCGCCATGTCGGCCCGGCCGGACAGCGCCCGGTCGGCCGCCCGCCAGCGCTCGAGCACCACCAGCACGTCGGCCACCACCGCGCGGACGGCGTCGTCGAGCTCCGGCCCGACTGCGGCCGCCAGCGCCCGGAACGCGGCCTCGTCGCGCACCGGCGGCGCGCCGTCGACGGCGTCGGTGAGCACGGCGCGGCGGGAGTCGAGCAGAAGCTGGCCGACCGAGGCGTAGGGCGAGCCCGCGAGCCCGAGCTTCTCCGCGTTCCCGAGGCCGTCGAGGACCCGCGCGGAGGGGTCGGGCAGTGCGAGCTCGAGCAGCCGCCGGACGCCGAGCCGGTGGTGCGCCGCCGCCTCGTCCTCGGAGCCGAAGACCGCGAGACCGACGGTGCCACCGGGGCTCCCCTCGTCGACGAGCGCCGGGTGCGCCGTCACCTCGTGGCCGGCGCGGCGGCGGGTGAACGACTCCGGCACCTCGCCGAAGACCCAGTCGGTCTCGCCGGTGCGGGTCAGCCCGGCGTCGCCGGCGACGTCGGCCAGCGCCTCGGCGAACTGCGGCTGCAGCGGCGCCTTGAGGGCCTCGAGGTCCTTGCCGCGCGCCTGCTCGCCGCCGCCGTCGTCGACCACGCGGTAGGTGGGCCGCAGGTGCTCGGGCACCTTGCTCCAGTCCCACGCCTCGCGCGGCACCACGACGCCGGTGGTGGCACGGCACCAGCGCTCGAGGGCGTCGAGCAGCGGCTCCTCGCCCGGCGGCACGGTGCGCAGGAACTCCCGAGCCCGGTCGGGCGCCGGCACGAACGAGATCCGCAGGTTCTTCGGCAGGCTGCGGATCAGGCTGGTGACCAGCTCCTCCCGCAGTCCCGGCACCGACCAGGAGAAGTCGTCGGCGCCGACCCGGTTCAGCGTCGCCACCGGCACGTCGATCGTGAGGCCGTCGTCGACCGCGCCGGGCTCGAAGTGGTAGCTGATCGGGAAGGTGAGCCCCTCGTCCCCTGATCCCGAGGCCTGCCACGCGGTCGGGTAGTCCGACTCCGTGACGACGTCCGCGGCGTCCTGGGTGAGCATCGCCGGGTCAAAGGTGAGCAGGTCGGGCCGGCGCTGCCGCTCGTGCTTCCACCAGGTGTCGAAGTGCGCGCCGCTCACGACGTCCGCCCCGACCCGGGCGTCGTAGAAGTCGAAGAGCGTCTCCTCGTCGACCACGATGCCGCGGCGCCGGGCGCGGTGCTCGAGCTCGGCGGCCTCCTCGAGCAGCTCGCGGTTGCGGTGGAAGAACTTCTGCCGGGTGTGCCACTCGCCCTGCACCAGCGCGTGCCGGATGAACAGCTCGCGGGCGACCTCGCGGTCGATCGAGCCGTACTGCACCAGGCGGTCGGCGACGAGCGGGACGCCGTACAGCGTCACCCGCTCGCGGGCCATCACCGCGGCGCGCTTGCTGCTCCAGTGCGGCTCGGAGTAGCTGCGCTTGACCAGGTGGGCGCCGAGTCGCTCGGCCCACTCGGGCTGGATCGCGGCGTTCTGGCGCGCCCACAGCCGTCCGGTCTCGACGAGCTCGCCGGCCATGAGGAACGCCGGGTTCTTCCCCTTCAGCCCGCTGCCGGGGAAGATCGCGAACCGCGTGCCGCGGGCGCCGAGGTACTCGCGCTGACCTCGCTCACGCTTGTCGCGCTCCTCGAGGAGCCCGACGTGGCTCAGCAGTCCGGAGAGCAGCGCCTGGTGGATGCCGTCGGCGTCCGGGAGGTCGGCGGGCGTGCCGACCTTGATCTTCAGCTCCTTGCAGACCTGGCGCAGCTGCGACTCGTAGTCCTGCCACTCCCGCACCCGCAGGTAGTTCAGGAACTCGCGCTTGCACATCCGCCGGAACGCGCTGCTCGACAGCTCCTTCTGCTGCTCCTTGAGGTGGCGCCACAGCGTGAGCCACGTCAGGAAGTCCGAGCTCGGGTCCTTGAACCGGGCGTGGAGCTGATCGGCCTGCGGCCGCTGCTCGACCGGGCGCTCGCGCGGGTCCTGCAGGCTCAGCGCGGCCGCGATCACCAGCACCTCGCGCACGCAGCCGAGCCGCTCGGCCTCCAGGATCATCCGCCCCAGCCGCGGGTCGATCGGGAGCCGCGCCAGGCGTTGCCCGGTCTTGGTGAGCGTCAGGTCGGGCCGGACGGCGTCGAGCTCCTCGAGCAGCTGCACCCCGGCCTGCACCTGACGCCGGTCGGGGGGCTCGACGAACGGGAAGCGGGCGACGTCGCCGAGGCGGAGCGCGGCCATCTGGAGGATCACCGAGGCCAGGTTGGTGCGCAGGATCTCGGGCTCGGTGAACTCCGAGCGGGCGAGCGAAGTCCTCCTCGGAGTAGAGGCGGATGCAGATGCCCGGCGCCACGCGGCCGCAGCGGCCGGCGCGCTGGTTGGCCGAGGCCTGGCTCACCGGCTCGATCGGCAGCCGCTGCACCTTGGTGCGCACCGAGTAGCGGCTGATCCGCGCCACGCCGGTGTCGACGACGTACCGGATGCCCGGGACGGTGAGCGAGGTCTCGGCCACGTTGGTGGCGAGCACGACCCGCCGCACGATCGAGGGGTGGCTGGCGAACACCCGGTGCTGCTCGGCGGCCGAGAGCCGGCTGTAGAGCGGCACGATCTCGGTGCGGCTCGGCTCGGTGGCGGCGGCCAGCGCGTCGGCGGTGTCGCGGATCTCGCGCTCGCCGGGCAGGAAGACCAGCACGTCGCCCGGCCCCTCGCTCCCCAGCTCACGCACGGCGTCGACGATCGCCTCGGTCTGGTCGCGGAGGACGGGCTCGCCGTCGTCGTCGTCCTCCGGGAGTTCGATGAGCGGCCGGTAGCGCACCTCGACCGGGTAGGTGCGGCCGGACACCTCGACCACCGGGCACCCGCCGAAGTGCTCGCTGAACCGCTCGACGTCGATGGTGGCGCTCGTGATGATGAGCTTGAGATCGGGGCGCTTCGGCAGCAGCCGCTTCAGGTAGCCGAGCAGGAAGTCGACGTTGAGGCTCCGCTCGTGCGCCTCGTCGACGATGATCGTGTCGTAGCGGCGCAGCTGGCGGTCGCGCTGCAGCTCGGCCAACAAGATGCCGTCGGTCATCACCTTGACCCGGCTGGCCTTCGACGTCCGGTCGGTGAAGCGCACCTGGTAGCCCACGAGGTCACCGAGCTCGGTGCCCACCTCCTGCGCGATCCGCTCGGCCACGGAGCGGGCCGCGATCCGCCGCGGCTGGGTGTGGCCGATGCTCTTCCGGCCGAGCTCGAGGCAGATCTTCGGCAGCTGGGTGGTCTTGCCCGAACCGGTCTCACCGGCCAGGACGACGACCTGGTGGTCGCGGATGGCGGCCGCGATCTCCTCGCGCCGCTCGCTGACCGGGAGCTCGGGCGGGTAGGTGATCTCGAGCGGGACCGGGGACGCTGTCATGGCTGTGCCATTGTGCCGCCCATGGACACCTACGACGTGGTCGTGGTGGGTTCCGGCGGCGGTGCGCTGACCGGCGCCGCGCTGGCGGCGAAGGCCGGGCTGTCGGTCGCCGTCGTCGAGAAGACGCCGTTGCTCGGCGGCACCTCGGCCTACTCCGGGGGCGCCTGCTGGCTGCCGGGCTCGGACGTGCAGCGGCGCGCCGGCCTCCCCGACTCCACCGACGGCGCCCGCTCCTACCTCGACGCGATCCTCGAGCCGACGGACGACCGCCGCCGGGCGCAGCTCGACGCCTTCCTCGCCCACGCCCCCGAGCTGGTGGCCGAGCTCGAGGCCGACCCCGACCTCGACCTCGAGTGGCTGCCGTTCCCCGAGTACTACGACGCTCCCGGCCGGGTGCCCATGGGCCGCTCGATCCAGCCGGTGAAGGTCCGCCGCGACGCACTCCTGCCCGAGATCGCCGCGCTCGTCCGCCCACCCGTCGAGCTCGACCGGGCCGGACTGCCCGGCCGGCGCACCCTCACCGGTGGCCAGGCGCTGATCGCGAGGCTCGCCACGATCGTGCTGCGTGAGGGCGGACAGGTGCTGGTGGAGCACGAGATGACGGAGCTGGTGACCGACGGCGACGGGGTCGCCGGGGTGCGGTGCCGCGCGTCGCAGGGCGAGGTGACCATCGGCGCGAGCCGCGGCGTCCTCCTGGCCGCCGGCGGCTTCGAGGGCGAGGCCGCGAAGCGGGCCGAGCGCGGGATCCCCGGCGACGTCGCGTGGAGCATGGCGCCGCCCGGCGCCAACACCGGCACCGCGATCGATGCCGCGCTCGCGCTCGGTGCGGCCACGGACTTCTCCGCCCTCGGCTGGTTCTGCCCCGGCCTCGCCCAGCCCGACGGCGGCGGCTCCTTCACCCTCGGCTTCCGCTCCGGCCTCATGGTCGACGCCGCCGGCCGCCGCTACGGCAACGAGTCGCTCCCCTACGACCGGTTCGGTCGGCTGATGGCCGAGGCGGCGGAACGGGTGCCGTCCTGGTACGTGTTCGACTCCCGCGAGGACGGCCGGCTCCCCGCCATCGCCATGCCCGAGGGCGAACCCGGCGAGCACCTGGCCGCAGGCACGTGGGTGAGCGCAGGGACGATCGGCGAGCTGGCGGATCGGATCGAGGTGCCCGCCGCAGACCTGGAGACAACGGTCGAGCGCTTCAACGGATTCTGCGCGTCAGGCGTCGACGAGGACTTCGGCCGCGGCACCGACGAGTACGACACCTTCTTCGCCCGCGGCACCGGTCCCAATCCGGCCCTCACCGGCGTCGACGAGCCGCCTTACTACGCCGCCCGCTTCGTGCTCTCCGACCTCGGCACCAAGGGCGGTCTCCTCACCGACGCCGCCGGTCGCGTGCTGCGCGACGACGGCTCGGTGATCCCCGGGCTCTATGCCTCGAGCAACACCACCGCCTCGATGTTCGGCGGGGTCTATCCCGGCCCCGGCGCCCCGCTCGGCTCGGCGATGGTGCTGGCGTCGCTGGCGGTGCGGGCGATGACTCAGGCACACCGATGACCCCGCCGACCGGCGGGGTGTGGGGCGGGGTGGTCAGGGTTCGGGTGAGGAGCCGCGGGCGTCGACGCGGAACCGGTCGCCGTCGGGGCTGGTCCAGGTGAAGGCGGTCGGGATGCCGGATCCGGTGGTGGCGGCGGGTTCGTAGGTCCAGCCGGAGAAGGTCTTCATCCGGTGATGGGTGCGACACAGCGGGGCGAGGTTGCACGGGCAGGTCGCGCCGCCGTCGCCGTGGGGGCATCGGTGGTCGAGGTCGCAGCGTCTGGCGCGTCGGGTGCAGAACGGGAACACGCACTGCGGCCAGGTCAGCAGCACGTGCTCGCGGATCGTGTCGGTGGGGACGTAGCCGCCGATGCGGTGGTGGTCGTTGAGGTCGAGGACCGGGTCGGATCGTCACCGTGGTGGCCGTCCCGCACCAGCCGGCGACCTGGTCGAGCAGGACGTGGGTGCCGGTGGTGCGGAGCTCGGCGACCTGGGCGTCGGTCATCAGGATCGAGACGTCGACCCCACGACCGGACGACCCGTCGGTGAGGTCGAGGGCGAGCTGGGCGCGGCCGATCTCGCCGGCCGCCATCGAGCGGCGGACGTCGAGGGGCAGGTCGGTCACCTCGCCGAGCTGCGCGGCGACCGAGGAGACGGCGGCGTCGAGGTCGAGCGCGTCGGCGGCGTCCAGGAGCCCTTCGACCCAGGTGAACCCGTCGATCCCGGTGCCGTCGGTGCGGATGTCGAACCGGCGGGGGTCGGCGTCACGGCGGCGCTGCACCTCCTCGGGGTCGAACTCGGTGCGGGCCTTCTCGATGGTGCGCTCGAGCTGGCTCCACGACAGCGAGTGCGCGAACGACGCGAGCGCGCCGTCGACGAACGCGGCACCGTCGAGCGGCAGCGACATCGTGGACTCGGCGACCCGGAACGCCCGCCACACCTCGACCTCCCCGTCCAGCACCCGCCGCCAGAGCCGCGGGAGCCGGTACTTGACCTCCAGGGCCTTGCCGACCCAGTGCCGGCCGGCGGCGTCGGACTTGCCGAGGGTGGTGATCAGCTCCACCACCGCCACCTCGGACACCGCCGGTGCGCCGTCGCCGGCCAGCAGCAGCTCACCGTCGCCGTAGTCGGGGAACGCGACGTCGTCGCTGGTGCGCGGGTCGACCAGGTGCTGCTCGAGCCAGTCGGTGACCGCCACGAGCCGGTCGACCTCACCGTGCCGGACCACCGCATCGGCAGCGCGCACGTCGGCCAGCGACGTCGGCTGCTCGGTGGTGGTCATAGGACCATTCCAGCACTCGCCACCGACACTCCGACCCCAGAATCCGGCTCAACCACAGGCTTCCAGGTCACGAATACGTAACGTTACCGAGCGCGCTTCCGGGGGTCTCGACACGCCGCTCGTGACCTCGCGGCGGCTCGACCACCGGAGCCCGCCGCCCGGCCCGGCTCGACCACCGGCCGGTTAGTACGACGTCACGCAGTGGTGCCAGAACAGGTTCGCGCTGGCGTTGCCGATGGCATTGCCGGCCCGGTCGAAGGCGATCGGCGTGTAGGGGTTGACGCCGGTGTAGTCGGCGGTGAACTCGTACTGGCTCGGGTTGCCGTCAGCCCACTCGAACTCCACGTGGGAGGCGATCCACTTGATCTCGGCGGTGGTCGGCAGCCGTCCGTTGCGACGGTTGCAGTCGTCGATCGCGGCCTGGTGGCTGGAGGGGTCGGCGGACGAGGCCCGGCGGACGCAGCCGCCGAAGAGCGCGGACTCACCGGCCGCGCAGCTGCGGTTCAGACGGTCCCGTGGGATCGACCGCTTGCGGACGTCGAGCCCGCCGACGGTGCCGTTGCGGAGGTCGTTGGTGGTGAGCGAGTTGTTGCGCACGTCGATGCTGCCGATCGTGCCGTTCCTGATGTCGGCGGACGTGATCTGGCCCGCGGCGAAGCCCGCGCCGCCGGAGGCGACGACGAGGGCGAGGACGGCGACGGCGAACGAGGGCGTGAGGTGGGGACGTGTGAAGGGCATGCCCGAACCTAGGCCCGGACGCCGGCCACCAGAAGCCGGTCTAGCCGACACAGGCCACAGACGAGTCACAGACGGTTCACAGACAGGTTCGGCACAGTGGACTCATGGCCGCTCCTGAGCTGACCCGCGCCGACGGGTCTCCGCTGCGCGTGCTGGTCGTCGACGACGAGGTGAACATCGCCGAGCTGATCGCGATGGCGCTGCGCTACGAGGGGTGGCAGGTCACCACGGCCCACACCGGCACGAAGGCGGTGGCGTCGGCCCGCGAGGCCAAGCCCGACGCCGTCGTGCTCGACATGATGCTGCCCGACTTCGACGGTCTCGAGGTGCTCCGGCGGATGCGCGCGCACGACCCCGAGCATCCCGGTGCTGTTCCTGACGGCGCGCGACGCCGTCGAGGACCGGGTCGCCGGCCTCACCGCCGGTGGCGACGACTACGTCACCAAGCCGTTCTCGCTCGAGGAGGTCGTGGCCCGACTGCGAGCACTGATGCGCCGGGCCGGCGCCCAGCAGTCGACGACGTCGTCGGTGCTCACCGTCGGCGACCTCACCCTCGACGAGGACAGCCACGAGGTGGTGCGCGCCGGCGACGAGATCGCGCTGACCGCCACCGAGTTCGAGCTGCTGCGCTACCTCATGCGCAACCCGCGCCGGGTGCTCAGCAAGGCGCAGATCCTCGACCGGGTCTGGAACTACGACTTCGGCGGCCAGGCCAACGTCGTCGAGCTCTACATCTCCTACCTGCGCAAGAAGATCGACGCCGGCCGCGAGCCGATGATCCACACGATGCGCGGGGCCGGCTACGTGCTCAAGCCGGTCGGCTGAGCGGGCTCGGCGATGCGCCTCTTCACCACCCTGGGCGCCCGGCTGGTGCTCACCGCGGTGTCGCTGGTCGCGGTGGTCTCGCTGCTCATCGGCACCACCACCACGATCGTGATGCGCGACTACCTCACCGACCAGCTCGACCAGAAGGTGCAGGCCGCGCGCCGAGCGGGCCGCCGGTCCGCTCCAGGCCGGCGGGCCGATGGCGCGTCCGCTGCGCGCCGACCTCGGCAACCAGGGGCCGGGCACGGTCGTGGCGCTGCCCGACATCACGAGGACCCCGGCGCCGTGATGCTGACCGAGCGGCGCTCCGACACCGAGCTGCTCACGCCGGACGCGCTGGAGGCGCTCGAGGACGTCGGCGCCGACGGCGACGTGCACGAGGTCGACGTGCCCGGCCTACGGCGACGTACCGCGCGTTCGCCGTCGACACCCAGGTCGGCCGGCTGGTGCTCGGGCTGCCCACCGAGGACGTCGACGAGACCCTGGCCTCGCTGGTGAAGGCCGAGATCGTGCTGGCGCTGCTCGGCATGCTGCTGGCGACGGCGATCGGCCGCACGCTCGTGCGCCGTCAGCTCAGACCGCTGCGCGAGGTGGCCGAGACCGCCCACTCGGTGGCCGGCGCTGCCCCTGGCCGAGGGCGCGGTCGGGCTCACCGAGCGGGTGCCGGCCCACCTCACCGACGAGCAGACCGAGGTCGGCCAGGTGGGTGCGGCCCTGAACTCGCTGCTCTCCCACGTCGAGGTGTCGCTCGACCCCGGCACCGCAGCGAGCAGCGGGTGCGGCAGTTCGTGGCGGACGCCTCCCACGAGCTGCGGACGCCGCTCACCACCATCGCCGGCTACACCGAGCTCGCCCGCACGCGCCCGGACGACCGGGAGGCGACCGCTACCGCGCTGGCCAAGGTCGAGGAGGAGTCGGCGCGGATGACCGAGCTGGTCGAGGACCTGTTGCTGCTCGCCCGTCTCGACTCCGGGCGACCACTGGAGCGCGAGCCGGTCGACCTCGTCCACCTGCTGCTCGAGGCGGTCTCCGACGCCCAGGTGCTGGCCCCCGCCCACCACTGGCGCCTCGACCTGCCCGACGACGCGATCGAGGTGCTCGGCGACGAGCAGCGGCTGCACCAGGTGGTCACCAACCTCCTCACCAACGCCCGCAAGTACACCCCGGACGGCACCACGGTCACCGTGTCCGCGCGGCCCACCGGGTTCACGGTGCGCGACGACGGCCCCGGGTTCCCGCCGGAGATCCTCGACGTCGCCTTCGAGCGCTTCGCCCGCGGCGACGCCGCGCGGCACCGGGTCCACGGCGAGGGCGGCGTCGGGCTGGGGCTGTCGCTGGTGCGGGCCATCGTGGCCGCGCACCACGGCACCGTGACGTTGACCAGCGAGCCGGGCGACACCCGCATCGACGTCACACTCGGTTAGGAATCTCCGAGATTGTCTGACAATCTTGCCGTAGCCTGAACCGCAGGAGAGGAGATCCCATGACCGTCACCAGCACGTCGGTGAACACCTCCATCGAGGAGTTCGCTCGCGCCGAGGCGCGCACCGCGCACAACTACCACCCGTTGCCGGTCGTCCTCGCCCACGCCGAGGGCGCCTGGATGACCGACGTCGACGGTCGCCGGTTCCTCGACCTGCTGGCGGGCTACTCCGCACTGAACTTCGGTCACGGCCACCCGCGACTGCTCGAGGTCGGCGCACGCCCAGCTCGACCAGCTCACCCTCACCAGCCGCGCCTTCGTGCACGACCGGTTCGCCGCGTTCACCGCCGCCCTCGGCGACCTGTGCGGCAAGGACCTCGTGCTGCCGATGAACACCGGCGCCGAGGCCGTCGAGACCGCGATCAAGGTGGCGCGCAAGTGGGGCTACCGGGTCAAGGGCGTGCCCGCCGACCAGGCCGAGATCATCGTGGCCAGCGGCAACTTCCACGGCCGCACCACCACCATCGTCGGCTTCTCCGACGACCCCGAGGCCCGCGGCGACTTCGGCCCCTTCGCCCCCGGCTTCGTCACCGTGCCGTACGGCGACCTCGAGGCGCTGCGCGCCGCCATCACCCCGCACACCGTGGCCGTGCTCGTCGAGCCGATCCAGGGCGAGGGCGGCGTCGTGATCCCGCCCGAGGGCTACCTGCGCGGCATCCGCGAGATCTGCACCCGCGAGCAACGTGCTCTTCGCCGCCGACGAGATCCAGGCCGGCCTCGGCCGCACCGGGCGCACCTTCGCCTGCGACCACGAGGGCGTCGTGCCCGACATGTACGTGCTCGGCAAGGCCCTCGGTGGCGGCGTCGTGCCGGTCTCGGCCGTAGCCGCCGACCGCGACGTGCTCGGCGTGCTCGAGCCCGGTCAGCACGGCTCCACCTTCGGCGGCAACCCGCTGGCCTGCGCCGTCGGCACCGCCGTGGTCGAGATGCTCGCCACCGGCGACTTCCAGCAGCGCGCCGCCGACATGTCCGGCCTGGTGCGCGACCGGCTCGAGGGCCTCATCGGCCAGGGCGTGGTCGGCGTGCGGGTGCGCGGCCTGTGGGCCGGCGTCGACGTCGACCCGGCCGTCGGCACCGGCCGCCAGGTCTGCGAGGCGCTGATGGCGCGCGGCGTGCTGGCCAAGGACACCCACGGCTCCACGATCCGGCTCGCCCCGCCGCTGGTGATCTCCGAGGCCGACCTGACCTGGGGTCTCGACCAGCTCGCCGAGGTCGTCTCGGCCTAGCGGGCCGGGCTACAGCGGCTGGGTGAGGCTCACCAGCGCCGGCAGTGAGCCAGCCAGGAGACCGAGCAGCTGCTCGCGGCTGACGCCGCCGGGGTCGGCGACCCAGGCGAGCACGACCTCCTCGGCCATCGCCGACCAGCCGTGCACGACCAGCCGGTTGGCG
Organism: uncultured Actinomycetota bacterium; assembly: GCA_963721965.1. Classification (GTDB taxonomy): domain Bacteria; phylum Actinomycetota; class Actinomycetes; order Propionibacteriales; family Nocardioidaceae; genus Nocardioides. The sequence continues at coordinate 240,794 of CAVRKT010000008.1, read as the reverse complement.
GCGGTGTCGGCGACGACCTCGCCCTGCGCGTCGGCGGTGAAGATCCGGTCGGTGAGGGCCGTGCGGCACTCCTGGTAGATCTCGCGGAGCGCCGGGTTGCCGCCGGCGGCGGCCCGCACCAGCGAGCGGTAGCCCTCCTGGTTGCCCACCACGTAGTCGAGATAGGCGGTCATCGAGGCGAGCAGCCGCTCGAGCGGATCGCCGCCGGCGGGCGGCGCGGTCTGGGCGAGGAGGTCGTCGGCCGCGCGCCGCACCACTGCCTCGTGGAACGCGTGCTTGTTGCCGAAGTAGTGGTAGAGCAGGCCACGGGAGACACCGGCCTCCTCGGCGAGCACGTCGATCGACAGCTCGTCGAGCGAGCGGGTGGCCAGCAGCGTGAGTCCGAGGTCGAGCAGCTGCTCGCGCCGCTCGTCAGGACTGAGGCGCACCCGGGTGCCGGTCGTCACGCCGCCAGTGTATTGACACACGTTCAATAGCGCCAATACGGTCGCGGCCATGGTCCTCTCCCCGGACGTCACTCCGGTCGACGTGCTCGTGGTGGGCGCCGGCTTCTCCGGACTCTGCGCGGCGATCAAGCTCGACGAGGCCGGCGAGCGCGACGTCGTCGTGGTCGAGCGGGGCCCCGACGTCGGCGGCACCTGGCGCGACAACACCTATCCAGGCGCAGCGTGCGACGTGCCGAGCCAGCTGTACTCGTTCTCCTTCGCCCCGAACGACTGGTCGCGCTCCTACTCCTTCCAGCCCGAGATCCAGCGGTACCTGCGCCGGGTGGCCGACGAGTCCGGTCTGCTCGACCGGTTCGTGTTCGACACGAGCGTCGACCAGCTCGTCTGGCACGAGCCGAGCCAGCGGTGGCAGGTGTCGACGAGCGGTCCCGACGGCGGGCGGGAGTACGCCGCCCGCGTGGTCATCAGCGGAGCCGGCAACCTCTCGGCGCCGAAGCTGCCCGACATCGACGGCATCGACACCTACCAGGGCGAGCTGTTCCACTCGGCGCAGTGGCGCCACGACGTGCCGCTCACCGGCCGCCGGATCGCCGTCATCGGCACCGGCGCCTCCGCCATCCAGCTCGTTCCCGAGCTGCAGAAGATCGCCGGCCGGCTCGACGTCTACCAACGCACCGCGCCCCACGTGATCCCGCGCAGCGACCGTCCCTATCCCCGGGCCGAGCGCTGGGCGCTGCGGAACCTGCCGGGGCTCCAGAAGGCCTACCGGCAGGCGATCTGCTGGGGGCGCGAGGGACTCGTGCCCGGCTTCACCGTCTCGAAGCGGTTCGCGCTCCCGGCGCAGAAGCTGGCGGCGGCGAACCGGCGGCTGGGCGTCTCCGACCCCGACCTGAGGCGCCGCGTCACCCCGACCTTCGACATCGGCTGCAAGCGGATCCTGATCTCCAACGACTGGTACCCGGCGCTCGACTCCGACAACGTCGAGCTCGTCACTGACCCCATCGCCCGCGTCACCCCGACCGGCATCGTGACCGCCGACGGCACCGAGCGGGAGGTCGACGTCCTCGTGGTCGCCACCGGCTTCCACACCACCGACCAACCGATCGCGGCGCAGATCACCGGCCGCGCCGGCCGCACGCTGGCCGACACCTGGCGCGACGCCGGCATGTCGGCCTACAAGGGCACCACGGTCGCCGGCTTCCCCAACCTGTTCCTCGTGGTCGGGCCGAACACCGCGCTCGGGCACTCCAGCATGGTGCTCATCATCGAGGCGCAGGTCGGCTACGCCGTCGACGCCGTGCGCACCATGCGCCGCCACGAGTATGCCGCGGTCGAGGTCGGCGCCGGCGCGGAGCGGGCCTGGACCTCGAAGGTCCGGCACCGGCTGCGCCGCACCGTCTGGAACACCGGCGGCTGCTCGAGCTGGTACGTCGACGAGCACGGCCACAACACGCTGGTCTGGCCGCACACCACCGTCACCTTCCGCCGTCGGCTGACGTCGTTCGACGTCACCGCCTACCGCACCGAGCCGCTGGCCGAGGCCGCCGCCCGCCCCGACCCCCAGGAGGTCCCCGCATGAAGACCCTGCAGCACCAAGTCGTCGTCGTCACCGGAGCCGGATCCGGCATCGGCCGCGCGCTCGCGACCGACCTCGCCCGCCGCGGCTCGATCCTCGCCCTCTCCGACGTCGACGAGGCCGGCCTCGCGGAGACCGTGCGGAGGGCGGAGGCGTCGGGCGCGCGCGTGCACAGCGCGCGACTCGACGTGAGCGACCGCGACGCTGTCGCCCGCTACGCACTCGACGTCGTGCAGGACCTCGGCCGCGTCAACGTCGTGATCAACAACGCCGGCGTCGCGCTCGCCGGCGACCTCGAGGACCTCGAGTACGGCGACATGGACTGGCTCATGGACATCGACTTCTGGGGCGTCGTGCACGGCACCAAGGAGTTCCTCCCCCACCTCATCGCCAGCGGCGACGGGCACGTCGTCAACATCTCCTCGCTCTTCGGGCTGATCTCGATGCCGGGCCAGTCGATGTACAACGCCGCCAAGTACGCCGTGCGCGGCTTCACCGAGGCGCTGCGCGAGGAGATGCTCGTGGCCGGTCACCCGGTGGGTGTCACCTGCGTGCACCCCGGCGGCATCAAGACCGCCATCGCCCGCAACTCCAGGGTCTCGGCCAAGGAGGACAAGGAGGCGACCGCCAAGCTGTTCGATGAGAAGCTGGCGAGGATGACGCCCGAGCGGGCCGCGGAGATCATCGTCCGCGGCATTCTGCGCAACCAGGCGCGGGTGCTCGTGGGCATCGACGCCCACGCGATCCACCAGGCCGCCAAGCTCCTCGGCTCTCGTTACCAGGACGTGCTGGCCGTGGCCCACAAGCGGGTCGTGCCCGCCCGGGCCACCATCGTCTGACGCTCCGGTCCCGGACACTGGGCCCGTGGAGACCGGCACCGCCGTCCGCGTCGCCCTCAGCAAGTGGGGCGACCGCCCGCACTGGGAGTTCGGCGCTCGCTTCCTCGGCAGCGACGAGCACGGCGACTGGATCGGCGTCCCGACCGCGACGCGCATGGTGCGGCCGGGCGCCGAGTTCGTGTCCTCGACCGACCAGGTCTGTCTCGTCCCTCGCGACAGCGGTTGGATCGCGACGTTCCACGCTCCCGGGTTCCTCGTCCTCACCTACGTCGACATGACCACCGTGCCGGTGTGGGACGGGCCCGTGGTGCGGGCCGTCGACCTCGACCTCGACGTCGTCAAGACCGCCGAGGGCCGGGTCTACGTCGACGACGAGGACGAGTTCGCCGAGCACCGGGTGGCCTACCGCTACCCGCCGCACGTCGTCGCGCTGGCCGAGACCTCGCGGGACGAGGTACTGGCCGCCGTGGTGCACGAGCACGAGCCGTTCGGCACTCACGCGGAACGGTGGTTCGCGGTGCTCCGCGGTCTGGAACCCTCGTAGGGTGCGCGTCGACTTCCACCCCTCCCCCGAGCCCACGCTCGGCGTCGAGTGGGAGCTCGCGCTGGTCGACCGCCAGACCCGCGACCTCCGCAACGACGCCGCGCACCTGTTCGCCCGGGCCAAGGCGCGGCTGCCCGAGCCCGACCGGGTGCACCAGGAGCTGCTGCGCAACACCGTCGAGATCGTCACCGGCGTCTGCCGCACCGTGCCCGAGGCGATGGCCGACCTGCGCGCCACGCTGGCCCACGTCGTCCCGGCCGCCGACCAGCTCGGGCTCGACCTCTTCGGCGGCGGCACCCATCCGTTCGCGTCGTGGACCGCCCAGGAGCTGACCGCGGGCCACCGCTACCAGGAGCTCATCAACCGGACGCAGTGGTGGGGCCGGCAGATGCTGATCTGGGGGGTGCACGTGCACGTCGGGATGCCCGTCCGCGAGCGGGTGATGCCCGTGCTCTCGGCGCTTCTCACCTACCACCCGCACCTGCAGGCGCTCTCGGCGTCCTCGCCGATCTGGGCCGGCGTCGACACCGGCTACGCCTCCAACCGGGCCCTGATGTTCCAGCAGCTGCCCACCGCCGGACTGCCCTTCCAGTTCGACACCTGGGAGCAGTTCGAGCACTTCGTCGGCGACCAGCTCACCACCGGTGTCGTCGAGGTCTACTCCGAGATCCGGTGGGACCTGCGGCCGGCCCCCCGCCTCGGCACGCTGGAGAACCGGATCTGCGACGGCGTCTCGACGGTCACCGAGATGGCGGCGCTGGCGGCGCTGATGCACTGCCTGGTGGTCGACCTCGACGCCCGGGTCGCCGCCGGCGAGGACCTGCCGGTGCTACCGCCGTGGCACGTGCAGGAGAACAAGTGGCGCGCGGCGCGCTACGGGCTCGACGCCATCGTGATCCTCGACGCCGACAGCCGCGAGGAGCTCGTCACCGACGACCTCACCCGGCTCCTCGAGCGGCTCGCGCCGGTGGCCGAGCGGCTCGGCTGCGCCGCCGAGCTGGCCTCGGTGTCCGACATCGTCGCCCGCGGCGCCTCCTACCAGCGGCAGCGCGCGGTGGCCGAGCGCACCGACGGCGACCTGGTGGCCGTCGTCGACTCGGTGGTGCGGGAGCTGCGGGAGTCCCTCTAGCGCTGGTAGCCGCCGTCGGGCGGCACCATCTCCAGCCGGACGCCGAGCAGCCGGACCGGCCGGTCGAGCTCGACCCGGTCGAGCAGCGAGGCCGCGGCGTCGGCCAGCGCCTGTTCGTCGAAGGTCGGCTCGGGCAGGGTGAGGCTGCGCGTGACGGTGTAGAAGGAGCGGGTCCGGACCTTGAGCCCCACCCGTGCCGCCGGCCGGCCCTCGGCGCGGATGTCGGCCAGCGCGCGGACCGCGATCCGACGTACCGCGGCCTCGACGGCGGTCCGACCCTCGAGGTCCTCCTGGAAGGTCTCCTCCCGGCCGTGCGCCCGCGGCACCCACGGCGTGGGGTCGACCGTGCTGCCGCCGACGCCCCGGCCGAGCCGGTGGAACCACGGCCCCATCGTGGGACCGAGCTCGGCCGCCAGCATCCGCGCGTCGGAGGCCGCGAGCTCGGTGACGGTGTGGATGTCGAGGGCGGCCAGCTTGGCCGCGGTCTTGGCGCCGACGCCCCACAGCGCCCGGGTGGACCGCTCGCCCATCTCGGCGAACCAGGTGTCGTCGGTGATCGTGTAGACCCCGCGCGGCTTGCCGAAGTCGGTGGCGATCTTGGCCTGGAGCTTGTTGTTGCCGACGCCCACCGAGCAGTGCAGGCCGGTGGCGGCCAGCACCTCCGCCCGGATCTGCGCGGCGAAGGCGACCGGGTCGAGGTCGGGCGCGAACGTCCGCCGCGCGACGAACGCCTCGTCCCACCCGAGCACCTCGACGTCGACCGGCTCGCCGTGCCACCGCAGCGCCCGCAGCGTGGCCATGACCTCGGCGGAGGCGGCGTCGTAGGCCGGCTTGTCGACGGGAAGGAACACCGCCTCCGGGTGGTCCCGCAGCAGCCGGGCGGCCCGGCGCAGCGGCATCCCCGAGCCGACGCCGTGCTCGCGCGCCTCGTAGGAGGCGGTGGACACGACGCCGCGCTCGGTCGGGTCGCCGCGGGCGCCGACCACGACCGGACGCCCGGCGAGCTCGGGTCGGCGCAGCACCTCGACCGCGGCCAGGAACATGTCGAGGTCGACGTGCAGCACCCACGAGGGCATGCGGCGATGGTGCCAGCCCCCACCGACCCCTCCGACGGGACGTCAGTCGTGGGCGCGCTCCCAGGCCAGCGACCGCTTGAGGTCCAGCAGGTCGCGGTACCAGGTGCGGACCTCGGCCCGGCACCGCACCCGGGCCAGCTTGGCGTCGTACTCGGCGCACTCGGCCATCGCCTCGGAGTCGGTGGGCGGGAAGATCTCACTCCCGTCGGCGTAGTGCACGCCGAAGCCGTTGCGGGCGTCGCCGGTGACGTCGACGATGATCGGCCGTGGCGCCCGGTGCTCGGCGGGCGCGGCGGTGGCGAGCCCGGCCACGCCGAGGGCGGCGAGGGCCAGCAGCGCGGCACCGACCAGGGCGACCAGGGAGCGGACGAGAACGGATCGGGCGATGGTCATGGAACCTCCGAGAGTCAGGCGCCGGCGGATCCGGCGCGACACCTGCGGACGCTAGGAAAAGGAGCCGACGAGCGAGGCTGAGGTTCGCGGGGGCCTGGGGACAACTCACGAGAGCTCGGGCTGTGGAGGGTTCGTGGGTACGGGCGAAGGTCAAGGTTCGCCGGTTCGCCGGTCGCGGAGAGAGAGTCGCTCTAGCGTTCGGCCATGAGGATCCCGTTCCGTCCGACCTACGCCAGCGTCACCGCCACCCTCGCCCTGGTGGTCGCCCTCGCAGGCACAGCCGTGGCCGCCGGGCTGCCCGCCCGCAGCGTGGGCACGCCGCAGCTGAAGAACTACGCCGTCACCACCGGCAAGATCGCCAACCGCGGCGTCACCAACGCGAAGCTCGCCCCCCGCGCGGTCGGTCCCGCCAACCTCAGTCCTGCGGGCGCGAGGCTGGCGCGCAGCGGCCCGCCCACCACCGTCGCCGGCAACCTCGACGGGCTGCCGACGGTCGTGAGCGGGGCTGCCTACCGGCGCCAGAGCATCCACGGGACCGGCCCGGAAGCGGCGAGCAGCGTGGCGGCCTCCGTGCTGAGCCCCGCACGCGCGGCGACCGCTGCCCGGTTCCGTGGCAGGATCCGCAGCGATCTCCGCGGGGGTTCCAGCGTCTCGATCCAGCTCGTGGCACGCCCGACATTCTCGGGCGGCGAGACGCCCGTCCTGGGCTGCACCGTCGTCGGCGGTGCCGGACCGGACGACACCCGCTGCGCCTCGACCGCACGGGTGACGATCCCGCCGGGGTCGTTCCTCTACGTGCTCGTGGCGGTCCTCGACAACGGACCCGTATCCGCCGAGCCGGAGATGGCCTTCTGGAGCTTCGAGCTCACCTCCGCTCCATGACCCGGGTCGACGGAGGTCAGCGCGCTCGGACCACCGTGATCGTCACGTTCGAGCAGCCGGAGGCCAGCGACTGCATCGCCGACCTCTCGGCGCTGTCGACCGACAGCCGCCACCGGATCTTCACGGCCACGAACTCGGCGAGGTAGCGGCACTTCTGCTGCGGCGGCACCCACTCCGCGACGTCCTGGTCGCTCTTCTGCCGGTTCAGCGACGCGGTGACGCCGACCAGCGAGCGATAGTCGCCGAGGTCGTTGGCGTAGGCCTCCCTCACGCCCGCCGACCAGCTGCGGGCGCCGGAGTCCCAGGCCTCGGCGAGCGGCACCATGTGGTCGATGTCGAGCGCGCCCTGGTCGGTCTGCGAGGCGCCCTCGTAGTAGGAGTACCAGCGGCCCCCGCTCAGGGCGCAGCCGCTGCCCACGGACGGCGGGTCGTCGGCCTCGGAGATCAGCACCTCCTTGCGGGTGTCGCAGCCGTCGCCATCGGCGTCGACCCAGTGCTTGAAGAGGTTCCGGTCGTAGCCGGTGCGCACCTCCGCGCCCACCGTGAGGTCGCCGATGGCGGTCGTGAGGGACGCCGAATAGGTCTCGGCGTGAGCTGCAGGGGCGGGCGCGAGCACGAGCAGGGACAACGGCGCGGCGAGCGCAGCGAGCAACGCACCGACGAGCAGGCGAGCCGGGCGAGCCAGTCGAGCCGAACGGGACGAGCGGGACGAAGCGGCCATGGGTGCTCCCGAGAGGGTCCGGATGGGGACGTCGTCCACTGTGCCCCGAGCTGCCCGCGACGGCGACGCTCCGGCAGCGTCACAAACCTGCCGTGCAGGTTCAGGTAGAAGTCAGGAGGGTGTTTCCAGCGGCCTCGAAGGACCCCGTGTTGTGGCGTGGACCACGCCACGACAGGATCGCCCGGACGAAAGGTGCGCCCGTGGTCACTCCCATCGACCCCACATCGGCCGGCTTCCTCCTCGCGGAGAACCGCAGCCAGCCCATGCACGTGGGCGGCCTCCAGCTGTTCGAGAAGCCCGAGGACGCCGGTCGCGGGTACGTGCGCCGGATGTACGAGGAGATGCGCGACGTCGAGGAGATCGCACCGCTGTTCCTCAAGCACCCGCACCGCTCGGTACGCACCGGTGCGCAGCTGGTGTGGCGCCCCGACGAGGAGTTCGACATCGAGCACCACGTGCGCCACAGCGCCCTGCCCAAGCCGGGGCGGGTGCGCGAGCTGCTCGACCTGTGCGGCCGGCTGCACAGCACCCGGCTCGCCTGGGAGCGGCCGCTGTGGGAGGCGCACGTCATCGAGGGGCTGCGCGACGGCCGGGTGGCGATGTACACGAAGACCCACCACGCCCTGGTCGACGGCATCTCGGCGATGCGGCTGACGGCCAGCGTGCTCTCCACCGATCCCGACAAGCGCGGCATGCCCGCTCCGTGGGCCTACCGCCCGACCCGCAAGCCGGACACCGACGTCTCGGACCGCTCCGACGCCGGACTCGCCGACGTGCCGATGAGCGCGCTGCGCGCCGCCCTCGGCATCACCGCGGAGGCGGCCGGCATGCCGTCCGCCCTGGTGCGCACCATCCGCAAGGGGCTGAAGAACGAGACGTCGGCGGTCTCCCTCCACGCACCGCGCACGATCCTCAACCAGAGCATCACCGGGTCGCGCCGCTTCGCCGCCCAGGACTGGCCGATCGAGCGGCTGCGCGCCATCGGCAAGTCCACCGGCACCACCCTCAACGACGTCGTGCTCGCGATGTGTGCGGGCGCGCTGCGCACCTACATGCTCGAGCTCGACGCCCTGCCCGACGCGCCGATGGTGGCGATGGTGCCGGTGGGCCTCAACGCCAAGCAGTCGCACGTCGCCTCCGCCGACGGCGGCAACGCCGTCGGCGCCGTGATGGTGCAGCTCGCCACCGACCAGGCCGACCCGGCCCGTCGGCTCGGGGCGATCCACAAGTCCATGAAGGAGGGCAAGGAAGCGCTGTCGTCGATGACGCCGGTGCAGATCCTGGCGATGAGCGCGATCGGTCAGGCGCCCGCGATCCTCACCCCGATGCTGCGGATGCAGGGGATCGTCCGGCCCCCGTACAACGTGATCATCAGCAACGTGCCGGGGCCGCGCACCACTCACTACTGGAACGGCGCCAAGATGACGGGGATGTACCCGCTGTCGATCCCCATCAACGGCATGGCCCTCAACATCACCTGCACGTCCTACGACGGCAACATGGACTTCGGCCTCACCGGCTGCCGCCGCACCGTGCCGCACCTCCAGCGGCTGCTGAGCCACCTCGACCACGAGGTCACCGCGCTGGAGAAGGCGGCCGGTCTCTCAGACCTCCGCGAACCCGCCGCCCACCGACGCCGCCACCGCCCGCAGCCGCGCCCGCGTGACGTCGGAGACGGTGGCGTACCCGGCGTTGTGGGCGTTCGAGCCGGGGCGGGTCGGCTCGGCGGAGTTGACCGAGAGCACGTGCGGGTGCCGCCGTCGGCGACGTTGGCCAGTGCGACGGCGTGCCCGGTGGTGCCGGAGCCGGCGAAGAAGTCGAGCACCCGGACGTCGTCCGGCATGGTGGCCAGCAGCCGCCGCACGCAGCCCGGTCGGCTTGGGCGACTCGAACACGTGCCCCACCAGCGCCTTCAGCTCGGCCACGGCGGTGTCGGTGGAGCCGACCTCGGCGGCGAGCCAGACGGTGCGCAGCTTCTTGCGGCGCCCACCGGGGTACCGTCGAGCCAGTCGCGCTGGAACACGTCGACCCGCTCGCCGCCCGGCCCACGGGTCACCCGGCACACCAGGTCGTCGGGCCGCTCGTCGACCCGCGGCGGGCTCCACCGCCACACCGCCGGCGTGCCGTCGCCGAACACCGGCCACACCTCCACGGCGCCGTCGAACGGCGCCGTCCGCACCTCGCCGGACTCCGGGTCGCCCCACAGCGGGTAGTGCAGGGTCCGCGCGGTCGCCGGGTTGAACTTCTTGTTGGTGTTGCGCAGCGGCAGCCGCCGGAACCGGCGGCCGTCGTCGGTGACGAGCGGGAAGTCGGCGGGGTCGACGGCGTCGGTGGTCGACGCGTCGAGCACGCACGTCGCCGAGGTCGCGGGCGTAGACCAGCAGGTACTCGTGGCTGGTGGCGAACCCGCTCCCGAGCTGGCGGCCCTTGGGGTTGAGCTTCACCACCACCTGCGCGAGGAACGCCGCCTCGCCGAACACCTCGTCGAGCAGCAGCCGCAGCCGGGCGGCCTCGTGGTCGTCGATGCTGACGGCGATCGCGCCGCGCGCCGACGAGCACCGGCCGCGCCGCCTCGAGCCGCGGCCGCATCATCGCCAGCCACGCGTCGTGGCCGGTGAAGCGGTCGGCGTACACGAAGTCGTTGCCGGTGTTGTAGGGCGGGTCGATGTAGATCAGGTCGACCGAGCCCGCCGCGAGCGTCCGCAGCACGTCGAGGTTGTCGCCCTCGACGAAGGTGTTGCCACGGCTCCTTGCCCACGCCCGTGATCATGGAGCACGTGCAGCCGGTTGCCGAGACAGCGAGAACGGACGGTCACCGTCGTGTCGGTCGTCGTCACCCTCGATCGCTGCTCGTCGGCTTCGTCACCTTCGACGACGGCGCCGGTCGGCACGCGGCGTGCGCTCGCTGGTCGGCGTCGACGGCCGGCTGCGGCCCGCCGGTCGACGCCGACACCGACGGGCCCGTACGCGTTCCTCAAGACGCAGGCCGACGGCACGCCGGTCGGCTTCAGCCCGTGCGCGCCGCTGCGAGTACGTCGTCAACCCGACCGGCGCGCCCGACGGCTGGGAGGACGACGTCGGGCGCCGTCGACGAGGTGTCCGCCCGCACCGGGCCTGCGAGTTCGACGACGAGGGCACCACCGACGACCGCGACTTCTCCCGCCGCGGCTGCGACGCCGGCTCGCGCCGACCCGGTGCTGATCGGCTGGGCCGACGAGGACGAGGTCGACGACCTGCGCCGACGACGTCGCCGGCATCGGCGGCCCGACCGTGCGTCGCGGTTCGGCGAGCGGCTGTACTTCGTGTCCGGCTCGGTCGTGCTCGACACCGAGCACCACCGACCGACCTCGACGACCGAGCCCGGCGGCGGCGAGCGCGCACGTCGCGCTGCTGCTCCACGAGCTCGGCCACCTGGTCGGGCTCGACCACGTCGACGACGAGGGCGAGCTGATGTACCCCGACGGCCTCGCCCGCACCGACTACGGTCCCGGCGACCGCGCCGGCCTCGCCGCCCTCGGCGCCATCCCCTGTCGCTAGCGTGACGACCTCCGCCACCCGCGCTCGTTGAGCCAGGCATGACCTTCCGCGCCCGCGCCGTTCTCGCGGGCGCCGTCCTGCTCTCGGCGGCCGCCCTCGCCGTGCCCGCCGCCACCACCACCGCGCCCGCGGCGCGCCGGCCGGCGGCCCGGCATCCGTGACCACGGCTGCCTCGCCAGCGTGCCCGAGCCGGGCGAGACGACGCCGGTGAAGATCTGCTACTCGATCTTCAAGCCGAGCACCGCCTCGCTCGCGCCAGCCGGGTGCCGATGATCATGCACAGCCACGGCTGGGGCGGGTCGCGCACCAAGGACGCCGCGTCGTTCGCCGCCTTCACCGGCGCCGGGTACGGCGTCCTCTCCTTTGACCAGCGCGGCTGCGGCGAGTCCGGCGGCCACGCCCACGTCGAGAACCCGCGCTACGAGGGCGTCGACGTCCGCCGACTGGTGCGGCTCATCAGCACGCTGCCGTGGGTGCGGCAGGACGCGCCCGGGTGACCCGCGGCTCGGCGCCATCGGCGGCAGCTACGGCGGCGGCTACCAGATTCGTCGGCGCCTTCGAGTCGCTGCGACTGCGCGGCAAGCCGGTCTTCGACGCCCTCGCGCCCGAGATCACCTGGAACGACCTCAGCGCCAGCCTCGCCCCCGACGGCGTCGTCCGCACCGAGTGGGCGCTGGCGCTGAGTGCCGCGTCCGTTCCGTCGGACGCGCTGCCGCCGAACATCTACAAGGCGCTCGTCGAGGGCGCCGCCACCGGCATGTGGCCGGACGGCTCGCTGCCCGGGCACCGAGGACCTCGTGTCGTTCTTCGAGCGCAACGGCCCGGCCTGGCACGTCCGCCAGGGCCGCCGGCTCGACATCCCGGTGCTGTTCGGCCAGGGCACCACCGACTCGCTGTTCCCGCTCGAGCAGGGCCTCGACCAACTGGCGCACCGCGATCACGCCGCGCGCCCGCCGTCACAGCATCTTCGTCGGCTACAACGGCGGCCACGTGCTCCCGGCAGTGCTGCCGCAGGGCGTGAACGTCACCTCCGACCCGTGCAGCAAGCGGCTGGGCGGCGGCGACTTCCGCCGGCTCTCGATCCGGTTCTTCGACGAGCAGCTCAAGGGGCTCGACCGGAACCTCGGCGGCTACGGCCGGATCCACCTCGCCACGCCCGACGGCGGCTGCCACACCGTCACCTCGCACCGCCGCCAACGCGACCCGCCCGCTCGGCACCGTGGCGAGCACCACCGCGGCCGGCGTCCCGCTGCCCTACGAGATCGCCTCCGGGCCGATCACGGTCGCCGGCCAGCCGTACCTCACCGGGGCGGTCACCGCGCTCGGTGTCGAGAACCGCGCGTTCTACGGGCTCGCGGTCGGCACCTCGCCTGCCGACGCGCGCCTGGTGCAGAACAACGTGCTGCCGCTGCGCGAGCCGCTGCCGGTCACCGGCGTGGACCGTCGCGTGAACCTGCCCGCCGTGGCGGTCGACGTGCCGCGCGGCCAGAAGCTGTTCCTGCTCGTCTCGCCGCTGAGCGACACCTTCGTCGGCATGGCGTCGCGGACGCCCGGCGTGATCACGATCGACGACACAGTGGTGCATTTGCCCCTCGTGGGCCGCTGATCGCTCCTACCCTTCGGCAGGTGCGAACCCTGCCCCTGCTCGTCGTCGCCTGCCTGGTGGCGCTGCTCGCGCCCGCGGCGCCGGTGGTGTCGGCCGGGCCGGTCGACCCGCCGCTCCCGGTGGAGCCGCAGACCAGCGACGGCGTCACGGGCGACGTCGTCGCCCCGCTGCCCGGGTTCCTCCGACAGCGCCGTGACGTCACGGTGCGCAGCGAGTGGCGGATCGCGCCGGGGATCCGGGCGCAGGTGTGGGACGAGTCGACGCCGCGCGGACCGGTGCGCGCCTACCTCGTGTCGGTCGCGTGGCGTGCGGCCGGTGTCTCGTTCGCCTACCTCAACCACGGCGACGTCCGCTCCACCGGCGAGCGTCGGCAGGATGGCGACCAACGGCCGGGCCGTCGCCGCCGTCAACGGCGACTTCTTCGACATCGGCGGCACCGGCGCGCCGCTCGGCATCGGGCGGCACCCGCGGCGCGGGTTGCTCAACGGCCGCGTCGACGGCTGGAACTCGGCGTTCTTCGTGACCCGCACCGGGCGGCCACGGATCGGCGGCCTGGTGGTGCGGACCGTCATCCGGCAGCGGCCCGACCTCGTCGTCACCAATGTGAACTCGCCACAGGTCCGGCCGCAGGGCATCGGCGTCTACACCGCGCGGTGGGGTCGCGCCGCCGGCAACCTCGTCACCGGCGGTCCGCAGAAACGGCGGCGGATGCTGCTGGTCCACGACGGCCGGGTGGTGCGGTCCTCGACCCGGCTCCCCGCCGGCGTCCGGTTCCGGGGAGTCATGCTCGTCGGCCGGGGGGCCGGGGCCGACCGGCTCGCCGAGTTCGCCGTCGGCGACCGACTGACGCTCCGCACCGAGGTCGCGGGCCACCCGCAGCTGGCCATCACCGGCAGCGAGCAGATCCTCGACGACGGCGCCGTCCTCGCCCGCGACGACCGCTACCAGCACCCACGCACCGCCGTCGGCGTCGACGTCGACGGGCGACGCGTGCTCCTGCTCGTCGTCGACGGGCGGCAGCGGTGGAGCCGCGGCTACACGCTGGTCGAGCTGGCCGAGCGGCTGCGCAGCCTCGGCGCCGACGACGCCCTCAACCTGGACGGCGGCGGCTCCACGACGATGGTGGGCCGCGGCCGAGCCGGCCGGCTGGGGCTCCTCAACACCCCCTCCGACGGCCGCGCTCGACAGGTGGCCAACGCGCTCGGCGTCCGCTACCGCGCCCCGCGCTGACGATGGGGTTCACCCGCGCCCAGCTGGAGTCGTTCCGCGACGCCGTCGTGCCCGACCTGCTGCCCGCACCCGGCGACCCGCTGCGGCTGCTGTTCGTCGGCATCAACCCCGGCCTGTGGACCGCTGCCACGCAGACCCACTTCGCCCACCCCGGCAACCGCTTCTACCCGGCGCTGCTGCGCGCCGGCATCCTCGACCACCCGATCGAGCCCGCCGCCGGCATGACCGACGACGACCGCGACCGGTTCCGCCGGCGCGGCCTCGGCATCACCAACCTGGCGCCCCGTGCCACCGCGAAGGCCTCCGAGCTCAGCCGCGACGAGCTGCTCGAGGGCGGCGCCGCCCTGCGCGCGCTGGTCGCCTCGCGGCGTCCCGCCGTGGTGGCGGTGGCCGGCGTGACCGCCTACCGCACCGCCTTCGGTCACGCTCGCGCCGTCCCGGGCCGGCAGCCCGCGGCGTTCGAGGGCGCCGAGCTGTGGGTGGTGCCGAACCCCAGCGGACTCAACGCGCACGAGACCGTCGTCTCCCTCGCCGAGGCGTACGCCGAGCCCGCCCGCGTCGCCGGCATCCTCTAGGTTCACCGCGTGCCGAAGTGGATGTTCGCGCTCGGCGAGGCGCCCGCGTCTCTCGACCCGCTCCGCGCCCTCGGGGTCACCCGGGTGCAGGTGAACCTGGACGACGAGGACGTCGCGCCCGCGCTGCGGATCCCCTTCTCGGACCCGCCGATCGCCGGCTTCGTGAGCGTCTGGGACGGCGACCCGGCCGCCGTCGCCGCCGCCCTCCCCGTCCTCGGTGGCTGGGAGGTCGAGGAGCGCCGCCCCCTCGACCCGCTCGAGACCTGGGACGGCTCCCGCGTCGACGCCCTCGCCAACGTCGCCGTCCTCCGGCGTCCCGCCTCGCTGTCGCCCGAGGAGTGGCGGCACCGCTGGCTGGTCGACCACACCCCCGTCGCGATCGAGACCCAGGGCACGTTCGGCTACCTCCAGAACGTCGTGGTCGCCGCCGTCACCCCCCTCCCCGACTCGCTGGCCGGCGTCTCCGCGCTCGTCGAGGAGCTGTTCCCGATGGCCGGCATGCAGGACGTGCACGCCTTCTACGGCAGCGGCGGTGACGACGCCGAGCTCACCGCCCGCATCGAGCGACTCATGGCCAGCGTCGCCCGGTTCGGCGCCGACCGTGACCTCGACCTCGTCCCCACCTCCCGCTTCCTCCACGACCTCACCCGGTAAAGCTTTCTCCACAGGCTGCGATCGCCGGTTCCGCTCCCCCGCCCGTTCCGGTTAGCGTCGGAGGGCCGGATCTCGGGAAAGGACGGCGATGTCTCGGTTCGCGCTCGGCCTCGCGGCCCTCACCCTCGTGCTCGTCACGGGGGCGTGCGAGGACGATCCGGAGCCGAAGATCGCGGACCCGACCGAGGAGCCGACCTCCGAGATCACGAGTGACCCGCCGACGAGCTCGGCGAGCCCGGAGCCAGTACGTTTCGACCGGAGCAGACCGTTCGAGCCTGGATCAAGCGGCCATCGAACATGGCGCTGATCGACGGAGATTTCGAGGCGGTCGAGACCCTGAGCGCTCACCTGCGCGACGTGCCGCCAGTTACATCGACCCGATGCGGACACCTGTGTACAGCGGCGGGCGGTATTCGAGACCGAGCCGACTGGACGATCGCTCGCGCTCAAGCGCGAAGCCGAAGCGACCCGAGGATGGTCGACGTCGCTGTCGTCATCCCGGACGGCGTGACTTGTCCATCCGTCGGCAGGATGCCGAACCCGACACGGTTCGACGAGCAGAAGCGAGATCTGCGTGTTCCGCGTGGGGCCGGACGCGATCGGACACTCGTGAGTTAGCGTCGGTGGTCTTCCTGTCATGACAGGTCGCTGTCCGTGCTGCGCTGTGGCGCTGTCGCATTGTCGGCGCATCGCTCGATACCAGCGCGCCTGCCGATGACGGTGACCGCCGTGCTCCACAGTGGCGTCTGTCGCGACCGTCACGAAGCGGTATGCGAGGGCCGGAGCATCACGATCGGGGTGGCGACGGCGAACCGCTCCGTCGAGTCGGGATCCGACCGCTGGCGCACCGACGACTCGGCGAGCAAGTTGCGTTCGACCGGCAGCCGCAGCGTCGACGCCTGCGTCGAGGAACTGCCCGTCTGCAGACCGGCCGAATCGGCGCGCCGGCGCCGATCGGTCGGCTCCGCGGTCAGCTGTGCAGCGAGCGATGCCTGCGCTCGCCGCTCCCGTCGTCTCGACTGAACGTCCAACCCCCGAACGGCCGCACCCTGGTCAACTTCGACACGAACTTCTACACCGAACGCCCGGCGTTCACCCGGGTCGTGACGCTGCTGGGCCAGCGGATCACGCTGCGCATCGAGCCGGCGTCGTTCACCTGGCACTTCGACCACGGCGCACCCCGCACCACGACCACCCCAGGCGCGAAGTACCCACGACTGCTCGTGACCCACAACTACGTGAAGAAGGGCGACTACCGCCCGCGGGTCGACACCACCTACACCGCGACGTTCCGGGTGGGCGGCGGGCCGTGGCGACCGGTACCCGGGTCGGTGACGATCGCCGGACCCCCGGTGGCCCTGGAGGCGATCGAGGCGCGGCCGGTGCTCACCGCGCCCTGAGCGTCACCAGGTGGTGCGACGGAGCTCGCGCCCGTTGCGGTCGGCGAGGATGTAGCCGCCCTCGCTGAACTCGTTGTTCGCGTAGGCCGCCATCCAGCCCCGGCCGTCGAAGCTGTCGCGGCCGACGATCAGGTACCAGGTGTTCGGGTCCTCGACCTGCGCCTTGGCCTTCGCCACCAGCCGCGGCACGACGGCGGCGTCGATCTGAGCGAGATCGAGGCGCCGGTTCGAGCTCTGGCCCTTCGAGCCGGTCGCCTCGAGGTCGCGACCGTCCCAGCGGTATCCGATCTCGCGCTTGCTCGAGCCGTCGGCGGGCACGGCCACCGACGCGTAGCCGGGGTAGATCGTGGCCCCGAACACCATCGTCGACCCGGTCTCCTCCTTCACGGCTGCGACGAGGTCGTTGATGCCGTCCACGGTGAGCACATTCACCTTCGAGGTGCCGAAGAGGCCGTCCGCGACCGTGTCACCGCCGGTCGCTCCATCCACCACGATCGAGAAAACGGCGATCACGCCCCCGACGACGACCAGGAGGAGAACGGCGAAGCCGATGCCGACCGAGCTGGTCCTGCTGGTGCGCGGCGTCGTGGTGACCGGCGCGTCGGTCAGCGGGACGGACCGCGCTGCGGGCTCCGGCTTCGTCGTCTGCTGCGCACCGCCCTGCTCGGTGCGCCGCGATCCCGGCGTCCGGTAGACGCTCCAGCGCTTCTGACCCGGCTCGGGCTCACGCTCCATGGATCGACCATAGGGCGCTCGGGCCGCGGTTGGGTGCGCTTCGCTCAGGCCCGCTCGACCCACGCGAACGGCACCCGCAGCACCCCGCCCCGCGTCCGCAGGTGGTAGCTGGTGCGCCCGCGCTTGACGATCCGGCCGACCCGGCCGTGGTGCTCGCCCGGGACCGTGACCCGCCCCTTCGTCCCCACGGCCAGCACGACGACGCTCTTCCCGTCCCGGGCGCGCGCCAGCTCGGACTCGTAGTTCGGGTGCATCACGGCCGGCCGTCCGCGGTGGGTCCAGCTGAACACGTGGGCGAGGTCGAACGTCGACGAGCACCGCGCGCAGGTCAGCACCCGCTCCGGCCGCCGGTGCCGCTCCAGGATGTGCCCAGCACGACAGACGCCGAGCCAGGCTGCGGCCACCTGCGGGGACTCCGCGGACATCCGGCGGTCGCCCGAGCAGCCGATCGTCCGGGCGATCCGGCGCCAGGTCTCGTCGTGGCCGTGCCGTGGCCCGGCCAGCGCGTGCGCGATCTCGTGGAGGATCGTGTCGCGGACGTCGTCCTCGTCGTGCAGGCGCGTGAGCGGCGCACTGAGCCCGATCTCGCGCCGGTCGAACCGGCAGATGCCGGCCCGCCGCTTGGCGTTGTCGTAGACGATCTCCCAGTCGCGCAGACCATGGTGGTCGAGGAGGTCCTCGGCCATCGCGTAGGCGTCACGCAGGTCCACACCCCGAATGTAGAACGAGGCACCGACCACCCCCGCCTAGCCGCGCTGGTCGGTCTCCTCGGAGTCGGCGAGTCGCCGGTGCAGCCGGTCGCGCACCTCGTCCGGCGTGAGCTGGGAGCGCTTGCGCTGGTCGCGCGCGATGATGACGCCGGTGGCCGCGACACCGGCGACGCCCGCCACCCCGAGCAGCTTCCACAGGCTCAGCTTCATCCCACGCTCCCCGACTCGTCCTGACCCGACTGCGAGGATCCCATCATGTCGACGCCGCGCAGCAGGCTGCCCCTCGACGCCGCCGTCGACCTCACGCGCACCGGAGACCTCTGGCTCTTCCGCGGCCGATCCGCCGCCGACCACGCCATCCGGGTGCTCACCAACGCACCGGTGAACCACGTCGGCATGGCCGTCGTGCTCGACGACCTGCCGCCGCTGATGTGGCACGCCGAGCTCGGCCGCGGCCTGCGCGACGTGTGGACCGGCTCGCACCACCGCGGCGTCCAGCTGCACGACCTGCGCGAGGCCGTCGATCAGTGGTGCGGCCGCTACCAGCAGCACGCCTGGCTCCGCCAGCTCTCCCCCGCCGTCACTCCCGACATGGAGGACGCCGTCCTCCGCACCGTCGCCCGCCTCGACGGCACCCCGTTCCCCGCCACCGCCGCCCTCGCCGGACGCTGGATCCGCGGTCGCGCGCGGCAGCAGGCCGGCGTCGAGATGACGTACTGCGCCGAGGTCGTCGCGGCGACCTACCAGGGGATGGGACTGCTCGACGACCGCCGGCCGACCAACTACTACGACCCGGGACGGTTCTGGTCGGGCGACGACCTCGACCTGCTGCTCGGCGCGACCCTCGGCGAGGAGATCGAGGTCGCGTCGTGACCGTTGTCCACAAAGGTCGAGAACCGCTCGACCTGGCACCGATCTGGGCGTACAATCGAACACATGTTCGAATCGCCCGCTGCCGCGCTGACCTGCGCCAGCGTGCGCGCGATGGTGCAGGCGGTGGCGGACGGCGTCGTCCCGGACGACGAGACTGAGCTGATCGACCTCGTCCGTGGTCTGGAGGAGCTCACCTGCGTCGCGCAGGCGGCCCAAGCTGCCTCCGCGGCGCGTTTCGACACCCTGCACCGTCGCCGTCAGGCCGAGCTGGGCGTGGCTCCGGAGCAGCAGGGGCGAGGGGTCGCCGCGCAGGTCGCCCTGGCGCGGCGCGAGTCCCCCCACCGCGGCGAGCGGCACCTCGGGCTGGCCAAGATCCTCGTGCGCGAGCTTCCCTGCACCTGGGCCGCCTTCCGGACCGGGCGCATCACCGAGTGGAAGGCCACCTTGGTGGCCCGTGAGACCGCCTGCCTGTCGCTGGAGCACCGCATGTCGGTCGACGCGGCGCTCGCCGCCGATCCCAACCGGATCGAGGCGATGGGCGACGCCGAGCTCGCGGCGCAGACGCGGAAGCTGGCGTATGCGCTCGACCCGCACGCCGTCGTCGCTCGCCGTGCGCAGGCAGAGAAGGAACGGCACGTCTCGGTCCGCCCCCTGCCCGACGTGATGGCCGGGGTCAACGCCGTCCTCCCGGTGGCCGACGGCGTCGCGGTCTTCGCCGCACTCAAGGCGGCCGCCGACCAGGCCGTCGCGGCCGGCGACGAGCGCACCCGCGGGCAGCTGATGGCCGACACGCTGGTCCACCGGGTCACCGGGCGAGACCCCCTCACCGCGCCGGTTCCCTTCATGGTCAACGTGGTCGTCGACGCCGCCACCCTGCTCGGGCACGACGACCAGTCAGCCCATCTCGACGGGTACGGCCCGGTGCCGGCCGGCCTGGTGCGCGACCTGCCCGACGACTGCGGGTTGCGCCTGCTCCTCGAGGGCTGGGACGGACGGCTGATCGGCATGGAGTCCGGGTCGAGGACCTTCCCCGCCCGCCTGGCCGAGTTCGTCCGTCTGCGCGACCACACCTGCCGCACTCCGTGGTGCGACGCCCCGATCCGTCACACCGACCACGTCGACGCCCACGCCGACGGCGGCCCCACCAGCGAGGCCAACGGTCAGGGACTCTGCGAGCACTGCAACCACGCCAAGCAGGCGATCGGCTGGACGGCGCGCCCACGACCCGGCCCGCGGCACTCGGTCGAGACCGTCACCCCGACCGGTCACCGCTACTGGTCGATCGCGCCGACACTGCGAGCCGATCTCCCGATCGCGCTCAGCAGAGCGGAGTTCGTCTTCGAGCAGCAGATCGTGCTCGCCGCCTGACGCCGAGTTATCCACAGATCGCTCCGGCGCGCCCCATCCGGATCGTCGACGGGGCAGGGTCGGTGCATGGACGAGATCCTGGTGGTGCACGCGGAGTTCGACCGCGGACGTCGGGAGGTCGAGCGCGCGGCCGAGGCCCTCGGAGCGACCCGGCGTCGCGCCGACCGGCAGGTCGCCGCGCTCCTCGACGGCGACTGGAGCGGGCCCGCGAGCGCGGCGTTCCGCGAGGGGTGGGACGACTGGGTGCGGGGGGCGGCCGACGTGGCCGAGGGGCTGCACGCCGCCGGGTCGCTCATGGCCGTCGCCCAGCGCGACCTGGTCGAGCAGGACCTCGGCAGCCGGGCGCGCCTCGACGCCGTCTCAGCCCGCATCCTCGAGCGGCTCGGCTGATGGGCGCGACGGGCTGGTTCGCCGTCGACGTCGACCGGTTGGACGACGCCGTGCACGACCTCACGCTCGGCGAGCGGGAGCTCGACCAGCTCACCACCGAGCTGGAGACGACGATGCGGCGCCTGCGGCCCGCGTGGCACGGTCGCGCCTCGCTCGCGCAAGAAGCGGCCCACGAGGAATGGGAGCGCGGGCTCGCCGCGATGCGTGAGGCGTTGGCCGACCTGCGGCGGGCCGCCGGCACTGCCCACCACAACTACGACGCGGCCGTCCGCGCCAACCTCGGGATGTGGGAGCGGCTGCGATGAGCAGGGCCGTGCTCGACGTCGCCACCTACCGCTCGGCCGCCGACCAGCTGCTCCAGGCGAACCACTACGCCGCCGGCTCGTACACCTCGCTGACCCGCGACCTCGGCGAGACGGGCGCCATGGCCGGCGACGACGCCACCTCCGAGGAGTTCGCCACCGGCTACGACGAGGCAGCCGGGGAGGCGGTTGCCGCCTACGCCGACCTGGTCGCCTCGTTCACCACCCTCGGGCGGCTCGTGGCCCGCTCCGCCGACAACCACCGCCGCGCCGACGCCGCCTCGGTGCTGGGCGCGACGGAGGCCTTCGACCCCACGGACCCGCCCTCGCTGCTCGACGGCCCGGTGGAGGTCGACCCCATCGAGCCGCCGTCCAGCCTCGGTGGTGACGACGCCTCGACCCCGGCCGGGTGGGACCTCGTCGCCGACCAGCTCGAGGGCTGGGTGTGGCCCGGCGCCGACGTCGACCGGCTTCGCTCCACCGCCGGCGTCTGGCGGCAGGCGGCTCAGACGCTGCGAGTCCTGCCGCACTACTGCGACGCCGCCGTCGAGGCGCTCGCCGAGCAGGTGTCGCCCGAGATCCCGCTCGCTGTCGAGGCCGTCAGCGACCTCGGTGCCGTCGCCGACATGCTCGGCCTCGCCTGCGACCAGCTCGCCGACTCCTGCGAGGAGTTCGCCACCCAGGTCGAGACCCACCGCGAGATCGTGCGGGGGATCCTGGCCGACCTCGCCCTCGAGATCGCCGCCACCATCGCGGCCGCCGCCGTCCTGAGCGCTTTCAGCGGCGGCGCCGCGGCCGCCGGCGGCGCCACGATGGTGGCGACCCGGGTCTCCAGCGCCGCCCGCCGGGTGGTCGACGCGCTCAAGAAGCTCCAGCGGCTCGCCGCGCTCAAAGCGGTCGCTGGCGTCACCCACGCGGTCCTCCGGATCGGGCCGGTTCGCACCGTGGTCGGCAGGTTCGCCGCCGCCCGGCACCTCGACGAGGTCGCCTACGTCCGGCGGGTCGACGATGCGGCTGAGCTGGACACGATCGTCTACGGCAAGGCCGGCGGCCGACTTGGGCTGGACGAGGTGCCGGGGTGGGTGGGGTTGCCCGCGAAGGTTCGTGCCGGTGGAACAGTCCGGATCACGTATCGGAAGGACGGCGAGGTGCTACCCGATCGAGCACGTCAAGAACGGGCACTGGCCTGGCACGCCGGGAGCCAAGGGTCAGTTCGGTGATGACATCACCGACGACGAGCTGTACGAGTACATCGAGGAGGCAGTTCGGAAGGGCGACACGATCGCCGCGTCGGTCGGGTCGCGTACACGTTCGACATGATCGCATCGGCACGAATCGCGAGACGGTGACCCATCGAACACGATTGAGATCTTCATCCACGATGGCGTCTTGCACACCGCGTATCCCGCTGTGAGGACGGGTCATCGTGGCAATAAGCATCGAGAGGCCGTTGAGCTCTGCTCCGCAGGGCGGGGAGGCAACGATCGCATCCGATGCGTCCGCACGAGAACTCCAAGAGGCCGGCCGGCCCGGTCAGTCGTCGAATCTTGGACTGCCTGGTTCATCGACATCGACGAGACTCGGCAGCGACTCACGTGTCCCACGAGTGCATCCCGCACCTTGACGGCTGAGATGACCGTCGATGAGTACTTCGTTCACGCCGACGAGATCGAGGCGAGAGCTCGGAGCGTCGCCTCGTGACCTCCCTTGCCCTCGCCGCCCCCAATGAGGCGGCTGCGGACGCAGGCGAGCAGATGGCGCGGGCGGGGGGTAGTGCGGTCGACGCGGCCATCGCCGCGGCGTTGGTGACGATGGTCAACGACGTCGGGATCGTCACCCTCGACTCCGGTGGATTCGTGACGGTGCAGCCGGCCACGGGCCCGGCGTACACGGTCGACGGCTGGATGGACATGCCCGGGCGCGACCGCTCGCCCGGTGATCCGCCGGGCCACACCTGGGACGTGAACACCCAGTACGGCGGTGGTGTCGACATCACGATCGGTCCCGGCTCGGTGGCGGTCTGTGGCTCGCTCCCCGCGCTCGGTGAGGCGCACGCCCGCGACGGCGTGCTGCCGTGGCGCGAGGTCGTCGCGCCAGCGGTCGAGGTCGCGAGGAACGGGTTCCGGATCAGCCGGACCGCTCACTACTACCTGGTCTACGTGCACGAGACGATGTTCGGGTGGGACGACGAGAGTCGTGCCGTCCTCCACGACGCCAGCGGCGACCTCACCACCGAGCTGATCGTCATGCCCGACCTGGTCCGCTCGCTCGAGACGATCGCCGCGGTCGGGCCTCGCGCCTTGCACGAGGGTGATCTGGCCGAGGCCATCAGCCGCGACGTCCTCGATCGCGGCGGTCTGCTCAGTCCCGGCGACCTGGCCGCCTATGCGCCGGTCACGCGGGCGCCGCTCACCGCCAGGCTCGGACCCTGGGCCCTGTCGACGGCACCTCCACCGTCGGTGGGCGGGGTCTGCGTGGCCGGGATGCTGAGCCTGCTCGAGGGCTGGCGGCCCGACGACGTCGAACGGATGGTGGAGGTCCAGCGGGAGGTGCTGGGGCACCGGCTCGAGATCTTCGACCACTCCGCCGACCTCGCGAGCGACGCGGCCGCGTTCCTGCGTGGCCTGGAGTCACCGTCCACCGCCCACGTCTCGGCGGTCGACGGCGACGGCGTCGCGTGCGCGTTGACCGTCTCGTCCGGCTACGGCTCGGGCATGATCGCGCGCGGCACCGGGATCTGGCTCAACAACTGCCTCGGCGAGCAGGAGCTCAACCCACAGGGGCTCTACGGCGCCCCACCCGGAACGCGGCTGCTCTCCAACATGGCGCCGACGGTGGGCCACCACGACGACGGCGGCGTCCTTGCGGTGGGGTCCCCCGGCGCCGAGCGCATCACCACCGCCATCGCGCAGGTGCTGGCCGGCTTCGTCGCCGGGATGACGCTCCAGGAGGCCGTGCACCACACGCGGGTGCACGTGCAGCGTGCGGGGCGTCCCGACGAGAACGTGCGCCACGAGGACGAGCCGACGATGTATTACGGCGGCGTCGGCGCCGCACTGCTCGAGCCCGGCGGACATCTCGACGCGGCCGGCGACCCGCGCCGTGACGGCGTCGTGCGGATCGTGCGTTGAGTCAGCAGACCACGCAGGTCCGCGCGGACGGTCGCACCTCCAGTCGGGCCGGGTCGATGGGCCGACCGCACCGCTCGCACACCCCGTAGGACCCGCCGTCGAGTCTCAGCAGAGCGGCGTCGATCTCAGCCAGCCGACGGCGGGTGTCCCGTGCCAGTGCGTCGACCTGCGCCCGCTCGAACGCGATCGTCGCGCCCTCCGGGTCGTGCTCGTCGTCGGCGTTGGTGTCACGGGAGGCGGCCATCACCTCGTCCAGGTCGTGCTGCAACGCGGCGAGGCGGCGCTCGACCCGCGCTCGCTCCGCCACCAGCTCGGCCCGCGTGTCCACGACGCCGACCGTAGGACAGCCCTGGAAGCGAGTGGTCGCGACCGCCAGACTGGATCGGCATGGACGACGTCGACGCCGCCTTCGCAGCGATCCCCCGCGCGGGATTTCTGCGGCGTCGCGACCGCCGGCACGTCGACACCGACGGTCCGCTCCCGATCGGGCACGGCCAGACGAACTCCCAGCCCCGCACGGTCGCGAGCATGCTGCGGCTCCTCGACCTCCGGCCTGGTCAGCGGGTCCTCGACGTCGGCGCCGGCTCCGGCTGGACCACCGCCCTCCTCGCCCGCCTCGTCGGACCGCAGGGCGAGGTGCACGGCGTCGAGCTCGAGCCTGACCTCGCGACCTGGGGTGCCGCGAACCTGGCCAGAACCGCTCAACCGTGGGCCTCGCTCGCTCCGGCGCTGCCCGGAGTGCTCGGGCTCCCCGACCGTGCTCCCTACGACCGAATCCTCGTCTCGGCGTCGCCGCGTGATCTGCCGACAGCGCTCGTCGACCAGCTCGGCGATCCCGGCCTGATGGTGATCCCCGTCAACGGCACCATGCTGCGGGTCAGCCGCGACGGCGACGCGCTCGGTGTCACCGAGCACGGCTCGTACCGATTCGTGCCCCTGCGCTAGACCGAGCGCTCGTCGGGCGGCAGCGCGACCATCAGCCAAGCGTGGTCGCTGACCGGCACGACCCGGCCGTGCTGGTCGATGTGGAACAGCGCGACCCCGTGCGCTGCGGCGAGCGCGAGGGCCGAGTCGAGGTAGCCGCAGACCGACGCCGCCAGTCGCACATCGCGGTCGATGTCGAGCAGCGACTGCATCATCTTGGCTGACATCGGCCGGGCGGAGACGCTGGCGCAGGCGGCCGCGGCCGGCGTCACGAGGGAGCGGACGCCGTCAGTCACGAACTCGAGGTCGGCATGCGGCGAGGCCAGTCCGAGCCGGCGCACCAGGCACGCGACCCGCCACTCGGCGTTCGGGCGACGCGGGTGCGAGGCACTCCACCGCAACTCGGTGCCGTCGATGCGGTCGAGGTAGGTGACGACGGCGTCGGCGTCGTCCGCCCCGAACACGAAGGTGCCGACCTCGGCGTCACCGGCCTCGTCGGAGAGCGTCAGGACGCGGTTCTCCAGACCACGGAAGATGTTGGGGGCCGGCGCAGACGTGGTCAGGTCCAGCGTGCCCGGCGTGAGCAACAGCAGCCGCTCGGTCGTGAAGCCCATGACGACGTCGGCGCCCGTCGCGCGGTCGCGGCACGGCACCAGCGCCTGCAGCCCCTCGCCCACGTGCCACGGCAGCGCGGCGACACGCAACGCGGCCGGATCGAGCGCGCCACCAAGGTCGACGTCGGTCACGACACCCTCCCTGGTCGACGACACCGATGTCATCGGTGTCACCCATGCCCACCTTGAGAACGCCGGAATCCCGAGCGCGCGGCCGCTCTAGACCACTGCCCCTGTCGCGCCGACCACGCGGTCGCGCGCCCAGCGCCGAGCGCGCGTCCTGGAGGGGCGGATATGCCTCGGCCCCGCCGATCCTTCAGGATCGACGGGGCCGGTGGGCTGGGTGCTCCAGGTCAGCTGCAGCCGCTGGTGCTGCCGCAGCCCTCGCAGACGTAGCAGGAGCCGGCGGGCCGCATCTTGGTGCCGCAGGTCATGCAGAGCGGGGAGTCGACGGCGGTGCCGGTGATCTTCTCCAGGAGCTCGGCCGAGGTGCGGGCGGTGGAGGTGTCGATCGTGGCCGGGACCTCGCGGCCGGTAGCGCCGTGGGTGTCCTTGGTCTCGACCACCTCGGCGTCGACGACGTCGGCGGGGGCCTCGGGGGCGGAGAGGTCGCCGATCACCTCGGAGGCGGCGCCGGGTGAGTCGAGAGCCTCGTAGGAGCCGGTCTCGAGGTAGCGCTGCCGCTCCGAGGCCGAGAAGATGCCCATCCCCTGGCGGGTCTCGAAGTCGAGGTAGTCCAGAGCGAGCCGCCGGAAGATGTAGTCCATGATCGACTTCGACATCCGGACGTCGGCGTCGTCGGTGAGACCGGCCGGCTCAAAGGACAGGTTGGTGAACTTCGAGACGTAGGTCTCCAGCGGGACGCCGTACTGCAGGCCGATCGAGACCGCGATCGAGAACGCGTCCATCACGCCGGCCAGGGTGGAGCCCTGCTTGCCGAGCTTGAGGAACACCTCGCCCAGCTCGCCGTCGTCGTGGGCGCCGGAGGTCATGTAGCCCTCGGCCCCGCCGACGGTGAACGAGGTGGTGCGCGAGGCCCGCGACTTCGGGAGCCGCTTGCGGGTGGGCGCGTAGACGACCTTCTCGATCACCTCGGGCTCGGCGGCTGCGGCGGTGGCGGTGGAGAGGCCCTGGTCCTTCTTCGAGGCCTCCGACTTGCCGTCGGCCAGCGGCTGGCCGACCTTGCAGTTGTCGCGGTAGACCGCGGTGGCCTTGAGGCCGAGCTTCCACGACTGCAGGTAGACGTCCTCGATCTCCTCGACCGTGGCCGTCTCCGGCAGGTTGACCGTCTTGGAGATGGCACCGGACAGGAACGGCTGGCAGGCCGACATCATCCGCACGTGGCCCATCGGCTTGAGGGACCGAGCGCCCATCGCGGTGTCGAAGACCTCGTAGTGCTCGGGCTTGAGGCCCGGCGCGTCGATCACGTGGCCGTGCTCGGCGATGTGGGCGACGATCGCCTCCGCCTGCTCGTCGACGTAGCCGAGCTTCTTGAGCGCCCGCGGGATGGTCTGGTTGACGATCTGCATCGAGCCGCCGCCGACGAGCTTCTTGAACTTCACCAGCGAGAAGTCGGGCTCGATGCCGGTGGTGTCGCAGTCCATCATGAAGCCGATGGTGCCGGTGGGCGCGAGCACCGAGGCCTGCGCGTTGCGGAAGCCGTTGACCTCGCCGAGCTTCACGACCTCGGCCCACGCCAGGGTGGCCAGCTCGTGGACCTGCCGGTCGTGGGAGTGCACCGCGCGGACCGCGTCGTTGGCGGCCTGGTGCTTGCGCATGACCCGCTTGTGCGCCTCGGCGTTGCGGGCGTAGCCGGCGTAGGGGCCGACGACGGCGGCGAGCTCGGCGGAGCGCTTGTAGGAGACGCCGGTCATCAGCGAGGTGATGGTGCCGGCCATCGCGCGGCCGCCGTCGGAGTCGTAGCCCAGGCCCATCGCCATGAGCAGCGCACCGAGGTTGGCGTAGCCGATGCCGAGCTGGCGGTAGTCGCGGGTGGTGTCGCCGATCGCCTCGGTGGGGAAGTCGGCGAAGCAGATCGAGATGTCCATCGCGGTGATGATCAGCTCGACCGCCTGGGCGAACCTCGCGCCGTCGAAGGTGTCGTCGTCCTGGAGGAACTTGAGCAGGTTCAGCGAGGCCAGGTTGCACGAGGAGTTGTCGAGCGACATGTACTCCGAGCACGGGTTGGACGCGGTGATGCGGCCGGTCTCGGGGTTGGTGTGCCAGTCGTTGATCGTGTCGTCGTACTGAAGGCCCGGGTCGGCGCACTCCCACGCGGCCTGGCTGATCTTGCGGAACAGCTCGCGGGCGTCGACGCGCTCGATGACCTCGCCGTTCTGCCGGCCGCGCAGCCCGAAGTCGGTGCCGTCCTCGACGGCGCGCATGAACTCGTCGGAGACGCGGACCGAGTTGTTGGCGTTCTGGTACTGGACCGAGGTGATGTCGGAGCCGCCGAGGTCCATGTCGAAGCCGGCGTCGCGCAGGGCGCGGATCTTGTTCTCCTCGCGCGCCTTGGTCTGCACGAACTCCTCGATGTCGGGGTGGTCGACGTCGAGGACGACCATCTTCGCCGCGCGGCGGGTGGCGCCGCCGGACTTGATGGTGCCGGCGGAGGCGTCGGCGCCGCGCATGAAGGAGACCGGGCCCGACGCGGTGCCACCGGAGGAGAGGAGCTCCTTGGAGGAGCGGATGCGCGACAGGTTCAGACCGGCGCCCGAGCCTCCCTTGAAGATGAAGCCCTCCTCCTTGTACCAGTTGAGGATCGAGTCCATCGAGTCGTCGACCGAGAGGATGAAGCAGGCCGAGACCTGCTGCGGCGACGCGGTGCCGACGTTGAACCAGACCGGGCTGTTGAACGAGAAGTACTGGTGGACCAGGAGCCAGGTGAGCTCGTGCTCGAAGACCTCGGCGTCGGCCGGGGTGGCGAAGTAGGCGTGGTCGATGCCGGCCTTGGTGTAGGTCGTCACGATCCGGTCGATGAGCTGCTTGAGGCTCCACTCGCGGACGTCGGTGCCGACCGCGCCGCGGAAGTACTTGGTGGTGACGATCGTGGAGGCGTTGAGCGACCAGGAGTCGGGGTACTCGACACCGCGCTGCTCGAAGACGGTCTCGCCGGTCTTCCAGTTGGTCTGGACGACGTCGCGCCGCTCCCACGTGAGCTCGTCGTAGGGGTGCACGCCCTCGGTGGAGAAGACGCGATCCACCGTCAGACCGGTGGTCGTGGCGGTGCTGGGGCGGTTCGCCGTCTCGGTCACGGTGTGTCTCCTTGGTCCGGGCTTCCGGTTCGAGTGTTGCCGGTGCCACCGACACTCCGGTGAGCGTCGCGGCGGTGGTTCGTGGGGGAGGAGGTTGGTGCGCCCGGTACGCCGCTTCCCCACGACGTACCGGGCGGTCTGGGTCAGCCCGTGGGGACGGGCTGGAGCGGTGCGCCGACGTCGGGGACGTCGTCGGCACGCAGGTCGGCGATCTCCTTGACGAAGTCGTCAGCCGACTGGAAGGCGCGGTAGACGCTCGCGAAGCGCAGGTAGGCGACCTCGTCGAGCTGCCGCAGCGGGCGGAGGATGGCCATGCCGACCTCGTGGGCGGCGACCTCGGCGGAGCCCGCCAGCCGCAGCGCGTCCTCGACCTCCTGGCCGAGCCGGGCGAGGTCGTCCTCGCTGACCGGCCGGCCCGTGCAGGCCGCGCGGACACCGGCGACCGCCTTCTCGCGGACGAACGGCTCGGTGGCGCCGGAGCGCTTGAGGACGACGAGCTGCATCTGCTCGACGGTGGTGAACCGGCGCTCGCAGTCGGCGCACATGCGGCGGCGCCGGATCGAGCCGCCGTCGTCGGAGACCCGCGAGTCGAGGACCTTGGTGTCGGTGTGCCGGCAGAACGGGCAGTGCATCGTGGGTCCTCCTCTCCTGGTGCGGGTCTGGTGCGGGCGCGGCTGGTAGGCCCGTCGCCGGGCTGTGGATGAGCCTGTGGATATCCGGGTCTCACCGTGGAGAACAACGTCCAGCCTGTGAGGCTTCCAGCCCGATCTGGGGACTAGATGTGGATAACTACATCGTTGTAACTACTAGATGTTGGGAACCGTACGCCCGCTGGGCCGAGGGCGCAAGACTTCTGCGAAAGTCGGCGTTTCGCGGGTGCGCGCGGGCCGTCGCGCCCTCGCGACCCGGCCGCATCCACGCAGGTCAACGACCGGCCGGGTCCGGTCCAGACCGCCCGGAGCCCGGTCGCACAACTGCGCGAGGTCGTGCCACCACGACAGCCGGTCCGGTCGGCCGTCGTAGTCGCGGCGCCGGTTGGCGCCGCTCGGTGCCCGGCAGCACGAACACGTCGGCGCCGGCGAGGTCCCAGTCGGCGACGCCGAGGCCCGGCCGACGGTGGCCGAGGGCCCTCGCGAGCTCGTGGGCGACGCTCTTGGAGGTGAGTGCCACCCACTCCGGACGCCACCGTGCCAGCTTGGCGACCAGCTGGTCGACGTCGAGCCGGGAGCGGCGATCGTGGCCGACCAGGTCGGTGAGCCCCAGCCCGAGATCGACGACGAGGTGGTCCTCCTCGGGGCGCAGCTGCCGTGGCGAGAAGCCGCTGCGGTGCAGGGACTCCCAGAAGCTGTTGGTGGGCGCCTCGTAGTAGTGGTCGCGCGGGCGGCTGCTCTGGGCGCCCGCCTGCCCGCAGAAGACCACCTGGGGGTCGCGCCCGACGAGGTCGGGGAGGACCGTCACCACGGCGCCACCTTGGCATTGCGCGTGGGGTCGTCGGCTTCCGACCCCGCGTCGGTGACAATGGCGCCGTGGCGCAGGGCAAGCGGGCGGGGTCGCGGCCGAAGCGACGGCTGCGGCCGGCGCTGTTCCTGCTCGCGCTCGGCGTCACGCTCGCCGTCGTGGCGTGGGGCTACCTGGTGTACGCCGCCATCGACTTCGGCGCCGATGCCCGGGCCGGCGACCAGCAGGCCTGGTGGTTCCTCGGCCTGGCCTCGGTGGGGGCGATCGCCTGCCTGTTCCTCGGGCTCGTGCTGATCGCGCGGATCACCCGCACGCTCGGCATCACCCGCGCCCCGGAGAAGCCCCAGCGCGACCCGAACCCGCCCACGGGCGGGCATCGCGCCCAGCGCTGACGCGATGCCCGCCTTCCCCGGCCGGGCCGGCCCCGGGGTCGAGGTGGGGCCGGCCACGTTCTGGTGTGCTGCTGCCCTGCTGCCCGCCTCAGCCCACGGGGACGACCAGCCGCTGGCCGGCGTCGAGGGTGACGGTGTCGAGGTCGTTGAGGTCCTGGACGTGCCGCATCATGTCGCGGGTGTCGCCCTCGCCGGTGTCGGCGGCGAGCTCGGCCGAGATGTCCCACAGCGTGTCGCCGGGCTCGACGACGTGCACCCGGGTCTGCTCGTTCTCACCGGTGGCCACCGAGCCGCTCGCGAACACGATGCCCACGGCCATCGCGAGGAGCAGACCGACCGCCAGGACGACGAGCCGGCCGCGCTGGGTGAGGCGGTAGTGGGGAACGTAGCTGCTCGTCTCGGTGCTGCTCATCGGTGACTCCTGGGGAAGGGGTGGAGGTTCGATCCGATGTCTAGTGGCGACCACCGACAGTGCTGCCAGGGTGACCCACTCGACCACGTGTTCGATCGAACACGTGTACGAAGGTAGAACACCCGTTCGAACCCGTCAAGGGGTCACGTGGGCGACACGCGGTTCGAACAGATGTTTGAAATCACCCCGTGCTTGGTGAGACGCTGCCGGGCATGGCCACGACTCGCGAGCCCTCCCGCCGCCCGCCGTCCCGCTCCGCGCGCACGGTGTCCGAGATGCCCGACGGGCCTCCGGACGCCACCGGGCTGACCCCGCGTCAGCAGAAGGTGCTCGCCCACATCAAGGACAGCATCGAGAAGCGCGGCTACCCGCCGAGCATGCGCGAGATCGGCGCCTCGGTCGGCCTCACCAGCACGTCGAGCGTGGCCCACCAGCTGCGAGACGCTGGAGGAGAAGGGCTACCTCAAGCGCGACCCCAACCGGCCCCGCGCCCTCGAGGTGTTCCTGCCCGAGGTGATGGCAGCGCGCCGCTCGATGTCCAGCGGCGACGACTCGGGACCCGACGAGACCGGCGTGGGGGACGCCGCCCCGCGCCCCACCAACGTGCCGCTGCTCGGCCGGATCGCGGCCGGCGGGCCGATCCTCGCGGAGGAGACCTACGACGAGGTCTTCCCGCTGCCGAAGCAGCTGGTCGGCGACGGCGCCCTCTTCCTGCTCGAGGTCTCCGGCGAGTCGATGGTCGACGCCGCGATCTGCGACGGCGACTACGTGGTGGTGCGCCAGGAGCAGACCGCCGACAACGGCACCATCGTGGCGGCCCTCATCGACGGCGAGGCCACGGTCAAGACGCTGCAGCGCAAGGACGGCCAGGTGTGGCTGCTCCCCCACAACCCGGCGTTCGAGCCGATCGACGGCACCGAGGCCACGATCCTGGGCGTCGTCACCGCGGTGCTGCGCAAAGTGTGACTCGCCGGTAGCTTCGTCGTTGAGAGAGATGTGAAGCTTCCTTCCCTGCGCCGTCGCGCCGTCCTCGCCGGTGGTGCCGGCGGTATCGGCCTCGCGGCCCTCGCCCCCGCTCTCGACGTCCCGGCGGGCGCCGTGGGCAGCCGGTTGTTCCGGCACGGGGTCGCGTCCGGCGACCCGATGCCGACCCGGGTGGTGATCTGGACGCGGGTGACGCCGACGGCGGACGCCACGCCCGGCTCGGGCAAGGGCCCGAGCGTCGAGGTGCGGTGGGAGGTGGCCCACGACGCCCGGTTCACCCGGGTGGTGCGACGCGGCACGGCGGTCACCGGCCCCGGTCGCGACCACACGGTCAAGCTCGACGTGACCGGGCTCCGGCCGGCCACCTGGTACTTCTACCGGTTCACCGCACCGGGTGGGCTCGGGGGCGGTCACAGCCGCGTCGGCCGCACCCGGACTGCTCCCGCCGAGCGAGCGACGCCGTCCCGGCTGCGCCTCGGTGTGGTGAGCTGTGCGAACTGGCAGGCCGGCTACTTCGCCGCCTACCGCGGGCTGGCCCGGCGCGACGACCTCGACGCCGTCCTGCACCTCGGCGACTACCTCTACGAGTACGGGGCCGGGGAGTACGGCGAGGGCTCGGACAACACCGACGTGCGTCGCCACGACCCGACGCACGAGATCGTGTCGTTGAGCGACTACCGACGCCGGCACGCGCAGTACAAGACCGACGCCGACCTGCAGGACCTGCACGCGCGCTACCCGTTCGTGGTCACCTGGGACGACCACGAGGTCACCAACGACCAGTGGGCCCGCGGCGCCGAGAACCACAACGCCGGCGAGGGCGACTACCTCCGACGCCGCGCGCGCGCGCACCGCGCCTACGACGAGTGGATGCCCGCCCGGATGAGCAGCACCGCCGCCCTCGGTGACGGCGCGCGCCTCTACCGCCGGCTGCGGTGGGGCCAGCTCGCCGAGATCAGCATGCTCGACCTGCGCAGCTACCGCTCCCAGCAGGTCGACACGACCACCCCGTCACCGGCTCCCGCGCCGGAGGAGGAGGTGAGCGACCCCGACCGCACGATCATGGGACAGCGGCAGCTGCGGTGGCTCAAGGAGTCGCTCACCCGCAAGCGCGCCCTCTGGAAGCTGATCGGGAACCCGGTGATGATCGCGCCGGTGACCTTCGCCCAGGTGCCGCGCGACCTCATCACCCCGATCAACGACGTCACCGGCCTGCTGCCCGACGACGGCTTCCCCTACAACGTCGACCAGTGGGACGGCTACACCGCCGACCGTCGCGAGATCCTCGACTACATCGCCGACCACCACGTCGAGAACGCCCTGTTCGTCACCGGCGACATCCACTCGGGGTGGGCCTGCGAGCTGCCCTTCGACGTCGCCACCTACCCGGTCTCCGCGTCGGCAGGCGTGGAGTTCGTGTGCTCCTCGGTCACCTCCAACAACCTCGACGACATCACCGGCTCACCGCCTCGCACCAGCAGCCTGGCCGTGGAGGACGTGATCAAGGAGAACAACCGGCACGTGAAGTACCTCAACTTCGACGACCACGGCTTCTCCGTGCTCGACCTCACCGCGCGCCGGGCGCAGATGGACTGGTTCGTCCTCGCCGACCGCTCCGACCGGCGCACCGCGATCACGCACACCGCCTCCTACGCCACCCGCGTCGGCACCAACAAGGTCGTCGCGGTCGACGGGCCGGTGAGCTGATCATGTGTGACGACCTCACCCCCTCCGAGGACGGCGGCGGCTTCGCCCGCGGGCTCTCCGAGATCGCCGCCGGACGGCGCTCGCTGCTGGTCGGTGGCGCCGGTGTCGCCATCTCCTCCGCCGTCGCCGGCTCCGCCTCGGCCGCGGCTCGCCGCACCGCCAAGCGCGCCTACGTGCTCGTCGTCGACGGCTGTCTGCCCGAGGAGCTCGACCTCGGCATCACGCCGAACCTGACCGCCCTGCGCAACGGCGGCTACCGCTACCCGCGGGCCTGGTCGATGTTCGTGATGGAGACGATCCCCAACCACGTGATGATGATGAGCGGCGTGCGGCCCGACCGCTCCGGCGTGCCGTCCAACACGATCTACGACCGTGGCCTCGGCGAGGTGCGCACCCTCGACCGGCCGCGCGACCTCAAGGTCGACACCGTCATCCAGCGGATGAACCGGCAGGGACTCACCACCGGCACCGTGCTGAGCAAGGAGTACCTGTACGGGATCTTCGGCGCCCGGGCGACGCACCGCTGGGAGCCGGCGCCGATCGTGCCCGTCTCGGGCCACGCCCCCGACCAGTTCACGATGGACGCCACCCTCGCGATGGTCGAGGAGCACGACCCGCACCTGGTGTTCGTGAATCTCGGCGACGTCGACCGGGTGGGTCACAGCGACCTGACCGGCACCACGTTGCGGCAGGCTCGTCGCAGCGCGCTGCGGACCACGGACGAGCAGGTCGGCCGGTTCGTCTCGATGCTCAAGTCGACCGGCCGCTGGCGCAACTCGATGGTCCTCGTGCTCGCCGACCACTCGATGGACTGGTCGAAGTCCGACCAGGTGGTCTCGCTCCAGGGACCGATGGACGCCGACCCGCTGCTCGCCGGCAAGGTCCAGATCGCGTGCAACGGCGGCGCCGACCTCCTCTACTGGACCGGTCCGCGCGCCGACCGGGAGCGGGCGATCGCCCGGATGCTGCGGATCGCGCGCGACACCGAGGGGGTGCTCATCGCGATCCCCCGCACCACCGACTACCTGCGGCTCGGTCCGGAGGCAGGCGAGGTCGTGGCGTTCTGCCGCTCCGGCTGGCGGTTCAGCGATCCCGAGCCGGCGTCGAGCAACCCGATCCCGGGCACCCACGGCCACCCCGCCACCCGATCGATCCCGTTCTTCATCGGGGGCGGGCACCCGCGGGTGCCGAAGCGGCGGGCGTCGTCGCAGGCGGCCCGCACCCTCGACGTCGCCCCGACCGTGGCCGACTTCTTCGGGCTCGCCGGTGCCCCGCGGGGCGGCTGGGACGGCCGCAGCCGCATCTGACCCGATCGCCCGTTCGGGCCCGGTGGTCGGTGACCCGGGATAGCGTCGTCGACCGTGACCCGCGCCTCCCGTCTCGTCAGCCTCGTCGCCGCGCTCGCTCTCTCGGCCAGCCTCGCCGTCGTCGCCCCGTCGGGCGCCGCCGACCCGAAGGCCCCGGCCTCGGCCGGGCCGGACCGCACCGCCGCGCTCGCGGCGCTGGCGCGGGTGGAGGCGATCTTCTCGTCGTCCACCGCGCGGCGCACGGTCACGGGCGGCCGGCCCGACGCCACGCTCGCTCTGCGCGACCTCTCGCTGCTGGTCGACGACCTCCCGGCCGACCGGCGGGCGGAGGCGCGGGCGCTGTTCCGGCGGCCGACCCAGGCGGGTGGCGACGGCACGCTGGAGTACGCCGTCGCCGAGGAGACCCCGGCAGTGCGGTCCGGTGGTGTGCGTCCACTACGTCGCCTACCACGTCCGACGCTCCCGCCCCCACCGACAACTCCGGCAACGGCGTGCCCGACTACGTCGACAACGCGCTCAGGATCCTCAACCGGGTGCACCGCACCTACGTCGACGCCGGCTACAAGCGGCCCCGGGGTGACGGCGCGCGCGGCGGCGGCAGCGACCAGGTCGACGTCTACCTCGGCGACATCGACGCCGACGGCCTCTACGGCTACTGCGCCAGCGACGAGGACCGCCAGGGTGCGCCCTTCGACCGCTGGGCCTACTGCGTGCTCGACGACGACTACGCCAACATCTCCGCCAACACGAGCATCGAGAACCTCCAGGTCACCGCGGCCCACGAGTACTTCCATGCCGTCCAGTACGCCTACGACTACCTCGAGGACGGCTGGTTCCTCGAGGCCACCGCGGCCTGGGTCGAGGACGAGATGTACGACGGCGTCGACGACAACCGGCAGTACCTCGCGCCGCAGCCCGCTGACGATCCCGCGCCGGCCGATGGACCAGTTCCGCGGTGACGGCTGGCACTACGGCGTCTGGATCTTCTTCCGCTACCTCACCGAGCGCTACCCGGCGAGCAGGGCCGGCCTGCCCACGCTGGTGCGCGACATGCTGCGGCGCGCGGACGGCACCCGGCGGCCCCGCGACGACTTCTACTCCTGGCAGGCGGTCAACGCGGTGCTGCGCGGGCGCGGATCGTCGGCCGCCGCCGAGTTCGCCGGCTTCTCGGTCGCCAACCGCCGCCCGCGCGCCACCTACAGCGAGGGCAGCGCGCTGAGCTACCCGGCCGCGCCGCTCGCCGGTTCCGCCCGGCTCTCCGCCAGTCGTCCGAACGCCGCGGGGCAGGTCGTGCTCGACCACCTGTCCAGCGCGACCCTCCGGCTGGTGCCGCGCGGGCTGTCGGCCGCGGGCTGGAAGCTCCGGCTGCGTCTCGACCTCGCGCCCGTCGGCTCGCGGGTCGCGGGCGGTCATCATGGTCACCGCCGCGAACGGCCGGGTCCGCCGGGTGCCGGTCTCACTCGACGGCCGGGGCGACGCCACCCGGGTGGTGGCGTTCTCGACCCGGTCGGTGCGCCACGTCGAGGTGACGCTCGTCAACGCCGGCGGCCGGTTCAACTGCTTCCAGGGCTCACGGTTCTCCTGCCAGGGAGTGCCGCTCGACGACAACCTGCGCCAGCGGGTCACCGGCGCCGCCTTCCGCTGACCCTCCCCGCCGGTCGCGACCTCAGCCCGACGCCAGCCGGGCGAGCGCCTTGCGCACCAGCTGCGGATCGGTGGTGGGCCACATCGGCGGTAGCGACGCCTTGAGGAAGCTGCCGTAGCGGGCCGTGGCCAGCCGCGGGTCGAGCACGGCGACGACGCCGCGGTCGTCGGTGGTGCGGATCAGCCGCCCCGACCCCTGGGCGAGCAGCAGCGCGGCGTGGGTGGCGGCGACCTGCATGAAGCCGTTGCCGCCGGCCTGGTCGGCGGCGCGCTGCCGGGCGCTCATCAGCGGGTCGTCGGGCCGCGGGAACGGGATCCGGTCGATGAGCACGAGCTGGCAGGTGTCGCCGGGCACGTCGAGGCCCTGCCAGAGGCTGAGGGTGCCGAACAGGCAGGTGTGCGGGTCGCCGACGAACTGCGCAGCGAGCTCGGGCAGCTGCGCCTCGCCCTGCGCGAGGGTGGTGAGGTGCGGCAGCCGGGTGCGCACCTCCTCGGCCGCCGCCTCGGCGGCCCGGCGGCTCGAGAACAGCCCGAGGGTGCGGCCCTCGGCGGCGTCGACCAGCTCGACGATCTCGTCGAGCGTCGCCTGACTCATCCCGTCGCGACCCGGCGGCGGCAGGTGGCGGGCGACGTAGAGGATCGCCTGCCGGTCGTAGGCGAACGGCGACCCGACGTCGAGGCCCGCCACGGCAGCGCCTGCTCGCGCTCCGCCACCGGCTCGCCGTCGATGACCCGCTCGGCGGGGTCGAGCCCGACGCTGGTGGCGAGCGGCGCTGAAGTCGCCGCCGAGCATGAGGGTGGCCGAGGTCATCACGACGGTCTTGTCGGTGAGCAGCTTCTCCCGCATCGGCCCCCACACCTGCAGCGGCGCCACGCACAGCCGCGGCGGGATCCGGTCGGTGCCCTCGGTGAGCCAGAGCACGTCGTCCGACGACCCCGCCGCCATCCGCTCCGCGGTGACGAACACCTCCTGCACCGACCCCTTGGCCTGCTGCTGGCCGGCGTCGGGCTCGCTCGCGTCGCTCTTGTCGGACTTCGGGTAGGCGGAGACGCAGGCGCGTGCGGCGTCGCGGACCAGCACGAGAGCGTCGGCGAGCTCCTGCGGCAGCTGGTCGAAGCGTCCTGGCCTCGCCTCGGCCACCGCCTGGCGCAGCGCGTCGCTCGCGTCGGCGAGGTCGTCGGCCTGCTCGCCCTCGACGTGGCGCTGCGAGCGGCGGGCCGCCCGCTCGACGTCGGCGGGCGACAGCTCGTCGGTGGCGGCCTGGGTGACCCGGGCGACGAGCTCGTGCCCCTCGTCGACGACGACGGCGTCGTAGGCCGGCAGCATCGGCACGCCCTCGATGGCGTCGATCGCGAGCAGCGAGTGGTTGGTGACCACCAGGTGCGAGCGGTGCGCCTTCTCGCGGGCGAGCCTCGGCGAAGCACTCGGCGCCGAACGGGCAGCGGGCGGCGCCGAGGCAGTCGCGGTGGCTGACGCTCACCTGCCGCCACTCGCGATCGGTGTGCCGAGGCGCGTGGTCGCGCTCGCCGGAGCCGCTGTCGGCCACCTCCGACTCGGCCCACGTCCGCAGCTCGAGCACCTTGGTGGCCATCGGGCCCATCGGCACGTCGACCAAGGTGCCCTGGTCGTCGGGCACACCCTCGCGGATCCGGTGCAGGCAGGCGTAGTTGGAGCGACCCTTCAGGACGGCGAAGGAGGTGTCGACCTCCCCGCCGCCCGGCATCGACCCGACCGCCTCGATCAGCCGCGGCAGGTCGCGCTCGACCAGCTGGTGCTGGAGCGCGAGCGTGGCGGTGGCGACGACGACCCGGCTCTCGTGCAGCAGCGCCGGCACCAGGTAGGCGAGCGACTTGCCGGTGCCGGTGCCGGCCTGCACCAGCAGGTGCTGCTCCTCGCCGAACGCCTCGGCCACCGCCTCGGCCATGCGCACCTGGCCGGGGCGCTCGCTGCCGCCGAGCTCGGCCACGGCGTGGGCGAGCAGATCGGTGAGGGAGGGCTTCGGCACCCGAGGAGCCTAGGGCGGGACGCCGACCCCTCGTCGTCCTCCTCCACCGGGCGGGCTGGACCGTCCACTTCCGGCGCTCGCGGGGGCGCCGTAGCCTCGGGCGGGTGGCGACGTCTGAGGTGAACCTGCCCGGACGGCAGGGTGCTGGAGGTGCTGGAGAGCGGCGACCCGGACGGGTTCCCGCTGGTGTTCCACGGCGGCCAGCCGTCGGCGGCGGTCGACTACGCACCGCTGTCGGAGGCGGCGCGGACGGCCGGGTTCCGCCTCGCTCACCACCTCGCGACCCGGGTACGGGTCGTCGACCCCGCGTCCGGGCTACCGCGTGGCCGACGACGTCGACGACACCCACGCCGTGCTCGACCACCTCGGCCTCGACGAGTTCGTGACCGCGGGGCTCTCGGGCGGCGGGCCGCGGACGTTGGCCTGCGCCGCGCTCTCACCACGGTGCCGGGCGGCCGCGAGCATCGCCGGTATCGCGCCGCGCGACGCCGAGGGGCTCGACTGGCTCGCCGGAATGGCGGAGGAGAACGTCGCCGAGTTCACCGCCGCACAGGCGGGGGCCGAGGCGTACGGCGCCTTCCTGGAGGGTGCGTTCCTGCCGGTGCTCCAGGCCTCCGCCGACGACGTCGCCGACGCGCTCGGTGGGCTGGTCACTCCGGTCGACCACGCCGCGCTCACCGGTGAGTTCGCCGCCTACATCGCCACCTCGTTCCAGCGCGCGGGCGCGCAGGGTGTCGTCGGCATGCGCGACGACGGCCTCGCCCTCACCGGCGACTGGGGCTTCGACGTCGCCGCGATCACCACGCGCGGTCGCGATCTGGCAGGGCGACCAGGACGCGATGGTGCCGTTCGGCCACGGCGCCTGGTTGGCCGAGCACGTGCCCGGCGCCCGCGCCCACCTGCTGCCGGGCGAGGGCCACCTGACCATCCTGGCCCGCGCCGGCGAGGTCTTCACCGAGCTGCGCGAGCTCGCCGGCCTCAGCGGCTGATCGCGCCGGCGACCCGGTCGCCGAAGGCGTCGTGGCCCGCCTGGGTGAGGTGCAGCCGGTCGTCGAGGTAGGGCAGCCGCAGGTCGCTGGTGGTGACGTAGGCGACGCCGTGCTCAGCCGCCAGCGCCGCGAGCAGCCGGTCGACCCGCTGCACCCCGTCGCCGCGCTCCGGCGCCGCGGCGGGTCCGACGACCAGCAGCTCGTGACCGCGCAGCGCCTGCGCCAGCCGCTCGAAACCGCGGGTGATCGCGGCGTCGGTGCGGTCGACGTCGTTCAAGCCCCCCTCGACGACCACGAGATCGGCACCACCGCGCACCGCCCGGTCCGCGCGGTCGGCATACGAGAGCGGGCCGCACGGGGAGGCGGAGGCGCTGAACCCGGAGCCGGAGAACCCGTCGACGTGCACCCGGCCGGACAGCCGGCCGGGCCAGGAGCGGTGGGGCCGGTCGAGGCCGAGGCCCACGGCGTAGGAGTCGCCGATGACGACGATCCGCGGACCGGAGCCCGGGCCGGAGTCGGCGGCGCGGCGCTCGGCCGCGGCAGCGGTGAACCGCTCGCAGCGCGTCGGACCGTCGACGACCCGCGCGACGACGTAGGCGCTCGCGGCGCCGACCATCACCAGCGCCAGCACGAGCGGGACGACGACGCGTCGGCTCAGCCGCGCTCCCCCGGTGGACACGGGAGAAGTGTGCGGTCGGCGGGGCGCCGCCCGCAGTCGAATCGCTCAGTCCGTGGCGTAGGCTCGCCAGCTCGCCGGCCAAGGCCTCCGTCGCCCTTCCGGACACCCTCGTGCCCTCGCCGGTGTGCTCCAGGGAGGCGATCTCACCGTGCTTGTGCAGCTTGTCGAGCAGGTCGCCGCGGCTGTAGGGCAGCAGTGCCGCGAACTCCACGGCCGGCCGGGGCAGCTCGCCCTCGATCACCGCGCGCGCCTCGGCGATGCCCTCGCCGGTCCTCGCGCTCACCACCACCGAGTGCGGCTCGCGCTGCCGCAGTCGGGCGATGACGAGCGGGTCGGCGAGGTCGGCCTTGTTGATGACGACGAGCTCCGGCACGTCGGAGGCGCCGATCTCGGTCAGCACCTCGCGGACAGCGGCCAGCTGGCCCTCGGGGTCGGGGTGCGAGCCGTCGACGACGTGCACCACCAGGTCGGACTCGGCCACCTCCTCGAGCGTCGAGCGGAACGCCTCGATCAGCTGGTGCGGCAGGTGCCGCACGAACCCGACGGTGTCGCTCATCGTGAAGACCCGGCCGTCCGCGGTGGTGGTGCGCCGCGTCGTCGGGTCCAGCGTGGCGAACAGCGAGTCCTCCACCAGCACGCCGGCACCGGTGAGCTTGTTCAGCAGCGAGGACTTGCCCGCGTTGGTGTAGCCGGCGATCGCCACCGACGGGATGGCGTTGCGGCGCCGGTCCTGGCGCATGGTCTCCCGGGTGCCGCGCATGTGCTTGAGGTCGCGGCGGAGCTTGGCGATCTTGGTGTTGATGCGACGTCGGTCGGTCTCGATCTTCGTCTCACCGGGACCGCGGCCGCCGATGCCGGCACCGGCGGCGACCCGGCCACCGGCCTGGCGCGACAGGTTGCCGCCCCAGCCGCGCAGCCGCTGCTTCATGTAGTTGAGCTGGGCGAGCTCGACCTGCGCCTGCCCCTCCCGGCTCTTCGCGTGCTGGGCGAAGATGTCGAGGATCAGCGCGGTGCGGTCGACGACCTTGACCTTGAGGCGGTCCTCCAGGTTGCGCAGCTGCCCGGGAGCGAGCTCGCCGTCGCAGACCACGGTGTCGGCGCCGGTGAGGCGCACGATCTCGGCGAGGTCCTCGACCTTGCCGCGGCCGACGTACGTGGCGGGGTCGGGCTTCTGGCGCCGCTGGTAGAGCGCCTCCAGCACCTCGGACCCGGCGGTCTCGGCGAGCAGGGCCAGCTCGGCCATCGAGTTCTCGGCGTCCTCCACCGTGCCCTCGGTCCACACGCCGATCAGC
Organism: uncultured Actinomycetota bacterium; assembly: GCA_963721965.1. GTDB lineage: Bacteria > Actinomycetota > Actinomycetes > Propionibacteriales > Nocardioidaceae > Nocardioides. The sequence continues at coordinate 199,015 of CAVRKT010000008.1, read as the reverse complement.
ACGACCCGTTCCAGCCGGAGCTGGCGGTACTCGACCTCGGTGATGTCCTCGAGCTCGGTGCGCAGCCCGGCCACGCGGCGCAGCAGCGCGCGCTCGGCCAGCTCCATGGCGCCGGTCGTCGGGTCGACGCCACGCTCCTCCGGGTCCGGCTCGTCGTAGCCGGACTCGAAGTCGTCGGCCTCCTCGGCGTCGTCCCAGTCCTGGGTCTCGTCGAGCTCGGCGTCGAGGGAGAAGTCGTGCGCGGGGTTCGTCATATGCCTCTCAGCGTAGGTGTGCGTCATCAGCAGTGCTAACGCAATACGGTCTCCGGATGATCCCGGTCCCGCCCGTGCGGCTGCTCGGGCTCACCGGCGCCCCGGCGAGCGGCAAGTCGACCCTGGCGGCACGGCTCGCGGTCGAGCACGGCGCGACGGTGGTGCCGATGGACGGGTTCCACCTCCCGCAGACCGAGCTGGTGCGGCGCGGGCTGCGGGACCGGATGGGAGCGCCGGAGACGTTCGACGCCGAGGGGTACGCCGCCCTGCTGGCGCGGATCCGCGCCGGCGAGCCCGGCGTCCGGGCGCCGGCGTTCGACCGCAGTGTCGAGGAGCCGGTGGCCGACGCCATCGCCGTGCCGGCGTCGGGGCTGGTGGTCACCGAGGGCAACTACCTGCTGCTCGACGAGCCGCGGTGGCGCGCCGTCCGGGACCAGCTCGACGTCGTCTGGCACCTGCGGGTCGACGACCGGCTGCGGCGCGAGCGGCTGTTGGCGCGGCACGTGGAGTTCGGCAAGACCGACTCCGAGGCGGCCGACTGGATGGCGCGGGTGGACGACCCGAACGCCGTGCTCGTGGAGGCTGCGTCGGTGCGGGCGGACCGGATCGTCGCGCTCTAGCGCAACAGGTGTCGTCGTACCGCCCTGCTGGCCGACCCGCCCGGCCGACCCGCCCGAAACTGAACCGGAAACGCGCTGACCCGCCCGAAAGTTTCGGGCGGGTCAGCGTGTTTTCACTTGGGGGGCATGCGGATGCCGCCGTCGAGGCGGACGGTCTCGCCGTTCATGTAGGAGTTGGTGAGGCACTCGACGACCATCGAGGCCAGCTCGTCGGGGACACCGAGGCGCTTCGGGAAGAGCACGCTCTCGCCGAGCTTGGCCTTGAACGCCTCCGCGTCCTCGCCCTCGCCGTAGATGGGGGTGTCGATGAGGCCGGGGGCCACGGTGTTGAGGCGGATGCCGGACGCCGACAGGTCGCGGGCCACCGGCAGGGTCATGCCGACCACGCCGCCCTTCGACGCCGAGTACGACGCCTGGCCGATCTGGCCGTCGAACGCCGCCACCGAGGCGAGGTTGACGATCGCGCCGCGGCAGCCGTCCTCGTCGGGCTCGTTGCGGCTCATCGCCGTCGCGGCCTGGCGGACGACGTCGAAGGTGCCGATCAGGTTGATCGCGATCACCTTGGTGAACGCCTCGAGCGAGTGCGCCGAGTCGAGCTCGCCGTCGCGGCCGATGGTGCGCTGCGCCCAGCCGATGCCGGCCGAGTTCACCACCGCGCGCAGCGGGGCGATGTCGGCGGCCGCCCGTACCGCTCCGGTGATCTGGTCGGTGTCGGTGACGTCGACCTGGGCGAAGACGCCCTTGACCTCCTCGGCCAGGGCCTCGCCCTTGTCGGCCTGGAGGTCGGCCACCACGACGGTGCAGCCGAGCGCGGCGAGCCGGCGGGCGGCCGCGGCGCCGATGCCGGAGGCGCCGCCGGTGACGAGGGCAGAGGATCCGCTGAGTTCCATGAGCGCGAGCCTAGAGGGGTTGAGTACCCCGGCTCATCCGGCCTCCGGCCGCGCAGCCGAGGCTCGAGCCATGAGCTCCCCGACCCACGACGGCCGCCGTGTCCTGCTGCATCTCGGCCTCGTCCTGACCTTCCTGCTCGCGCCGCTCTCGGCGCTCATCGCGCACTTCTACTTCACGTTCACGCTCCTCGGCGAGCAGCCCGAGCCGTCCGACTACCAGGGGGCCGCGGCGGCGGTGCTCGTGGTGACCGTCGGGTTCGCGCTGCTGAGCACGGTCGTGCTCGTGGTGCTCCGCCCGCAGCCGTGGGTGCACCTGCTCGCCGCCGTCGCGGCACTCCTGATGCTGCTGCTGAGCGCCGACGCGCACGAGGCGGCCACGACGGCGAGCCCGGACCGCGAGGAGCCGCTCACGACGGTCGACCGCACGGAGGTCGCCGAAGCTGCGGGCTCGGCGGCGATGTCGCCGACCAGCTGGCCCTTGCTGGGCTTCGCGGTGGGCGCACTGGTGGTGCAGGTCAGAGGGCGGTCGTCCCGCGCGCCACGATCACCGCAGGTCCCGTCATCAGCGCCCGCCCGTCCTCGGTGACCCGGATCGTGAGGGTGCCGCCCGGCAGGTCGACGCGGTACTCGGCGTCCGGCTCGGCACCGTCGTCCGTGGCCGCCACCACGGCCACCGCGCACGCACCGGTGCCGCAGGCCTCGGTCTGCCCGGCGCCCCGCTCGTGCACGCGCATCGCCAGGTGCCGCTCACCGCGCCGCACCACGAACTCCACGTTGACGCCGCCGGGGTAGACGCCCGCGTCGTGCCCCGGCGCCTCCTCCAGCTTCCCCGCGTCGGCCAGGTCGTCGACGAACGCGACGGCGTGCGGGTTGCCGACGTCGACGTGCCGGGCGGACCAGGACCGCTCCCCCACGCTCACCTCGGTGTCACCCAGGATCCGCACCCGGCCCATGTCGACGGTGACGAGCTCGCCGTCGACGACGACGCGCCGCGTGCCCGACCGGGTCTCGATCTCGACCGGGGCGGTGCCGTCGGCGAGTCCTTCCTCCACCAGGTGACGGGCGTAGACCCGGATGCCGTTGCCGCACATCTCCGGCCGCGAGCCGTCGGCGTTGCGGTGGTCCATGAACCACCGGCCGTCGACCTGCACCACCCGCAGCACGCCGTCGGCGCCGATCCCGCTGCGACGGTCGCACAGCGCGCGCACCCGGTCGTCGGACAGGTCGCCGTGCACCGTGCCGTCCGGGTCCGGCAGGAGCACGAAGTCGTTCCGGGTGCCGTGCCCCTTCAGGAACTCGTAGTCACCGGTTGACATACATGTCCTGGCCGTACGAGTCCGGCGCGTAGTAGGCGTCGAGCTCCTCGAGCGTGCGCTGGTCGCGCTCGACCTGCTGGGCCACCACCGCGCGGCGGGGGACGACGCCCTCGGGGTCCCAGGTCTCGGGCTGCCACAGGCCCGAGCGGAGGAACGCCTTGGCGCAGTGGAAGAACACGTCCTCGATCTCGACGACGACGGCCAGCACCGGCCGATGGCCCTTCACCACCATGTCGTCGAAGAACGGCGCGTCGGTGACCATCCGGGCCCGGCCGTTGACCCGCAACGTGTCGCCGCGGCCGGGGATGAGGAAGTTCAGGCCGACGTGCGGGTTGGCGAGGATGTTGCGGTAGCCGTCGGCACGGCGATTGCCCGGCCGCTCGGCCACCGCGAGGGTGCGGTCGTCGATCACGTGCACCAGGGAGCCCGCCGGGTCGCCCTTGGGCGAGGCGTCGCAGCGGCCGTCGGCGTCCGACGTCGCCATCACGCAGAACGGCGCGGCGGCCAGCCACAGCCGGTCGACGTCGAGCAGCGCCGGGCGCCCCTTGTCGCGGGCTCGCGCGTTCGGCTCGCCCAGCAGGGCGACCAGCTCGTCGACGGTGGTGATCTCGGGCCAGGACTCTCGCACGCGCTCAACGGTACGGCCCCCGCGCTCCTCAGCGGGGCTGGACCACCAGCGCCGAGCCGCCGCCGCGCCGTCGTGGCTCGGCCGCGGCGGTGAGCAGTCCGTTCGGGCCGAGCTCGATCGCGGCCACCGCCCCGATCTCCGACGCACTCGTGCCGGGGGTGCCCGCCGGCGCGAGCGTGTGGCCGTAGGCCTCCAGCAGGTCGCCGTAGGCGTCGATGAACTCCTGCTCCGCCGACACCGACGCCGTGTTGCGCTGGCTGGCCCGCGGCTCCGCCACCGCCCGCGGCAGCGCCATCCCCCGGTCGATCCGGTTGAGCAGCACCTGCAGCACGGTGGTGATGATCGTCGAGCCGCCGGGCGAGCCGAGCGCCAGCCACGGTCGGCCGTCGCGCAGCACGATCGTGGGCGACATCGAGCTGCGCGGCCGCTTGCCCGGCTGGATCCGGTTCGGACCGGCCCGGTCGGCCTCGGTGACGTAGCTGAAGTCGGTGAGCTCGTTGTTGAGCAGGAAGCCGCGGCCGGGCACCACGATGCCGGAGCCACCGGTCTGCTCGATGGTGAGCGTGTAGGAGACGACGTTGCCCCAGCGGTCGGCCGTCGTGAGGTGGGTGGTCGAGCCCTGCTCGACGTCCTCCGTGCCGCTCTGGTCGACGGGGTCGGAGCACCGGCCGTCGTAGTCGTCGACGTCACCGGCCGCCACCGGCTTGGTGGCGGCGGTGTCGGGGTCGATCTCACAGGCCCGCTCGTTGCCGTACTTCTGCGACAGCAGGCGGCCCAGCGGCACGTCGACGAAGGCGGGGTCGCCGAGGTACTTGCCGCGGTCGGCGAACGCCAACGCGCTCGCCTCGAGGTAGCGGTGCAGCACGTCGACGTCGTCCAGCAGCGGCAGGTTGCTGCCCTCGAGCAGGTTGAGCGCCTCGCCCACGGTGCTGCCGCCGCTCGACGACGGCGCCATGCCGTAGACGCCGAGACCGCGGTAGCGCACCGCGGTGGGCGCCTGCGCGCGCACCTCGTAGTCGGCCAGGTCGGCGCGGGTCAGGTAGCCGGGCGGCACGGGGAGGTCGGTGCCCTCGGCCGTCGGCGGGGTGCGGACGGCGTCGACGATGTCGGCGGCAAGCCTGCCGCGCTCGAAGAGCCGCGGGTAGCGCGCGAACAGCCGGTAGGTCTCGGCCAGGTCGAAGTTGTGGAACCGGTCGCCCACCGACGGCGGCTCGCCGCCCGGCAGGTACAGCGCCTGGGTGGAGGTGAAGGCCTCGAACCGCACCTGGTTCTCGGTCACCTGCCGGTTGAAGGTGCTGTCGACGACGAACCCGCGCTCGGCCAGCCGGATCGCCGGTGCCAGCGCCGTGGACAGGCCGCGCTTGCCCCAGCGCCGGAGCGCCGTCGTCCACGTCTCGGGCGTGCCGGGCGTGCCCACCGAGACGCCGCTGGTGACGAGGTCGGGCGTGAAGGGGTAGGGCTCGCCGGTCTCGGGGTCGATGAACGCGTCCGCCGGCATCGTGGCCGGCGCGGTCTCGCGACCGTCGAGCGTGTAGACCTTCCGGTCGCGGGCGCTGTAGTAGACGAAGTAGCCGCCCCCGCCGACGCCCGCACTGAACGGCTCGGTGACGCCGAGCGCGGCCGCCGTGGCGACGGCCGCGTCGACCGCGTTGCCACCGCCCTTGAGCACCGCGAGCCCGGCCTTGGAGGCGTCGAGGTCGACCGACGACACGGCGCCGCCGCGGCCCACCGCGACGGGCTGCTTGGCGGGCGCCGCAGCCGGAGCGCTCGCGCCCGCAGCGCGGGCGGCCGGCCCGGCGTCGGCCGGGACGGCGGCGGTGCCGAGCGCGAGCGCTCCGGCCAGCACGAGCAGGGACGAACGACGACCTGGACGCATGGGTCCTCCCGAGAAGCGGACGGCGGTGGCTCCCACCCTGCACCGACGGGACCCGGGTCCGCTACCGCAGTCCGGGGTGACCCTTGGCCAGGAACGGCAGCAGCAGGCCGCGGGGCAGCCGCTGCGACACGGCGGCGCCGACCTTGTTGGCGAGCCCCGGCACCACGACCATCCGACCCGCGTCGAGGCCCGCGACGGCCTGGCGGGCGACGTCGGTGGCCTCCACCCACATCACCGCGGGCAGCGCGTTCTCGGCGTCGTGGTCGGAGATCCCGGCGCGCACCCCGAACCCGGTCTTCACCGGCCCCGGGCAGAGCGCGGTGGCGGTGACGTGCGAGCCGCGCAGCTCGCCGACCAGGCTCTGCGTGTAGGAGAGCACGAACGCCTTGCCGGCGGCGTAGCCCGCCTGGCCCGGCAGCGGCTGGAAGGCCGCGGTGGAGGCGACGTTGAGCACGGCGCCCCGGTCGCGGGCGACCATGCCCGGCAGGAACCGTGAGCACAGGTCGACGACGGTGACGACGTCGACCTCCACCATCGCCACCTCGTCCTCGGGGTCGCTGCTCGAGACCCGGCCGAGGGTGGAGTACCCCGCGTTGTTGACCAGGACGTCGACGACGAGGCCGAGGTCGTCGATGCGGCCGGGCAGCGCGGCCCGGGCGGCACGGTCGGTGAGGTCGACCGGCAGCACCTCCACCCGGACCTTCCCGCCGAGCTCGTCGGCCAGCTCGCGCATCGGTCCCTCGGAGCGGGCGGCGAGCAGGAGCTGGTGGCCGCGGGCGGCGAGCTCCCGGGCGATCTCGACGCCGATCCCGGACGACGCTCCGGTGACGAGGGCGGCACGGTCGGGCGCGGGTGAGGGCAGGGCCATGGACCCGACCCTAGGACGTCGACCGAGGGTCCGGAGCCGCCGGTGACCGGCCGGTCTCGGCGACCGCGGCCACCGCGTCCAGCGCCCGCTCCAGGCGGTCGGTCGCGTCGTGCGGCACCCAGGTGATGCGGGGGTCCTTGCGCCACCAGGTGAGCTGGCGGCGGGCGAACCGGCGGGTGGCGACCACGGTGCGCTCGCGGGCCTCGGCGAGGGTGAGCTCACCGGCCAGGTGGGCGGCCACCTGGCGGTAGCCGATGGCGCGCGACGCCGTGCGCCCCTCGGCCAGCCCCTCGGCGAGCAGCCGCTCCACCTCGGCCACGAACCCGGCGTCGAACATCTCGTCCACCCGCGCCTCGATGCGGGCGTCGAGGGTGGCACGGTCGATCTCGAGACCCACCTGCACGGTCCGCGGGTCGGCGTACTCGAGCGCCGGGAGCGTGGCGGCGTACGGGCGACCGGTGATCTCCACGACCTCGAGCGCCCGCACCACCCGGCGGCCGTTGTCGGGCCGGATGGCCGCCGCGGCGTCGGCGTCGACCGCGGCGAGCCGGTCGTGCATCGCCTCGGGACCCTCGGCCGCCAGCTCGGCCTCGAGCCGGGCGCGGACGGCGTCGTCGGTGCCGGGGAACTCGAACCGGTCGAGGATCGCGCGGGTGTAGAGCGCCGAGCCGCCCACCAGCACCGGCGTCGTGCCGCTCGCCCGCAGCCGGGCGATCGCGTCGCGCGCCCAGGCCTGGAACTCCGCGACGGTGGCGGGCTCGCGCACCGAGAGCAGGTCGAGCAGGTGGTGGGGGACGCCGCGGCGCCGGTCGGGGGGCAGCTTGGCGGTGCCGACGTCCATGCCGCGGTAGACCTGCATCGCGTCGGTGTTGACCACCTCGCCGCCGAGCGCCTCGGCCAGGTCGAGCGAGAGGCCCGTCTTGCCCGCGGCGGTCGCACCGACCACGGCGACGATCGGCACCTCACCTCCGCCCGGCATGTCAGTAGTGTGGCGGTCCGGCCCGAGACGCTCCGAGGGAGAAGACCATGGGATTCCTGGACAAGGCCAAGGGCAAGGTCACCAAGGCCGTCGACGACCACGGCGACAAGATCGCCGACGGCATCGACAAGGCGGCCGTCGCGGCCGACCGCAAGACCGGCGGCAAGCACGGCGACAAGATCGGCACGGCCGGCGACAAGGCCAAGGACGCGCTCGACAAGCTCGACGGCAAGAACGACGACATCACCGACCGCAAGGGACCGCGCCGATGACCGCGCCCGTGCCGGAGGAGGACAACGCCGCCTACGACGTCGACGACACGCCCCCGGGCGAGCACGACGCCGACGTCCCCGACGAGGGCGACGGCGGCCAGGCCGCGCAGGCCGCCCAGGCCGAGAACGCGGAGACGTCGCTGGACCAGCCGTCGTCGTGACGCGGCCGTGAGTGCGGTGCCCGAGGTGGCCGGGCGCTTCGTCGTCGTGCCGGCCTCCTACGTGTTCCTGCTGCGCGACGGCGCGGCAGGACCCGAGGTGCTGCTGCAGCTGCGGCAGAACACCGGCTACATGGACGACCACTGGGCCGCGGCCGCCGCCGGCCACGTCGAGCGCGGCGAGACCGCCGTCGACGCCGCGCAGCGCGAGGCCGTCGAGGAGATCGGCGTCACCGACCTCGAGCTCGAGTTCGTCACCGCGATGCAGCGCACCCGCGGCGACGAGCCGATCGACGAGCGCATCGACTTCTTCTTCACCACCCGCACCTGGTCGGGCGAGCCGCGTCTGGTCGAGCCCGACAAGGCCGCCGACCTGCAGTGGTGGCCACTCGCACGATCTCCCCCGTCCGGTGGTACCGCACGAGCGTGGCGGTGCTGCGCATGATCGAGCAGGACACCGCCGTCCCCTACTCCACCTTCGGCTTCGAGGAGACCTCATGAGCGACTCCGACCCGGGGCCTCGCCCCGACCCGCGAGATCGAGCCCGGCGAGCCGAACCCCGGCGGACCCGACGCGGTGGCCACCAGCGACGGTGTCGACGGGGAGTCGGCCGACTCCGACCCGTTGCTGCGCGACCTCGACCCCGACGAGAACCCCGCCATCGACGACATCCCGACGGAGACGAAGCAGGGCGAGGACACCGACACCGAGGCCACCAAGTCCGAGGACGCCGGCGAGGACGTGCCGCCGGAGGAGGAGTCGCCCGGCATGACCGAGCGCCAGCCGGGCGACCCCGGCGAGAAGGCCGACAACGAGGCCTACGACCTCACCGAGTCCGACCAGGACACCGCCGGCGACATGGGTGTCTCCAGCGAGCGCGAGGGCCCCACCGGGCCCGGCCAGCACGGCACCACCGGCGTCCGCGACGTGAGCCCCGTCGAGCGCGACGACGACGCCGACGTGCCGCCCGAGCAGGCCCCGGGCGGGCCGGAGGAGAACCCCGACGGCATCACGCCGAAGGCGGGCTACTCCTCCACCGACCCGCGCAGCTAGAGCCGCCGGACGTCGAGCTGGGTCTCGACGGCACCGTCGCCGCCGCGCTCCACGAAGTAGGCGCCGGCGCCGTCGACCTCGCTCAGCGCCTCGACCATCTCGGTGCCGCGGTAGAGCACGCCGACGCCGTCGTCGGTGGCGTAGCCGGCCGGCAGGGTGCCGTCGGCGATCGAGGCGCTGGTAGAGCGGGCGCCGCTGCTCCTCGGAGTCGTAGTGCACACCGTTGGAGTAGGGCAGCAGGGCCAGTCCGTCGGTGATCGGGCGCAGCTCCGGCCCGAAGGAGTCGGTGGTGCCGCCGACGTGCCAGCACAGCGACCCGGCCGAGACGCCGGTGAGCACCACACCGGCCTCCCACGCCGTGCGCATCGCGTCGTCCAGGCCGTGCAGCCGCCACATCGCGAGCAGCCCGGCGACGCTCCCGCCCCACACCCAGATCACGTCCTGCTCGAGCAGGTGGGCGGTGACGTCGTCGACGTTCGGCATCGTGAACAGCTGGAGGTGGGTGGCGTCGAGCCCGGCGACGTGCGCCATGTCGTAGAAGTCGCGGATCAGCCCCGGGTTGTCGCCGCACGCGGTCGGCAGGAAGCACACCTTCGGCGCCCGGCCACTCACGCCGGCGAGCTCGATGGCGTGCTGGGTCAGCGGACCCACCTCGTAGCGGGTCCGGCGCCCGGGCACGACGCCCCCGGACGTGGCGAGGATGGTCGGCTCGTCGGCGGGCATGACCGCCAGGTTAGTCAGCGACAGTCGGGCGCGTCCGGGAGCGGCGTGGGCACGCCCAGCGTCGGCATCCCCAGCGACACGCCCACCGGCGTCGGCTCGCTCGTGCGGGCCTCCCAGGCGTCACCGGAGCGGGTGCGGCGGACGTCGAGCACCCGGTCGGCCACCAGGTGGTGCGGGGCGGCGTAGGTGATCTCGACGGTCGCCTGGTCGCCGGGCCTGGGCGGTTTCGAGGCCGGCGCGGCGAAGTGCACGAGGCGGTTGTCCGGGCCGCGGCCCGACAGCCGGCTGCGTCGCGGCGTCCTTGCGGCCCTCGCCCTCGGAGACGAGCAGCTCGACGGTGCGGCCGACGAGCTTCTGGTTCTCCTCCCAGGCGATGTCGTCGACCACGGCGACGAGCCGCTGGTAGCGGTCCTTGACGACGTCGGGCGGCACCTGGTCGGGCAGGTCGGCGGCCGGCGTGCCCGGGCGCTTGGAGTACTGGAACGTGTAGGCGCCGGCGAAGCGGGCCCGCCGCGCGACGTCGAGGGTGGCCTCGAAGTCGTCCTCGGTCTCGCCGGGGAAGCCGACGATGATGTCGGTGGTGATGGCGGCCTCGGGCATCGCGGCCCGGACCCGCTCGATGATCCCGAGGTAGCGCGACTGCCGGTAGGAGCGGCGCATCGCGCGCAGCACCCGGTCGGAGCCGGACTGCAGCGGCATGTGCAGCTGTGGCATCACGTTCGGCGTCTCGGCCATCGCGGCGATGACGTCGTCGGTGAACTCGGCGGGGTGCGGCGAGGTGAACCGCACCCGGTCCAGCCCGTCGATGTCGCCGCAGGCCCGCAGCAGCTTGGAGAACGCCTGCCGGTCGCCGAACCCGACGCCGTAGGAGTTCACGTTCTGGCCCAGCAGCGTCACCTCGCTGACGCCCTCGGCCACCAGCGCCTGGACCTCGGCGAGCACGTCGCCGGGCCGGCGGTCCTCCTCCTTGCCGCGCAGGCTCGGCACGATGCAGAACGTGCAGGTGTTGTTGCACCCGACCGACACCGACACCCAGGCGGCGTAGGCGGACTCGCGCTTCGTGGGCAGCGTGGAGGGGAAGACGTCGAGCGACTCGAGGATCTCGACCTGCGCCTCCTGCTGCACCCGCGCCCGCTCGAGCAGCGCCGGCAGCGACCCGATGTTGTGGGTGCCGAACACGACGTCGACCCACGGCGCCCTGGCCGTGATCGTCGCGCGGTCCTTCTGCGCCAGGCAGCCGCCGACGGCGATCTGCATGCCCGGCCGCTTCGCCTTCGCCGGGGCCAGGTGGCCGAGGTTGCCGTAGAGCTTGTTGTCGGCGTTCTCGCGCACCGCGCAGGTGTTGAACACGACGACGTCGGCCTGCTCGCCGTCGGACGGCACGACGTAGCCCGCGTCCTCCAGCAGGCCGGAGAGCCGCTCGGAGTCGTGGACGTTCATCTGGCACCCGTAGGTGCGGACCTCGTAGGTGCGCATGACGCGCCCAGATTAGGCCGTGGCGGGCCGTGCGCCCGACATGCACCTCGCCCCAGCCGCCAACGGGGCGGTACCCGTCACGTGGCTACTCTCTGGGGGTGGGCGCGGCTGGGTCTCGCCCGCGCTTCGTGGCTGGTGCTCGGCGGTCCGATTGCGCCGGCGACCGGAGTCAACCGTCAGCACCGGTCACCCCGACAGCCGTATCCCCCACCACTGGGAACGCGGGCCCGTCATGCAGGCGACCTACCCACCTTCATCACAAAGGACCAGACGACCTACATGAACATGACCATGGGCTCCGCAGTACCCGGCTGGCTCACGCCCGTCGCCTGGGCCTACATCGCCCTCGCCCTGCTCGCCACCGCCGTCATCGCCGCCGACATCTACGTGGGGCGTCACCGTCACCACAACGTCGCGTCAGAGCTGGTGTGGATGACGTCCGGGCTCTACCTCGGCCCGTTCGCCGTCCCGATGTATCTGAGCCGGGGACGCACCGACACCGCAACGACCAACGCCGAAACCGCTGACGAGCCCGAGGACGCGGTGGCGGCGGTGCTGCCCGGCGGTGGGGCGTCAGCAGTGGCCCACCTCATCGCCGTGCCGTTCGTCGCTGCCATCGGATGGACCATCGCGGGCATGGCGATGTGGCCCATGATCCTCGTCATCGCAGTGCTGGTCGTTGTGATGTTGACCGTGTACGAGCGCACGGCCAGCAGCATGGTGAGCGGACAGCCCCATAGGCTCACCATCGGTGCCGCGGTGTTCGCGAGTGTGGTCACCGTCGTGGCGTTCGACATCGGCATGGTCGGCTGGATGCTCCTGCTGCACTTCAACGACGCCATGCCTGCGGTCAGTGAGAGCACCTTCTGGTTCCTGATGCAGGTCGGGGTCATCGTCGGTCTTGCGACCGGGTACCCCGCGGTCAAGTGGCTCGTGACCCGTGACAGGACCGTCGTTCCGGCTTAGGTCCCCACTCGCAAGCCTGGCTCGCGGGGCCTCGCGCCTCAGCGGCCCAGGACCGCTCGGGCGATCGCGACGACGAGGCAGGCGCCGCCGACGGCGAACGCGAGCACGTCGTCGATGACGAGTCCGAGCAGCACGAAGGCGGCCCCGATGCCGATCAGGACCCAGGTGCCGGCCTGGGAGGCGGGCTCCTCGGACCTGCTGGACTCCTCGAACACAGGTCGAGGCTAGTCGCCTCGACGTGACACTCCTGTGACCTCGCGGTGATGGCCCGTACGGGTGGTGTGCCACTAGGGTCCGGGCATGGCGAGGGGTGCGACGGAGGCCGGCACGGCCGACCCGAGCGCGGGTCCGGGCGAGCCGCTGGTGGTGATGAACGCCGTCGACAAGTGGTTCGGCGACCTGCACGTGCTCCAGGACATCAACCTCACCGTCGACCGCGGCGAGGTCGTCGTCGTGATCGGGCCGTCCGGGTCGGGCAAGTCGACGCTGTGCCGCACGATCAACCGCCTCGAGACCATCGACCGCGGCGAGATCACCCTCGACGGCGAGCCGCTGCCCCAGGAGGGCAAGGCGCTGGCCCGTCACCGGGCCGAGGTCGGCATGGTGTTCCAGAGCTTCAACCTCTTCGCCCACAAGTCGATCCTCGAGAACGTCACGCTCGGCCCGACCAAGGTCCGCGGCATCGCGAAGGCGGACGCCGAGGAGCGCGCCCAGCAGCTGCTCGACCGCGTCGGGGTCGCCAACCAGGCCACCAAGTACCCGGCCCAGCTCAGCGGCGGCCAGCAGCAGCGGGTCGCGATCGCCCGGGCGCTCGCCATGGAGCCGAAGGTGATGCTCTTCGACGAGCCGACCTCCGCGCTCGACCCCGAGATGATCTCCGAGGTCCTCGAGGTGATGGTCGACCTCGCCCAGGGCGGCATGACGATGATCGTCGTCACCCACGAGATGGGCTTCGCCCGCACCGCGGCCGACCGCGTCGTGTTCATGTCCGACGGCGCCATCGCGGAGGAGAACGACCCGGAGTCGTTCTTCACCGACCCGCAGACCGAGCGCGCCCAGGACTTCCTCGGCAAGATCCTGCGCCACTGATCACGACCGAGATCCCCACCGACTGCCCGAACAGGTCCGAACTCGAGTGAATGGAGACTGGAAATGCGGTTGAGGAAGATCCACGCGGCGGCAGCCGCGTTCGTGCTGGCGGGTGCACTCGCCGGCTGCGGTGACGCAGGCGACGACAGCGGCGGCGGCGGGACCGACGTCGAGGCCAAGGACGACTGCGACGGCAAGTTCGAGGACGGCACCCGCATGGCCGAGCTCGCCGACGCCGGCAAGATCAACGTCGGCGTCCGGTACGACCAGCCCGGGCTGGGCTTCAAGGGCGGCACCGACGACATCCCGGCCGGCTTCGACGTCGAGATCGCCAAGCTGCTCGTGGCCGACCTCTGCATCGACCCGACCGACACCGAGGCGGTCACCTACGAGGAGACCATCTCCGACAACCGCGAGCCCTACCTCGTCTCGAACCGCGTCGACCTGGTGCTGGCGTCGTACTCGATCACCGACGAGCGGCGGATGGAGGTCGGCCAGGCCGGGCCGTACTTCATCACCGGACAGCAGGTGCTCGTGAAGTCCGACAGCGACGTCGAGTCGATCGCCGACCTCGCGGGCGAGGAGGTGTGCGCCGCGTCCGGTTCCACCTCGCTGGAGAACATCACCGCCGAGGGGGCGGTCGGCGTGCCGGCCGACACCTACAGCATCTGCGCCGAGCAGGTGAACGACGGCTCGGTGCCCGCGATGTCGACCGACGGCTCGATCCTGCTGGGCCTGGCCGCGCAGTACGACGGCGACCTGAAGGTGGTCGGCGAGGAGTTCTCCGAGGAGCGCATCGGCGTCGGCTACTCCAAGGACCTCCCCGAGATGTGCGACTGGATCAACGGCGTGCTCGAGGACGCCTACGACAGCGGTGCGTGGGCCGAGTCGTTCGAGGCCACCCTGGGCACGAACGAGGGTGTCGAGACCCCGGAGCCCCCGGAGCTCGACGCCTGTCAGTCCTGACCAGCTGACCCCGCCGCCCGGGGCGACCCCGCGTCTCCCCGGGCGGCACCCCACCGTGAGCGCGCGCCGAGAGGAGGACCCGCGTGGACGTCGTCTTCGACGCCTACCAGGTCGTCGCGATCGGTTTCGCCACCACCGTGCTGCTGGCCCTCTTCGCCGGCGTCGGGTCGCTGGTGTTCGGCACGGTCCTCGTGGCGATGCGGGTGGGCCCGGTCGCGGTGATGCGGCGTGCGGCCGCCGTCTACGTGACGGTCGTGCGCAACACGCCGCTGCTCCTGGTGCTGCTCTTCTTGAGCATCGCGGCGCCGAAGATCGGCATCAACTTCCGGTTCGTCGACATCGTGGTCGAGACCGGCTGGGGCAACGTCCGGATGACCAACGCCTTCGCCGGCGCCGTCGTCGGCCTGACCCTCTACACCTCGTGCTTCGTGTGCGAGGCGCTCCGCTCGGGGGTCAACGCCGTCGCCGCTGGGCCAGGCCGAGGCCGCGCGGGCGATCGGCCTGCCGTTCGGCGGCGTGATGCGCCACGTCGTCCTGCCCCAGGCGTTCCGGGCCGCGCTGCCGCCGCTGGCCAGCACCCTCATCGCCCTGCTCAAGAACACCACGGTCGCGATCAGCGTCCTGGTGCTCGAGGCGGCCTACGTGCTGAAGCAGCTGCTCGACGACAACCCGGCGTCGACCGGTGGTCGGATCCTCGCGATCCTTCGCCGCGCGTGTTCGTGGTGCTCGTCGAGGTCGTCTCGTTCGGCAGCAACCGGCTCGAGCGCCGGTGGCGGGTGGCAGCACGATGAGCCAGAGCATCCTCTTCGACGCCCCCGGGCCGCGCACCGTCGTGCGGCACCGGCTCTACACCGTGGTCACGCTCCTGCGCGATCGGCGCGCTCGCTCGCCCTCGTGGCGTGGCGGCTCTACCAGCGCGAGCAGTTCGCCGGCGACAAGTGGGAGGTGTTCGTCACCGCCGACTACGTGCGGTTCATCCTCGTCGACGGGCTGTGGCAGACCCTGAAGATGGCCGCCGCCGGCATCGTCGGCGCGGTGGTGCTCGGCCTGGTGCTGGGCGTCGGCAAGCTGTCCGACCACGCGGTCGTTCGGATGCCGTGCTGGGCGGTGGTCGAGTTCTTCCGCGCGATCCCCGTCGTGATGCTGATGATCTTCTTCTTCTCGCTCTACGGCATCTACCACGGCGAGTTCGGATCGTTCTGGTGCGTCGTGTGGGCGCTCTCGCTCTACAACGGCGCCGTGCTGGCGGAGGTGTTCCGCGCCGGCGTGCTCGCCGTACCGCCCGGCCAGTCCGAGGCCGCCTACGCCGTCGGCATGCGCAAGAGCCAGGTGATGTGGATCGTGCTGCTGCCGCAGGCGGTGAAGATCATGATCCCGGCGATCATCAGCCAGATGGTCGTGACGCTGAAGGACACCAGCCTCGGCTACGTGATCGCCGCCCCCGGCCTGACGGCGGTGGCGCGGCCGATCTACCAGGAGTTCAAGAACCACGTGCCGGTGTTCATCGTGGTCGCCCTGATCTACATCGCCATCAACCTGCTGCTGACCCTGCTGGCCACCTGGATCCAGAAGCGGTTCGTCGGCGAGCGCAAGCCGCTCGAGGTCTCCGCGGTCGGCACGGCCGACCAGCGGACCGTCTAGCGGCTTCTCGGTCACCCAGAGCCGGATGGTGCCCTCGATCACGACGGTGCCGTCGTCCCGCACGCCGCGGACGCGGACCGGGACGTCGGGGTCGTCGCCGGCCCACTGCGCAGGATCGGTCTCGGCGATGCACGTGATGTCGCTGGTGGCCTTGGCGGTGTAGGCCACCTCCATGCCCTTCGGGATCCACCGCTTGCCGGCCGGGATCGTGACCTCGGCGAGCGCCCCCATCGCGGCCTCGAGCCCGTTGCACAGCGCGATGGCGTGCACGGTGCCGAGGTGGTTGTGCGACGCCGCGCCGCTTGGGCACCACGAGCTCGGCGTAGTTGGGCCGCAGCTCGACGAACCGCGGCTGCACCGAGGCGAAGTACGGCGCCTTGCGGGCGAACGCGAACGAGAAGGCGCGGCGCCCCACCTCGGGTGCCAGCGGCAGCCGGTTGGCGGTGCGCCACAGCGCGAGGACCTGGCTCATGCCGCCCAGGTTACCAGCGAGTAACCCCGCGCGACGGCGGGGTCGTCCGGTCTCAGCTGAGCGAGAGGAAGAGCTGCTCGAGCTCGGTGAGGCGCTGCTCGGAGAGCCCCTCGTCGCCGTCGAGACTCTCGCGCCACTCCGCGGCGACGATGGCGAAGCCGGCGCGGTCGAGCGCGCTGGAGACGGCCTTGATCTGGTTGAGGACCGACGTCACGTCGCGGTCCTCCTCGATCATCCGGAGCACGCCGGCCAGCTGGCCCTGGGCGCGCTTCACACGGTTGACGACCGCATGACGGTCGACCTGGGGCTTCTGCGTCACGATCACTATCACTCCATGTCGCTGGCGGGGCCCGTTCTGGGCCCGCAGGGCTCGGTGCCGCGAGCGTCCGGTCGGGACGCGCGCAGTGGCGTCAACGACGGCATCCGAGGACCGTCGATCACATGAGGATCAACGCGACAAACCCGTGGGGGTTACGGCATCGCATCGAGACCTCGGTCGCCCGGGCGCGGCTACCGCGGGCGGCGGGCCACCGCGAACACCCTCCGGAACGGGAGCACGACCGCACCGTCCTCGTCGGGGTAGGCCGCGCGGAGCCGACGGCGGAACTCCTCCTCGAACGCCGGGCGCAGGTCGTCGGGCAGCGCCGCGATCGTCGGCCGGGCGCCGGTGCCGGTGGTCCAGGCGAAGACCGGGTCGGGGCCGTGGAGCACGTGCAGATAGGTCGTCTCCCAGGCGTCCACCTCGCAGCCGAGGTCCCGGAGCGCGCGGAGGTAGGTGGCGGCGTCGTGGGCGACGGGGTACGGCGCCGCGCGGGTGTGGGCCGCGTACGGCTCCTCGGCCGCGAGCTCGTGGCGCACCAGTGTGGCTGGGCTGGTCGAGGTTCCCCGGCACCTGGAAGGCGAGCAGGCCGCCCGGGGCGAGGGCGTCGACCAGACGCGGGCAGCAGCTCGAGGTGGCCCGGCACCCACTGGAGCGTGGCGTTGCTGACCAGCACGTCGACCGGCCGCTCCGGCACGCCAGGCACGCAGGTCGGCGAGGTCGTAGGCGACCCGGGAGCCGCGCCCGCGCGCGGTCGCGATCATCTCGGGGCTCGAGTCGAGCCCGGTGACCCGCGCGGCGGGCCAGCGCTCGGCGAGCAGGTCGGTGAGGTTGCCGGGGCCGCAGCCGAGGTCGACGACCTCCGCCGGGTCGCCGTGGTCGACGCGGGCGAGGAGCTCGACGAACGGGCGGCCGCGCTCGTCGGCGTAGGCGAGGTAGCGGGCGGGGTCCCAGGTGTGCGCGGCCATGCGACCAGGATATATCTTGATGTCAAGATTCTTTGTCGCTCTCGCTACCCTGGCCCGGTGCGCGACGAGGTGGACGACCTGGTGGAGGCGTGGGCGCGCGAGCGCGGCGACCTCGACCTGGCCCCCGTCGCCGTCTTCAGCCGGATCAGCCGGCTCGCCCGCCGCCTCGACCTGGCCCGCCGTGCCGGCGTTCAGCAGTCACGGCGTCGAGTCGTGGGAGTTCGACGTCCTCGCCGCGCTGCGGCGTGCCGGGGCGCCGTACGAGCTGTCGCCCGGCCGGCTGCTGCGCGAGACCCTGGTGACCAGCGGCACGATGACCAACCGTGTCGACCGGCTCGTCGGCCGCGGCCTGGTGCAGCGCTTCCCCGACCCCGCCGACCGCCGCGGCGTCCTCGTGCGGCTCACGCCCGAGGGCAAGGCGACCGTCGACGGCGCCTTCGAGGCCCTGCTCGACGCCGAGCGCGACCTGCTCGCCGACCTCTCCGACCGGCCGCACCGCCCTGACGGCTCCTCGCCGACTTCTGGCCCTCGGCGCATCCCTGACGTGAGCTCCGTTTCGGCCGGATGTATCCGTCAGGGACTCCGCAGTCACCGCTCGGCCGCCTCGAGCCACTCGAGCTCGACGGCCTCCTTCTCGGCGAGGACGGCGTCGAGCTCGGCGCCGAGCTCGGTGAGGCGGACGTGGTCGGCGGCGTGCTCGGCCAGCGCCGGCGTGGAGCTCGGCCTCGCTGGGCGAGGAGCCGCTCGAGCTGCTTGTCGAGGCGGGCGAGCGTCTTGCGGGCCTCGCGCTCCTCGGCGCTGCCGGCCTTGGTCGGCGCGGCCGAGGCGGCCTCGGGCCGACTGCGTCGCCGTGCGGGCGTCTCGACGGCTCGTCGACCTCAGCCCGCGCCCGCCTGCCTCCGCTCGAGGTACTCGTCGACGCCGCCGGGGAGCATCGAGATCTGGCCGTCGCCGAGCAGCGCCCAGACCGAGTCGGTGACCCGCTCGAGGAAGTAGCGGTCGTGCGAGACGACGACGAGGGTGCCGGGCCAGCCGTCGAGGAAGTCCTCGAGGACGTTGAGGGTCTCGATGTCGAGGTCGTTGGTGGGCTCGTCGAGCAGCAGCACGTTCGGCTCGGTCGAGCAGCAGCGCGCAGCAGCTGGAAGCGCCGCCGCTCGCCGCCGGAGAGGTCGCCGAGGCGGGCGGTGAGCTTGTCGCCGGTGAAGCCGAACCGCTCCAGCATCGCGTGGCGGTGACCTCGCCGGACTCCGTGCCGCGTGACCCGCCGGATGGCCTCGACGGTGGCCAGCACCCGGTCGTCCGGGTCGGCAGGTCGTCGACCGCCTGCGGTGAGGTGCTGGAGCGCGACGGTGCGGCCGTGCCGCACCTTGCCGTGGCTCGGCGCCAGCGCGCCCGACACCAGCGAGAGCACCGAGGTCTTGCCCGCGCCGTTGACGCCGACGATGCCGACCCGGTCGCCGGGCCCGAGCCGCCAGGTGGCCTGCGAGAGCAGCGTGCGCTCGCCGCGCACACAGGTCGACGTCCTCGACGTCGATGACGTCCTTGCCGAGCCGCTGGGTGGCGAACTCGGCGAGCTCGAGCCGGTCGCGCGGCGGCGGCACGTCTCGATGAGCGCGTTGGCGGCGTCGATGCGGAACTTCGGCTTGGACGTGCGCGCCGGCGGCGCCGCGCCGCAGCCACGCCAGCTCCTTCTTCATGAGGTTCTGGCGCCGCGACTCCGAGGCGGCGGCCTGGCGCGCCGCTCGGCCTTGGCGAGCACGAACGCCGCGTAGCCGCCGTCGTAGACGTCGACGGCGCCGTCGTGGACCTCCCAGGTCCACTCGCAGACCTCGTCGAGGAACCACCGGTCGTGGGTCACCACGACGAGCGCGCCGGAGCGGCGGCGCAGGTGGTCGGCGAGCCAGGCGACGGCCTCGACGTCGAGGTGGTTGGTGGGCTCGTCGAGCGACGATGAGCTGCGTGGTCGCCGAGCAGCAGCGCCGCCAGCGCGCAGCGACGGCGCTCCCCGCCGGAGCAGGCCGAGGACGGCGCGGTCGAGCTCGACGCCGGCGAGCAGCTCGGCTGACGATCTCGCGCAGCATCGCGTCGGCCGCCCACTCGTGGTCGGAGCGGCCGCCGAGCACGGCCTCGCGCGACGGTGTGGCTGTCGAGCAGCTCGTCGCCCTGGTCCAGGTACGCCGACGAGCAGGCCGCGCTGCTGCGAGACCCGGCCGGAGTCGGGCTCCTCGAGGCCGGTCATCACCCGCAGCAGCGTGGTCTTGCCGTCACCGTTGCGGCCGACGACGCCGATCCGGTCGCTCGAGCCGATGCCGAGCGACACCTCGGTCAGCAGCGGGCGGACGCCGTAGGACTTCGACACCTTCTCCAGGTTGACAGGTTCGGCGCTCATGGCCATGGGCGTGGACGACGTGGGCGCCGGCGACCGGTCCGTGGGCGACCAGCACCCGTCGGCCGACCGGTCGCAGCACGCCCGGCGACGTCGCGGGCGTGGTCGGCGGACTCGCAGAGGAAGACGCAGGTGGGCCCGGAGCCGGAGACGCAGCCCGCGGCAGGCCCCCGCGGTCTCGCCGACCTCGATGAGGTGCGCCGAGGTCGGGGCGCAGGTCGAGCGCGCGGCGTCCTGCAGGTCGTTGTGGAGGTGCGCGGGCCAGGCTGACCGGCCTCACCGGTGCGCAGGGCGCCGAGCAGCGGCGCCCGGCGTCGCTCGGCGTCGGAGGCGTCGGGGAACAGCTTGTCGAAGTGGCGCGTAGACGTCGGGGGTCGACAGCCCGACCGCGGTCGGGCACCAGCACCCACCACCACGTGCCGACGTCGGTCACCGACTCGACGAGCTCGCCGCGCGCCGGTGCCGAGGGCGGTGCCGCCGACGAGGGCGAACGGCACGTCGCTGCCGAGGTCGGCGGCGATGCGCAGCAGGTCGTCGTCGGTGGTGCCGAGGTCCCAGGGCCGGTCGAGCGCGACCAGGGCGGCGGCGGCGTCGGCGAGCCGCCGGCCAGGCCGCCGGCGACCGGGATGGCCTTCTCGACGCGGACCCGGCCCTTGACGGCACCCGGTGGTGCGCGGCGAGCAGCGACGCCGCGCGGTCGACGAGGTTGGGCCGTCGGTGGGCACCGAGCCCGGCTCGATCCACTCGGGCAGCGACATGTCGAGCTGCCACTGGTCGGACGCGCTCGCGGTGACGTCGTCGCAGAGCCCGATCGCCTGGTAGACGGTCGAGAGCGGGTGGAAGCCGTCCGCGCGCACCCGTCCGACGCCGAGGTGCAGGTTGACCTTGGCGGCGGCGCGGACGATCACCGGGCTCATCGCGGCACCACCAGGCCCTCGGCCACGCGGGCGAACTGCTCCACCGTCAAGGTCTCGCCGCGGGTCTGGGGATCGATGCCGGCGCGGTCCAGGCTCGGCGTCGACGGCCTCGCCGGGGAAGACGGACCGCAGCGCGCCGCGCAGGACCTTGCGGCGGTGCGCGAAGGCGGCGTCGACGACGGCGAACACCTCCTCGCGGGTCGCGGAGGTGACGGGCGGCTCGCGCCGGGTCCAGGCCACCAGACCGGAGTCGACGTTGGGCGCCGGCCAGAACACGTGGCGACCGACGGAGCCCGCGCGGCGGACGTCGGCGTACCAGGCGGCCTTCACCGACGGCACGCCGTAGACCTTGGAGCCGGGCGGGGCGGCCAGCCGGTCGGCCACCTCGGCCTGCACCATCACCAGGCCGAGCCGCAGGTCGGGCAGCAGCGCCAGCAGGTGCAGCAGCACGGGCACCGAGACGTTGTAGGGCAGGTTCGCCACGAGCGCGGTGGGCGAGGGGCCGGGCAGCTCGGTGAGGCGGAGCGCGTCGGCGTGCACGAGCGTGAAGCGGTCGGCGTGGTCGGGGGCGAGCTCGGCGACGGTCGGCGGGCAGCAGCGAGGCGAGCTTGTCGTCGATCTCGACCGCCACGACCGCCCGGGCGACGGCGAGCAGCGCGAGGGTGAGGGAGCCGAGCCCGGGCCCGACCTCGACCACGACGTCGTCGGGGCCGATGCCGGAGGTGCGCACGATCCGGCGCACCGTGTTGGCGTCGATGACGAAGTTCTGGCCCCGCTGCTTGGTCGGGCGCAGGTCGAGGGTGTCCGCCAACCGACGCACCTCCGCCGGCCCGAGCAGACGCGGGCCGGCGGAGGTCATGGTGCCGAGGCTAGTCAGCGCGTTTAGGTCGGCAGACCGAGGGAGGCCGCACAACCCGGCCAGGCGCCGTAGCCGCCGGAGGCGTCGCGCAGCTTCGTGGCGACGGCGATCTGGGTCTCGCGGCTGGCGCTGCTCGGGAGCCCGGACCCGCCGTAGGACTGCCAGGTGCCGAGGTTGAACTGGAGGCCGCCGTAGTAGCCGTTGCCGGTGTTGATGGCCCAGTTGCCGCCGGACTCGCACTGGGCGAGCTGGTCCCAGACGGTGCTGCCGCCGGCGAAGTTCGAGGTGCTCTCCTGGGTGCCGACGGCGACGAGCTCGTCGGCCGCCTCCCGGATCACCTTCTGCCGCACGACCTTCTGCTTGAAGATCTTGCCGTTGCGGAACACGAGCCGGTAGGTGACGTCGCGCAGGCCGTCCTCGCCCGTGCGCACCACCTCGGTCTCGCCCTCGAGCATCTCGTCGTCCTCCTGCTCGACCGTGCCGTGGTCGACGACCTCGCGGCGGACCCGCTTGGTGGTGACCCGGACGTCGGTGAAGACGATGCGGTCGCCGTCCTCGACCTCGGTGGCCCGGCCGGGCTTCACGAGGTCGTGGGGGTCGAGCTCGACGCCGAGCTCCTCGAGCGCGTCGGCCGCGGTGAGCGCCGGGACGTCGCGCACCACCGGCTTGCGGCCGGCGAGCTTCACGGTCAGGCGCTTGGGCGTGACGACGTCGAGGGAGACGCCGTCACGGGGCACGTCGAGGCTGCGGTTGAGGGAGAGCAGCGAGCGGCCGAAGGTGTTGCCGATCTGGGTCAGCGCGCCCTGCACGCTGGTGGCGGTCACCCAGTGGGTCTCGGTCTCGCCGTCGACGGTGAGCTCGACCGGCCGGCTGAAGCGCACCGTGATCTGGCTGCCGTCCTGCACCGACTCGTCGGTGCCGGGGGCGACGATGTCGCGCGCGCCGACGTCGAGGTCCGCGGCGTCGAGGACGTCACCCACGGTGTCGCCCATGACGCGCAGCTCGCGCGGCTCGCCGTCGACCGTGACGGTGACGGTCTTGGACATCGCGGCGTAGCCGACGGTGGTGCCGACCACGGACGCGAGCACGACCGCGCACAGCGCCACGAGGACGACGCGGCTGCGGAGCAGCCGGCCGAACCGGGTGGCGGGAGCGGGGTGGGTGTCGGTCTGGGGAGACTCGTCGAGGGAGAGGTCGTTCGGGTGGAACGGCTGCACGTGGCTCCGATGCTTCGGTATCTCCGGGCCTCGACCGCATCCCTCGGCGCACGGGGTAGCGGGCCGATCCCGGCCAACGACCACCTACCAGATCAGTCAGTTTGTCGACTTTGCAAGCCCTCGAGGGGTGGTCCGGGGGGCGAACGTGGCCAGGGTCACGCGATTTGCCCGCCCCAGGGCCCTCCGAACGCCGTCTCGGTGTTCGCGTCGACGGCGGCGCAGAGGTCGCCGAGGTCGTCGCCGCGGACCTCGGCCATGAGGCGCATCGTGTGCGGAACCAGGTAGGAGGCGTTGGTGCGGCCGCGGTGGGGCATGGGGGTCAGGTAGGGGGCGTCGGTCTCGACGAGCAACCGGTCGCGCGGGACGACGGCGAGCGCCTCGCGCAGCGGTGCGGCGTTCTTGAAGGTGACCGTGCCGGCGAACGAGAGATACGCGCCGCGGTCGAGGCAGGCGCGGGCGAAGGCGGCGTCGCCGGAGAAGCAGTGCATCACCCACCGCTCGGGGGCGCCCTCGGAGTCGACCACCCGCAGGATCGCCTCGTGCGCGTCGCGGTCGTGGATCACCAACGTCTTGTCGAGCCGCGCGGCGAGGTCGAGGTGACGGCGGAACGACTCCTCCTGCGCGGCGACGCCCTCCGGGCCGGTGCGGAAGAAGTCGAGCCCGGTCTCCCCCACCGCCCGCACGTCGGGGTGCGCCCGGGCCAGCGCCTCGATCTCCGCGAGCGCGTCGTCGAGCAGGCCGGCCTCGGCCAGCCGCGGCGCCTCGTTCGGGTGCAGCGCCACGCCGGCGACCAGCGCGTCGTAGGACGCCGCTGCCTCCACCGCCCAGCGCGCGCCCGGGAGGTCGCAGCCGATCTGCACGATCCGTGTCACCCCGACGGCGGCCGCCGCGGCCACGGCGTCCGCCACCGACAACGGCTCCTCGTCGCCGCGGGCGATGTCGAGGTGGCAGTGGTTGTCGACCACCGGGTGCGGCAGCGGCTCCGGTGCCGGCGGCCGATCGGACGGACTCACCCGGCGAACCGCCGCAGCGCCGCCTCGGCCAACGCCACGGGCTCGTGCACCGGGATCCAGTGGTCAGCGCCGTCGAGCACCACGAGGTCGTAGTCGGCGTCGACGTAGCGCACGGTGTCGTTGACACCCGCCCGGTCGATGGCGCCGTCGCGGTTGCTCCAGACCATCGTGGTCGGCACGGCGACGCGGTGCTCGGCCGCGGTGAGGTCGCCGAACGGCAGCGCCCGGTACCAGCCGAGCGCGTGGGGCAGGGCACCGTCGTCGACCATCTCGCTCCGGAACCGCGCGACGTCGTCGTCGGTCATGCCCGTGCTCCGCATGCTCGCGTCGAAGCGGCCGCCCGGCGTCCGCGCCAGTCGTTCGGTCAGGAAGGGCAGGTTGAACACCGCGATGTACCAGGAGCGGCGGAACTGCCGCGACGTCAGCAACGCCCGGGCGAACGCGGTCGGGTGGGGCACCGAGACCGCGACGAGGGTGCGCACCAGGTCGGGACGTCGGATCGCGAGCGCCCACGCCACCACCGCGCCCCAGTCGTGGCCGACGACGTGCACCGGCCCGCCCACCTGCTCGACGAGCGCCGCCGCGTCGGCCACGAGGTGCCGGAGGCGGTAGTCGCGGCGCCGGGTGGGGCGGGCGCCGGGCGAGTAGCCGCGCTGGTCGGGCGCCAGCGTGCGGTAGCCGGCCTCGTGCAGCAGCGGCGCGACGTGGCGCCAGCAGGTGGCGCGCTCCGGGAACCCGTGCAGCAGCAGCACGACCTCGCCGTCGAGCGGACCCTCGTCGAGGACGTCGAAGGTCAGCCCGTCGTGGGTGAACGTCGCGACGCGGCTCACTCGCTGACCTCGGCGGCCCGCACGTGCACCGCGTCGTAGACCAGGCTCTTCGGCACGCCGGCGGCGCGCGCGACGTCCTTGATGGCGTCCTTGCGACTCATGCCCTCATCCTCACGCGCGGCGACGGCGGCCCGCAGGTCGGCCTCGTCGGTCGAGACGGCGACCGGCGTCGCGCCGCCCACCACCAGCGTCACCTCGCCGCGGACGCCGGCCTCGGCCCACGTCACGAGCTCGGCGAGCGGACCGCGCCGCACCTCCTCGTGGGTCTTGGTGAGCTCGCGGCACACCGCGGCCGGCCGGTCGGCGCCGAACGCCTCGGCCATCGCAGCCAGGGTGACGGCGGTGCGGTGGGGGGCCTCGAAGAACACGAGCGTGCGCGGCTCGGCCGCGAGGTCGGCGAGCCGGCGGGCGCGCTCCCCCGCCTTGCGGGGCAGGAATCCCTCGAAGCAGAACCGGTCGACCGGGAGACCGGAGACCGCGATCGCGGTGAGCACGGCGGAGGGTCCCGGCACCGCCGTCACCCGGACGCCGGCGGCCACCGCGGCGGCCACCAGCCGGTAGCCGGGGTCGGACACGCTCGGCATGCCGGCGTCGGTGACGAGCAGGACCCGCTCGCCCGCGGCCAGGTCGTCCAGCAGCCCGGGGGTGCGGCTCGCCTCGTTGCCCTCGAAGTAGGAGACCACCCGGCCGGTGACCTCGACGCCGAGCTCGGCGCAGAGCCGCCGCAGCCGGCGGGTGTCCTCGGCGGCCACCACGCCCGCCGTCGCGAGCTCCTCGGCGAGGCGTGCCGGGGCGTCGGCCACCCGGCCGATCGGCGTCGCGGCCAGCACCAGCACGCCCTCCGTCACCGGCTCATCGTCGCACCGCTCCGTACAGTTCCGGCCGTGAGCCTCGTCGACGACCCCGGCCGCACCGGCCTGTCGTCGACCGCGTCGGGCCTCCCCGTGCCGAGCGCCTGGGAGCGCGCCCGGCAGCGGACGACGGCGCTGGGCGACCGCTGGACCTCCTGGCTCTGGGCGCTCGGCGTCACGCTGGTCGCCTTCGGCATGCGGCTCTGGCGGCTCGGCGAGCCCGACCGGTTCGCCTTCGACGAGACCTACTACGCCAAGGACGGGTGGTCGCTGCTCCACCACGGCTACGTGCGCAGCTACGAGGAGCGCGTCGACGGCAAGCTGATCAACGACGCGATCCTCGATGGCCGTACGAAGGGCATCTGGACCGAGGACCCCTCGATGATCGTCCACCCCGAGGTGGGCAAGTGGCTGATCGCGCTGGGCGAGAAGGCGTTCGGCATGGACCCGTTCGGCTGGCGCATCGCCTCCGCCGTGGTCGGCTCGCTGATGGTGCTCGTGCTGTGCCGGCTGGCGCGGCGGCTCTCCGGCTCCACGATGCTCGGCCTGGTCGCCGGGGTGCTGCTGATGCTCGACGGGCTGCACTTCGTGCTCTCCCGGCTCGCGCTGCTCGACATCTTCCTGGCGTTCTTCCTGCTCTGCGGCGTCGCCGCGGTGGTGAACGACCGCGACCACCACCGAGCCCGGCTGGCCCGGCTGCTCGACCCCGAGGACGCCGGAGGTGACCGCCGCTGGGGACCGGTGCGCCCGCTGCTCGTCCGCCCCTGGCTCCTGGTGGCCGGGGTGTGCTTCGGGCTCGCGGTCGGCACCAAGTGGACGGCGCTCTACCCGCTCGCCGTGTTCGGGGTGCTGGTGTGGGCGTGGAGCGCGGGCGCCCGCCGCTCCTTCGGCGTGCGCTGGTCGCTGCCGCGCGCCGCGCTCGTGGACGGCGCACCGGCGTTCGCGCAGCTCGTGCTGGTGGCGGGCCTCGTCTACACGGCGACGTGGACCGGCTGGCTCGTGAACGCCCACGAGTACGAGGAGACGCTCTCGTCGACGCAGTACACCCAGTTCGTCGCCGAGAACGGCTGCACCGGGAAGGGCGACGACCGCGCCCCCGACAACGACACCGACCCGTCGAAGAAGTGGCCGACCGCCACCGAGAAGGACGCCGCCGGCCTCGGCGAGGTGACCCAGTCGCTGCGGTCGCTCTGGTACTACCACCACGACGTCTACGTCTTCCACACGCACTACCTGAACTGCAGCGACCACCAGTACGCCTCGGCCCCGTCGGGCTGGCTCCTGGTCAACCGCCCGGTCGGGGTGGCCACCGACCTCGACATCTTGCCCGGCGAGCAGGGGTGCGAGGCCGGGGAGGGCAAGGTCTGCTACCGCCAGGTGCTCCTCATCGGCACCCCGCTGCTGTGGTGGGGCGGCTGCGTCGCGCTGCTGGCCGCGGGGGTGCTGTGGCTCGGCAGCCGCGACTGGCGCTACGGCGTCCCGCTCGCCGGCGTGCTGTCGACCTGGCTGCCGTGGCTGCTCTACGACGATCGGCCGATCTTCTTCTTCTACGCGATCGCGAGCCTGCCGTTCCTCGTGCTCGCGGTGACGCTCGTGCTCGGCAAGCTGATGGGGGGCGCCCGCGCGCCCACCGGCCGCCGCACCTTCGGCGTCATCGTGGCCGGCTCGTTCGTGGTGCTCGTGATGCTGAACTTCGCCTACTTCTACCCGATCCTGAGCTACGAGCTGCTCACTCGCGACGGCTGGCTCGACCGCATGTGGTTCGCCCGATGGATCTGAGGACATGACCGACTGGACCCCCGGCTGGGACGACTTCCCGCCACCCCTGCTCGACTTCTGGACCGAGCGGCACCTCTGCACGCTCACCACGCTGCGCCGCGACGGCACCCCGCACGTCGTTCCGGTCGGCGTCGCGCTCGACCCCGACGAACGGTGCGCCTGGGTGATCGCCTCCGGCAGCTCCGCGAAGGTCCGACACCTGCGCGCGGGTGGACCGGTGGCGGCCTGCGCGGTCGACGGCGCCCGCTGGTCGACCCTGGAAGGCACCGCCGAGGTGCGCGACGACGTCGCGTCGGTGGCACGGGCGTGCGAGCGGTACGCGGCCCGCTACCGCACGCCTCGTCCCAACCCGGAGCGGGTGGCGCTGCGGATCACCGTCGACCGGTTCCTGGCGTCGCGGGGTCTCCTCGGCGGCTGAGGAGCAGTCGCTACTCGGCGGCTGACCTCGTGTCGCCGTCACCGCCGCACGACTCGGCGAAGTCGAGGAGGTCCTGGGCGTTCCAGTGCGAGGGGTCCTCGTGGTCGCCGGTGACGGGGAGGCTGCTGATCTCGGCGCCGCGGGTCTCCAGCCCGGACACCAGCGGCGTCACGTTCTCCTCGTAGTCGACGAGCGGGTCCTCCGGGGAGGCGACGACGCGGTAGCGGACGTCCGACGGCAGCCGGCTGATGTTCTGGATCGGGTCGCGGCTGACGGGCGGGTCGCCGCCGTAGGCCTTGAGGATGTTCTTGGGCGCACCCGGCACGGTGTCCATGTCGTCGAGCGAGATCGCCGGGTGCACGCCGTACCAGCAGGGCGGCGGGTCGACGCCGTGCAGCATCGCGTTGAGCGACACCGAGCCGCCCATCGAGCCCGCGACCCACAGCACCACCGGGACGCCGGCCTTCTCCTGGGCCCACTCCACGAGCGCGCGGGTGTCCTCGGTGGAGGCCGGGTTGCCCCACGACTTCAGGTGGAACGAGGAGCTCGCGATCGCGTAGCCGTCGCGGTGCAGGGTGGTGAGGAACGGGTTGTCGGCGTGGGCGTCGACGTCGCCGCCCTGGCCGTGGAACCAGATCACGACGCCCTTGGCCTCGTTCCCGGTCGGGAGGGCCAGCCGGACCGGCTGCCCGTCCAGCTCGCTTCGCACGATCGTGCCCGCCTGCTCGCCGCTGGCGCCCGAGGTCAGCGCGAGCAGGACCATCGCGAGGATCGCGATCAGGGTGACCCGCATGCGGAGAGGCCTTTCGGGAGCTGAGGGGTGGTGGCGGACGGGAACAGCGACCGTCGCGCCCAGGTTATCGGCAGGCGCACACCCTCACGTGAACGGCGAGAGGCGAATACCTGGTGAGGGGCGGTCTTCGACGCCCGTCGATCACTCGCGAGGTAGCCGGACGGCGCGCGGGACGACGCCGCCCCCGCAGCGTGCGCACCGTGTGCGGACCGACCAGACGCGGGCCGGCGAGCTTGCCCTCGAGCCGCCGGGCCTCGCGGGCGAGCGGCTGGGCGAGGTACTCGCCGAGGATCACGCCCGAGCTCAGCGCGATGGCGACAGCCACCGCCGTGACCATGGCGAGCAGGGCCGAGCTGGGCTGCACCGCCAGCAGGGTGAGTCCGCGGTAGATCGACAGGCCGGGCAGGAACGGCGTGATGCACGCCGCGACGATCACCAGCGCCGGCACCCGGAACCGGCGGGCCGCCGGGTAGCTGACCAGCCCGAGCAGCGTGGCGGCGAGGGCCGAGGACCACGCGATGCCGAACCCCTGGTCCCGGGCGGTGGCGTAGAGCGCCAGGGACAGTGCGGCGGCGATGGCGATCGGCACCAGCGCGCGCACCGGCGCGTAGGCGGAGAACGCGTAGGCCGAGGCGGCCACCACTCCGCCGACCACCATCATCGGCAGGTCGGTGAACCCGACGGCGCCGGGCTCGACCAACCCCAGCTCGACGTCGAGCAGCTCACCGACCTGGATCCCGCCGCTGACGCCGGCCACGATCCCGGCCGTCGCGAGGAAGGCCTCCAGGATCCGCGCGCCCGCGGTGAGCGGGAACCCGGTGAGGGCGTCCTGGATCGCCCCGAGGAAGTTCACCCCGGCCAGGAGCATCACGATGCTGGAGGAGATCACCAGGCTCGGTGACACGTCGGCCGGGGTGGCGGCCACCGCCACGGCGATGAGCGTCGCGAGCAGGCCGCCTGCCACCTGCTGGTAGAAGGCCGGCAGCCGGCGCCGGTCCATCCGCCGCTGCAGCAGGTCGACGAGCGTGGCCGCCACCGCCGCCAGCACCACCACGAGCCAGTCGCCGCCGAGCACGAGCGCGATGCCGGCGCCCATCACGCTGAGCGCGGCCGTGACCGCCCACCGGGGCCGGGTGTGTCCGGTGGAGAAGATGCGGTTGACCCGGGTCGCCGCGTCCTGCCGGTCGATGGCGCCGGACACCAGCCGCCGGATCACGTGGTCGACCTCGGTGAGGTCGCCGTAGTCGACCTCGCGGCGGCGCACCTGCCGGATCTGGACGATCGGCGGCTCCTCGGCCGCGGTCTGCTGGGTCATCGTCAGCTCGGTGAAGGTCACGTCGGCGCTGAACCCGCGCAGTCCGCAGGCCCAGGCGACGTTGTTCATCGCCGCGCTGACGTCGCCCGCCCCCGCCCCGGACGACAGCAGCAGCTCGCCGATCCGCAACGACAGGTCCATGGTCGCGGCGATCTCGCGCAGGTCGCGCTCGCCGCCGGCGGGCTGGTGGTCGGGGGCTGTCGAGGGCATGACACCGACAGTGTGACGAACCGGCGACGCCGGTGACGACCGGGCTCAGTGACGTCGGCGGAGCCCCACGAGGACGGGTCGGCGGCTGCCGCGGGTCCAGGTCGTCGGTTGAGCAAAACAGGGCAGAATATTGCTCCTGCGCACCATTCGTCACGTTAGCCTGCTCCGACCACACCAATCTGGAGTTGCTCACGGGATGGGGGCGTGACGCGATGCCGGTACGGCATGCGGCTCTCCGGGCTCGGACGGGGTGCGACGTGCAACGGATCGACGACGTGGAGGTCGCCGTCGAGACCTTCGGCGCGCGCTATCTCGACCGCGTCTACACGACCGCCGAGCAGGACGCGTGTGCCGCAGGCGGAGCCTCGTCGCTCGCCGCCCGGTTCGCGGCCAAGGAGGCGGTGCTGAAGCTGATCGGCACCGCCGACGGCGTCGACCTGCGCAGCATCGAGATCATCTCGGACCACGGCCGGCCAGCCGTCCGCCTGACCGGCCGCGCGGCCGCGCTGGCCGAGGCCGCCGAGCTGGGGCCCATCGACGTCAGCCTCAGCCACTCCGGCGCCGTCGCCCTCGCGTTCGCGGTGGCCCTGCAGACCGAGCGTGCGGGGGCTGCGGAGCGCGCCGATGAGTGAGCTCACCGTCACCGACGCCATCCGCGGGGTCCTCGCCGCGCACGCGCGGCTGGGGGTCGACGTCGCCTCGCTCGCGGAGACCGACGACCTCTACGCAGCCGGCATGACCTCGCACGCGTCGGTCACCGTGATGCTGGCCTGCGAGGACGAGTGGGACGTCGAGTTCCCGCAGCACCTCCTCGCGAAGTCGACCTTCGCCTCGATCGCCCAGATCCGGAGTGCGCTGTCCGAGATGGGCGTCGACGACACCACGGCGCGAACGGCGTGATGGCGTGACCGCCGCGGTCGGCGACGACCTGGTCGCCCTGGCCCACCGCATCGGTCGCCACACCGCGGCGGTGCACGCCGCCGACGTCGACGTGCACGCCCGCTTCCCGCAGGAGACGATCGACGCGCTCCGCGCCGAGGGACTGCTGGGCGCCCTGGTGCCCGCCGAGCTCGGCGGGCTCGGGCACGACCTGCGCCGGGCCGCCGCTGTGGT
This sequence comes from uncultured Actinomycetota bacterium, assembly GCA_963721965.1. Classification (GTDB taxonomy): domain Bacteria; phylum Actinomycetota; class Actinomycetes; order Propionibacteriales; family Nocardioidaceae; genus Nocardioides. The sequence goes on along the minus strand of CAVRKT010000008.1, from coordinate 167,780 downwards.
GCGGGTGGTGGGGCGCTACTGCGCGTCGTCGGCGATGGTGCTGGCGATGCACCACATCCAGGTCGCCTGCCTGGTGCGGCACGGCCGCTCGGAGCCGCTGCGCGACTTCGCGCGCCGGGTGGCCGCCGAGCAGCTGCTGCTCGCCTCGGCCACCACCGAGCTCGGCATCGGCGGCGACACCCGCACCTCGTCGTGCTTCGTCGAGCGCGACGGCGACGGCGGGTTCCGGCTCACCAAGCAGGCGCCGGTGATCTCCTACGGTCAGCACGCCGACGCGATCCTCACCACCGCGCGGCGCGACGCCGACAGCCAGCCCTCCGACCAGGTGCTCGTGGTCTGCGAGCGGGCCGCAGTGGCGCTGACCCCGCTCAACGGCTGGGACACGCTCGGCTTCCGCGGCACCTGCTCGCTCGGGTTCACCCTCGAGGCCACGGGCGACCTCGCCCTGGTGCACGACGACGCCTACGGCGAGATCTCGGCCAGCACCATGCTCCCGACGGCGCACCTGCTGTGGTCGTCGCTGTGGCTCGGACTGGCCGAGGAGGCGACGTCGCGCGCCCAGCGCTTCGTGCAGAAGGCGGCCCGCAGGAGCCCCGGCACCACGCCGCCCGGCGCGACCCGGCTCGCCGCCCTGCTGGTCGGGCGCCAGGAGCTCGCCGCCGGCGTCGACTCGCTGATGAGCCGCTACCTCGCCATCCAGGACGACCCCGAGCTCACCGGCGCCGTCGACTTCATGGTGGCCATCAACACCCTCAAGATCTCGGCCTCCACCGCCGTCGTCGACCTCGTCAACCAGGCGATGCTGGTGTGCGGCATCCAGGGCTACCGCGAGGACTCCGAGTACTCGCTGGGCCGGATCCTGCGCGACGCGCACGGGGCGGCGGTGATGGTCAACAACGACCGCATCGCCGCCAGCACCGCCCAGCTCGCCCTGGTGCAGCGGGAGACCCGATGACCGCGCCCTTCGCCACCCCGTCAGCCCTGCGCGACGCCCTCGTCGACGCCGGGCTCCTGCACCTGACCTCGGTCGACGGCGTCGTGCACCGCTCCACGGAGTGGGAGCGGGTGCTGGCGGGCGTCGAGCACCACGCGGTCGCCCACCGGGTCGAGGAGGCGCGGCCGCGCTGGTTCCCGCCCGTGACGCCGCGCGCCGACTTCGCGCGCACCGACTACCTGCGGTCCTTCCCCGACCTGGTCGGGTCGGTGTCGGTGTTCGCGGGCGACGACGGCGAGCACCGCGCGATGCTCGCCGACCTCGACGACGGCGGCGACGGCCAGGCCCACCTGACGCCGGGCGAGGTGACGCTGCCGGCGTCGGTGTGCCACTCGCTCTACGGCGTGCTGCCCGCTGAGATCCCGGAGGCCGGGCTGCACGAGGAGTGCAGCGGCTGGTGCTTCCGCCACGAGCCGAGCACCGACCCCGCGCGGCTGCAGGCCTTCCGCATGTACGAGTTCGTCCGGGTCGGCACCCCGGCCCAGGCGGTCGAGCACCGCGACGTCTGGCGCGACCGCGGGCTCACCGCGTTGGAGGCACTCGGGCTGCCCGTGCGCTGCGAGGCCGCGCACGACCCGTTCTTCGGCCGGGCGGGCCGCCTGCTCGTGGCCCATCAGCTCGACGCCGCGCTCAAGCTCGAGCTCGTGGTCGACCTGACCGACGCCGGCCCCACCGCGATCGCCTCGACGAACTACCACGAGGACCACTTCGGCCACTCCTTCGGCCTGCGGCTGGCCGACGGCACCACGGCCCACAGCGCCTGCTTCGGCTTCGGGCTCGACCGGGTGACGCTGGCCCTCTTCGCCACCCACGGCACGGACCTCACGACGTGGCCGGACGAGGTGAAGGCGTCACTGCGGTGCTGAGCGACGCCGACCACCGGACCGAGCACACCCAGGTGTGGTTCGGACCCGTGCAGCGACCGCTCTTCGGATGGGTCTCCCGGCCCGCCGGCGACCAGGCCCGCGGCGGCGTCGTGCTCTGCCCGCCGATGGGCGAGGAGGGACGGGCCGCCCACCGCACGTTCCGCCGGCTGGCCGAGGACCTGGCCGCGACCGGGTTCGTGGCGCTGCGGTTCGACTACGACGGCACCGGCGACTCCGCCGGGCTCCTCGACGACCCCGCGCGGGTGGAGCACTGGCTCTCCGGCGTCGAGGCCGCGCGGCAGTACCTCGTGCGGCTCGGGGTGCCGACCACGGCGGCCGTCGGCATGCGGCTGGGGGCCACCCTGGCCGCCGTCCAGGCCGCCCGCACCGAGCCGTTCGACGCACTGGTGTGCTGGGACCCGTGCCTGAGCGGGCGCACCTTCCTCCGGGAGGGGGAGGCGCTCTACCGGCTCGGCCAGGCCCCGCTGCCCCACCCGCTCGAGGACCGGATGAAGCACACCCCCGGCTTCCAGTTCGACGCCGCGACGGTGGAGTCGCTCGAGGCCGTCAGCTTCAGCACGCTGCCGCCGGACCGGGTGCTCGCCGAGCGCGTGCTGCTGCTGACCCGCGAGGACCGGCCGGCCCGCAAGGACGTGCTGCGCGCGCTGCGGCGGGGCACGCCGTCCCTCGACACCACACCCGCGCCGGGACAGTCGGCGCTGCTCGACGTCCCCCCGGAGCAGAGCGAGGTCCCGGAGCAGGCCCTGCGCGACATCGTGGCGTGGGTCGGCCGCGGCGCCACGGATCAGCTGGTGCCGGTGAAGGCACCCGAGCCCGAGCACGCGGTCGTCGTCGGGTCGGGCCCGGGCGACTCGGCGCCGGTGCGCGAGCGGGCGGTCCGGCTCGGCCCCACCGGCGTCGTCGGGATCGTCACCGAGCCGCTCGACGTCGACGAGCGGTCGCGGCGGGCGCCGGTGCCGTGGGTCGTGCTCGTCAACGTGGCCGCCGAGCACCACATCGGTCCCGGTCGGCGCTGGGTCGAGTGGGCGAGGGGGTGGGCGGCCACGGGCTACCGGGTGGTCCGCATCGACCAGAGCGGGGTGGGCGACAGCCCGACGGCCCCCGGCCGCCCCGACGACCTGGCCTTCGCCCCGGAGTGGATCGACGACATGCGGCACGTCGTCGCCTCGCTGCGCTCCGACGGCGCGCGGGTCGGCATCGTCGGTCTGTGCTCGGGCTCGTACTCCGCGCTCGAGGCCGCGATGTGGGAGCCGGTCGACGCCGTGTTCGCCATCAACCCGCGGCTCACGATCTTCCAGGCCGCGAAGGGCACGCCCGTCCACACCGACCGCCGCCGGGCGGCGATGATCCCCTACAAGCCCGTCGCCGACCTGGCCCGGCGGCGCCGGATCCTGGCCGGCGGGATGTGGCGGGTCTATCGCGAGGTCGCGATCTGGTACGCCCCGCTGGTGGTGCTGTGGCGGGTGCACCGGCGCGGCACGACGCTCGAGGTGATCGCCTGTCGCGACGACGCGAAACACTTCACCGAGGTCTACGCGCTCCGGCCGTTGCTGTGGTGGATGCGGCGCAGCCCGCGGTTCCGGTTCACCGCCGACGACACCGTCGACCACTCGCTGCTGTCGAGACGCGCGCAGCTGGTCGGCCACGAGCGGGCGACGACGTTCCTGGCCCGCCACCTCCCGTTGGAGGGCCCTCGGTGACCGCGGCGCTGACCGGGGCCTCGCTGTTCGGACTCGACCCCGCGACCTACGCCGTGCACCCGGTCCACGGCGACGACCGCACCTTCACCGAGGCCAACTGCTACGTCGACTGCCTGGTCGAGGTGCTCCACGCGGCCGGCCGCGACCCGGTGGCGGTGCTCGGCGGCGCCGTCCGCTGCGACTTCGAGATCGACCAGTGGACCCTCTTCAAGCCCACGCCGGACGACCTCCACGCCCTCTACGGCGTCGACCTCGCCGAGGTGCAGCCCTACCGCGGGTTGCTCGACCTCGTGGTGAGCCGCCTGGCCGCCGGGCAGGCCGTGATGCCGGAGGTCGACTCGTTCCACCTGCCCGACCTCGCCTCCACCACCTATCGCCGCGAGCACGTGAAGTCGACGATCATCGCCGAGACGGTCGACGTCGACGCGGCGGTGCTGCGCTACTTCCACAACGCCGGCTACTTCGAGCTGTCGGGCGACGACTTCGACGGCCTCTTCGCCGCCGGGCCGCTGCCGACCTACGTGGAGGCGCTGCGGTTCGGGGCCGGACCCGACGACCAGGCCGACCTGGCGGCCGTCGCGCGAAGCCGGTTCGCCGGGCACCTGGCGCGACGTCCCTCCGAGAACCCGTTCCGGGTGTTCGCGGCCGCGCTCGAGGAGTCGCTACCCGTGCTGCTCGAGGGCTCGAGCGCTGACTTCCACGCCTACGCCTTCCACAACCCGCGCCTGGTCGGAGCGTCGATGGAGCTGCTCGCCACCCACGTGCGGTGGCTGTTCGGCACCGCCGGCGAGCAGGCCGCCACCCGGCTCGACGACGTGGTGGGCGGGGCGAAGATGCTGCTGTTCCGCCTCGCCCGGCAGCGGGCGTTCGACGTCGCCGGCGTCGTCGCGCCGATGGCCGACGCCTACGACGAGGCCGTCGCCCGGCTGGACGACCTCGCCCGATGACACCATGAGCTCCCAGGTCCTGGCGTTCGAGCGGCTCACGCCCGAGCCCGGCCCGGACGCCGACGCCGTCCGGCACGAGTTCGTCGCGCGGGTCACCGCCCCCGGGCCGTCGGTGCTGGAGGTCGGCGGCATCGCCACGGTGTGGGACCTGCTGGTCGACGACGTCGTCGTCGCGTCGGGCCGGTCGATGTTCGAGCGCCACGAGGTCGACGTCGGTGCGGGCGACCACGAGGTGCGGGTGGTGGTGCACCCGCTCACCGACCTGCTCGACGCGCTGCCCCGCAAGCCGCGGGCGCGCTGGCGGACGATGCTGGTCGACGAGCCCCGGCTGCGGTGGGTGCGCACCCAGGTGCTCGGCCGGGCGCCGGGCTTCGCGCCGGGTCCGCCCGTCGTCGGCCCGTACCGGCCGGTGGTGCTCCGCACCGGCGCGCGACGGGCCCGGTTGCGCGCGTGGCTCGAGGGCACCACCGGCGTGGTCGAGGTCGACGGCGAGCGGCACCTCGAGCTCCCCGACGTCGAGCTCTGGTGGCCGCACACGCACGGCACGCCGCGGCTCCACGACGTGGTCGTCGACGGCGAGGTGGTCGGCCGCGTCGGATTCCGCACGGTGGAGAACCGCTCCGACCACTCGCTCGACCTGTGGATCAACGGTGTGCGGGTGTTCTGTCGCGGCGCGGTGTGGACGCCGGGCGACCTGGCGGCGCTCGACGAGGCGGTCGCCCTGGGGATGAACGTGGTGCGGGTGCCCGGCACCGGCGGCATACGAGTCCGACGCGTTCCACGACCGGTGCGACGAGCTCGGGCTGCTCGTGTGGCAGGACCTGATGTTCGCCACCTTCGACTACCCGCTGGCCGACGACGACCTCCGCGCCGCCGTCGAGGCCGAGGTCGCCGACCAGTGCGCCCGGCTCCTCCCCCACCCCTCGACGGTCGTGGTGTGCGGGTCGGCCGAGCACGAGCAGCAGGCGGCGCTGTCCGGCGTCGCCCCCGCCACCGGCGCGGCCGGCGAGCTGGCCGCGCTGCTGCGGCCGGTGGTCGCCGACTCCGGGCTCGACGTCGTCTGGGTCGACTCCACGCCGTCCGGCGGCGACCCCGTCACCCGCGTCGACACCGGCGTCGCGCAGTACTTCGGCGTCGGCGCCTACCTGCGCGACCTCCCCGACGTCCGCCACAGTCGCGTCGGCTTCGCCGCGGAGTGCCTGGCCTTCAGCAACCTGCCCGACCCCGTCGAGGGCGGCGTCCCGCGCGACCACGGTGCCGACTGGGACTTCGCCGACGTCCGCGACCACTACCTGCGCAGGCGGTACGGGCCCGGCGCCTCCGAGGCCGAGGCCCAGCGGGTCACCGGCGAGGTGATGGCCGAGGTGTTCGGCGAGTGGCGCCGACCCGGGTCCGGCTGCGGCGGCGGGATCGTGCTGTGGCTCCGCGACCTCGCCCCCGGCGCCGGTTGGGGGCTCCTCGACCACACCGGCCGTCCCAAACCGGCGGCCCTCGCGCTCGCGCCCGCGCTCCAGCCGACCGCCGTCTGGCTCGTCGACGAGGGCCTCAACGGCCTCGACGTGCACGTCGCGCACGACGGCCCGGACGCGGTCCGGGCCACCCTCACGGTCGAGCTGCTGCGCGACGACGGCTCGGTGACCGAGTCGGCCGAGGCGACCTGGACCCTGGAGCCGCACGGCCACCGCGTCCTCGGCGTCGAGTCACTGCTCGGCCGTTTCGCCGACGCCTCCTACGCCTATCGCTTCGGTCCGCCGCCGCACGCCGCCGTGCGGGCGCGGCTCGTCACGGCGTCCGGACTCGGGCGGGAGGCGGTGTGGCGGGTGCCAGCGGCAGCTCCACCGTGAACGCCGCGCCGCCCAGGTGTTCCGAGATGACCGAGATCGACCCCGCGGTCTAACCCTGGGCCTCGGGGTGGAGCAACCGCAGCACCAGCCCGCGCCCGGACGGGCCCGGACGGACGCCGGCCTCCTGCCACCCGCGCTGCTCGGCGAAGCGCGCGAGGGCGGTGGCCTGGTCGTCGTCGCCCAGCTGCACCAGGAGGCTGCCGCCCGGGGTCAGGTGGCCCTCGCACGCCGCGACGCACGCGCGGGCGAGGTCGAGGCCGTCGGCCCCGCCGTCGATCGCGAGCAGCGGGTCGTCCGGGTGGCGGTCCACACCCGGGGTCGGTACCCACGGCGGGTCGGCGATGGCGAGGACGAACCGCTCACCGGCACGCAGGGCGGCCTCGAGGCGCGACTCCCGCACCTCCACGCGTCCCTCGAGCCCGGCGCCCTCGGCGTTCAGGCGGGTGAAGTAGCAGGCGGCCGGGTCGACGTCGACACACGTGATCGCGCGGCCCGACAGCGCCGCGGCCGCCAGCCCGATGTGCCCGGCGCCCGAGCACAGCTCGAGGAGCCGTCCGGGCCCGGCCTCGGCGACCAGCTCCGCGGCCCAGCGCGACTGCAGCTCGGTCCACGGGCGCGGGGTCAGCACCCGCGCGTCGTGCTCGATCGTGAGGCCCGCGAAGCGCAGGGACTCACGGGGTGGGCGCGTGTGCGTGATGTCGGACACGCCATCAGCATGGTCGGAGGGTGGCGGTCACCGCGATCACCCTTCGGGCTGGTGTTGTCACAGGGTCGGCCCAGGATCATGGATGACGTGCCTGCCACCCTCCCGGCCCCGCGCGGCTCCTTGAGCCGTGAGCTCGTCGCGCTGCTGCAGTCGCCGGTCCTCGACGACGCCGCGCCACTGCGCGCCGAGAACGCCGAGACCGCCGACGCGGAGGACCGGGCGATCAGCCTCTGGATGCTGCACGAGCTCAGCTACCGCGGCTTCACCGAGGTCGACGAGGCGTGGGAGGGGTCCCCGGCACTGGCCTTCCTGCGACGCGACCTGGAGGCCGAGCTCGAGTCACGGCTGCGGGAGCGGTGTGCGGCGGCTCGGCGCGACGACGACCCCGCGCTCGTCGCGGCCGCCGAGACCGACGACGTCGGGGAGGCGCTCATGGCGCTGGCCGACGCCCACGAGGGCCCGTCGGTGGCGCGGTTCGTGCAGCGCACCGCCACCCGCTCCGAGGTGGTCGAGCTGATGCGACAGCGCTCGATCTACCACCTCAAGGAGGCCGATCCGACGTCGTGGACCGTCCCGAGGCTCGAGGCGGCTCCCAAGGCGGCACTCCTCCAGGTGCAGTACGACGAGTACGGCGTCGGCGACCCCGACCGGCTCCACCACGCGATGTTCGCGCGCGGGTTGGCCGACGCGGGCATCGACGCCACCTACGGGGCGCACATCGACACCGCCTGCGTCGAGGTGCTGGAGCAGAGCAACGCGGTGAGCATGTTCGGCCTGCAGCGTCGGCTGCGGGCCGCTGCCCTCGGGCACTTCGCGGCCTTCGAGATCACGAGCTCGGTGCCGTCGCGCCAGCTGGCGCAGGGTCTCGAGCGGCTCGGCTTCCCAGCCAGCCTGGTGGCCTACTACGACGAGCACGTCGAGGCCGACGCCGTGCACGAGCAGGTGGCTTCTCGCGACGTGTGCGGTGCGCTCGTGGCCGAGGACCCGGCCCTGCGCGACGGCGTGCTCTTCGGTGCGTGGACGTGCCTCGACCTCGAGAGCCGCACCGGCACGCGGCTGCTCGATGCCTGGGCGCGAGCTGCGGCATGAGCGGGCCAACGGACATCCGCCCGGGCGAGCCGGCCGAGCAGACGGTCAACCAGCCGGAGACGCCTCGACTGCGGATGTGCCCCGGCGGGCCCGTGCTCGTGACGGGCGACGTCGTGGTGGAGGCTCCGGACGGCAGCCGTCACCGCACCACCCGGCCGGTCTCTGCGGTGTGCCGCTGCGGCGCGAGCGCCCGGGCACCCTGGTGCGACGGCACCCACAAGCTGCTGCCGGCCGAGCGCCGTCCCTCGGCCTGAGAGCGCCTGCGCCTACCCGGCCGCCGAGGCGATGAAGGACACCGTCGCCCACGGCCGGTGCGCCTCGGCGCGGCCCGGGCAGCACCAGGCGCGCAGCCCGTCGGTCCAGGGGTGGGTGGCGTGGGTCTCGTCGTCCGTGCAGGAACGGTCGGCGACGGCACGGTCGTTGGGGACCACGAGAGCCCCGTCGGCGAATACGATCACGCAGTCGACAACGGGGGTGCCGGGCGAGGGTTACGGCCCGGTGCCGATCGGGTTCGGGTGATCGCCCGCGGCGGGCAGCGCGGCCCCGTGCTCGGCCTCAGCCGCAAGCCGCGGCGAGCACGTCGCTGATGTCCTCAGGCGGTGCGGGTCGGTGGTGCAGGTAGCCCTGGCTCAGGTGGCAGCCGAGCTCCTTGACCTGGTCGGCCTGCGCCTGCGTCTCGACGCCCTCGGCGACCACCGTGAGCCCCAGCGTGCGTCCGAGGGCGGCGATGGAGGCGGTGATGGCTCGGTCGGTCTTGTCCTGCAGCCCGGAGATGAAGGACCGGTCGATCTTGATCTCGTGGACCGAGAACCGGCGGAGGTAGTCGAGGGAGGCGTACCCGGTCCCGAAGTCGTCCACCGCGAGCGCGACCCCCGACGCGTGGAGGGCGAGCAGGTCGGCGGCGACGTCGTCGGCACGGGTGGCGAGCTGGCGCTCGGTGATCTCCAGACCCAGCAGCCCGGGTGACAGGTCCGCCGCGGTCAGGAGTCGTTCGATGACGGAGACCAGGTGGCTTCCTCCGAGCTGGTTGCACGAGATGTTCACCCACACGACCGGGGCCCGATCGCCGTGAGCGCGGTGCCACGCGGCGGCCTGGGCGACCGCGGACTCGAGCACCCAGTCGCCCACCGGCACCACCAGCGGAGGCCCCTCGACCGCGGCGAGGAAGTCCGCCGGACGCAACAGTCCGCGAGTCGGGTGCTGCCAGCGCAGGAGTGCTTCGACGGCCACGATCTCGCCGCTCTCGATGTCGTACATCGGTTGGTAGTGGAGCCGGAGCTCGCCGCGGTCGAGCGCTCGGCGGAGATCGCGGACCATGGTGCTCTGGCGCAGCTGCGAGACCCGGCTCAGCGCGAGGTCGGCGACCCGGACGGTGGACTGGACCGCTACCGCGGAGGCCGCTTCCGTCCGGGCGCTCGCGCCGGCGACGACGTCGGCGGACGCATGAGCCGCCTCGGTCGCGACGTCGACGATGGACGCTGCCGCCACCGCAGCCAGGGCCGCTGCTTCGGCCGCCAGCGCCGTGGCCCGGGCGACCTTCGCGGCTGCCTCGTCGGTGAGCTTCGCCTGAGCGACCACGTCGGCGGCGACGATCGCGGCGACGGCGGCGGCCACGCGCCTGGCTCCCGCGGGATCCACGTTCCGCGGCAGGTCGGACGCGACCGTGTTCATCGCGTCGACCGCCGCCGCGGCGACGCTCAGCGCGCGCGACGACGCCTCCCGTCGGATCTCGGCCGCCGCCAGGGCGGCGACCTCGGCGGCTGCGGACGCCGCCGCGGCCACCGTCTCCGACGCTGCGGTCTCGGCATCCGCCGCGGTCACTCCGGCAGTCGCCGACGCGTCACTGGCGGCGGCCGCGGATTCCTGGGCCAGCAGTGAGGTCGACGCGGCGTCCCTCGAGGCCGTCGTGGCGGCACCAGCGGCGACGACCGCTTCGTCCGGCGTCACGACAGACCCTTCGTCGAGTGCATGGCTTCCTCACCGAAGGTGCGTGCGATCCAGCAGCTCGACGGTCGCCGGCGTCGTTCGACGGTACCAGCCGGTGCGCCGTCGTCACCGCGCTCGCCGCCGCCTGGTGTGCGATGCCGCGATCCCTCAGCCAGGAGCCGCGCCGGCAGGGAATTCGGTCAGCGTCCGCCGGCGGGCAGCGGCTCGAGCATGATCTCGGGGTTGGCGCGCATCGTGCTCTTGGCGCGCCACTCGTCGGGGAAGAGAGCGAGCCGGGTGCCGTCGCTGCGCTGGAGGACCTCGACTCCACGCATGCCGGCCAACGTCTCGGCGCCGGCGGCATCGGTGCGTCGGGCGGCCTGGTAGTCGAGCCGGCTGAAGCGGATCGGGGCGTTGAACTCGTGGGTCATGCGTTCCTCGACGACCTCGAACTGCATCGGCCCGACCGCCGCGAGGACGGGGTTCTGGTCGCCGCGGAGGTCCGACCGCAGCACCTGGACGACGCCCTCCTGGTCGAGCTGCTCGATCCCGCGGCGGAACTGCTTGTAGCGGCCGATGTCGCCGGCGCTCGCGGTCACGAAGTGCTCGGGCGCGAAGGTGGGGACGGGCGGGTACTCGATCGGCTCGCCGACGTAGATCGTGTCACCGACGCGTAGTGCCGTCGCGTTGACGAGACCGATGATGTCGCCGGGCTCGGCGCTCTCGACCGACGTGGTCTCCCGTCCGAAGACCGCCTGGGCGAACTTCGTCGCGAACGGGCGACCGGTGGCGGCGTGGGTGACGACCATCCCGCGCTCGAACGTGCCGGACACGATCCGGGCGTAGGCGAGGCGGTCCCGGTGGTTGGCGTTCATCCCGGACTGCACCTTGAAGACGAACGCGCTGAAGTCGTCCGCCGGCTGGCGCACCGAGCCGTCGACCCCCGAGGTCGCCGTGGGTGCCGGTGCGAGGTCGAGCAGCAGGTCCAGCAGCTGCGCGACCCCGAAGTTCAGCAGCGCCGAGGCGAACATGACGGGCGTCGTCTCCCCGGCGAGGAAGCGCTCCTGGTCGTGGTCGGCCTCGTCGAGGCCGAGCAGCTCGTGCTCCTCCACCGCGGAGGCCCACACCAGGGCGTCGCTCGGGTCCACCTCGTCGGCGGCCAGCCGCTGCTCCGGAGCCCGCGTGGCCCCACCCGCCGTGCGGGTGTACTTCACGAACTCGCCGGTACGCCGGTCCAGGACGCCACGGAAGTCGCCGGCCTCGCCCACCGGCCACGTCAGGGGCGTGGGCCGGAGCTTGATCTTCTCCTGGATCACGTCCATGAGCTCCAGGGCAGACAGGCCCGGGCGGTCCCACTTGTTGATGACCGTGATCACCGGGATGCCTCGCAGGGCGCAGACCTGGAAGAGCTTGAGCGTCTGCGGTTCGAGTCCCTTGCCCGCGTCGACCAGCATGACGGCCGAGTCGACCGCGGAGAGCACGCGGTAGGTGTCCTCGGAGAAGTCGCTGTGGCCCGGGGTGTCGACCAGGTTCACCACGTGGTCGCGGTAGACGAACTGCAACGCTGCCGAGGTGATCGAGATGCCGCGCGCCTTCTCCATCGCCATCCAGTCCGACACGGTGGCGCGCCGCTCGCCCTTGCCGTGCACGGCGCCCGCCTGGGTGATCGCCTGGGCGTGCAGCGCGAGCGCCTCGGTCAGGGTCGACTTGCCGGCGTCGGGGTGGCTGATGACGGCGAAGGTACGACGGGGGCGGGAGTCGGGCACGGCGGAAACCTAACTCCCAGGCAGTCGGACTCGCGCTTCAGCGGACCCTCGGGCGTCCGCCGGATCCACCAGTTCGGCTCACGTCCGCAGCGGCGGGTTCGGGGGTCGCGGTGGGCGAGGGTGTGGTGGCGGGGGCAGAGGAGCTGGGCGTCCGTGATGTTGGTCTTGCCGCCGCGGGTCCAGGGGGTCTGGTGGTGGGCGTGGCACAGCCAGGCGGGGACGTCGCACGTGCGGGTGTTGGCAGTGCTTCTGCGTCACCGCCAGTGCCAGGCGTTGGGGTTCGGTGTGGAAGCGGTGGAGTCGTCCGACGTCGAGGGGGCGGGAGTCGCCGTCGAGGACCATCGGGACGATCCCGGCCTCGCACGCGAGCCGGCGGGCGGCGCCCGCACTGAGGTGGCCGCCGGTGTCGATGGTCGCGGCCTTCAACCCACCGAGGATGGTGTCGAGTTCCATGGTGACCACGACGGTGGCGTTGATGCCGCCGGCGTGGGGAGCTTGTCGGCGGGGTAGCGGGCCACGTATTCGGCGAAGGCTTGGCCGAGGCGTTCGTGGGTGGGGCGCTCGTGGTCGTAGGTCTCACCGGTGGCCCGGACGTGCTTCGGTGCGGCCATCGCCATCACGGCCTTCTTCAGCATGCCGCCCTCCAGCATCGGCAGGGTGAACTTGCCTCGGTAGGTGCCGTCACCGGTCTCCCAGATGGAGAACGACGTCGCCTTCGCCGCGGCACGCTCCTCGGCTTCGAGGAGCTTGGCGAGGTGGGCGTCGGCGGCGTCGGGGTCGACGATCGCCAACACCTTGCGTCCTTGTTCCTTGAGTCCCTTGGCGTCGTAGTGCTCGGCGAGCCCGACGAGCTCCTTCTCGCACAGCGCCCGAACCCCCGGATCCGCGGGCAGCTCCTCGACCGCGACGCAGATCGCCGTGGCCTGGTCGGCCAGCACCTGCCCGGCGGCCATGGCCTCGCGGGTGGGGTCGTGGTCCACCAGCCGCTCCGACAACCGCACCCGGCGACGAGCCTCGGCGTGAATCATCTTCGTCGCGTGCGCCAGCCACGCCGCCGGGGACGTCGCCCCCGCCTCGCCGAACACACCCCGGGACTCGGCCTCGCGGATCACCCGCGCCTCGAGCTCGTCGTACTCCGCCCGACCCCGCGCGAGGCCCACCAACGTCTCGAGCAGCTCAGCACCCGACATCGACCACACCGGTGTCTCGGCGACCCCCCGAATCTCACCCCGCGAGCGCGCCACCGCCACCTCAACCGGGTGACCCGGTCCGGCGGTAGGCGCGTCGTTGACCATGCCTAGATCCAAGCACCGGGCACCGACAGTCCGATCCGGGTTTCCCGCTCAACCACAGGGATCTGTGGATAACTTTCTGAGATCGGTTCGGTGGTCGGCGGTCGGCCGGAGCTCGCGTCGTCGGTCCTCCGCTTCACCCACCAGCCTCGTGCCTCCGGGGGTGAGATGCGTGCGGGGACCCGAGACCGAGGTCGACGGCGTGCGGGAACGACGCCTGCGCGCCGGGCCGCTGCACGGCGAACGTGCCCGCCCGGACGCCCACGCCGACGGCGGCGACCAGGTCGCAGCCGCTGCTCAGCGCGGCGGCGAGGGCACCGGTGAAGGCGTCGCCCGCGCCGGTGGTGTCGACCACGTCGACCTTCTCGGCGACGACGTGCTCCACCCGCGCGGCGTCGCCGACCACGGCGCCCGCGGCACCGACGGTGACCACCACCGACCGGCAGCGGCCGACGAGCTCGGCCACCGCGGCGCGCGCTCCCTCGGGGCCGAGCACCTCCCGCCCCAGGAGGGCGCTGGCCTCCGACTCGTTGACGACGAGCGGGTCGCACAGCGCGAGCACGTCGTCGGCGACCGGGCGGAACGGAGCGAGGTTGAGCACGGCCCGCCGGCCGCTCGCGCTGGCCGCACGGATCGCGGCGTCAGCGGCGTCCGGCGGCACCTCCGCCTGCGTGACCAGCACTCCCTGCGGCGCCAGGCGCGAGCCGGCGACGCGGGCGGTGACCCGGGCGGCCAGCAGGTCGTTGGCCCCGGGCGCGACGACGATGGAGTTCTCGCCGGTGGCGTCGACCATCACGAAGGCCAGGCCGGTGCGCCGGGAGGTCGGCAGCACCTCGCTGGTGTCGACCCGGGCCTCGGCGAGGTCCGCGAGCAGCGCCCGGCCGTCGTCGTCGTCGCCGACCCGGGCGACCAGCGCCGTGCGGGCGCCCAACAGGCTCGCGGCGACCGCCTGGTTGCCGCCCTTGCCGCCGGACCCGACGGCGGCCTCGCCACCGAGCACGGTCTCCCCCGGCGCCGGCAGAGTCGGGACCCGGCACACGTAGTCACGGTTCACCGACCCGACCACCACGACGTCGACCTCGTCGCTCATGACGCCGCCACGGCAGCGACGTCCTCGATCTCCTCGGCGGCCCCGCCGCCGGACAGCACTCCCTCGACCACCGGTACATCATCGCTCCCGAGCAGCGACCTCCTCGATCACGGTGTCGCTCGTCCCTTCAAGACGCTCAGCCCTTCAACAGGGGTCCCAGCACCCGCTTGACCGCTCGCAACGGCTCGGGCGACCTCGTGACGCGCGCCATCAGGATCGCGCCCTCCGCGCTGGCGAGCATCGTGGTGGCCAGGTCGCGAGCGTCACGTCGCGAGGCGCCGGTCGCGAGGAGACCCTCGACGAGCGGGGTGCGCCAGGCCTCCAGCGCGCGGAGGCACGCGCGGTGCACCGGACCGTCGGGCTCGAGCCCGTCGGCCACCGCCCCCACGACCGGACAACCGAGCTCATAGCCGTTGCGCTCGAGATCGGCGGCCCACGTGTCGACCAGGTCGGCGAACATCCCGTACGCGGTGGGGGTGCCGGTGCGGTCGAGGTAGCGCCGCACCCGGCCCCCCGCGAGCTCGCCGGACCAGGCGAGGGCCTCGGCGACCAGCTGGTCCTTGCCGCCGGGGAAGTAGTGGTGGAACGACCCCCATGGTGCCCCCGCGTCGGAGACCAGCCCCCGCAGTCCGGTGCCGGCGATCCCGCGCTGTCGCAGCGACTGCGCCGCTCGGTAGACGACACGGTCGCGCGTCGGGAACGTCGCCACGATGCTCCTCTCGTCGAACTAAGACAACTGTACTAGTGTGCCTTTATGGAACGCGACAACCAGTACGTGTCGGCCGGCCGGGTGTTGGGGGTGCTGCTGACGTTCGCCGTCGTCGTGTCGGTGGTGCACTACGTCGACAACTACGTGAACTACGTCGACTACCCCGTGCCCGACGCCGACAGCGGCATCCCGGTGCCGTCGGCCGCCCTGGTGGCGATCGGGTGGTTCGTGTTCACCGCATCGGGGGCGCTCGGGGTGTGGCTGTGGCGCCGGCGGCGCATCACGGCCGCCAGCTTCGCGCTGATGGGCTACGCGGTCTCGGGCCTGATCGGCTTCGGGCACTACACCGCGCCGGGTGCCTTCGACATGGTCTGGTGGCGTCAGGCGCACGTGGTCACCGACATCGTCTGCGGCATCGCGGTCGCGGGCTTCGCGGTCTGGGCCGCGCGCCACGCGTCCGACCTCGCCGCCTCGGCTCCGACCGTCCCGAGCCAGTACCAACCCTGACGCACTGGGACAATGCCCCGGTGCGCCGCATCGGGGGTCCGCTGCTCGTCGTCGCCGTGGCGCTCGTGCTGGCCGACTCGGCGGTGGTGACACTCGCGCTGCCCGACATCGTGCGCACCCTCGACGCGTCGGTGGCGCAGGTCGCCTGGGTGCTGATCTCGTTCAACCTCGTGCTCGGCCTGTGCGCCTTGCCGTCCGCCTGGCTCCTCTCGCGGGCCCAGCCACGGGTCGTCGGGGCGCTGGGCATCGCGGTGTTCGCCGGGGCCTCGGCGTGGTGCGCCGCCGCGGGCACCATCGAGATGCTGATCACGGCTCGGAGCCTGCAGGCGGTCGGTGGGGCGCTGGCCCTGGTCGGGTGCCTCGAGCTGCTCGTCGAGCTGTACGGCGAGCGCCGCGGCCTGCGGGCGTGGGTCACGGCCGGGGTGGTGGGCACGGCGACCGGCCCCGTCGCCGGTGGCCTGCTCACGCAGGCGATCTCGTGGCAGTCGATCTTCGTCGTGCAGGTGCCGTTCGCCGTCCTGGCCGTGCCGGCCGCGCTCTCGCTGCGGCCGGCGGCGGCGTCCGTCGCGGCGCCGCCGACGGAGCGTCACCGCCCCGCCGTCCAGGCCAACCTGGCACTCGCCCTGCTCTCGGCCGCGCTCACCGCCGCCCTGTTCCTGCTCGTCCTGCTCCTGGTGGAGGGCTGGCGCCACACCCCGGCCACCGCCGCGCTGACGGTGTCGGTCGTGCCGGTGGCGGCCCTGGCGGCGCGCCCGCTCGCCCGCCTGTTGCGGCCGCCGGACACCGTCGAGGTCGCCGTCGGCTCCTTCCTCGTCGCCGGCGGGCTCGTCGGGCTCGCCCTGCCGCCGTCGGCGCACCTCGCCTGGTCGATCGCGCCGCAGGCCCTGGTGGGCCTCGGGCTCGGGCTGACCATCGACCGCCTCACCGCGCACGCCACCGAGCTGCGGCTGCCCCGCCCCCGGCACGCGGCGTGGACCATCGGCGCCCGTCACGTCGGCGTGGTCGCCGGGCTCGCCATCCTGACCCCGGTGTTCACCGCCGACCTGCGGGACGCCCAGGTGCCCGCCGAGGAGGCGATCACCTCGTTGGTGCTCGACGCCCCGTTGCCGCCCCAGGACAAGATCACGCTGGCCCGCGGCCTGGGCCGCGAGCTGTCACGACAGCAGGGCCAGGTGCCCGACCTCCACCCCGCGTTCGCCGACCTCGAGCCCGACCTCGATCGCGGCGAGCGGGCCGCGGCCGCCGCGCTCGAGCGCGACCTCGACTCCCAGCTGGAGCGCGCCGCCACCCGTGCCTTCCGCGACTCGTTCCTGATCGGCGCCGGGCTGGCCCTGCTCGCCCTGCTCGTCGTCGCCGTGCCCCGCAGGCGGCGGTCGTGAACCGGCTGGCACGCCTGGTCGGACTGCCGGTGGTCGCGGTGGTGCTGGTGGCCGGGGTGCTCACGACCCAGATCTCGGCCGGCGGCGGGTCGTTCGAGCCGGCGCAGCCGGGCGACCCCTGCGCCGAACGGACTGCCACCTCGCAGGTCGACGGCATCGACGGGCTCACCGAGCGGCTCGTCCTGCTCGGGATCGCGAGTGCCGCGTGCCGCCTGGACGTGACCCGCGAGGCGCTGACGCTGGAGCTCGCCCAGCCCGGTCCCCGCAGCGACGCCGAGATCGAGGCCGTGCACGACGGCCTGCTGGACGCCGTCCAGCAGATGGAGGACGACGGGTCGCTGCCCCCGGCCTCCGACCTGCTCGACGAGGCCCTCGAGAACTCGGATCTCAACGGCTTCCTGGTCGCGGCCATCCGCGTCCTGCCCGACTCCGTCGTCGACGGCGCCCTGAAGACCGACGACGTGCTGGCTCGCGCGATCGACGACCTCGACCTGCGCGAGCTGCTCACGAACCTCGACGACGAGGACGGGCTCGAGGCCCAGGTGGAGGAGGCGATCACCGAGGCCGTCAAGGACTCACTCGTCGCCCGGCTCCGCGACCTCATCTGACGTCCGGCGACCTGATCTCCCGGCCCAGCCGGGCCTCGGCCGCGGCCAGCGAGGCCCGGGCCTCGCTCGCGTAGACCTCCTCGGGCACGTGCACCGGCCGTCCGATGGCGTCAGCGAGCCAGCCGGCGTCCCGCTCCGCGCCGCCCTGCTCGGCGTCCACGGTGCCGGTGTCGGTCTCGGTGTCGGTGAGGTTCGACGCGAAGATGCCGGCGGCGGAGCGGGGCAGGAAGTCCTCGTAGACGATGGGCTCGAGGCGGAGCACCCCGGCGTCGACGAGCTGGCCGACGTCACCACCCTCGTCCTTCACGGCGTCGTCGACGGAGACGGTGAAGAACCCCAGCCCGTCGCCGAGCAGGCCCCGCTCGCTCCCCGGCAGCCCCTCGGCCCAGACCTGGGCCGCGACGTCGGCCCGGGTCCGCTCGTCGCCCGCCAGCAGGCGGCGGTCCACGTCGGCGACGAGCCGGTCGTAGAGGTCGCGACCCCGCGACGTCAGGGCGATGCCGCGGGCCTCGACCTCGCCGAACCGGACCCGGAGGTCGCCGCGGGTGATCGAGCCGTCCGACTCACGCATCGTCCGCGGTTCCGCGAGGGCCCGGAACGAGGTCTGCCGGAGCAGCACGTCGGGACCGTCCCACCGCGGTGGGCCCTGGATCTCGTCGATCATCTCGATCCCCCGCGCCTCCATGGACGCGTACAGGTCGTCGATGTCGAGCACCCGGGGCGTCAGGTGGTTCACGTGGGTGGTGGTGACGCCCCCGATGTCGGCGGCGACGGCCGAGACCTTCTCCAGCTCGGCGTACCAGGCGCGGTCGACCGGTTCCGGGGAGAGCGCGAACGCCGCCGTGGCGAGCTCGAGGTACCGCTCCGCGTCCGCGGTGCCGAGCTCGCCGTGCTCGACGGCCCGGTCCGCGAGGGCGAGGAGCTCGTCGGGGAAGAGCTGCCGGGCGTCGAGGAAGCTCGTCAGCCGGGCCCCGAGGTCAGCGTCGAAGAACCGCCGGTCCTCGGGCACGAGCATCGACGTGAAGACCCGGAACGGGTTGCGGGCGAGCTCGTCGCGGTCGATCGGGCGGAACGCCGTGGAGACGACGGGCACCGGGGCCGGCGCCGCGTCCCGCAGGTCGTAGAAGCCGCAAGGCACCATGCCCAGCGCGCCGAAGACCCGGGCCACCTGGGCCAGCTCGCGGGGCGACCCCACCCGGATGGCGCCGTGCCGCTCCGCGGTGACTCGCTCGATGCTGCCGAGCCGCTCCGCGTCGCCGCCCGATCGGGCGACCGCGCGATCGTTCACCTCGTGGGCGACGTCGACCAGGGTGGCGTACGCCGGTACCTCGTCGCCGTACAGCGCCGAGAGCCGGGCCGCGAACCGGGCGCGCAGCTCCGTGGTCGTCAGGTGAGCCTCGCTAGACACTGAAGTCGACGCCCTGGGCCAGCGGGAGCTCCCCGGAGAAGTTGACGGTGTTGGTGGCCCGGCGCATGTAGGAGCGCCACGCGTCGGAGCCGGACTCGCGCCCGCCGCCGGTCTCCTTCTCCCCGCCGAACGCGCCGCCGATCTCGGCGCCCGAGGTGCCGATGTTGACGTTGACGATCCCGCAGTCGGAGCCCTCCGAGGAGAGGAACCGCTCCGCCTCCGCCTGGTCGGAGGTGAACACGCTCGAGGACAGTCCCTGCGGAACCGCGTTGTTGAGGGCGATCGCCTCGTCGAAGTCGTCGTAGGGAAGCACGTACAGCAACGGCGCGAACGTCTCCTGCGCGACGACGTCGGTCTGCTCGTCGATCCGCACGATCGCCGGCCGGGCGTAGAACGCGCCCGGCGCGGCGTCCTCCAGCACTCGGCCGCCGCCCGCCACGACCGAGCCGCCCTCGGCCGCCGCCTGCTCGAGAGCGCGTTCCATCCCCTCGTAGGCGCCGCGGTGGACGAGCGGCCCGACGAGGGTGCCCTCCGCCATCGGGTTGCCGATCGGCAGCTTGTCGTACACGGCGGCCAGTCGGTCGGTCAGCTCGTCGACGACGCTGCGGTGGGCGATCACCCGCCGCATGGTCGTGCAGCGCTGGCCCGCCGTGCCGGCCGCCGAGAACACGACGCCCCGGGTGGTGAGGTCGAGGTCGGCGCTCGCGCTCACGATCGCGGCGTTGTTGCCGCCGAGCTCGAGCAGGGACCGGCCGAACCGGTCAGCGACGCGGGGTCCGACGGCCCGGCCCATCCGGGTCGATCCGGTGGCGCTCAGCAGGGCGACGCCGGTGTGGTCGACGAGCGCCTCGCCCACGTCGGCACCCCCGACGAGAACCTGGCTCAGGTCGGCCGGCGCGCCGCACTCGGCGATCGCCTGGGCGAGCACGGCCTGGCAGGCGAGCGCGGTGAGCGGTGCCAGCTCCGACGGCTTCCAGACGACAGGATCCCCGCACACCAGGGCGATCGCGGTGTTCCACGACCAGACGGCGGCCGGGAAGTTGAACGCGCTGATCACCCCCACGACGCCGAGCGGGTGCCATGTCTCCATCAGCCGGTGCCCGGGCCGCTCGGACGGCATCGTGCGGCCGTAGAGCTGGCGCGAGAGGCCGACGGCGAAGTCGCAGATGTCGATCATCTCCTGCACCTCGCCGCGCGCCTCGGAGGTGATCTTGCCGACCTCGAGGCTGATCAGCAGGCCCAGGTCGTCCTTGTGCGCGGCGAGCAGCTCGCCGAAGCGCTTGACGAGCGCACCGCGCGCGGGCGCGGGGACGATCCGCCACTGCTGGAACGCGGCCGCAGCGCGAGCCACGCCGTCGTCGACCGCGGACCCGTCGACCCACGCGAGCTCGACGAGCTGCTCACCGTTGACCGGAGAGGTGGTCGAGGCGCTCCCGGTCAGGCCGTCGAAGTCGACGCCGCACCGGCGGGCCGTCTCGACGGCGAGCTGGCGCAGCGTGGCGCCGCTCGGGATCTCGTGCATGGTGCTGGTCATGGGGCTCCTCGGGCAGTGCGGGCTAGACGACGTTGAGCTCGGGGGTGGTCTCGCGGCCGGCGAAGCGACGCGCCGTCAGCGAGCTGACGTCGATCACCGGGGGCCGGCCCAGGTAGAGGTCGCGCATGACCTCGCCGACGGCCGGACCCATCAGGAAGCCGTGTCCGGAGAACCCGGTGGCGTAGAGGAAGCGGGAGACCTCCTCGGCCTCACCGATCAGCGCGTTGTGGTCGGGCGTCATCTCGTACAGCCCGGCCCAGCCCCGGCCGAGCCCGACGTCGGCGATGGCCGGCGCTCGGCGCTCGATCGCCACGCCGAGCCCGTCGAGCCAGGCGTCGGACTCCGTGATCTTGAAGCCCGGGGTCTCGTGCGGGTCCGACATCCCCAGCAGGAGGCCCGGGCCCTCCGCGTGGAAGTAGAACGACGTCGAGAAGTCGATGGTGAAGGGGGTGCGGGGGTCCAGCCCCGGCACCGGCTCGGTGGTGAGGATCTGGCGGCGCAACGGCTCCACCGGGAGGTCGACCCCCACCAGGTCGGCCAGGTCCTTCGACCAGGCGCCCGCGGCGCAGACCACCGTGTCGGTGGCGATGGCGCCCCGGTCGGTGACGACCTCGGTGAGGCTCCCGCCGCTCGATCCGATCGCGGTGACGGTGCAGCCGCGCACCAGCTGGGCACCGGCCCGGCGGGCGGCGCGGGCGTAGCCGCCGACGACGCTCTCGGGGGTGCAGTGACCGTCGGTGGGCGAGTACGCGGCGGCGAGCAGACCGTCGGTCGCGATGAGCGGCGAGAGGGCCCGGGCCTCGGCGACGTCGATCATCCTGCTCGGGACGCCGATCTCGTTCTGCCGCGCGACGTTCGCCTCGAACGCCGCGACGTGCCGGGGGTCGTCCAGCAGGAACAGGTAGCCCACCTGGTGCAGGTCGATCTCCTGGTCGAACTCCTCGGCGAAGCGCTCGAAGGTCCGCAGGCTGCGGGCGCCGAGCTGGATGTTCACGGCGTCCGAGAACTGGGCGCGCACCCCGCCGGCGGCCTTGCAGGTGGAGCCCGACCCCAGCTCGTCCTTCTCCACCAGCACGACGTCGGTGACCCCCGCCCGGGCGAGGTGGTAGGCCGTGCTGAGGCCGATCACGCCACCCCCGATGACCACGACCGAGGCGCGGGAGGGGAACGACGGCACGCCGCCAGCCTGGCCCGAACCGCCGGCCAGGACAAGCGCACCGCGAGGCTCGAGCGGTGGCAGATCGCGAGGATGTAGGCCGCGAGGCCCACTCCCCAGATCACCCGTGCCCGCCGCACCACGCCGACGCCATGCCCGTCGGCTGCCGGGGTGGGCGTCAGGTCGGGGCTGGTGTACTGGGATCGATGACGAGCCTGCACCCCACCACCCACGTCGCGCTCGACGTCGCGCTCGAGCACCGCTTCGCCGACGAGCTGCCGGAGCTCGCGCTGCCGTGGCAGGCCGAGCCCGTACCCGAAGCCCAGCTGCTCGTGCTGTCGGAAGACGTCGCGGCGGAGCTCGGCCTCGACGTCGAGTCACTGCGGTCGCCGGCCGGCCTCGGGCTGCTGACCGGCACGCTGCTGCCCCCCGGCGCCCACCCGGTGGCGCAGGGCTACGCGGGTCACCAGTTCGGCGGTTACTCGCCCCGGCTCGGCGACGGCCGGGCGCTGCTGCTCGGTGAGCTGCTCGGCGCTGACGGCGAGCTGCGCGACCTGCACCTCAAGGGCTCGGGCCGCACCCCGTTCTCGCGCGGTGGCGACGGCCGCGCCGTCGTCGGCCCGATGCTGCGCGAGCACCTCATCAGCGAGGCCATGCACGCCCTCGGTGTGCCGACCACCCGTTCGCTCGCCGTGGTCGCCACCGGCCGCGCCGTGCAGCGCGAGGTGCCGCTGCCGGGCGCCCTGCTCGCCCGGGTGGCCTCGAGCCACCTGCGCGTGGGGTCGTTCCAGTACGCGCGCGCACTGGGCCAGCAGGCCGGTGACCACGGGCTGCTGCGTCGGCTGGCCGACGTCGCGATCGCGCGCCACCACCCCGGTGCGGCCCGGGCCGAGGCGCCGTACGTCGCGCTCCTCGACGCCGTGGCAGCGGCCCAGGCGCGGCTGGTCGCGTCGTGGATGCTGGTCGGGTTCGTGCACGGGGTGATGAACACCGACAACATGACGATCTCCGGGGAGACCATCGACTACGGCCCGTGCGCGTTCATCGACGCCCACGACCCGGCCACGGTGTTCTCGTCCATCGACGAGGGCGGTCGCTACGCCTACGGCAACCAGCCCGCCGTCGCCTCCTGGAACCTGGCCCGGCTCGCCGAGGCCCTGCTGCCCCTGCTCGACGACGACGAGGAGCGGGCCGTCGCACGCGCGAACGCGTCGCTGCAGCGCTTCGCCGAGCGCTACGCCGCGGAGTGGACCGCCGGCATGCGCCGCAAGCTCGGCCTGCCCGCCGGCCTCGCCGACGACGTGCTGCGGCCCCTGGCCGAGGAGCTCGAGGAGCTCATGCGCGGCGCCCGGGTCGACCACACCACGTTCTTCCGCTCCCTGGCCCGGCTCGCCCGTGGGGACGCCGAGCCCGCCCGCGGCCTCGTGCTCGACCTCGCCGGGTTCGACGCCTGGACGGCGCGCTGGCTCGCCCTGGCGCCGGAGCCCGACGCGATGGACCGGAGGAACCCGGTCTACGTGCCCCGCAACCACCTGGTCGAGGAGGCGCTCGACGCCGCGACGGCCGGCGACCTGGGCCCGTTCGAGCGGCTCCTCGACGTGCTCGCCTCGCCGTACGAGGAGCGGGCCGGCCTCGAGCGCTACGCCGCTCCGGCACCGGGCGGCTTCGACTACACCACCTACTGCGGCACCTGAGCCGAGCCGCGCGACGCTCCGACGTCGACGGGCAGGCGGATCGGTGAGGTGGCCCCCGGCTCGAGAACCGTGCGGCAGACCTGCTCGAAGAGCAGGGGGCGGCGACACATGACTTCCCTGGACCCGGTCCGCGCCGAGGCGGACGAGCTGGTCGAGCTGGTCGACCGTCTCGACCCCCTCGGCCACGACGATGAGGTCCAGCGCGTGAGCAAGGTCGATCATCGCCTCGACGACGGTGCGGGCGTGCTCGTCGGACGCGACGTCCTGGGTGAGCAGCTGGTCGAACTTGAGGACGTCGAACGGGAAGGTGCGCAGGTGGTTGAGCGACGAGAAGCCGGTGCCGAAGTCGTCGAGCACGAGCCGGACACCCAGATCGTGGATGTCCTGCAGGACGGCCAGGGCCCGGCGGCCGTCATCCAGAAGGCCGTGCTCCGTCACCTCCAGCGCCAGGTGTGACGGGTCGATCCCGCTCGCGCCGAGCACTCCCTCGACGGTGTGCACGAGACCTGACGCCATCACGTGGCGCGGCGACACGTTGACGGACACATGGGGGACCGCCTGGCCGTAGTACTGCTGCCAGAGCTGGAAGTCGCGACACACCTGGGTGAGAACCCACTCCCCCAGCGGCACGGCGAGACCGGTCGCCTCCACGACCGGGAGCATCTCTCGCGTGGCCACCCATCCGCGGGTCGGGTGCTTCCAGCGCAACAGGGCCTCGAGGCCCACCAGAGCTCCTCCGTGAGCGCTCGCGATGGGTTGGTACGCGAGCAGGAAGTCCTCGTTCGTCAGCGCATCGCGCAGCTCCCGGCCGAAGTCGCCGTGACAGTCCAGCGCCGGCCGGACGCGATGATCCACGATCCGGTGGTGCCCCCGGCCGGCCTGCTTGGCTCCATACATGGCGGAGTCCGCTTCCCTCAGCAGGGTCTCGGGCACGGCACTGCCGGGCCCACAGATCGCCGACCCGATGCTGGCGGTCAGCCACAGCGTCCTTCCCTCGATGTCGAAGGCGTTGGCCAGCACGTCGGTGACTTTGTCGGCGATCCGGTCGGCCTGGTCCCCGGAGGCCAGGTCCTCGCAGACGAGCACGAACTCGTCCCCCGCAAGTCGAGCGACCGTGTCACCCGCCCTCAAGATGCCGCTGAGCCGCTGGGCGACCGCGATGAGGACCTGGTCACCGACATGGTGTCCGTGATCGTCGTTGACCTTCTTGAAGTGGTCGAGATCGGCGAACAGCACCGCCACCAGCGTGCCGTTGCGGGTGGCTCGCACCATCGCCTGGTCCAAGCGCTCCATCAGCAGGGTGCGGTTCGGCAGCCCGGTGAGCGGGTCGTGGAGCGCCTGCTGCCGCATGAGGTCCAGCGTGTCCGCGGCCTCAGCGCGGTCGCGGGCGTCGTGCAGGTAGGCGGCTGCGACGTCCGCCAGAGTCTGCCCGGCCTCCGTGGCCGCGGGGTCCAGCTCACCCGCGACGTCGCGGTAGAGGTCGAGCGCCCCGAACGGGCGGTCGTCGGCGATCAGGGGGAAGGTGAAGACCGCGGCGAGCCCTGCATCCGCCGCCCGCTCGGAGAAGCGTGGGAAGCGCTCGTCGACGGCGATGTCCGGGACCGCCACCGCCTCGCCACTGCGGTAGGCCTCCAGACACGGCCCCTCGTCGAGCTCGTTCTGCAGCGTCTCGATCTCGAGGATCGCCTCGTTCGAGGCTGCCGCGAAGTGCAGCTCGTCGGACGGCCCCATCAGCGCCACTCCGGCGCCCGTGATCGGCAGCACCTCGACGATCCGCAGCACCAGGTGGTCCAGGATCTCCTGGATCCGGAACCCCTGCACGAGCCGCTCGGCGAACTCGGCCAGCACTTTGGTCAGGTTCGCCGCCAGCACCGCCGGGTCGGCGGTCGCGCCGAGCGGAGTGAACGGCAGCCCCTCGGAGGGGTCCATCAAGACGGGTACCACCACGGCCCTCCCTGACCACAGCTGTCGAGACCGACAGCGGTCCCCGGGGTCCAGGGCGACCATGTACGCGCTTGCGCCGACCCTACCCCGGGTGGCGCCCACCTGGGGGCAGGCTCCGCCAGGGCGCGTGCGGGGCTACTCGTTGCCGGCGAAGCGGGAGGCGATCTCGTCCGCGCGGTCGACCGCTGAGCGGTCGTCCGGGTCGGCACTGACCGCCAGCAGCAGGTCGCCGTTGAGGGAGGTCCGGACGTGGCGGCCGGGCGAGTCGAGCAGCCGGGCCTCGGCGTCGTCGCGAGCGGCGAGGTCGTCGAAGGCGTAGACGCTCACCACGAC
The DNA here is from genome assembly GCA_963721965.1 of uncultured Actinomycetota bacterium. Lineage (GTDB taxonomy): Bacteria > Actinomycetota > Actinomycetes > Propionibacteriales > Nocardioidaceae > Nocardioides. Next base: position 142,267 of record CAVRKT010000008.1, on the reverse strand, counting down.
GTCGACGGCCGGGTCCCGGAACGCCGCGGCGAGGGGGGATCCGACGTCCGCCGCGGGCACCACCGGGTCACAGTCCTGGTCGTCGTCGCGACGGCCCGTGAGGGTCGCGATGCGGGCCGCGACGTGTGCGGGAAAGCTCACTTGGTGCCTGCGCCGACAGGAGTGGGGGCAGTCGTGGTGGTCGGGGTGGTGGGCGCGGTGACCACCGCGGTGGCGACGAGCGCCCTGGCGCCGTCCCAGTCCGACGCCTTCACCTTCGCGAGGAAGTCGAGCCAGGCCTCGCCGAGCGCCTTCGCGGAGGCCTTCGGCTTGTTCTCCTTGACCTTGGCCTTGACCTTGGTCTGGAGCAGGTCGGTCTTGCCGTCGAAGTAGACCTCGGCCAGGCCCTTCTCCTGGGCGACCAGCGACGATCCGAAGATCGGCAGGATCGCCTGGGTGAAGGCGAAGTTGTCGTCGTAGTTGTCCCGGCTGGGGCCACCCTTGGTGGCGTCCTCGCCGTTGCGGTCGGTCAGCAGGCGGGTGAAGTACTCCGTCACGCCCTCGTTGAACGGGGACCTCACCAGGTTCTTGAAGTCGTCCTTGCTGTACCGGTGCATGGACTCGTGGATGGCGGTGCTGGTCGTGCCGCGGTTGGCGTTGATGACCGCCACCTTGTCGTCGTGGTTGTGCTGGGCGTAGGCGTTGGTGGTCTGCTCGTCCTCACTGCCGATCGCCTCGTCGGCGAACGTCTCCATGTAGATGTCGTTCCACAAGGTGTCGTCGACGATCGCCACGAAACCGTCGCCACCCTTGCCGGCCTCGGTCGCCGCCGTGAGGAACGGCTCGATGTGGGCGTGGTTCTTGGCGTAGAGGCCGATGCGCTTGTCCGCCTCCTTGCCCGAGAGGTGGATGTTGGTCTCGGCTCCCGTGCTGCTCTTGCCCTTCTTGGCGACACCGAGGGCGCCGAGCAGCGAGGTGTAGTGGTAGGCGCCGACGAACGCCTTGCCCGCGGCGAGCAGGTCCGGGTCGCCCGAGATCGCGTCGCGCTCGTCGAGCGGCATGGTCTTGAGGAGGAGGCGGAGATCCGCCAGCCGCTTGGCACCCACCTTCTTGTCCGTGGTGGCCTTGCCCTTGACCGCCTCGGCGTAGGTCTTCTGCGCCTGCTCGGCCGGCGTGAGCACGACGACAGGAGCGACCGCTTCCGTCGTCGGGACGGTGGTGGAGTCCGTCGTCGGAGCGGTGGTGGACTCCGTCGCCTTCTCCTCGTCCGGTGCCGTGGTGGGCGCCGTCGTCGGTGACGTGGAGACCTGAGGAGCGATCGTCGTCGACGTCGGCGTGGTGGGCGTCTCGGTCGGTGTCTCGACCGGTGCCGTGGTCGGTGCCGTGGTCGTCGGTGCCGTGGCGACGGTCGGCGCGGTCGTCGTCGGTGCCGTGGCGACGGTCGGCGCGGTCGTCGTCGGTGCCGTGGCTACGGTCGGCGCGGTCGTCGTCAGTGTCGTCGCCTTGCCCACCGTCGTCTGGACCGGCGTCGTCACCTTGCCCGGCGGCGGGATCGTCTTCTTGCCGGAGAACTTCTTCTTCAACCAGCTGAGGATGCTGCGCTGGACGACCGCACCCCCGTCGGCGCTCACCGCCGGGGCGGGGAGGGGCGTCGTCGGGGCCAGCGCCGAGCGCCGGATCGCTCCCATCACCTTGTCGGCGGTGGCGTCGGCCGCCTTCTCGGCCGGGTCGTCGGCCCGGCCGATGGTCACTCCCGAGCGTCCTGGCTCCGGCGTCGTCACGTGCGCCAGCTCGTGCGCCAACAGCCGCTGGCCGCCCGAGCTCGAGGGCTGGTACCTCCCGGCGCCGAAGTACACATCGGTGCCGTAGGCGAAGGCCTCGGACTGCACGGACCGCGCGATGTGGCCCGCCTCGGCGTCGTGGTGCACGCGCACGGCGGACAGGTCCGCCCCGAGGGCCTGCCCCATCGGGTTCGCGACCTCGGTGGGCAACGGCGAGCCCTTCCCCCGACGTCGCCGCAGCGCACCCACGACGTCCGGGTCCGCCGAGGTGCCGCCGAGCGGGTCGGGGCCGTCGGTGTGCCGGCGCAGCGAGACGGCGCCGAAGCCGTCGGAGCGTCCGGCCGGGGCGACCTCGGGTCCGGCGCTGGCGCTCACTGCGGCGTGGTCGTGCGAGTGACCGCACCCGGTGGCCTCGGCGGCTCGGGCCGACGCGGACGGCGATCGGCGCACGACGCCGGTGTCGACGGCGGGCCCGAGGGCCTGGTCGGCGACCTCGACGGTGTCGGCACGATCGGCACGGTCGTTCGTGGACGGTGCGGGCTGGAGGAGGTGTTCGGTCATCAGTTCGCTCCACGATCGGCGGCGACGGCGAGAATCGACTCACTGTACGGCGTCGGCCGTCCTGCGGCAGCGGTTTCGTCAGGTCGTGCGGCGGCGGCTGAGCTTCTCGAACTCCCAGTCGATGGCCCGGTCGAGGTGACGTGCGCCCACCGGACTGCCCGTGACGGTGGCCTCGTAGCCGGCCGCCACCACCGCGTTGCGGATGGACCCCCCGGTGATCTCGATCCCGGACAGCTGGGCGAGGTCGACAGGGTCGTCCGGGTCGAGGGGGGCGACGTCCTCGAGCTGCTTCCTCCACAACCGCTCCCGGGTCGGGGCGTCGGGGTCGGGGAAGGTCAGGATGAAGGTCATGCGTCGGCTGAACGCGGCGTCCAGGTTGCCGCGCAGGTTGGTGGCCAGGAGCGTGATGCCGTCGAAGACCTCCATGCGCTGGAGCAGGTAGGCGACCTCCTGGTTGGCGTGCCGGTCGTGGCTGTCCTTGACCTCGGTCCGCTTGCCGAACAGGGCATCGGCCTCGTCGAAGAAGAGCACGACGTCCAGGCTCTCGGCGTGCGCGAAGACGCGCTCGAGGTTCTTCTCGGTCTCGCCGATGTACTTGTCGACGACGCTCGACAGGTCGACGGTGAGCAGGTCGACCCCGAGCTCGTGCGCGACCACCTCCGCCGCCATCGTCTTGCCGGTGCCCGGATTGCCCGCGAACAGTGCTGCGAGTCCCGAACCCTTCGCCCGCGGCGCGATGAGGCGCCCGTCGGCGAGCATGTCGCCGCGCACCGAGGCCCAGTGCACGAGGCGGCGCAGCTGCCCGTCGACGTGCGCGGGGAGCATGAGGTCGTCGAACGACGGGGGGTGCGGACGTCGGGCTCGCGCCAAGCTGGACGGACTGGTGACCTCGCGCGCCGCACGGCGGACGACGACCTCGTCGACCGGAGCGTCCAACGCATGCCCGAGACGGGTGGCGTAGTCGGCGATCCTCGGGATCACCTCCGGACGCAGCCGGAGCCCGGACAACCCCGCCCCGCCCTCCGGCTCGCCGTCGGCGGCCGCTCTCCCCGGCTGCCAGACCGTCCACAGGCTGATCCGGTCGTCCTCGGACAGCGGAGGTGCCTCCACGGAGACCGGGTAGGGGCCGCGCAGCCGATCGTCCCAAGGCTCGGTGGCGACCCCGATCACCGGGATGGAGCTGGCGCGCAGCGCCTCGACGGCACCCGACCCTGCATGCATCCCGGCGAGCTGCTCGGCCCCGGCGACGCGCTGGGCATCGAGGAGCACCAGGGCACAGCGTCGCAGGGCCGCCTCGCGGACCGCCGTGCGGACGACGTGGCCGACGTCGTCACGGGCCGCCGGCTCCAGGTCCACCACCAACCCGTCCACGCCGGCCTCGTGCAGGGCCGCGACCGCGAGCGGGAGCCCGCCGCAGCCAGGACGCGACGTCACCCAGACCAGTCGCTCCCCCGCCTCGAGGGCGCGCGCCACCACGCTGGTGCCGACGATCCCCGCCAGCCCCGCTGCCGGAACGACGAGGGGGGCCAGCACGGGCGGCAGGGCGTCGACGCCCAGGAGGTGGTCGACGACCCGCTCGGGCACCACGAGGTCGCGCAGCGAGCGGGGCCGGTCCCCCACGACGACGACCAGTCCGTGCCGGATGAGCCTGCTGGCCGCGCCCAGCCGGTCGACAGCTCCGGACGACACCGCGTCCACCCCTGCCAGCTCGAGCGCCAACGCCCACGAGACGCGTGCCGGTTGCTCGGCGCCCCGGAGGAGACCGACGGCCTTGGCGATGTCGGCGTCGAGGTCCGGAGCGGCCGCGGCCATCAGCACGACGACGTCCGCGCTGTCGAGCCCGTACACCTCGGCGATCCCCTCCGCAACGCCGTCGCGGTCGCGGTCGCGGCGGGCGGATGCGGCCACCGGGTAGCGCCCCGCCAGCTCGTGCAGGAGGGCGTCGAGCGACGGGTCCGGTGACCGGCGGGCGGCCGCGTCACGCAGCCGGGCGACGAGGTCGCCGAGCGCGCCCTCGATGCCGGGGGGAGGCACGGGACCGAGGTCGGCCGCGGGCTCCGCGGGAGTCATGGCCACGATCATGGCCGAACCCGGGCGGATCCGCGCCCGATCCGTGTCTCGCTGATCATCGTCGTGGTCTTCGCCGGCTTTGCCGCCGGACAGCTGGTGATGTTCCAGCAGATGGGTTTCGGCGTCGGGATCGCCCTGCTCGTCGACGCAACGCTGATCCGGATGGTCGTCGTGCCCGCAGTCATGACGCTGCTCGGTCGCTGGAACTGGTACCTGCCGACCTGGCTCAGCTGGCTCCCCGAGCTGCACGTCGAAGGCGAGCCCCTGGGTGGGCAGACGCACGAGGCCGACCGTCCGGTGCCGCTGTCGGTCTGAGCGTGAGAGTTCGCCTGCACTGTCGTATCTGTGGGCGCGCCCCTATCGTGGAAACCGGTCCTCCGCTCGTTCGAACGGCGCGCCCGAGAGCGAGGGGGCGTGGCTGCAGCGCTGATCACCACCAAGATGTCGGCCCCCCGGATCGGGCAGGCGGTGGTCCCACGCCCCCGGCTCGGCGAACTCCTGGCGGAGGCGTTGCATGCGCGCCTCACGTTGGTGTCCGGTCCCGCTGGCTTCGGGAAGACGACTGCGGTCGCCGGATGGCTGGACGATGTCAGGCTTGCGGGGGGCCCTGTCGCATGGGTGTCCCTCGATGCCTCCGACGATGATCCAGAGCGGTTCTGGCGCTACGTCGTGACCACCTTGGAGCGGGCTTCGCCCGGCCTGCTGCCGGTTGCTGTGGAGCTGGCCGGGGGCGCTCCGATATCGACCGAACGTGTCGTGGCTGCCTTGATCAACGACCTGGCGTCGGCGACGGTCGACGTGTGGCTGGTGCTTGACGACTACCACACCGTCCACGACCGAGCAGTGCACACCGGGATGGCGATGTTGCTCGACAACGTCTCCCCCCGCACGCACGTCGTGATCATCACCCGGGTGGATCCCGACCTGGCCTTGGCTCGCTGGCGGGTGCGGCGAGAGCTGGTCGAGGTTCGGGTCGCTGACTTGCGCTTCACGTTGGCAGAGACGGAGTCCTTCCTCAATGACGTGAGCGGGCTGAGCTTGTCAGGAAGCGACATCGAGGCGCTCGGGCAGCGCACCGAGGGTTGGGTCGCTGCCTTGCAGCTTGCCGCGCTGTCGTTGCAGGGCCGCGAGGATCCGAGCGCGTTCATCTCCCGCTTCGCGGGCAACGACAAGTACGTCGTGGAGTACCTCGTGGACGAGGTGTTGGCCCAGCTGGACAGCAACGTTCGCGAGTTTCTGCTGTGCACCGCGGTCCTCGACCGATTGACCGGGTCCCTGTGCGACGCCCTCACGGGTAGGGAAGATGGTCAGGCGATGCTGGAGGGCCTGGAGCGAGCCAACATGTTCCTCTTCCCACTGGACGACCAGCGCACCTGGTACCGCTACCACCATCTGTTCGCCGAGGTCCTCCGCGGGCGCCTGCACGGAGAGCGCAGTGACTCCACGTCGCTACTCCATGGGAACGCCAGTCGTTGGTACGAGGACCACGGCGACGTGGAAGAAGCCGTGAGGCACGCTCTTGCCGCTCATGACCACAGGCGCGCCGCATACCTGGTGGAGGAGGCGCTGCCGAGCGTGCGGCGGGATCGCCAGGATGCTCTGTTGATGCGGTGGCTCGGCGCGCTCTCCGACGAGGCCGTCAGGCGCAGTCCCGTGCTCAGCGTGTTCTACGGGTGGATGTCGATGGTGTCGGGTGACTTGGGCCCCGCGGAAGAGCGACTCGATGACGCGACCGACATGTTGGCAACAGCTTCGGTCGATGCGAGGACGGGGTGGGCGAAGACGGACGAGCTGCGCACCCTGCCGGCGACGATCGCCGTGTTCAGGGCTTCGTTGGCGCAGGCTCACGGTCAGATGGCCGACACTGCTCGCCACGCCCGGGACGCTCTGGACCTGAGCGGCCCAGACGATCATCTCTCGCGAGGTACCGCGATGGCGTTCCTGGCGCTGACGGCCTGGGCCAGTGGTGACGTGGCGACGGCTGTGCGGACGTTCACCGACGCCGTCGTCAGCATGCGGGCAGCCGGCAATCGTGCGGATGCGCTGAGCAGCACCGTCGTGCTTGCTGACATGTGGCTCGCATCAGGTCGACCCGGGGTGGCGCGGCGGCTCTACACGAGTGCGCTCACTGACTCCGAACAGCAGGGAGTTGCGCTCGCACACACCAGCGCACTGCTGCACGTGGGGCTCAGCGAGATCGACCTGGAAGTCGGCGACCTGGCACAGGCTCGCTGGCACCTGGACACCGCGATGGATCTTGATGACCACGTCTCCGTCTCCGCGAACCACTTCCGATGGTTCCTGGCCATGGGACGTCTGGCGGAGGCCGAGGGTGATTGGGTATCGGCAGTAGAGCTCCTGGACCGGGCGCAGAGCTTGTACCGCCCGGGGTTCTTCGTCGACCTACGTCCGATCCCCGCGGTCAAGGCACGTGTGCTGATCGGCGCGAACCAGCTCGACGATGCCGAGGTCTGGGCTGCGGAGCGCGACTGGTCGAGCACGGACGCAGGCGACTACTTGGTCGAGTACGAATGCTTGACCTTCGTGCGTCTTCTCGTGGCCCAGCACCGGGTCCAGGCGAACCGGGGGGGTCTCGACACGGCGGCACGCCTGCTCGACCAGTTGCTGGAGTCTGCCCGTAGCGATGGGCGGTGGGGCAGCGTCGTGGAGATCCACATGCTGTCCGCGGTGACCCTCGAGGCGCAGGGCAACCACTCCGCGGCCGCGCATCGGCTGTCCGCGGCGTTCACGGCAGCGCCCGAACCAGGCGCCTACGCGCGCTTGTTCCTGGCTGAGGGCGGTTCGATCCAGGCTCTGCTGCGGCGCGCGCAGCGTGACGGCGTCGCCGACGGGCACCCGGCACGGGTTCTGGCCCTGCACGAGCGACCGGCGCTGAATCGCTCACTTGCTGACCCGTTGAGCGAGCGAGAGACGCAGGTGTTGCGACTGCTCAACAGCGATCTGACTGGCCCGGAGATCGCGCACGCACTGTTCGTCTCCCACAACACGTTCCGCACGCACACCCGGCACATCTTCGCCAAGCTGCAGGTGACCACCCGCCGAGCAGCAGTCCTTCGCGCTGACGAGCTTCGGCTGCTGTAGCCCGCTCCGCCATCCGATCTCATCCAGTCGGTCACATCGTTGGACGAGGCGTCGTCATCCCGCGCCGCCCTACGTTCCGAGACGTCCCGCAGCACTGCCCGGGTCCCGCTGATCGGGAGCGACTCGTGCGCCCAGCGATCGATCTCACCTTGGAGTAGCCATGTCGTACCCCTCACCCACGACCATGTACCGGGCCGCAGCCGCCGCTGGCGGCGGCAGTGCCGTCATCCTGCTGATCAACGCTGCCAAGCGAGCCGAGATCATCCCCACCACCGCTTTCACCCAGCTGGTGGCACCGCTCGCGCAGATCCTGGCCCTGATCCTGATCACCGGCCTCTACCTCGCCTTCGGGCGCCGCGCCGGACGTTTCGGGCTGACCGCCTACCTCCTCAACGCCTTCGCCCTGACCACGCTCGTCGGCGTCGAGTTCGTCATCAATCTCGTCTTCGCCGAGCTCCCCACCCACACCGTCGACACCCTCCGCGCCGGCCCACTCGGCATTGCCCTCACCGTCGCGTCGCTCGCCTTCCTGACCGGCACCATCGCCTTCGCGGTGGCCATGATCCGCAGCAGCGACGTCCCCACCCTGCCGTTGGCGCTCTACGCCGCCGGGGCCGTGCCGGTGTCCTTCCGAGCCTTCGTCCCAGAAGCAGTGCTCGACCTGGGACTCCTCGCGCTCGCCGTCGGCGCCGGCTGGCTCGCTGCGTGGTTCTACCAGCGGGCCGCATCCATCGCGTCGCCCACGAACACGCCGCTGACCCTCGCCGCCGCCGAGCGCACCGCGTGACCGGCCCATGCTGCCGCGCTTCCAGCAGGCACTCGATCCGCTGGAGGACTGGGCCCACCGCGGTGTGAGTCCTCAGCCATCGCGCGGCCCGTCCCCGTTCACCGAACCGGCCTTCACCTCATCAGGCACTGCACCAGGAGCCCGCGAGATCGGTCTGATCGAGCACGCACTCGCTGCCGAAGGCATCACCTACCTCGCCGGTGGACTCCTGTTCGGCATCGCGCTGTTCCGTGCACGCATCCTGACCCGCTGGGGATCAGCGCTGCTGTCCGCCGGCGCAGTCTTCACCGTCTCGCTCTCGGTCCTTCCCGAGAGCTTCTACCGACTCCTGGCGTACCCCAACGCAATCGCTCTCATCGCGCTCGGCTACTCGCTCTGGCGGGCACGAGAGCACTCCGGCAGCACGGCAGCACCCGATCGCGGCGGCGCGCTCCGCAGCCGTGCGGTCCCATCGATCGGAGCCTGATGCCGCATCCGCCCAGACCACCCACACCGGCGCGCTATCAGCTACGGGTCGACGGCCACCTCGACGCCCACTGGTCCGCTCACCTCGACGACCTCGCGCTGGCATGGGAGGACGACGGAACAACCACGCTCGTCGGACCGATCCAGGACCAGTCCCAGCTGCACGGCCTGCTCGCCAAGATTCGCGACCTCGGCCTCACCCTCATCAGCGTGACGGTCCTTGACGACCTCCACAGAGACGAACCTCCTCCAGAGAAAAGGCACGTGACGTGATGACTACCGACAACGAGGACAGATCACCGACCAGCAACCGTGTCGCCACAACCGCACCAGAACCAGGCAGGTCAACGGTCGTGGTTGCGACCCGCTTCGTCGTTCGTCGTCGACGCGACACTGGTGCCCTTCTGCGCGCTGCGCTGGCCTCAGGCCGTGAAGCTGAAGCCACCCCCGGGTTCCTCGGGGGCACCGTGCTTGCTGACCTGTGGAACAGACGATTCTGGACCGTGAGCGTGTGGGCGTCGCCCGAGGCTGTCCGTTCCTACGGCTCCGCGCCGACACACGCCACAGCGATGCGCCGCACCCAGGACTGGGCCGCGGAATCGCGGGTCGAGCGCTGGCGTACGTCCATCCCCGACATTCCCACTCTCGCCGAGGCTGCCACCAGGTTCGGCGTTGCAGCTCCACGGCGCGGACTCGTGCGCCAGCTCCGACCCCAGCACCTCGTCGCCGCACACCCCGGGCTGCCTGACAACACGACGGAGGCACGATGATCTTCCTCCTCGCCTTGGCACTCGCTACTGCGGCTTGCGCAGCGGTTGCCGGCTGTCGTGGCCGGTTCTCGCCGCGCGAAGCGGCCCGCTTGGGCATGGCCATCGCATTGGCGTTCGCAGGCGCCTCTCACCTGTTCCTCGCAGCGCCCTTCATCCAGCACCTTCCCCCGTCGGTTCGACTGCGCGCCGAGATCGTCCTGTTCTCGGGACTGGTCGAGATCGCGCTCGCGGTCGCGCTCCTACTCCCGCATCCGACGCGACGGAGAGTGGGTGCCGTTCTCGCTCTCTACTTCGTAGCGGTCTTTCCCGGCAACGTGTACGTCGCCGTGTTCGACGTCGACGTCGATGGCCAGCCCGGTGGGCTGTACCCGTGGGTCCGCCTGCCGCTCCAACTGCTGTTCATCGCCTGGGCCCTGTGGAGCACCCGCGAGGTGAGCTCCCCGATCGTCGAGGCCCTGACAACGGTCATCCGAACGGGCGTGCAGGTGACGCACGAAGCAGTGACGGACAGCACCAACGCCGATGCCGAGCTCCCAGCGTCAGCGGGCTGAACGCGTGACTACCGGGCGCACCATCCCGACGGCCATCGTCTGCCGCGGAGTTCGGCGTACCTACGGCTCAGGCAAGAACGCGTTCAGCGCCGTGCGAGGTGTCGATCTCGACGTTCCTGCTGGCTCCATCACCGCTCTCCTCGGAACCAACGGGGCTGGCAAGACCTCGACCGTCGAGCTCCTCGAGGGTCTCGCGCAACCCGACGGCGGTGAGATCCGCGTCCTCGGCCTGGACCCCTGGCGCGACCGAGCCGCGGTACGTCGACGCACGGGCGTGCTGCTGCAGTCGAGTGGGTTCTCCGGCGACCTCACCGTCGCAGAAACCCTCCGGCTGCAGGCGCGCCTCACGTCCAAGGCTCGCCCGATCGACGACGTACTGGACGAGCTGGACCTACTGACCAAGCGGACCACGCGCGTCGGACAGCTCTCCGGTGGTGAGCAGCGCCGGCTGGACCTTGCCTGTGCGCTGCTGGGTGACCCCGACGTGCTGTTCCTGGACGAGCCGTCCAACGGCCTCGACGTGGAGAGCCGGCGCCGGGTCTGGGACCTCATCACCCGGCTGCGAGACCGCGGGACTGCGATCGTGCTGACGACCCATTACCTCGACGAGGCCCAGCGGCTGGCCGACCAGATCGAGCTCATGCACGCCGGGCGGGTCGTCCGCAGTGGCGCGCCCGCCGACATCGTCGCGGACCTACCCAGCACCATCAGCTTCGTCGCGACCTCCCTCCGGCCCGCCCTGCCCCTCCCCGACCTGGGCCAGCTCCGCATCGTCGAGCACCGAGGCAGCGTGACCGTGGAGACCCTCGACCTGCAGGGGAGCCTGACCGCTCTGCTGGGGTGGGCCGCCAGCCACGGGGTACGCTCGGCGGTTTGCGCGCCGAGACGGCGACCCTCGAACGGGCCTTCCTGGCCTTGACCGATACGTCGCGGATCGCCGTCGGACACGAGGAGCTCGGCGCGTGAGCGCCTCCTACCCCGCGCGCGTCGGCGATCACGACGACCGCGTCACCACCACGTCCGCCACACGACTCATCGGGCTGTCTCTCGCCAACGCGCGGCTGATGGTTCGCAACCCGATCACCCTGGCCTACGGCATCATCACCCCGCTGTTCCCCCTCGGCTTCGTCGTTGCCAGCGACGGCGACGAAGCCTCAGTAGCCGGCGGGATCTCCCTGGTTCTGACGATCGCCTGGCTACTGCCCGTGTACTACAACATCCTGTCGATCATCGTCAGCCGACGCGATGAGCTCGTGCTGAAGCGCCTGCGGACGGGAGAGGCACGCGATGGCGAGCTCCTTCTCTCGATGTGCCTGCCCGGGATCGCGATCGCCATGGTCGTTGCCGCGCTGGCCGCATTGGTCGCCACCGCCATCGGCCACCCGCCCGAGTCTCCCGCGACCTTCTTCTTGGCCATCCTCAGCGGCAGCGTGATGTGCGGTGCCCTTGCGGTGTGGACGGCGTCGTGGACTCGGAATGCCGAAGCAGCACAGATGACGAGCATGCCGGTCTTCACGCTGCTGGCGGTCGGCATGGTGGGTCGAGTCGTACCCGAGGGCGCACGAGAGTACGTCGCGCTCACGCCAGGCGGCGCCCTGGACGCATTGGCGCGGTTGAGCTGGGGAGCAGATGCGGACGCCATCAGGACATCGGCAGTCGTCGCGGGATGGACGTGTCTGGCGATCTGGATCGCGCGACGTTCGATGCGATGGGAGCCACGCCGGTGAGGCAAGTCGCGGGCCGCGCGCCCGTCGGCGACTGTCGGCACGTGCGCTCAATGGGGCCCGACTGCGTTTCCGCAGGTCAAGCCCGGTTTCTCCGGTGGAGCTGAGGGGATTCGAACCCCTGACCTTCTCATTGCGAACGAGACGCGCTACCAACTGCGCCACAGCCCCGGAGCGCCCGAAGACGCGTCGGAAACGCTAGCACCCGCGAGGACGCCGTCCGAATCGCCCTCAGGAGCCGGCGGCGCGCTTGTCGGCCTTGGCCGTGGAGCTACGGGCGGCCTTGTCGGCGGCGTCGGCGGCCTCGGCCTCGCGGGCGATGGCGGAGTCGGCCTCGGTGCGGCCGGAGGTCCAGACGCCGGTGGAGTCGAGGTCGATGGTGCGGACGGTGCGCCGGGGAGCGGCGGCCTTCTGGGTGTACGTCGGGAGGGTGTGCGGGACCGGGTCCCAGCCGTCGGCGGCGGGCGGGTCGCCCGGGGTCTCGGGGGCCGGGGGGTCGGCGACGGCGTCCGGCTCGACGTCGACGGCCGAGATCTCCCCGGTCTCGTCGTCGGTGTCGTCGGGTGCCGAGAGCGGCTCGGTGTGGACGGGGAGCCGGCGGCCGGGGACCTCGGCGATCTCGCGGCGCACCATGACCCGGCAGAGCACGAGCCAGGCGGCGACGAGGCCGCCGGTGACCGCGGCGCCCCACCACGGGGTGACGGCGGCGACGGCCAGACCGACCGAGACGGCCACGAGCAGGAGCAACGAGAGGAGCACCCGCCGACGGCGCCGGGCCGCACGCATCGCCTTCGCGCGGCGCGCCCGCCGCTGGCCGGGCGTGAGCGAGACCGGAAGGGGGTCGGCCTCGATCACCGGGGCCGGCTTGCCGGGGGTGACCACGAGGCGCGCGTTCTTGGTGTCGACCGGCTCGCGTCGGGCGAGCACCCGCATCCGGTCGCGAGAACGACTCGACGGGTCGGCGGGAGGCCGCCTCCTCGTGCTGACGCAGCGCCGCGGGGACGAGGTAGACCGCCCACGCCACCGCGAGGGCCACGAAGATCAGCGCGCTCAGGTCCACGCACCTGAGGCTAGGTTCGCCAGCGGCCCCGGGGACGGATGTGACTCCGTGTGTCGCGCGTCAGAGTGACTCCTCGTAGCGCCGCGAGCAACCCGAGCGGGACCTCTTCCTTGGTGATCGCGTAGAGGCGGTGGTCGCGCCAGTCGCCGTCGATGTGGAGGAACCGCGGCGCGAAGCCGTACTCGTGCAGGTCGAGCTTCTCGACCACCCGCAGCGAGTTGGTGTTCTCGGGCCGGATGGCGATCTCGACGCGGTGCAGGCCGGCGGCGGTGAAGCAGTGGTCGATCGGCCATCGCGACCGCGCGCGGCATCACGCCGCGGCCCGCGAACTGCTGGTCGATCCAGTAGCCGACCGAGGCGAACTGCGCCGAGCCGCGCACGATGTTGTTGACGGTCAGCTGCCCGGCGAAGGTGCCGTCGACGTCGATGGCGAACGGGAAGCGTCGCGCCGGCGCGGGCCGAGCGGGCGAGCCGACGGGTGAGGGTGCGGAAGCTGATCGGCCGCGGCTGCGACGCCGGGCGGCACGGTGGCGTCCCACGGCACCAGCCACGCGGCGTTGCGCCGGCGCGCGTCGCGCCAGGCGCCGACGTCGGAGCGCCGCAGCGGTCGCAGCACCACCTCGGGCGACGTGCCGGAGCGCATCGTCACCGGCCAGGCGCCGCGCGGTGTGCCGTACGCCGCGGTCAGTGGTCGCTCCCGACGACCTGCTCGACCGCGTGCACCAGCAGCGGCCGCAGCACGGCGAGCCCGTCCTTCACACCACCGCGCGAGCCGGGCAGGTTCACCACGAGGCACTCCCCCGCGACGCCGGCCAGCCCGCGCGAGAGGACGGCGGTCGGCACGCCCGCCGCCACTCCCGCCGCGCGGATCGCCTCGGCGATGCCGGGCACCTCGCGGTCGAGCAGCGGCCGGGTCTGCTCCGGGGTGCGGTCGGTGGGCGTGAGGCCGGTGCCGCCGGTGGTGAGCACGACCCGCGCCCCGCCGCGACGGCGGCGGCGATCGCGGCGCCCACCGGGTCGCCGTCCGGGACGACGGCGGGCTCGCCGACCTCGAAGCCCAGCTCCCGCAGGAAGGCGACGATGAGCGGGCCGGTCTCGTCGGCGTACACCCCGGCCGCGGCGCGGTTGGACGCGACGACGACGTCAGCGCGCACGAAAGGTCCCGGACTTCCCGCCGGTCTTGGTCTCGACCCGGATGTCGGTGATGACCGCGCCCTTGTCGACCGCCTTCACCATGTCGACCACGGTGAGCCCGGCGACGGCGACGGCGGTGAGTGCCTCCATCTCGACGCCGGTGCGGTCGGTGGTGCGGACGGCGGCGGTGATCTCGACGGCGTCGTCGGCGACGACGAGGTCGACGGTGACACCCGAGATCGCGAGCGGGTGGCAGAGCGGGATCAGCGACGGCGTCTGCTTGGCGCCCATGATGCCGGCCAGCCGCGCGACGGCGAGGGTGTCGCCCTTCGGCACCCCGGCGCCGCGCAGCAGCGCCACCACCTCCGGCGACACCAGCACCCGGCCCGAGGCCGTCGCGGTGCGGGCGGTGACGTCCTTGCCCGACACGTCGACCATCCGGGCGGCGCCGGACTCGTCGACGTGGGTGAGGCGACGCTGGTCGGGCTTCACCGCTCGTCGTCCAGCCGGATCACGGAGACCCGCTCGCCGGCGCGCCACCTCGGTGGTGTCCTCGGGGACGACGATCACCGCGTCGGCCACCGCGAGGTCACCGACCAGGTGCGACCCCGACCCGCCGACCGGCTCGACCTCGGTCACGGTGGTGCCTCCCTCGGCGAAGGTGAGGACGCCGCGCAGCAGCTGGCGCCGGCCCGGCGGCGAGGTGACCCGGTGGGTCAGCCGTGCCCGCACCGGGGTGCGGGACTCCGGGGTGAGACCCATCATCCGCCGCAGCGCCGGCCGGACGAAGACCTCGAAGGAGAGGTAGGACGACACCGGGTTGCCCGGCAGGCAGAACACCGGGGTGTCGCGGTAGGTGCCGAAGCCCTGCGGCTTGCCCGGCTGCATCGCCACCCCGCCGAACCACACGGTGCCGAGCGGCCGGAGCGCGGCCTTGACGACGTCGAAGTCGCCCATCGAGATGCCGCCCGAGGTGACGACCGCGTCGACCCGGCCGACCTGTCCGTCGAGGGTGGCGAGCAGCGCGTCGGGCTCGTCGGTGACGAGCCCGACGCGCGTCGGGATCGCGCCCGCGCGCCGCGACGGCCGCGGCGAGCAGGAACGAGTTGCCGTCGTAGATCGCGTCGGGGGCGAGCCGGTCGGCGGGCACGCCGGGGTCGCGCAGCTCGGTGCCGGTGGACACGACGGCGACCCGCGGCCGCGGTCGGACCCGCACCGTCGGGACGCCGGCCGAGGCGAGCAGGCCGAGGTGGCGCGGTCCGAGCGCGGTGCCGGGATCGACGAGCACGTCACCGACGCGCCGACGTCCTCGCCGGCGTAGCGCAGGTGCTGGCCCGACGTCGGGCGCCTGGGCGATCCAGACCTCGCTGGCTGCCGCGGTCGGTCCACTCGTAGGGCACGACCGCGTCGGCGCCGGTCGGGGAGCGGGCGCCCCGGTCATGATCTTGGCGGCGGTGCCGGCCGGCAGGTCGGTGACGCCGGTCTGCCCGGCACCGATCTCGCCGATCACCGGCAGCGTGACCGGCGACTCGTCGGTGGCGGTGACGACGTCGCGGTGCCGCACGGCGTAGCCGTCCATCGCGGAGTTGTCGAAGCGCGGCAGGTCGGTGGCGGAGACGACCTCGTCGACGCACACCAGGTCGAGCGCGTCGAGCAGCGGCTGGGCGAACGCGGGCAGCGGTGCGGTGGTCGTCGAGGATCGCCGCCAGGTGCTCGTCGAACGAGCGGAGCGGGTCAGGCCGCTCAGGCACCGGAGTCCTGGGTGAGCACGGTCTCCGGCGGCACCCGCTGGCGCGCGAGAGCGCCGACAGCTCGACGTCGCCGACGACCTGGACGCCCTTGCCGAAGGTCCAGTCGCCCTCGACCTTCAGCGAGGTCGCCTCGCTCAGCGACGGCGCGCCCTCGGGGAACCGCTTGTCGAACTCGTCGACCAGCGCGTAGTGGTCGCTGTCGAGCTCGATGAACGGCACCGAGTCGGTGTTCTGGTCGAGCACGAAGTCGCGGCCGATGTCGTAGACGTCGGAGCGCAGCACCAGCAGGTCGTTGGTGGTCTTCACCGGCACGAACCGGTCGCGCTCCGACCTCGATCAGCGCGGGCGTCGTCGAACACCTCGATCGCCGCACCCATCGCCGTCTCGACCTGCACCACCTTCGGCGACGACGTGTCGCCGGGGTCGACGTTCTTGACGTTGCGGATGAGCGGGAGCCCGAGGATGCCGGTGCGGACGTCGAGCGCGTGCTTCATCGCCGCGAGGTCGAACCACAGGTTGTTGGTGGAGCAGAAGCGGTGCCGGTCGAGGTCGGCCAGCGCGGCCTTGTCGGCGTCCGGGGTCTGCGCGGTCTCGCGCAGCACCAGCCGGCCGTCGCTCTTGCGGCGCGCGAAGTGGCCGCCCTTGCGGTCCGACGGCGTGCGGCGGACCGCCTCGATCGCGAACGGCGCACCGGTGCCGGCGAACCAGCCGGCTACCCGCGGGTCGGCGACGGCGCCGAGGTTGTCGGAGTTGGAGACGAACGCGTAGCGGAACCCGCTGGTCGATCAGGATGTCGAGCAGACCCGTGCCGCGCAGTGCCGTGTAGACGTCGCCGTGGCCGGGCGGGCACCACTCGAGGTCGGGGTCCGGGTCCCAGCTGACCGGGCTGAGGTCCTTGAGCGAGCAGCTTCGGCTCCTTGTTCTGGAGGAACTCCAGCGGCAGCCCGTCGACCTTGAGGTCGTCGTAGCGCGCGAGCGCGGCCATGGTGTCGGAGGACGTGCGGAAGCTGTTCATCATCAGCAGCGGCAGCGGGGCCTCGTGCTGCTGGCGCAGGTGCAGCACCTGCCGGGCGATGATGTCGAGGAACGAGAGCCCCTTGCGCACGCACAGCAGGGACTTGGCGCGGTCCATGCCCATCGACGTGCCGAGCCCGCCGTTGAGCTTGATGACCACGGTGTCGCGCACGGCCTCGGCGCCGGCCTCGTCGGAGACCTCGGCGTCGGCCAGCTTCTCGATGTCGACGGGCTCGATCGACGACTCCGGCACCATGCCGGTCTCGCCGTGCTCGAGCAGGCGGTAGTAGTGCGCGAACGTCTCGACGGCGACCTCGTCGACGCTCGCGTCCCGCATCTTCTGGATCGCAGCCTTGAGCCCTGGGCTACCCATGCTTGTGATCGTAGGCTCGCCCGGTGCGGCCCGCCCAACTGCCTGCCAAGGTCGCCCTCCGCGACCAGCTGCTGACCGCCCGCGGACGCCTCTCCGCCGCCGACCTGGGGGCCGCCTCGCGGGCTCTCGGCGCGCACCTGCTCGACTGCCCGGAGGTGCGGTCGGCGGCCACCGTCGCCGTCTACGTAGCCACCGGCAGCGAGCCCGGCACGTCGTTCCTGCTCGACGGTCTGACCGGAAGCGGACGCCGCGTGCTGCTGCCGGTCGTGCTCCCCGACTTCGACCTCGACTGGGCGCTCTACACCGGCGACCGCGACCTCGAGCCGACGCGGCACCGGCTGCTCGAGCCCACCGGCCCGCGGCTCGGGGTCGACGCCGTCGCCACCGCCGACGCCGTCCTCGTGCCGGGCCTCGCGGTGTCGTCGTCCGGGCTGCGGCTGGGCCGCGGCGCCGGCTGCTACGACCGCGCGCTCGCCCGGGTGCCGGTCGGCACCTTCACCTGCGTGGTCCTGCACGACGGCGAGACCGACCGCGACGTCCCCGCCGAGCCCCACGACCGCCCCGTCACCGCCGCCGTCACGCCGTCCGGGGGTGTGGTGCGGTTCGCGTGAGGGGCCGGGGGGCCTCGACACGGGCCTCGCTGCGCTCGTCCCGGCTCGACCACCGGTGGCTCTCCGGTGGTCGAGCCGCCGCGAGCGCAGCGAGCGGCGTGTCGAGACCCCCGGCCCTCAGCGCCTCGCCGGCTCCAGTGTCAGCTCGTCCTCGGTCGCGGCCTCCACCGCGTCGCGGGTGAACGCCCAGGGGAGGGTGTCGCCGGCGACGAAGAGATCGGTCTGGTCGGTGTAGTGGTCGTGGAAGGCGTGGCCGGAGACGCCGGTGAGGTTGATCCAGCGGGACGCGTCGAGGTCGTCGAGGTCGACGACCATCCGCATCGACGGCGCCGCCGTGACCTCGTAGCCCTCGCGGGCGTTCCACGAGGTGGCGTCGACGATCGCGCTGCCGCCGGAGATGTCCCAGCCCCCGCGGTTGAAGAGCGCCTCGACCACCCCGATGCCGGACTCGCCGAGGGTCGAGCTCCGCAGCTCGAGGGCGTGCAGTCGGCCCCACGACCACTCGTCGGGGTTGACCGCCTGCCGTGAGGTGAGCTCGTCGCGGGCGTCGCGGATGGCCTGCGCGCAGGACGTCGTCGCGCCGCTCCACCACGTCGGTCTCGGTGTCGTCCCACCAGGCGCTGCCCGGCTCCTCGAGCAGGTCGGTCACGACCGCCATCCAGCGGTCGCCGCCGTCGGGCTCGGCCGCCTTCGGGCAGCTCGTCGTGGAACGTGAGCCGGAGCAGGTTGCGCCACACCGCGTTGTAGTAGGCGGCGGCCGGGCTGCCCGCACCGCTCGCCGGCTGTCGGAAGTCCCAGTCCTCGAGCACCCGCTGGCCGTCGGAGAAGTAGCCGCGGGCCAACCGGAGGTCGAGCAGGTGCGGCACGAGCACCGGCGCCATCGGGTTGCGGTCGTCGCGCTGGACGGCGAGCAGGTCGTCGGCCGTGAGGTCGTCCCGGTCGGCGAGCAGCTCACTGATCCGCGAGGAGCGGAACCCGACGTCGTAGTCCTCGGTGAGGAGGTAGGAATAGCTCGGGCGGCTCACCGCCTGGTTGGCCGTGACGACGACCCCGGAGTCCGGGTCGAGCACGTTGGGCAGCCCGTCGAACGGCACGAACTCGCCGGTCCAGTCGTTCTCGGGCAGCCAACCGGCGACCGGCATCCGGCCGTCGTGCCCGGACTTGCGGATCGGCGTCGTGCCGGTGGCCTGATAGCCGATGTGGCCCTCACGGTCGGCGTACACGATGTTCTGCGCCGGCGCGGCCAGGTCGGCGGCCGCGGAGCGGAAGGAGTTCCAGTCGTCGGCGCGGTTGAGGTCGAGGACGGCGTCCATGGTGGGCGCGGGTCGCAGCGCCGTCCACTGCAGGGCGACGCCGATCTCCTCGTCGTCGGCCCGGGGGTCGCCCGCGACGTCGTCGAGCACGCCGTCGACCGCATCGTCGGCGTCGCTCAGGAGCGGGCCGTGGGCCGTGGAGCGGACGGTGATCTCGACGTCGTCGCCGCCGGCCACCTCGATCGTCTCCCGGCGGGTCTCCAGCGGCTGCCAGGTCCGGCCCTGTCGCCACTCGTCGCCGCGGAGCCGCTCGAGGTAGAGGTCGCTGACGTCGGTGCCCTGGTTGGTGAAACCCCAGGCGATGTCGGCGTTGTGGCCGATGACGACGCCCGGCACGCCGGAGAACGAGAAGCCCGCGACGTCGTACGGGCAGGCCTCCGAGACCTCGTTGCAGTGCAGCCCGACCTGCATCCAGATGCCCGGCAGGGAGACGCCGAGGTGCGGGTCGTTGGCCAGCATCGGCGCGCCGGTGGCGGTGCGGTCGCCCGACACGACCCAGCTGTTGCTGCCGATGCCGTCGCCGCGCCCGAGCAGGGCGGGCATCCGGCCGAGGCTGCGGCCGAGCCCGGCGAGCTCGCGCAGCGCGGCGCCACCGAACGGCGGGGGGCGCACCGGGTTGCGGGTACCGCCCGCGGTGGCGTCCTGCTCGAAGACGCCGTCGACCACAGCGCCCTGGTCGACGATCGGCGGGTGCTCGGCGTAGTCGTAGGTGGGCCAGAGCTCCTCGGCCCGCTCGGTGCCGACCGCGCCGACGGCGAGCGCTCGTTGGATCTCCTCCTCCATGTTGCCGCGCAGGTCCCAGGCCATCGCCTTGAGCCAGGCCAGCGAGTCGACGGCGTCCCACTTCGCCGGCTGGTAGTCGAGGCCGCCGGCCCCGAGCACCGTGTACTCGAGCGAGATCTCGCTCGGGGAGCGGTCCTTCAGGTAGGCGTTGACCCCGTCGGCGTAGGCGTCGAGGGCGGTACGGGTGCCGGGCGCCAGCAGCCCGAGCTCGCGCTCGGCGACCCGGCGCCAGCCCATCGTCCGCACGAACGCGTCGGTCTCGACGGCGTCCGCGCCGAAGAGCTCGGCGAGCCGGCCGGCGGTGACGTGGCGTCGCACGTCCATCTCGAAGAAGCGCTCCTGGGCGTGCACGTATCCCTGCGCCGCCATCAGGTCCTCGGTGGTGTCGGCGTAGATCTGCGGGATGCCGTGGTCGTCGCGCAGCACCCGGACGTCGGCGTCGAGACCCGGCAGCTCGACCGTGCCGGACGTCTCCGGGAACGACCGGCGCACCAGCATCGTGCCGGTGAGGGCGCCGGCCACCAGCACCAGCACGAGTGCAACGGCGACGTAGGTGGTGACCCGCAGCGTGCGGGGCAGCCGACGGAACCGGGTCCACCGGCTCGGCCGGCTCGCGTCGCCCGGACGGGACGGGTTGGAGGCGTCCAGCGGGTCGGGCTGGGTCGGGGTGGTCGCCATGGCGCGGACATTCTCCCCCGCGGACCACGCTGACGTAGACTTGGCAGTCGACGGCGGCGAGTGCCAGCCGTCGTTCCACGTCCCAGGGGGAGTGACTGTGCCGACCTACCAGTACGCCTGCACCGAGTGCAGCCACACCTTCGAGCAGTTCCAGAGCTTCAGCGAGGACTCGCTCACCGAGTGCCCCGAGTGCCAGGGCCGGCTCCGCAAGCTCTTCAACGCCGTCGGCGTGGTCTTCAAGGGCTCGGGCTTCTACCGCAACGACAGCCGGGCGCCGGAGTCCTCGGGCGCGTCGTCGGAGAAGTCGGACGCGAAGACCGACACGAAGACCGACACGAAGACCGAGCCGAAGCCCGCGTCGAAGCCCGACTCGTCGCCGAAGACCGAGAAGAAGGCGGACTCCAAGCCCTCCGCCGCCGCTGCCTCCTGACCCCTGTGGAGAGCGGGCCCGCGGGGTCACCGGCCTGACCTAGCGTCGCGGGATGCCTGTCCTTCCCGACCCCGCTCGGCGCCGCTGGCGCTCGGTCCGGCGCGTCGTGCTGCGACGTCGTCGGCTCCTCGCGGCGCTGCTGGCCGGGGCCGCCGTCCTGCTCGCCGTGTCGGCCGTGGCCGCGCCTCCCCCCGCCACCGTGCCGGTGCTCGTGGCGGCCCACGATCTCCCGGCCGGCGCCGAGATCCGGGCCGACGACGTCGTCGCCGCCCGCTTCGCCCCCGGCACGGCTCCCGACGGCCTGGCCCTCGCACCTGCGGGCCGGGTGCTGGCGGCACCGGTGCGGCGGGGCGAGCCGGTCACCGAGGTGCGGCTGGTCGGCGAGGCCCTGACCGAGGGCCGGCCCGACCTCGTGGCGCTCCCGGTGCGGCTGCCCGACCCGGCGTCGGTCGCGCTGCTCGAGGTGGGCGACGAGATCGACCTCTACGCGGTCGACCCGCAGGCGGGCGGCAGCGAGCAGGTCGCCGACGACGTGCCCGTGCTCGCGATCCCGGCCGCGACCACGGCCGACGCGGGCTCCGGCGTTCCCGGACGGCTGGTGGTGGTGGGCGTGTCCGACCTCGAGGTCGGCCGGGTGGCGGAGGCGGCGGTGCGCCGGTTTGTGACCTACACGTGGTCGCGGCGCTAGCGTGACCCGCCCGGTTCCCCCGACTCTCGAGGAGTACCTATGACCGGCTTCAAGAACTTCATCCTGCGCGGCAACCTCGTCGACCTCGCGGTCGCCGTCATCATCGGCACCGCGTTCGCGGCCGTCGTCACCGCGTTCACCGGGATGCTCCTGTCCGCGATCGCGAAGGTCACGGGGGGTGAGGAGCCGAACTTCGACGAGTTCGCCCCGGGCGACGTGCTGGTCGGCGCGTTCCTCACCGCGCTGATCGCGTTCCTGATCCTCGCCGCCGTCGTCTACTTCTTCGTGGTCACGCCGTACGTGCGGGCCAAGGAGCGCTTCTTCCCGAGCCCCGCGCCGGGCACCCCGGAGGACGTCGAGCTGCTGCAGGAGATCCGCGACCTGCTGGCCGCCCAGCAGAGCGGAGGGCCGACGCCGCCGATCACGACGCCGCAACCCTGACGACGCAGCCCTGACCGGAGCCCGGCAGCAGCTCTCAGCCGTGGTGCGGCGGCACCTGCGCGCGTAGCCAGCGGTCGGAGTCGGATCCGTCAGCAGCGTCACCGTCGTGCTCGTCCCGCTCGTCGCTGGTGACCTCGGGCAGCACGTCGCCGAACACCTCGGCGACCCGGCGACGCTTGTCGCGGTCGGCGGGCGCGTCGGGAGTGGCGTCGTCGCTCACACGCAGAGCCCCGCGGCCTCGCGCTCGGCCCGCAGCTCGGCCTCCTCCTGGGAGTTGCGGGGCTGGGCGGGTCCGCTGCTGGGCGGGTCGCTCGGCGAGTCGCTGGGCGAGCCGCTCGGGCTGCCGCTCGGGCTGCCGCTCGGCGAGCCGTCGCCCTCGACGTCGTCGCCGGCGGTGATGAGACCGTCCTGGAGGTTCCGGGTGAGGGGCTGGTCGTTGATGACCCGCTCCCAGAGCTTGTCGGCCTGCGGCAGCAGCTCGACCCGGTTCGGGTCCTCCGGGGAGTACTGCCACGGAACGGTGATGAACTGGATCTTGTCGAGCCCGATGTTGCGGAACGAGAGGCCGACCTTGCCCATGTCGCCGATCGTCTTGAAGTCGGTCTGCAGCGAGCTGGTGGCGGCGTTGAGGAACCCGATCACGCGGTTGGGACGGGTCAGCGTGCCGGCGGAGATCACCTTGCTCGCCATCGCGGCGATGAACGCCTGCTGCCGCTTCACGCGCCCGATGTCGGAGCCGTCGCCGAGGGTGTAGCGGGCGCGCACGTAGTTGAGCGCCTCCTTGCCCCGGATCTCGCGGGTGCCGGCCGGGATGTTGATGCCGTGCGCCGGGTCCTCGATGTCGTCGGGGATGCACACCTCGACGCCGTCGACGGCGTCGACCATGTCCTTGAAGCCGTTGAAGTCGAGCACCACGTAGTTGTCGACCCGGACGCCGCTGACCTGCTCGAACTGCTGGAGGGTGCAGGCCGGGCCGCCGACCGTGAAGGCCACGTTCCACTGCGCACTGTCTTCACCGGCGATGGTCTCGCCGTTCTCGTCGAGGCAGTCGGGGCGGTCGACGAGCGTGTCGCGCGGGATGCTCACGCCGTAGGCGAACTCGCGGTTCGCCGAGAGGTGGAAGAGGAGCGTGGTGTCGGACCCGCCGGCACCGGACTCGCCGTCGATCCGGTTGCCCTCGCCCTCGCGGGTGTCGGACCCCATCACCAGGATGTTGAGCGGCTCCTGCGGGCCGGTGTCGACCTGCTTCTTCTCCGGCCGGTCGGTCAGCTGCTCGGAGAGGTCCTGGTAGTCGAGGTTGTCCTGCAGGTGGCGGTAGAGGAACACCACCGACAGGGCCGTCACGAGGCTGACCACCACGAGGGTGGCGGTGAGCACCGTGGCCACGGTGTGCCGCTTCTTCTTCCGGCCCCGCCGCTTGCCGGACGCCGACCCACCAGAGTCGATTTTATCGATCGAATTGATCGACTTGGTCTTGCCCACAGACCGTCGGGTCGGCTTCGACGCGTCGTCGGTCATGGGTCCTGGGGATCGTCAGGCAACGAGGGGTGCGGCGCGGCCGCACTCCGGCGCCGTGCTCACGATACGAGAGCCCTTCAAGTGTCGCTGAGGAACGCCGAACTCCCCCATCGCGGCGCTACCGGTGAGTACGCCAGACTGGTGCCCTCCGGCCCCAGTAGCTCAGCGGATAGAGCAGCCGCCTCCTAAGCGAAAGGTCGCAGGTTCGACTCCTGCCTGGGGCACCAACTGCGTTTCTTTCAAACCGGCGCCGACGTGCGCAAGGTCTGCTTCTAGTTGCCGGGACCGTTCTGATCGGCGGTAGCTCTCCCGCTTCAGCGCGATCGTGAGAGTCGACCCGTACTTCGGTTCTGCACCGACTATGTCGAGCAACGAGGCAAACGGCTCGGCAAGAACGCCGACTGTGTCGACGTCGCGCACAATGAGGCGCTCGAACAACGCCTGGTTGAACATGCGCCGCACCTTTGGCGAAGCAGCCGCGTAGGCGCCAGCGCAATCCTCGATAAGGTTGAGGGCACGGGTCAGGTTGGTACGGACCTGCTCGTGGTCGGCTCGCATAGCTGTGAGCTTGCCCTCGACTAATGCTCGCTGCCGGCCGAGTCGCTCCTGTTCGCTGCGAAGAAGGTCGAGTGGCACCGCCCCCTCGTAATGGGCATGCAGAAGCTTGGCCTGTTGCTCCTTGAGCTTGTGCGCCTCGATCTCGAGAGCGCGGCGGGCGGCTTCTTGCGTCGCCTGCAGCGAGGCCAACTCGCGGGAAAGGTAACTCTCGACCACCCCCCGCAGCTTCTTGCTGAGCTGCACCGACTTGTAGAACACGATCACTTCGTCCTCGATGTCCGAGATACGTACTGCCTTGGCGGTGCAGCCGTTCCGCTTCTGGTGGCGGCTGCTGCAGATGTAGTACGGGTAGACCGTTCCGTAGCTGTTCTTGGCGTGATGCACGATCAACCGGTTGCCGCACTGCCCGCAGTACACGCTGGACTTGAGGTAGTGGTTGTGGACGCGTTCCTTTTCTCCAGTTCGCTTCGCGTCCAACATGTCCTGCACCTTGTGCCAGGTCTGGTCGTCGACGATTGCCTTGTGGCGACCGGCATACTCGGCGCTGCGCCACATGACTACGCCTCTGTTAGTACGGCGACCGGAGCATGCGGTGTACCTGGTTGACGGCCAGCGCCTTGGCTGTCTTGTTCGGCGTTGGCCGCGAAGTCAGACCGCGTGCTTCCAGTTCGTGAGTGAGGCTCTTGAGCGACCAGCCACCGGCTGCGTAGGCCTCAAAACTCCAGGTCACCAATGGTGCACGTTCAGAATCGATCTCGATCGTCCGCACCTCGCGCCCCTCAGGGGAAAGCGCGCGGACGTTTCGGTAACCGACCGGGGCCATGCCGGGGGTACCCCCACTCTTAGCCTTTTGCCCCATGCCCTTCACGACCTCATGGGCCAGGTTCTTGCTGTAGAACTCCGCGATCGAACTCATGATGCCGTGCAGCAACATGCCACTCGGCGTCTCGTCGATATTCTCGGTTGCCGACACCAGTCGAGAGCCAGCTTGGCTGAGCGCCAGGTTTATCTCGACGTCGTCGAGTCGGTTGCGAGCTAGTCGGTCAACCTTGTGGACGATGACGTAGTCGACATCGTGCTCCTTCACGTAGGCCAACAGGGCTTGCAACTGCGGGCGATTTGCCGACCGAGCAGACTCTCCGCGGTCCACGAACTCAGCGACCACGGTGGCGCCGAGAGCTTCGGCCTTACGGCGATTGGCCTCGCGCTGCGCTGGGATCGAATAACCCTCTGGGTCCCCCTCACGGTCGGCTTGCTCCTTCGTGCTAACTCGTAGGTATGAGACTGCAATTGCCACTTGAGGTGTGGTCACGGCACCTTCTCCTTGCTGTCCGGTCACGCCGCGACAGTCTCGGAAGCTCGAGGGTGGTCTGCGCGGAGGTACTCGGCCAATGGTCGTCGATCATCGCCGACGTAACCTAGGTAGATCAGCCGGTTGTGGATAGCTTCCCTACTGACTCCGAAGAGTCCGGCCAAAGCCTCCTCATCGCGGATGCCAGCGCGCCAGGATCGCTTGACCCATGGTGCTGGCATCAGGAAGCACGCTGCGAAGTAGTTGCAAATCAGTTCGATCTGCCTGTCGTGGGTAGTGGGGTCGCCGTTTCCGAGGTCGCGGTACGTCACGTCGTAGCCGCAGTGGTCAAGGACGTGCTTGAACTCGTGGGCGAGCGTGAACCGGCGCCGGCCAGGGACCTGGTTCTTATTGATTACGATGAGCCATCGACCGTCTGCCCACTTGCTGAAGCCGGATAGACCTGGCATGCGGAGACGGGAGTGCATCTCGACGTCGATCTTCGGAAGGTCGGCCAGTCGAGCAATGGGCACCGACGGGCTAGTAATACTCAGTAGGTCGAGGAGCTTGGCCGCCTGGACCTCAGCGACATGAAACGCGTCGTTCAGCGTCAGCGGTCGGACCGGCATGAGGGCGCGAGTCTCGCGCACGATGTTGGTGTTGTTGGTCATGGATCCCTCCTTTCGGGATGTGAAGAATTGTTGCGGTGGATTCGCGCCTGGCGGGCTCGGTGCTTCTCAACGATGCGCGCGACCGACTGACGGGCCTCTCGGACTTCCCACTCGGTCAGGCCGTACTCGGCCCGCAGGTGGGCGTCTAGTGAGGCTCCAACCGGCCTGGTAGCTGGACCTGCAGCGGGTAGTTCGATGCCGGCGCAGGCGAAGACCTGATCGACTGAGATCTCCAGCTGCTTGGCAAGTGCCAGATGGTCGCCTCTTCCGCGTAGAGCTGTGTCGACACTAGGAGAGGATGCACTTGGGGCCAGCTAGTGACGGCCACACCTGCTACTACCGGGCCCATCCAACTGGAGCGAGTTGGCGCAGGCAGACCCGACGACTGAGACCACCTGCTGTTGGCCGGAAACCGTCGATCAGGCCAGTCAGTTCGCCGCCTCGACATGTGGGATGATCGGTCATCGTCGTGCTGAGTGAGACGATATGTAGAGGAGCTGTAGCCGTGATCGTGTCGCATCGACACCACTTCGTCTTCATTAAGACCCGCAAGACCGCTGGCACAAGTGTAGAAATTGCTCTGTCCCGGCATTGTGGTCCAGAGGACACGGTGACGCCTATTTCGCCTGAAGACGAGACCTTGCGCGCGGAACTAGGGGGCATAGGTCCCCAGCGTTACGAAGTACCGGACTTTCCTGTTCACGCCTTTGCGCATATGCGCGGCAGGGTGATCCGTCGGTCCATCGGAACTGAAGCATGGAACAACTACTTCAAGTTTGCAATCGAACGCAATCCTTGGGACGCGGTTGTATCGTACTATCACTACCGGTTTCGTGAGCGACAAGCGATTCCGTTCGAGAAATTCGTGATGAGCAAGCGTATTGAACGTCTGGCGGTGAATCAGCGAATGATTCGAATCGAGGGGCGAGTCGCGGTCGATTTTGTATGTCGGTATGAGAACCTCAACGAAGACTTGGAAACCGTTTGGTCTCGGATCGGCCTAGAAGGCCCTCCTGGTTTGCCACATGCAAAGGGAGGGAATAGGCCCAGGCCTGGGTATCAAGACTACTATGGCCCAAGCGAACGGGGCCGTGTGGCCGAGGTGTTTGCCGAGACTATTCGTGACTTTCGCTACGAGTTCTAGGCGCCACATCATCAGCTTCGCAACGCGTCAGGAGTTTGATTAGGCATTCGCGTCTGCTCAAAACACACTGGCATCTGACGTCTTGTCATGTGACGCAGGTCATCCTAGGGTGGGAACATGTCAAGGAAACTCAGGTTCGCACCCCTCCTACTTTTAACCCTGTCGATGCTCGGCGTCGCGATCAACCCTGCGACGGCTGGATCGCCGACTGCTGCTCCTGCTGGCGCGCGAGCAGCGTCGTTCTCGAACCTCACGATAGTGAACTTTAATGCTTCAGCCGCGCCCGGCGCCTTTACTCAGGCGATCACTACCGCAAAGAACCAAGGGGCTTACGGAATCACGCTGCAAGAAGTGTGCCGCAAGTGGATCAACGACTTGGATGCTGCAGAGGACTGGACGATCGCCTTTCACGCGCGTCGAACAGGTGTACAAGCATGTCCGGGAGACACGCCAGCTCAGAAGGCGATTGGAGAGGCGGCGATCTACACCCGCCCCGACGCCACCGTGGCCCTTCCCGTGTCACTGATGGTGGACGGGCCCGATCCGACCCAAAGCGGGCAAGACTATCAACTTACATGCGTCAAGTTTGAAGGGGCGATCGTGCATCGAGTGTGCACGACCCACCTCACGGTGTACAGCACCCTGGTTCCTCCGAATGTTAACCCCAACGACATTCGTGACTACCGCGCCAAGCAGATTCAAGCTGTCGCCAATTACGGCGGTAATCGAATCGTGGATGACGAGAACGTGGCGATTACCGGTGACCTCAACTCCCAGCCCAGCGAAACAATGATGAACCCGCTGTACGCGTCCGGGTACGGTTCGGGATCGACTGGACAGTTCCAGGAAATCGACAAGTGCTTGTGTCGCGGCAACCCGGCCGCAGGTAACCGTGCGACTGAGAACAACAGCGCTGACCCGCCGCGCAAGCTGGACTACATTTTCTGGTCACGGAACAGGGCATCTGGAGCAGCCGCGGACCGTGACTACACCCTCGCGGCGCACCCGGGATCGGAGCACTACATCATGATCGGAACGATGCGAATCAACGTGACTCCTTGATCGACGCTGTGCCCTCGCCTCCTTCGTCAGATTATAGGCGGGGGCACAGTGGCCGTTGCCGCGCTCGTAGAGAGACGTTGGGGCGAAAGAGTATTAGGCTCAATACTGCCGTGATTGGAACTGAACGCGTTCTGAAGATTCGATGGCAAAGGTTGTGGCAGATTCTCGTGGTCTTAATCACGTGTACTGCGTTGGTAGCGTGCGACTCCGACGTAGAGCCACGGAGCCGCAGCGGACCGGACGACGGAGTGGCTGGAACTACGGCGTCCGACAATCGCGTGTCGAATTTGCCAACACCACGGCGCGCACGAGATCAACGACCGAACGTCGTCGTGATACTAACCGACGACATGCGAGCCGATGAACTGCGCTATTTGCCTCGAACTCAAGCGCTTCTGCGCGGGACCACCTTCACCAATGCGATATCGCCGCACCCCTTATGTTGCCCGGCCCGGGCTATGCTGCACACCGGTCAATACGCCCAGAACAACGGGGTGCAGTCCAATGATGGCCCGAATGGAGGATTTAGAGCGCTGCGAGACCCCGAGGCTACGGTTGCTCGGTGGCTACACGACACTGGATATCTGACGGCTTTACATGGCAAGTACATGAACCACTACTTGCGCACCGACCCAGTTCAGCGCGGCTGGGACGTCTGGGACCCCGTCGTGGGTGCTCCGTCACGCTACACAGAATTTGAGTTCTACGACGGCGATCGCTACTCGCATGATTACATCACGGCGCGACTAGCCCAGCGCAGTGAAGCCACGGTGCGCGCTCTTGCTGGGCCAGGTTCGCCCTTTTACCTCTTCGTCAATCACACTGCCCCACACCCGGCTGTTCGGTACAGCGACAGTGGGACGGCACAACTCGCGCCAATCCCGGAGGCTAAGTACGCGGATCTCGAGGTCTCCGAACGCGCTCCCTCGATAGACGCACCTTCGTTCGGCCGACTTGGGACGTGGCCAGACGGGTTCGGCAAACGCATGAGGTCTGAGCGCCAGGTGCAACGTTGGTTCGAGGGCCGAGTCCGGAGTCTGCGTTCGGTCGACGATGCGGTTGCCTCCCTTGTCAGGACCCTTGAGGACTTCGGCGAACTCGAAAACACCTATATCGTCGTAACTTCCGATAATGGTTTTTCGCTGGGCGAGCACTCGTACCTGACCAAGAACATCCTTGCCCGCGAAAGTCTTAAAGTTCCACTGCTTATCTCCGGGCCCAGGGTGAGGCAACGGCGTTCAGACGCGCTTGTTTCCTTACTCGATGTCCCGGCAACAATTCTCGACTTGGCTAGTGCGCGCCCTGGTGTGAAATTCGATGGCCTCACACTCAAGTCGCTACTCCAAGGAAGCCGAACTAGTTGGCGACGTACCATGCTCGTCCAGACAGGCCAGAATCGTGTAGACCCTGGGCATCAGAGTTGGCGGACGCGCGGGGTCTTGACGCGCAGGTATCTTTACATTCGAGACCTCCTTAGGCCTGATGATAGCCGGCTATATGACCATCGATTCGATCCCTACGAGTTGGACGATGTGTCGCAGGACCCATCATATTCAGGCGTCCGGCTGAACCTCGAACGCATGCTGGCCAGACTTACTTCATGCTCGGGTGTTCGGTCTTGCAACTCGCTCCACCAGTCGCTGGCCACTAACTAGCGCGCCGACGCCTGAAGCAAACCCGATCGAGCGGGCTAATTACCTAAGTTCGGAACTAGTCCTGTGGCAGTGAGCTGGTTCCAGATTTGGTCGGAACGTTCGGAGAGGACCCTCGTGGTGACGTGGTCGGGGTCCTTCCACACGACCGTCTTGCCGATGACCGGCGCGCACACCGGCAGGTCGGGGCGGATGATGGGGTTGAGGTCGATGGTGCCGACGGTGTCGCGGGTGACGTCGAGGGTCTCGTAGGCGCTGTCGACCGCCGGCCGCTGCAGGGGCGGGTAGACGGCGCAGTCGGCGAGGGTGTCGGCCGCCGAAAGGCAGTCAAGCGGGTCGAATCCGCCGAGGCCGAACCCATCCGTGCCGAGGATGCTTCGGATGATCACTAGGTCGGCGCCAGCGTCGCGCACCAGGTCAGCCGTCAAGTTGGTCGTCCGAGTTTGGATCTGCACCAGCGTCTCCCCCGGTGGGCTGGATTGTGAGGTGATCCGATTCACCCAGAATTGGTCGGAACGCGACAGCCCGAACGCTATAACAAGATCCACGTCCATGCGCTCAAGAACTTCCTTATAGAAGACCTCGCGATCCTGCCTGCACCGTTCCCTCGCTGACGCACGACCGCGCTCGTTAGTTTGGTCGACCTGCCACGGGCAGGCCGACCGGATGTTCATCGAGAGCTTGAGGTCGTGCTCGCGGGCCAGCTTCTGCAGGGCCGGCGCGACCATGCGTGCCTGGCTGTCACCGATCAGCAGCACGTGGAGGCCGTCGCCCTCCTCGTAGACGCACTCCTCGGTGTCGCCGGGGGTGCAGTACTTGCTCGCGGGCCCGACGTCCTCGGCGGCCGCCACGAGGTCGAGGTCCTCCGGGACCGGCCGGTCGAGCTTGGCCGTGATCGACCCGACCTGGGACCCGTCGTCGCCCGCGCTGATCGACGGCCGGCGGTCGATGTCGAGGATGCCGGGGAGCACGAACACGAACACGAGCACGCTGGCCGTGAGGGCCGCGCCGACGACCGGCCAGTTGAAGGCGTGCATCCACCCCGCCTTCCGGATCGGCATCTCGAACACCTGGAAGCTGAGCGCGGCCAGGCCGGTGGCGAGCGCGGCGGTGAGCAGGGTGAGCACCAGCGGGCGGACGTCGAAGACCTGCTGGAGCACGAGCACCACGGGCCAGTGCCACAAGTAGGTGCCGTAGGAGATCTGGCCGAGGTAGCGGGGGACCGGCAGCCCGAGCGCACGCGACGCCAGACCGCGCGGCGACCACCACAGGCCGAAGATCGCGAGCACCGCGAACAGCGTGGTGAGCAGGCCGCGGTTGGACTGGGTGGCGTCGAGGAGCGTGCTCGCGGTGACGCCGATGCCGAGGAGGCCCGTGACGGCGAGCGGGGTGGCCCACCGGGCGCCCACCAGCGACGAGCCGCCCTCGCGACGGCGTCCGGGCTGCTGGGCGAGCCGCCGCACCAGCAGCATCAGGGCCGCGCCCGCGGCGAGCTGGTACACCCGGGTCTGGGTGGAGTAGTAGGCGTAGTTGATGTCGTCGCGGGCGATCCAGACCTGCAGCGCGACCGAGGTGACGGTGACGAACCCGAGCAGGAACCACAGCGCGCGCACCGGGCGGGCCGCGAAGCGCACCAGCAGCACCAGGATCAGCGGGTAGACGATGTAGAACTGCTCCTCGATCGACAGCGACCAGAAGTGCAGGAAGGGACTGCTGTCGGCGCCCTGGGCGAAGTACTCACGGCCCTCGAAGATGAAGTGCCAGTTGGCGTAGTAGAGGAGCGAGGCGCGAGCGTCGTCGATCATCTCGATGCGGTCGGGCAGCGAGGCCACGAGCAGCTGCACCAGGCAGGTGACGACGATCAGGACGACGGCCGCGGGCAGCAGCCGGCGCACCCGGCGGGCGTAGAAGTTGCCCAGCCGGATCTGGCCGCGGGTGTCGAGGTCGCGCAGGAGCACGCCGGTGACCAGGAAGCCCGACAGCACGAAGAACAGGTCGACGCCGACGAACCCGCCCTCGAGGAGCACCATGTGGGCGTGGAACGCGACCACGAGGTAGACGGCGACCGAGCGCAGCCCGTCGAGCTCGGGGCGGTATTCGAGCGATGACACGGTGCGCCATCGTAGGTGGCCGACCCACATTCTACGACTACCTGACGTAATCAATTCTACTGCCGCCAATAGCGGTGTCATCTCTAGGAACGCAAATAATCCACCCGCGAACCACTTCGCCGCATCGCGCGCTCGATTATCGCGTTGCGCCCTTCTAAGTCCGCCGACGCACAATCACCAGAGCTGGGTGAGTAGAACGACCACCGCTGCCAGCCTCGTGCAGACGGTCGGGCTAGCACTCATTCCCTGTGATAACGCTGGTTCAGCGCCTGGCGTACGCGAAGACCATCCGGTCGGCCAAGTCGACGCTCTCCAGTGCCGCCTCCAACTCGGACGCTAGGCCACTCATCTAGGCGGGCCCGGCCGGCCAATCGCCCTGGGTTTCTTGGAGGCTCCATCGTTTGGAAACGAGGATGGCCTCATGCCGAAGGACGTCACACCTGGGAAGCCGACTACGCGTCGGTACAGCCCTGAGGAGAAGGCCGCTGCTGTGCGGATGGTGCGCAGCCTGCGAGCCGAGCTGGGGACCGAGCAAGGAACGATCAAGCGGGTCGCGCGCCAGCTCGGCTACGGGACCGAGTCGTTGCGGCTGTGGGTCAACCAGGCCGACATCGACGACGGTGCTGCACCGGGTCTCACCACCGAGGAGTCCGCGCGGGTCAAGGCCCTGGAGCAGGAGGTCCGCGAGCTGCGCCGGGCCAACGAGATCTTGAAGCGGGCAGCGACTTTCTTCGGGGCGGAGCTCGACCGCCAACACAAGTGATCGTCGACTTCATCGACGCCAACCGCGGCGATGTGGTCGAGGGACGCAAGCTCGGAGTCGAGCCCATCTGCACGGTCCTGTCTGAGGCAGGACTGAAGGTGGCTCCGAGCCTGTACTACGCGGCCAAGACCCGGCCGGCCTCGGCGCGCTCGCAACGCGATGCGGTCCTCGCACCGGCGCTGCTGGGACTGTGGGAGGACAACTACAAGGTCTACGGCGCCCGCAAGCTGTGGAAGGCCGCGCGCCGTGCCGGCCACGACGTCGGGCGTGACCAGGTCGCCCGGCTGATGCGCACTGCCGGCATCGAAGGCGTCCGGCGGACCAAGCGGGTCCGCACCACCAAGCCTGATCCGGGGGTGAAGTGGCCCCGGTTCCCCGGACGGTCAGGGTTGGGTGGTGGTGATCATGCTGCGGTCTCGGTCGGGGGTCCAGCAGGGTTCTGCTGGGCTTGCTGGGTCTCGTAGTCAGCGGGGCTGAGGTAGCCCAGGGTCGAGTGCCGCCGGCGAGGGTTGTAGAAGCCCTCGATGAAGGCGAAGACGGCGTTGGCGAGGCCCGTCGCGGGTGGGCCAGGTCGAGCGGTCCAGGAGCTCGGTCTGCAAGGTGGCGAAGAAGCTCTCGGCCACGGAGTTGTCGAAGCAGTCGCCGATCGTGCCCATCGATCCGAGCAGTCCGGCCTCGCGGAGCCGGTGGCCGAAGGCCCAGCTGGTGTAGGTCGAGCCGTGGTCGCTGTGATGGATCGCGCCAGGCGCAGGCTGGCGGTTCCAGATCGCCATCTGAAGCGCATCGACGACGAGCTCGGAGCGGATGTGGTCGGCGATCGACCAGCCCACGACGCGTCGGCTGAAGCAGTCCAGCACCACGGCGAGGTAGAGCCAGCCCTCACTGGTGCGGTGCTGGGTGACGTCGGCGACGTAGAGCCGGTCCGGGCCGTCGGGGGTGAAGTTCCGCTCCACCAGGTCCGCCGATGGCGTGGCGGCCTGGTCACGGCGAGTACAACCCCGCAGCTTGCGGCGGTGCACGCCTTGCAGGCCGGTGTGGCGCATCAACCGCTCCACTCGGCCGTGGCTGACGCTCGCGCCCTGACCGAGTACCAGCTCGGCGTGAACTCGCCGGTGTCCGTAGGTGCCGTAGGAAGCGGCGTGAACCTCGCGGATGGCCTGCATCAGATGGGCCTGCTCGTGGTCACGGCCGCTGGCCGGTCGTGAGCGCCACTCGTAGTAGCCAGACGTCGAGACCTTCAGGACCCGGCAGGTCACCGCGACGGGAATCCCGTCCGCGGCGAGCTCGCAGACCACCGGGTAGATCATTTTGGGAGGACGTTCTCCCGCGCGAAGTAGGCCGACGCGCGTTTGAGGATCTCGATCTCCATCTCGAGCACTCGCTTGTCGCGACGCAGCTGGACCAGCTCGGCCCGCTCCTCTGAGGTCAGGCCGTCCTGCTTGCCCTCATCGACGTCGGCCTGCTTCATCCACCGCCGCAAACCGGACTCGGCGATGCCGAGATCCTTGGCGATCTGCGCGATCGGCTTCTCCCGCAGCCGGGCCAGCTCAACAGCACGACGACGGAACTCAGGACTTCTCGGTGCCGGCATACGGACTCCTCTCGGGCGACCATCGTCGCCTCACTCAAGGTGTCCGGGCTACCGGGGCCACTTCAAAACCCCGAAGAACTGGACCCGGTTGTTGTTGGACGGTCCGCTGGGGAACTGCAGCCTCACCGAGCCACCGAAGGCGCTGGACCACCCCAGCCCCATCGCGGGCGTCGCCTCGCCGCCGACCGCGGCGGCAGAGTTGTAGTAGCGGGTCAGTGCGAGGTCCCAGCCAGCGACACCAGCGATGCTGCCGTCCTCGGCGCGCAGGTGGAAGTTGCCGTTGCCAACGTTGACCTTCGCGGTTATCCGATCGGTGAGGTCGCGCTCCTCATAGGTCCAGAAGTTCCGGTCGCCCGCGTCAGCAAGCACCGCCGAGGCCGGCAGGGTGTAGTTGATCGCCAGGTAAGGACGCTTGCCATCGTTGAACGCCTGCGGGTGCGAGGAGCGGAAGCTCAGCTGGTTGTTGACGCCACTGCTGGTGTTGTCGCCAACCTGGCGCAGCACCAGGCCGCGGTTCACCGTCGTGCCGTCGACCCATTCCTGCACCACCGGCCCCAGACCACCGAATGTCTCGTACTGATTGGCGATCGAGGGCGAAATGGCCTGGCTGCCGTACGCAGTGCCGCCCGGGTCGCCACCGGTCCAGGTTGTCGAACCGGTGGTCGGCTTATTCCACGTGGCGTTGTTGTTCCACGACTTGCCCGCCAGGTGCACCGCGTACTGGCCGGTTGCATTGGTGGACTGAGACTCAAGGTAGACCCGAAGGCTGGCCGAGTTGATCGTGGCATCGCCCGGGATCCCAGAAAGCTCGAAATCCAATAGTCCCCGGAACAGAGAGGTGGAGCTGCTCCGGCCAACCCTGATTCCGGTCTGAGTATCTCCGCACTGCGAGATGGTCGGACTGGCCGACTGGACCCAGCAGTCCGAGCTCGCGGTCGGGGTGATCGAGGGGTCGATCGCCACCGGGTACACCCGCGCAGGGTCGGTCAACCACGACATACTCGGCTCCACCGTCAGCACCCAACCCGCGCCCTGACCAGCCTTCGGTTCCAGGGCATATGCGACGTCCTCGGTGAACACCGGCTCTTCTGCCGAGTCGGTCATGTTGCCCACCGGGATCGAGAACGCCACCTCAGCTTCAGCATCGCCGGCACCAGCGACGAAGTCGATGCGCCCACTGGACCGCAACAGCGGCGTAAGGCCGGGGCTAGTGGCCAGGTCGTAGGTGTAGCTCACCATCTCGGTCGGCGAGGGAGGCGCGTCCAGAGTGATGGTCTCCTTCAGGCCGGTGTTCTGCACCTCGTACACCACCTCGGACGCGCCACCGCTGGTGTCTGCTTCCTCACTGGTCTCGTCGATCGCCAGGGTCGCGGCGTAGTCATCCACCTCTGGAGCGGTCTCCGCCAGGCCGTGCATCCTCAGCGACGCCCACGCCCCGTCCAACTCAAACCGGACCGGTGTAGTCGCCGGGTCCTGCGGAATGGATGCAGTGAACTCGTTGGCCTGGTTCTCCACCGCATACGCCGCACCTGGCGCCTCGACCAGCTCGTTGTCGATCGGCTCGAACTCACCGTCCTTCGCCTCATAGTTGATCGGCACATCGAACTGGCGTACCGAGAACGACCCATCCGGATTCACCACCGTCGTCGACGTCGCTGTAGAAAGCTCCGGCACCGTCCTACTACCAACTTCATAGCAGCGCGCCAGACGACGAGCTGTTCGTCGAACATGAGCGGCTCAGCAGGGAACAGCCATCGCTTCCTCAGGCTGCCGGCAAGGCATACGCCCGACTGCACTGTGCCTTCGCGTTGGCGATGGCGGTCAGCCGGCGAGCGCAGGTTCCGTTCGAGGACGCCTTGGCGTACATCGCGCTACAGCGCCGCAGTCGGCGACCGGGAGATGGCAACTACGTCGGCGGCATCGTGCTGCCATGCCCGAACGTCGAGCTCCTAGCCAAAGCGTTCCTCTGCGTCACTAAGGAGCAGCTCAAGAAACTGGACAAAGATGCTCACCAAGCTGCCTAAGCCCGCCGGCCAGCAGATCGCCGCTCCACACCGAGTCGGTGCAACGCACGCTGGATCGTGCTGGCGTACACCCCGAACTGTTCACCAATCTCAGTCGTAGTAGCCCCAGCCTCGTAGAGCCGGCGGACCTCGGTCAGGTTGTCGTCGCTGAGCCGCTGCCGACGGCGCACCTCCACGCCAGCCTCCACCAATATCTGCCGCACCGTCTGGTGGTGCATGTCGTACTCCTGGGCGAGCGCCTTCACTGTCTCGCCAGAGCGGTAGCGAGCAACCACTACTACCTCGAGCTGTCGTGCCTGTTCCTGCAGGCCAGCGCGGGTGTGTGGCCGCGCTACCTCAGGTGTGGACGCCTGCCCAGAGGCGTCTTCCTGGAACGGTTCAAAGTTATAAAGAACTCTCGTTAGGAGCACTCTCGGACCATCAGGCCAGTCTGCCCTCGGCGCTGCCCTCCCCC
The DNA here is from genome assembly GCA_963721965.1 of uncultured Actinomycetota bacterium. GTDB lineage: Bacteria > Actinomycetota > Actinomycetes > Propionibacteriales > Nocardioidaceae > Nocardioides. The sequence goes on along the minus strand of CAVRKT010000008.1, from coordinate 105,362 downwards.
GCACTAGGGCGTCGGGCCCGGCTCGATCGTCAGGTTCGCCGGGTCGGGGTGCGGCTCGGCCATCACCTCGCCGAGGTTGAGCCTCGCCCGGCACGACACCGTGGCGCCGGGCGTGACCTCGGGGACCAGCGCCCGACGGACCGCCACGGGCAGGCGCTCGCCGACGCGCTGCGAGAGCAGGTCGGCGACCCCCGGGACCGGGGTGGCCGCGACGACCTCGACGTCGAGCTGGTCCCAGTCCTCGAGGGTCGGGTGCGGGGCGACGCCGAGGACGCGAGCGACCAGCTCCGTCATGTTCTCGACTGCCTGGACCATCCTCATCAGCTCCTTGCCAGCGCGCTGCGATCGTCGGTCCGGGCGAGGAGGCGACCCAACGACGCCGCGATCGGCAGCCCGGTGTGCGACTCAAAGTAGCTGTAGGCCGGCATCGGGTTGACCTCGAAGCAGGTCCAGTCGCCGTCGGGGCCCAACCGGAGGTCGACTCCCGACAGCACCAGCCCGAGCTGGGCGGTGAGGTCGACGCAGCGGCGGAAGACGTCGTCGGGGAGCTCGATCGGCGCCATGTCGGTCCGGCCGCCGTCGCGCTCGGCGTAGCGGTAGTCGGTGGCGGTGCTGTCGATCGCGGCAGCGAACGCCTCGCCCCCGACGACGTGCACCCGCACGTCGCGTCCGGGCAGGTAGCGCTGGAACTGCACGGGCAGCGTGGCCAGCAGCGGCAGCCGCGCCACGTCGGCTTCGGTGAGCTCGCGGACGACGGACCGGATCCCGCTGAGGGACTTGAACACGATGCGGCCGTGCTGACGTCGGAACTCGAGCACCTCGTCCGGGTCGTTCGTCACCAGGGTCTCGGGCACCGCGAAGCCCGACCGCGCGATCAGCTGGGCCTGGTAGGGCTTGGACGCGTTCGACTCCATCGCCCGCGGCCGGTTCACCACCAGCGCGGCCGCGGCGTCGAGCCAGGTCACGAACGCCTCCCCGAACGCCTCCGCGCGGGCGCGGGCCGCGGCGCTCGCGTCGGTGGGGCGCGGCGCGAGCGGGCGGGCGTACACCGCCGTCACGTCGGCCAGCGCGAGGTCGCGACCGTCCACCCGGAGCCGGCCGTCCAGCCCGACGCCGGCCACCAGGTCGTGCCGATCGACCCGGCGCGGGTCGACCACGAGGTGGTCGGTTCCGGTATCGACGAGAGCCTCGACCGCCATCTGGATCGGAGCGTCGTCGGTGTAGCCGTAGACGACGATCATCGCGACGCCCCGACCCCGGTGGCAACGGCGACCAGCGCCCCAGCGACCGCCTGCACCTCGCCGGCGGTGTCGAGCCGGGGCATCGTCGTCACGCCGACGAGGCTGGGGCCGTCGGCGAAGGAGAGCTCGAGCAGCGTCGTGCCCAGCGTCGTCGCCAGGTCCAGAGACGCCGCGCCGAGTCGCTCCGCGAGCGGACCGTGAACCTGCTCGGCGACGACCAGCAGGCGGCTCGTGACCGGGCGGTCCGGCAGCACGTCGACCGGTACGGGCGCAGAGTCCCGGCCGGGCCACTCGATCCGCGGCAGGTGCCGCTCCCCGGGCACTGGCGCCCCGATGAGCCCGGCCCGCGTCAGCACCCCTCGCCGCGCCACCGGCAGGCCGCACCGCTCCGCCGCCGCGAGCGCGACACCCGGGGTCGCCCCGAGCGAGGTCGCGTAGGCGCCCACGGGGCCGAGCAACCGAGGACCGAGGCTGTGCAGCCAGCTCGCGACCAGCGCGTCGAACTCGCTCGCGATGTAGTCGCGATCCCGGGCGTCCGACGCCGCCGCGCCCGCCGGCACCACCTCCAGCCGGTGCAGGACGGCGTCCGGCGCGAGCACGCGCCCGCTGGGGAGCCGGACGACGCTGACGACGTCGCCCGACGACGACATCCGGTGGCTCCACCGGGCCCGGACCAGGTCGGCCGGGAGGACGCGCACGACCCGGGCGGCGCCCACCCGCCGGGCCACCTCGTGCTCGACGGCTCGCGCCCCCGCGTCCCGCCGGTCGGCCAGGATGGCGATCATCACCCGGGTGGTGTGTCGAACGCCCGCTTCGAGGCCGCGTCGCCGGCCGCCATCCCGGCGATCAGCTCCGGCCGCTCCGGCTCGTAGGTCGGGCCGCCGAGGAGGTCGGGACGCATCTCGGACCCGATGAACGGCTCCCCTCCCCCGGCATCGGCACCGCTCCCGAGGGCGGCCTCCAGGGCCTCGAGCCGCTCCGCGAGCTCCGCCAGCAGGCCACCCAGCTCGTCGCCACCGCCGGAGTCTCCACCCTGGGCTCCGTACGGCCGGTCGAACGGCCGGTCGAACGGGCGGTCGAACGGGCGGTCGAACGGCGGGCGGTCCGGGATCTTGTACTCGCGGGAGTCCTTCACGTCCTTGATCCGCTTGCCGAGGTCGTTGTCCCGCAGGTCCTTGACGCCCTCCTTGACGAGGTCCTTCCGCTCCTTGAACGGCTCCTTGAGGTCCTTGCGCTCCTTGAAGGGCTCCTTGCCGTCCTTGCGCTCCTTGGTCGCGTCCTTGCGGTCCTTGAAGTCCTTGAACGCCTCCTTGCCCTTGCCGCACGTGACGGCGACCGTCGCGGTCATCGTCGGTCCCGGCGCGGAGATGCTCGTGACGGAGACGCACGTGTCGGCGCCGGCGTAGGACTTCGAGTTCGGCGACGACGAGGACGTGAACGACGTGTTCCCGGTGCTGCCGGGGTACGGGTCACCGCCATCGCCGCGGTTGGCCCCCATTTCCAGGTGGCGCTGGTTGTCGGCCTGCACGAGCGCCACCTTGTAGTGGGTCTCGTCGGTGTTGGTCGTCTGCGCCTCGTCGATGTGCCAGATCAGGAGCCCGCCCGCGGGGAGTGAGTCGTCGTACCCGGACTCCTGCCGGTTCTCGACGAGGAAGTACTCGTTGCCGCCCGTGCCGTCCTTCCAGAGCCGGTGCACGGCGTGGCTGCTCTTGACGTCCGGGAAGGACAGCGTGCCGCCCGTCGTCACGTTGGTGACCGAGGCCCAGCCCTGGTTCGCCTTGCACCACGCGGACGGGTGCACCGGGATCTCGCCGCCGCCACCCCACGAGCCGCCGGCCATCAGGCACCAGTTGCCGATGCCCTCCGAGGAGCCGTCGGTGTCGTAGAGATCGGGGAAGCCGAACACCAGGTGGCCCAGCTCGTGGGCGCTGACGCCGATCTTCGCGTCCTCCGGGATCGTGAGGTAGCCGGAGATCCGCTTGCCGCCGTCGGTGTTGTGGACGCTGGGCAGGTTCCACTTGTGCGACCAGATGTCGCCCGAGTTACCGGTGGCCTCGCCCCCACCTCCGGCGTGGACGACGATGAACGCGTCGACCATGCCGTTGCCGTCGTTGTCGTAGTTGGAGAAGTCGATCAGCGGGTCCGCGAGCACGGCGGTGTCGCGCGCCATGATGTGGGCGCGTGGGGTGCCCGACGGGCGGCCGATGCCGAAGTTGCCGTTTGCATACCAGGCGAGGGTCTGCGGCAGTCGCACCGGTCCGACGACGACGCCGCTGATGTCGACCAGGTTGTTGGTGACGTCGCGGAAGTACTCCTTCACGCTGCCGTGCGGCATCTGGCCCACCGAGAAGAAGAGCTTCTCGATGTCGGCCTTGCTGACCGCCATGTGCTTGTCGGAGAAGTCGGCCAGCACCACGGCGACGTTGACCGTGCCGCGCAGCGGTGCGCGGTCGGCCGCACCGGCCCGGATCGTGGCCGCCGGCGTCCCGACCGGGTACGACTCCGGCGGCAGGATCATGCCGTCGTCGAAGCCCAGCCAGCGCGGCGTGCGCGCGAGCCCGAGCTGCCCGGACAGCGCCGCCTTGCGCTTGCGGACCTTGCCGAGCTCGTCCAGCAGCCGGTCGCGCAGCTCGGGACTCGGCGCGACGGCGCAGAAGTCCGACCAGACGGCGACTCCTGCGGCTGACGAACGGTGTGTGCGGTCTTCCATGTCCGGCTCCCTCATGCGGTTCCTGCGCATCGAGGTGATCGTTCGGCCGGGCCGTCACGCGAGCGTCACCACGGGCGCGGAGCTCGCGGTGAGGAGCTCGTGCGGCGCGCCTGACGCCGCACCCAGAGCATGTTCGAGGAGGGTCGCCACGAGGCGGCCAGCTCACCGACGCCACGCTCGAGCAGATGGTCTGGCGGGTCGTCTCGCGCTACTCCGAGCTGGCCGGGCGGCCCGCGGCACTCAGCCCGTCCACGGTGACCGCCGAGTCCTGACCGCTACTGGACTCGCACGATCGCGAGCCGGATGGTGCTGCCGAGCGCGCCGCCGCCGCTGCCACGCAGCCGGAGCAGCTGCGCCGCCGTCTGGGTCCCGGACAGCTCGAACAGCTGCACCCCGCCGCCGTAGATCGTCGCCACGTCCGGAGTCGAGATGCTGCCGAAGGGGAGGGCGACCGGTGAGCCCGGGTAGGCGGATCCGTACGTGCTGGGGAAGTCGGCGTTCAGGCCCGCGTAGATGCTGCGGAGGTTCCAGGTGGGCATCTGCACGTCGGCGCTCGGGGTGGCCAGGCCGGGGTAGTCGTCGACCGCCATCGCCAGGGCCCACCGGCCGAGCAGCTGCTCGCTCGACACCCCGGTCCGCTGCGACAGGTTCGACACGCCCGTGGCGGTCGACTGGGTCAGCGCTCCCAGGAAGTGCGGCGTCCGAGGTCCCGTAACGGTCGATCGCGTAGCGGACGAGGGACCAGCTCGTCGCGTAGTAGTAGGAGGCGTTGTCGGACGGCGTCGCGCCGTACGGCGACAGGAGCCTGGAGTTCGTGCCGTACAGGTAGGTGTACAGCGAGCTGAAGTGGCGGGTCATGTTCACCGACGGACGCCGCGGGAGGCCGGCACACTCCGGGAAGCCCGACGGTCGGGCGTCGCAGTAGATGCTGTTCGGGGCCGCTGCGCTCCCGTAGCCGGTGTTGCCCTTCCAGGGCACGTTGTAGACCGACTGCCGGGCCCAGAGCTCCTCGGCGTGCCGGGCCGTCCCCTCCTCGAGCCACCCCAGCTCGTAGGCGGGGGCGTCGTTCGCGACGCGGGCCGCCTGCGACGCCACGTGCTTGCTCTCGTGGATGAAGGTCGAGCGGACGGTGCGGTACCAGTTGTCGGCGGTGTTGCCCGAGTAGCCGGATCCGGTCGCGGTCGGCTGGTAGAGGTAGAAGAACTCGCCGAAGTTGCTGGCGCCGTTCACCCCCGTGCCCGTGTAGGGGCCGCCCACCGCGGGTGTGCTCGTGTCGTCGTTGAGGAACTGGTCGCAGGTGATCACGAACCCGGCGACGCCCAAGAAGCTGGTGTTGAGGCGCGGGGTGGACAGGGCGATCATCACGCCGTTGTCGTCGGTCACCGCGTCGCGGCGCAGGATGTCACCGAAGTTGAGGCGGACGATGGGCTCCATGTCCGCGTTGAACTGGTCGCCGATCTGGTCGTAGTAGCCGGCCATCGCGGGGTTGTTCGCCGCCTTCAGGTCCGACGGCGTCGCGTCGTCCTCGTAGATGACGAGCTTGCCCTCGGCGTACACGCGGGTCGCGCTCGCGACGAAGTAGTTGTTGCAGATGTTGACTCCGGTGATGTTCGAGATCCGGAAAGTCCGGGTGAGCGGCAGGTCGGCCGCCACCCGTTCGGGCTGGGGTCCTCGCCGCGGCACGCCGGCGGTGCCGAACTCCCGCCGGAGGACCCGGTAGGCCGCGCGGTTCTTCTCCAGCAGCTCGGTGTGCTCGTCGCCCTCACCGACGGCATCGGAAGGGACGCCCTCGAGGTCCTCTCCACGGGGCGCCGGCGGTGCCGAGCCGTCGTCCACGGGATCACTGGACAGCCGGATCCCGGCCGAGGACGCCGGGCTCGTGGCGACGTTGTAAGCGGCGACCACGTACCGCGCGGGTCCGTTCGCCGAGGTGATCTCGTTGCACCCGATCTGGGTGAGGTCGGTGACGATCGTCGCCTCGCCGACGTCGAGGTCGCGCTGCGGCACCAGGAGCGGGTGCTCGATGGTGTTGAGCGGGGTGCCGCCCACCGTCGCCGTCACCGCGATCGCGTCGTCGGAGGAGACGCACGGCACCGCGACCGTGAGCGCGGTGCTGGTCGCCGCTGTCACCGGCGCGGCGACCCCGCCGATGGTGACGACATTGTTGGCCGCCGTCGGGCTGAACTGCCGGCCGGCCAGGATGGCGAACCCTCCGGGCACGAGCGGGTCCGGGCTGACCGAGGTGATGGCCGGCCCGGCGGCGACGGTCTGGATGGTGAAGGTCTGGTCCCCCGACGTGTCGTCGCCGCCGCCGGCGGTCCCGCCGTCGTCCGCCAGCCGCACCGCCACGGTCGCCGTGCCGGTCGTGCTCGGGTCGGGTGTGAACGTCAGCACGCCCGTCGGGGACACGGCCGGTTGCCCCAGGAACAGGGAGGTGTCGCTGGTGGTGACCTCGAAGGTCAGTGTCTGGCCACCCTCACCGGGGCCCGGCGAGACCCCGGTCGCCCACGGATCGACAGTGCGACTGCCGCCGATGTTGAGCACGCCCAGCTGGTCCGGCCCCGCCGCGAAGCTGGGCGCGTCGTTGACCGGGCCGATGGAGATCGGGACCGATCGCGAGCCGGTCTTCCGCCCGCCGGCGCCCGTGCCGCCGAGATCGTCGGCCCGCACCGTGAGGGTCGCGGCACCCGAGGCGTCGGCGGGCGGGTCGTACTCGAGGCCGTTGAGCGCGCCGTTGATCGCCGACAGCCGACCCCGGAGGGTCACCGCGCCGGAGTGGTCCGCGCCCGCGCTGACGGTCACCCCTGTCGTGGTGGCGAGGTCGAGCACGCCGCGCGAGGTCGCGAGCGACACCTCGGCCTGCCGAGTCCCGACGTCGGGGTCCGCCACGGAGATCCTCGTGCCGTCGGACGCCGAGAAGACGAGCGACTGGTCCTCGTCGACCTGGGCCGACGAGGGCGCGGCCACGACCGGACGGTCGTTGACCGCCGTCACCTTGATCGTGAAGGACCTGATCACCCGGACGCCGCTGCGGTTCGTGGCCCGGACGCGCACCCGAAGGGTCGGCGTCGCCGCGCTGCTCAGCACCCGCGCGGTCCGCAGCGTCGAGCCGCTGACGGCCACGTAGCGGTTACCGGCGGATCCGGTGCCGCTCACGAGCGCGAAGCGGAGCCCGTTCCCGCTCGTGCGTCCGCCGAGCCGGAGCGACCCGATCACCGTGCGCGCGGGCTTCCTCTCGAGCACGCTGAGCGGGCTCAGGGTCAGCCGCGGCGTGGCGAGCCGGTCGTGACCCAGGTCGTCGTGCCCCGGCGCGACGGCTCCCGCCGGTGCCGCCAGCACTGCGACGACGATCACGGACAGGACTGCCCCCACGTACCTGCGCATCGACGCCTCGCTCGCCTCGTTCGTCCCACAGCCCGAACAGTGGCTTGCTGGGAGACTAGGGAGCGCACCACGGCCCGGGGAGGAAACCACCAAACCGCTCGGTTAAATGACGTCGTGCCGACCCGGATCGCCGACTTCCTCGAGCTGGTGCACCAGCTGGAGGAGGTCACCCAGACCGACCACGACCGGTACGCGAAGTTCGACGTCGCGCGGCAGGCGTTCGGCTACCTGTGGCCGCGGACGGCGACGGTCGGGCTCAAGCAGACCCTCTTCGAGCAGCTGGCGCTGGTGGCGGAGCGGCCCGACGTGTTCGAGGTGCAGTTCACGGCCGGCGGGTTCGGGTGGGTGGTGGTGCACCTCGACGGCGTCGAGCGCGACGAGCTCGCGGAGCTGACCTTCGAAGCCTGGCGGCTCTCGGCCCCCGCCCGGCTGGTCGACGCGCGCGGCGACCGGCTCCCGACCTGATCAGTCGACGACGGTGAAGCCGATGCCCGCGGCGATCAGCCGGGCCAGCAGCGCGTCGCCCATCGCCTCCGCGGTGGTGACGCAGCCGGCGGTGGGCGGGTTCTCGTCGAAGACGAGGCAGAGGGCCGACTCGGCGAGCATCTTGGCGGTCTCGTCGTAGCCGGGGTCGCCGCCGGAGACGCGGGTCCGGAGCGTGCGGCCCCCGCTCTCGGCCACGAAGTCGACGGTGAACCACGAGCGCTCGCGCTTGGCGGCGTCGGGCCCGTCGCCCTGCTTGATCCGGCCGAGCAACAGCCGCTTCAGCGGCGGCACCTGGGCCGAGGCCATGATCGCGGTCGCGCCGGCCATGCCGCCGACGGCGTAGCGCAGCGTCTTGGTGCCGACGTAGTGGGAGTAGCGGAAGTCGGGGCCGTAGGCGGCCAGTGCCCGGCCGCTGCGGGCCACGACCTGCGGGTCGATGGTGGGCAACGGAACCAGCCAGTAGCCGAGCAGCTTGTCGCGGTGGGGCTTGCCGGCCACGGCCCGTGACCTGCGGCCGTCATCGGGGCGAGGCTCGGCGCGCCGTCGGGCCTTCGCCGCCGCGGCCATCTGCCGGGCCCGCGAGAACGCCCCGATCGCCGAGTGGAAGGTGCCGCCCGAGAACGTGCCCGCCGAGCGGACGACGCCGCGCATCGTGACCGGGCCGTCGGCCCCGAGCTGCTGGACCGTGAAGTAGGCGCCGAGGTCGTGCGGCACGGAGTCGAACCCGCAGGCGTGCACGATGCGGGCGCCGGAGCGCTCGGCGGTGGCGTGGTGCTCGAGGTACATCGTGTCGACGAACTCGGGCTCGCCGGTGAGGTCGACGTAGTCGGTGCCGGCCTCGGCGCAGGCGGCCACGAGCGGGCCGCCGAACTGCTGGTAGGGCCCGACCGTGGTGATGACGACCTTGGTGCGCGCGGCGACGTCGGCCAGAGCCGGCGGCGTCGGAGGCGTCGACGACCAGCAGCTCGAGGTCGGCGTGCGCGGGCTCGATCGCCACCAGCCGCTCGCGGACCCGCTCCAGCTTGTCGCGGCTGCGTCCCGCGAGCGCCCAGCGGAGGCCGGTGGGGGCGTGCTCGGCGAGGTACTCGGCGGTGAGACCGCCGGTGAAGCCGGTGGCGCCGAAGAGAACGAGGTCGAGGTCGGGCATGGGCAGCATCGTGTCAGGAGGAGGGGAATGGAACCCAACCCCTCCGGGTGGTCGTCTTACCCCCGTGGAGGACGAGGAGTACGCCGACTACGTGCGGAGCGCGTGGGACGGGCTCGTCCGGTCGGCGGTCTTCCTCGGCTGCGACCTCGCCGAGGCCGAGGACCTCGCCCAGACCACGCTCGTGCGCTGCTACACCGCCTGGGACAAGGTCGAGGCCGCCGACGACCGGGCGGCGTACGTGTACCGGATGCTCGTCAACGCGCTGCGCGACAGCAAGCGCCGCCGGTGGTGGGGTGAGCGCCCCACCGAGCACCTCCCCGAGTCCGGCGCGGCCGGAGCCGACCACACCGACGCCGTCGACACCGCCGACGCGGTGCACCGGGCGCTCGGCGAGCTGACACCAGCCGAACCGCGACGTCGTGGTGCTGCGCTACTTCGCCGGGCTGTCCGAGGCGCAGACCGCCACCGCGCTCGGCATCCCGGCCGGCACCGTCAAGAGCCGGCTCTCCCGCTCGCTGGCGCAGCTCGCCGCCAACGAGCACCTCACCGACGTCTCCTCCGACCTCTCTCCCGACCGTGGAGGCACCCCATGACCGACCTCGAACGACACTGGGACGACCTGCCGGTCCGGCCGGCGCCCGTCGACGCATCCTGCGTGACGCCCATCGTGAGCAGCTCCGCGCCGACGCCGTGGCCGCCCGGCGGTCCGAGCCCCGGCCGCGCCGCTCGCTGCGACGCGCGGCCGTCATCGGCGGCATCGCCGCCGCCTTCGTCGCCGGCACGGTCGTCACCCAGCCCGGCGCCGACGACCCGGCGCGCCCCGGCGCCGGCGACGCCCCGGACGGCGCCAGCCCGGTCGCGTTCCACGGCGAGCTGCAGGCACCGGAGTCGTGCGACGACCTGCTCGACGGACTACGTCGAGCGCGGGGTCGACCTGGTGGGGGCGTACGGGTGGGGTCAGCCGTACCCGTACTACCGCGACGTCGGCGTGCCCATGCCCGCCGATGGCGAGCTCCCGTCCGCCCTCACCGAGTCGACCGCGGACCGCGTGGACCAGGCTCCGCGGATCGAGGGGTCCTACAGCAGCGACACCGGCACGAACGTGCAGGAGGCCGGCGTCGACGAGCCCGACACGGTGAAGACCGACGGCGCGGTGCTGGTGCGGCTGCGACGGCGCCGAGCTCACCACCTACGACGTCGCGGGAGGACCAGCCCGGCATCGACCAGCTGGGCGAGGTCGACCTCGGCGACTTCCACGACGGCGAGATCCTGCTCGACGGCGACACCGTGGTGGCGGTCGGCAACGACGGCACCCGCTCCGGTCAGCCGAGTCGTGTCCTCTGACTCGGAGCCGGTCTCCCAGACCAGGGTGGTGACCATCGACCTCTCCGACCCCGCTGCGCCGGAGGTCGTCGACACGGTCGACTACGACGCCGCCGCGGTGACCGCCCGCCAGCACGGCGACGTCATCCGGCTGGTGGTGAACAGGGGGCTGCCCGACCTCGACTTCGTCGTCCCGATCCGCCGCAGCCGGTTCCCGACGGTGCGGGCGGCGCTGCGCGAGAACCAGCGGTTGGTTCGCCAGACCACGCTGGACGACTGGCTCCCGCGGCAGCGCACGGGCGACGGCGGCTACCAGCAGTTCCTGGACTGCGACGCGGTCGCCGTCCCCCGCGACGAGCTCGGCCTCGGCACCACGGCGGTGGTCGGATTCGGCGCCGACGCCCCAGCCGAGACTCGGGGACTTGCGGCTGGCCGGCGACGCGTCGCTCGCCTACGAGTCGTCCGACCACCTCTACCTGGCGGCGCCAGCGGAGCGCGAGCTGCCCCTTCGCCGCGGACTGCGCGTTCACCGAGATCGCTCGGCGACACCCACGTCTACGGTTTCGCGCTCGACGGCCCGCGACGCCAGCTATCTCGGCGACGGCGAGGTCGAGGGGCACGTGCGCGACCGGTGGTCGATGGACGAGCAGGACGGCGTCCTGCGGCTCGCCGTCGGGCCGACCTCCGAGACCGGCAACTTCAACTCGATCGTGACGCTGAAGGCGCGGCGGCGACCGGCTCGAGGAGATCGGCCGGCTCGACCGGCTCGGCGTCGGCGAGGACATCAAGGCGGTGCGGTGGTTCTCGAACCTGGCGATCCTCGTGACGTTCCGGCAGGTCGACCCCCTCTACGCCATCGACCTCACCCACCAGGCCGAGCCGCGGCTGCGCGGGGAGCTGAAGATCCCGGGCTTCTCCGAGTACCTCCACCCGCTCGGTTCCCGCCGGCTGATCGGCATGGGCGAGGGCCCGGGGCCGAACGGTCGGGGCTGGGGTGCGCAGGCCGGGTTCTTCGACGTCACCGACATCGACCGGCCGCGACGGCTCGACGTCGTGCACTACGGCACGCGGCACCGAGGCCCTCGCTGGCCGTCGACCCCCGGCAGTTCACGTGGCTGCCGGGGCCGCGGGTGGCCCTCACCGTGGTGATGGCCTACCGCGGCGGTTCCCGGGTCGGCTGAGGTCTCAGCGATCCGGCTCGACGCGGGGCGGATGACCGAGAGCCGGCGGGTCGTGGAGTACGGCGCCGACGTCGCCGCCGTCCGGGCGGTGCCGCTGCCCGGCGACCGGGTCGCGCTGGTGACCGGCGAGGACGTGGAGCTGTTCCCGCTCGAGGAGGCCCGGTGATCCCCGGCCGACGTCCAGCGTCGTCCAGGGCGTGCGATGGCAAGGCGCCGGAGCGCTGGCAGGCTGGGCGCCTTCCGAGCGACGGCAACGCCGCCAGCGTGCGTCCTGGGCGGCGCTGGCGAGGCCGCGGATCGCCGGGCCTCCCCCGCGTACGCTGAGAGCCATGTGTCGCAACATCCGGCCCTTGAACAACTTCGCGCCCCCGGCGACGAACGACGAGGTGTACGCAGCGGCGCTGCAGTACGTGCGGAAGGTGGCCGGCGTGACCAAGCCGTCGCAGGCCAACCAGGAGGTCTTCGACGCCGCGGTCAAGGAGATCGCGCACGTCACGCGTCACCTGGTCGACGACCTCGTGACCACCGCACCGCCCAAGGACCGCCAGGTCGAGGCCGACAAGGCGCGGGCCCGGGCCGCCGTGCGCTACGGCGCGTGACGCTCGCCCCCGCACCGCTCCCGGTGGGCGCTGCACGGGTGCTCGACCTGCTGGCCGGACGCCGGCTCGTGGTCCTCACCGGTGCCGGGCTGTCCACCGACTCCGGCATCCCCGACTACCGCGGGCCGGGCGCCCCGGTGCGGATGCCGATGACCTACCAGGAGTTCGTGTCCGGGCCGGAGGCGCAGCAGCGGTACTGGGCGCGCAGCCACCTCGGCTTCGCCCGGATGCGGCGGGCGGAGCCGAACGACGGCCACCGCGCGCTGGCCGCGCTCGACCCCGAGCTCCTGATCACCCAGAACGTCGACGGGCTCCACGAGGCCGCCGGCTCCCGGCGCCTGGTCGCCCTGCACGGGCGGATCGCGGACGTCGTCTGCCTGTCGTGCCGCGCCACCTCGCCCCGCGCCGCTCTCCAGCAGCGGCTGGCCGACCTGAACGAGGGCTTCACCGCCCTCCACGGCGACGCCGCGGTGCGCCCCGACGGCGACGTCGACCTCGACGACGCCGCGGTGATCGCCGAGTTCCGGGTGCCGGCGTGCGAGTCGTGCGGTGGGGTGCTGAAGCCGGACGTCGTGTTCTTCGGTGAGAACGTGCCGAAGCCGCGGGTCGAGCGCTGCTACGCCGCGGTCGACTCGCTCCTACCGGACGGCGCCCTGCTCGTCGTCGGCTCCAGCCTCACGGTGATGAGCGGCTTCCGCTTCGCCCGCCACGCCGCCAAGCTCGGCGTCCCGCTGGTGCTCGTGAACCGCGGCCCCACCCGCGCCGACGACCTCGCCACCCACAAGCTCGAGGTCGGCTGCTCGGAGTTCCTCACCGCGCTGGCCGCCTCTGCAGGAATGCACCCCTAGAGCCGCTTGACGAAGATGTGCTCGGCGGCGGCGGGGAGGATCTCGGCGGTCTCGCCGCCGGAGCCGACGAGGACGCCCTCGGCGGTGGCGGCGATGGTGACGGTCTTGTCGGGGAGCGCACCGACGCGGCGCATCGCGCTCATCAGCATCTCGTCCTTCTGCATCTCCTCGGAGATGCGGCGCACGAGCACGCGGCTCTCGGCGGAGCCGGGGGCGCCGGCGGCGTCGGAGAGCGATTCGACGCCGTCCATGAAGCGCTCGCCGAGCTCGCTCTCGCCCAGCTCGTCGAGACCGGGGATCGGGTTGCCGTAGGGCGACTCGGTGGGGTGGTCGAGCAGGTCGAGGAGCCGTCGCTCGACGGTCTCGCTCATCACGTGCTCCCAGCGGCACGCCTCCTCGTGGACCAGCTCCCAGTCCAGGCCGATGACGTCGGTGAGCAACCGCTCGGCGAGCCGGTGCTTGCGCATCACGCGGACGGCGAGCCGCAGGCCCTGGTCGGTGAACTCGAGGTGCCGGTCGCCCTCGACGGTGACCAGGCCGTCGCGCTCCATGCGGGCCACGGTCTGCGAGACGGTCGGGCCGGACTGGTGCAGACGCTCGGCGATCCGGGCGCGCAGCGGCACGATCCCTTCCTCCACCAGCTCGTAGATGGTCCGCAGATACATCTCGGTGGTGTCGATCAGATCGCTCACGAAAGACATTCTTGCCTATCGACCTCCGTCGGTCGGAGGGGTGGAGCGCGGGGGACGGGCGGCGTGGCAGCGTCGTGGCCGTGGCCGACCAGACGACGTCCGTGATGTGGTTCCGCCGCGACCTGCGGGTGCGCGACAACCCCGCCCTCCACACCGCCGCTCAGGACGGCCCGGTGCTGCCGCTGTTCGTGCTCGACCCGGCGTTGTGGGGGCCGGCCGGCCCGTCGCGGCGCGCCTACCTCGTCGCCAGCCTCCGCGCGCTCGGGAAGGACGTGCCCGTGAGCGTGGTGCGCGGCGACCCGGTGAACCGGGTGGTGCGGGCCGCGCAGGAGGTCGGGGCCGAGCGGGTGCACGTGGCCGAGGACTTCGGGCCGTACGGGCGCGAGCGGGACGCCGCGGTCGAGGAGGCGCTCGACCAGGCGGGGATCGAGCTGGTGCGCACCGGCTCGCCGTACGCCGTCGGGCCCGGCCGGATCACCAACGGCAGCGGCGACCCCTACAAGGTGTTCACGCCGTTCTCCAAGGAGTGGCGCAAGCACGGCTGGCCCGACCCGTCCCCGAGCCCGCGCCAGCCGACCTGGCGACACCTCGACGACACCGCCGACCTGCCGGACGTGACGCTGCCGCAGGACCTCGACCTCCCCGACGCCGGCGAGGAGGCCGCCCGTCGGGCCTGGAAACGGTTCCTCGACAAGGTCGGCGACTACGACGAGCAGCGCGACCACCCCGGCGTCGAGGGCACCTCGCGGATGTCGCACCACCTCAAGTACGGCGAGATCCACCCGCGCACGATGCTCTCCGACCTGGCCGGCCAGCGCGGACAGGGGCCGCACACCTACGAGACCGAACTGGCGTGGCGGGAGTTCTACGCCGACGTGCTGTTCCAGCGACCCGACAGCGCCCGCGACTACTACAAGCCCGAGTACGGGCGGATGCGGTACGTGCGCGTCGGCGGGAAGACCAGCGGGTTCACCGAGTGGCAGGAGGGCCGCACCGGCTTCCCGATCGTCGATGCCGGCATGCGGCAGCTGCGGCACGCCGGCTGGATGCACAACCGGCTCCGGATGATCACCGCCAGCTTCCTCGTGAAGGACCTCCACATCGAGTGGCAGCACGGCGCCCGCCACTTCCTGCACTGGCTGGTCGACGGCGACCTCGCCTCCAACAACCACGGCTGGCAGTGGACGGCGGGCAGCGGCACCGACGCGGCGCCGTACTTCCGCGTCTTCAACCCCACCACCCAGGGCCGCCGCTTCGACGCCGACGGCACCTACATCCGCACCTGGGTGCCGGAGCTGCGCGACGCCGAGGATCCGCACGAGCCGACCGACGCGGACCGGGAGCGGACGGGATACCCTCGCCCGATCGTCGACCACCGCGAGGAGCGCCAGGAGGCGCTCGACCGGTACCAGGAGATCTCGGGCAGATGAGCCGCACCACCGCCGCCACCATGACGGTCCCCGCACGCTTCCGCGGGCCGGCCCGGTCGGGCAACGGCGGATGGAGTGCCGGCCGGCTGGCCGAGGAGCTCATGGCCCACACCGGCCCCACCACCGTCACCGTGGTGCTGCGCCAGCCGCCACCCCTCGACGTCCCGATCGACGTCGAGGTCGCCGACGGGACCGCCACCGCCCGGCACGAGGGCGACGTCGTCGCCACGGCGACCCGCGCCGACGCCGACCTCACCGTCGTCGACTGCGTCACGCCCGACCTCGCCCGCGCCGCCGAGGAGCACTACGCCGGCCTCGACTTCCACCCGTTCCCCGGGTGCTTCGCCTGCGGCACCGACCGCGAGCCCGGTGACGGGCTGCGGATCTTCCCGGGCCAGGTCGACGACGAGGACGGCCAGGCCCGGGTCGCCGCCACCTGGACGCCCGACGAGAGCGTCGGCGACGCCGACGGCGAGGAGGCCACCATCCCGGCCACCTGGGCCGCCCTCGACTGCATCGGCGGCTGGGCGGGCGATCTCACCGAGCGGCTGATGGTGCTCGGTACGATGACGGCCGTGGTCGGACTCCCCCCTCGTCTCGGGGAGGAGCACGTGGTGATGGGCAGCGCGCGCGGCCGCGAGGGCCGCCGCACCTTCACCTCCGCCGCCCTCTACGACTCCAGTGGCCGCGCGATCGCCGTGGCCGAGCACGTGTGGATCTCGGTGCCCCGGGGGACCTCGGTTGACGGACAGCGATGGACGACCGTGGTGGCGTGACGCGGTCGTCTACCAGATCTACGTGCGCAGCTTCGCCGACGCCGACGGCGACGGCCTGGGCGACCTGCCCGGCATCACGAGCCGGCTCCCCCACCTGCGCGACCTCGGCGTCGACGCGCTCTGGCTGACGCCGTTCTACCGCTCCCCGCAGCACGACCACGGCTACGACGTCAGCGACTACCTCGACGTCGACCCGCTGTTCGGCATCGCTGGAGGATGCCGACGCGCTGCTCGCCCGCGCCCACGAGCTGGGGCTGAAGGTGATCGTCGACCTGGTGCCCGAACCACACCTCCTCGGAGCACGTGTGGTTCAAGGCCGCGCTGGCCGCGCCGCCGGGCAGCCCGGAGCGGGCGCGCTACCTCTTCCGCGACGGGCGCGGCGAGCACGGCAGCGAGCCGCCCAACAACTGGCATGTCGGTGTTCGGCGGCAGCGCCTGGACCCGGGTGCCCGACGGCGAGTGGTACCTCCACCTGTTCGACACCACGCAGCCCGACCTCGACTGGCGCAACCCCGAGATCGGCGACATGTTCGAGGACGTGCTGCGGTTCTGGCTCGACCGCGGGGCCGACGGCTTCCGCGTCGACGTCGCGCACGGGCTGCTGAAGGAGGAGTCGCTGCGCGACCAGGTGGTCCCCGAGGGGGAGAGCGGGTCGAGCGGTGCGATCAACCCGGAGTCGGAGCCCGAGGCGGCCAGCATGGTCGAGCGCACCCTCGCCGACGAGCCGATGTGGGACCAGCCGGAGGTGCACGACGTCTACCGGCGCTGGCGCGCCGTCCTCGAGGAGTACGACGGCGACCGGATGCTCGTGGCCGAGGCCTGGACCCAGACCCCCGAGTCGATGGCACGCTTCGTGCGCTCCGACGAGATGCACCAGGCCTTCAACTTCGCCTGGCTGCTGACCCCGTGGTCGGCGGCGGCCCTCGCCCGCACGATCACCGGCACCTTCGAGGCGCTCGACGACGTCGCGGCCTGGCCCACCTGGGTGCTGAGCAACCACGACGTGCAGCGGCACCCCACCCGCTACGGCGGCGGTGGGGTCGGGCTCGCCCGGGCCCGCGCGGCCACGGTGGCGATGCTGTCGCTCCCCGGCTCCGCCTACGTCTACCAGGGCGAGGAGCTCGGGCTCGAGCAGGTCGACGTCGACCCGGAGCACCGGCAGGATCCCGCCTGGTTCCGCACCGGCGAGGTCGGCCGCGACGGCTGCCGGGTGCCCGTGCCGTGGTCCGGCACCGCGCCGCCGTTCGGCTTCGGCCCTGGCGACGGCCAGCCGTGGATCCCGCAGCCCGACGGGTGGGCCGCGCTGACCGTCGAGGCCCAGACCGGCGACCCGAGGTCGACCCTCGAGCTCTACCGGGCCGCGCTGGCCCGGCGCCGCGAGATCGACCACGAGGCGCCGGTCGACGTGAGCAGCGACGGCGACGTGCTGACGCTGCGGCGGGGCGACCTCACGGTGCTGGTCAACTGCGGAGCGAGGCCGTGGCGCTGCCCGACGGCGACGTCGTGCTCGCCAGCGGCGAGGTCGACGGCACGCTGCCCCCCGACACCGCCGTGTGGATCCGAACAACCTGGCGTCGTTGACCGCGTTCAGCGCGTTGAGCGCGGCGTTGTAGCGGGCCAGGTCGCTCGCGAACTGCTCGAGCTCGGGGGCCGACCAGTCGCCCAGCTGCTCGTCGACGAGCTTGCGCCGGTGGCTCGTGATCTCCTCGAGCCGCGCGATGGCGTCGTCGGTGACGCTCAGCAGCGTGGCGCGCGTGTCGGCGGGGTCGGGCTGGCCGTCGATGCAGGCCGAGGTCGACCAGGTGGGTGACCTGCCGGCTGATCGCGCCCTTGTCGATGCCGAACACCTCGGCGACGGCCGAGGCGCGCACCGGGCCGTTCTCGGACACGTAGCCGAGCATCAGGTAGGACGCCGGCTGGAGGTCGGGGTGCACGGCGCGGGCCCGCTCGCCGATCACACGCTTGACGCGCCGGATGAGCACGCCGACCTCGTGCTCGAGGTGGCGCAGCGAGTCCGCGCGCGGCTGGGCTCGACCGCTCATCTCAGTGCTCCCGACCGGCAGGGACGGCGGTGGTGGCGGCGCCCCGGGGCGCGCCGTCGTCGAGGGTGGTCCGCAGCGGGACCTCCTTGATCAGCACGACGCACACGAGGGCCAGGATGGCAAAGGGAACCGAGACGAGGAACAGGTGTCCCACTGCTGAGCCGAACGCGTGCTCGTACAGGTCGCGCACCACGGGCGGCAGCGTGGCCAGGTCGGGGATGTCGTGGCTCTGGTGATCTCCGGTGGAGATTCCCCGCGCGGTCAGGCCGTCGTTGACGTCACGGGTCACCTGGTGGGCCAGCAGCGCGCCCAGCACCGAGACGCCGACCGAGCCGCCCATCGAGCGGAAGAACGCGATCGTGGAGCTGGCCGCGCCGAGGTCGGCGGTGGGGACGGCGTTCTGCACGGCGAGCACGAGGTTCTGCATCGTGGCGCCGAGCCCGAGGCCGACCACGAACATGAAGAGACCGACCTCGACCAGCGGGGTGTCGGCGTCGATGGTGGCGAGCAGCGCCAGGCCGACGACGACGAGCGCGGTGCCGCCGACGAGGAAGTGCTTCCATCGGCCGGTGGCGGTGATGCGGCGACCGGTGAAGATGCTGGCGAGCAGCAGCCCGCCGACCATCGCGACCGACATCATCCCGGCCTCGGTGGGGCTCATGCCGCGGGAGAGCTGGAAGTACTGGCTGAGGTAGACGGTGGCGCCGAACATGGCGACGCCGATCATCACGCCGGCGACGACGGCGAGCACCACGGTGCGGTCGCGGAACAGCCGGATCGGGATGACGGGCTCGGCCGCGACCCGCGCCTCGACGTACGCGGCAGCGACGATCACGAGCACGCCCGCGGTGACGAGGAGCGCGGTGGTGGCCGACGCCCAGGCGAACTGCTGGCCGGCGAGCGAGACCCACACGAGCAGCACGCTCACACCGCCGACGATCAGGGTGCCGCCGAGCCAGTCGACCTTCGCCGGCCGCCTCACGACGGGCAGGTGCAGGGTGCGCTGCAGCACGACGAGCGCCGCGAGGGCGAACGGCAGGCCGACGAAGAAGCAGCCCCGCCAGCCGAGCGGGCTGTCGACGACGAGCCCGCCGAGCAGCGGGCCGCTCACGGTGGCGACGGCGAAGACCGCGCCGATGTAGCCGGAGTAGCGACCCCGCTCGCGCGGCGACACCATCGTGGCGATCACGACCTGCACCAGGGCCGTCAGCCCGCCGACACCGAGGCCCTGGACGACACGGGCACCGATCAGCACGCTCATCGTGGGCGCGAAGGCCGCGACCAGCGAGCCGATCGTGTAGACGACGAGCGCCGACTGCACCAGCGCCTTCTTGCTGGTGAGGTCGGCCGCCTTGCCCCACAGCGGCGTGCTGGCGGTCATCGCGAGCAGCGTGGCCACGACGACCCAGGTGTAGCCGGTCTGGGTGCCGCCGAGGTCGGTGACGATCGCCGGCAGCGCGTTGGTGACCACCGTGCTCGACAGCATCGCCACGAACATCGCCAGCAGCAGCCCGCTCAGCGCCGTCAGCACCTCGCGGTGCGTCATGGGGCCGGCATGCTCGGCAGCCGGCGGGGCGGCGGTCTGGGTCATCTCGTCCTTCACGACAGGTGACAACGGTTGTCGTGGTCAACTATATTCCCTGGTGGTTGCCGTGCGCAACTTTTTGCGCCGGGGCCGAGAGGACTCGCCCCAGCCGCCGCTCAGCCGGGCGTCGTCGGTCCGCCCGTCGCGAACTGCGACCGGTACAGCCGGGCGTAGGCGCCGTCGACCACGAGCAGCTCGTCGTGGGTGCCCTGCTCGACGATGGCGCCGTCCTCCATCACCAGGATCAGGTCGGCGTCGCGGATCGTGGAGAGCCGGTGGGCGATGACGAACGACGTGCGATCGGTGCGCAGCGCCGCCATCGCCTGCTGGAGCAGCAGCTCGGTGCGGGTGTCGACCGACGACGTCGCCTCGTCGAGGATCAGCAGCGCCGGGTCGGTGAGGAAGGCGCGGGCGATCGTGACCAGCTGCCGCTCCCCCGCCGACAGGTTCGAGCCCGCCTCGTCGACCACCGTGTCGTAGCCGTCGGGCAAGCGAGTGGACGAAGCGGTCGACGAACGTCGCCCGCGCGGCCTCCAGCACCTCGCTCCTCGGTGGCGTCCGGCCGGCCGTAGGCGATGTTGTCGCGGATCGTGCCCTCGAAGAGCCAGGTGTCCTGGAGCACCATGCCGATCCGGCCGCGCAGCTCGGCGCGCGGCATCTCGGTGATGTCGAGGCCGTCGACGACGATCCGGCCGCCGTCGAGGTCGTAGAACCGCATGACGCAGGTTGACCAGGGTGGTCTTGCCGGCGCCGGTGGGGCCGACGATCGCGACGGTCTGCCCCGGGCGCGCGACCAGCGACAGGTCGGTGATGAGCGGGCGGTCGGGGTCGTAGGAGAACGTGACGTCGCTCGAACACGACCTCGCCGCGGCCGCGGGGGGCGCGGCCGCGCCGGCGGCGTCGGCCGGCTCCTCCTCGGCGTCGAGCAGCTCGAAGACCCGCTCGGCCGACGCGACCCCCGACTGCAGCAGGTTGGCCATCGACGCGACCGTGGTGAGCGGCTGGGTGAACTGCCGCGTGTACTGCACGAACGCCTGCACCTCGCCCAGGGTGAGCGACCCACTGGCCACGCGCAGCGCCGCCGACGACGGCGACCACGACGTAGTTGAGGTTCCCGATGAACATCATCGTCGGCATGATCAGGCCGCTCACGAACTGCGCGCGGAAGCTGACGTCGTACAGCTCCTCGTTCTGCTCGTCGAACTCGCTCCTCCACGTGCTGACGGCGGCCGAAGACGCTTGACCAGCGCGTGACCGGAGAACGCCTCCTCGACGTGGGCGTTGAGCTGGCCGGTACGTCGCCACTGGGCGACGAACTGCCCCTGCGAGCGCTTCATGATCGCCCGGGTGACGCCGAGCGAGGCGGGCACGCTGACGCAGGGCGACCAGCGCCAGCAGCGGCGAGATCCAGAGCATCATCGCCAGCACCGCCACCACCGTCATCAGCGAGGTGAGCAGCTGGCTCATCGTCTGCTGCAGCGATGGTGCTGACGTTGTCGATGTCGTTGGTGACCCGGCTGAGCAGCTCGCCGCGCGCGGAGCGGTCGAAGTAGCCGAGCGGCAGCCGGTTGATCTTGTCCTCGACGTCCTCGCGCATCCGGTCGGACGGTGCGCTGCACGACGCCGTTGAGCACGTAGCCCGCGAGCCAGCCGAGCAGCGAGGCCACCACGTAGATCGCGAGCGACCGTGAGGAGCGTGCGCCGCCACGGCGCCGAAGTCGACGCCCTGGCCCGGGCACGACGTCCTGGCCCTGGACGGCGTCGGGCAGCGCGGAGTCGGGCGAGCCCGCGGGCACCTGGCGCCCGACGAAGCCGCTGAACACCAGGTCGGTGGCGTGGCCGAGCACCCGCGGGCCGACCGACATCAGCGCCACGCTCGCCACGGTCAGCAGCACGACGACCGTCACGGCCAGCCGGTCGGGCCGCATCCGGTCCGCGAGGCGCTTCGCCGACGGGCCGAAGTCCATCGCCTTCTGGCCGACCATGCCGCCGCCCATCGGGCCGCGACCGGGCCCGCCCATGGGCGCCTCGATCCGCTCGGTGGCCTGGAGGGTCGGCTTGACGGTGCCTGGGCGGCGTGCTCGGCGGCGTCCTCGGCGGTGCCGGTCATGCGACGACCTCCTCGGCGCTGAGCTGGGAGGCGACGATCTCCTGGTAGGTCGTGCAGTCGTCGAGCAGCTCGCGGTGGGTGCCGCGGCCGACGACCCGCCCGTCCTCGAGCACGACGATCTCGTCGGCGTCGCGGATCGTGGAGACGCGTTGCGCCACCACCACGACGGTGGCGTCGGTGGTGACCGGCGCCAGCGCCGCGCGCAACCGGGCGTCGGTGGCGAGGTCGAGTGCCGAGAACGAGTCGTCGAACAGGAACACCTCGGGCCGCCGGACGACGGCGCGGGCGATCGCGAGCCGCTGCCGCTGCCCGCCGGAGAAGTTGGTGCCGCCTTGGGAGACCCGGGCGTCGAGCCCGTCGGGCAGCGCCTCCACGAAGTCGCGCGCCTGCGCCACCTCGAGCGCCGCCCAGAGGTCGTCGTCGGTCGCGTCCTCGCGGCCGTGCTCGAGGTTGGTGCGGATCGTGCCGGAGAACAGGTAGGCCCGCTGCGGCACCAGCCCGATCTGGTCGCCAGAGCACCGTCGGGCTCGAGGTCGGTGACGGCCACGCCGGAGACGCGCACCACGCCGGAGGTGGCGTCGAAGAGCCGCGGCACCAGGTTGACCAGGGTCGACTTGCCGGCGCCGGTGGAGCCGATGACGGCCAGGGTGCGGCCGGGCCGCGCGCTCAGCGAGACGTCCTGCAGCACCGGCGTCGTCGGCACCGGGGTAGGCGAACGTGACGTGCTCGAGGTCGAGGTGGCCGCGCCGGGCCGGGTCGGGCGCCGTGGGGTGGGCCGGCGGCGCCACGGTCGAGGATCGGTGTCGAGCACCTCGACGATCCGGTCGGCGCACACCGCCGAGCGCGGCACCTGCATGAGCATGAAGGTCGCCATCATCACCGACATCAGGATCTGCATCAGGTAGGCGAGGAAGGCGGTGAGCGCGCCGACCTGCATCTCGCCGCTGTCGACGCGGTGGCCGCCGAACCAGATGACGGCCGACGCTGGCGACGTTCACCACCAGCATCACCAGCGGGAACATCGTGGCCAGCCAGCGGCCGGCTCGGACCGCGACCTCGGTGAGGTCGTCGTTGGCTCGGCCGAACCGGGCTCGCTCCTCGGGCTCGCGCACGAACGCGCGGACGACCCGGATGCCGGTGACCTGCTCGCGCAGCACCCGGTTGACCTCGTCGATGCGGCTCCTGCATGAGCCGGAAGCTCGGCACCATCCGCGCAGATCACGAAGCCGACGGCGAGGAACAGCGCGGGCACCACGACGGCGAGGATCCAGCCGAGACCGACGTCCTCGCGCAGCGCCATCATGCACGCCGCCGACCATCATGATCGGCGACGAGACGCGCGATGAGGCAGGCCATCAGCACCAGCATCTGCACCTGCTGCACGTCGTTGGTGCCGCGGGTGATCAGCGACGGGGCGCCGAACTGCTGCAGCTCGCGGGCCGAGAACGTGCCGACCCGGTGGAACAGGTCGCGGCGCAGGTCGCGGCCGAACGCCATCGCCGTGCGCGACGCCGAACCACGCCGCCCCGACGCGAGGCGACGATCTGCAGCATCGAGACGGCGAGCATGACGCCGCCGAGGCGCAGGATCGTGCCGGTGTCGCCGGTGGCGATGCCCTCGTCGATGATCCGGGCGTTGAGGCTGGGCAGGTAGAGCATCGCGAGCACGCTGAGCGAACTGGAGCACCACCACCCCGGTCAACCACGAGCGGTACGGCACGAGTCGCTCGCGCAGGAGTCGCGTCAGCATCCAGTCCCCGTCCCGTGGTCCGCGGTTGTTGCGGTCGTCAACGATCCTGGCACGGTGTCGGTCGTCCCCCCGACCCGATTCCGCCCGCTCGGCTGAGCCGGCTGGACGCGCACGATCCGGGACGATGCAGACGCAGACGACCCGCAGGCACCGGCCGGTCCTGACGGACCAACCACTCCGGGGGACGTGATCCCGGATCGCCTGCGGGTCGGGTGACTGCGATGGATTCACCAGCAGCCTCGGCGGGCAGTTCGGCCCACCGTGATGCTGGGGCTGCTAGCGGGCAGCCACCTCACGCGTCCTTGAAGAATTCATTCTTCGGACCACCTCCTTTCCCGTGTACGACGAGCGTAGGTCGCGGACCCGCCCGTCACAACGCAATTCCGGGTCGGGGCTGTCGCGCAGCGCTAGACCGGCGGCTTCCCGACGGACAAGATTCACCGGTTCGGGTCCGGGCCGGCCCACCGGTGCCTAGCGTCCGGCTCGTGACCTCATCCGCGCGCTCGACCGCCGCCCTCGCCCTCTCCGCCTTCGCCCTCGTCGCCGCCACGGGCGGCGCGAGCTACGGCGCCGCGGCGCTCGCACGCAACAGCGTCGGCACCGAGCAGCTCAAGACCGGTGCCGTCCGCACGATCGACATCCGCAACGGCGCGGTCACGTCGACCAAGATCGGCCGCTCCGCAGTAGGAGGCCGCCAGGTCGAGGACGGCTCGTTGACCGGCGCCGACGTGGCCGCGAACAGCCTCACCGGCGCCGACATCTCGGAGAGGTCGCTGAAGTCCCCGAGCGGGAGCCTCACGTACACCGGCACCGACCTGCTCTTCGTGGGTCCCGGGGGCGACTACAGCACCAACAACAACGGGTCGCTCCTACCGAACGCCGCTGGTCCGTTCCGGACACGGTTGCAGCTCCCTGACGGCGTGCGCCCGACCTCGGTCGTCGTCACCGGCAACGACGCCAACGCCGACACCGACGCTGACATCCGGGTCTTCCTGATCAGGTACGACCCAGCGGCGCGCGGGTCCGAGGGCCTCGCCTTCGGCGCGACCTCGGGGACGCCGGGCGACACCACCCTGACGCTGACCGCGCCCGGCGACACGGCCCCCGTCGACAACTCGCAGTACTCCTACGGCATCTACGTCGAGGTGGTGCCCGACTCCAGGATCGACGGGTTCACGGTCTCCTACATCGGCGCCGGCTGAGCCTCAGGGCGCGAGCCGCCCGGTCGACCAGCCGTCGCCGTCGCGCCGGTAGACGAGCCGATCGTGCAGCCGGCCGCGGCGGCCCTGCCAGAACTCGACCAGCTCGGGGCGCACGAGGTAGCCGCCCCACTCCTCGGGCACCGGGATCGCGTCGTCCGCGACGCCGTCGAAGCGGGCCTCGGCGGCGGCGTAGGCAGCGTCGAGCTCGGCGCGGTCGGCGACCGGCCGGGACTGGTGGGAGGCCCACGCCCCCAGCTGCGAGCCCCGCGGGCGCGAGGCGGCGTACTCGCGGACGTCGGACTCGGGCAGCGGGGTGGCCGAGCCCTCGACCCGCACCTGCCGCTCGAGCAGGTGCCAGGGGAACAGCAGTGCGCAGCGCGGGTTGGCCGCCAGGTCGCTGCCCTTGTGGGAGGCGGTGTTGGTGAAGAACCGGAAGCCGTCGGCGCCGAAGCCCTTGAGCAGCACCATCCGCGACGACGGCGCGCCGGTGCCGTCCGCGGTGGACACCACCATGGCGTTCGGCTCGTGCAGATTCGCCGCGCGCACGTCGGCGAACCAGCGCTCGAACATCGCCACCGGGTCGGGTGCGAGGTCGCTCTCGGCCAGCCCGCCGGCGGCGTACTCGGCACGCAGCGCGGCTATCTCGGCGTCGTCGTGCGTGTTGTCTCCCATGCCTCCCACGGTAGGACCCGGCTGCTCACCCGACGGCGTGGTGCAGAATGCCGACGCTGCTCGAGGAGAGGAAGTCGTCATGACCGAGGTGCACCACGGGCTGGAAGGCGTCGTCGCCTTCGAGACGCAGATCGCCGAGCCCGACAAGGAAGGATCGGCACTCCGCTACCGCGGCGTCGACATCGAGGACATCGTCGGCCGGGTGCCGTTCGAGAACGTGTGGGGCCTGCTCATCGACGGGGCCTACACGCCGGGCCTGGCTCCCGCCGAGCCGTACAACCTGCCCGTCCACACCGGTGACGTGCGGGTCGACGTCCAGGCGGCGGTGGCGATGCTCGCCCCGGCCTTCGGGTTCGGCCAGACCTACGACATCAGCGACGAGCAGGCCCGTGAGGACATCGGCCGGCTCGCGGTCATGGTGCTCTCCTACGCCGCCCAGTCCGCGCGCGGGTTGAACCAGGCCGTCGTCCCGCAGAAGGTGGTCGACGAGGGGCGCACGCTCGCCGAGAAGTTCCTCATCCGCTGGAAGGGCGACGCCGACCCGCAGCACGCGCACGCCATCGACGCCTACTGGAGCAGCGCCGCCGAGCACGGCATGAACGCCTCCACCTTCACCGCGCGGGTCATCACCTCCACCGGTGCCGACGTCGCCGCGGCGTTCTCCGGCGCGATCGGCGCGATGAGCGGCCCCCTGCACGGCGGCGCGCCGTCGCGGGTGCTCGGGATGATCGAGGACGTCGAGAAGAGCGGCGACGCCGAGGGTTATGTGAAGGGTCTCCTCGACTCCGGCGAGCGGCTGATGGGCTTCGGCCACCGCGTCTACCGTGCCGAGGACCCCCGCGCCCGGGTGCTGCGCCGCACCGCCCGTGAGCTGGGCGCGCCCCGCTACGAGGTGGCCGAGGCGCTGGAGAAGGCCGCGCTCGCCGAGCTCAAGGCCCGCCGCCCCGACCGGGTGCTCGAGACCAACGTGGAGTTCTGGGCCGCGATCGTGCTCGACTTCGCCGAGGTGCCGCCGACCATGTTCACCTCGATGTTCACCTGCGCCCGCACCGGCGGCTGGTCGGCGCACATCCTCGAGCAGAAGCGGACCGGCCGGCTGATCCGCCCGTCCGCCGTCTACACCGGCCCGGAGCCCCGCGGCGCCGACGAGGTGGAGGGCTGGAGCTCGGAGTGGGCGGGCTCCTGAGCCCGGCGCACCCACCACCGGCCGGTCGGCTCACCGCTCCATCCGGTACCGGTACCAGGAGGTCCGGCGCTGCGCGGCCTGCCGCGTCAGCGAGATGTGCACGTGGTCGCGGTGCCGCAGCGTGGTGGAGCACTTCTTGAGCGATCGGCACGACGAGCTCAGGTAGGGCTCGGGACGGAACTGGTCCCAGGCGGCGAACATCCGGTCGTTCCAGATGATGTACATGATGCCCATCCGGCGGGCGACGACGGCGCGCTCGCCGGAGGGTCCGGCGGCGAGGACCTCGCGCAGGAACCGCGCCACACGCTGCCGGCCGGCCTTGGTGGCGGCGTCGTTGGTCCAGTCGAACGCTCGGCCCTCGGTGTGTTCGGAGCGGCTGCCGCCGCACCGGCGGGTGATCGGCCCCGAGCCACCGCCGTGCCGGCGCACCAGGTAGCGGGCGAGCATCACGGTGCCGGGCTGCGCGTGGCGCACGCAGCGGGTGGCCGGCTGGTAGGACGCGAAGTCCTCGAGCGGGTAGGCCGCCGTCCGCCACGAGGCGGGCGGCGGGCCCGGCATCGCGGCGAGGACGGCTGCGACCGCCGCGATGACCAGGAGCAGGGTGTGGCGGAAGGCGATCACCAGGTGGTTATCGGTCGCGGCGCGGCGACCCTTGACCCTGGTCGGGCTCGAGTTGCCGGCCGAGGTGCACCGCGCCCTCGACGCAGGCGTAGAAGCCGAACTTCGGGATCGGGGTGTAGCCGGAGGACTCGTACAGCGCGATCGCCTCGGGCTGCCCGCGGCCGGTCTCGAGCACCATCGCGCGATGGCCGGCCTCGACGGCGGTGCGCTCGAGGTGGGCCAGCACGACGCGGGCGAGCCCGCGCCCGCGGACCTGCGGCACGACGTACATCCGCTTGACCTCGGCCACCCGGTCCTCCCCGAACGCCGTCGACCTCGGCCGCGCGCCAGGCGCCGGTGGCCACGGCCTCGTCGCCCAGGTAGCCGACGAAGAAGCTGCCGTGCGGGGGCACGAACATCAGCGGGTCGAGCGGGGTCCCGTCGCGGCTCGCCGTAGCGCACGACGTACTCCTCCTGCACCGCCTCGATGAGCCGGTGCGCGTCGGGGTGCTCGTAGCCGACCTGCACCAGGCGCAGCGTGGACGTCAGCCCGACTTCCGTCGACGTCACGGCTGCCACGATAGGGGGGTGACGCCTCACCATTCCCACCGACCTGCTGCCCGCCGACGGACGCTTCGGCGCCGGCCCGTCGAAGATGCAGACGTCGCACCTCGACGCGCTCGCGGCCACCGGCGCCTCGCTCATGGGCACCTCGCACCGGCAGGCGCCGGTGCGCGACCTGGTGGGCCGGGTGCGGTCGGGGCTGCGCGACCTCTTCGCCGTGCCCGACGGCTACGAGGTCGTGCTCGGCAACGGCGGCGCCACCGCGTTCTGGGACGTCGCCACCCACGGCCTGATCGAGCGGAGGAGCCAGCACCTCTCGTTCGGCGAGTTCTCCTCGAAGTTCGCCACGGCCGCGGCGGCCGCGCCGTGGCTCGACGAGCCGACGGTGATCACCGCCGAGCCGGGCTCGCGGCCGGTCGCCGTCGCCGAGGACGGCGTCGACGTCTACGCCTGGGCCCACAACGAGACCTCGACCGCCGTGATGGCCCCGGTCGTGCGGCCCGCCGGCGGCGTCGTCCGACGTCCCTGGTGCTGATCGACGCCACCTCCGGCGCCGGCGGCCTGCCGGTCGACCTCGCCGAGTGCGACGTCTACTACTTCGCGCCGCAGAAGTGCTTCGCCTCCGACGGCGGGCTGTGGATCGCGATCATGTCGCCGGCCGCCCTCGAGCGGGCCGCCCGCGTCGCCGCCTCCGACCGGCACGTCCCGGCGTTCTTCGACCTGCCGACCGCGATCGACAACTCCGCGAAGAACCAGACCTACAACACCCCGTCGGTGGCCACGCTGTTCCTGATGGCCGAGCAGCTCGACTGGATGAACGCCTCCGGCGGCCTCACCGGCATGGTCGAGCGCACCACGGCGTCGTCCGACGCGCTCTACGGCTGGGCCGAGAAGACGTCGTACACCACGCCGTACGTCGCCGACCCCGACCACCGCTCGCTGGTGATCGGCACGATCAACTTCGACGGCGTCGACGCCGCCGCGGTCGCCGAGGTCCTGCGCGCCAACGGCATCGTCGACACCGAGCCCTACCGCAAGCTCGGCCAGAACCAGCTGCGCATCGCGATGTACCCCGCCGTCGACCCCGCCGACGTCGAGGCCCTCACCCACTGCATCGACTAGGTCGTCGAGCCACCTACCGGCCTAGTGCCGCGCTCGGCATGCCACCGCCGAGCGCACGACCGCGTCGAAGGCGACGAGCCGTGCGCCTCGGCAACGCCGGTGTCGGCGGCGCGCGAAGGCCTCGAGGGCGCACGTCGACCGACTCCTGCTGCGACCAGCCGTAGACGCCGGCCGACACCAGCGGGAACGCGACGGTGCGGGCGCCGAGCTCGTCGGCGACCTCCAGCGCGCGGGCGTAGCAGGAGAGCAGCAGGCCGCGGTCGGTCTCGCCGGCGTGACGGTTCGGGCCGACCACGTGGATCACCCACTGCGCCGCCAGGTCCCCGCCCGTCGTCCAGCCGGCGTCACCGGTGGCGAGGCCGTCGGGGAAGCGGCGCACGCAGTCCGTCGAGCACCGCGGGGCCGCCGGCGCGGTGGATGGCGCCGTCGACCCCACCTCCGCCGCGCATCGCCCGGTTGGCGGCGTTGACGACGGCGTCGACGTCCTGGGCGGTGATGTCGCCCTGGACGGCGGTGACCTCGAGCGTCACCGGAGCCTCACCGCGGGTCGACCTCCTTGATCAGCCGCAGCGTGGCGCGCTCGAGCGCGGCCTGCCGCAGGTCGGGGGTGTCGTGGCGGCGTCGCGTGGTGGAGGCGATGGTGATGCCGCGCTCGTAGGCCTCGATCACCCGCGGGTCGACGTAGGACGAGCGGGCCAGCGTCGGCGTGTTGCCGAGGAACTCCGAGACCTCCTTCATCGCCCCCGCGACCGCCCGCTTCCGCGACGCCTTGGTCTCCCCCGGCTCGGTGCGTCTCGGCCAGCGCCGCGGCGGCGAGCACGGTGGCGTGCCAGGTGCGGAAGTCCTTGGCCGTCGCCTCGAGGCCGGTGGTCTCGCGCACGTAGGTCGTTGACCAGGTCGGGGATGACCGAGCGCCACGACCGGCCGTCCTGGTAGGCCAGCAGCCGCGGGTCGTCCTTGCTGCGCCGACGCCGCATGATCTCGACCGCCTCGATCACGGTCGGCGTCGTCGATCTCGATGCGGTGGTCGACGCCGGACTTGCCCGAGAAGGCGAACACCAGCCGGTCCTGGTGCCGCTTCACGTGCCGCCGCTCGAGCGTGGTGAGCCCGAACGAGCCGTTCTCGTCGGCGTAGACGTCGTTGCCGATCCGGAAGTAGCCCAGGTCGAGCAGCCGGACGGCGGCCGCGCACGCCCGCTCCAGCGGCATGCCCTCGCGGCCGAGGTCGGCGAGCACCAGCTCGCGCGCCTTCACCAGCCCCTTGCCGAAGAGCAGCATCCGGTCGAACTTCTCGCGCGTCGCGCCGGGTGCGCCACTCCGGGTGGTAGAGGTACTGCCGGCGGCCGGCGTCGTCGGTGCCGACCGCCTGCAGGTGGCCGTTGGCGTACGGCGTGATCCACACGTCCTGCCACGCCGGCGGGATCACCAGGTCGCGCACCCGCTGCGACGTCCTCCGTCAGGGAGTCGGCCCGCCGTGCTCGTCGAGGTAGACGAAGCCCTTGCCCGCACGGCGCCGGGTCCAGCCGGGCTGGTCGGGGGAGGTCCTGCGCAGTCGCACCACGCGAGCGAGGATAGGAAGACCCGGCGGCGCCCGGCCCCACCCCGGCGGAGGCCGCGTCACCGAGGTCGACGCGGACGCACGAGCACGACCGAGGCCCGCCAGGCACACCAACGCCGCCGACGGCCCACGGCCACACCGGCCGGTCGACTCTCCTCGGCGTCGGGCACGATCGTCGGTCTCCGTGACCGGCGTCCGCCGGCGGCGTCGACGTCGGCGTCCGGGGGGTCGGCGGGTGGCAGCGGTTCGACGGCGCCGCCGCACCCGGGCCGGCAGGCGACCCGCAGCACCTCCGACCGCGCGCCCTCGGTGCTCACGAACACCGCGCCCCGCGGGTCGACGGCGATCCCCTCGCCCTGCGGCTGCGTCGGGCAGGTCGAAGCCGGCCGACCTCGCCGAGCGACGGCCACGCGTAGACGACGGCCCGGGTGTAGTCGCGCACGACGAGGTGGCGGCCGTCGGGGAAGAACGCGCCGTCGGTGGCGATGCCGACGCGCCGTGCCGATCCGGCGCAGCCGGTTGGGCCGGTCGGCGTCGCAGCGGTCGCGCGGCGCCACGCAGCACGTCGCCGCCGAAGATCCCCTTGGTCACCACCAGCGACCTGCCGGGTGCGCGGGTCACCAGCAGCGTCTCGGCGTCCTGCGGCCCGCCGGGGTAGACCAGCTCGTACGGACGTCGCCGTCGACCTCGCGGTCGCCGCGGCCGACCGGCACCGCCAGCGGTCGACCGACTCGCGGTTGCCGAGCGTTGTCGCCGATGTCGCCGACCGAGCACCTCGCCCGGCCCCCACGGCGCCACCGCCTCGACGTCGACGGCGTCGCCCCACCCGGTGGTGACCCGACGGTGTCGCCGGTGGCGGGTCGACGGTGAACACCCGACCGGTGTCGCCGGAGTCGTTGACGGTGACGAACCGTCCGCCGCGCGCCACCAGCCCGCTCGACTCGACGATCGTCGGGGTCGGCGAAGGTGAACGCCACCTCGCCGCCGGCGTCGGGGCCGCTCGTCACCGACGAGCACGGACGCCGACGGCGAGCGGCACGGCCACCGCGAGGGCCGCGAGCGACGCCCACCGGCGTCACTGCCCCAGCAGGTCGGCGAGCGCGCGGCCGCAGCCGCCCACGTGGTCACGAGGTCGTCGTAGTCGCGCCGGACCGCGTCGTCGGCGCGCCGCCCCGGTGCGCACGCCGCGCAGCAGCGTGTTGCGCGGGGTGTGCTTGCTCTCCACGAACTGCATCACGTCGACGCGGTAGCCCTCGCTGCCGCAGCAGCGAGGCGCGCAGCGCGTCGGTGAGGGTGTCGGCCAGCCGCTCGCGCAGGATCCCGTGCCGGGTCAGCTCGGCGTACGGCGCCGGCGTGGGCGCCCGCCGCAGCTGGGCGGCGACGTCGTGGTGGCAGCACGGCGCGGCCAGCACCAGCGGCGCCTGCCACTCGACGGCGCGGGCCAGCGCCTCGTCGGTGGCGGTGTCGCAGGCGTGCAGGGCGAGCACGACCTCGGGCGGCCGCGCCGAGCGTCGGCGTCGCGGATCGAGCCCGACCACGAACGTCGGCCGGCAGCCCGAGGCCGGCCGGCCACCTCCTCGTTGTGCTCGCGCGACTGCTCCTTCACGTCGACGCCGGTGACCACCACCGGCAGCCCGCGCACGCCGGTGAGGAACCGCTGCGCGGCGAAGGTCAGGTAGGCGTTGCCGCAGCCGAGGTCGACGACCCGCAGCGGGTCGGCCTCGGTCGGCCGTCGCAGGTGGCCGGCGTCGATCGCCTCGGTGACCGTGGCGTCGAGCACCCGCAGGAAGTCCTCGACCTGCCGGTACTTCGCCTGCCGGCTCGGCTTCACCGTCCCGTCGCGGTCGGTGAGCCCGAGGGCGGCGAACACCGGGTCGGACTCGGGCAGCAGCCGGTCGCTTCGTCGCGGTCGTGGTCGCGGTCGGCGGCTCGACCGGCTCGGTCGCGGGCGGTGGTGGCCAGGACGGCCTCGACCCGCTTGGTCACCCGCACCTGGTGGGTCGCCGACGTGGTCTCGACGTGCCAGTTGCCGAACGGCTCGGCGAGCAGCGCGTCGACCGCGGCTCGGCCGCCGCGCCGCCGGCCGCGTGGTTGGCGGTGTGGGCCTGGGTGTCGTCGTAGGACGTGACCTGGAGGTGCCGGCCGGCCTTGAGGTCGACGTAGCGCAGCTCGACCCGCCGCCACGGCGGGCGCGTCGGCCCTGCCGTCGCCCGAGACGCCACCGCCCGCACCAGGTCGTCGGCGTCGAGCGAGCAGCGCCCGCACCTCGGCGAGCACCTCGCCGAGCGCGCGCGGCTCGCTCACTCGAGCACCGCCGCCACGACGACGACCACCAGCAGCGCCACCAGCAGCAGCGGCACGATGAGGTCGACGATGGCGCGGCTTCACCCGCGCAGCCTAGGCTCGACGCCGACTGGGCCGAAACTCGCGGTTTACCCGGCTTTTCGGCTCCGACCGCGGAATTCACCGACCGGCCGGTGAAGTCCGGCCACCCGAGCCACTCACCAATGCTCCAGCGAACCCCGGAAGACGCCGGCGAGGTCGTCGTCGGTGACGCGCCTTGGGGGCGGTGGCGAGCAGCCGCTGCTGCTTGAGCGCAGCCGTCGACCAGGTCGTCGACGTCGGCCTCGCCGTAGCCGACCTCGGCGAGCCCGTTGGGGATGTCGACGTCGCGCATCAGCCGCGCCAGGACGCCGGGCAGCACGTCGGGACCGTCCGGCTCGTCCGCGGACGACGGGTCGAGCAGCCGGGCGGCGCGCAGGTGCCGCTCGGGCGAGGCGTCGAAGGTGAACCGGAACGCCTCGGGCGCGGTCAGCGAGACCGCCATGCCGTGCGGCACGATCGCCTCGTCCTGCGGGTAGCCGGCGGGGCGGTAGTCACGCACCCGGCCGGCGATCGGGTAGGCGTTCGCGTGCGGGATGTGCACGCCGGCGTTGCCGAAGCCGAGCCCGGCGAAGGTCGCCGCCATCGCCATCTGCTCGCGCGCCCGCACGTCGGACCCGTCGGCCACCGCCGGCCGGAACGAGCCGGCGAGCAGCGACATCGCGCGCTCCGACCACATGTCGGCGATCGGGTTGGCGCCGCAGTAGGGCACCCGCTGCTCGGGCTCCTTGGCGTCGAAGTCGGCGAACCACCGCGCCGTGTAGCTCTCCAGGGCGTGGCAGAGGATGTCCATGCCGGCCGCCGCGGTGACCATCGCCGGCTGCGACATGGTGCAGCGCCGGGTCGACCACCGCCAGCGTCGGCCGCAGCCGCGGGTGGCTGATGCCGGTCTTCACGTGCAGCGCGAGCACGTCGAGCACGCAGACCGTGGTGCTCTCGCTGCCGGTGCCGGTGGTGGTGGGCACGGCCACCAGGGGCAGCAGCGGCGGCCGTCGGCGCCTGCCCGCCGCCGACCGGCGCGTTGACGTAGTCCATCAGCTCGCCGGGGTTGGTGGTGAGCAGGTTGACCGCCTTGGCGGTGTCGATCGCCGAGCCGCCGCCGACCGCGACGACCGCGTCGAACGGGCCGGCGTCGCGCGCGAAGTCGATCGCGGCGCCGAGCGAGATCGTCGGTCGGCTCGACCCGGGCGCCGTCGTAGACGACCACCTCGACGCCGGCCGCCGTCAGCGCGTCGGCGACCGTGCCGGGTGCCCGGTCGCGGCCACCCCGGCGTCGGTCACGAGCAGCACGCGGCGGGCGCCGAGCGCGGCGACGTCGTGCCCGATCTCGCGCGAGGAGCCCGACCCGAACTTCAGGGCCGGGGCGGCGTACGTGAAGACGGTCTCACCCATTGCGCCACTCTAGAACCAGGCGTCACCGAGCCCCCGCGGCGAGCCGCGTACCGCCCCCCGTATCGCTCCAAGAAAGGTCCACCAACGGGTAACGGTCATTGTTACCACCCGCTGGTTGACCCCCTCCGCAACCGCGTGCGTCACTGGCAAGGACACAGCCCGGTGGTCGCCCACGCGACCCTCGGCCACTCAGCGTGGCGCCGGGACATCAGGGGGGATGTGACGATGTCGGTGCGACGCCTGCGCCGCGACCGCGGGGCGCCCGCGGGACTTCGTGCTGGCGTCCTGCTCGTGACGTCGCTGCTGCCTCATCGGCTCGCTGGCTCGTGCGCGCGCTCGCCCGGGGTCGGCCCGCCTGCGCTCCACCCGCCGCCCGGCTCGGACCGGTCGCCGATGACCATCTTCGTCACCAGCGCGGTCCCGCCACATCCCCGACGGCGTCGACCGCTCGCTGCTGCACGCGCTCCCCGAGGGCATCTGCCGCACCTTCCGGGTCGATGCCCTACCAGCTGCACGAGGGCCACGTGCTCGTGGCCGCGACCCGCGCCGACGACTCGATCACCGAGCACGTCGTCGCCGACCGTCTCGACCGGCCGATCCTCCTGGTGCGAGCACAACGCCGACGAGATCGCGCCGGCTCATCGACGAGGCCTACCCGCCCACCGAGACGCCGGTCGAGACGGCCGGCCGCCCGCCGGGCGCGGATGCAGATGGCCCGGATGCTCACCCGCAGCGGCCTGGTCAGCGACGAGCAGCTCCAGGACGCGATGGTCGAGTACGCCCGCACCGGCGACCCGCTCGGCGACATCCTCGTCTCCCACGGCGCCATCTCCGAGGACGTGCTCGTCGCGGCCCTCTCCGAGCGCTACCAGCTGCAGCGGGTCGGCCTCACCCGGTTCGAGCCCGACTACGAGCTCGCCCGCCGGCTCCCCGAGCCGCTGGCCCACCGGCTCCAGGCGATCCCGGTCGCCGAGGCCGGCGAGACCGTGCTGGTCGCCGTCACCCGGCCGCTCGCCGACGACGACGCCGCGACGGTCGAGCGGGCGCTCGGCCAGCCGTTCCGCCAGCTCCTGGCCAACCGCACCGACGTCGACCAGCTGGTGCAGCGCGTGCACAGCGAGCACTACGCCGACGTCGCCACCGGCCTGCTGCGCGAGACCGACCCCGACTCGTCGGCCCACGTCGTCACCACCGCCGCCCAGAAGGCGGTGTTCATGGTCGCCGCGATCGTCACCGTGGTGTGCGGCGTGCTGTGGCCCGCCACGACCGCCATCGCGCTCGTCGGGCTCTGCAGCGCGCTCTACCTCGGCGTGTCGCTCTACCGGGTGCGGCTCACGGTGCGCGCCCTCGGCACCCGGCTCGAGACCGACGTCACCGACGAGGAGCTCGCCGCCCTCGACGAGCGCACCCTGCCCGTCTACACGATCCTCGTGCCGCTCTACCGCGAGGCCGGACATCGTCGAGCGGCTGGTGCGCGACCTCGAGGCCCTCGACTACCCGCGCACCCGGCTCGACGTGAAGCTGCTGTGCGAGGAGGACGACATCGAGACCGATCGAGGCGATCCGCGCGCTGTCGCTGCCGCCCCACTTCCACCTCGTCGTCGTCCCCGACGCGCTGCCCAAGACCAAGCCCAAGGCCTGCAACTACGGCCTCCAGCTGGCCACCGGCACCTACTGCGTCATCTACGACGCCGAGGACCGGCCCGACCCCGACCAGCTGAAGAAGGCGGTCGTCGCGTTCCGGGACGACCACCGACGACGTCGTGTGCATCCAGGCGCAAGCTCAACCACTACAACCAGGACCAGAACCTGCTGACGGCGTGGTTCGCCGGCGAGTACTCCATGCAGTTCGAGCTGGTGCTGCCGGCGATGGGCGACACCGACGCGCCGATCCCGCTGGGCGGCACCTCCAACCACTTCGACACCGCGACGCTGCGTGAGCTCGGCGCCTGGGACCCCTTCAACGTCACCGAGGACGCCGACCTCGGCGTCCGGCTGCACCGCGAGGGCTTCCGCACGGCGATGATCGACTCCACCACGCTGGAGGAGGCCAACTCCGCAGGTCGGCAACTGGGTGCGGCAGCGCTCGCGCTGGAACAAGGGCTACCTCCAGACCTGGCTGGTGCACATGCGCCACCCGGTCCGGCTGGCTGCAGCAGACCGGCCTGCGCGGCTTCCTCGCGTTCAACCTCACCATGGGCGCCGCCCTCGTGCTGCTGCTCAACCCGATCTTCTGGGCGCTCACCACGCTGTACGCCGTGACGCAGTGGTCGGCCATCGAGCAGGTCTTCCCGAGCCCGGTCTACTACGTGGCGAGCCTGATGCTCCTCGTCGGCAACTTCGCCTTCGTCTACCTCAACGTCGCCGGCGCGCTCCAGCGCGGCGAGTTCGGGCTGGTGCGCACCGCGCTGCTCTCACCCCTCTACTGGGGGCTCATGAGCTACGCGGCCTGGAAGGGCTTCCTCCAGCTGTTCACCAACCCCTTCTACTGGGAGAAGACCGAGCACGGCCTCGACCCCGCGGCGAGGGCTGGTCGGCCATGACCGTCACCGATCCCACCCTCGCCCCGTCCGCCGGGAGGGGGGTGCCCGACCGCGAGCCCCCGACCGCGGTGGTGCAGTCGACGGCCAAGCGCCCGCTCGACATCGAGCGACGGCGCGCGGAGAGCCTGGCGATCTTCGCCGGCTTCCTGGTCGCCTACTCGCTGATCGGCTACTGGCTGGTGGTGCGGCTCCACGTCGTCGGGTTCGAGACGCTCGACCGGGTCAACCGCGGGCTGATGCTGTTCCACGACGAGCCGGCGAAGCTCTCGGTCGTCGGGTTCGACTACGCCGCCGCTGAGCACGCTCACCACCGCCGCGTTCACCGTGGTGCCCGAGCTCACCAGCTCGCTGGTCGTGGTGCCCGTGGTCTCGGCGGTGTTCGCGGCGCTCACGATGGTGCTGCTCAACACGATGCTGCGGCGCGCCCGGGTCCGGCTCCCGCTGCGGCTGCTCGTGCTCGCCGGCGTCGGCCTGAACCCGCTGGTCGTCATGAACGCCTCGCTCGGTGGCCGCACCTTCCTGTGGCTCGCGCTCGTGGTGGCGGCGGTCGGAGCCCTGCTCGCCTGGTACGTCACCGCCGACATCCGCTTCATCATGGTGGCCGGCCTCTGCTTCGGTCTCGCCTCGCTCACCGGCTACACCAGCCTGGTGTACTTCGTGGTCGCCACCGCGGCCGTGGCGGCCGTCCTGGCCCGCCTGGGCGCCGGGGGCCGCGAGATCGAGGGCACCACGATCGGCTTCGCCGCCCCCGCGGTCTACGCCGTGGCGCTGTGGACGGGGCTCTGCCTCGTGCTCCTCGGCCGCCCGACCGCCTGGATCGCCGACAGCAGCGACACCGCCGCCTCGGTCGGCGGACGCGGCGACGTCGCGCTCCTCGACGTGGTCACCGACACCGGCCGCCTCCTGTTCGACGGCGCACCGCTCGCGATCGTCGTGCTGCCGCTGCTGCTCCTGCAGGGTCTCGTCGGCCGCAACGGCTTCGCGCTGTGGCTGGGTGCGCTGCTGGGGACCGCCGTGCTGGTGCCCGGCGGGGCGGCGCTGCTCGGCCTCACCGACGCGCCGATGGCGATGGCCAACGCGCTGCCGATCCTGGTGCTCGCCGTGGTCGGCGGCATCTGGCTGGTGCGCTCCACCGCCCACCACGCCTCGGCGGCCGTCGCGCTGGCGCTCGCGCTCCTGGTGAGCGTGCCCTGGACCTTCGCCGCGATGCCCGACTTCGAGCACCAGGGCCTCGAGCGGGCCTTCCACGACGCCGTCTCCACCGGCAGCTCCCAGGAGGACGCCCGCACCGTCTCCGGCACCGTCGTCGGCTACGACGAGGAGAAGGCGATGGGCGAGTACATCCGCGACCACGTCACCGCGCGCGACTCCGTGCTCACCGACAACGCCCAGACCTACGCCGTGATGCTGTTCAGCGGACGCCCCGACCTCTTCCTCGACCGGGCCGGCAGGTCCGACGAGGGGTGGGCGCGGGCTGCGCAGGAGCCCCCGTCGATGGTTGACTACCTGCTGTTGTCGACCGACCCCACGTTCGACCTGCTCAGCCGGCGCTACCCCGACGCCGCCCGAGGCACCGCCCCCGGACTGCGCGAGGTGTTCAGCACCGACCGCTACCGGCTGGTCGAGGTGGCCGGTGGCGCCACGTCCCCCACCGACATCGCCGCCCCAGCCCATGCTGCCCCCACGAGTTCCGTCCCCACCAGCTCCATCAGCTCCGCCCGTTCCGCCCCCCACGACGACACCAGCGCTCCCGGGAGTGCCCGTTGATCGACCAGCGCCCTACTGACACCAGCGACATCGGCCAGGCCCCGAGCCCGGCCGACATCGCCGCCGCCGCCGACGAGCGGGTCGGCCGCGTCGACTTCACCCGCCAGCTCGGCAACCGCGGGCCCCGCGAGGAGCCGGAGCAGCGCCCGACCCGCTCCGAGGGCGAGGACGCCCGCCTACGGGTCCTGCCGCCGGCGCGGGTCGAGGACATCCTCGCCGCCGAGAACGCCCAGCTCGACGCCGAGGCCGACGACGAACTCGCACCACCGGCGCCGCGTCCCGACCGCGAGCCGGCCCCGGAACTCGACGTCGACCAGTCCGTCGAGCAGGTGGCCGCCTCGATCATCGCCTCGATGCGGGCGATCGAGGAGAACCACCAGCGCCACCTCGAGGCCCTCGAGGCCGAGGCCACCCGCCGCTACGAGCTGCTGCTCGCCCAGGCCGAGCTCGACGCCGAGCTGATCCGGCTCCACGGTCGGCGCGAGGCCCACCGGATCATCGCCACCGCCCGGGCCCGCACCGGGGACGGGCGCCGTCAGATCGCCGGGGACTCGGCCCGGCTGCAGGAGATCGGCGAGACCTTCACCCGGTTCGCCGAGACGATCGAGAGCGTGGCCGCCACCCCCCCGGACCCCGACTCCGGGACGACGTGACGCGACGCCCACGACACGGACTGACCGTACTGCTGCTCCTGCTCGCGCTCGGCGTCACCGGCTGCTCCGTCGTCCACACTGACCGCACCGGGTCCGGCCCCGCCGACCCCTCGACGCTCGTCCCGCGCGAGGACCTCGAGGAGCCCACGCCGGGCGTCGTCGAGGTCGACGGCGATGCCGCACGCCTCGCCGCGCTCGCGCGGCGAGGGTTCCTGGCCACCGCCGCCGGACGGCGCGTCGCGGTCACCCGCGACACCTCCGGCGCCGACCGCGCCTTTGAGCGGCTGTGCCGAGGCGAGGTCGACCTCGTGCTGTCGTCGCGGCCGATCGGGGCGGCGGAGTCGGGCACGTGCTGGCACAACGGCCTGGGCCCGGCGCCCTTCCGGGTCGCGGCCGACGCCACCGTCGTCGCCGTGGCCGGCGACACCGAGACCGACACCGACTGCCTCGCGCCCGCACAGGTCGACGAGGCGGTCGCGAGCACCGACGACGCCGCCACCCTCGCCCTGGTCGCCGGCAGCGACACCGACCGCGAGCAGGCGCTCGCCCTCCCCGGGCTGACGACCGCGTGGGACGCCGGCGTCGTCGACTTCAAGGCCCAGCGCAGCTGGTTCCGCACGGCCCAGGGCGAGCTGCGGTTCGCCCGCGCCGAGCAGCAGCGCGGCATCGCGGACGACCGGTCCCCGCCCGAGCGCGCCAAGGACGCCGACCGGGTGCGGCAGGCCGAGGCCGAGCTCGTCCGGGCGCGCACGGCCCGGAGGGACGCCAAGGCCGAGCTGGGCCGGCTCGAGCCCCTGCTCGCCGACGCCCGCCGCTCGGTGCGGGCGGTCGCCCGCGCCCAGGGCACGATCGGCCGCTTCCACGCCGGGTTCGTCGCCGCCGCCGGCGACCTGCTGCGACCGCTCGCCGTGACGAACGACGACGGCGAGTGCGTGCTCCCGACGGCCGACGCCGTCGCGAGTGGCGACTACCCGCTCATCGATCCGGTCTTCGCGACGGGCACCACCCGGTCGCTGGCGCGCGGCGCGGTGGTGGCCTACCTGCGCCACCACCTCGAGGACGCCCGCTCGCTGGCCGAGCGCGCCCAGCTGGTGCCGCTCGCCGACGATGACCTCGCCGAGCAGATCGGGTGGCTCGACGACGGCGACCTGCCCGTCGACACGACGACGGCACCGGAGCCGGAGCGCCCCGCTCAGTAGCGGGCGGCCGAGAGGGCCTCGCGCACGAGGTCGAGGGCGGGGACCTCCCCGGACTCGACCGCGGACTCCTCGACCCAGGCCGCGTCGTCGGTGGTGCCGTCGGTCTCGGACACCACGGGCTCGGCCCCGTCCGGCACGGTGGCGGCGTACACCAGGTGGACGCCGTGGAAGTCCTCGTCGCGGCCGTCCGGCGCGGTGCCCTGCAGGTGCACGTCGTGCACCGTGACGACGTCGCCGACCGCGCCGTCCAGGCCGCACTCCTCGCGCAGCTCGCGGATCACGGTGTCGCGCGGGCTCTCGCCGTGGTCGACGCCGCCGCCGGGCAGCGTCCACGAGCCGCTGTGATAGCCGCGGGGCGAGATCCGGGTGAGCAGCACCCGGCCGTCGCGGCGCACCAACGCGTAGGCGGCCAGTCGCTGCTGCGGGAACGCCCGGTAGCCGTTGAGGGCCTCCTTCACCAGCGCGACGGTCGGCACGGTGCCGTCGATCACCGCGGCCACCGGCTTCCAGGCTGCCTCGACGGTCGACCCGTCGACCTCCTGCACCTCGGGCTCCGGCGCGTCCTTCGGCACCCACCCGTCGTAGACGATCCGCAGCGAGTGCGCGTCGACGCGCCGGCCCTTGCGCCAGGTGTCGGGCAGGTGCAGCGAGAAGGTGCGGGCGGTGGTGCCGACGGTGACGTCGAGGCCGGTCTCCTCCCGGACCTCCCGCACCACGGCGTCCCGCGGGTCCTCACCGTGGTCGAGCCCGCCGCCGGGCAGCGTCCAGAGCTCGTGGCGCGAGACGCGGGGGGCCAACCGGCTCAGGAGCACGTGGTCGTCGCGCAGCACGACGGCGTACGCCGCCACCCGCTGGACCCTCGCGCTCATGCCGGACACCTTAGGAGCCCGGTCCCCACGTGGGCGTCACCGCCGAGCGGGGCATCGCGTCGAGCCGGAACGACTCCGCCCGCTCGACCGCGTGCCCGCCCAGGTGGGCGGGATACCAGGCCGCTCGCTCGCCGGGCCGGGGCCGGTGCTCCGGGAGGCGCTGGAGCTCCTCCAGGCCGGCGTGAAGACGCTCGCCCAGCAGCCGGGTGGTGGCCGCCAGGTCGGCGTCCGGCGGCACCGGGAGCGGCTCCCCCACCCGGACGTCGACGGTGCGGCCGCGGCCCAGCGTGGGACGCGGCAGCGGCTCGTCCAGGCTGCGCTTCTGCGGCCACAGCCGCTGGCCGCCCCACACCGACACCGGCAGCAGCGGGGCGCCGGTCTCGCGGGCCAGCGCCACCGCCCCCGGCATGAGCGCCCGCACCACGTACGCCGCGGAGATCCCGGCCTCGGGGAAGACGCAGACCACCTCGCCCTCGCGGAGCAGACCGCGGGCCTGGAGGTAGGTGCCGGCGGGCGCGGCGCGATCGACGGGGACGTGCCGCATCGCCGTCATCGCGCGGCCGGCCGGGGAGTCCCAGATGTCGTGGCGGCACAGGAACCGCACCAGCCGGCCGGTGTCGAGCAGTGCCCGGCCGATGAAGAGGAAGTCGGGGAAGGAGGTGTGGTTGCTGGCCAGCACCACCGGGCCGGACGTCGGCAGCCGGTCGACGCCGGAGGCGCGCACCCGGACGTCGAGCATCCGCAGTGCCACGTGACCGGCGCCGATCGTGGCCCGGTAGACCCGATCAGCCACAGCGACTCACGTGAAGGGTGGGCGGTGGTCGAGGGCGAGCGACCGCCGTCCGGCCCACCGCCACACCCGGGCCGCGCGGTCGCGGTCGTCGTCGGTGACCAGGTTGCCCATCCAGCGCAGCGCGAGGGTCATCAGCCAGTCCGAGCGCATGCCGGCGGGGCCCAGCGCCGGCAGCACCTTCGGCACGGTGACGACGCCGGCGAGCCGGCGGGCGATCGAGAAGGACTCGCCGTAGTGGTGGCGCAGCAGCGCGGGCCACGCACCCTCCAGGTCGCCGTCCGGGCCGCGGTCCACTAGCTCCTCGGCCACCAGGCGGCCGGTCTCGAGCCCGTAGTCGATCCCCTCGCCGTTGAGCGGATTCACGCACGCCGCGGCGTCGCCGATGAGCGTCCAGTTCGGCCCGGCGACGTTCGACACCGCGCCGCCCATCGGCAGCAACGCCGAGGTGGGCGCCCGCAGCTCGCCGGAGAGCCCGAAGTCGGGGCCGATCTCGTCGGCGTAGTGCTGCATCAGCGGCTTGATGGCCACGTTGGCGGGCCGGCGGGTCGTGGCCAGGGTGCCGACACCGACGTTCACCTCGCCGGTGCCCAGCGGGAAGATCCAGCCGTAGCCGCTGAGGATGCCGCCGTCCTCACCGCGCAGCTCGAGGTGCGAGCTGATCCACGGGTCGTCCGACATCTCCGAGGCCACGTAGGAGCGTCCCGCGACGGCGTAGACCGTGTCGCGGTGCCAGGCGCGACCGAGCAGCTTGCCGAGCGGCGAGCGGACGCCGTCGGCGACGACCAGACGCCGGCAGGCGATCTCGAACGTCTCGCTGCCCTCCTTCATCACCACCGCCGCCACCCGGCGGCCCTCGCGCCGCACGTCGACGGCGCGCACGCCGTCGATCGCGGTGGCGCCGCTCTTGATCGCGGTGGTGCGCAGGTGGTCGTCGAGCTCGGTGCGGGCCACGGCACTGCCCCAGTCGGGGAGCGTGCCGCCGGGCCACGGCAGGTACAGCGTCTGCCCGAACCCGTGGGCGCGCAGCCCCTGGTTGACGGTGTGGGCGCGCAGCCAGTCGCCGAGGCCGAGCCGCTCCATCTCGCCGATCGCGCGCGGCGTGAGGCCGTCGCCGCAGGTCTTGTCGCGCGGGAACACGGCGGCGTCGGTGAGCACGACGTCGAGGCCGAGCCGGGCAGCCCAGGCCGCCGCCGCCGAGCCCGCCGGGCCCGCGCCGACGACCAGGACGTCGGTCGAGATGGGCCGCGCAGTCATGCCGCCATTGTCCCAGGCGGCTCAACGCCACCCGATCCACCCGCCCGAAACTGCCCCCGAACCCCGCTGACCCGCCCGAAAGTTTCGGGCGGGTCAGCGGGGGGTCGGTGCAGTTTCGGGCGGGTCGATCAGCGGGGTCCGTGTCCTCCGAGCTTGCCGAACCCGAATCCACCCGGTCCGTCGCCGATCACTCCTGCGTCGAACGCCTTGAGCACCGACGCCTTGTCGGCCGCGGTGAGGTCGTCGTCCGCGACGGCGTCGTCGAGCCGCTCCACCAGCCGCTCGCGGGCCTCGGTGCGGAGCTCCGCCACGGTCGCGTCGCGCACCTTCTCCAGGGCGGCCTCGACCTCGGCCTGCGGCAGGTCGAGCTCCTCGGCCAGGGCGGCGGCGAGCTCCTCGCGCAACGCCTCACGGTCGGCGTCGCGCACGGCCTCCCAGGCGTCCCGCACCTGCTCCTCGGTGACCCCGAGCTCCTCGGCGAGGTCAGCGGCCAGCTCGCCGCCGCCCCGTGGCCCGCCGTGGTGCCCACCCGGTCCGCCGCGCTCGTCGAGACCCTGCTCCTGGCCCTGGGATGCCGGGGGGTCGGTGTCGTCGGCGGTGGCCACCGCCAGCCCGCCGATCGCGAGCCCCAGGCCCGCCACCCCGCCGGCCA
This sequence comes from uncultured Actinomycetota bacterium, assembly GCA_963721965.1. Taxonomy (GTDB): domain Bacteria; phylum Actinomycetota; class Actinomycetes; order Propionibacteriales; family Nocardioidaceae; genus Nocardioides. The sequence continues at coordinate 61,651 of CAVRKT010000008.1, read as the reverse complement.
CCATCGTCCGTGTCGTCATGCCTGCCATGTCTCCAGCCTCCTTGGTCGAGTGGTTCCACCCTGACCCCGACGGCTGTCATGGCGCTGTGACGGGCGTGAGAGTTCGACCCCGGCTACCCCGACGCCGCCGCCTGGGGCGACGAGCACGTCCGCTCGGCGAGCTCCGACGCCGACGCGATCGAGGCCTTCGCTCCGCGGGACAACCGCTGAGTCGGCGCTTGATGACACGTCAGGGACGCCGAGTCGGCGCTTGATGAGCACGCTCAGGCACGCGCGCGTCGAGCGATCGGCACGAGGACCCGGCAGACCGAGTCGGCGTTGAGCGCCGAGCCAGACGCCGAGTCGGCTTGTCATGACGCGCCGACTCGGCACGAGACCGGGGCATAAGGCCGAGTCGGCTTGTCATGACGCGCCGACTCGGCACCTTCCCCGACGACGCAGAAGGGCCCGCCCTCCCCTCGTCAGCCGCTTGCGCGGCTTCCTCGGGGGAGGGCGGGCCCTTCGTGCGGTCAGTTCTGATAGCTCCCGAAGTCGAAGTCGTCGAGGGCCACGGCCTGGCCGCCGCCGAACTCGTAGTCGTAGGACTCGTAGCCGGTGACGGCGTACGCCGCGGCGCGCGCCTCCTCGGTGGGCTCCACCCGGATGTTGCGGTAACGCTCCAGGCCGGTACCCGCGGGGATCAGCTTGCCGATGATCACGTTCTCCTTCAGGCCACGGAGGCTGTCGGAGCGGCCGTTGATCGCGGCGTCGGTGAGCACCCGGGTGGTCTCCTGGAAGGAGGCCGCCGAGAGCCACGACTCGGTCGCGAGCGAGGCCTTCGTGATGCCCATCAGCTCGGGGCGGCCGGAGGCGGGCTTGCCGCCCTCGGACACCACGCGACGGTTCTCGGTCTCGAACCGAGCCCGGTCCACCAGGTCGGACGGCAGCAGGTTGGTCTCGCCCGACTCGAGCACCGTGATCCGGCGCAGCATCTGCCGCACGATGATCTCGATGTGCTTGTCGTGGATCGACACGCCCTGGCTGCGGTAGACCTCCTGGACCTCGTCGACGAGGTGCTGCTGCGCCTGGCGAACGCCGAGGATGCGGAGCACCTCCTTCGGGTCCGGGGTACCGATGGTGAGCTTGCGGCCGACCTCGATGTGGTCGCCGTCGGCGACCTCGAGACGCGAGCGGCGGCTCACGGCGTACTCCTTGACCTCCGAGCCGTCGTCCGGGGTGACCAGGACCTTGCGGGCCTTGTCGGTCTCCTCGATCTGCACGGTGCCGGCGACCTCCGAGATGGGCGTGACGCCCTTCGGGGTGCGGGCCTCGAACAGCTCGACGACGCGGGGCAGACCCTGCGTGATGTCGTCGGCCGACGCCACACCACCGGTGTGGAAGGTCCGCATCGTCAGCTGGGTGCCGGGCTCACCGATCGACTGGGCGGCGATGATGCCGACCGCCTCGCCGATGTCGACGAGCTTGCCGGTGGCCAGCGAACGGCCGTAGCACTTGGCGCAGGTACCGGTCTTGGCGTCACAGGTCAGCACGGAGCGGACCTTGACCTCCTCGATGCCGGCCGCCACGAGCTCGCCGATCTTGACGTCGCCGAGGTCCTCACCCGAGACCGCCAGCACGTCGCCGGAGTCGGGGTGGGTGATCTCGCCGGCCGCCGTGCGGGCGTAGGCCGCGGTCTCCGCGTTGTCGTCCTTGCGGACGACGCCGTCCTCGCCGCGGACGCCGATGGTCTTGGGCAGACCACGCTCGGTGCCGCAGTCGTCCTCGCGGATGATGACGTCCTGCGAGACGTCGACCAGGCGCCGGGTGAGGTAGCCCGAGTCGGCGGTCCGCAGGGCGGTGTCGGCCAGACCCTTGCGGGCACCGTGCGTCGCGATGAAGTACTCCAGGACGGTCAGGCCCTCCCGGAAGTTCGACTTGATCGGACGCGGGATGATCTCGCCCTTCGGGTTCGCCACGAGGCCACGCATGGCGGCCACCTGGCGGATCTGGTTCATGTTTCCGGACGCGCCCGAGTCGACCATCATGTAGATCGGGTTCGACCTGTCGAAGTTGGCCTCCATGGCCTCACCGACCTTGTTGGACGCCTCGGTCCAGATCTCGATGAGCTCCTGGCGACGCTCCTCGTCGGTGACCAGACCGCGCTCGAACTGGGTCTGGATCTTCGCGGCCTTCGCCTCGAAGCTCTCGAGGATCTGCGCCTTGTTGCTCGGCGTCGTCACGTCGTCGATCGACACCGTGACGCCCGAGTGGGTGGCCCAGTAGAAGCCGGTGTCCTTGAGCGCGTCCAGCGACGCCGCGACCTCGACCTTGGTGTAGCGCTCGGCCAGGTCGTTGACGATCGTGCCCAGGGCCTTCTTGCCCACCGCGTGGTTCACGAAGGGGTAGTCGGCCGGCAGCGTGTCGTTGAACAGCGACCGCCCGAGGGTGGTCTCCAGCAGGATCGACTGGTTCTCCTCCCAGTCGGCCCCGAGGTCGAGGTCGAGCGGCGCGACGACGTCGGTGTGCCGGATCCGGACCTTGCTCTGGACCGTGATCTCGCCGCGGTCGAGCGCCATGATCGCCTCGGCCGGCGAGGAGAACACCCGACCGGTGCCGACCGCCTTCTCGGCCTCGGTGGTGAGGAAGAACAGGCCGATGATCATGTCCTGGGTGGGCATGGTGACCGGCCGGCCGTCGGACGGCTTGAGGATGTTGTTGGTCGACAGCATCAGGATCCGCGCCTCGGCCTGGGCCTCGGCCGACAGCGGCAGGTGCACCGCCATCTGGTCGCCGTCGAAGTCGGCGTTGAACGCCGTGCAGACGAGCGGGTGGATCTGGATGGCCTTGCCCTCGATCAGCTGCGGCTCGAAGGCCTGGATGCCGAGGCGGTGCAGCGTCGGTGCGCGGTTCAGCAGCACCGGGTGCTCGGTGATGACCTCCTCCAGCACGTCCCAGACCTCGGGACGCACGGCGCGCTCCACCATCCGCTTGGCGGACTTGATGTTCTGCGCGTGGGAGAGGTCGACGAGCCGCTTCATCACGAACGGCTTGAACAGCTCGATCGCCATGTACTTCGGCAGACCGCACTGGTGCAGCTTCAGCTGCGGACCGGACACGATGACCGAACGGCCCGAGTAGTCGACGCGCTTGCCGAGCAGGTTCTGGCGGAACCGGCCCTGCTTGCCCTTGAGCATGTCGGACAGCGACTTGAGCGGGCGGTTGCCCGGGCCGGTGACCGGCCGGCCGCGACGGCCGTTGTCGAACAGCGAGTCGACGGCCTCCTGCAGCATCCGCTTCTCGTTGTTGACGATGATCTCGGGCGCGCCGAGGTCGAGCAGCCGCTTGAGCCGGTTGTTCCGGTTGATGACCCGTCGGTACAGGTCGTTCAGGTCGGACGTCGCGAACCGGCCACCGTCGAGCTGCACCATCGGGCGCAGGTCCGGCGGGATCACCGGGACGGCGTCGAGGACCATGCCCTGCGGCTGGTTCTCGGTCTTGCGGAACGCGTCGACGACCTTGAGCCGCTTGAGGGCGCGGACCTTGCGCTGGCCCTTGCCGGTGGCGATGGTCTCGCGCAGCGACTCGACCTCGGCCTCGACGTCGAACGTCTCGAGCCGCTTCTGGATCGCCGTGGCGCCCATGTGGCCCTCGAAGTACTTGCCGAACCAGTTCTTCATCTCGCGGTACAGGAGCTCGTCGCCCATGAGGTCCTGGACCTTGAGCGACTTGAAGGTGTCCCACACCTCGGTGAGGCGGTCGAGCTCGCGATCGGAGCTCTTGCGGACGCGCTCGCGCTCGCGCTCGGCGGCGTCGCGCACCTTCCGCTTCTGGTCGGCCTTGGCGCCCTCCTCCTCGAGGGCGGCGAGGTCGGCCTCCTCCTTGACCGTGCGGTCGTCGAGGGGACGTCGCGGCGCTTCTCGAGACGCTCGCGCTCCAGCGCGACCTTGCCCTCGAGCGAGGACAGGTCGCGGTGGCGGGCGTCCTCGTCGACGGCGGTGATCATGTAGGCCGCGAAGTAGATGACCTTCTCGAGGTCCTTCGGGGCCAGGTCGAGCAGGTAGCCGAGCCGGCTCGGGACACCCTTGAAGTACCAGATGTGGGTGACCGGGGCGGCGAGCTCGATGTGGCCCATGCGCTCGCGGCGCACCTTGGAGCGGGTGACCTCGACGCCGCAGCGCTCGCAGATGATGCCCTTGAAGCGCACCCGCTTGTACTTGCCGCAGTAGCACTCCCAGTCCCGGGTGGGACCGAAGATCTTCTCGCAGAAGAGGCCGTCACGCTCGGGCTTGAGCGTGCGGTAGTTGATGGTCTCCGGCTTCTTGACCTCGCCGTGGCTCCACGTGCGGATGTCGTCCGCGGTGGCCAGGCCGATCTGAAGCTGGTCGAAGAAGTTCACGTCGAGCACGATGGCTGCTGTCCTTCGTTAGTACTGATGAAAGCTGAAGTTTGGGGGGCGGAGGCCGCGGCCGGCGTCGGGACGACGGCCGCGGCCCTCACACCTCTTCGACCGAGCTGGGCTCGCGACGGGACAGGTCGATGCCGAGCTCCTCGGCGGCGCGGAAGACGTCTTCCTCCGCGTCGCGCATCTCGATGGCGGAGCCGTCCTGCGACAGCACCTCCACGTTGAGGCAGAGCGACTGCATCTCCTTGACGAGCACCTTGAACGACTCCGGGATGCCGGAGTCGGGGATGTTCTCGCCCTTGACGATCGCCTCGTAGACCTTCACGCGACCCGGCACGTCGTCCGACTTGATCGTGAGCAGCTCCTGCAGGGCGTAGGCGGCGCCGTAGGCCTCCATCGCCCAGACCTCCATCTCGCCGAACCGCTGGCCGCCGAACTGGGCCTTACCGCCCAGGGGCTGCTGCGTGATCATCGAGTAGGGGCCGGTCGAGCGTGCGTGGATCTTGTCGTCGACGAGGTGGTGCAGCTTCAGGATGTACATGTAGCCGACCGAGACCGGGTCCGGGAACGGCTCGCCGGAGCGGCCGTCGAACAGGTCCGCCTTGCCGGTCTCGTCGATCATCCGGACGCCGTCGCGGTTGGGGATCGTCGAGCCGAGCAGACCGGTGATCTCGTCCTCGCGGGCACCGTCGAACACCGGGGTCGCGACCTTGGTGTTCGGGTCGGCCTTGTCCGCGTGGATCTTGATCAGCCGCTGCTTCCAGTCGGCGTCGACTTGCGGTCGCGTGCAGGTCGAGGTCCCAGCCCTGCTTGGCCAGCCACCCGAGGTGGAGCTCGAGGATCTGGCCGATGTTCATCCGTCGCGGCACGCCGAGCGGGTTGAGCACGACGTCGACCGGGGTGCCGTCCTCCATGAACGGCATGTCCTCGATCGGCAGGATCTTCGCGATGACGCCCTTGTTGCCGTGGCGTCCGGCGAGCTTGTCGCCGACGGAGATCTTGCGCTTCTGGGCGACGTAGACGCGGACCAGCTGGTTCACGCCCGGGGGCAGCTCGTCGCCGTCCTCGCGGTCGAAGACGCGGACGCCGATGACCGTGCCGGACTCACCGTGCGGCACCTTCATCGAGGTGTCGCGCACCTCGCGCGCCTTCTCACCGAAGATCGCGCGGAGCAGCCGCTCCTCCGGGGTCAGCTCGGTCTCGCCCTTGGGCGTGACCTTGCCGACCAGGATGTCACCGGTGGTGACCTCGGCGCCGATGCGGATGATGCCGCGCTCGTCGAGGTCGGCCAGCATCTCCTCGGAGACGTTCGGGATGTCCCGGGTGATCTCCTCGGGGCCGAGCTTGGTGTCGCGGGCGTCGACCTCGTGCTCCTCGATGTGGATCGAGGTGAGGACGTCCTCCTGCACCAGGCGCTGGCTGAGGATGATCGCGTCCTCGTAGTTGTGGCCCTGCCACGGCATGAACGCGACCAGCAGGTTCGTGCCCAGCGCCATCTCGGCCTGGTCGGTGCACGGACCGTCGGCGATCGGCGCTGCCGGCCTCGACCCGGTCACCCTCGGCGACCAGCGGGCGCTGGTTGATGCAGGTGCCCTGGTTGGAGCGCCGGAACTTCGCCAGCTTGTAGGTCGTGTAGGTGCCGTCGTCGTTCATCGTCTCGATGACCTCGGCGGACACCTCCTTGACCACACCGGCGCTTGTCGCGCACGACCACGTCGCCGGCGTCGACCGCGGCGCGGTACTCGATGCCGGTGCCGACCAGGGGCGAGTCGCTCCTGATCAGCGGCACGGCCTGGCGCTGCATGTTGGCGCCCATGAGCGCGCGGTTGGCGTCGTCGTGCTCGAGGAACGGGATCAGGGCCGTCGCGACCGACACCATCTGGCGCGGCGAGACGTCCATGTAGTCGACGTCGTCGGCCAGGACCTCGGAGACCTCGCCGTGACGCTGCCGGACCAGCACCCGCTCCTCGGAGAAGCGGCCCTTCGTCGTCGAGCGCGGCGTTGGCCTGGGCGATGACGTAGCGGTCCTCGTCGTCGGCGGTGAGGTAGTCGATCTTGTCGGTGACCTTGCCCTTCTCGACCTTGCGGTAGGGCGTCTCGACGAAGCCGAACGGGTTGATCCGGCCGTAGGAGGCGAGCGAGCCGATCAGGCCGATGTTCGGGCCTTCCGGCGTCTCGATCGGGCACATGCGGCCGTAGTGCGACGGGTGGACGTCACGGACCTCCATGCCGGCGCGGTCGCGGGACAGACCACCCGGGCCGAGCGCGGACAGGCGACGCTTGTGCGTCAGGCCCGCGATCGGGTTGGTCTGGTCCATGAACTGCGAGAGCTGCGAGGTGCCGAAGAACTCCTTCAGCGCCGCGACGACCGGGCGGATGTTGATCAGGGACTGCGGCGTGATGGCCTCGACGTCCTGGGTCGTCATCCGCTCGCGAACCACGCGCTCCATGCGGGCCAGGCCGGTGCGGAGCTGGTTCTGGATCAGCTCGCCGACCGTGCGCATGCGGCGGTTGCCGAAGTGGTCGATGTCGTCGGCGCGGACCTCGAGGTCCTTGCCGTCGGCGTCGAGCACGACGGTGTTCGCGGCGTCGACCATCTTGTCGTCACCGTCGTGCAGGCGAACGATGTAGCGGATCGCGGCGACGATGTCCTCGATGGTCAGCGTCTGCTGGTCGAAGGCCTCGAGCAGGCCGAGCTTCTTGTTGATCTTGTAGCGACCGACCTTGGCCAGGTCGTAGCGCTTCGGGTTGAAGTAGTAGTTGTTCAGCAGCGTCTGCGCAGCCTCACGCGTGGGCGGTTCGCCCGGACGCAGCTTGCGGTAGATGTCGAGCAGCGCGTCGTCCTGGCCCTGGGTGTGGTCCTTCTCCAGGGTCAGCATCATCGACTCGTACTGGCCGAACTCCTCGCGGATCTGCTCGTTGGTCCAGCCGAGGGCCTTGAGCAGCACCGTGACGTTCTGCTTGCGCTTGCGGTCGAGGCGGACGCCGACCATGTCGCGCTTGTCGATCTCGAACTCGAGCCAGGCGCCACGCGACGGGATCACCTTCGCGGTGTAGATGTCCTTGTCGGACGTCTTGTCGGCGGTGCGCTCGAAGTAGACACCCGGCGAACGGACCAGCTGCGAGACGACCACGCGCTCGGTGCCGTTGATGATGAAGGTGCCCTTGTCGGTCATCAGCGGGAAGTCGCCCATGAAGACCGTCTGGCCCTTGATCTCACCGGTGTCGTTGTTGGTGAACTCCGCAGACACGTAGAGCGGCGCGGAGTAGGTGAAGTCCTTCTCCTTGCACTCCTCCACGGTGTACTTCGGGTCGTAGAAGACCGGGTTCTCGAACGAGAGCGACATCGTCTCGGAGAAGTCCTCGATGGGAGAGATCTCTTCGAAGATCTCGGTGAGCCCGGACTTGGAGGAGACGTCCTCGCCGGCCTTCTTGCGGCGCTGGACGTCGGCCTCCCACTTCTCGTTGCCGACCAGCCAGTCGAAGCTGTCGGTCTGGAGAGCGAGGAGCTGAGGGACCTCGAGGGGTTCGGTGATCTTTGCGAAGGAGATGCGGCGGGAGTTACCAGCGGTGGTGCGCGCGGCCAAGAGGGTGTCCTTCAAGAGGTTCGCGTCGGTGATCCGTCAACCCACCACAAACCAGCCACCGGACAGGCAGGACGCATTTGAGGGCAGACGCAAAGAGGAAGCGTAGCGCAAATGCAGGCGCGACTCAAGCCCGCGGAGTCAACTCCGTGGGCTGAACAGATCGGTGTACGCGATCACTGCCCACGATCATGAACCGAGCGCCCCTCGAAAGCAAGCACCTCAGTCGGACTTGAGGTCCTCGATCAGCCATTCGCCGTTCTGGCGGACCATCACCACGGTCAGCCCGAGGGTCTGCCGGTTGGTCACCTTGACGTTGCGGGTCTGGCTGTCGACGACCACCAGCAGCTCGACCCGGTCGCCGTCCTCGGAGACGTTGCTCAGGCCGATGCCGGACTCGGGGACGGTGGTCGCGACCACGGCCTTGACCTTCTCGGCGTTCGGCGCGATCCCGTCGGTCCAGTTGCTTTCGTAGTCCGTCAGCTGTTCGCCGGTCAGCACCCGCACGGCACGGTCGTGGTCGCGCTCGAGGGTGCGGTAGTCGTAGCTGAGCACGAGCGGCACCGACTTCTGTGCAGCCTGCCGCGCCTCGTCGGCGGAGTCCTCGAGTGTCGCGGTGTCCTCGCCCCGCACCCAGGCGAGCAGGTCGACGTCGGTGTCGCCGTACCTGACCGAGAAGAGTGCCGAGGCCAGCAGCACCAGGATCGCGCCGGCCATCGACACCAGCAGCCAGGACGGCACCAGCCAGGGGCCGCGCGGGACATCGTCCGCGAGCTCGCTGTCCGCGGTGCTGACGGCGACGGCGGGCGGCTCCTCGGCGGGCGGCCCCTCGGCCGGCGACGGCTCCTCTTCCGGCTCGAGCTCGGCGTCGTACGCCGCCCGGCGGGCCGGGTCGAGCAGGACCTCGGCGGCCTCGTTGCAGGCCCGGAACCGGCGATCGGTCGGTCTCGAGGTCGGCGATCGCCCGCTTCCAGACCTCGCGGATCTCCTCGGCGCTGGCCGAGCGGTCGACGCCGAGGACGTCGTACCAGCTGGCGCTCATTCGAACACCCCGCCAACGTCGTTGAAGTCTGCGACCAGCCACTTGCCCTGGACCTTCTCCAGCTCCACGAGCAGTTGGTAGGGCACCGGAGGCAGCTCGGTCGTCTTCTGGGTCTCCGAGATCAGGCCAGCGACCAGGACCCGGGCAGAATCGTCGTCGATCGTCTCGACGCCGGTGCGCTGCACGGTGGTCACGCGGGCGAAGCCCTCCTTGGAGACCAGTTGGGCCAGTCCGGGAAGGGTCTTCTCGTACTGCGCCTTGTTGGCGGTGGTCAGCATCGCCGAGACCTTCGCGCCGAAGGCGGTCATCTTGCCGTCGACCCCGAGGTCGCCCTTGCCGTAGTTGAGCGCGGCCAGCACCCAGTCCCGGGTGCGCAGCATCACCGTGTTCCGCTCGGTCTGGCTGGTCTGATTGGCATCGGCATCACTGTTGGCGTCGTTGCTGGCGATCGAGCGAGACGACCAGCACGACCAGCGCAGCAACCAGGCCGAGACACAGGAAACCGAAGAGGATCTGGCGGAACCGGGGCGATGCGGGTCGGGAAGTGTCGTTCACTGGGTCGTTTGCACGCCCTGGAGCAGCAACCACTTCCACGACTCCTCTCCACTGACCTGTCGGGTCACGGTACCCGTGGACGCCAGCTCACCCGCGTGGCGGGTCCAGACGAGCTTGCCACTCTCCGGGTCGAAACGCGCCACTACCGGCGAGCTGTAGTTCGCCGCCGCCCTGGGAGCGTGGGCAGAGCCGCGCGCATTGCTCTTGGAGGCCGGCTCGGTGCACCTCGCGTCGGTGTACATGTCGCGATTGCCGGTGTCCTGCGGAGGACGCCGGTCGGCCCCTCGTAGCCCTCGTGGCAGACCTTCGGATTCTCGGTCAGGATCATGCCGAAGTGGGCGTCGTACTTGCCGGTGAGCGGGTCCTTGCCCACCACGGTGAAGCCGCCCTCGACCACCAGGGGGTAGGCCACCAGGATCTGGGAGAGACCGTCGATGTGCTTGACCTGGATCTCGCCGGTGGTGCGCAGGTTGTTGAGCAGGGCGGCCAGGTCGACCTTGTTCTCCTCGATGAACGAGCGCAGCTCGTTGGCCGTGGTCGACCCGGCGTCGATCAGCTGGCGGATGTCCTGATCCGACCCGACGAGCGAGGTGGAGAACAGGGCCAGGTTCCTGGAGAAGGTCCGAATCGCCGACGCGGAGTCGAGCTGCCCCTGCAGCACCGTGTTGCTGTCGCGGATCAGCGCGGTGGTGGTCTCGAAGTTCTGGTCGGCGGTCTCGATGAAGGAGTTCGAGGTGTCGATGATCTGCGCGAGGTCTGCGCCGGTGCCGTCGAAGGCGAGGCCGAGCTCGGTGACCACGGTCTGGAGCGAGTCCCGGTCGACGCGGCTCACGGTGTTGGAGATGTCGGTGAGCAGTTGCACGGTCGGGATCGGCAGTCGGGTGCGCTCCATCGCGATCTCGGACTCGTCCTCGAGATACGGGCCATCATCGCTGGACGGCTGCAGTTCGACGTACTGCTCGCCGATCGCGGACCGGTTGCCAACGAGCGCAATGGTGTCCTTCGGAATCTTGTCCCACTTGTTGTCGATGCTCAGGTGGGCGTCGACGCCGTCGTCGGTCAGCTCCAGGTCGGAGATCTGGCCGATGGTGACGCCGCGGTAGCGACACCTCGGCACCGTCGAACGATCCGCCGGAGTCGGGGAAGTGCGCCACCACGGTGTAGGTGTCGTCGAAGAACACGCGGTCCAGGCGTGCGTAGCGAGCGCCGACGTAGGACACCCCGACCAGGGTGATGACGACGAAGAAGACCAGCTGGATGTAGGTGCGGCGAGTGATCAATTCGCCACCCCTGGCAGGAGCACCTGGACGAGCACCGGATCGTAGGCACCCATCAGCGTGTCGAGCGTGACCGGCTGGTCGAAGGCGGTCGCCGCCCGACCCAGGCCCAGCGGGAGCCCGGGCAGACCCGGGAGCAAGGAGCTGGCCGAGTCGGAGGAGCCGATGCGGGGAACCCCGAGTCCGCCGAGTCCTCCGAGCAGGTTGAGCTGCTTGCAGATGACCGCGTCCTTGTTCTCCGGCTTCTTGCACTCCTGGGTCAGCCGCAGCAGCGCGACAGGACGCTGCAGGACCCGGGTGCAGGCCGCGGTGTTTCCACCGATGCAGGCGAAGACGTCGTCCAGGATGGGGCCCGGGTTGAGGATGGTGGGCAGGCCGGTGCCGATCGGTCCACCGGGGCCCGGCAGCCCGCCGACGTTGATGTCGAGCTGGACCGACAGGTTGGTGTAGTCACCCATGTGCAGGTTGCGGGCAACCTGCGGGTCACGTCCGACGACCTCGTCCACGAACGGGTAGGTGAGGAAGACGTGGAACGCCTTGACGAAGTCGTCGCCGGTCGCGGCGAGCGAGCCGAGGATCGGCGTCAGCGACTTCAGTCCGTTGATCGTGGCGGTCTTCGACGCGGCGACGACCTGGGTGCCGACGTCGCCGAGCCTGCTGAGAGCCTGGAGCATCTTGACCAGGTCCGCGCGCTGCTTGTCGAGTGACGCCAGCGCGCTGGGCAGCTCGTCGAGAGCGGTTTCGATGGTGCCGCGCTGGTTGTTCGCGGTGATCGCAAGCCGGTTCAACGAGTCGATGGCCCGGACGATGTCGCCCTTCCTGGCGTCGAGCTGCCCCATGAAGGACTCGATCTGGGTGAGGACAGAACGGGCGTTGCCCTCTCGACCCTCGAGCGCCAGGTTGAGCTCGTGGGCGATCGTCTTGAGCTGCGCCACTCCGCCACCGTTGAGGAGCAGGCTGAGCGCACCCAGGACCTCTTCGACCTCGGGGTTCCGGTTCGTGCGGTCGAGACCGATGACGTCGCCATCGCCGAGGCGCCCTTCACTCGGGTCCTCCGGCATGCGGAGGGAGACGAACTTCTCGCCGAGGAGGCTGGTCTGGCGGATCTCGGCCTCGACGTTGTCGGGAAGGTCGACGTCCTTGCGGAGCGTCATCTCCACGTCGGCCTGGTAGTTCTCCAGCTCCACGCTGGTGACCTTGCCGATGGTGACGTCGTTGAGCTTCACCGTCGACTGGGGAACCAGGTCGAGCACATCCGGGAAGAGCGCGTTGACCACGATCGGGTCGTCCCCGACGTCTGCTCCGCCCGGCAGCGGCAAGTTGGAGATCGAGAAGTCACAGGCGGACAGCAGCAGCGCCGCTGCTGCGGCGAGGGTGCCCATCGAACGCAAGCGCCTCATCGGGTCACCCCCAGCAGTCCGCCGAAGCTCGGGTCGTAGGCCTCTGCAGTGGTGGACCTGCCGAACGTCGCGGCTCGAGGAAGGATCTGTTCGATCAGGCCACATGCGGTGCCGCTCTTGTCGACCTCGTTGACCATCGTGCAGAGCAGGAGCGCCGGGTCGCTCTGGATCTGGTTGAGGATCTCGCCCAGGTTGGCGCGGGTGTCGAGCGTTCCGGCCTGAGGGTTGTAGGTGAGCCCGAGGTTGTTGAGCGCCAGCGGCGCGACCCTCAGGATCTCCTCGAGCTCGGTGCGGCGCTTGACCAGAATCTGGCTGACCTTGGTGAGCCCGGAGATGTTCTTGGTCAGCAACGCGCGGTTCTCCTTGACGAAGCCATGCACGTCGGTCATCGCGGCGGCCAGGTTCTTCAACGAGGCGGACAGCTCCTGACGCTCCTCGGCGAGAAGGGTCGAGACCGAGGCCGTCGAGGCATTGAAGTCGCGCACGATCTGGTCGTTGTTGGCCAGGGTTCCGATGAACTTCTCCAGCTCGGCCGCGGTGTCGAACAGCTCGTCCTTGTTGTTCTCCAGCGTTCCGGTCAGCTTGCCGAGGTCTTGGATGGTCTGGTTGAACTGCTCGCCCTGACCGCCGAAGTTCTCCGCGGTCGTCTGGAGCAACTCGCTCAGCGCTCCGTCGCTGTTGGCACCGTCGGGACCCAGGGCGACCGTCAGGTCGTCCAGGCTCTGGTAGATGTCGTCGAGCTCGAGTGGTGTGGAGGTGCGCGTCATGTCCAGAGTGGCGCCGTCCTCGAGCTCCGGCCCTTCGGTGTAGACCGGAGTCAGCTGGACGAAGCGGTCACCGACGATGCTCGGCGAGACGATCACCGCATCGGCGTCCTCCGGAACCTCGACTTCGGCGTCGTACCACATCTTCACCTTCACCGAGGTGCCGTCGGGCACGACCGACTCGACCTCGCCGATGGCTACGCCGAGCACCCGGACGTCGGAGCCCTCGTAGAGGGAGACCGTCCGCGGGAACGACGCCGTGAGGTACTTGCGGTCCTCGCTGCGAAACATGACGAAGGCAGCGGCGGCCAGCAGTGCGACGATCACCAGTGGAACGGTGAAGCGCTTCAGGGTCGCCATGTCAGCCCACCGCCTTGAGCGGAGGCATGTTCTGGATGTAGGTGTCGAACCACGGTCCGGTACCGAGCGTGTTGGCGAAGACCCGGTAGAACGGGGCCATCAGCCGCAGCGACTGGTCGAGGTTGTCCTGGTTCTTCAGCAGCACACCCAGCACGGTGTCGAGGTGGGTCAAGGCCGGCTTGAGGTCGGCCCGGGTATCCCGGACCAGACCGCTGAGCTCGCTGGAGAGGCGGCTGGTCGAGACCAGCAGGTTGTGTACGGCGGTGCGCCGCGCGACGAGGGCGCGGAACAGGACATCGGCGTCCCGCATCAGGCCGATGATGTCCTGGTCGCGTTCGGCGAGAACACCGGTGACCTTGTGGAGGTTGGTGAGCAGCGAGTTGATCTGCTCATCACGGGCGGCGATGTTCGACGACAGCGAGGACATTCCCTTCAGGGCGGCCTTGAACTCCTCCGGGGTGTTGGAGGTCAGCTCGGTCAGCGTGTTGAGGGACGCCTTGAGCTGCTCGGTGTCGATCCGCGAGGAGGTGTCGGCCAGCCCGCTGAACGCTTCGACGACGTCGTAGGGAGAGGTGGTGCGCTCGACCGGGATCACCGAGCCCTCCTCCAGCTCGCCGCTGCCGACTGACCTCAGGTCGAGGTACATCGCGCCGAGCAGGGTCTTGACCTTGATGTTGGCCTCGGTTTCCTTGCCGAGGTCGACACCACGCTGGACCTTGAAGGCGACCCTGACCTCGCCGTCCTCAAGGAAGACCTCGTCGACCTTGCCGACGCGGACGCCGGCCACGCGGACCTCGTCGCTGGACTTGAGCCCGCCGGACTCGGTGAAGGCGGCGTAGAAGGTGTCGCCACCGCCGATCAGCGGGAGGTCGTCGGCGCGGAAGGCCATCAGGATGGTCGCGGCGATGAAGGCGATGCTGAGCGCCCCGATCACGACGGGGTTGCGGTCACGGAATGGGGTCGTCACGGCAGCGAGCACCTGTCCGAGTTGACGTCGTAATCGACGGGGAGCGTGACACCTGCGACGGTGATGCGCCCGGCGAACCGGCAGAGGTAGAAGTTGAACCAGGAGCCATAGATCGCGGTGCGACCCACCTTGGTCAGCTTGATCGGCAACACCTGGAGGGCGCGGTCGAGCTCACTGCGGTTCTTGACGATGTTGCCGGCCAGCAGACGCAGTTGCCTCACGTCCTGGGTCAGCGAGGGTCGGATGCCGGAGATCAGGTCGGAGGTCTCGACAGCCAGGGCAGAGATCGACTCCAGCGGTTCGAGGATCGCGTCGCGGTCCTCGGCCAGACCGCCGATCAGGGTCCGCAGGTTGACGATCAGGTCGCTCAACTCCTCGTCGCGGTCGCCGACAGTGACCAGCACGTCGTTGAGGTTGTCGATGAGGTTGCCGATCACCGCGTCGCGGTCAGCGAGCGTGGAGGTCAGGGATGCGGTGTGGCCGAGGAGCCCCTCGAGCGTGCCGCCCTCACCCTGGAAGACCTGCACGATCTCGTAGGACAGCTTGTTGATGTCCTGCGGGGAGAGCGCGCGGAACAGCGGTTTGAAGCCGTTGAACAACACCGTCAGGTCGAGCGCAGGCGTGGTCCTGGAGACCGGAATGGTGCTGCCCTCGCTCAGTCGCTTGGTGTCGTCACCGGTTTGGGTGAGCGAGATGTAGCGCTGGCCGACCAGGTTGCGGAACTTGATCGTGGCGTGGGTGTCGGGAGTGACCAGGGCCTCGTCGTCGACCTTGAAGGTGACCTTCGCCCGGGTCCGGTCTACGATCTCGACCTTCTTGACGTTGCCGACCTTGACGCCCGCGATGCGGATGTCGTCGCCCTTCACCACGCCCGTGGCGTCGGAGAACTCGGCCTTGTACTCGTTGCTGCCGCCGAAGGTGATGTTGCCGATCGTGAGCACGAGCATGGCCGTGGCCAAGGTGGTGATCACCATGAAGATGAGGAGCTTGGTGGCGTCTCCGGCGGTCTGGCGGTCCAGAATACTCATCGCAGCGACACCTCCGTTCCGCGGACGATGGGGGCGAACAGGAACACACCGAGGTCGGAGACCTGCGCCGGGCGCTTGCCCGTCGACGCTCCGAGGAGTTGCCGGATCAGATCTGCCTCGTCCTTGCTGCCGACGTACCACTCGGAGGGGGTCCAGCCGGGTGCGACGCGGGTGGTGCCCTTGCCCGTCGGCTCATCGACACCATCGTCGATGTTGGGCACGTAACGGAACGGGTTGGCCTGGGTGTGCGGCGGGTTGGGCAGCGTGCCGCAGTAGGGGCCGCGCTTGTCGCCGAACCTCGGCTTGTCGTTCACGTTGTAGCCGCGCGGCTGGTGGGGCAGCATCTCCAGGTTGATGTGGAGCGTGAAGCCACGGAACGCCTCTGCCTGGAGCTTTCCCGCCTTGACGATGCCGGAGATCAGGCACGGGAACTCCGGGGAGTACTTGGCCAGCACCTTGAAGATCTGCGCGCCGAGCTTGCTGACGCGGATCAGGTTGTCGCCGTTCTGGTCGAGGAAGGTCGTCGCGGTGTCGGAGAAGGCAGAGACGTCGCGGAACAGCTTGGTCAGCTTCACCTCGCGCTCCTCGAGGGTGTTGCCGGTCTGGACGCTGTTGCGCAGGGTCGTGGCGATCTCGGGGACCACGTCGGCGTAGAGCTCGGAGGTGTCCGCGAGAAGTGCGATGTCCTCGACGAGGGCGGGCAGCTCGGGGTTGATCCGCTTGAGGTAGGCGTCGAGCACCTCGAGGTTGTTGCCGATCGCCTCGCCGCGCCCTTCGAGCGCGGTCGCCATGGCGTTGAGAGTCTTGTTGAGCTCGGCCGGCTGGACCGCGCGGAGCAGCGGGTAGAGGTCGGACAGGGTCTCCTCGACCTCGTGGGCCACAACGGTCTGGGTGACCGTGTCGCCGGCCGCGAGGTTCCCCGTTGGATCAGCCGGGACCTGGAGGGCGACGTACTTCTCGCCGAACAGCGTCTTGGGCTCGATTCGGGCCGTGACGTTCTCCGGGACCCCGTCGATATCCTCGGGGAAGATGCCCAGCGTGAGCTCGGCTCCGTCCTGGTCGGCCTCGACGTCGAGCACCTCACCGATGATGACGCCGCGGATCTTGACGTCGGCACGCTCGGGAAGCTGCAGGCCGATCTTCGAGGTCTTCAGCGAGACCTCGTCGTAGTCGACGAACTTCTTGGTGAAGATCGCGTAGGTGAACCAGATCGAGAAGATCATCAGCGCGATGAAGACGATCCCGATCAGCTTGTGGCTGTGGAAGATGCGGTTCACCAGATCACCCTGCCAATCGAACAGTGGTGGTGGTGCCCCAGATGGCCATCGACAGGAACAGGTCGATCACGTTGATCGCCACGATCGAGGTCCGGACAGCCTTGCCAACGGCGACGCCCACACCGGCCGGACCGCCGCTGGCGGTGTAGCCGTGGTAGCAGTGGATGAGGATGACCACCACCGCGAAAACCAGGACCTTGCCGAAGGACCAGAGCACGTCGCCCGGTGGCAGGAACTGGTTGAAGTAGTGGTCGTAGGTGCCGGTGCTCTGGCCGAAGAAGGTGGTGACCGTCAGTCTGGTCGCGAAGTACGACGACAGCAGGCCGACAACGTAGAGCGGAACGATCGCGATCAGGCCGCCGATGATGCGGGTGGACACCAGGAAGGGCAGCGACGGGATCGCCATGACCTCGAGTGCGTCGATCTCCTCGGAGATCCGCATGGCGCCGAGCTGGGCGGTGAAGCCGCAGCCGACCGTGGCTGCGAGGGCGATGCCGGCCACCAGTGGAGCGATCTCACGGGTGTTGAAGTAGGCGGAGACGAAGCCGGAGAAGGTGGCGGTGCCGAGCTGGTTCAGCGCGGCGTACCCCTGGAGGCCGACCTCGGTGCCGGTGAAGAAGCACATGGCGGTGATCACGCCGACGGTGCCGCCGATGACCGCGAGCGCACCCGAGCCCAGCGTGACCTCGGCCAGGATCCGCAGGATCTCCTTCTTGTAGCGCCGGACCGTGCGTGGGGTCCACGCCAGGGCGCGCAGGTAGAAGGCGAGCTCCTCACCCAGGTGGTCGAGGAACTTCGCGGGGCGTTCGGTGACCGCCTTGGCAAAATTGTTGGCCATGGCGTCAACCTGTCTTTGGTGGGACGAGCTGGAAGTAGATCGCGCTCATCACGAAGTTGACAACGAACAGAAGCAGGAAGCTGATCACGACGGACTCGTTCACAGCGTCGCCGACGCCCTTCGGGCCACCACCTGCGTTCATCCCCTTGTAGGAGGCGACGATGGCGGCGATCAGGCCGAAGACGAGTGCCTTGGCCATGCCCTGCCAGATGTCAGGCAGTTGTGCGAGCGCGGTAAAGCTCGCTAAATAGGCCCCTGGTGTGCCGTCTTGCAATAAGACATTGAAGACGTAGCCACCGGTGACGCCGACCACGGAGACCAGGCCGTTGAGGAAGACCGAGACCAGCATGCAGGCAAGCACGCGGGGCACGACGAGGCGCTGGATCGGGTCGATGCCGAGCACCATCATCGCGTCGAGCTCTTCGCGGATCTTGCGCGCGCCGAGGTCTGCGGCGATGGCCGAGCCTCCGGCACCCGCGATCAGCAAGGACGTCGCGATCGGCCCCGCCTCACGGACGACCGCGAGAACCGACGCCGAACCGGTGAACGACTGGGCGCCGAACTGCTTGATCAGGCCGCCGACCTGCAGCGCGATGACGGCGCCGAAGGGGATGGCGACCAGCGCGGTCGGCACGATCGTCACAGACGCGATGAACCAGGCCTGCTGAAGGAACTCGCGGAGCTGGAACGGGCGACGGAACAGCCCCCGGCCGACGTCCAGCCCGAAGGCGAAGAGCTTGCCGGCCGTCCCGATGGGCGCGAGAGCCCGAGATGCGGTCAGTGAGGACATCGTACCGGTCAGGTCCCCGGTGCCAGGCCGGCGTTGGTGGTACCGAAGGATCCGGCCGGCGGCGTGACTCCGTTGAGCCGGCTCCACTCGCCGGGCGGGCGCTGGCTGCGGCGCGGGATCCCGTTGGAGGGCTCCTGCTGCAGCGGGATCGGGGGCAGCGGCGGGAGGTCGTGGCCCTTCTCTGCCGCGAGCTCATCGGCGTCCTTCTCCTCGGACATGCCGATCGGACCGACGCGCTGGGCGTTGAGGAACTGGCGGACCACCGGCTCCTCGGAGGACAGCAGCATCTCGCGCGGGCCGAACATGGCCAGGTGCTTGTGGTAGAGCAGGCCGATGTTGTCGGGCACCGTGCGGGCGGTGTTGACGTCGTGGGTCACGATCAGGAACGTCGCGTCGATCTGCGCGTTCAGGTCGATGATCAGCTGGTTCAGGAACGCCGTGCGGACCGGGTCGAGACCGGAGTCCGGCTCGTCGAAGAGCACGATCTGGGGGTCGAGCACCAGGGCGCGGGCCAGGCCGGCGCGCTTGCGCATGCCACCGGAGATCTCACCGGGGAGCTTGTCCTCGGCGCCGATGAGACCGACCAGGTCCATCTTCTCCATGACGATGTTGCGGATCTCGCTCTCGCTCTTCTTGGTGTGCTCGCGCAGCGGGAAGGCGACGTTGTCGTAGAGGTTCATCGAGCCGAACATCGCGCCATCCTGGAACAGCACGCCGAAGAGCTTGCGGATCTCGTAGAGGTCCTTCTCCGAGCAGCTCGCGATGTCGGTGCCCTCGATGATGATCGAGCCGTTGTCGGGCTTGAGCAGGCCGATGATGGTCTTCAGCAGAACCGACTTGCCGGTTCCCGACGGACCCAGCATCACGCTGATCTCGCCAGCGGGGATCGTGAGTGATACATCGCCCCAGATCAACTGCTTGCCGAAACTCTTGGTGAGATTGTCGATCTTGATCTCAACGCCCATTGCGCACGTCTCCCTTTGCCTCTTCTGGACAACCGCAGGCCACACTACCGGTGAGTATGCCCTCGTCACGCCCCACCAATCACACAACGTGACGGTGGCCGCTAAGTTACGCGGTTTGCGCTCCCCCGTCACTGCCTGTCCATGGCGTGTCCCGGGCGACGACGAAATGAACACCGGGCAGCCACCCCCGTGGGGACGGCCGCCCGGTGCGAGCGCTTCAGAGCGCAGGAGTCACTTGACGGTGACGGTGGCGCCGGCACCCTCGAGGGCTTCCTTGGCCTTGTCGGCCGCAGCCTTGTCGACCTTCTCGAGGATCTCCTTGGGAGCGGACTCGACCAGGTCCTTGGCCTCCTTCAGACCGAGGTTGGTGAGCGCGCGCACCTCCTTGATGACGTTGATCTTCTTGTCACCGGCGGCCTCGAGAATGACGTCGAACTCGTCCTGCGCAGCGGCCTCTTCGCCACCGGCGGCGCCACCGGCGGCCGGAGCAGCGGCAACGGCAACCGGAGCAGCGGCGGTCACGCCAAAGGTCTCCTCGAACTGCTTCACGAACTCGGAGAGCTCGATCAGGGTCATTTCCTTGAACGCGTCGAGCAGCTCGTCAGTGCTGAGCTTCGCCATGATGGCGTTTCCTTCCGTTTGTGGCCCGGCCTCGGATGCGAGGCGGACCGGGTTTCAGGTGGTGTACGTCGGCCCGGATCAGGCTTCGGTGGTCTCGGCAACCTCGTCGGCGGCCGGTGCTTCCTCAGCGGCGGCCGGCGTGCCGGCACCACCTGCGAGGATCGAGGGGTCCTGCTCTGCCTTCGCCTGCAGGGCGCCGGCGAGCCGGGCGGCCTGGGCAAGCGGGGCGTTGAGCAGGTAGACGGCCTGGGACAGCGAAGCGAGCATTGCGCCCGCCAGCTTGCCCATGAGCACCTCGCGCGACTCGAGATCGGCCAGCTTGGCGATCTCCTTCGCGTCGAGCATGTTGCCGTCGAGCACGCCACCCTTGATGACAAGGGCGGGGTTGGCCTTGGCAAAGTCACGCAGACCCTTGGCCGCTTCGACCACATCGCCGTTGATGAAGGCGATGGCGGTCGGGCCAGTCAGCAGGTCATCGAAACCTTCGATGCCGGCTTCCTTGGCCGCGAGCTGGGCGAGCGTGTTCTTGACCACGGCGTAATTGGCGTTCTCGCCGAGGGAGCGCCGCAGGTCCTGCAGCTGCTTCACGGTGAGACCGCGGTACTCGGTCAGGACGGCGCCGGCGGCGGTGTTGAACGAGTCAACGACCTCCGCGACGGCTGCTGCCTTGTCTGGCCGCGCCATGGGTCTCCTTCCGAACTACGTCAGTAGAGACCGCCCACGGGAGCCGGGCAATGGAAAACGCCCCGGCGCAGGCGCTCAGGGCGTTGAAGACCTCAGGGGTCAAGCTCTGTCACCTGCGCAGGCCGTCCACCATCTGGCGGAGCCTTCGGTCACACTGCTGGGCAGCACGACAACCGGCGGTCTCTGGATTCGAGGGGGACTCTACGCCAGGACGCGGGTGCAGCCAAATCGCGAACTGCGCCATTCTCGCCCGCATTCGGCTCGGTGCTGGTGCAATTGTGCGGTGGACAGTCAACTCGCAGATCTCACCTCGATCATCGACCGTGCGGACGCACGGCTACGCGCCGGCTCTGCCAGCGCACGCGTCTGGCCGACAGGCTTCCCCATGCTCGATACGGTCCTCGGTGGCGGCCTCCGCTCCGGCGGCCTGACCCTGCTCGCGGGACCCCAGGGCCTCGGCAAGACCACCTTCGCCCTGCAGGTGACCCGCAACCTGGTGGCTGCGGGCCGGCCGGTGGTGTACTTCAGCTACGAGCACGAGCCCGAAGACCTGATGCTGCGCCTCATCGCGCTCGAGGCTGCCGAGCTCTTCGGGCACGGGTCCCCCGGCCAGGACAAGATCAGGGCGGCGTTCGAGGACCACCGGATCTCATCATCGGTCGAGGAGCGGCTGGCCCACCTGCCCGGCGCGGTGGACTCGCTGAACGCCGTACGCGGCTACGCCGGACTCCTGCACCTGCACCGCTCTTCGGGCGCCACCACGACGCTCCAGGAGATCAAGGACGCCGTTGCCCTGACGACGCAGTCGACCGGCCAGGTCCCCTTCGTGGTCGTCGACTACCTGCAGAAGGTCAAGGTGTCCGGTGGGCTGGCTGAGGACGACCGCACCAGCGTCATCGTCGAGGGACTCAAGGACTATGCGATGGACGTCGAGCTGCCGGTGCTGGCCGTGGTCGCTGCGGTCCTGGCCGGCGAAGGGAACAAGCGGGTGCGGATCGGGCACCTGCGGGGTTCGTCGTCGCTGGGCTACGAGGCGGACGTCGTACTCATCCTGAACAACAAGTACGACATCGTGGCCCGGCACCACCTCGTGTACGACGTCGGCAACGCAGAGCGCTTCCGCCAGTGGGTGGTGGTCTCGGTGGAGAAGAACCGCAGCGGCAAGGGCGGCATCGACATGGAGTTCCGCAAGCGGCTGGACCAGTGCCGGTTCGAGGTCGACGGCAACATGGTCGCCGAGCAGCTGGTCGACGAGCGGGTCTTCACGGAGTGAGCTTGGGAACCGCCGTGGTGATCTCGTCGGCGGGCGGAGCGGTGATGTCGAAGTCGACGCCGTAGTCGGAGAACGTGACCGTCTCCGAGGCCTCGAGCCCGGCGATGTCGACCGGGCTGTCCATCCTCACCAGCCGGTCGTCCTTGTCCAGCCAGACGTCGAACAGCCGGTTCGTCCCCGCCTCGCCAGGGACCGGGAGACCGGACGCCTCGCGGACCGCCTCCGCGGTGACCTCGATCCGGTAGTGGACCGCGGGGCCGGACTCGAGGTCCTCGACCCCGATCAGCCTGAAGACCGCGGGGTTCGCGAAGATCGCGGCGCGGCGTACGGGGTCGGAGTCCCTGGACATCGATTCCACGAGGGCATCGGACTCCTGGCCACGGATCTTGTCGAGCCGCCACCAGGGCTTCTCCCCGGGCGTCTCCGCGCCCCGGAGGTAGAACTCGCCGTCGACCAGTCGGGCCTCGAGGATGTAGTTGCCGGCCTCGTCCTTGGCGCCGTAGCGCAGGGTGGTGGCCTCCCCGTCCCAGTGCTGCTCACCCTCCCAGACCTGGCCGGCCTGGCCCTCCCGGCTGGTGACCTCCACGTAGCGCCACGACCCGGCCTTGCGCTGCGCGGCGAGCATCGCGTCGGCGAACTCGTCCGCGGACAGTGCGTGGAAGCCGTCGCGCAGGTCGGAGGCGTCGTCGTCGCGGGTCCCAAGGACGATCACGGACACCAGGAGTACGCCGAGCACCACGGCCGCGATCACGCCAGCGCGGATCGTGGAGGAGGGGGGTAGCCGGGACGACATGGGCGCTAGTCAAGCACGCAAGGGTCGCACCCGACGTGCGGATGCGACCCTCGTGAGATGTGTGCTGGCGATCAGATGATCGCGTCGTCCTCGAGCGCGACGTTGCGGGTCCGGTTGGGGTCGATCTGGATGCCGGGGCCCATGGTCGTGGAGACGACGATCTTCTCGATGTAGCGGCCCTTCGAGGAGGACGGCTTGAGCCGCAGGACCTCGTCGAGCGCGGCGGCGTAGTTCTCCGCCAGCGAGGCCTCGGAGAAAGAGGCCTTGCCGATGATGAAGTGGAGGTTCGAGTGACGGTCGACCCGGAACTCGATCTTGCCGCCCTTGATGTCGGACACTGCCTTGGCCACGTCCGGCGTGACGGTGCCGGTCTTCGGGTTCGGCATGAGCCCACGCGGGCCGAGCACGCGACCGAGACGGCCGACCTTGCCCATCATGTCGGGGGTCGCGACGACGGCGTCGAAGTCCGTCCAACCGCCGGCGACCTTGTCGATCAGCTCGTCGCCGCCGACGATGTCGGCGCCGGCCTCGCGGGCCGCGTCAGCCTTCTCGGCGTTGGCGAAGACCAGGACTCTGGAGGTCTTGCCAGTGCCGTGGGGAAGGTTGACGGTGCCGCGGACCATCTGGTCGGCCTTGCGGGGGTCGACGCCGAGACGCATCGAAACCTCGACGGTCTCGTCGAACTTCTTCTTGCTGGTGGACTTCGCGATCTTGATCGCGGCCAGCGGCGGGTAGATCTCGTTCTTGTCGAACGCCGCTTCCGCCGCGCGGTAGGTCTTGCTGCGCTGCATGTCTGGTCTCTCTTCTTATTCCAGGTGTGGTCGTGTGGGCCAGCGCGGCCCTGCCACAGGTGCTGTGTTCTCTTCGGTTCGGCTTCGCCGACAGGTCAGGCTGTGCCGAATTTGAATGACTCGGTCAGTCAGTCGGTGGTGACACCCATCGAGCGGGCGGTGCCCTCGACGATCTTCATCGCTGCCTCGATGTCGTTGGCGTTCAGGTCCGGGAGCTTGGTCGTGGCGATCTCGCGGATCTGCTCCTTGGTCAGCTTGCCGACCTTGTCCTTGTGCGGGACACCGGAGCCCTTCTTGAGGCCCGCGGCCTTCTTGATCAGCTCGGCAGCAGGCGGGGTCTTGGTGATGAACGTGAACGAACGGTCCTCGTAGATGGTGATCTCGACGGGGATGACGTTTCCACGCATCGACTCGGTCTGCGCGTTGTAGGCCTTGCAGAAGTCCATGATGTTCACACCGTGGGGACCGAGTGCGGTACCCACCGGCGGAGCCGGAGTTGCTGCGCCAGCCTGCAGCTGCACCTTGACGAGTGCAGCGATCTTCTTCTTGGGAGGCATTTCTTTCAGGGTCCTTTTGTTTCGTACGTCGTGGTCTCGACGAACACGGTCACCGATGCCTCGGCTGCGTGCTCTGCCACCTAGTTGTTGCTGGTGCTGCTGTGCTGCTGTGTTGCCTGAGCCTCAGACCTTCTGGATCTGGTTGAAGCTCAGCTCGACCGGGGTCTCCCGGCCGAAGATCTCGACGAGGGCCTTGACCCTCTGGGACTCCGCGTTGATCTCGGTGATCGTGGCGTGGAGCGTTGCGAACGGGCCGTCGACGACCATGACCGAGTCGGAGACGCCGAAGTCGGCGACCTCGACCGGCTTCCGGCTCGTCGGCCTGGCCACCCGAGGGGCTGGGCGCGCCGGAGGCGGCGGCCTCGGCCTCGGCAGCGGCGACCACGGCGGGAGCAAGCATGTCCTCGACCTCAGACATGCTCAGCGGCACCGGCTGGTGGCTGTGGCCGACGAAGCCGGTCACCGACGGGGTGTGGCGGACGACCGCCCACGACTCGTCGGTGAGGTCCATCCTGACCAGCACGTAGCCGGGAAGCACGGTGCGCTTGACCAGCTTGCGCTGACCGTTCTTGATCTCGGCGACCTCTTCGATGGGGACCACGATCTCGTGGATGTAGTCCTCCATGTTGAGGGAGATGATGCGGTTCTCGAGGTTCGCCTTCACCCTGTTCTCCATGCCGGAGTAGGTGTGGATGACGTACCAGTCACCGGGCTTGGCCCAGAGGACCTTGCGGAACTCCTCGAGGGGGTCCTCGCCCTCGGGCTCGGTGGCCTCGGCCTCGACGGGCTCCACCGGCTCGTCGGTCGCGGCCTCATCGCTTGCGACCTCGTCACCTGCGTCGTCGACGACAGCGTCCGCTGCGTCCTCGTCGGGCTCCGCCTCAGGGGCGGTGTCCCCCACGAGGTCGGCGGACTCGGTGGCCGGCTCGACGCTCTCGTCGACTGCCGCTTCGTCGTACTGCTCCGACACGTGTTGCTCCGTCACTTCATATCGATGTGCGTGGTCACTGGCTGTCGCGGCCGGCGAAGATCTCGAAGGCGAGCTTGCCGAGGCCCAGGTCGAGGAGCGACACCAGCGTCATCATGACGATGACGAAGACCATGACCACGAGGAAGTACGTGACCAGTTGCTCTCGCGTGGGCCAGACAACCTTGCGCAACTCGGCGACGACCTGGCGGTAGAACGTGACCGGGCTCGTGCGCTCGGGCTTCTTGCTCGTACGCCGAACTGCGTCGCTCTCCGACACGTTCTTTCACCTTCCGCTGTCTGTCTGGATGTTTCGTTCGCAGGGCACGAGGGACTTGAACCCCCAACCTTCGGTTTTGGAGACCGATGCTCTGCCAGTTGAGCTAGTGCCCTCCGGTGTGTCCCGAGCGGCCAGAACCCGGGTGGAGGGCATGGCTCAGCCTGGTGAGAAACACCAAGTGGGGAGTCTACGTCGAAAGCCAAGGTGCAGTCCAAACCGGGTCGCGCCACGGCCGCCCACGTCTGGAAGGATGGCCCGCGTGACCGAGCAGAACCTGACCACCCAGCCCCTTGCCGAGCGCACCACCGAGGAGATCGGCAGCTTCCTCGAGGAACAGCGGGCAGCCTACGACGCGCTCAAGGCGCAGGGGCTGAAGCTCGATCTCACGCGGGGGAAGCCGGCCTCCGCCCAGCTCGACCTCTCCGACGCGCTGCTCAGCCTCCCCACGGGCGCAATCGACGCTGCCGGCGTTGACACCCGCAACTACGGCGGCCTCGAGGGGATCCGGGAGATCCGGGAGATGTTCGCCGACCTGCTCTGGGTCGAGCCCGAGCAGGTCGTCGCCGGCGGCAGCTCGAGCCTGGTGATGATGCGCGAGGTGCTCACCGACCTCTGGCTCAAGGGCGGCGTCGACAGCGAGCGTCCCTGGAGCGCCGAGGAGAAGGTCACCTTCATCTGCCCGGTGCCGGGCTACGACCGCCACTTCACGTTGCTCGACTGGTTCGGCATCGACACGGTGACCGTCCCGATGAACGACGACGGTCCCGACGTCGAGGAGGTGGCCCGGCTCGCAGGGGCGGACCCCAGCATCAAGGGCATCTGGATCGTGCCGACCTACGCCAACCCGAGCGGGTCGATCGTCACCCAGGAGATCGCCGAGCGGCTGGCCTCGATGCCCACGGCGGCCCCCGACTTCAAGATCCTGTGGGACAACGCCTACGCGTTCCATCACCTCACCGAGGCCGAGGCCAAGAGCGCCGACATCCTCAGCCTCGCCTCCGCCGCGAACAACCCGCACCGCCCGATCATGTTCGCCTCGACCTCCAAGATCACCTTCGCCGGAGCCGGAGTCGCCTTCCTGGCCGGGTCGGTCGAGACCGTGAAGTGGTACGTCGGACACTTGGGCAAGGGCGCGATCGGCCCGGACAAGGTCAACCAGCTCAGGCACGCGCAGTTCTTCGGCTCGCCCCAAGGCGTCCGCGACCACATGGTCAAGCACCGCGCGATCATCGCGCCGAAGTTCGCCGAGGTGGAGCGCGTGCTGAGCGAGCAGCTCGGCGGCGTGGGCGTGGCCACGTGGACGAAGCCGAGCGGCGGCTATTTCGTCAGCCTCGACGTGCTCGACGGAACGGCCTCCCGCGTCGTGGCGCTCGCCAAGGAAGCGGGGATCTCCCTCACGCCGGCCGGCGCGTCCTTCCCGCAGGGTGACGACCCCCGAGACCGCAACATCCGTCTCGCGCCGACGTTCCCGGGGCTGGCCGAGGTCGCCGAGGCGATGGGCGGCGTGGCAACCTGCGTCCTCCTGGCGGCAGCCGAGAAGCTGCACGGCTGACACACTGACGCGCATGCGGCGCGACCTCACCGAGCTTCCCAAGGCGCACCTGCATCTCCACTTCACCGGGTCCATGCGACACCAGACCCTGGTCGAGCTGGCCGCGCGCGACCGCATCCCCCTGCCCGACGCGCTCGTGGAGGACTGGCCGCCGCAGCTGTCGGCTGCCGACGAGAAGGGCTGGTTCCGGTTCCAGCGCCTCTACGACATCGCGCGGTCCGTCCTGCGCACGCCGGACGACGTACGACGTCTCGTGCTGGAGGCGGCCGAGGATGACATCCGCGACGGCGGGCGCTGGCTGGAGATCCAGGTCGACCCGAGCGGGTACGCCGCCCGGTTCGGCGGGATCACCGCGTTCACCGACCTGGTGCTCGACTGCGTCCGCGACGCCTCGGAGCGGACCGGCCTCGGCATGGCCGTGGTGATCGCGGCCAACCGCACCCGCCACCCGCTCGACGCGCGCACGCTGGCCCGGCTTGCCGCGCAGTACGCCGGCCGCGGCGTGGTCGGCTTCGGGCTCTCCAACGACGAGCGCCGCGGGAGCACGGCGGACTTCGCCTCGGCGTTCGCCATCGCCAGGCGGGCCGACCTGCTGCTGGCTCCGCACGGCGGCGAGCTGCGAGGCCCCGACCACATCCAGCTGTGCCTGGACCACCTGCACGCCGACCGGCTCGGGCACGGCGTACGCGTCGCCGAGGACCCGGCGTTGCTCGAGCGGGTGGCCGAGGCGGGAGTGGCGCTGGAGGTCTGCCCGGTGTCCAACGTTGCGCTGGGTGTCTACTCGGACCTCACGTCGGTGCCGCTGCCGGAGCTGATGGCCGGCGGCGCGACCATTGCGCTGGGCGCGGACGACCCGCTGCTGTTCGGCTCGCAGCTCGAGGGCCAGTACGCCACGATGCGTGCTGCACACATGCTCACCGACCAGCAGCTCGCCGAGCTGGCGCGGATGTCCTTTCGGGCGTCCAGGGCCCCATCGGATGTTCTCGCGTCCGCAGTTGCGGACATCGACGCGTGGCTGGCCGATGCGCCTGACACGATGAGCGCTTGACTGACACCTCGGGCGGCGGTCCGGCTCCGGAAGCGCCCGGCTACTGGCAGCAGGCATCGGTCCAGCCACAGCCTGGCTACCACGGCTACCCCTATGCCCCCGCGCCGCCGATCCATCCGTTCGCCAAAACATCGCTGGTGCTCGGGGTGACCTCGATCGTCACCGCCCTGGTCACTCTGGGAACAATTGCCCTCGCCCTGCTCCTCTGTGCAATGTTCGCGCCGTACTTCTGACCGACCCTCAGGTCGACCTGGTGGTGAGCGACCCCCGTCGGAATCTGCCTGAGAGGATGGCCGCATGTCGGAGAACGAGCCCCCGCAACCACCCCAGCCGGGCCACGGGAACGCCTACGGGCCGCCACAACCGGGCTACCCGCCGTACGCGCCCTATGGCTACCCGCCCCGGCCGCACCCCGAGGCGAGCAAGGTGCTGGCGCTCGGCCTGATCGCCGTCGTTGGCGGCATGGCCTGCTTCCTGCCGATCTTCGCGGCGCCGTTCGCGTGGATCATCGGCAACCGGGTGACCCGTGAGATCGATGCAGCCGGGGGCCGAGCTGGGCGGCCGCAGCGAGGCCCAGACCGGCCGGATCCTGGGCATGGTCGGCACCGGCCTGCTCGTGTTCGGCCTGCTGCTGCTCGCCCTGTTCATCGGACTGGGCGTCGCCGGCGTCTTCGACGAGTCCGGCAACAGCAACGTCTGACGGCCGAGCGTCAGAGGTCGACGCCGACCAGCACCGGCTCGTTGACGAGATGTACGCCGAAGCGCTCGGCGACGCCGTCGCGGACCTCGCGGGCCAGCGCGAGCAGGTCGGCCGTGGTCGCGCTCCCCCGGTTGGTCAGCGCCAGTGTGTGCTTGGTCGACAGGCTGACCCGGTCGTTGCCGTGCCCCTTGGCGAAGCCGGCCTGCTCGATCAGCCAGGCGGCGCTGGTCTTCACCATGCCGTCGGGCTGGGTCCAGCGAGGCGCCTCAGCCGGAAGGGCCGCTGACTGCTCCTCGGTGAGGAACGGGTTGGTGAAGAACGACCCAGCGCTCCAGGTGTCGTGGTCGTCGGGGTCGAGGACCATGCCCTTGCCGCTGCGCAGCCCCAGGACGGCTGCGCGCACGTCGGCGAGCGGCGCCCGGCCGCCCTGCTCGACGCCGAGGGTGCGGGCCAGATCGGCGTACTTCACCGGGGCGCCGAGGGGGCCGGTCTGGAGCTCGAAGGTCACGCTCAGCACCACGTGCCGACCCGGGTCCGCCTTGAACCTGCTGGTCCGGTAGCCGAAGCCGCACTCGACAGCGGCGAACGTCCGTACGCCCTTCAGTCGCCGGTCCCACACCCGGACGCTGGTGATGGTCTCGGAGACCTCCTGGCCGTAGGCACCGACGTTCTGGATCGGCGTCGCCCCGACAGAGCCAGGGATGCCCGACAGCGCCTCGATGCCGGCCTCGCCGCGCTCGACCGCACCGGCCACCACGTTGTCCCAGTTCTCCCCCGCCGCGATCGTGACCAGCGAGCCGTCAGTCTCGACCCCGCGGGTGGCCACCTTCACCACCGTGCCGGGGAAACCGTCGTCGGCAACGACCAGGTTGCTGCCGCCGGCGAGGATCAGCACCGGCCCGCCGCCGGCATCTGCCTCCGCCACGACCTCCACGAGCTCGTCCTCGGTGGTGGCCTCGACCCAGCGATGCGCGGGGCCGCCCAGCCGCAGCGAGGTGTGCCGACGCAGGAGTTCAGGCACGCACGACTGCCTTGGGCGCGCCCAGCACCTTCTGGTCGCCGCAGGTGACGATCAGGGCGATCGTGGCCAGGCCGTCCTCGACGGCGCTGACGGTGCCCGCCACGACGAGGTCGACGCCGGTGTCGTCGTCGGGCACCACGACGGGCTTGGTGAACTTGCAGGCCAGCTCGACGACGCGTCCGGGACCGCCGACCCACCCGTCGACGGCCGAGGCCGTCAGGGCAAGGGTGAGCATGCCGTGGGCGATCACGCCGGGCAGGCCGACGCTGGTCGCCACCCGGTCGGACCAGTGGATCGGATTGAAGTCGCCGCTCGCGCCGGCGTAGCGGACGAGGTCGCCGCGGGTGATGGAGAAGGTCCGGGTCTCCAGCTCGTCGCCGGGGTTCATGCGTCCGCTCCCTTGTGCACCAGGGTGGCCCGCGTGGTGCAGACGAGGGCGCCGCGGGCGTCGGTGATCTCGCTCCGGGTGCCGATCAGGTCAGCTCCGCCGATCTGGCGCAGGGTGTCGACGGTCAGCGTCGCGGTGAGCACGTCGCCCGGCTGGATGGGGCGCTCGTAGGCGAAGCGCTGCTCGCCGTGCACGATCCGGAAGAGGTCGACCTGCTCGGACACCAGGAAGGCGTTCATCGCCTCGAACGCCATCACGATCGGGAAGGTCGCCGGCGCCGGGCCTCCGGCGTACTCCCCTCCGGTTGCCGCGGCGAACTCGCGCAGCTTGCCCTCGGTCACCGGGTAGGGGGCGGTCGGCGGGAAGGCTCGTCCCACGAGGGACTGGTCGATCGGCATGGCCCTGAAACTAGCAGCGCGCAGCCAGCAGCCGGAAAATGGCGCGAGGGCGACCGCCCGATCACTCGGGAGGCCGCCCTCAGCGGAAAGTCGTGCGGAGGTTCAGCGCGTTTCGCGGTGCACGGTGTGCGTGCGGCAACGCGGGCAGAACTTCTTCATCTCCATGCGGTCGGGGTCGTTCCGACGGTTCTTCTTGGTGATGTAGTTGCGTTCCTTGCAGTCGACGCACGCAAGCGTGATCTTCGGGCGAACGTCGGAGCTCTTGCTGGCCACGGGATTTCCTTTGTCGTGTTGATGCGTCGATGCGATCGAGACTGTTCGTAGCGGGGGCGGGACTCGAACCCGCGACACCACGATTATGAGCCGTGTGCTCTAACCACCTGAGCTACCCCGCCACCGGGACGGGGTCCCTGCCGGACTCGCATCCGGCAGGATCCCAACCCAGAGCCCCTTTACGGAATCGAACCGTAGACCTTCTCCTTACCATGGAGACGCTCTACCGACTGAGCTAAAGGGGCAACGACCGAGAAGAATACACAGCCGAGAGGGTGAACATGAAATCGGGTGCGGAGGGGTCGTTCTACCTTCCTGACGGGGTTTCGGACTGGTTCGAATCGACTGCCGCGACGGCTGGTCCCTGGAGCTCGTGCAGCCCGATCACGTGTTCGGAGGATCAGCATCGACCTCCTCGGGCCGGTTCCCGTCGGGCCGTGGTCAGTCGCCACCTCCGTCATCCGGCCGGACGCCTGGTGTCGCTGATGACGGCTTCGTTGTACGGCGAGACCGCCGGCCGCGAGTGCGCCACCGCCCGGGCCTGGGTGGTTCCCGCGCTCGGAGACCGGGCCGGCCGGAGCTGACCCCGAACTCCTGGGCCCATGATGATGACCTGCATCGACTCCGCGTCCGGCATCTCCGCGGCCCTCGACCCCGTCGAGTGGTCGGCTCAGACCCGGCTCGTCACCCCGCGAGTGTAGGAGTGGCGCGCCAGAGCGCGACGAAGTAGGTCAGGCCCAGCGGGTCATCGCGCCACCGCAGCTCGGCATCGGCCCGCGGCATCAGGCTGCCGAGGACGGGGTAGCTGAGCCGGCCGGTGGCCAGGAGCTCCGCGCCCAGCTTCTCGTCGAGCCGGGTGAGGCCGGTGCCGTCGCCGTCGCGGAGCAGACCGGCGAGTTGGTCGTCGTAGGCGAAGGAGCGTTCGTCGATGTAGCCCGGCGCACCGTCCCGCCGCGCGGCTGCGCCGTCACCGAGGACGAGCAGGGCGACGTTGGTGTCCTGGGGGGCGGCGACCAGGCCCGGTACCTCGACGCACGTGACCGGGAGCGTGCAGCCGGCCAGGGCCAGGAGGTGCGTCCCGACCTGCTCGGCGAGAGACCGGGGCTCGCCGTGGACCGGGCCGGCGTGGCTGGGGTCGCGCCAGTCGCCGGGGGCCTCGCGGCCGCCGATCGGGGCGAGTACGACGACCTCGTCGGCCCCGGCGGTCGCGTCGCGGACCGCTGCCACCGCGGCTTCCCGCAGCTCGGCCAGCGGGTCGGCCAGACCGGAGAGGTGACGGAAGAGCAGCGGCGTCATCGGACAGACCGCGGCGGCGACCAGGCTCATGCGAGCGCCCGGGTGGTGCTCGCTGGCGGGCGGTCGCCACGGATGACGCCGACCATGTCGAGGACCTGGCGGGTCTCGGCGACCTCGTGGGCGCGGAACACGCGAGCGCCGTGCCAGGCGCTGACCGCCGTGGCCGCGAGGGTGCCGGTCAGGCGCTGGTCGGTCGGCAGGTCGAGAGACTCGCCGACGAAGTCCTTGTTGGACAGCGAGACCAGCACCGGCCACCCGGTGGCGACCATCTCGTCGAGGCGACGGGTGATCTCCAGGGAGTGCCAGGTGGTCTTCTCGAAGTCGTGGGCCGGGTCGATCATCAGCGACTCGCGCGCGACACCGGCGGCCACCGCGCGTTCGGCGAGCGCAACCGTGTCGTCGATGGCCGCGCGGACCACGTCGGCGTACGACACCCGGTGCGGTGGCTGGCGAGGGATCGCGCCGTTGGTGTGCGTGCAGACGTAGGCCGCGCCGAACTCGGCGGCCACCTCGATCAGCCCCGGGTCGTGGCCGCCCCAGGCGTCGTTGAGTACGTCGGCACCCGCCCGGCACACCTCGCGGCCGACCTCGGCCCGCCAGGTGTCGACGGAGACGACGAGGTCGGGGAACTCCTCGCGGATCCGCGCCACGAAACCGGCCGTGCGCCGCAGCTCCTCGCCGGCGTCGATGGCGTCGCCGGGTCCGGCCTTGACGCCACCGACGTCGACCACCCCGGCACCCTCGGCCACCACCTGGCGGACCCGCTCGAGGGCCGCGTCCTCGGCGTACGTCGCACCCTTGTCGTAGAACGAGTCGCGGGTGCGGTTGACGATCGCCATCACGATCGTCTCGTGGTCCTCGAAGCTGTGCCTCCCGAGGCGGAGCACGTCAGTCCTGGATCCGGGCGAACTGGTGGGCTTCCTCGAGCTCGTAGGCCAGCTCGATGAGCGTCGCCTCCTGGCCGGCGCCGGCGGCGAACATCATCCCCTGGGGCAGCCCGGTGGAGGTCTGCTGGAGCGGCAGCGAGATCGCCGGGTCGCCGTTGGCGTTCTGCAGCGGCGTGAACGCGACCCAGTCCTGGAGCCGGTCGATCACCTGGTCGTAGCTGGCCGTCGGGTCGAGATGTCCCAGGCGAGGGGTCTCGGTCGCCAGGGTCGGGGTCAGGGCGACGTCATACCCGGTGAAGAAGCGGGCGGACTGACGGCTGGAGTAGCGCAGCCGGGCGATCGCCAGGGGCAACTTGTGGAGGTTGCGGCGGGCGTGGCGCTCGAGGCCCAGCGTCAGGTTGTCGAGGCGGCCGCTGTCGAAGGTCCGGCCGAAGTAGTGGGGACCGCGGCGCACGAGGGCGAGGGCGAGGGTTCCCCAGTAGAGGAGGAAGTCGTCGGGGAAGGTCGCCGGCACCGGAGGCTCGACGTGCTCGACATGGTGGCCGAGCTCCTCGAGCCAGGCTGCGGTCTTGAGCGTGAGGTCACACACCTCCTCGCTGGGCTCCCGGCCGACCGACGTGGTCACCACGGCCACCTTCAGCCGCTTGCGCCCGGGGCGGGTCAGGTCACCGATCGGCGGCAGTTTGAGGTTGCGCCACACCTTCTCCGCCTCGCGGTAGAACGCCGCCGTGTCGCGCACCGACCGCGTCACCACGCCGTCGGAGACGATCCGCACGGGCATCTCGCGGAAGGTCCTGTCCTGGGCCAGCCGGTTGCGGGTCGGCTTGAGGCCGACCAGACCCGTTCACCGCCGCGGGGATGCGGATCGAACCGCCACCGTCGTTGGCATGGGCGATCGGGACCACGCCGGCCGCCACGAACGCCGCGGAGCCGGCCGAGGAGGCACCCGAGGAGTGCTCGACGTCCCAGGCGTTGCGCACCGCGCCGAGCCGGGGGTGTTCGGACGAGGCGCTGAAGCCGAACTCCGAGAGCTGGGTCTTGCCGAGCGGGACGAGGCCGGTGGCGAGGTACATCCGGGCGAAGTCGCCGTCGGCCCGCTTGGGAGTGGCCAGCCAGGCGTCCGTGCCCTGCATGGTGGGCATGCCCTCGACGTCGACGTTGTCCTTGATGAACGTCGGCAACCCGGAGAAGAAGCCGTCCGGTGGGTTCCGGGCCTCGGACCGCGCCCGGTCGAAGGCGGCGTAGGCAAGGCCGTTGAGGTCGGGGTTGACCTTCTCGGTCCGGGCGATGGCGGCCTCGACCAGCTCGGACGCGGACACCTCGCCGCCCTGGATCCGGGCGACGAGATCGACGGCGTCGAGAGCTCCGAGCGCGTCGTCGGAGAAGGCATGCACGCGAGTCATGGGCACACCGTAGCCCGGCGCGAGCGGACTGCTCAGAACGACCAGTCGCCGAAACGGCCGTAGGCCACGAGGGCCGCGAGGACGACCAGGGTTGCGGCCGGGACGAACTCCTTGAGCTCCTTCCGGCGCACGTGCACCGCCGCCGCACCGGTCCACACCAGCGCAAGGCAGGTGGCCGCGACCGGTGTCAGCACCTCGGCGATGCCGAGCAGCGGAGGCAGGACCAGGCCACCGGCGCCGAGCAGCTCGGCGACCCCGATCAGCTTGACCTGGGAGTCGGAGAAGTCCTCCGCCCAGCCCAGGCCCTTCTCGATCAGCACGTCACGCTCCTGGGTCAGCTTCAGCAGGCCGGCGCCGGCCGCGCAGGCCGCGGCGAACCCGGCCGCAATCCAGAGGAGAGTGTCCATGTGCTGAGGCTAGAGCAGGACCAGGATGACGACCGGCAACAGCAGGCTGGTGGCGAGCGCGGTCAGGCCCATGGACAGTCCTGCGAAGGCACCCTCGGTCTCGTCGTCGTGCAGCGACCGCGACGTGCCGACGCCATGGGACACCGCGCCCATGGCGAGGCCGCGGGCTCGCCGGTCGCGCACCCGGAGGAGGGTGAGCACGCCCGGACCGGCCACCGCGCCCACGATCCCGATGAAGATGGTCAGCACCGCGGTCAGTGCCGGAATGCCGCCGTTCTCCGCGGACAGGGCCAGCGACACCGGTGTGGTGGCCGCCTTCGGGGCCATCGTTCGCGCCAGCTCGTTGTCGCCACCCAGGACCTGCACGGCGACCACGGCAGTGACGATCGAGACCATCGCCCCGAGCGGGATGGCGGCCAGCATCGGCACCAGGAAGCCCCTCAGCCGATGGGCGTTGCGATGCAGCGGCACCGCCAGCGCCACGGTCGCCGGACCGAGCCAGAACGCGATCAGCTGGGTGCCGTCGGCGTAGACGTCGTAGTCGACGTCGGTCCAGGTGAGCACGATCCCGATCAGCACGATCGCGACCAGCACCGGCTGGGCGACGGCGTGCCCGCCGGTGCGGTCCTTCAGCTCCCGCCCGATGCGGTACGCCGCCAGCGTGAGGAGCACGAAGAAGAGGGGCGAGGTCTTCAGCCAGTCGACGGTCTCGGTCATTTCTTCAGCAGCCGTTCGAGAGCGACCACTGTCCAGGCCACCAGGGCGAGGCCGACGAACCAGGAGATGAGCATCGCGCCCACGATCGGCACCGCATTGTCGCGAATGGCATCGAGGTAGACGATCACCCCGACACCGGCCGGGATGAACAGCAGCTGGAGGTGGCGCAGCAGCCCCTCGGCTGCGCGGACCACGGTTGCGTCGTCGCCCGACCGCCGCAGCTGGAGCAGCGCGAACAACACGACCATGCCGACCACCGGGCCGGGCACCGGCACGTCGAGGAGCCGGACGATCACCTCGCCGACCAGCTGACAGGCCATCAGCCACATCAGCCCGTTGATCATGCGTTGGCCCCGCGCCGGTGGCAGCCCAGGAGGTGGCTGTTGACGATCCCGAGCGCCTCCATCAGTGCATACATCGTGGTCGGGCCGACGAACGTGAAGCCGCGCTTCTTCAGGGCCTTGCTCAGGGCGAGCGACTCCGGAGAGCTGCCCACCAGGTCCTCCGTGGTGACCGGCTCGGGGCCCGGCTCAGGACGGTGGGCGAACACGAACTGCTCTAGCCCGTCGTCCTCGCGCAGTCCGATCGTGGCGCGGGCGTTGACGATCGTGGCGTCCACCTTGAGCCGGTTGCGCACGATCCGGGCGTCGGCCATCAGCGCCGCCCGCTTGGCATCGTCGTACTCGGCGACCCGGTCGACGTCGAAGCCGTCGAAGACCTCGCGGAAGGCCGGCCGCTTGGCCAGGATCGTGGA
Source organism: uncultured Actinomycetota bacterium (assembly GCA_963721965.1). Lineage (GTDB taxonomy): Bacteria > Actinomycetota > Actinomycetes > Propionibacteriales > Nocardioidaceae > Nocardioides. The sequence continues at coordinate 25,613 of CAVRKT010000008.1, read as the reverse complement.
CCAGGAGAGTCCGGACTGGAACGCCTCCAGGGTGAGCCGCTCGAACACCGCGCTCTCGCCGCTGACCGGCGCACCCCATTCGGTGTCGTGGTAGTCGCGCATCGGACCCGGTCCGCCTGCCCACGGGCAGCGGGCGACCCCGTCCTCGCCGATCACTGGTCCTGGCATGGGCACATCCTCGCGGATTGCGCCGACACCCGTCAGCGGGACAGGAGATCGCCGAGGAAGAAGGGTCAGGAGCGGTATTCAGGGTTCTCGAAGTCGAAGCGTGCGCCGGCGTTCCACTCCGAACGCTGGTTGCCGTAGTCCGGCACCCCGCCGGCGTCCTTGAGCAACTTCGCCATGTGCATGAGGTTCCAGGTCATGAATGTGGTGTTGCGGTTGGTGAAGTCGTTCTCCGGGCCGCCGCTGCCGGGGTCGAGGTAGGACGGACCCGGCCCGGCCTCGCCGATCCAGCCTGCGTCGGCGTTCGGCGGGATCGTGTAGCCGATGTGCTGCAGCGAGTAGAGGACGTTCTGCGCGCAGTGCTTGATGCCGTCCTCGTTGCCGGTGATGATGCAGCCGGCCACCCGGCCGTAGAAGAGGTACTGCCCCTTGTCGTTGAGCTGTCCGCTCAGCGCGTAGAGCCGCTCGATGACCCTCTTGGTGATGCTGGAGTTGTCGCCCAGCCAGATCGGGCCGGCGATCACCAGGATGTCGCTGGCCAGCACTTCGGGGTAGATGTCGGGCCAGGCGTCCTTCTCCCAGCCGTGCTCGCGCATGTCCGGCCAGACGCCAGTGGCGATGTCGTGGTCGACGGCCCGGCACACCTCGACCTGGACGCCGTTCTTGAACATGATCGCCGCGCTCGCATCGATGAGCCCCTCGGTGTGGCTGATCTCTGGGCTCTTCTTGAGGGTGCAGTTGATGAACATCGCCTTGAGGCCGGAGAAGTCCTGGTCTGTCATGGCCAAGACTTTCCTCTGTTCACCGAGGCCCCACAAGGGTGCAGTTGTTACGGGTTGCAGACGCCGACGGAGTCAGCGGCGCTCCTTGAGGCGGGCGTTGGGCAGCGCCGGCGCGGGGATCGGCGGGAGGTGCTCGCCCACGACGATCCCGAATCGTCCCGGCGCCACGTCCTGGCTGTCGGCGACGCCATCGATCTGCGCCTGCCACTCCGACCGGAACTGCACGATCTCCTCGTGGTTGCGGCCGACGAAGTTCCACCACATCACGATGGACTCGCCGAACGGCTCGCCGCCGAGGACCAGCACCCGTGCTTCGTCGTACGCCGTGAGCTCGAGGCAGGTGCGACCGGTTGCGGCGTACGCCAGCTCGTTGGCCTTCACCTCCTGGCCGTCGAGCGAGGCCAGCCCGGCGTCGACGAGTACGCCGTGCTCGAAGGCGGCGTCGACCTCGAGCCGCAGCGTCGTCCCGGCCGCGAGCACGATCTCCGCGCCGAGAAGACCGGTGTGCGTCTCGACCGGTGAGGTCGACCCGAGCAGGGAGCCGAGGAACACCCGCGCCGTCCAGCCCTCCCCCACCACCGGCTCGGGGACGTAGTGCTGGAACCCCGGATCGGTGAAGCGGGCAGTGTCCGGCAGGGCCACCCACAGCTGCGCGCCGTGGAGCGTCGTCATGTCCGGCGTCGAGACCTCGCTGTGGCTGATCCCGCGGCCGGCGGTCATCAGGTTCACCTCGCCCGGCCGGACCATCGCCTGGTTGCCCGCGCTGTCGCGGTGCTCGATCTCGCCGGTGAACAGCCAGCTGCACCGTCTGCAGGCCGGTGTGCGGGTGCGGCGCGACCGACATGCCGCCGGAGTCGCTGACGTGATCGGGTCCGTAGTGGTCGAGGAAGCACCAAGCCCCGATCAGCGACCGGTTCCGCTGCGGCAGCGTCCGGCGTACGGTCATCGCCCTCGGGCCGCCGAGCGGCACCTCGCGCGGCGCGAGGATCTCGACGGCCTCACCGCCTCCGTGGCCCTCGCAGACCAGCTCGCCCGGGTCACGCTCCTGATTGCTCATGCGGACAGTCTTGCTCGCCAGTCAATCCGTCGCGAGGTACTGGTCGGCCCACGCGCTGATGATCCGGGCGGCCCGTTGAGCCTGACCTCGCGCGGTCAGCAAATGGTCCGAGCCCTCGAGAGACACGAAGCTGCGCGGGTGGCGAGCGGCCCGGAAGATCTCGCTGGCGTTCTCGATCCCGACCGTGGTGTCGGTGGGCGAGTGCATGACGAGCAAGGGCAGCTTGAGGGTCCGGATCTTCTCGCGCAGGTCCGCACGACGTACGTCGTCGACGAAGGCCCGGCGCAGCATCAGGGCCTTGCCGCCGACCACCCACTGCGCCTGCCCGTCGGCGTGCACCCGCTCCAGCAGGGCGTCGTAGTTGTGCTCGACGTGGCGCGGCTCGACGGGTGCGCCGATGCTGACCACGGCCCGGACGCCCTGGGCCTCACGTGCGGCTGCGATCACCGCCGCGCCCCCGAACGAGTGCCCGACCAGCAGCTCGGCCGGCCGTCCCTGCGACGCCATGAAGGCAACCGCCTCGACAGTGTCGGCCACCTTGTGCGAGAACGACCCGTTTCCCCAGTCCCCCTCGGAGTCGCCGAGCCCGAGGTTGTCGAAGCGCAGCATCCCGATGCCTTCGGCGGCGAGCTGCTTGCAGATCCGCGCGGCCGCCGGGCAGTCCTTGCCCAGCGTGAAGCCGTGTGCGAAAACGCCCCAGCCGCGCTCCTGCCCCGTGGGCAGGTCGACCAGCCCGGCAAGCGCTTCGCCGGACACGCTGGGGAAGGTCACCCGCTCGGCCACGTCACCATCGTCTCGCAGAAGGCCTGGTGGTCGAGCCCGATCTCAGTCGGTGAGGACCTCGTCCAGGCTCACGGCGGGGATGCCGGTCGCCTCGCCCACGGGCGCGTTCGTCAGCAGGCCGGCGTGGGTGTTGAGGCCCAGGGCCAGCGAATGGTCGTCGCGGCAGGCCTGCTTCCAGCCCTTGTCGGCCAGTGCGACGGTGTAGGGAAGCGTCGTGTTGGTCAGCGCGTACGTCGACGTGTTCGGGACGGCCCCCGGCATGTTCGCGACGCAGTAGAAGATCGACTCGTGCACCTGGTAGGTCGGGTCGGCGTGAGTGGTCGCGTGGGAGTCCTCGAAGCAGCCGCCCTGGTCGATGGCGATGTCGACGAGCACGGAACCCGGCTTCATCTGCTTCACCAGGTCGTTGGAGACGAGCTTGGGTGCCTTGGCTCCGGGAATCAGCACCGAGCCGATGACCAGGTCGGCCTCGCGGACCTGCTCCTCGATGGCGAGCTTCGACGACGCCAGGCCGTGCACCCGGTTGTTGTAACGCCAGAACGACATCCGCAACTTGTCGAGGTCGGTGTCGAGCAGGGTCACGTCGGCGCCCATGCCGAGGGCGATGTTGGCGGCGTTCTGGCCTGAGACGCCCGCACCGATGATGACCACCTTGGCCTGGGCGACTCCGCCCACGCCGCCGAGCAGGACACCGCGTCCGCCCTCGGCCTTCATCAGGGCGTGCGCACCGACCTGGGGAGCGAGGCAGCCCGCGACCTCCGACATCGGGTAGAGGAGCGGGAGCCCGCCCGAGGGCAGCTGCACGGTCTCGTAGGCGATCGCCGTGACCTTGCGCTCGAGCAGCTCCTCGGTGAGCGGCTGGTCGGCGGCGAGGTGGAGGTAGGTGAAGAGGGTCAGACCCTCGCGGAGGCGGTGGTACTCCTCGGCGATCGGCTCCTTGACCTTGAGGACCGTCTCGGCCTCGGCCCAGACGTCGTCGGCCTCGTCGAGCAGTGTCGCGCCGGCGGCGGCGTACTCCTCATCGGGGATCGCGGAGCCGAGACCGGCGCCCCTCTCCACGAACACGCTGTGACCGTGAGCGGTGAGCTCGTGCACGCCCACGGGGGTGATGGCCACGCGGTACTCGTGGTTCTTGACTTCCTTCGGGACGCCGACCTTCATGGCGGACCATCTCCTCGCTCGCGACGATGTGGGGGCGGGCTCTCGGATGAGAGACGCCCGTCACCACACAGAATGAAGGTCCGCCTGAGGATTCGCCAGTTGGGTGAAGAAGATTCTGTACGCTGGCCTCATGGCTCTCGATAGTTCGTCGATCGGCCCGGCAGGACGTCCCACGCCGAACATCGTTCGACCGGTGCTGGACGCGGTCGACCGGGCCATCATCGAGGAGCTGACGGTGGACGCCCGGATCCCCAACAACGCGCTCGCGGAGCGGGCCGGGATCGCCCCTTCGACATGCCTGGGCAGGGTCCGCGCCCTCCGGGAGTCGGGGGTGATCCGGGGGTTCCACGCTGACGTCGACCAGACCCTGGTCGGCCGGCCGATCCAGGCAATCGTCGCCGTGCGCATGCAGTCGCACGCGCGCGGGCAGCTGATGGACTTCATGGCCGAGGTCGCCCAGCTGCCCGAGGTGCGCAACGCCTACCTGCTTGCCGGAGCCCATGACTTCTTCCTCCATGTGGCGACCGCCGACCCGGAGGAGCTGCGCGAGTTCGTGATCGCCAACCTCTCCGGCAACCCCGACATCGCGCTGACCGAGACCAATCTGATCTTCAGCCACGTCCAGGCGTGGACCTGAGGAGTACGCCGGTCAGAAGCGCGGCGCGAACCACTCCCGCTTCGTCGGCCAGGGGTTGATCCGGCAGCCGCCGAGATTCTTCGACTGCTGCTGCATGACCGGAGCCGCGGCTCCCGCGGACGGGCAGTACCGATGGCCGTGGCCGAGCCAGTGGCCGGTCTCGTGGTTGACCACGAGATGGCGGTACTCGCGCAGGGTTCCGTGGTTGCTCCACCAGGCCGGCGAGGCGCCGAGCCAGCGCATCTGGTTGATGATCACGTAGCGCCCGACCCGGCACGACCACTGGCTGCTGCACACCGACGAGAATCCGGGAACCCGCGAGGCCTCGGCCAGTACCAGCGTCATGCTCCCGCCGGAGCGGACCTCACGGAACGCGGTACCGGTGGTGCGCCACCCACGCGGATCGTTGAGCGTCGCATTGGCCAGCCGCCGGAAGTCGCGGAGGCTCGCGGTGATCCGGCCCCGGGTCTCCACGTGGTAGTAGACCGCGCGCCTCAGCGGCACCCGGTGGTCGATCTTCCTCGTCCGGTACGACGTCGCCGCACGAGTCAGGTAGCCGTTCTTGCGCGCCAGCACCCGGACCGAGATGTTGTGGCCGAAGTCCTTCAGGCCCAGCTTGTGACGGTGCCCCGTGGCCCCCTTGATCGGCGTACCGTCACGGAGCCAGCGGAACGAGAAACGGTCGACGCGCTGCGCCCACTCGCCCTTCGACGCGGTCAGCGTGTGCAGATAGCGGCGTTTCCCGCTGATCTCCGGCCGCTCGAGGAGCGTGAGCGTGGCGCGGCGTACCGCCAGGGTTTCGGCCGACGTCGCGGTCGCCGGCTCACGGTCGGCGTGGAACGCGGTCACCTGCACGGACAGCCGCTTGCCGAGATCGGCGAGCACCGGCCTGTACGTCGCCGCGGTCGCCCCCGCGATCGGCTCACCGGCGCGCAGCCACCGCCAGGTGTACGTCGACTCGGCCGGCTCCCAGGTGCCCGGCGAGGCAGTCAGCAGCCCTTTGTGAACAGGGGTTCCGCTGATCGTCGGCGGCGCGGTGTTGAGGACGGGCACCAGCTCGCCGGCCTGCACCGGCACGAAGACGCCGAGGGTGGTCAGGAGCAGGGCCGCGAGAAGGAAGCGCCGGATCACCCCGCCACGATAGGCCTCAACCGCACGCCATGCCGTCGAAAGTCGCGGTGTCGCTGGCGGCCCACTCGCCGCCATGGAGGGTGAGCACCCGCCAGTGCCGAACGCCGTCGCCCGGGTTGAGGTGGATCCAGTGGTAGTCGGCCTGGTCGGCGGGCAGGGCCGGCGTCTGAACGAAGGCATCCGTGTCCAGTCCGTCCGGCAGGTAGCTCAGCACTAGCCGCTGCCCGTCGCCGGGCGGACTGGCCGGCTGCCAGGAGAAGTCGGCGACGTGGTTGTTCGGACCCCGCCCGTGGCAACCGGCCTCGGCCCGGAGCTGGGTGGCTGTCCTGGCCGAGGCCGGCGCTGATGGGTCCGCGGTGGGCGCCCGGGTTGCCTCGGGATCCCGCGACTCGCTGGAGCAGGCGAACAGCATCGCCACGAGCCCCAGGGCGCCCACCGCGTTCCGACTCACTTCTTGCCGGTGCCTCCCTTCATCACCAGGCTCGCCGCGTTGGTGTTGTTCGCGGCGACCGGGTCCGGCGTGCTGCTGGTGAGCGTGGCGGTGTTGAGGATGGTTCCCACACTGCCCGAGATCTGCGCCTCGATCACGAAGGTGACCGTTGCGCCGGCCGGGACGTTGGCTGCCGTGCAGGTGACCTTGTGGGTCGGCTTGTTGTAGGTGCACTGCGGCGAGAGGTACTGCACGATCAGTTTCTTGTTGGTCAGCGGCAACGTGTCCACCACGACGATGTTCTTCGCGTCGGACGGTCCGCCGGCCCCGCAGTTCGGTGACTGCGTGGACTGGGCGTCGGTCTCACAGCCCGCGTCGTTGTGCACGACCAGGGTGTAGACCACCATCGGCGCCGGGTTGCCCGAGCGCTGCGTGGCCTGCTTGTCCAGCCACAGCTCGGCCGAGGTGATCACCGAGGTCGACTCGCTGTCCGAGTTGTTGCCCGGGTTCGGGTCGGGTGTCGACGACGTGACCGTCACCGTGTTCGTGATCTGGCCCGGCGGCAGCGAGGCCGCGACCTTCACCGTGAGGAACACCGTCACCGACTGGCCCGGCTGCAGCGTCCCGAGGTTGCAGTTCACGGAGTTCGGCTGCACCGGAGCGCAGACCGTCTGGCCGTTCCCGTCCACGCCGGAGACGTACGTCGTCCCGTTCGGCAGCGTGTCGTGGATGACCACGTTGTCCGCAGTAGACGGACCACTGTTGATGACCGTGATCGTGTAGGTCAGGTTCGCCCCGGCGACTACCGGGTCAGGCGAGTCGCTCTTCGTGACGGACACGTCGGCCGACCCGACGGCGGTGGCACCGCTGGTGTCGAGGTTGTTCGACAGGTCGTCGTCGAACGTCGTGCTGACCACCCTCGCGTCGTTGTTGAGCGGACCACGGGTGCCCGGGAGCACACGGATCTCGATCGTCATCGTCCGGGTGGCACCGGGAGCCAGGTTGCCGAACGAGCACACGCTCGCCCGCAGGGCATCGCCGGGAACACCTGCGTTGCAGGTGGCGCCGTCGCTACCGGAGATCGAGATGACCTCGGTCCCGGCCGGGACGTTGTCGTAGATCTTCACACCCGTCGCGGTCGAGGGACCGTTGTTGGTGATCGTGATCGTGTACGTCGCATTGGTGCCGGCGACGATCGAGGGCGGGCCGGTCTTGTCGATCTCCAGATCCGTCACCGCGGAGACGTTGATCGACTCCGTGGCCTTGTTGTTCGACGTATCCGGATCCGGGGTCGCCGACGTCACCGTGGCGAGGTTGTTGATGTCCATCGCCTCCGTGGCGCTGACGTCGTACGTCACCGTCGCCCGTCCTTCAGTCGACGGACTCGCGTTGGCGAGCGTGCCGAGGTTGCAGACGAACTTCTTGCCACCGGTGACCGGCGTGACGGCGCCACACGAGCCCTGGCTGGCCGCGATGTTGCTCACCGAGAAGGTGCCGTCGGAGAGCATCACGTCGGTCAGCGTCACACTGCGTGCGTAGGACGGTCCGTGGTTGTCCACGAAGATCGTGCAGTGGCCCGTCTGGCCCGCTGGCAGCGGACCGTCCGGCTTGCAGATCTTGTTCACCTCGAGGTCGGCCTCGTCCTCCACGATCGTGCCGATCGTCACGCTGTTGTCGGAGATGTCCGCATCGGGCGTGTTGGAGGAGACCGTTGCCGTGTTGAAGATCGACAACGGGCCGCCGTTGTCCGAGACCAGGTCCGGATCGACGTGAACCTTGATCTTGAACGATCGCGACTGGCCGGCCGGGATGTCCCCCACCGAGCAGGTCAGGGTGCCCGAGGGCGCCTCGACACATCCGCCCGGGAGGTCAGACGTCACGTAGTCGACGCCGTCCGGCAGCTCGTCGACGACGGTCACGTTGGTGGCGTCGTCCAGGCCGTCGTTGGTGACCTTGATCGTGTAGAAGAGCTGCTCGCCGGCCGTTGCCGGGTCGGGTGAAGCGGACTTCTCGATGCGGAGGTCTGCCTCGGCGTCGGTGACTCCGGCGAGCGAGTAGCTCTGGGTGCCGCCCATCGGCAGCCGGACGGTGGTGTCGGGGTTCTGCACGCTGACGCGAGCCGTCCACTGGCCCGGCACCGGGTTGGCCACCAGGACCTGCTCGACCACGTTGCGACGGTCGGTGCCCTCAGCCGCGACGGCCGCATAGTTGTTGCCGGTGTTCGCAGTCGAGTCCTGATCGCCTGCGCACGTGCCGACCTGGGTCCCGTTTCCGGGTACGCCGTCACAGTCGCGCGGGGTCAGGATCGGCAGCACCAGCGGCCGGTGCACGACACCGTTCGGGTCGACCAGGATCAGGTCCAGGTCGTTGACCAGTTTGGCGGCCGCATCGTCCGTGCCGGGCGTGCCGGCGATGTCGTCCCAGGCGAGGGAGACCTTGACCTCGTCCTGTCCGGCCACCACCGACACCGGGAACTCGTCGGTGTGGTCGGAGGTGGACAGCGCGTTCTCGACGAAGTTGTCCGCCTTGATCAGGTTTACCGCAGCCAGGGCGTCGACGATGCCGAAGCCGGTCGCCCAGTCCGGGCCGGGCCCGTAGAAGGTGCCCGCGCCGGTGTCCGGGTTGGCGGCTCCGCTGGTGCCGGTCTGGTCGACCGCGGTCTGGACGAGGATCGCCTTGTCGGTCGAGGGATGCGGGGCGTTGATGCCGTACCCGCTGATGCCGTACTGCTGGCGCATCAGCGCGACCACACCGGCCACCGCAGGCGAGGCCATCGAGGTTCCGCCCTTGCCGCGATAGCCGTTGCCGGTCACCGCATTCCCGTCGCGGTCGGTGTTGGCACCGACGGAGTTCACCGAGACGCCCACCGCGGCGACGATCGGGCCGAGCCGACCGTCCATGTTCGGGCCGAGGCTCGAGAAGGTCGCCCAGTCCGTGGCCTTGTCGACCGCGGCCACGTCGATGCAGTTCTTGCACGGGCTCAGCACGGAGAAGTAGCCGGTCTGGAAGGCCGAAGGACATCCGCCCGGGTACTGCGGACGGTCCGGCGGGTCACCCATGGTGCACGGGTGGTCGTAGTCGGCGTTGTTGGCCGCCGCCCAGACGATGGGACGCGCCGGGACACCTGGCACGTCGCCGCGGGCGATGGTGTCCACGGCCGCGACGCCGGCGTCGTACTGTCCCTGCAGCTGAAGGACGTAGGAGTGGTTGCTGACGTCGATCCCGAAGTTGTTGATCGCGTCGTCGAAGGTGCCGACGTCGCCGCCGGCCTGGCCGTACGCCGCGATGCCGGCCTGCGGGGCCATGCCGCGCCACTGGAAGGCGGAGCCGCCGTTGGTCATGTTCGCGTCGTCGTTCTGGTTGCTCCGCACGCCACTGCCGGCCGCGATGCCGGCCACGTGCGTGCCGTGGTCGCCACCGTCGTCCTGCACGCGGATCCGGCGACCGGCGAAGTCGTCGTGCTCGCTGTCCACGCCGGTGTCCATGATCGCGATCTGGATGCCGGCTCCGGACAGACCGAGGTAGGTGCCGCTGGCAGTGTCGAGCTGCTGCACGTTGTTCACGTTGACCACAGCCCGGCTCTCGTCGTTCAGGGGCAACAGCGGCGGCGGACCGTTCTGGATCCACTGCACCGCGTCGATGCGGGCCAGCTTCGCCACCTGGGCGCTCGTGACCTTGCCGCGCCACGAGGACGGGCCGTAGGGCTTGGCACTCACACCAGCGCTCGCGAGAGCCGCGGAGGCGGTGGCCGGCGAGACGTCCGCGAAGAAGTGGACCAGGAGGTCGCCGCCGCGGACTGACGGGTCGATCTTGTCGGTGTCGTTGATCCGCACGACGCTGCGGACGAGCCGGCTCCACGCCGCTCCGTCCGTCTTGACGCCGGGCTGGATCCTGGCCAGGTAGGCGGTGCTGGAACCGCTGACCCCACCGAGGTGCGCGACCGGGGTGACTCCGAGGGAAGCCAGCTCACCGAGGTCGTTGGCACCCGCGTGGGGAAGTGTCTGGAGCTGGACGATCGCGTGCCGGGCTTTGGATCCGGCCTTGATCTCCTTGATCAGTGCCTTGTCGATCTGGGCCTTCGGGCCGATGGTCCGGTTCTTGAGGTGGATCGAGGGATCCGTGCGGTCGTCGGTCTTTGGCGCAGCCGCGGTAGCGGTGCTCGCCGAGGACTGCGCGGGAGCCGAAGCCTCGGAGACCCCCTGGAGCGGCAGCGAGACTCCGGCAGCCAGGATCATGGCGGAGAAAGCAGAAACGCAGGTGCGGAGACGCATCACTAACCTCCGAGTTTCAGGGTCTTGCTCCGGCGCACCACCGGTACGCCGACAGCGTTCAGCCCAAGCCGGTCTCGGGCAGCCCTACCACGTCATTGAAGACCTGATTCCCGGTACTCAGCGCCACCCGTATTGGGCAATTCACCCCCGGGGTCGACCCCAGTGAAATGGAGATCAGCGAGTTGCTGAAGACGGCGTCGCCGCCGTCGCCCTCGCCTGTCTTCCGGCCGGCCCAGGTCCAGGCGTACGCCGGGTCCTCGGCCGCGAGCCCGCCCTCGCCGAGCTCGAGCGGGCGGAACGTGTCGACCATGACCGCGGACTCCTCGAAGTACTCCACGCCGAGCGAGGCCTCGATCGCCGACGGCTGCGGGCCGTGTGCGTAGCCGCCCGGGTGCAGCGAGACCGACCCGATGCCGATGCCGGATCCCTTGCGAGCCTCGTAGTCGCCGCCGACGTAGAACATGACCTCGTCGGAGTCGACGTTGGAGTGGTAGTAGGGCACCGGGATCGACAGCGGGTGGTAGTCGACCTTGCGGGGCAGGAAGTTGCAGATCACGAAGTTGTAGCCCTCGAAGACCTGGTGCACCGGCGGCGGCTGGTGGATCTTGCCGGTGATCGGCATGTAGTCGTCGATGTTGAACGTGTAGGGGTAGAGGCAGCCGTCCCAGCCGACCACGTCGAACGGGTGCGTCGCGTAGGTCATCCGGGTGCCCACAATTCCACCTGCTGGCCCGCCGCCGACGCGGTGCTTGACCAGTACGTCGACGTCGCTCACCCTGGCGCGAGGAACGGCTCGCGTCGGGCCCGTGCAGGTCGCGCTCGCAGTACGGCGCGTGCTCGAGCAGCTGCCCGTAGCGCGAGAGGTAGCGCTTCGGTGGCGAGATGTGGCTGTTCGCCTCGACGGCGTACAGCCGGCTGCTCTGGTTGGGGACCCAGCGATGCGTGGTCGCCCGCGGGATCACGACGTAGTCGCCGCTGCGGTAGTGCAGCGTGCCGAACACCGTCTCGACGACCCCGCCACCGGACTCGACGTACACGCACTCGTCGCCGACGGCGTTGCGGTAGAGCGGCGAGGGTTCGGTGCCGGTGACCACGTAGTAGATGCGCACGTCGCCGTTGCCCAGGACGAGGCGGCGGCCCTCGACGGCGTCGCGCCCGGTCTCGCCGGCGACGAACGAGGCCGTGCAGCTTGAGATGGCGGGCCTTGAGCGGATGGTTGGGCGTCGTCGCGTGGTCGGGCAGCTCCCAGATCTCGCTGGCCGACGAGCGCCGACGGGACGCCGCGGTGGTAGAGCAGCGAGGAGTCGGAGGAGAAGCCCTCCTCACCCATCAGCTCCTCGCGGTAGAGGTTGCCGGCGGGGTCGCGGTGTTGCGTGTGGCGCTTGGGGGAAGTCGCCGACGCAGCGGTAGTAGGCCATCGAGGCTCCGAGTCGTGTCTCGATCTCGTCCGATAGTCGAACGAAGTCGTCCGGTATGTGCTCTCGTGGTTAGAGTATGCCTCGTGTCAACCGGACTCCCTGCGCCCTACGCCGAACTCGTCGACGACGCCGCCATCTTCCCACCCGGAAACGTCGCTCTCCCGGAGGCTGTCGCTGCCTTCCTCGAGCGGAGCACCGAGTGGCACGCCGGCCTGGTCGGGCCGTTCGTGATCGCGACATCCGCCTCCCCGACCTGATCGAGGTGGTGGACGAGCTCGACCCGAAGGACCCGCTGCCGACGACGGTGGTGATCACCGGAGGCGCCGGTTCGGTACTGCCCGCGGCGAAGTGGGCGACCGGCTCCGGCCTGCTCTCACTGAGTGGCCTCGAGATCGCGCTGCGCGACCCCGACGACCTGGCCGGGAACGCCCGCCGGGTCGCCGCCGCTGTCGACGAGGCCCGCGCCGACGGCCTACTCGACGACGAGGTTCCGGTGTACGTCGAGCTCCCCCACGTCGGCTCGTCGGCGAGCTGGCTGGCCGCCGCGGACGTCGTCGCCGAGCACGAGTTCCGGCTGAAGTTCCGCACCGGCGGGGTTGAGGCCGACCTCTTCCCCAACTCGCACGCGCTGGCCCGCTGGATCGATGCCGCACTGGATCGCGAGACCCCGTTCAAGTGCACGGCCGGACTGCACAATGCCGTCCGGCACACCGGCGAGACCGGCTTCGAGCACCAGGGGTTCCTCAACGTGCTGCTGGCCACCGGCCATGCCTTCGACGGCGGCGGCACCAAGGACATCACCGCCCTGCTCGAGGAGCGTGACGCTCACGCGCTGGCCGCGATGGTCGACGAGGACGAGCTGATCCGGGCTCGCCGCTGGTTCCGGTCGTTCGGGTCGTGCAGCGTGCTCGAGCCGCTGGAGGACCTGATCGAGCTGGGCCTGGTGGCCCCATCTCAGGGCAACCAGTGACCAGCTGGGTCGAGGGGGCTGCGGGCTCCCTCTTCGACGTCGACAACCTGCCCTACGGAGTCTTCTCCCGAGGGGACGAGCCGGCGCGCGTCGGCGTACGCATCGGGGAGCACGTCCTCGACCTCGCCCCCCTGGCCGCCGCGGAGATGCTCGACACCCAGGAGCTGCTCGGGGCCGCAACGCTCAACCCGTTGCTGGCGGGAGGCAGCAGTGTCTGGCGGGCGGTACGCCGCTGGGCCACGGCCCTGCTCTCGGCCGAGGCGCACCGCGAGTTCGTCGAGCCGTTCCTGGTCCCGCTCGCCGGGGTGCAGCTGCAGATGCCGTTCGAGGTGGCCGACTACGTCGACTTCTACGCCTCGGAGAACCACGCCACCAACGTCGGCATGATGTTCCGCCCGGACGGCGACGCACTCACCCCGAACTGGAAGCACCTGCCGATCGGCTACCACGGCCGCGCGGGCACGGTCGTGCCCAGCGGCACCGACGTGGTCCGGCCCAACGGCCAGCGCAAGCCGGCCGGGCAGGACCTCCCGGACTTCGGGCCCAGCCGGCGGCTCGACATCGAGGCCGAGCTCGGCTTCGTGGTCGGCACCCCGAGCCGGCAAGGTGCGCCGGTCACCCTTTCCTTCGACGAGCACGTCTTCGGTGTGACCCTGCTCAACGACTGGTCGGCCCGCGACATCCAGGCCTGGGAGTACGTCCCTCTCGGGCCGTTCCTGGGCAAGTCGTTCGCCACTTCGATCTCAGCCGTGGGTCACTCCTCTCGACGCGTTGGCGTCCGCGCGGGTCGACCTGCCCGGCCAGGACCCCGAGCCGCTCCCCTACCTGCAGGTCGGCGCCGGTGGCTATGACATCGACGTCGAGGTGGTGCTGAACGGCGAGGTCGTGTCGCGGCCGCCGTACTCCTCGCTGTACTGGTCGCCCGCGCAGATGCTGGCCCATCTGACGGTGAACGGCGCATCGCTGCGCACCGGAGACCTCTTCGCGAGCGGCACGATCAGCGGCCCCGAGCGCGACCAGCGCGGCTCGTTCCTCGAGCTCTGCTGGGGCGGCAAGGAGCCGTTCGAGGCGGGCGGGCGCGGGCGCACCTTCCTCGAGGACGGCGACGAGGTGACCCTGCGTGCGACGGCCCCCGGCACGAACGGCGGGCGGATCGCGCTGGGCGAGGTCACCGGGAAGATCCTCCCCGCGCCGTAGGCTTGGTGACGTGACCCAGTTCGGGCAGTACCCCGATCCCAGCCATGTGGTGGCGCACGTGAGCGACACCCATCTGCGTGCCGGCGGGGTGCTCCTCTACGGCGCGGTCGACACCGAGGCCAACCTGCACCAGACGATCACGCGCCTCGGCCGCATCCAGCCGCGACCGGACGCGCTGGTGATCACCGGAGACCTCGCCGACACCGCCGAGCCGAAGGCCTACGCGCGGTTGCGCGAGATCGTCGAGCCGGCCGCCGCCGAGTGGGGCGCCCAGGTGGTCTGGGTGATGGGCAACCACGACGAGCGGGCGGCGTACTCCCTCGGGCTGTTCGACGACGAGTCGGAGAAGCCGCAGGACCGGGTCTACGACCTCGCCGGTCTGCGCATCGTCGCGCTCGACACCTCGGTGCCGGGCTACCACCACGGCGAGGTTGACGACGGGCAGCTGGCCTGGCTGGCCGACGTACTCTCCACTCCGGCCGAGCACGGCACGCTGCTGGCGCTGCACCACCCGCCGATCCCGGTGCCGATGATGCGGCCGGCTGAAGTGATCGAGCTGCTCGACCAGCAGCGACTGGCCGACGTGGTCGGAGGCACCGACGTGCGCGGGATCCTCGGCGGGCACTTCCACTTCACGTCATGGTCGACGTTCGCCGGCGTCCCGGTCTCCGTGGCCTCGGCCACCTGCTACACCTCCGACCCGGCGCCGGAGGACCGCTTCATCTCCGGAGTCGACGGACACCAGGCAGTCACCGTGCTGCACCTCTATCCGGACCGGGTCGTGCACACTGTCGTGCCCGTCGCGGATGCCGAGGAGATCAGCGGCTTCCCGCTCAGCATCGCCGAAGAGGTCGCCAAGATGGATCCCGCTGAACGGTTCGAGCTGCTGTCGGCCAAGGACTCCCCGCTGAACACCGGGGAGCTCCGTCTCAACTCAACTAGCGGCGCCATGCAGGTTCTTGGCGGTGGCTGAGGTCTTCACGGTCGCCGGGTCCGGGTAGGTGCCGAACAGCCGGTCGCTCGTTCCGCTCGTGGTCACGCTGAACCAGTAGTGCTCGTTCTTGTAGTGGTGCAGGCGGTGGTTACGCCAGACCGCCTTGTAGAGCGCTGCCGCGCGGCTTGTAGTCGCTGTGAATGAGGTAGTGGGCCCACTCGTAGAGGATGCCCAGGACGGTCATCGAGCAGATGTAGGTCAGCCCGAGCTCGAGGCTCAGCCCGACCAGGGGGAAGAGGACGACACCGATCACGGCGAGCAGCGGCAGCAGCCAGAGGAAGACCGGCCACGGGATGAAGACGAGGGGTACGTCGCGCGGGTCGGCGTGGTGCTCGCGGTGCTTGCGGGCCAGCAGCGAGTCGACCGTGACGCCGGCGAGCGTGCGTGGGCGCCAATGCAGGATGAACACGTGGACCAGCCACTCGTAGACCGGGAAGGTCGCGACCAGCACGGCCGGCACGATCACGTCGCCCCAGCCCCAGTTGCCCAGGGAGAACCGGAACACCCAGCCGGCCACGAGCGCGCCGACGATCAGCCACGGCGACGGGTAGCGCCAGAAGCCGCGCCAGGCCATCGCGAGGGAGTACGCCGTCCTCCGCGACCCGGTGATCACCGACTCGTCGGCGGCGAGCCGCTCGCGGGCCTTGGCGTCGATCTCGGCTCCGCGAGCCAACTTGTCGGTGGCCAACTTGTCGATGGCCTGCTCGGTCGTGGGCTTCCCGGTCGTGGTCATGCTTCCTCCAAGGCGTCGATCGCGGCGATGAGCGAGTTGGTGGCATGGGAGAGCAGCTCTTCTGCGCGGCTGCGGGCGAGTTCGGGATCGCGGTCGGCGACGGCCTCGGCCAGGGCGGCGTACGCGCTGACCTGCTCGACCTCGGCGGACATGACGACCGCGAGGGCCTCGAGGGCCGGCTCGTAGGCGGCCAGCATGCTGTTGAACATCAGCCGGAAGGTGATCGAGTCGGCGCCGTCGACCAGCAGCTGCCAGAACTCGACCGCGCGGCGCTGGCGCTCGACCGAGTCGTCGTCGGACTCGAGGGCGGCCACCGACTTCTCCAGCTCGGCGGCCAGTGTCTTCGGGCCGCGGCTCGCGGCCAGCTCGGCGATCTTCGGGCCGACGTGGAGTCGCGCCTCCAGGATGCTGCGGGCCACCTTGAGGTCGAGCTCGCCGTTCGGCACGAGCAGGCTGGGCAGCAGGTCGAGCCCGCCGAAGCGCCGGAAGTCGCGGACCGTGGTGGTGTCCCCCTGGCCGCACCTCGACCAGGCCCGCGTGCGAGAGCCGCTGCAGGGCCTCGCGGACGGCCGGGCGCTGGAGACTCCGAGGACCTCGGACAGGCGCCGCTCGCTCGGCAGCGACTCCCCGGGCCCGAGCCCGCCGCCCATCACCTCGGACAGCAGCTGCTCGAAGACCTCGTCGGGGACGGACCTGCGGGTGACCTTCTGGAGTGCCATGCCGACGACGGTACGACGATCGATGGCAGGTGGTCAAGTGGTCATACCAGTGACTTCCGCACCTCGCGGCAGCGACCTGCCCGACCGGTCAACCGGGAGGGCCGCTGTCGAACTGGGGTGACTACCGGGGTACCTTTCTCCCGTCGTGGCCGTGAGAATCGGCTGCGACATCATCACGTCGAAGAACGAAACACATTCCGACGAGCGACGCGGTCAGGCGGCCCAGCTCGTCACCTACACATCGGGGGAACCATGCCCAGCAACACTCCGCGGGCCGGCATTCGCGCCGGTCTGCTCGTCAGTCTCATGACACTCGTGGCGGCGCTGTTGTCGCTGCCACTGCTCCTCGCCTCCAGCGCGAGTGCCGCCCCCAGCGACACCTGCGACGACATCATCAGCGGCGACGGATGGCAGACCAAGGTCGAAGGCCAGATGAACGACGGAGACCCCGCACTGACGGTCACCGCTCCCGAGGGCTTCCTGATCGACAAGTACTGCGTGAAGACCGGAAGCTCCAACCAGGGTGACGGACCAGTCATCGTCGAGGTGAACCCGCCGCCGCGCAGGTCACCGTCGACCACCCGACCAAGTCCGGCGTGAGCCACTTCATCATCCACCTCATCCCGATTCCTGACGACGAGTGCCCCGAGCTCCCGGGCGACCAGCCCGAGGGCTTCCAGTGCGAGCCGCTCGACGAGCGTGAGACGCGTGACCTGCAGCCGGCTGCTCGACTGCGAGCGGCGGCACGATCACCGTCATCCACGAGGAGCGGACCCGAGTCCAGGAGTTCCTCGACGGGCTGTGGGTCTTCGGCGAGTGGTCTGAGTGGACCGAGTTCGACCGGACCGTGACCGACGCACCCGCAGAGGACTGCGCCGTCGACCCGCCGATCGTCGACCCGCCGTCGCCGATCGTCGACCCGCCTGCTGAGACCCCGCCGACCCTGCCGAACACCGGGTCGCCCGCCATGCTCGGCGCCCTTGGGCTCATGGGCGCGCTGCTCCTCGCCGCAGGATCGACGCTGCTCATGCGTGGCCGGAAGGTTCGTGTGCCCAGGGCCTGAACCCGGCACCGAACTCTACGAGGCCTGCGCCGGTCGATCCCCCAACCGGCGCAGGCTTCGTCCTTCTCAAACTGGAACACGTTATCGTTCCGCCATGTCCTCCACCCCCGGCCGCTTCGACGGCAAGGTCGTCCTGGTCACCGGCGCCTCCTCCGGACTCGGCGCCGCCTGCGTCCGGCAGTTCGCGGCCGAGGGCGCCCAGGTGTACGCCGTCGCGCGTGACCGGCCCGACTCGAGGAGGTGGCCGCCCTGCGCAGGGCGAGGTGGCCGTAGGCCTCTGCGACGTCGCGGACCCGGCCGCCTGCAAGGCCGCGGTCGCAGCCTGCGTCGAGCAGTTCGGCCGGCTCGACGTGCTGGTCAACAACGCCGGCCGGCACGACTTCCGGCGGACCGAGGAGGTCACCGAGGAGCAGTGGTTCCACGACATCGCGGTGAACCTGCACGGCGCGTTCTTCCTCAGCCAGGCCGCGCTCCCCCACCTGCTCGAGACCTCCGGCAACATCGTCAACGTCGCGTCGGTGGCGGGCGTGGTCGGCGAGGCCTACTCGGCGGCGTACACCTCGGCCAAGCACGGCGTGGTCGGGCTGACCAAGGCCATGGCGGTCGAGTACACCCGGTCTCCGGTGCGGATCAACTGCGTCTGCCCCGGTGGCATGGACACCCCGCAGGCGACCACCATCGAGTTCCCGGACAACGCCGACTTCGAGCTGATCATGCGGGTGGCCGCCCCACGCGGCCTGATGGATGCCGAGCAGGTGGCGAAGACCGTCGTCTTCCTGGCCTCCGACGACGCGGCCGCGATGCACGGCAGCATCCAGGTCGTCGACGCCGGGATGACCGCCGGCTGACGACGGCAGCGACGCCGGCCGACGCGAACCGTCAGCGCAGGTGGTCGACCAGCGCGCCCTCGGTGCCGAAGAGCTCGGCCTTCCAGCGCTCGATCAGCTCGGTCGCGTCCCAGTCGTCGGGGTGGAACCCCTTGCGGTTGTAGGTGTTCAGCCGGTGCCAGACGTCGCGGCCCAGGAACGGCGAGTGCCGCAGCGCAGCCAGGCTGCGGACCAGGCGCACCGGGTTGTACGTCGCCCGGTCGCGCAGCATGGACAGCACGGTGTGGCGGATGACCTCTTCGAGGAACAGCGCCGAGGTGATCCGCATGGTCAGGATCCGCAGCCACTCGGGGCCGCCGGCAGCGCGGTAGACGTCGAACGCGACCGCCTTGTGCTCCGACTCCTCGAGCGCGTGCCACAACAGCAGCGATCGGACCTCGGTCTCGCCGAGCAGCGCCTGTGCCTCGGGCTTGGACAGCAGGCACTCGGCCAGGGTCGCGGTGTAGTGCTCGAGCGCCGCGGTGATGGCCAGGCGACGGCGTGCGCGAGAGGAAGCGCTCGTTCGAGCCCGAGCAGACGGCGTACGGACCTGTCGACCTTGAGGCTGCGGTAGCCCATCGCGGCCAGGCGTTCGTTGAGCTCGCGGTGCTCGCGCCCGTGGGTCACCTCCTGGCCGATGAAGCCGGCGACCTGCTCGGCCAGCTCGGGGTCGGTGACCTGGTGCCGCAGGTCGCGCACGGAGCGGACGAAGAAGTCCTCGCCCTCGGGGAACATCCCGGACAGCACGGCGACGACGTGGCTCATCACCAGGTCACCGTCGACGTAGTGCTGGTGCAGGCTGCCGGTCGGGTAGGCGAACCGGATCCGCCGCGCGTGCGACGTCGCGGTGCGGCGTACTCGCCTGGTGGCTGGGGCTGGCTCGGTCACGGGCCGCAGACTAACTGGGACACCGCGTCCCGTGAACCCCGAAGGGCGCACGGGACGCGGCCGGTCCGCGACTCGGATCAGGCGGCCGGCTGGCGCCAGATGGCGACCGCCAGGCAGATCGCCCAGAGGTGGGCGGCCGGGATGGCGAAGGCGCCGACCATGGCCGCCACTGCCGCCAGGATGATGGCTGCGCAGACCAGACCGACGTACCCGACCCACTTGCCGAGCACCTCGGTGCGGATGACGACGACGGACACCGCGACCATGGTCAGCGCGAGGGTGGTCATCGTGGCCGTGCCGAGCAAGGTGTAGTCCAGAGCCGTCGAGTAGCGGAGCACGTCGATGCCGGGCAGCGGGTCGTCGTAGACCTGGACCATGTGACCGATCACCGCGCGGAGGGCCGAGGTGACCAGCAGCATGGCAGCGAACGCCGCCGCCATCGAGTGCGCGAACGCGGTCCACTGCGTCATCCCCGTCGTTGCGAACAAGGTCCGGAGGTAGTTGATGAACACCATGAAGAAGGCGGCAGCGCTGATCGCGAAGAACTCCGAGGCGATCGTCGAGTTGAGGTGGCCGTTGTCCTGCCACCACTCGATGAGCTCGGCGTCGCTCGCCTCATGGGGCACGTTCACGCTCGCCACGGTGAGGAAGAAGGTGACTGCGAAAAGCATCACCGCTGCTAAGGCGACGGCTCGTGCCCTGGTGGAGGACGAAGCGGCGACAGTCTCCGGGTTCGGCGCCTTGGAAACGTAGGTCGACATGAGATGACTCCTGAGCTGGAGGTGGATGGTGCCTCCAGACTCGGCGTTTCAGGAGCGACGTACGACCGGGTGCGCACCACTCTTCGGATCAGGGCTGTCCCTGAGTCGCGGGCCTCGTATTGCTGCCACCATGGCGAGGTGACGATCGGGGCGAATGGGCGGCTCGTGGCCAGGGCGGTGACCTGGCCCCTCACTCCTGCCCTCTTCGCGGGGACGGCCGTGGTCGAGTCCCGGCGTCCGGGCGGGCTGATCCCGGACGCCGGCTCGCTGGCCGCCGGTGTGCCCTTCGTCTTCGCAGCCATCGCCTGCTGGGTGGTCGGTGTCGTACTCACCGGCCGGGTCTTCTCCCAGCCGGCTGGTTGGGCCTTCCTCGGTATCAGCATCACGATCGGGTGGAGCGCCTTCTCCGACGAGTACGCCGAGCTCGCGCTGAAGACCGAGACCGATCTCCCCCACGGTGCCTTGTTCGCGACCTTCGGGGACACCAGCTGGCTCTGGTGGTTCACCTTCATCGCACTCGGTCTCCAGTACACCGCAGCTATCCGCCCGAGGTCGCGCCCCTGGCGTCTGCTCCCCTCGGTAACCATCGGCTCCACTGTGCTGGCACAGCTCGGGTCCCTCCTGCGCACCGGCCCACTGGACAGCCGGCCCGAGGTGACCAGCCCGTGGGCCGTCGAGAGCCTCTCGACGACCATGGAGATGGTTGCGTTCGTCGGGATCATCACGCTCGGGCTGTGCCTGCTGGCATCGGTCTACGTCCTCGTCGCGGCCTTCCGCCGATCACGCGGGGAGGACCGCCAGCAGCTCCTGTGGCTGGTTGCCGGTGCGACGCCGATGGCGCCGTGCGTGATCGCTGCCTACGCCTCCTCCTATGCCGGGTCCGACGCGGCCGCCGGCATCTTCATGACGCTCGCGATCATCGCGCTGGCACTCGGCGCCGGGCTCTCCGTCCTGAAGTACCGGCTGTACGACGTCGAGCGCGTCGTGAGCGAGTCCGTCTCCTACGCACTCGCCTCGGGTGCGGTGATCTCGGCGTTCGGCCTTGTTGTCCTGGTGATCACCCGCAGCGTGCCGACAGTGAGCTCGGACTCACGTTGGCTCACGAGCGTGGCGACCCTGGCCGGCGTCGCCATTGCCCGACCTGCCTACCTGTGGGTCCGCGACTCGGTCGACCGGCGGTTCAACCGGCGCCGATTCGACGCCGTACAGGTGGTGCGCAGGGGCTTGCGACAGCCCCACGCCGATGTGGAGAACCTGCTCAGGGAAGCGCTGGGAGATCCCGGCCTCCGCGTGCTCTTCCCGGCGGAAGTGGGCGCGTGGGTCTCGTCGAACGGCCAGGCGGCCACGGCCCTCGGGCCGACCGTCGACGTCGTGCGGGACCGCGGCGTGCGTGCCCGGATCGAGTTCGACCCGCAGCGCACCGAGGGTGGCATCGTGGCGGCGGTCGGCCACGAGGCTGCGGCCGAGATCGACAACCTGGGGCTGCGGGCCGAGCTGGCTCGCCAGGTCGAAGAGGTCACCGAGTCCCGGGCCCGGCTGGCCGGCGCCCACCTGGAGGAGCGGCAGCGGATCGAGCGCGACCTGCACGACGGTGCACAGCAGCGGATCCTCGCGATCGCACTGCAGCTCCAGTCGGCCCGGGTCAACGGCGCCGACGACGCCCTCCGCGACGAGGTCGACCGGGCGATCGCCCACCTGGGCCTCACGGTGCAGGAGCTGCGCGACCTGGCCGGCGGCCTGCAGCCGGCCGCACTCGCCGGCGGTGGCCTGCGCGCCGCGATCGAGGACCTTGCCAGCCGGATCCCGCTGCCCATCTACGTCGACGTCGTCGACCGCCGGTTCCCGCCCAACCTCGAGAGCGCGGCCTGGTTCGTGGTCGCCGAGGCGGTGGCCAACGCGGTGAAGCATGCGCAGTCCGGGCAGGTGCGGATCAGGGTCACCCACGACGACCGCCAGCTGGCGGTCGCAGTCACCGATGGCGGCCGCGGTGGTGCCGACCCGCACGGGAGCGGGCTCCAGGGACTGGCCGACCGGGTCGCCGCGCTCGGTGGGACGCTGACCGTGCGCGAGCACGAGCCGCGAGGCACCCGGGTCGAAGCGAGGTTCCCGTGCGCGTAGTCATCGCCGACGACTCCGCCCTCCTGCGCGAGGGGCTCTCCCGACTGCTCCACGAGTCCGGCGTCGAGGTCTGCGAGACCGCGTCCGACGCAGCCGGGCTGATCGACGCGGTCCGTCGCACGAACCCGGACGTAGCCATCATCGACATCCGCATGCCGCCGACGTACACGCACGAAGGCGCCGCCGCGGCCATCGAGCTGCGCGAGGAGCTGCCGACCCTGGGCATCCTCCTGCTCTCGCAGGCGGTCGAGACCCACTACGCCGCGCAGCTGCTCGAGGAGCACGCCGAGCACTTCGGCTACCTGCTCAAGGACCGCGTGCTCGACGTACAGACCTTGATGGACGCGCTGCGCAGCATCGCCGCGGGCGGCACGGTCCTCGATCCCGAGATCGTGCGGCACCTGATGCGGCGGGACACCGCCGCCGACCCGCTCCAGCTGCTGACCGAGCGGGAGCGCGACGTGCTCGCCCTGATGGCGGAGGGCAGGTCGAACTCGGCCATCGCCGAGCGACTGACCGTCACCCTGAAGACGGTCGAGAGCCACATCGCCAACATCTTCAGCAAGCTCGGACTGCACGGCGAGCAGGACGACCACCGACGCGTGCTGGCCGTTCTTGCTGCCCTGAAAGGCGCTTCGCAGTCCTGACCGCCGCCCGGGCTCGCGGTTGTACGCTCCGACCAAATGTCTGACGACGACGTACCGGCCGCGACCCTCTGAGGCCTGGGGTCTACTTCAGGACTTCCTGCGCGAGGCACCCGAGGGCGAGTTCCTGCGCGACCTGACCCGTCGGCTCGACGACGACCTGGTCAACGAGGTCCCGGAGCTGGCTTCGGACCCGGCCCTGCGGAGCTACCTCGACGCGAGCACCCACTCGTTGCTCGACTCGTTCTTCCGGACCATCGCCGAGGACCCGATGGCGACCATCGACATCCCGCCCGCCGTGCTCGGCCTGGCCCGCACCATGGCCATCCGCAACCACGACGTCAGCCCCCTGCTTCGGGCCTACCGGGTCGGCCAGCGGCTGGCCTGGCGCGAGCTGCTGGTGATCGTCAGCGAGCAGATCGAGGACGTCGAGCTGCGCCTGCAGACGATGACCTTCCTGTTCGACCGGATGAGCACGGAGCTCGAGCGGATCGTGGACGCCCTCGGTTGCGGTGTTCACCGAGGAGCGGATCGCTGGCTCACCGGGGCGATGGCGCGCAAGGTCGACACCGTCCAGGCGCTGCTCCGCGGAGACGTCGTGGACCGTGCCAAGGCGACCCGCGTGCTCGGGCATCGACTGTCCCGCCACCAGCTCGGACTCCTGCTCTGGCTGGACGACACCGTCGCGGACGCGAGCCGATGCGTCGCCTCAAATACGGCCGCGCAGTCGGCGGCCGAGGCCCTCGGCTGCCCGCCGCCGCTGACCCTCCCCGAGGGATCCGGCTCGCTGTCGGCCTGGCTGAGCGTGCCGCACTACGTGGATCCGGTCCGCCTGGACCAGGTGGCCGGCCCGGGGCTGCGGATCGCGACCGGTGTGGCGGCGTACGGCGTCGAGGGGTTCCGGGTCAGCCACCAGCAGGCACTCCTGGCCCGCCGCGTCGCCCAGTCCTCGGACGCTCCTGCGGCGGTCACCCGGTACGCCGACGTGGAGGTGGTCAGCGCGTTCCTTGCAGACCCGGCGTCCATGCGCGAGCTGGTGGCCCGGGAGCTCGGCGGTCTGGCCGTCCCCGACGACACCACCTGCAAGCTCCGCGGCACCGCCCTCGCCCTCCTCCGGGCCGGGCAGCGCGCGCGACGCGGCCAGGTCGCTCGGCGTGCACAAGAACACCGTCCTCTACCGCCTGCGCAGCATCGAGGAGGTGCTCGGCGGCCCGCTGCAGTCCCGACGGCTTCCGCTCGAGGTGGCGCTGCTGATCGTGGACCAGCTCGGCGAGAGCGTGCTGCCGACCCGAACTGACTGACTTTGGACCACCCGCACAATGCGGCTACCGGGCAGCCTCGCCCACACGGACGGACGGCATCGATCGCGAAGTCGCCCGGGCCGGGTTCGCGCAGCAGGGCGCGGTGCCGGTCCGGCGTCCAGGGGAACAGCTCGGGCAGACCGTCCTTGCCGAGGTACCAGCTGTCGCAGCCGGTCATCCACACCGTGTGCGGCATCGCGACTTCGTGTCCGCGTTGAAGGTCGTCGGTCGCCGCCTCGGTTGGCGAACCGACGCGACCTCGCCGTCGCGAGCGCTGATCCAGCCCATCACGTAGTCGGCCTGAGTCTCGGCGATGGCGCTCAGAGAGTGGTTGCCGATCGGCGAGTGCGGACCCATGAGCATGAAGAAGTTCGGGAATCCGGGCACGCGCGACCGTGCGGTAGGCACTGCGGCCCGTCGGCCCAGGCCTCGTCCAGAGTCAGGCCGTCCTCGCCGACCATCTCCATCGGTCGCACGTAGGCGTGGGCGTCGAACCCGGTGGCCAGCACGAGGACGTCGACTCTCGTGCAGCGTGCCGTCGGCGGTGACGATCCCCGCGGTCTCGACGTGGTCGATCGCCTCGGTGACGACGTCGACGTCCTCGCGCTGGACGGCGCCCGGTAGTAGGCCGGCGAGACCATGAGCCGCTTGCACATCGGCTCGTAGTCCGGCGTGAGCCTGCGGCGCAGCTCGCGGTCGCGCACCGGCCGCAGGTTGCGGCGACACACCCACGCCAGCATGCGGCGCTGCCAGCCCGGGTCGGACCGCGCGGCGAGGACGTCTCGACATCGGCGCCACGAGTGGTAGGAGATGCGGTTCAGGCTCGGGCACGCGCCGGTGCGGCCTGCCGAACCGGAGTAGCGCGGGTTCGGCACCGGCAGCACCCACTGCGGTGTGCGCTGGAACATCCTCCGGCCACCTTTGCCGGCCAGTCGCAGGTGATCTGCACGCCGGTCGAGCCGGTGCCGATCACCGCGATCCGCTTGTCGGCCAGCGGAACGTGTGGTCCCAGCGCGCCGAGTGGAACGACGGCGCCGGCGAAGGTGTCGAGACCCGGGATGTCCGGGCAGCCGCGGGTGGTGCAGCACACCGGTCGCGGTGACGAGGACGTCGAACTCGGCACCGTCGCGTCCGCGACCGACCCACCAGGCCGCCCGTTCCACGTCGCGCCCGGAGACCTCGGTGCCGAACCGGATGTGCTGGCGAACGCCGGCGTCGCGTCGCGACCTGCCTCGAAGTACCGCTGGATCTCCGGGCCCGGCGACATCCGCGCGCGACCATCCGGGTTCGGCGCGAACGTGTACTGGTAGAACCGCGACGGGACGTCGCAGGCGCAGGCCGGGATAGGTGTTGTCGCGCCAGGTGCCGCCGACCTCGTCGGCCTTCTCGAAGACGGTGAACGTGTCGATCCCGGCGTCCAGCAGCTTGATCGCCATGCAGATCCCCGACATGCCGGCACCGATGATCGCCACCCGCGGGTTGCGCCGGGTTTCGCTCCTCGAAGCTCGCCATCCCCCCATCTGC
>CAVRKT010000007.1:0-47579 GCA_963721965.1 uncultured Actinomycetota bacterium | reverse complement strand
CGTGGTCGCGCATCTCCCGCAGCACGTCGAGGACGCCGACGGCGGCGGGCTCGTCTCGGCGTTCTCGAGGTCATAGTGCTGGAGGTTCTTGAGCTGAAGGCCAGCCAGAGCCACACTGCGTAGGAGACCATCAAGACCCCGGCGACATCTTTAGTGCCGCGGTCAACCGGTCTGGTGACGCACTGTGAGGGCAGAATGGGTATCAATGGCCTCTGACCTGGGGCTTACACGTTGAAGCGGAAGATCGAGCCCCGTGGCGTGGTGGAAGTAGCGGCGCGTGAGCGCTCTGCTGATTCGTACTATGCCGTGACGGCGGCGGGGGTGTCGATGTCCTCCTTGCTGGTGGTGATGACGGGGTTGATTGCGGTGGGTGCTGGCGGGTTGAGCAGGGCCATGGATCCCTCGGAGAGGTAGCGGCGCTCGGCGACGGCCCACTCGTCGTGGGTCTCGACGATCACGGCGGTGACGAGCCGGACACGGAGCGTCGTCGGGGAAGATCCCGACGACGTTGGTGCGGCGTTTGATCTCGCCGTTGAGCCGCTCGAGCGGGTTCGTCGACCAGATCTTGCGCCAGTGCGCCTGCGGGAACGCCGGTGAACGCCAGCAGGTCGCTCGCGAGCGTCCTCGAGCATGGCGGCGACCTCGGGGAACTTCGGGGCCAGCATCGCGGACGACCTCGCTCAGCTGGGAGCCGGACGTGGTCGGCGTCGGGTTGGGCGAAGATCGTGCGGATCGCAGCGGCGACCATCTCGACGACGCCTTCGGGACCCTGGCGAGGACGTTGCGCATGAAGTGGACCCGGCAGCGCTGCCAGGCCGAGCCGGCGAACACCCGGGCGATCGCCGGCCTTCAGCCCGAGGTGGTGGTCGGAGATCACGAGCTGCACCCCGGCGAGGCCCCGGTCCCGCAGGCCGCGGAGGAACGCGGTCCAGAACGCCTCGTCTCGCTGTCGCCGACCTCGACGCCGAGGACCTCACGGTCACCGGTTGCGGTGACACCGGTGGCGACGACGACCGCCCGGGAGACGACCCGGTCGTTGACCCGGCCCTTGACGTAGGTCGCGTCGAGCGAACACGTAGGGGAACTCGACGTGGTCGAGCGGGCGGTGCGGAACGCCGTCGACGGTCCTTGTCGAGGCTCGGCGCAGATCCGCGACACCTCGGACTTCGAGATCCCCGACCCGACACCCAGCGCGGCGACCAGGTCGTCGACCTTGCGGGTCGACACCCCGTGGACCCACGCCTCCATCACGACCGCGCCCAACAGGGCCTGGTCGACCCCGGCGGCGCCGCTCGAGCAGCGACGGGAAGAACGACCCGGTCCGGAGCTTCGGGATCCGCAGCTCGACATCGCCGGCCGGGGTCGACAGGAACCGCTGCCGGCTGCCGTTGCGCTGGTTCGAGCGGCTCTCGGTCCGCTCGTGCGGGGCGGCGCCGATCGCTGCGGTGAGCTCGGCATCGATCAGGTCCTGGAGCATGAAGCCGAGCATCTGACGCATCACCTCACCGCCATCAGCGGTGCGCAGCGCCTCAGTGATCTGGAGCAGGGCAGACTGGTTCAGGGTCATCGCGTGAGTCCTGTTCTACGAGTTGATTAGAGCCTTCTCGCAGAGCCTCACGCGGTGACCCGCCTACGTCCGGACGACACCCCGAACGGGGCCTGGTCCGTGGTCAGGCTGGTCCCGCTACTTCCACCACCCCAGGGGACTCACCCAAGCGAAACGTTGACGGCGGTTTCGAACCTTCGTCTTCATTGCCAGAAATGTACTCTGACCTGGGCAAACAGTGCTGAACCGACGCCCATCAGTTCGCGCTGATCGCCGACTCTAGCCGTTCTGGTGAGGGCAGATTGAGGGCAGACCGCGGCCGAGTGCGTCCTTAATTCTCGAAATCGCGACGGTCGGAGACGTGTCGCAGGCGCCGTACTGGACCGGTCGGACACGCCGATGTCACGGCCAGGTGGGAGACGTCAGCACCGTGGACTCGGACGTGCGAGCGGAGGGCTATTGGTCGTGGGGGCCGACGTCGGTGCCGAGTGCTGACTCCCAGTCCTGGCCGCCGTGGAAGACACCGAGGATGTTGATCACCTGCTCGGTAGCGGACCCGTCCACGTCGTAGGCAACGAGCGTTCGCTTCCGAAATGTAGACGTCCGAATGCCAGGTCGGACGTCGTCACGGGACCGCCCGGCCATCGGGAAGTCAACGATGGTGTTGATGTGATCGAGGCCTGCCGAGACGAAGCGTTGAGCGACATCAGCAGAGGCCGACCTGGTGATCCAGTCGTCGATCTCGTCGAGCTGGTTCTCGGCCTCGGGGGTGAAGTTGATCCGTCCTGTCATCGACGGGCGGACCACTTGCTCTCGAGCCGCGTGCGAACGTCCTCAGCCGGGACGGCGCGGAAGGATCGGCCTTCAAGAGATCGTAGGCAGTGGCGGCCTCGGTGCGGAGCCACGACTCCACCCCCTGGCTCGAAGGCTTCACCCGGGTCTACCGATTGGAGCAGCCGCAGAGCCACGTGCTTGCGCACGTCGGGTGGCAGGGACATCCCGGCCTCGTAGAGCTCCGTCTCGCTCAGTGACATGGCCTCAGGTTACGCCCGCGGAACGCGGGCAAGCGCTCTAACCAGAGCTGCGGCTGGCCATTCGCCCGCACGCGATCCGCGGCATGGTCGGGCGGAGCGCGTAGAGCGCTGGTCGGCCGGAGTCCGCAGCGCGGCAGAAGCGGGCGCCCCGACACCGAAGGGCGTCGGCTACGGGTGGATCTGACCCGGAACCGGGAACCGACCACGGCCTGCAGACGATCAGCGCGTCGGGCGCCCGAGGGTGAGGGTGCCCGCGACGTGGCCTCGCTCGCGAGCCGCATCCACGTCGCGGACGCGACTCGAGCAGGTGCGGAGAAGAGCGAGTCACTCAGGCCCACGCTTGTCGCAGCCAGCCCGTGCCGCCCGAGATTAGGCCGGGATCGCCCGACAATGGACGAGCGCGTCGTCCCACAGATCCGCAGCCGGGAGCCCGCGACGGAGAGGTCGTCTTCTGCCGGCCGTCGCCCTCGACGGAGCCGTCCGGGCGAGACGGCCGACCAGTAGTCACCGTACGGGTGGTCGCCAATCGGCGGTGGCGAGTCGTCGACTCGGGGCTCCATGGCCGCCAGTCGAACAGTGCGGGTGCCCGCGCCGCCGCCATCGACCGTGGGTGCGCCCGGAGAGTGCCGGAAGGTGACGTGCGGTAGGGCCGGGGCAGCCGACGCCACACGATGGCGGCGGTCGAGGTGACCCGGCCGAGGTAGCGGGGTCCATCCGGATCACCGCAAACCCCTCGCGGAGCCTGAAGTTGGCCGCGCGGACGTCGCCGGCGAAGTGGCCAAGGTCGACCGTGAGCCCCCCCGTCCGGGAGTAGGGCGACCGCGTGACGGAGGAGGTCACCGCCCAGGGGATGTCCCCAGGACTCCGGTGCGAGGTACGACGCCAGATCACCTGGTCGTGCGCCGATTCCCCGCCCTGGCACACCCCCACAACGTCGCCCTCCGAGGTGCGCGACGTCGAGGCGGTCGGCTGACCCACGGGTGACAGGCGGTCTCGAGTCGACCACGCCAACTGCGCGGAGCGGAGCTAGCACCGAGGACGGCGTGTAGCACTGCGGAACCCCGAGAGAGCGCACGCGACGATCCTGTCAAGGTCGGCACTAGAGCCGTCCGAATGATCACCCGAGACCTGTCCACCCTCCGGAAGCCCCCGCCTCGGCATTTCGGGCGGATCACCCGCATATCACTGATGGCCGGGCGCAGCGCCCCGATGCAGGCGGCGACCGCGCACCGACCGGGCACCGGGACCCCTACCGGTTCGCGAAGCCAACGGTCGGGGGCGGTCCGTTGGCTCGGTCGAGATCCGGCTGCCGAAGTACAACTCCGAGCGCACCGTCGCTGTCCGGGACGCGCTGCTCGAGATGCTCGCCGAGCACGTCGGTCTCGGCCTGGCCAACGAGTGGCTGTTCTCCGGGGTCGAGGACGTCCCGCCGCACCAGAACACCGTCGGCCACCGGTGGCGCACGACGCTCAAGCGGGCCGGCGTCGACGGGGTGCGGCTGCACGACCTTCGGCACTTCTACGCATCAGGTCTGATCGCTTCTGGTTGCGACGTGGTGGCCGTCCAGCGCGCGCTCGGTCACGCGAAATCGACGACGACGCTGACGACGTACGCCCACCTGTGGCCCTCGGCCGAGGACCGAGTTCGCGAAGCGGCCGCGTCTTTAGTTGTTGAAGTCAACCGTTCTACTGAGGGCACTGTGAGGGCAGATCGGCCATCAATGGCCTCTGACCTGCGGCTTTACACGTTGAAGCGGAACTCCACCACGTCGCCGTCAGCCATGACGTAGTCCTTGCCCTCCATGCGCACCTTGCCGGCGGCCTTGGCCTCGGCCATGGAGCCGGCGGCGACGAGGTCGTCGAACGAGACGATCTCGGCCTTGATGAAGCCCTTCTGGAAGTCGGTGTGGATCACGCCGGCGGCCTCGGGGGCGGTGGCGCCCTGGCGGACCGTCCACGCGCGCGACTCCTTGGGGCCGGCGGTGAGGTAGGTCTGCAGGCCGAGGGTGTCGAAGCCGACCCGGGCCAGCACCTCGAGGCCGGGCTCGTCGACGCCCATCTCGGCGAGCATCTCGCGCGCCTCGGCGTCGTCGTCGAGCTCGACCAGCTCGGCCTCGAACTTCGCGTCGAGGAAGATCGCCTCGGCGGGCGCCACGATCGCGCGCATCCGGTCCTTGAGCTCCTCGTCGGCGAGCTCGTCGGCATCGCAGTTGAACACGTAGATGAACGGCTTGGCGGTGAGCAGCGAGAGCTCGCGCAGCAGCGTCGTGTCGACGTCGGTCGCGATCACCGGCGTGCCGCCCTCGAGCGCCTCGACGGCCTCCTTGGCGGCCGCGACGACGGGCGCGAGCTCCTTGCGACCCTTCGCCTCCTTCTCCAGCCGCGGGACCGCCTTCTCCAGGGTCTGGAGGTCGGCGAGGATCAGCTCGGTCTGGATGGTGGAGATGTCGGAGGCGGGGTTGACCTCGCCGTCGACGTGGGTGACGTCCTCGTCGCGGAAGACCCGCGTCACCTGGCAGATCGCGGCCGACTCACGGATGTGGGCGAGGAACTTGTTGCCGAGCCCCTCCCCCTCCGAGGCGCCGCGCACGATGCCCGCGATGTCGACGAACTCCACGGTGGCGGGTAGCACGCGCGCCGAGTCGAAGAGCTTCGCCAGCACCGGCAGCCGCTCGTCGGGGACGCCGACGACGCCCACGTTGGGCTCGATCGTGGCGAACGGGTAGTTGGCCGCGAGGACGTCGTTCTTGGTCAGCGCGTTGAACAGCGTCGACTTGCCGGCGTTGGGCAGTCCGACGATCCCGATGGTGAGAGCCACGGGCGGCGAGTCTAGGAGCGGTCGCCCCAGGTGGCAGCATCGCCGCCATGTATGACGTCGACGCCGTCCGTGCCCACTTCCCAGCTCTCTCCGAGGGCCTGGCCCGCTTCGACGGCCCCGGCGGCTCGCTCGTGCCCGACGTGGTCGCCGACGCCGTCCGCGACGCCCTCGTCTCGGGCATGTGCCAGCGCGACCCGAGCGCGGAGCCCGGCCGCCGCACCGACCGCACCGTGCTGGATGCCCGCGCGGCGATGGGCCGGTTCCTCGGCACCGACCCGCGGGGCGTGGTCTTCGGCCGGTCGATGACCGCGCTCACCTTCGACCTCGCCCGCACGATGAGCCGCGGATGGGGTCCTGGTGACGAGGTGGTGGTGTCCCGCCTCGACCACGACGCCAACGTGCGGCCCTGGGTGATCGCGGCCGAGCGGGCCGGCGCCACGGTGCGGTGGCTGGAGTTCGACGTCGACACCACCGAGCCGCACGACGTCGGGCCGCTGCTGTCGGACCGCACGCGGGTCGTGGCGGTCACCGGCGCCTCCAACCTGGTGGGGACCCGTCCCGACGTCCCCGCGATCGCCGCGCAGGCCCACGAGGCGGGCGCGCTCGTGGTGGTCGACGCCGTGCACCTGGCCGCCCACGCGCCGGTCGACCGGGTCGCGCTGGGCGCGGACGTGGTCACGTGCTCGCCCTACAAGTTCTGCGGCCCGCACCTCGGGGTGCTCGCCGCCGACCCCGACCTCCTGGAGACCCTCCATCCCGACAAGCTCGATCCCGCCCCGGTCGCGGTACCCGACCGCTTCGAGGTCGGCACGCTGTCGTGGGAGCTGCTGGCCGGCGTCACCGCGGCGGTCGAGTTCCTCGACGACCTGGGCGGCACCGAGGCGGTCGACGAGCACGAGCAGCCCCTGCTGAAGCACCTGCTCGAGGGCCTCGCGGCGATCCCAGGAGTCACCACCTACGGCCGGGCTCGTCACCGCACCCCGACCGTGCTCCTCCGCAGGGACGGCGAGACCCCCGCGGCCACCAGCGGCCGGCTGGCCGAGGCGGACGTGGTCGCGCCCGCGAGCACCTTCTACGCCGTCGAGCCGGCCCGGCGGCTCGGGCTCGCGCCCGAGGGCGGGGTGCGGGTCGGTCTGGCGCCCTACACCACCGCCGACGACGTCGACCGGCTGCTGGCCGCGCTGCGCTGAGCCGGCGGGCTCCAGCGCTCGCCGCCGGCGCCTGGGCATCTCCCTGTGCGGAGGGCGCACCGCGCCACCCCCAGTCGTCCTAGGGTGGTGGGGTGCGACTGGCCACGTGGAACGTCA
Source organism: uncultured Actinomycetota bacterium (assembly GCA_963721965.1). Classification (GTDB taxonomy): domain Bacteria; phylum Actinomycetota; class Actinomycetes; order Propionibacteriales; family Nocardioidaceae; genus Nocardioides. Next base: position 40,875 of record CAVRKT010000007.1, on the reverse strand, counting down.
ACTCGCTGCGCTCGCGCATCGAGCGCGTCGAGGCGTTCGTGCAGCGCCACGACGTCGACGTCCTGGCGCTCCAGGAGACCAAGGGCCGCGAGGACCAGCTGCCGTTGATGGGTCTGCAGGCCCTCGGCTACGAGATCGCCGCCGCGGGCACGAACCAGTGGAACGGCGTCGCGGTGGCGAGCCGGATCGGGCTCGACGACGTCGAGGTCGGCTTCCCGGAGATGCCCGGATGGGGTGATCCGCTGGCGCCGGAGTCGCGCGCGCTGGGCGTCACCTGCGACGGTGTGCGGGTGTGGTCGCTGTACGTCCCCAACGGACGCAAGATCGGCGACCCCCACTACGAGTACAAGCTCGACTGGCTGGCCCGGCTGCGCGCGGCCGCCGCGGCCTGGATCGACGGCCCCACGGCCCTCGTCGGCGACTGGAACGTCGCGCCGCAGGACGACGACGTGTTCGACATCGCCGCCTTCGCGAAGGCCACCCACGTGACGCCGGCCGAGCGCGAGGCGTTCGGAGCGTTCGTCGACGACGGGTACGTCGACGTCGTCCGGCCGCACGCGCCGGGGCCCGGCGTCTACACGTACTGGGACTATTACCGGCAGCGGTTCGAGCGGAACCGCGGGATGCGCATCGACTTCGTGCTCGCCTCGCCCCCGCTGGCGGCGCGGGTCACCGGTGCGTCCATCGACCGCGACGAGCGGGCGGGCACCGGCGCGTCCGACCACGCCCCCGTCCTCGTGGACGTCGCATGACCACGCCCAGCAGCAACGGCGAGCTCTGGCCGGAGTCCGACGAGTCCCAGCCGTGGGTGCCGCACGCCGGCCACCTGATCGACGTCCTCGCCGAGGCCGCCATCGCGATGCCGTGGCCCGGCGACCAGATCGAGGCCCGCCTGCTCCACTGGTCCCGCTCCTCGGTGGTCGGCGAGATCTCGATCCAGCGGCTCCCGGCCCCGCCGCCCGACCTCACCCTCGTCCTCTTCGGCGGGCGGTTCCTCGTCGCCCGCCGCTCGGTCGCCGACCCGCCGTTCACCTACCGCGACGAGCAGATGCTCGTCGCGCTGGTCACGATGGCCACCACGTCGAACCACTCCGCGCGCCGCGAGGCCCGGCTCAAGCGGCAGGCCGTCACCGACGACCTCACCGGCCTGTGGCACCACGGCTACTTCCGCGAGCTGTTCGAGAACGCCGTCGAGACGCGGGTGGGCGAGACGATGGGCGTGCTCTTCGCCGACATCGACCGGTTCAAGCAGGTCAACGACGAGATCGGTCACCTCGAGGCCGACGACGTGCTGCGCGAGATCGGTCACCGGATGCGGCAGACCCTCCCCGAGAACGCGATCGTGGCGCGGATGGGGGGCGACGAGTTCGCCGCCGTCGTGCGCCACCTCGACGACGCCGACCACCTCAAGCGCATCGTGACCGACCTCGAGGATGCGGTCGCGGCGCCGATGCCCGTGGGCGACATCATGCTCAGCGTCGCCGTCAGCATCGGCAGCGCGGTGTCGGTCTCCGGCGCCGACGACCCCGAGGAGCTGCTGCGCTCCGCCGAGCGCGACATGCGACGTCGCAAGCGCTCCCGGCGCAGCGGCCCGTCGCTGCGCTGGTACGACGAGCGCGAGGCGCTGCGCGAGATGATGGACCAGGGCCTGGTCGACGTCGCGTTCCAGCCGGTCGTGCGGCTCGGCACCGGCGACATCGTCGGCTACGAGGCGCTGGTGCGGGCGCGCCACGAGGAGCTCGGCACGGTCGCCCCGCTGCTGCTCGTCGACGCCGCCAGCCGGTTGCGGCTGCTCGACGAGGTCTCCGAGGTCGTGGTCGGCGGCGCGCTCGCCGCGATGAGCGACGTCGTCACCACCGCCGGGGTCCCGGTCACGCTGAGTGTGAACGTCGAGTTCGAGCAGCTGCGGCGCGAGAGCCGGCTGCTGGAGTCGTTGCCGGAGCGGGTCGCCGAGGCCGGCATCCGGCTGGTGCTGGAGGTCGCCGAGCGCCAGGTCGGCCGCTGGACCGACGAGCAGCGGCTGGTGGCCGGCGAGCTCGCCGCAGCGGGGATCGGGCTCGCGGTCGACGACTTCGGCGTCGGCTACACCGACCTCGGACTGCTCACCAGCTACGACTGGACCTGGGTGAAGGTAGACCGCTCGCTGTTCGTCGGCACCGGCGACAGCGCCCGCACCCTGCTCGGTCACGTCGCCCGGATGCTGGCCGACCTCGACCTCGTGAGCGTCGCGAAGGGGCTCGAGACCGCCGACCAGGCCGCGGCGGCGCAGGAGCACGGCATCGAGCTGGCCCAGGGCACCTGGCTCGCGGCGCCGCAGACGGCGGCCGACGTGCAGGCGGCGCTCATCCGCCACGGCCTGCGGGTCCCGCACCTGGGCTGAGCCCGGCTGTCGGTGGTCGCCGCCATGCTGGCGGCCATGGACACCTCCACGCTCCTCGCCCTCGTGGCCGTCGGCCTGCTGGCCGGTGCCCTCGGCGTCGGCTGCGGCTACGCCGCCGGGCTGGCCGCCGGCGTCCTGCGCCGCGTCCCCGAGCGCGACCGCGACCACGACGAGCGCGCCGAGGAGCACGCCGTCGTGCGGGAGCGGCTCGAGCGGCTGCACGACCAGCTGCGCGACCTCGAGCACAACCGGGTCTCGTGGCAGGGCCAGCTCCACGAGCAGGTGGCCGGCGTCCGGCTCACCGCCGAGGGGCTGCGACGCGAGACCCGGGCGCTGTCCACGGCCCTGCGCAAGCCGCAGGTGCGCGGCCGCTGGGGCGAGCTGCACCTGCGGCGCACCGTCGAGCTCGCCGGCATGGTCGACCACTGCGACTTCACCGAGCAGGCGCAGCTCGCCGACGGCGCCCGCCGTCCCGACCTCGTCGTCCACCTCGCCGGTGGGCGCCACGTCGTCGTCGACGCCAAGGTGCCGCTCGACGCCTATCTCGACGCCACCGACGCCGCCGACGACCTCGACGACGGCACCGCCCACCGAGCCCACCTCGACCGGCACGCCCGGCAGGTGCGCACCCACGTCGACGGCCTCGGCTCCAAGGCCTACTGGCGCTCGCTCGACGGCTCACCGGAGTTCGTCGTCTGCTTCCTGCCCGCCGAGTCGTTCCTGGCCGCCGCCCTCGAGGCCGACCCGACCCTGCTCGAGCACACCGCCGGACGCCGAGTGGTGCTGGCCACGCCGTCCACCCTCATCGCGCTGCTGCGCACCGTCGCGCACGGCTGGCAGCACGAGGCGGTGGCGGCGCAGGCCGAGGAGATCCACCGGCTCGGTCGCGACCTGCACGAGCGGCTGGGCACCTGGACCCGCCACCTCGACAACGTCGGCCGCTCGCTCAACACCGCGGTCGGGCACTACAACAGCGCCGTCGGGTCGCTGGAGTCCCGCGTGCTCGTGCAGGGCCGCCGGTTCCGCGACCTCGCCGTCACCGACGACGAGCTTCCCGCCCCGCGCACGGTCGGGCTGCGCGCGATCGGCGGGCTCGACGTCGAGGACGCGGACCGGCGCGCCGACGACGACGAGCCTCCTCGGGCTCGTACCGTGGGGTTGTGAGTCAGCTCGGCTCAACCCTCCCGGTCCACCGCCCGGCGCCGCGTCGAACGCTGTGGGAGGAAGGCCGCGAGCCCGGTCGCGAGATGGTGGCCCTCGGCGTCGCCCTCGCCCTGTCCGCTGCGGCGCTCGACCTGCTGGCCACCGAGCGGGTCGGCGTGCTGTTCGACCTCGGCTTCGTGGCGCTCTGCCTGGCGCTGGCCCTCGCGGTGCGGCCGCGCGACTTCTTCACCGTCGGCGTGCTGCCCCCGCTGCTGATGCTCGCCACCTTCCTGCTGCTGGCGGCCTCGCGCTCCGCGGCCATCGCCCGCCCCGAGGACGGCGTCGTGCAGGCCGTCGTCAGCGGCCTCTCCCACCACAGCGTGGCGCTGGCGTGCGGCTACGTCGGCTGCCTGCTCGTGCTCTTCGTCCGCAGCCGGGTGCTCGCCGCCCGGTGGCGCGAGGAACTTCGCGGGTAGCCATCCCTGCTGACCGACCTGCGCGCCTGCGTCGACGATCGCTTGCGTGGTTTCGACTCGCTCGTACGGCTTCGCAGGCTCAGCCGTGTCGCTTGCTCTACCTGGCAGGCCCCACGCGGCCCGCTCCTGCGTCGCGGTCCACGTCTCAGAACCTCTCCGGGTCACCAGCCCCGCGGCGGAGCACCTCCGGCTCCCCGGAGGACCAGTCGACGACCGTGGTCGGCTCCGCGGTCACCTCGCCGGCCTCCACCACGACGTCGACGACGTGGTCGAGCTCCTCCTTGATCTGCCAGCTCTCGGTGCGCGGCTCGTCCTCGCCGGGGAGGATCAGGGTGCTGCTCAGCAGCGGCTCCCCCAGCTCGGCGAGCAGCAGCTGCACGAAGACGTGGTCGGGGATCCGCACCCCCACCGTGCGCTTCTTCGGGTGCATCAGCCGGCGCGGCACCTCCGGCATCGCCGGGAGGATGAAGGTGTAGGGGCCGGGGGTGGCCGCCCGGATGGAGCGGAACGCCGCGTTGTCGACCTTGACCAGCTGCCCGAGCTGGGCGAAGTCCTTGCAGACCAGCGTGAAGTGGTGTCGCTCGTCGAGCTGCCGGATCCGCAGGATCCGGTCCCGGCCGTCGCGGTTGCCGATCCGCGAGCCGAGCGCGTAGCCGGAGTCGGTGGGGTAGGCGATGAGGGCGTCGTCGCGCAGCGCGTCGACCACCTGCCGCACCAGGCGGGGCTGGGGGTCCTCCGGGTGGAGGTCGACGAACCGGGCCACCGGCCGATCCTCCCAGACGACACCCGGCCGCCGTACAGCCCACGGATGCCCCCGGCCGAGCGTGGCCCGGGTAAATTCGCGCCATGACGGGCACCGACGAGCAGCCACGGCGCCGGGTCGCCTACGTGCTGCCGGTGTACGACGAGGAGGGCAACCTCGAGGTCTTCCACGACGCCCTGGTCGAGGCCACCCTCAAGCGCGCCGACCTCGACTTCGAGTTCGTCTACGTCGACGACGGCAGCCGGGACCGGTCGCTGGACCGGCTGCTCGCGATGCGCGAGGCCGACGACCGGGTCGCCGTGCTCAGCTTCTCGCGGAACTTCGGCCACCAGGTCGCCGTCACCGCCGGACTCGACGCCTGCGTCGACGCGGACGCCGTCATCGTCATGGACACCGACCTCCAGGACCCGCCGCGGGTCAGCCTGGAGATGATCGAGCTGTGGGAGGACGGCGTCGACGTCGTCTTCGCGCAGCGCCGCACCCGGCAGGACTCCGCCTTCAAGCGGACGACGGCCTGGGGCTTCTACTGGCTGCTCGACAAGACGGCCTCGATCGAGATCCCCCGCAACGTCGGTGACTTCCGGCTGCTCGACCGCAAGGTCGTCGCCGAGGTGTCGCGCTACCGCGAGCACGACCGGTTCCTGCGCGGCATCGTCGCGCACGTGGGGTTCCGGCAGGAGGCCCTGCTGTTCGACCGCGACGAGCGGCACGCCGGCCAGTCCGGCTACCCGCTGCGCAAGATGATCAGGTTCGCCGCCAGCGGCATCGTCGGCTTCTCCACCGCCCCGCTCCGCTGGATCTCCCGGCTCGGGTACGCCGTCTCCTTCGTGTCGGTGCTGCTGGCCGCCTACGTGTTCGGTGTCCGGGTGTTCAACCCGGAGCAGGCGGTGCCCGGCTGGGCGTTCCTCGGCGTCGGCATGTTCCTGCTGAGCGGTCTCCAGCTGATCATGATGGGCGTCATCGGCACCTACCTCGGCCGGGTCTACGTGGCGGCTCAGGACCGGCCGCTCTACTCGCTGGCCCTCACCGCGCGAGGCTCGCGCGCCGCCGACCCGCCCGAAACTGCACCAGAAATGCGCTGAGCCGCCCGAAAGTTTCGGGCGGGTCAGCGCAGGCCGGCGGCTTTCAGGTCCTTGCGGAGCTCCTTGGGGAGGGCGAAGATCAGCGACTCCTCGGCGGAGTGGACGGCCTGGGCGTCGGGGAAGCCCCGTGCAGCGAGGTAGTCGAGCACGCCGTCGACGAGCGACTCCGGCACGCTGGCGCCGGAGGTGACCGAGACGGTGCGGACGCCGTCGAGCCAGGCCTCGTCGATCTCGGAGGCGTCGTCGACGCGGTAGGAGGTCTTGGCGCCGGCCTCGAGGGCGACCTCGACGAGCCGCACCGAGTTCGAGGAGTTGCCGGAGCCGACCACGATGAGCAGGTCGCAGTCGCGGGAGATCTCCTTCACGGCGAGCTGCCGGTTCTGGGTGGCGTAGCAGATGTCGTCGCTGGGCGGGTCGAGGAGGTCGGGGAACCGCTCCCGGATGGCGGCGACGGTCTCGAGGGTCTCGTCGACCGACAACGTGGTCTGGGAGAGCCAGGCGACCCGCTGCGGGTCGCGGACGACGATGTGGGGGACGTCGGCCGGGCTCTGCACGAGCTGGATGTGCTCGGGCGCCTCGCCGGCGGTGCCCTCGACCTCCTCGTGACCCTCGTGGCCGATGAGGAGGATGTCGTAGTCGTCGCTGGCGAACCGCTTCGCCTCGTGGTGCACCTTGGTGACCAGCGGGCAGGTGGCGTCGATGGTCTTGAGGTCGCGCTCGCCGGCCTGACGGTGCACCTCCGGCGAGACGCCGTGGGCGGAGAACACGACGGTCGCGCCGGTCGGCACCTCGTCGAGCTCCTCGACGAACACAGCTCCGCGGGACTCCAGATCGGCCACGACGTGCTTGTTGTGCACGATCTGCTTGCGCACGTAGACCGGCGACCCGTAGAGGTCGAGCGCCTTCTCGACGGTCACGACCGCCCGGTCGACCCCCGCGCAGTAGCCGCGCGGGGCCGCCAGCAGGACGGCGCGTGCGTCCTCGGGGCTCAGGATCGGCGGCGTGCCGAGGTCGGTCGTCATGGGTCGAGTCTACGGACCGCCGCGGCCGCACCCGAACCGGGAGAACATGCGTGAGGCCCGTCACCTCACGGTGACGGGCCTCGCGCCGAGCGCGTGGAGTGTTACTCGCCGGCCTCGGTGAACCCGGCCGCCCGGGCGGACTCGGCGGTGTCGAACCAGACCTCGGCCGTGGTCTGGGCGTACCACTGACCGTCGGGGGTGTGGAACTTCATCGAGTCCTCGTTGCCCTTGATCGGGTAGCCGTCCGGCACCTGCTCGGCGTCCTCGAACGGGACGTGCGAGCCGGCGTACTTGCCGGCGGTGCCGCCCTCGGTCTCCTCGAAGGCCTCGTCGTCGACACCCTCGACCTCGGTGAAGGTCTCGATGCCGGCGTCCTCGGCCGTGGCCTCGACCGGGTCGACGACCACGGTCTCGGTCGCCTCGGTCGCCTCGGCCGTGTCGGTCGCCTCAGGCGTCTCGGTTGCGTCAGGCGTCTCGGTCGCCTCGGTCGCCTCGGTCGCCTCGGTCGTCTCGGGCGCCTCGGTCTCGTCGACGACGGGCGCCGGGGCGGCCTTCTTCGCAGGAGCCTTCTTCGCCGTCTTCTTGGGGGCCGACGCCGAGTAGGGCTCGGTCACGAGCTCGATGACCGCCATGGGGGCGTTGTCGCCCTTGCGCGGGTTGAGCTTGGTGATCCGGGTGTAGCCGCCCGGACGCTCGGCGAAGGTCGGCGCGATCTCGGTGAAGAGACCGTGGACGACGCCCTTGTCGGTGATCAGCTTCAGCACCTCGCGGCGCTGGTGCAGCGGGTTCTCACCCAGGTGCGCCTTCTTGGCCTTGGTGATCAGCTTCTCGGCGTACGGACGCAGCCGCCGGGCCTTGGCCTCGGTGGTGGTGATCCGGCCGTGCTCGAACAGCGCGGTGGCCAGGTTGCGCAGGATCAGCCGCTGGTGGGCCGGGCTGCCGCCGAGGCGGGCGCCCTTCGTGGGCTTGGGCATGACTTCTCTCGATTCTCCGGGCCGTACCAGGTACCCGGGCTAGAGGGACGGTGTGGTGGTTTCGAGACGACGCTGGCGCGCCGCCTCCACCACCGTGACGAGATGTTCAGTTGTAGGAGCTGCGGTGCTGCGCCTGCCAACCCGGAGGCCGCCCAGGCACGCTCCCCAGCGCGGCAGCGTGGCGTCGGCGCCTCACCCAGACCGAGGCGAACCCAGGTCTCGAGGGCGCCGACGACATCGCTCGCGCCATCGAACTCAGTACTGCTCGTCCTCGACGAACGCGTCGTCGTCGTCGTCGCCGTAGGCGGCGAGGGCGGCGTGCGGGTCGAAGCCGGGGGCGCTGTCCTTCAGGGAGAGACCCATCTCGACCAGCTTGGCCTTGACCTCGTCGATCGACTTCGCACCGAAGTTGCGGATGTCGAGGAGGTCCTGCTCCGAGCGGCTGATGAGCTCACCCACGGTGTGGATGCCCTCGCGCTTGAGGCAGTTGTAGGACCGGACGGTGAGCTGCAGGTCCTCGACCGGCAGGGCCAGGTCGGCGGCCAGCTGCTCGTCGACCGGCGACGGGCCGATGTCGATGCCCTCGGCCTCGACGTTGAGCTCGCGGGCCAGACCGAACAGCTCGACCAGCGTCTTGCCGGCCGACGCGATGGCGTCGCGCGGCAGGATCGACGGCTTGGTCTCGACGTCGATGACCAGCTTGTCGAAGTCGGTGCGCTGCTCGACTCGGGTGGCCTCGACCTTGTAGGTGACCTTGAGGACCGGGCTGTAGATCGAGTCGACCGGCATCCGGCCGATCTCGTTGTCAGCGCCCTTGTTCTGGACGGCGGACACGTAGCCGCGACCGCGCTCGACGACGAGCTCCATCTCCAGCTTGCCCTTGTCGGACAGCGTGGCGATCTTCAGGTCGGGGTTGTGCACCTCGACGCCGGCCGGCGGGGCGATGTCGGCGGCCGTGACGGCGCCGGCACCGGACTTGCGCAGGTACATGGTGACCGGCTCGTCGTGCTCGGAGGAGACGACGAGGCCCTTGAGGTTCAAGATGATCTCGGTGACGTCCTCCTTGACGCCCTCGATCGTCGAGAACTCGTGGAGCACGGAGTCGACCTTGATGCTCGTGACCGAGGCACCGGGGATCGACGAGAGCAGCGTGCGGCGGAGCGAGTTGCCGAGCGTGTAGCCGAAGCCGGGCTCCAGCGGCTCGATGACGAACCGGGACCGGTTGGCGTCGACGGACTCCTCCGGCGAGGGTGGGGCGCTGTGCGATGAGCACTTGTTTCTTTCCTTCCCGGGTCGACCGCTATATGACGACCCAGATCTGCTGGTGTTTCTCGGAAGGGCGGGGCTTACTTCTTCGAGTAGTACTCGACGATGAGCTGCTCCTGGATCGGCATGTCGATCTGCTCCCGCATCGGGAGCTGGTGCACGAAGACGCGCATCCGGTCCGGGACGGCCTGCAGCCAGGCCGGGACGATGCGCTCGCCGAAGGTCTCGCGGGCGACGATGAACGGCGTCATCTCCAGCGACTTCTCGCGGACGTCGACGATGTCGTACTGCGTCACCTGGAAGGACGGGATGTCGACCTTCCGCCCGTTCACCAGGAAGTGGCCGTGGACCACGAGCTGACGGGCGTGACGGCGGGTGCGGGCGAACCCGGCCCGGTACACGACGTTGTCGAGCCGGCACTCGAGCAGCTGGAGCAGGTTGTCGCCGGTCTTGCCGGAGCGGCGGGCCGCCTCGACGTAGTAGTTGAAGAACTGCCGCTCCATGACGCCGTAGGTGAAGCGGGCCTTCTGCTTCTCCTGCAGCTGGGTGCGGTACTCGCTCTCCTTCACCCGCGCGCGGCCGTGCTGGCCGGGGGGGTAGGGACGCTTCTCGAAGGCGGCGTCGCCGCCGACGAGGTCGACACCGAGACGGCGCGACTTGCGGGTCATGGGACCGGTGTAACGGGCCATGGGTCTGTCTCCTCTCGTCTCGGGCGGTCAGACGCGCCGGCGCTTGGGCGGGCGGCAGCCGTTGTGCGGGGTGGGCGTGACGTCCTGGATGGTGCCGACCTCGAGGCCGATGGCACCCAGGGACCGGATCGCGGTCTCGCGGCCCGAGCCCGGGCCCTTCACGAAGACGTCGATCTTCTTCATGCCGTGGTCCATGGCGCGGCGGCCGGCGGCCTCGGCGGCCATCTGCGCGGCGTACGGCGTGGACTTGCGCGAGCCCTTGAAGCCGACGGTGCCGGCAGAGGCCCACGCGATCACCGCGCCGGTGGCGTCGGTGATGGTGACGATCGTGTTGTTGAACGTGCTCTTGATGTGGGCCTCGCCCTGAGCGACGTTCTTCTTCTCCTTGCGGCGCACCTTCTTCGTGGCGCTGGTACGAGCCTTCGGCGGCATGCGTTTCTCTCCTGGAAGTCGTGTCTCGAGATCGGGTCAGGGCAGGGCCCTGGGGTCGCTACTTGGCCTTCTTCCGGCCGGCGACGGTGCGCTTGGGACCCTTGCGGGTGCGCGCGTTGGTCTTGGTGCGCTGACCGCGGACCGGGAGGCCCTGCCGGTGGCGGCGACCCTGGTAGCTGCCGATCTCGATCTTGCGGCGGATGTCGGCCTGCACCTCGCGGCGCAGGTCACCCTCGACCTTGAAGTCCAGGTTCTCGATCTCGTCGCGGAGCCTGACCAGCTCGGCGTCCCCCAGCTCGTGGACCCGGGTGTTCGGGTCGACGCCGGTCAGCTCGAGGAGCTGCTGGGAGCGGGTACGGCCGATGCCGTAGATGTAGGTGAGTGCGATCTCGACGCGCTTGTCGCGCGGGAGGTCGACTCCCATGAGGCGTGCCATGTGGATGGCCTTTCGTAGAGCGGCAGCGGTGTGGTCGTGATGCGTCTGGTCCGGTGGACCAGCTCCGGCCGTCTGCCCCGGAGGTGGTTCGGTGGTGCCTGGCGGCGCCACCTAGCGATCACGTGATGTGGTGTTCAGTTGTGGTGCGGGTGCTGCTGGTGCTGTTGCGTTGTCGCTGCGGTGATTTCGACTCGCCCGTTCCGGCTTCGCAAGCTCAGCCGGAGGGCTCGCTCAATCTGCGGCTGAGACGCCCCCGCTCCTTCGTCGCGTGGGCTTCAGCCTTGCCGCTGCTTGTGGCGCGGGTTCTCGCAGATGACCATGACGCGGCCGTGGCGACGAATCACCTTGCACTTGTCACAGATCGGCTTGACGCTCGGGTTGACCTTCATCGATCGGTCCTCTTTCGGCTGTGAAGGGCTTACTTGTACCGGTAGACGATGCGACCTCGGGTGAGGTCGTACGGCGAGAGCTCCACCACCACGCGGTCCTCGGGGAGGATCCGGATGTAGTGCTGCCGCATCTTGCCGCTGATGTGGGCGAGAACCTTGTGACCGTTGGTCAGCTCGACGCGGAACATCGCGTTGGGGAGGGCCTCCACGACGGAGCCCTCGATCTCGATCACGCCTTCTTTCTTCGGCATGTCCTCCACAATCTCGTTCGTTGCTTGGTGCTGCTACCGGGCCGGCCCGCGAACCTCCGCGCCGCGGCTCTCGCTGCGGTGACGGTGGACCTCGTGCGGTCGTTCCACGCTCCTCATTCCCCCAGCACGCGCCCGCCGCTCGAGATCGAGAGGTGGACGGCGCCCAGGCAGCCGCGAGGCACCGCAAAACGGACCCACGTTGGGCCGACAGGTCAGTCTAGGTCGGTCGTGGGTGGAATCACGAATCCTGGAGCAGCCGTAGCGTCTGCTCGCGGGCGGGCGACGTGGCCGGGTCGGTGCCGACCCAGGCCCCCGAGACGGGGTTGACCATCACCTCGTCGACACCGTACTCCGCCGCGAGCGCCGCCAGCTGCTCGCGGGCGACGTCGGGGGTGCCCACGACCCAGGGGTCCGCGAGGCCCTGGACCATCTCGCGCTGCGCCTGGCTGAGCTCGCGCTTCTCGGCCTCCTCGACCAGCGGCTGCGGCAGCAGCGGCTGCCCGGTGCGCAGCGCCAGCATCATGTGCAGCTGGGGCTCGGCGAGCCGGCGGGCCTCCTCGGCGGTCTCGGCCACCGCGACGTTCACGGTCAGGAAGGTGCGCGGCGCGTCCAGCTCGGGCGAGGGCCGGAACGACGAGCGGTACAGCGCCAGCGCGTCGGCCGTGCCGCGGCCGGCGAAGTGGTGCGCGAACACGTACGGCATGCCCTTCTCGGCGGCGAGCCGGGCCGAGTAGTCGGAGGAGCCCAGCAGCCAGATCTCGGGCACCGACCCGGCGGACGGCGTGGCGCGCAGCGCGTGGGTACGACCGGCGACCGTGAGGCCGACCCCGGTCGGCTCCATCATCGCGAGCACGTTCTCGACGTACTCCGGGAACCGGCTGACGGCGTCGTCGCTGACGCCGCCGGCGCCGTGGCGCAGCGCGTAGGAGGTGACCGGGTCGGTGCCGGGGGCGCGTCCGATCCCCAGGTCGATGCGGCCGGGGTGGGCGGCCTCGAGCAGCGCGAACTGCTCGGCCACCACCAGCGGCGCGTGGTTCGGCAGCATGACGCCGCCGCTGCCGACCCGGATCCGCTCGGTGGCGCCGGCGACCATCGCGATGAGTACCGGCGGGTTGGTGGCGGCCACGGCCGCCATGTTGTGGTGCTCGGCCAGCCAATAGCGGCGGTAGCCGAGCTTGTCGGCGGTCCGGGCCAGGTCGAGGGTGGCGGCCAGCGCGTCGCTCGTCGACTGGTCGGAACGCACGGGCACCAGGTCGAGCACCGAGAGGGCAGGCATGTCGGTCATCACCGGCTCAACGTCGCTCGCGGACGGCGCATTCCGCCGGTCGCCTAGTCGGCGGTGGCGCTGCGCCGGACGAGGAAGTAGCCCGCCACGGTGGTGATCACGCAGAGCACCCCCAGCACCGCCAGGGCGAGCAGGAAGGGCCCGGTGCCGGCCTCGGTGATCGTGTCGCCCGAGAACCGCTCCTGCGGGATCCGGGCCATGCCCATCGCGCCCGCCGCGGCGGCGTAGGCCCAGCGGGACGGCGACAGCCACGCGATCTGCTCGAGCAGGGGCCGGCCGTGGACGGCGAACAGCGACCCGGAGAGCACCAGCTGCACCATGATCACGCCGACGAGCGCCGGCATCGTCTGCTCGTTGCTGGTGACCACGGCTGACAGGGCCAGGCCCAGGATCGCCATCGTGAACGCGAGTGCACCGACCACGACGGCCACCCGCAGCGTGCCCAGGTCGCCATCGGCCCCGGGGAGGCCGACCACGGCGATGAAGGTGACGACGAGGCCCTGGAGGAACGCGGCGACGCCGAGCACGGCGATCTTGCTGGCGAAGTAGACGCCGGGCGAGAGGCCGACGGCGTACTCGCGGCGGAAGATCGAGCGCTCGCTCACCAGCTCACGGATCGTGAGGGCCACGCCCATCAGGCAGGCGGCCACGACGAGCACGATGAGCCGCTGTGACGGCTCACCGGCGTCGAAGAGCTTGTCGACCACCGAGCGGCCGGTGCGCTCGTCGATGACCTCGCAGCGGAACGGCCCGATCGAGTTGACCTCGGCGTCGCCGCGGTCGGGGCAGGTGCGGCCCGCGTCGAGCGACAGGCCGGCGCTGCCCGGCACGAGCCGGCTCAGGCCGCCGAGCACCAACGGCAGCACCACGAGCATCGCGAGCAGCAGCCGGTCGGCGGCCACCACGGCGACGTTGCGTCGCACCATGGTCGACAGCTGCTTGCCCAGCGACTGCCGCGGCGGGGAGGGCACCGGCGACGCCACCGCCGGCGTCGACCGGGTGTCGAGCGGGGCGTCGGGGGCCGGGATCCGCTGCCACAGGTTCGGGTCGTCGAGCAGGTCGAAGACCTGCGGGTAGTTGTCGACGCCGAAGTGGGCCAGCACCTCCGACGGCGGCCCGAAGTAGGCGATCCGGCCGCCGGGGGCGAGCACCATCACGTTGTCGCACACGTCGAGGGCCAGCACCGAGTGGGTGACGACCATGACCACCCGGCCGTCGTCGGCCAGCCGTCTCAGCTGGCGCATGACCTCGAGGTCGAGGCCGGGGTCGAGGCCCGACGTCGGCTCGTCGAGGAAGAGCAGCGGCGGCGCGGTGAGCAGCTCGGTGGCGATCGAGACCCGCTTCTTCTGGCCGCCGCTGAGCTGGGTGCCGATCCGGTTCTCCAGCCGCTGGGTCAGCTGGAGCTGGTCGGCGACGACGCGCACCCGGGCGTCGCGCTCCTGGGCGGTGGTGTCGGGCGGCAGCCGCAGCTCGGCGGCGTAGCCGAGCGCCTGCTTCACCTTGAGCTGCGGGTGCTGGATGTCCTGCTGGGGCACCAGGCCGATCTGGAACCGCAGCTGGTCGTAGTTCTGCGTAGAGGTCGTGGCCCTGCCAGATCACGCGGCCGTGGGTGGCGGGCCGCAGCCCGGTGAGGGCGCCGAGCAGCGTCGACTTGCCGGCGCCCGACGGGCCGATCACCGCGGTGAGGCTGGACGGGTCGAGCTGGAAGGAGACGTTCTCCAGCAGCAGCCGGCCGTCCTTCACCACCACCGAGAGCCCGTCGGCGTACAGCGTGAACTCGTGGGTGGTGGCCGAGGAGACCAGCTGGACGCCGTCCCAGCGGAAGGTCTGGTTGCCGACGATCACCTCGCTGCCCGGCGAGCAGCGGAGCGGCGCCGACGACCCGGTGCCCGTTGACGAAGCTGCCGTTGAAGCTGCCGAGGTCGTGCAGCACCGGCTGCGGGGCGAGGTCGAGGCGGCCGTGGAACCGCGAGACCAGCGGGTCGTCCAGGACGATGTCGTTGGACAGGTCGCGCCCGATGGTGAGCGCCCGGCCCGGGGTGACCTGGGCGGGGAAGACCGTCTGCCCGTGCGCCAGCTGCCCCGGCGGCAGCACGTGCTGGGGCGCCGCGGACGGCGGCACCGGCCCGCCCTGCCACGGCAGCGTGGCCCGCTGCGGCGCCCCGTGCGGCGGGGGCGGGTACGGCTGCACCGGGGGCGGTGGGTACTGCTGCTGCGGCGGCGGGTACGGCTGCACCGGAGGCGGCGGGAAAGGCTGCGCCGGGGGCGGCGGATGGTGCGGCACCGGGGGTGGCGTGGCCCGGTGAGGCGCCGCCGGAGCCGATGTCGCGGCCGGCGGGACGACGACCCAGACCTCGACCTGCTCGCCGTCCGGCCCGCCCAGCCGCAGCGACAGCGGGCGGTCGCCGACGGGGAGTCGGTCGATCCGGCCGCTCGGGGCGTAGGTGCCGCCGCTGCTGGTGTCGACCGCCGTCCAGGTGCCGGCGTGCCGCTCGAGGGTCAGGTGGTGCCGCGAGGCGCGTGGGTCGGCCACCACGACGTCGCAGGCACGGTCGCGTCCGACGACGACGCGCTCCTGGTCGAACTCCCGCGGACCCTCACGGGTGGTCACCCACAGGTTGGCTCCCTGCCCCATTGCCCGGATCCGCTCCCCTGGCTCGTCCCTCGCCGACGGCGACACCCTACGGTCTCCGCAGGGCCCGCCGACGCACCCGCGCGCGGGTGATCTGCGAGGTCGGGTGAGTGCCTCAGGCGGTGCCCTCGGCCGTGGTCGGGCTGCCCGAGCCGCGGTCGTCCTTCTCGCGGTCCTTCTTGTCCTTGAACAGGCTCGCGCCCGCGGTGATGATCAGGGTCAGGACGATGACGGCGAGGCTGAGCCGGGAGTCGATCTCCGGCACCGAGATGTGCTCGCCGCCGTTGAGGAACGGCAGCTCGTTCTCGTGCAGGGCGTGCAGCACCAGCTTGACGCCGATGAACGCCAAGATGAACGACAGGCCGAGCGCGAGGTAGACGAGCCGCTCGAGCAGGCCGCCGAGCAGGAAGTACAGCTGCCGAAGTCCCATCAGGGCGAAGACGTTGGCGGTGAAGACGAGGTACGGCTCCTGGGTGATGCCGAAGATCGCCGGGATGGAGTCGAGCGCGAACAGGATGTCGGTGGTGCCGAGCGCGATGATCACGATCACCATCGGTGAGACGACCCGCGCGCCGTTCTCCCGCCAGAAGAGCTTGAGGCCGCGGTACTCCTCGCCCACGTTGAGGTGGCTCTGGGCGAACCTCACGACGCGGTTGTCCTCGGGATGTTCGTCCTCGTCGGAGCGATAGCCCTGCACCAGCTTGTAGGCGGTGAACACGAGGAACGCGCCGAAGATGTAGAAGACGAACGAGAAGTTCTCGATCAGCTGGTAGCCGAGCGCGATGAAGATCGCCCGGAAGATCAGCGCCAGGATGATGCCCACCATCAGCGCTTCCTGCTGGTACTCGCGCGGGACCGAGAGCGCCGTCATCAAGATGATGAACACGAACAGGTTGTCCATCGACAGGCTGTACTCGGTGAGCCAACCGGAGTAGAAGTCGACGCCGAAGGTGCTGCCGTGGTGGATCCAGATGAACACGCCGAAGGCGATCGCCGCTCCGATGTAGAAGCACAGCGCGATCGCGCACTCCTTGATGGAGGGCTCGTGCGGGTCGCGGGCGATGGCGATGACGTCGAACAGCAGCACGCCGACGGTGACGGCGATGGTGACGGCCCACTCGATGGTGGTGACTTCCACGGACTACTCCTGCGTTGAGGGGACGGGTGCGAGGCCCGAGGTCTCCTCCACCGACTGTTCGGCCCCCGGGCCCGGACCACCACCCCCGAGGGGGCGGTCGTCGTGCTGACGAACCCGTGACTTCGGGAGTACTCCCCTCACGCGCTGGCCATCTTGTCATGCGGCTGGGAACGTCGCCTCATCCCGGTCCGGTCAGCGAGCACCGCAGCGCACCCCACGCTCGGCCAGCGCGGCACGACCACCGTCGAGGGCGGTGAGCACCCACGGGCCCTCGGGGGTGAGGGCGATGGTGTGCTCGACGTGAGCGGCCCACGAGCCGTCCACGGTCACCGCCGTCCACTCGTCGTCGAGGAGGTCGGTGTGCGGTGAGCCGAGGGTGACCATCGGCTCCACCGCCAGCGCCAGGCCGGGCACCAGCTGCGGAGAGCCGCCGGCGGGATGGGCCACGTTGGGCACGTCCGGCGGCAGGTGCATCTCGGTGCCGATGCCGTGGCCGGTGTACTCCTCGACCACGCCGTAGCCGCCGGCGGCGCGCACCGCGTCCTCCACGGCCCGCGAGACGTCGGCGACGACCTTCCCGACCTCCATCGCGGCGACGCCGGCCCACAGGGCGGCCTCGGTGACCCGCACCAGCTCGGTGACCTCCGGCGGCACCTCGCCGAGCGTCACGCTGATCGCCGCGTCACCGTGCCACCCGGCCACGATCGCGCCGCAGTCGATCGAGACGAGGTCACCCTCGGCCAGCACCCGCTGGCCGGGCACCCCGTGCACCACCTCGTCGTTG
Source organism: uncultured Actinomycetota bacterium (assembly GCA_963721965.1). Lineage (GTDB taxonomy): Bacteria > Actinomycetota > Actinomycetes > Propionibacteriales > Nocardioidaceae > Nocardioides. The sequence goes on along the minus strand of CAVRKT010000007.1, from coordinate 23,733 downwards.
ACCGACACGCAGATCGAGCCGGTGAACCCCTGGTACCCGAGGAACGACGGGACCGCGCCGAGATCGCGGATGTGGGCCTCCGCGGCGGCGTCGAGCTCGGCGGTCGACAGGCCGGGCCGCGCGAGCTCGCGCAGCATCACGAGTGTCTCGGCGACCACGAGGCCCGCCGCGCGCATCGCGTCGACCTGGGCGGGAGTCTTGATCTCCAGCCGCTGGCGTCGCCAGCCCATCGAGGGGGTCCGGTCAGCTCTCGTCGACGATGTCGAGCGCCTTGAAGATGCGCTCGGTGACCTCGGCGACCTCGCCCATGCCGTCGACCTCGACCAGGAGGCCGCGCTCGCGGTACTGCTCGATGAGGGGCTCGGTCTGCTCGACGTAGAGGTCCTGACGGCGCCGGATGACCTCCTCGGTGTCATCGGCGCGGCCCTCGGTCTGCGCCCGCTGGAGCAGGCGCCCGACGATCTCGTCGGAGTCGACGGTCAGGACGACGGCGGCGTCGAGCTTGTGGCCGGTGAACTCGATCATCTCGTCGAGCTCCTCGACCTGGGCGACCGTGCGGGGGTAGCCGTCGAGGAGGAAGCCTGGCTCGGCGTCGGGCTCGTCGATCCGGTTGCGGACCATCTGGTTGGTGATCTCGTCGGGGACGTACTCGCCGGCATCCATGTAGCCCTGTGCCTGGACGCCGAGCTCGGTGCCCTCCGACACGTTGCGACGGAAGATGTCGCCGGTGGAGATCGCGGGCACGCCGAAGTGCTCGGCCACGTGCGCTGCCTGAGTGCCCTTGCCGGCCCCCGGGGGCCCCATGAGGATCAGCCTCATCTAGCGGAGGAACCCTTCGTAGTTGCGCTGCTGGAGCTGGCTCTCGATCTGCTTCACCGTGTCGAGCGCGACGCCGACCATGATGAGGATCGAGGTGCCGCCGAACGGGAAGTTCTGGTTGGCGTTGATCAGCACGAGCGCGATCAGCGGGATCAGCGAGATCAGTCCCAGGTACAGCGCTCCCGGGAACGTGATGCGGGACAGCACGTAGGACAAGTAGTCCTCGGTGGGCTTGCCCGCCCGGATGCCGGGGATGAAGCCGCCGTACTTCTTCATGTTGTCGGCCACTTCGGTGGGGTTGAAGGTGATCGACACGTAGAAGTAGGTGAAGAAGACGATGAGCAGGAAGAACGTCGCCATGTAGAGCGGGTGGTCACCGACGACGAAGTAGTCGCTGATGAAGTCGACCCAGAACGGGACGCTCTCGCCGGCCTGCGGCTGGTTGAACTGCACCGCCATCGCCGGCAGGTAGAGCAGCGAGGACGCGAAGATCACCGGGATGATGCCGGCCTGGTTGACCTTCAGCGGGATGTAGGTGGAGCTGCCGCCGAACATCTTGCGGCCCACCATCCGGCGGGCGTACTGCACCGGGATCCGGCGCTGCGCCTGTTCGATGAAGATCACCGCGGCCACGATCACGAGTCCGACGGCGAGCACGATGCCGAAGACCCACCAGCCCTGGCTCTTGCCGACCTGCCACAGGGCGGTCGGGAAGGTGGCGATGACCTGCGTGAAGATCAGGATCGACATGCCGTTGCCGATGCCGCGCTCGGTGATGAGCTCGCCGAGCCACATGATCACCGCGGTGCCGGCGGTCATGGTGACGACCATGACCAAGAAGGTGGAGAGGTTGTTGCTGTGCAGCAACGGGAACTGCGTGCTGTCGCAGTTCTGGAGCAGGTTGCCCGACTGGGCGAGCGCCACGATGCCGGTGGCCTGGAGCAGCGCCAGGCCGAGCGTGAGGTAGCGGGTGTACTGCGTGATCTTGGTCTGGCCGGACTGGCCCTCCTTCTTGAGGGCCTCCAGCCGCGGGATCACGACCACGAGCAGCTGCAGGATGATGCTCGCCGTGATGTACGGCATGATCCCGAGCGCGAAGACCGTCAGCTGGAGCAGCGCTCCGCCGGAGAACAGGTTGATGAGGTTGTAGACGCCCTCGTTGTTCGCCTCGTCGCCCAGGCACTCCTGCACGTTCGCGACGTTGACGCCGGGGGCGGGGATCTGGGAGCCGGCCCGGAAGATGACGATGATCAGCAGGACGAACAGCAGCTTGCGCCGCAGGTCCGGGGTCCGGAAGGCGTTGACGAACGCGCTGAGCACGAGCTCCTCTTTCTCCAACGATCGAGGGTCTCCCCTGAGAGGGAGGCCCGTGGAAGCCTAACAGCCGGTGGTCAGGCGACGAGGGCGCCGCTGAGCGACGCCCTCGACCCGTGAACGAGTACCGACCGTGCGGTCAGGAAGCCCGGCCGACCAGCGTGACGGAGCCACCGGCGGCCTCGATCTTCTCCTGGGCGGAGTTCGAGAACGCGTGTGCGGTCACGTCGACCTTGACGTCGAGCGAGCCCTCACCGAGCACCTTGACGGGCTGGCCCTTGCGGACCGCACCGCGCTCGACGAGCGTGGCCACGCTCACCTCGCCGCCGTCGGGGAACAGCTTGCCGAGGGCAGCGACGTTGACGACCTGGAACTCGACCTTGAACGGGTTCTTGAAGCCCTTGAGCTTGGGCAGGCGCATGTGGATGGGCATCTGCCCACCCTCGAAGCCCACCGGCACGTTCTTGCGGGCGCCGGTGCCCTTGGTGCCGCGACCCGCGGTCTTGCCCTTGGACGCCTCACCACGGCCCACCCGGTTCTTGGCCTTCTTGGCGCCGGGGGCCGGGTGGAGGTTGTGCAGCTTGAGCGTCATGTCACTCCACCTCCTCGACCGTCACCAGGTGACGGACGGTCTGGACCATGCCCCGGATCTCCGGGCGGTCCTCCTTGACGACGACGTCGCCGATCTTCTTGAGGCCGAGCGAGCGGACGGTGTCGCGCTGGTTCTTCGCGCAGCCGATCGTCGACTTGGTCTGCTGGACCTTGAGCTGGGCCATCAGGACCTCGCTCCGGCCGGCTCGCCCGAGGCCTGCTCGGACGCGGCCCGTCGGCCCTCTTCCTGCGCCTTGAGGAGCGCCGCCGGGGCGACGTCCTCGACCCGCATGCCGCGGCGCGCCGCCACGGCCTCGGGCTGCTCGAGGAGCCGGAGCGCCTCGATCGTGGCGTGGACGATGTTGATCTGGTTGGACGACCCGAGCGACTTGCTCAGGATGTCGTGGATGCCCGCGCACTCCAGCACGGCACGCACCGGGCCACCGGCGATGACGCCGGTACCGGGGGCCGCCGGGCGCAGCATGACCACGCCGGCCGCCTTCTCGCCCTGGATGGGGTGCGGGATGGTGCCCTGGATGCGGGGGACGCGGAAGAAGTTCTTCTTCGCCTCCTCCACACCCTTCTGGATCGCCGCCGGCACCTCCTTGGCCTTGCCGTAGCCGACGCCGACCATCCCGTCGCCGTCACCGACGACGACGAGGGCGGTGAAGCTGAACCGACGACCGCCCTTGACGACCTTGGCGACGCGGTTGATGGCGACGACCCGCTCGAGGTACTGGCTCTTCTCGGCGCCGCCGCGACCACCGTCGCGGCCTCGGCCGCCTCGGTCGCCGCCCGCACGCTGTCCGCGCTGGGGTCCGCTCATATCTGTCTCCTACCTAACGTCTTCAGAAGGCCAGCCCGCCGGAGCGGGCGCCGTCGGCCAGGGCCGCGATGCGGCCGTGGTACTTGTTGCCGGCACGGTCGAAGACCACGGACTCCACGCCGTGTGCCTTCGCTCGCTCGGCGAGCAGCTCGCCGACCTTGGTGGCCTTGGCGGTCTTGTCGCCGTCCCCGGAGCGCAGGTCGGCCTCCATGGTGGACGCCGACACGAGCGTCTTGCCGACCAGGTCGTCGACGACCTGGGCGGTGATGTGCTTGGTCGACCGGGTGACGACCAGGCGCGGCCGCTCGGCCGTGCCCTGGATGCGCTTGCGTCCGCGGATCTGGCGGCGCGCCCGCGACTTGCTGCGGGCCGAGGCGTGCTTGCTCTGCTTCAGCTTGACGGCCATTACTTGCCAGCCTTTCCGACCTTCTTGCGGACGACCTCGCCCGCGTAACGAACGCCCTTGCCCTTGTAGGGCTCCGGCTTGCGCAGCTTGCGGATCTTGGCCGCGGTCTCTCCGACCAGCTGCTTGTCGATGCCGACCACGCCGAGGCGGGTCGGGTTCTCGACGGAGAACGTGATGCCGTCGGGCGCGTCGAAGACGATCGGGTGCGAGTAGCCGAGCTGGAACTCCAGCTGGGCCGGGCCCTTCGACAGGACGCGGTAACCGACGCCGACGATCTCGAGCCGCTTCTCGTACCCCTCGGTCACACCGATCACCATGTTGTTGACCAGGGTGCGGGTGAGGCCGTGCAGGGCCCTCGAGGTGCGCTCGTCGTCGGGACGCTTGACGTCGAGGACGTCGTCGCTCTTCTCGACGGTGATGGGGGCGGCCACGGTGTGCGACAGGGTGCCCTTGGGGCCCTTGACGGTGACGACCGGGCCGTCGATGGCGATGTCGACCCCGGATGGGACCGGGACCGGCAGCTTGCCGATGCGGGACATGGCGGTTTCCTCTCTGCTCTCTAGACCCGGCTACCAGACGAAGGCGAGGACTTCTCCGCCCACGCCCTTCCGGTTCGCCTGACGGTCGGTGAGCAGGCCCTGGCTCGTCGAGATGATCGCGACGCCCAGGCCGCCCAGGACCCGGGGCAGGCCGGTGTGCTTGGCGTACACCCGCAGTCCGGGCTTGCTGATGCGGCGCACGCCGGCGATCGAGCGCTCCCGGTTGCGGCCGTACTTGAGCGTGATCGTGAGCGTCTTGCCCACGACGGGGGCGTTGTCGGTGACCTCGAAGGAGCTGATGTAGCCCTCCTGCTGGAGGATCTCCGCCACGCCCTGCTTGAGCTTGCTGTAGGGCATGGAGACGTCGTCGTGGAAGGCCGAGTTGGCGTTGCGCAGACGGGTGAGCATGTCCGCGATCGGGTCGGTCATCGTCATAGTTCTGGGTTTCTCTCTCTTCTGTGGTTTCGCCGCACCCGAGGGGCGCGGCGACCTTCAGCGGTTTAGTAGTCGGTCGTCACCAGGACGACTTGGTGACGCCGGGCAGCTCGCCGCGGTGGGCCATCTCCCGCAGGCAGATACGGCACAGGCCGAACTTGCGGTAGACGGACTTCGGGCGGCCGCAGCGCTGGCAGCGGGTGTAACCCCGCACCTTGAACTTCGGCTTGCGAGCAGCCTTGACCTTGAGCGCGGTCTTCGCCATCAGTTCCTCACTTCTCCGCGAAGGGGAAGCCGAGCTGCTTCAGCAGCGCCCGCCCCTGCTCGTCGTTGGTGGCCGTGGTCACGACCGTGATGTCCATGCCGCGCGAGCGGTCGATCTTGTCCTGGTTGATCTCGTGGAACATGACCTGCTCGGTGAGACCGAACGTGTAGTTGCCGTTGCCGTCGAACTGGCGCGGGCTGAGGCCACGGAAGTCGCGGATGCGGGGCAGCGCGAGCGACAGCAGCCGGTCGAGGAACTCCCACATCCGGTCGCCGCGCAGCGTGGTGTGGCAGCCGATCGGCATGCCCTCGCGCAGCTTGAACTGGGCGATGGACTTGCGGGCCTTCGTGACGGCCGGCTTCTGGCCGGTGATCGCCGTCAGGTCGCGGACGGCGCCCTCGATCAGCTTGGAGTCGCGGGCCGCCTCGCCGACGCCCATGTTGACCACGATCTTGGTGAGGCCGGGGATCTGCATCACGTTGGGGATGCTGAACTCCTGCTGCAGCGCGGGAGCGATCTCCTCGCGGTAGCGGGTCTTGAGCCGCGGCGGCGCGCTGTCGGACTGCTGCTGGGCGTCCGGGGTGGCGGTGGTGTCGGTGGACATCAGATCTCCTTCCCGGTCCTGCGGGAGATGCGGACGCTGCGGGTGGCGGCGTAGGTCGAGCCGTCGGGACGGCGCTTGGTGACCTCTTCACGACGGAAGCCGATGCGGGTGACGCCGTCGCCCTCGACCAGCATCACGTTGGAGACGTGGATGGGCGCCTCGGTGGTGATGATGCCGCCGGTGGTGCCGGCCCGGCCGCCCTGGTTGACGACCTTGGTGTGCTTCTTGATGCGGTTGACGCCCTCGACGACGACGCGGTGGTCGTCGCGGAGCACCTTGATGACCTTGCCCTCGGCGCCCTTGTCCTTGCCGGCGATCACCTTGACGGTGTCGCCCTTCTTGATGTTCACGCCGGGGGCCTTCTTGGTCTTCTTCTGCGGCTGGGTCATCTCAGGACATCCCCTTACCAATGGACGTGACGCCGAGGAGAACGGGGCCCCCGCGGCGTTGTTCGGGGGAGCGAAGCGGAGGAGAAGAACGTCGTGGGGTGTTCACAGAACCTCCGGTGCGAGCGAGATGATCTTCATGAAGCGCTTCTCGCGCAGCTCACGGCCGACGGGGCCGAAGATGCGGGTACCGCGCGGCTCGCCGTCCTGCTTGAGGATGACGGCGGCGTTCTCGTCGAAGCGGATGTAGGAGCCGTCGGAACGCCGACGCTCCTTGACCGTGCGGACGATGACCGCCTTGACGACGTCGCCCTTCTTGACGTTGCCGCCGGGGATGGCGTCCTTGACAGTGGCGACGATGACGTCACCGATGCCGGCGTAGCGACGGCCTGAGCCGCCGAGCACACGGATGCAGAGGATCTCCTTGGCACCCGTGTTGTCGGCGACCTTCAGTCGCGACTCCTGCTGAATCACTGAACTCTCCTTGTCGCCCGGTTCTCACCGCGAGGTGAGCCTGGGGGAACGGTCGTGGTGCTGGTTACTTGGCGCGCTCGAGGATCTGGACGAGGCGCCAGCGCTTGGTGGCGGACAGCGGGCGGGTCTCCATGATCAGGACCCGGTCACCGACGCCGCACTCGTTGTTCTCGTCGTGGGCCTTGAGCCGGTTGGTGCGGCGCAGGACCTTGCCGTAGAGCGGGTGCTTGACGCGGTCCTCGACCTCGACGACGACGGTCTTGTCCATCTTGTCGCTCACCACGAGGCCCTCACGGGTCTTGCGGCGGTTGCGGTCGACCTCGGTGGTCTCGGTGGCCTCGGTGGCCTCGGTGCTGTGGTCGCTCATGCGTCGTCCTCGTCGTCGGTGCCCGGGGTGACGCGGATGCCGAGCTCGCGCTCGCGCACCACCGTGTAGATCCGGGCGATGTCCTTCTTGACCGTGTTGAGCCGGCCGTGGCTCTCGAGCTGGCCGGTGGCGGCCTGGAAGCGGAGGTTGAAGAGCTCCTCCTTGGCCTCGCGCAGCCGGGACTCCAGGTCGATGTCGTTGAGCTCGTCGAGCTCGTGCGCCGTCAGGCTGGTCGCCATCAGAACTCACCGGCCTCTCGGGTGACGAAGCGGCACTTCATGGGGAGCTTGTGGATCGCGCGGCGCATCGCCTCGCGGGCGACGTCCTCGGTGACACCCGACAGCTCGAACATCATGCGGCCCGGCTTGACGTTGGCGATCCACCACTCCGGCGATCCCTTGCCGGAGCCCATGCGGGTCTCGGCGGGCTTCTTGGTGAGCGGGCGGTCCGGGTAGACGTTGATCCACACCTTGCCGCCACGCTTGATGTGGCGGGTCATGGCGATACGCGCGGACTCGATCTGCCGGTTGGTGACGTAGTGACCCTCGATCGCCTGGATGCCGAAGTCACCGAACGCCAGCGTGGTGCCGCCCTTCGCCGCGCCGCGGCGGTTGGGGTGGTGCTGCTTGCGGTGCTTGATCCGACGGGGCATCAACATGGGTCAGCCCTCCGTTCCGGGCGCCGTGTCGGCAGCGGGAGCGGCGGCGGGGGTCTCGCCCGCCGGAGCCTCGCGGTCCGAGCGGGTGGGACGGGTGCCGCGGCTCGGGCGCTCGGCGGCGCCGCCACGCTCGTTGCCGCGCTGGGGACGCGCGCCACCGCGACCGGGGACACCGGCGCGGGCAGCGGCCTGGGCCTGACGCTCGGCACGGGTGCCGGCGACCTCGCCCTTGTAGATCCAGACCTTGACGCCGATCCGGCCGAAGGTCGTCTTGGCCTCGTAGAAGCCGTAGTCGATGTCGGCACGCAGCGTGTGCAGGGGAACCCGGCCCTCGCGGTAGAACTCGGTGCGCGACATCTCGGCGCCGTTGAGGCGACCCGAGCACTGGATCCGGATGCCCTTGGCACCGGAGCGCATCGTGGTCTGCATCGCCTTGCGCATGGCGCGCCGGAACTGCACGCGACCGGTGAGCTGCTCGGCGACTCCCTGGGCGACGAGCTGCGCGTCGACCTCGGGGCTCTTCACCTCGAGGATGTTGAGCTGCACCTGCTTGCCGGTGAGCTTCTCGAGCTCGCCGCGGATGCGGTCGGCCTCCGCGCCGCGACGGCCGATGACGATGCCCGGCCGGGCGGTGTGGATGTCGACGCGGACCCGGTCACGGGTGCGCTCGATCTCCACCTTCGAGATGCCGGCGCGCTCCATGCCCTTGGACAGCAGGCGGCGGATCGCGACGTCCTCGCCGACGTAGCTCTTGTAGAGCTTGTCGGCGTACCACCGCGACTTGTGGTCGGTGCTGATCCCGAGGCGGAAGCCGTTCGGGTTGATCTTCTGGCCCATCAGGCCTTCCTGCCCTTCTTCTGACCAGCCGCTGCGAGCACGGAGGCCGGCTGTACGGCGAGCGTGATGTGGCTGGTGCGCTTGTTGATCCGGGTGGCCCGGCCCTGCGCACGGGGACGCCAACGCTTCATCGTCGGGCCCTCGTCGACCATGGCGACGGAGACGATCAGGTCACCGACGGCGAGGCCCTCGGTGGTCTCGGCGTTGGCGACGGCGCTCTCCAGCACCTTGGCCACGGTCTCGGTGGCCGACTGCGGGGAGAACTGCAGGGTGGCGCGGGCCTCGTCGACGGGCAGGCCGCGGACCAGGTTGACCACGCGGCGGGCCTTCATCGGGGAGATGCGCTGGAAGCGCGCGGTGGCGAAGGCACCGGGCTGGTCGCCCAGCACGGTCTCGCGGCGGGCGCTGGTGCGGTGACGATCGGTCATCGACGGCGTCCCTTCCGGTCGTCCTTGACGTGGCCGCGGTAGGTGCGCGTGGGCGCGAACTCACCGAGCTTGTGGCCGACCATCGAGTCGGTGATGAACACCGGCACGTGCTTGCGACCGTCGTGGACGGCGATCGTGTGACCGATCATCGCCGGGACGATCATGGAACGGCGCGACCAGGTCTTGATGACGTTGTGGCTGCCCTTGTCGTTCTCGGCGTCCACCTTCTTCATCAGGTGGTCGTCGACGAAGGGGCCCTTCTTCAGGCTGCGAGGCATGTCAGTTACTTCCTACCCTTGCCGGACTTGCGGCGACGGATGATCTGCGAGTCGGAGGCCTTGCGCTTGCGGGTGCGGCCCTCCGGCTTGCCCCACGGGGACACCGGGTGACGGCCGCCGGACGTCTTGCCCTCGCCGCCACCGTGCGGGTGGTCGACCGGGTTCATGACGACACCGCGGACGGTCGGGCGCTTGCCCTTCCAGCGCATGCGGCCGGCCTTGCCCCAGTTGATGTTGGACTGCTCGGCGTTGCCGACCTCGCCGATGGTGGCGCGGCAGCGGACGTCGACGAAGCGCATCTCGCCAGAAGGCAGGCGCAGCGTGGCGCGGGAGCCCTCACGGGCGACCAGCTGGGCGCTGTTGCCGGCGGACCGGGCGATCTTGGCACCGCCGCCGGGCCGCAGCTCGACGCAGTGGATCGTCGTGCCGACGGGGATGTTGCGCAGCGGCAGGTTGTTGCCCGGCTTGATGTCGGCGTTCGGACCCGACTCGACCCGGCTGCCCTGACCGAGGTCCTTCGGCGCGATGATGTAGCGCTTCTCGCCGTCGGCGTAGTGCAGCAGCGCGATGCGCGCGGTGCGGTTCGGGTCGTACTCGATGTGCGCGACCTTGGCCGGCACGCCGTCCTTGTCGTAGCGACGGAAGTCGATGATGCGGTAGGCGCGCTTGTGGCCGCCGCCCTGGTGCCGGGTGGTGATCCGGCCCTGGTTGTTGCGGCCGCCCTTCTTGGGCAGCGGCCGGGTGAGCGACTTCTCCGGCGTGGTGCGGGTGATCTCGACGAAGTCGGCCACGGACGAGCCGCGACGGCCCGGGGTGGTCGGCTTGTACTTGCGAATGGCCATCAGGCAGGACCTCCGAAGATGTCAATACGGTGACCCTCGGCCAGGCTGACGATGGCGCGCTTGGTGTCCTTGCGCTTGCCGAGCCCGTTGCGGGTGCGGCGCGTCTTGCCCTTGCGGTTGAGGGTGTTCACCGACGTGACCTTCACGTTGAAGATCTTCTCGACCGCGATCTTGATCTCGGTCTTGTTGGCGTCGGGGCGCACCAGGAACGTGTACTTGTTGGCGTCGAGGAGGCCGTAGCTCTTCTCCGACACGACCGGCGCGAGCAGGATGTCGCGGTGGTCCTTGTGCAGGGTGCTCACTTCTCGTCCTCCCCGGACTCGGTCGGCGCCGTCTCGGCGTGGGCGCCGGCACCGTGGGCGGCCACGAACGCGTCGTAGGCACCCTGGGTGAAGACGACGTCGTCGGAGGCCAGCACGTCGTAGGTGTTGAGCTGGTCGACCGCCACGATGTGCACGTTCCGCGCGTTGCGCAGCGACAGCCAGGTGATGGCGTCGTTGCGCTCGAGCACGAGCAGGAACTTGGTGCGCTCGCTGAGGCCGCGCAGCGCGGTGAGAGCGGTCCGGGTGGACGGCGTCTCGTCGCTGATCAGCGCGTCGACCACGTGGATGCGGTCGTTGCGGGCCCGGTCGGAGAGGGCGCTGCGCAGGGCGGCGGCCTTCATCTTCTTGGGGGTCCGCTGGTCGTAGCTGCGCGGCTGCGGGCCGTGCACGACGCCACCGCCGGCGAACTGGGGCGCGCGGGTCGAGCCCTGGCGGGCGCGGCCGGTGCCCTTCTGCTTGTAGGGCTTGCGGCCACCGCCGCGCACCTCGCCGCGCGTCTTGGTGGAGGCCGTGCCCTGGCGGGCCGCGGCCTGCTGGGCGACGACGACCTGGTGCATCAGCGGGATGTTGACCCGGGCGCCGAAGATCTCGTCGGGCAGGTCGACGTTGACGGTCGTCGCACCCTTCGGGGCGGCGGCCTTCTTGGTGGTCGTCTTCTTCGTGGTGCTCTTCTTGGTCTCAGCCACGTCGGTCACGCCTCCTGGTTCTTGGCGGCCGAACGGAGCACGAGCAGCCCACCCTTGGGGCCGGGGACGGCGCCCTTCACGAGGATCAGGCCCTGCTCGGCGTCGACGGCGTGCACGGAGAGGTTCTGGGTGGTCACGGTGTCGGAGCCCATCCGGCCGGCCATCCGCATGCCCTTGAACACGCGGCCCGGGGTGGCGCAGGCGCCGATGGAGCCCGGCTTGCGGTGGTTGCGGTGGGCACCGTGCGAGGCGCCGACGCCGTGGAAGCCGTGGCGCTTCATCACGCCGGCGAATCCCTTGCCCTTGCTCGTGCCGGTGACGTCGATGACCTCGCCCGGCTCGAAGGTGTCGACCGGCAGCTCCTGGCCGACGGTGTAGGTGTCGGAGTCGGCGGTGCGGATCTCGACGAGGTGACGACGCGGGGTCGTGCCGGCCTTGGCGAAGTGACCCGCCTTCGGCTTGGTGACCTTGCGGCCGTCGATCTCGCCGTAGCCGACCTGGATGGCGTGGTAGCCGTCGACCTCCGCGGAGCGGACCTGGGTGACGACGTTCGTGGCCGCGGCGATGACGGTGACCGGGATGACCCGGTTGTTCTCGTCCCAGACCTGGGTCATGCCCAGCTTGGTGCCGAGCAGGCCCTTCACGGTGTGTTCGGTGGTGTGCGTCATGACAGTGGCCTCAGAGCTTGATCTCGATGTCGACGCCAGCCGGCAGGTCGAGCCGCATGAGCGAGTCGACCGTCTTCGGTGTGGGGTCGATGATGTCGATGAGCCGCTTGTGGGTGCGCATCTCGAAGTGCTCGCGGGAGTCCTTGTACTTGTGGGGCGAGCGGATGACGCAGTAGACGTTCTTCTCCGTCGGCAGCGGCACCGGGCCGGCCACGCGCGCGCCGGTACGGGTGACCGTGTCGACGATCTTGCGCGCCGAGGTGTCGATCACCTCGTGGTCATAGGCCTTGAGCCTGATGCGGATCTTCTGTCCCGCCATAGGTCTCTCTCGTCCTTCTCGTGCTTCTGGGCCCTCGTGGTGCCGGGCTCGTCCGTCTGGGTGGTGGTTTCCGTGTCCTGCTCCGCCCCACCGCACTTGCGACCCCCGAGGTCGGGCGTGTCGCACTCGCGACCCGCACCGATCTGGCGATCGAGCGTGATGTTGTGGCTGGCGCCGGGCGAGGCCATCGCTGTCCTCGTCGGGCCGATCGGGTCTCCAGGTGCGGTGCGGCACGTGCCACCACCAAGTCACATCACCCGGCAGTGGTCCGAGACCGGGATGGAGACGCGATTCAGTAGTCAAGACGTGCGCACCCCGGAAACCTGCCGGAGCAACCGGAACATCTTGGCAGACATGGCGGGCGCGACCAAACCGAGGCAGCAGCGTCCCTCTCGCGGGCGCTTCGAGGTGCCGGAACGGGGCACGACGGCGCCTGACACCCGGCCGCACGCGACGGCGGCGAGGCCGGCGCCTCTCTGCCGTCGCAGCGGTGACGGGGGCCCGGACCGGCTCGTCGGACCTGACAGGATGATTTCGTCGCGGAGCCGGACATCGTGGGAGGGCGTAGGAACGTCGGACCACCAGTCCTACCCGCCCCCGGGCGCACCACCGCCGCCGGGCGCCCCTCCGCCGGCCGAGCCGTCGGCGCCGTCGCGATGGACGGCGGGTCCGCCGGCACCCGGACCGGTTCCGGTCGCGGGGCCGCACGGCGGCGTGGCAGCCGCCGCCGGGAATGCTCGGCGCCGCCCACAAGCCGGGCGCCATGCCGCTGCGGCCGCTGAAGCTCGGTGACATCTACGACGCCGCGTTCCGGATCATCCGGTTCAACCCGAAGGCGACCGTCGGCTCGGCGGTGATCGTGGCGTCGGTGGCGATGCTGATCCCGGTGCTGATCACGGCGCTGATCACGTTCACGGTGGGCGCTGCCTACGACGCCACGGGCCAGGACCCGACCACCTCCGACGACGAGCTCGGCATCGCGGTCGCCTTCCTCTCGCTGCTCGGCGGCATGTTCCTGCTGCAGATCGGGCTGCTGCTCGTCACCGGGATGGTCTCCCACGTCACGCAGGCGGCCGCCGTCGGACGCCGGCTCACGCTCGGCGAGGCGTGGGCCGCCACCCACGGCAAGCGCTGGCGCCTGATCGGCCTGATGCTCGTCATCAACGTGTCGTGGATGGTCGCGCTCGGGTTGTGGGCGCTCGCTCGGCGTCGGGCTCGCGCTCACCACCGACAGCATCGCCCTCACGATCCTCTACTTCGTGCTCAGCTTCCTGGTCGTCGTGCTGCCGGCGCTGGCCTGGTTCTGGATCCGGATCTACTACCTGCCCGCCGTGGCGCTGATGCTCGAGCCGGTCGGCGTCTTCGGCGCGATCGCCCGCGGCTACCGGCTGACCAGCCGCCAGTTCTGGCGCACCTTCGGCATCGCGATCCTCACGCTGCTCGTGGTCAGCATCGCCGGCAACCTGCTCGCCTTCCCGCTCGGCATCATCGGCCAGATCGCGCTGGTCGCCAGCCCCGAGTACGGCCTGCTCGTCCTCGTGGTCACCCAAGCCCTGAGCACGGTGGTGTCGTCGGCGTTCGTCGCGCCCTTCACCTCCGCCGTCACCTCGCTGCAGTACCTCGACCAGCGGATGCGCAAAGAGGCCTACGACGTCGAGCTGTTCGAGCGTGCTGGGGTGCTGGGTACGTGACGGCGGCGGTCCCGGCGCTGCTGCGCCTGCTCGCCGACCCACCCCTCGACCCGTCCGGCGACGAGGCCCGCGGTCGGCTGCGGCGCGAGCTGGTCAAGCCCGAGTACTACGACGCCAACATCGTGCAGCGGATCCTCGAGTGGATCGGGCGGTCGCTGGACGACGCCGTCGGCACCGCCGACCGGGCACCGACCCTCACCTGGGTCGCCGGCCTGGTGATCGCGGTCGCCCTCGGCGCCGCGATCGCCCTGCTGATCACCCGCGCCCGCGCTTCGGGCCGCCAGTCGAAGGAGGCCGCGGCCGTGCTCACCGACGACCGGGTCACGGCCGCCGAGCTCCGCGCCCGCGCCGAGTCCGCGCTGGCGGCCGGTCGCCACGAGGCGGCGCTCGTCGACGGGTTCCGCGCCCTCGCGGTGCGCCAGGTCGAGCGCGGTCGGCTCGACGACGCCCCCGGCACCACCGCCGCCGAGGTGGCGCGCGCCCTGGGCGGCGAGTTCCCGACCCACCAGCCGCGGGTCTCCCGCTCGGCCGGGCTGTTCGACGGCGTGATGTACGGCGAGCGCACTGCGTCGCGCGACCAGGCCTCCGCCGTCCTCGAGCTGGACGACGAGCTGCGGAGGGCGCGATGAGCACCGCCGTCTCCGTGCCAGCCGCCACCGCGGGCAGCGACGCACCGCCCGCCGTGGCGCCGTCACCGCACCACCCTGCTCATCGTCGGGATGCTCGTGCTGGCGGTGGCGGTCGTCATCCTCTTCGGCCCCTCCGAGGAGGGCCGGAACGAGCGCGCTCGACCCCGACAACCCCGGCCCCGAGGGCGCCCAGGCCGTCGCCCGGGTGCTGGCGGACGAGGGGGTCGACGTCGCGGTCGTGCGGTCCGCCGACCGGTTCGAGGCCACCGAGGTCGGCGCCGGCACGACCGTCGTCGTCACCTCCTCCGTGTGGCTCGGCACCAGCACCGTCGAGCGTCTGCTCGACCACGCGGGCGCGGCCCGGGTCGTGATCGTCGACCCGCCCGCCTACCTGCTCGAGGACCTCGGCGTGCCGGGGTTCCCCGGGTTCGTCGAGACCGGCGACGCCGTGGCCGCCGACTGCTCCGACGACGCCCTCGACGACCTGGTCGGCGACCTCGAGCTCGAGGTCGACGCGGCCGAGAGCTACCAGGGCGAGGGCTGCTTCCCCGGCGAGGAGGACGGCGAGCACGTGCTGGTCGCGGGCGAGCGGGTCACGCTGCTCGGCGCCGGTGACGTGCTCAGCAACGACCAGGTGCTCCGGGCCGACAACGCCGCGCTGGCGCTGCCGGCTGCTCGGCCAGGAGGACCGGATGGTCTGGTACGTCGCGTCCTCCGACGACCAGATCGGCGACGACGGCGTGCAGGTGTCCGACCTGCTGCCCGACTGGATCCTCCCCGGCCTGTGGGTGCTCGCGCTCGCGACGATCCTGCTCGTGGTGTGGCGCGGCCGCCGGCTCGGCCCGCTCGCCACCGAGCCGCTGCCGGTGCTGGTGAAGGCCATCGAGACCACGCTCAGCCGCGGCCGGCTCTACCGCAAGGGCGGCGACCGCGCCCACGCCGCCCGCACCCTGCGCGATGCCGCCCGGGCCCGCGCCGTCACCCGGCTGCGCCTGGACCGCAACGTCGACGACGCCACGCTGGTGCGCGACGTCGCCCGCCACACCGGACGCCCGGAGCCCGAGATCGGGTTCCTGCTGTCGTCCGGCGCCCCGGAGCCCGGCTCCGACCGAGACCTGATCGCCCTGGCCAACGCCCTGGCCGCACTCGAGGAAGAGGTACGCCACTCATGACGATGGGTCCCGAGCAGCCCGAGCACCAGCCGGAGCAGCCGCCACCGCCACCGCCGCCGACGGGCGCCGCCGACGGCGGCCGCCGCCGTCGCAGCCGCCGCCCACCCAGCCGCCCCCCGCGGCGCCGGACCCGGGTGCCGAGGAGCGGGAGGTCGCGCGCAACCGGCTCTCCGCCGTCCGCGCGCGAGGTGGCCAAGGCCGTGGTGGGCCAGGACGCCGCGGTGTCCGGTCTGCTCGTCGCCCTGCTGTGCGGCGGTCACGTGCTGATGGAGGGCGTGCCCGGCACGGCGAAGACGCTGCTGGTGCGCACGCTCGTCGGCGTCGCTGTCGGTCGACACCCGCCGGGTGCAGTTCACCCCCGACCTGATGCCGGGCGACATCACCGGCTCGATGGTGATCGACTCCAAGGCCGGCGAGCTGAGCTTCCGCGAGGGACCGGTCTTCACCAACCTGCTGCTCGCCGACGAGATCAACCGGACGCCGCCCAAGACGCAGTCCGCGCTGCTCGAGGCGATGGAGGAGGGCCAGGTCTCCGTCGACGGCGTCACCCACCCGCTGCCTCGGCCGTTCCTCGTGGCCGCCACCCAGAACCCGGTGGAGTACGAGGGCACCTACCCGCTGCCCGAGGCGCAGCTGGACCGGTTCCTGCTCAAGGTGGTGCTGCCGATCCCCGAGCGCACCGCCGAGCTCGAGATCCTCACCCGCCACGCCTCCGGGTTCGACCCGCGCGACGTCCGCGCCGCCGGTGTCGAGGCGGTGGCGTCGGCCGACGACATCGCGGCCGGCCAGCGGGCGGTGAAGCGGGTGCAGGTCTCCCCCGACGTCGCCGGCTACATCGTCGACATCGCCCGCGCCACCCGGCAGTCGCCGTCGCTCTCGCTCGGCGTGAGCCCCCGAGGCGCCACCGCGCTGCTGCGCTCGGCGCGGGCCTGGGCGTGGCTGTCGGGTCGCGACTTCGTGACGCCCGACGACGTGAAGTCGCTGGCCCACGCGACGCTCGTGCACCGGCTCGGCCTGCGGCCCGAGGCCGAGCTCGAGGGCGTCGACGTCGCGCAGGTGCTCGCCTCCGCCCTCGGCTCGGTCCCCGTCCCCCGGTAGTCGGGACAGTCGCTCCATGGCCATCACCGGACGCGTGCCGCTCCTGCTCCTCCTGGGGCTGGTGCCGGTGGTGCTGCGCCCGGCCGGCAGCACGGTGTGGCAGTGGCTCGGCATCGTGGTCGTGCTCTGCGTCGTCGACGTCGCGACCGCGCCGTCGGTGCGGTCGCTGGAGCTCGCGCGCCGCCCGACGCCGTCGACCCGGATGAACCACCCCACCGAGACCGTGCTGGTGGTGGGCAACCCGTCGCGGCGCCGGGTGCGGGCCCTCCTGCGCGACGCGTGGCAGCCGAGCGCGGGCGCCACCGGCAACCGGCACCGGATCCGGCTCGCGCCCGGTGACCGCACCCTGCTCACGACGTCGCTGCTGCCCACCCGCCGCGGCGACCTGCGCGCCCTCGGCGTCACCGTGCGCACCCACGGGCCGCTCGGCCTGGTGGGCCGCCAGAAGACGGTGCCGGTCGAGGGCTCGGTGCGGTCGGTGCCGCCGTTCGAGTCGCGCAAGCACCTGCCGTCGCGGCTGGCCCGGTTGCGCGACCTCGACGGCCGCTCCGCGGTGCGGATCCGGGGCGCCGGCACCGAGTTCGACTCGCTGCGCGAGTACGTCCGGGGCGACGACGTCCGCTCGATCGACTGGCGTGCCTCGGCCCGCACCACGAACGTCGTGGTGCGCACCTGGCAGCCCGAGCGGGACCGCCGGGTGGTGCTCGTGCTCGACACCTCCCGCACCTCGGCCGGGCGGGTCGACGACGTGCCGCGGCTCGACTCGGCGATGGACGCCGCCCTGCTGCTCGCCGCCCTGGCCGCCCGTGCCGGCGACCGGATCGACTTCGTGGCCGGCGACCGGCGGGTGCGCACTCGGCTGCGCTCGGCGGGCTCCCGCGACGTCGCCGCCAAGCTCCAGGACGCCATGGCCGAGCTCGAGCCCGTGATCGCCGAGGCGAACTGGGACGGCCTCGCCGGCGCGGTGCAGGGGCTCGGCCGGCAGCGCGCCCTCGTCGTCCTGCTGACGCCGCTGGAGCCGTCGGCGATCGAGGAGGGGCTGCTGCCGGTGCTGCCCGACCCTCACCCACCACCACCGGGTGGTGCTCGCCTCGGTGCGCGACCCCGAGCTGGAGCGCCTCACCCGAACCCGCGGCGACGCCGACGAGGTGTACGCCGCGGCCGCCGCCGAGTCGGCGCTGCGCCGTCGCACCCGCACCGCCGACCTGCTCCGCAAGCTGGGCGTCGATCTCGTCGACGCCGACGCCGAGCGGCTCCCGCCGGCCCTGGCCGACCACTACCTGGCGTTGAAGGCCCAGGGTCTGTTGTGACTCGTCTTCGGGGCAACTGTGGGGGGCGCCCGCGCGCGTAGCCGATCGAGTCTCCGCGTCAAGGATCGCTTCGCGCCCGCTTCGCGGCGGCCTTCGGCCGTCCTTGACCCGGAGCCTCGCTCGATCGGCTGAGCGGCGCGCTCAACGGCACGGGCTCCGCCCGCGCCGCCCGCATGCGCGGGCGCCCTCCGGTCACATCTGCCCCACTGGTATCACTCCTCAGGCACTCCGCTGACTTCTCGGCCCATGCATTGCCTGAGAAGTCAGCGAAGTGCCTGATCGATGGGACGACTGAGGCTGATGGGATCGTGTGGTGGCCGCGCTTGCGCGGACGGCGTGGCGGAGCCCGCCGTTCAGTGCGCCGTCCCAGCAGGCCGGGAGAGGCTCGGGGTCAAGG
Source organism: uncultured Actinomycetota bacterium (assembly GCA_963721965.1). Taxonomy (GTDB): domain Bacteria; phylum Actinomycetota; class Actinomycetes; order Propionibacteriales; family Nocardioidaceae; genus Nocardioides. Next base: position 5,371 of record CAVRKT010000007.1, on the reverse strand, counting down.
ACGCCGAAGGCCGCCGCGCAGCGGGCGAGCGAAGCGAGATCCTTGACGCCGAGACCCGGCCTGCTACGCGCGCGGCCACAGTCCCACGAAGACCGGTCAGCTCCGAGACGCGACGTCGTCCTCGAGCAGGTGGGCGGAGAGGTCGCCGGTGTGGCCGCGCAGCGCGGCGTTGCGGCCGAGGGTGAACACGTAGGCGAGGAACAGCAGCTCGGCGAGGATGCCGATGCCGACCCGGGCCCAGGTGGGCAGCGGTGACGGCGTCACGAACGCCTCGATGAGACCGCTCACGAACAGCACCACCACCAGGCCGAGCACGATCGTCACCGACTCCCGCCCGGCGCGGGCGATCGATCGGGAGCGGCTGAGGTCGCGGGGTTCGACCCACGACCAGAACAGGCGGAAGCCGACGCCGCCGGCGACGAAGACGGCGGTGAGCTCGAGCAGGCCGTGCGGGAGGATCAGGCCCCAGAAGAGCGGCCGCGGTCGTGCTGGATCATGATCGACCCGATGATCGCCAGGTTCAGCACGTTGTTGAACAGCACCCAGACCAGCGGGAAGCCGAGGATGCCGAACGCGATGCACTGCGCGGCCACCCAGGCGTTGTTGGTCCAGACCCGGGCGGCGAAGCTCTGCGCCGGGTTCTCGCTGTAGTAGTTCTCGAAGTCGGAGTTGACGAGCTGGTCGATCTCGTCGGGACTGAGCAGCGACTGCTCCACCTGCGGGTTCGCGAGCAGCCACACCATGATCACCGCGGTGACGACGACGTTGGCGGCCAGGCAGCCGAGCCACCACCACCGCATCCGGTAGAGCGCCGCCGGGAACCGCTCGGTGAAGAACGAGCCGACGCTGCGCCAGGTCGAGACCCTCGTGCCGACGAGCCGGATCCGGGCCCGGGCGAGCAGCGACGACAGGTGGGCGATGAGGGCGCCGTCGGGCGCGGAGGTGCGGACGACGGAGAGGTGGGTGGCGACCTGCTGGTAGCGCTCGACCAGCTCGTCGGCCTCGGGGCCGCTCAGCTTGCCGATCGACACCAGCGTCTCGAGCCGCTGCCACTCGTGCGCGTGCGCGAGCACGTACGCGTCGAGGTCCACCCGGCGAAGCCTAACTAGGCTCGGCACCGTGGCTCGTGAGCTGTGGTGCGGCGGTGCGGACGACGGACCGCTCGTCATCGTGTTCCACGGGTGCCCCGACACCCGGCACCTCGCGATGACCGGCGACGAGGCCGCCCGGCAGGTCGGGGTGCGGCTGGCCTGCGTCAACCGACCCGGGTACGGCACGGCGGCTCCGCTGCCCTTCACGCCCGGCTCGGTGGCCGACGGCGCCGTCGTCACCGCCCGGGTGCTCGGCCACGACCGGTTCGGTCCGGTTCCCGGACGGCCGGCTCGACGTCCGACCCGGCGTGACGCACCTCGCCACCCTGCTGGCCCACTGGCACGACGTCCTGGCAACCCTGCGCGGCTACCTAGACTGACCGCACCATGGCCGCCGTCCCCGAGTTCGCGACGCTCACCGCCGACGACCTCGTCACCGGCGAGGCGGTGGCCCTCGACCTGCCGCCGGCCAGCCTCGGCGCCCGGATCGCGTCCGGTCTCATCGACGTCCTCGTCACGATCGTCGCGCTGATCCTGATGTTCCTGCTGTTCGCGGTGGCGACGCTGCGAGCCGACCCGGCGCTGGCCCAGGCCGGGTTCGTGGTGGCGCTGGTGTCGGTGTTCGTGGCCTACCCGACGACGCTCGAGACCCTCACCCGCGGCCGGTCGCTCGGCAAGCTGGCCCTCGGGCTCCGGACGGTCCGCGACGACGCCGGCCCGATCTCGTTCCAGCACGCGCTGATGCGCTCGCTGATCGGGTTCGTGGAGATCTACGGGCTGTTCGGTGCTCCGGCGTTCTTCTCGATGCTGATCAGCAGTCGCGGCAAGCGGCTGGGCGACTTCGCGGCCGGCACCTACGTCGTCCGCGACCGGGTGCGCCTCAGCCTGCCGTTCCCGCCGCCGATGCCTCCGCACCTGGCCACCTGGGCTCGCACCGCTGACATGACGTCGCTCCCGACCGGACTCGCGCTCGCCGTCCGCCAGTACCTCGGCCGGCTCGACAGCATCGACCCGGCGTCCCGGACGACGGTCGGCGCCCGGCTGGCCGACCAGGTCTCGGAGCACGTGTCGCCGCTGCCGCCGCACGGCACCCGGCCCGAGGACTTCCTGCTCGCTGTCATCGCCGAGCGCCGCGAGCGCGACCTCGAGCGGCTGCGCCGCGAGGACACCGCCCGCCGCCGGCTCACCGCCGGCTGAGCTACATCGAGTCGGTCACCGGCACCGCGAGCTCCGGCTCGTCCCGGACCGGTCGCTGCGGCGGGATCAGCAGGACGGCGACCGCGGCGACCAGGCACAACCCGCCCGCCGTGAGCCAGGCACCGAAGTAGTCGCCCGTGCTCTGCCGCACCAGCGCGGCGTACGTCGCAGCCACGCCGGCCCCGACCATGTGCGCCGCGAACACCCAGCCGAACACCACGCTCGCCTTCTCGACCCCGAAGTGCTGGCGGCACAGCGCGACCGTCGGCGGCACCGTGGCCACCCAGTCCAGCCCGTAGAACACGATGAAGACGAACAGGCTCGGGTGCACCACCTCGGCCAGCAGCCAAGGGACCGCGAGCAGCGACAGTCCGCGCAGCGCGTAGTAGACGAACAGCAGGTAGCGGCTGTCGACGCGGTCGGTGAGCCAGCCGCTCGCGATGGTGCCGAGGATGTCGAAGACCCCGATGAGCGCGAGCATCGAGGCCGCCGTCGTCTGCGGCATGCCGTGGTCGTGGGCCGCCGGGATGAAGTGGGTGCCGATGAGTCCGTTGGTCGACCAGCCGCAGATCCAGAACGAGCCGAAGAGGATCCAGAACACCGGCTTGCGGGACACCTCCCGCAGCGTGCCGAGGGCGACGCTCGCGGCGCCGCGGGTGGGCACGGGCACCTCCGGCGCCGGCTCGCCCGGCGGCTGGCCGTAGGCGGTGGTGCCGACGGCGGCCGGGGACTCCGCCAGGAAGAGGAGCACCAGCGGGACGAGCAGCAACGCGAAGCCGGCGACCAGGCCGGCCGCCCACCGCCAACCGGGCCCGTCGGCCAGGTGCGCGATGGCGGGGAGGAACACGAGCTGGCCCGCCGAGCTGGCGGCGGAGAACAGGCCGATCACGACACCCCGGTGCCGTACGAACCAGCGGTTGGCCACGATGGCGCCGAACACGAGAGCGAGCGAGCCCGTGCCGAGCCCGATCGCCAGACCCCAGAGCAGCCACAGCTGCCAGGCGGCGGTCATCACCAGCGTGAGCCCGGACCCGGCGGCCACGAGCAGCAGGGACGACGCCACCACCCGGCGCAGCCCGAACCGCTCCATCAGGGCGGCCGCGAAGGGCGCGGTGAGGCCGTAGACGATGAGGTTGAGGGTCACCGCGCCACTGGTCGTGGCGCGCGACCAGCCGAAGTCCTCCTCCAGCGGCTCGAGCAGGGCGCCGGTCGAGGACCGGAACCCCGAGGCGGCCATCAGCGCGCCGAGGGTGATCACGACCACCCACCAGGCGCGGTGCACCCGGCGCGAGCGCCGGGGGCGGCGCTCGACAGTCGCTGTCATGAGCGAGAGTCTAAGTTGCCCATGACGGCTAGGTCCGGCGGGATCCGGCCGTCCGGCACCGATCGGCCGCCAATTCCACGACGCTCAGCACGGGAAGCACGGGCGCCGTGGAGTACGGGTCCTACCCGACGCGGGTGTAGCAGAGGTCGGTCACGGCCCGACCTGCGTCGAGGCCGCGTCGCTCGAACTTGGTGACCGGTCGCTCCTCCCAGCGGTCCACGGTCCCGCCGTCCAGCAGCGGCTCGGCGTCGAGCACCTCGACCATCCGGTCGGCGTACTCCTGCCAGTCGGTGGCCAGCCGCCACGACGCTCCCGGGCGCAGCCGCTCGGCGGCCACCCGCGCGAACGCCGGCGTGACCAGCCGGCGCTTGTGGTGCCGGGTCTTGGGCCACGGGTCGGGGAAGAACGTCCACACCCCGGCGAGGCTGCCGGGCGCGAACCGGTGCTCGAGGGTCCACACGGCGTCGACCGTGCACACCCGCACGTTGGTGAGACCCTCCTCCTCGACCCGCGCCAGGGTCTCGGCGACGCCGGGCCGCCAGACCTCGAACGCGAGCACGTCGACGTCGGGGTTCCGCGCGGCGAGAGCCACGGTGGTCTCCCCCACCCCGGAGCCGATCTCGACCACGAGCGGCGCGTCGCGGCCGAAGCGGTCGGCCCACCGCAGGTCGCCGTCGTCGACGGCCTCCCCCGGCACCACCCACTCGTGGCGGTGGGTCTCCCACGCGTCGAGCTGCCGGGGACTCAGCCGGTTGCCGCGTCGCGAGTAGGTGAGCACCTCGCGGACCCGGTGACCCTCCTCGGTGTAGCGCTGGTGCGGGCGCGCGGGCGGGTGGGCCGTCACGCCGACCCGGCGACGACGGCGATCACCACGGCGACGTAGGCGATGCCGCCGACCACGCCGAGGATGAGGATGCAGGTACCGACGATCCCGAGGACGTAGCCGATCTTGACGTGGGAGCGACCGCCGTAGCGGCCGCCCGACTCGTCGATCTCCCTCAGGGCCCGGTGACCGATCACCCAGGCGAAGGGCGAGACCGCCTGGCACACGGCGAAGCCGAGGATCCCGAGCAGCAGCACGGTGGTGGTCTGCGGGTGGTCGGGCGGCGGCCCGATCGGGACGCCGTTCGGGCCCAGCTGGTAGGGCGAGTAGGGCGAACCGCCCCAGGGAGCCGGGTGTCCCGGCTGGTACGGGTTGTGCGCCGGGGGTGGGGCGTACGGCGGCTGCTCGCTCACCCTCCGATCCTCCCACTGCGCGACCGTTCCATGCCTCGCGGGAGGTGCGGGAAAGACGGGTTGCCCGCGGCGCATCGCGCGCCTACCGTCACGTCATGGGGCTGATCCGCCATCGGCAGCCGCCGCCGGCGCCGCCCGCGGCCTTCCGATCGCTGCCCCGGCTCACCCGCGACGTCGAGCGGCTCGCGACCGCCTTCCACCGCGAGGGCCTGCGGTTCGCCAAGTACGAGGGCGTGCGGATCGCCTACGACGGCGTGCTCGGCGAGCTGTGCGCCGTGCTCGACCTGCCGCACCTGATCGGCGTCCTCCCGCCCGGTCCTGAGCTCGACGACGAACGCACCCGCGTCGAGGTCCTGCTGCGCCGCGCGGGGTGGTCGGTCGCCGCCTGACGCCGAGTCGGCGTGTCATCTAGCGCCGACTCGCCGAACAACGCCGAGTCGGCGTGTCATCTAGCGCCGACTCACCGAACGACGCCGAGTCGGCGCTTCTCTCGGACGGGGCGCTGCGCGCGCAGGACAGAACC
>CAVRKT010000006.1:0-55557 GCA_963721965.1 uncultured Actinomycetota bacterium | reverse complement strand
GTCGGCGTCCACTACGGCTGAGCCCGCCGCAGCCGCGTCGGCGGCCTCGTGCCCCCGCAGGGGCGAGGAGGGTGAGCCACCCCCGCACTAGGGTGACGAGACGTGTCAGCCGACCTCGTGATCGTCGCCAACCGGCTGCCCGTCGACCGGGTCACGCAGCCCGACGGCACCACCACCTGGCGCCGTTCACCCGGCGGACTGGTCACCGCCATCGAGCCCGTGATGCGGGCGCGCGGCGGCGTCTGGATGGGCTGGCCCGGCGGCACCGACCAGGACCTCGAGCCGTTCGAGGACGACGGCCTGAGCCTCGTGCCGATCGGCATGGACGCCCAGGACATCGAGGAGTTCTACGAGGGCTTCTCCAACGCCACGATCTGGCCGATCTACCACGACGTCGTGGCCAAGCCGGAGTTCCACCGCGAGTGGTGGGAGCGCTACGTCAAGGTCAACGAGCGCTTCGCGGCCAAGGCCGCCGAGCTCGCCAACGAGGGTGCCACCGTGCTGGGTGCACGACTACCAGCTCCAGCTGGTGCCGCAGATGCTGCGCGAGCTGCGCCCCGACCTCCGCATCGGCTTCTACCTGCACATCCCCTTCCCGCCGGGCGAGCTGTTCCAGCAGCTGCCGTGGCGCCGCCAGATCCTCGAGGGCCTGCTCGGCGCCGACCTGGTCGGCTTCCAGCTGCCCGGCGGAGCCGGCAACTTCGTCCGACTGGTGCGGCAGCGGGTCGGTCACAAGACCCACCGCGACCTCGTCTACCTGCCCGACGGCCGCACCGTCCGGGCCGCGGCCTTCCCGATCTCGATCGACGCCGGCGGCTTCGAGAAGCTCGCGCTGTCCGAGCCGGTGGCCGAGCGGGCCGACTCGATCCGCGAGGCCCTCGGCAACCCGCGGCGGATCTTCCTCGGCATCGACCGGCTCGACTACACCAAGGGGATCCACGCCCGGCTCCGCGCCTTCGCCGAGCTCATCCGCGACGGCCACTTCGACGTCGAGGACGCCGTCTTCGTGCAGGTGGCGGTGCCCTCGCGCGAGCAGGTGGAGGCCTACAAGGTCCTGCGCAGCCAGATCGACGAGCTCGTGGGCCGCATCAACGGCGAGCTCGGCCGGATCGGCCGCCCCGCGATCTCCTACCTCTACTCCTCCTACCCGCGCGAGGAGATGGCCGCGCTCTACCGCGCCGCCGACGTGATGGTGGTGACGCCGTACCGCGACGGCATGAACCTCGTCGCCAAGGAGTACGTCGCCTGCCGCTACGACGACACCGGCGCGCTGGTGCTCTCCGAGTTCGCCGGTGCCGCCGACGAGCTGCGGCAGGCCTGGCTGGTCAACCCCTACGACATCAACGGGATGAAGGCCGCGCTGCTCGAGGCCTACCAGGCCGAGGAGAAGGAGCGGACCCGGCGGATGAGGGCGATGCGACGGACCATCCGGCAGCACGACATCGTCGCCTGGGCCGAGTCGTTCATGTCCGAGCTCGGCGCCGTCGAGAGCCACGCCAAGACCGTGAAGCCCGTCCGGCCGGCGAGGCGCAGCTGAGGGTTCGGCCTCCCCGGTCCGGGTAGACAGGACGCGTGCCGACGCCCGATCCCACCCGCCCCACCGGGCCGGACCGCGAGCCCACGCGCCCACCCTCCACCGGCGCCTCGCCGTGGGGACTGCCGCCCGAGTCCGGCACCACCGGCTGGAACCCCTACCCGGCCCGGCCCGCGACGCCCCCCGGTCCCGCCGCCCCCGTCGCCCCCGTCACCCCCGTCACCGTCCGGGGGTCCCTACCCGCCGCCCGGCCCCTACGGCGGCCCGCCGCGGCGCAGCGGTCCCGGCCCGGCCCTGGTCGTCGCGCTGGTCGCCGTCGCCATCGTGCTCCTCACGGGCCTCGTCACCGGCGGCGTCCTCCTCGCCCGCAGCGGGGACGGCGACACCGCAGGTGGTGGCGACCCGGCCAGCGCGTCCGCCAGCCCGCCACCGAGCTCGAGCCCGAGCAGCGCGCCGCCGGTGGAGCCCGAGCCGGTCGAGCCCTCGGAGCCGTCGGAGCCCTCGGAGCCGGAGAGCCCGGACACCCCCGCGCTGCCCGCGTCCGGCGCGTTCCGCTACCAGGAGTTCGACGGCGACTGGAAGTTCCGGTTCGGCGGCGTCTCGCTGTTCGCGTCGTTCCGCACGGGGTGGAACTACCGCAGCTGCGCGCCGGTCGAGGCCACCACGGGGTCGTTGGCCGACCTCGGCTGCCGGCGTGCGGCGTCGTGGACCTACCGCGCCCTGGAGGGGCATCTCGCCCTCACCCACGTCGTGATGACGATGCGCACCCCGAAGGCGGCCGAGCGCGCGGCCGGCGGCGGCATCGAGGCCGACGACTGGAAGGTCGACCCGGCGGCCTGGCTCGACGGTGCGCCGCAACGGCACCTGGGAGGCCGACGCGCAGGGCCGGTTCGTCGTGCTGACGATCGAGACCCACGAGGCGCCGGTGCGCAAGGCCAAGGCCGACGAGTTCCGTGCCTACGGCAACTCCGACATCACCGCCGCCCTGATCTTCCGGGGCTGACTCCGAGTCCACGGGGTACTTTCGGCACCGTGGACCTGCTCCCCAAGCCGAACCAGCTGGTGTCGGCGGCCGGCAACGTCGCGCACCAGCTCTTCTACGGCGGGCTGGCCGACCTGCGGCCGATGCCGCGCACCCTGATCGACGAGGGAACCCTGCGCGAGGTCTACCACTACCGCCCGCGGGCCTCGGTGCGCGAGCAGGGCGACCCGGTGCTGCTGGTCACGCCGCTGGCCGCGCCCGCGCTGTGCTTCGACCTGCGTCGCGGCTGCTCGCTGGTCGAGCACTTCGTCGACGGCGGCCGGCCCACCTACCTCGTCGAGTACGGCCAGGTCTCCTTCCGCGACCGCGACCTCGGCATGGAGCACTGGATCGACGAGGTGGTGCCGACGGCGATCCGCGAGGCCTCCGCCCACGCCGGCGGCCGGCAGGTGCACGTCGTCGGGTGGAGCCTCGGCGGCATCTTCAGCCTGCTGACGGCCGCCGACCAGCCCGACCTGCCGATCGCGTCCGTGACGGCCGTCGGCTCGCCGGTCGACGTCAGCCTCGTGCCGCTGGTGGCGCCGCTGCGCCCGCTGCTCCACCTGCCCGCCGTCGGCGGCACCGGCCTGGTCACCCGCGCCTACCAGGCCTTCGGCGGCGCCCCGCGCCCGTTGGTGCGGTGGGCCTTCCAGCTCTCCTCGGTCCAGAAGCTGGTCACCAAGCCGCTGGCGATCACGGCCAACCTCGACGACGCCGACTTCCTGGCCCAGATCGAGGCGGTCGACCGGTTCACCGACAACATGATCGCCTATCCCGGCCGCTCCTTCGGCCAGCTCTACCACCGCTTCGTCAAGGGCAACGCCCTCCAGCGGGGCACCTTCGAGATGGACGACCGCACGATCTCGCTCGCCGACGTCACCGCGCCGGTGCTGGTCTTCGGCGGCGCCACCGACGGCATCGCGCCGGTGCCGGCGGTGAAGGCGGTGGTGCCGCTGCTCTCCGGGTCGCCCGAGGTGCGGTTCGAGATCGTTCCCGGCGGCCACCTCGGCATGCTCACCGGCCGCGGCGCCCGCGCCACCACCTGGGCCGTGCTCGACGAGTGGGTGGCCGAGTGGTCCAGCGAGGCGCGCGACGACGAGCCCCCGGACCCGGACAGTCGACGCCGGACAGTGACCCGGGCGGCGACCCGGCGGCCACGATCGGCACCTCACGCACCCGCCGCCACGGCTCACGCGCCAGCCGGTCGCTCGCCCGCTGACCTCGGCCCGGCACGTAGTCACTTCGGGTCATGCCGACTGGCCCGCGCGCATGGTCCCTCCGGGGCCCGATCGGTCGTACCCTGGCTGCCACGCCGAGACCGAGGGGACTACGCGATGTCGGGTGACGCTCCCGTCCACCTCCACCTGCTGCGCACCGGCCCGGTCGACGTCGGGGACGTCCCCGATGCCACCGACTCAGCTGATGCGGTCGACGAGACGCCGGCCGGCACCGCCCCGGACCCCGAGCACCGCAGGCGCCTGGTGGCCTGGGAGGCCGTCCGCTCCCCGTCGCCGCGACCGGACCGGCAGGAGGTCGAGAACGAGATCGTCGGGTTCGTCTGCGACCTGGTCGAGGCCCCTCCCTGCGCGGTCGGCACCGTCGCGACCAGCCTGTTCGAGGCCGCCCTCCTCGTGATCCGGGGTGCGCGCGACGCCCGGCCGGGGGTGACCCGGCCGACCCTGGTGCTGCCGTCGTCGGCCCACCCCGCCTACGCCGACGCCGCCCACGCGCTCGGCGTCACCGCGGTGCAGGTGCTGGTCGGGCGAGACGGCCAGGTGGCCGTCGACCGGCTCGCCGACGCCGTCACCCGCGACACCGTGCTCGTGGTGGCCTCGGCGCCGTCCCACGCGCACGGCGTCGTCGACCCGGTCGCCCGGATCGGCGGCGTGACGATGGTGTCGCAGGTGCCGCTGCACGTCGACGCCTCGCAGGGCGGGTGGCTGCTCGCCTACAACGGGGGGCTGGGCCGCCCCTGGGGGATGGACGTCCCCGGTGTCAGCTCGGTGACCCTCGACGTCGCCCCCGAGGTCGACACCGACCTCTGCGCGACCGTCTTCCGCTCGGCCGAGCACCGCACCGCCTCCCACCTTCCGGCCGCCGTCCCACCCGCGGGCGGCTGGGTCGCCGCGCCGGCCGCCGTGGCCCGCGCCGCCCGGGGTCTGCGCGAGCTGGGGCCGAGCGGTTGCGCCGACCACGCGGCCCACCGGCTCGACGCCGCCCGCGCCCTCCTCGACGGGCTCCCCGTGGTGCTGGGGCTCGAGATCGTCGCGGAGCCGGCGTCGGCCACGGTGTCGCTGCACGCCGACGGCTCGTGCGACGTGTTCACCGTCGCCGACGAGATCCGACGGCGCCGCCAGCCGGCCGAGGTGGTGCTCTCGGCGCCGGGTCGGCCGCCGCTGCTACGGGTCGAGGCGCCGACCCGGCCCGAGCTGGTCACCGACCTGCTCGCGGTGCTGGCCGAGGCGGCGGTCGCCGCGCGGGCGAGCGGCCCGGCCGTGCTCGACCCCGGGCTCCAGATGCGGCTGAGCACCTTGCCGCCCGACGAGACCTCGGCCGCCGCTGCCGCGCAGCTCGTGGCCGCCGCCGTCGTGCTCGACCGGCTCGACAGCCGGGAGGGCGACCCGATGGCGACGCGCAGCACCCAGCTGCTCCTCGACGCCGCCGACCCGCGGCTGCGTCCGCTCCTGGCCCTCGCGCGCCACGACCTCGCCTCGAAGCCGGTCCGGGCGGCGGACCGACCGCCCGACCCGCCTCACAGCCCGGTGGTCGTGCGCACCGACTCCATCGAGTAGTCACCGGCGTCGGTGCCGAGCCCCCGGGCCACCTCGGCCGCGGTGGCGCAGCCGAGCCGGGCCGCGTCGGCCGGGCCGAGCCCGAGGTCGAGCCCCCGCAGGAAGCCCGCCGAGAAGGCGTCACCGCACCCGGTGGTGTCGACGAGCTCGTCGTCCGGGATCGCGACGGCGGGCACCTCGGTGACGTCGGCGGCGGTGACGACCAGCGCGCCCCTCGCGCCCTGGGTGACGGCGACGCAGCCGGCGCCGCGCGCCACCAGCGCCCGGGCGGCCTCGGCGAGGTCGTCCTCGCCGGTGAAGCCGCGCACCTGCTCGTCGTTGGGCAGCAGGTAGTCGGTGTGGGGCAGCGCGTCGCCGATCCACTCGAGCAGGTCGGGGTCGCCCGGTGCGAGCACGTCGACCGAGGTCGTGGCGCCCTGCTCGCGCGCCCAGGCCAGCAGCTCGGCCGCGGCCGGGCCGCCGAGGAACTCGGGCCCACCGAGGTGCAGGTGCGTGATCCCGCTCAACGACGGCCGGTCGAGGTCGTCGAGGGTGAAGGCGCCGTTGGCGCCGATGCAGTGCCAGGCCGGGCGGTCGCCGTTCGGACGGACGGGCAGCACCGAGGCGGAGGTCTGCTGGTCGGCCTTGCGCACCAGCCGGCTGGTGTCGACGCCCTCGCGGTCCAGCAGCGCCAGCAGCGTGTCGCCGACGGGGTCGGCGCCCACGGCGCCGACGCCGAGCACCTCGGCGCCGAGCCGTGCCAGCACGACCCCGGTGCCGCCGGCGGTGCCCGCGGGCGACATCCGGATCGTCTCGACGAGCTGGCCGTCGCTGCGCTCGGGGATCGACTCGATGCCCAGGACGTGGGTGTCGAGCACGTGGACCCCGACGACTGCCACCTTCATGAGGGTTCCTGCCTTCCGTAGCTGCGGCTGAGCGCGGCGAGGACGACGTCCTCCTGCTCCTGGGCGGTGAGGACGCGTGGGGTACCGAGCGTGCTGGTGCGGTGGTGCAGCGCGGCGAGCCACTCGAGCAGCACGGCGTGCTCGACCGCCTGGTCGAGGGTGGCGCCGATCGCCACCGAGCCGTGGTTGCCCATCAGCGCGGCCTGCCGGCCGTCGAGGGCGGCACGCACGTGACCGGCGAGCTCCGGGCTGCCGAAGGTGGCGTAGGGCGCCACGCGCACCGTCCCGCCGAGCAGCAGCTGCTGGTAGTGCAGCACGGGCAGCTCGGTGAGCCCGTCGACGCAGGCGACCGCCGTCGACCACGGCGCGTGGGTGTGCACGACGGCGGCGACCTCGGGTCGGTCGGCGTGGACACCGAGGTGCAGCGCCACCTCCGACGTCGGCCCGTGCTCGCCCTCGACGACGGCGCCCTCGGCGTCGACGACCACGACGTCCTCCGGGCGGCAGCCGCCGAGCACGACTCCGGTGGCGGTCACGGCGACGCGTCCGTCGCCGTCCCGGGCGCTCACGTTGCCGGCGGTGCCGACCAGCAGCCCCTCGGCGGCAAGATGACGGGCGGCCGCGGCCACCTGCTCGCGCACGTTCACCGGCGGACGCCCCTCAGCCCGCGGCGGGTCGCGTGTCGCTCGAGGTAGGCGGTCACCAGCGTGACGCCCTCCTCGATCGTGGCGGCGTCGCCGCGGTGATCGTGCTCGAAGGCGAGCTGGAAGACCCGGTCGCCGACCTCGACGGCGAGCACGGCGACGTCGAGGGTGAGGTCGTCGCCGACCAGCCCCTCGGCCAGCGCCAGCTCGCGCAGCGCCTCGGCGACCCGGCGGTTGTGCTCACGGCCGAACCGGTGCAGGGCCGGGTTGGTGCGGCCGCGCAGGTAGATCTCCACGAAGGCACGGCGCTGGTGGTAGACCCGCACGAACGCCGCCATGGTGGTACGCACCAGCGATGCCACCGAGAGCACGTCGAGCGCGGCGAGGTCGGCGGCCACCACCTCGTCCATCTCGGTCGTGTGCCGCTCCACGAGGGCGAGCAGCACCGCCTCCTTGTCGGCGAAGTACTGGTACACCGACGCGACCGGAACCGCGGCGGCGTCGGCGATGTCGCGGGTGGTGAGCCCCTCGACGCCGTGCCGGACCACGAGCGTCTCGGTGGCGTCGAGGATCGCCTCGACCCGCCGCCGGCTGCGCTCCTGGACGGGGGCGCGACGGCCGGCGTGTCGTCCGGGGGTGGTGGCTCGTTGGTCACCTCGGAGGCCTGTCGGTGGCACGATCCGCAGTGTAGGGTCCCGAACACGAAAATGACACACATTCACGTTTGCGAGGCGACGAGACCATGACCGACCTGCACCTCACCCGCCGCTCCGTCCTCGGTGCCCTCGGCGCCGGCACCGCAGCGGGCGCGGTCGGTCCCGGCGCGCTCACCGGGTCCGAGACCGCGCTGGCCAACCCCGGCTCCGGGCTCCAGGGGCGGCTGCCACGCCAGGTCGACGTCGTCGTCGTCGGCGCCGGCATCGCGGGGCTGGTCGCCGCACGCAACATCCTGCGGTCGGGCCGCTCGGTGCTGGTCGTCGAGGCCCGCGACCGGGTCGGCGGCCGCGTGCTCAACCACCGGCTGCGCCACGGCGACGTCGTCGAGGCCGGCGGCGCCTTCGTCGGCCCCACCCAGGACCACATCCTGCGGCTGGCTCGCCAGCTGCGGGTGCCGACGTTCCTCGAGTACAACGAGGGCAACAGCGTCTACGTCTCCTCCACCACCGGCCGGGTCGAGTACACCGGCACCGTCCCGCCCGACCCGACGATCCTCCCGGATGCCGCGGTCCTCCTCCAGCAGATCGACAGCTACGCGGCCGAGATCGCCGTCGACGCCCCCTGGTCGCACCCGCGGGCCCGGGAGTGGGACTCGATGACGCTGCTCGACTGGATCGAGGCCAACGCCACGGTGAATCCCGAGGGCGTCGCCAACCTCATCGAGTGCTGGACCCAGCCCGGGTTCGGCGCCGACCCGCGCAACCTCTCCTTCCTCTTCACGCTCTGGTACGTCGCCTGCTCGGGCAACGAGCGCACCACCGGCACCTTCTCGCGCAACTCCGACACCGCGAGCGGCGCCCAGGAGCGCCGGTTCGTGGGCGGCTCGCAGCTGATCCCCGTGCGGTTGGCCCGCCAGTTCAGCGACCACGTCGCCCTGCAGGCGCCGGTGCGCCGCATCGTGCAGGGCGACGGCGGCGCCGTCGTCCACACCGCCCGCGGGGCCGTGCGCGCCCGGCGTGTGGTCGTCGCCGTCCCGCCGCCGAAGGTGCTCGGCATCGACTGGTCGCCGAACCTGCCCGCCCGCCGGACCGCGCTCATGCGGGCGCTCGACATGGGCAAGCTCATGAAGTGCGACGCCGTCTACGAGCGGCCGTTCTGGCGCGAGGACGGGCTCAACGGCTTCGGCCTCAACGACGCCGGCGCCGCCCGCGCCGTCTTCGACAACTCCCCGCCGGACGGACGACCCGGCGTCCTGCTCGCCTTCGTGGGAGGCGACACCTGGCGCACCTACGGCCGGATGCCGCTCGCCCAGCGGCGGCGGGCCGTGCTCGAGGGGTTCGCCGAGATGTTCGGCGAGCGGGCGCTGCGCCCCGTCGAGTACACCGAGCAGGACTGGACCCTGGAGCGGTGGACCGGCGGGGGCCCGACCGCCCTCCACGGCGGCACCGGCACCCTGGTGCGTTACGGGCCGAGCATCCGGCAGCGGTTCGGTCGGGTCCACTGGGCCGGCACCGAGACCTCCACCTTCTGGTCCGGCTACATGGACGGCGCGGTCCGCTCCGGCGAGCGCGCCGCGGTCGAGGTCGTGGAGGCGCTGCGATGAGGCGGCTGGTCGTCGTCCTGCTGGCGGTGGCGCTCCTCGCCCTGCCCGGTACCCCGCCGCCGGCGTCCGCGGCGCCCGAGAAGTGGACGACGCGGGTCTTCGCGAAGGTCCCCTCCCCCGGCCGCCCGGCCTACGTGCACGTGCACACCAACGGCCGCGTCTACGCCGCCAACTACGAGGCCGGCGACGCCCAGCGGTCCCGGGTCTTCGAGTACGGCAGCGGGGGTGCGCTGCTGCGCTCCTGGGCGGTGCCCGGCCAGCGGCGCGACCAGCCGCACGGCGTCCAGGTGGCCACCCAGACCCGCGACGGCCGGCTGGTGCTGCTCGAGACCTCCACCCGCCGCGTCCTCACCCTGACCCTGTCCAGCGGCCGGTTCCGCCGGATCGCCACGCTGCCCGCGGGCGCGAAGCCCAACTACGCCACCTGGACGCCGGTGGGACTCGTGGTCACCGACTACGCCCAGGGCGTGCTGTGGCGGGTGACGTCGTCGGGGAGGGTGAGCCGGTTCCTCACCTCGCCGTCGCTCGAGGGCGAGGCCGGGTTCGGCACCACCGGCATCGCCTACCGCCCCGACCGCCACGACCTGCTCATCACCCAGCAGACCGTCGCGGGCGGACCCCCCAGCGTCGGCTACCTCTACTCGCTGCCCGTGCGCCACGGGAAGCCCGGCCGGCTGCGCACGCTCTGGACCTCGCAGCCCACCGACCTGCCCGACGGCTTCGGCATCGCGCGCTCGGGACGCATCTACGTCGCCAACGCCGGGCTCACCAACCAGCTGGTCCAGCTCTCGCCCACCGGCGAGGAGCTCGACCGCTTCCCCGACGCCGCGGGTGGGGGCGAGAACGGCTCGACGATCCCCTTCGACACCCCGTGCAGCGCCACCTTCCACGGCACCTCGGTGCTCGTGGCGAACCAGTCGGCGGTGCAGGAGGACGCCTCCCACATGGCGATCCTGCGGGTCCACGTCGGCGAGCGCGGCCGGACGCCGTACCTCCCGCGCAGCGCCTCGTTCCGCTGAGCTGTCGGGCCGGGGGCCTCGACACGGCCCTCGCTGCCCTCGTCCCGGCTCGACCGCCGTGGCGGCGGTGGTCGAGCCGTCGCGAGTGCAGCGAGCGGCGTGTCGAGATCCCCGGCCACCCCCTAGCGTCGACCCCATGAGTGCGCTCGCGGGGCTCGTGGCGAAGGGGCTGGTGGCGGCCGACTGGGCCGAGGCGCTGGCGCCGGTCGAGGAGCGGATCGAGCGGATGGGGGCGTTCCTGCGCGAGGAGGTGGCCGCCGGGCGCGGCTACCTGCCGGCCGGCGACGCGGTCTTCCGCGCGTTCCGCCGCCCGCTCTCCGAGGTGCGGGTGCTCGTGGTCGGCCAGGATCCCTACCCGACGCCCGGGCACCCGATCGGGCTCAGCTTCGCGGTGGAGCGGGACGTGTGGCCGCTGCCGCGGAGCCTGGTGAACATCTACGTCGAGCTGCGCGACGACACCGGCATCGTGCCGCCGAAGCACGGCGAGCTCACCGGGTGGGCCGACCAGGGGGTGATGCTGCTCAACCGGGTGCTCACCGTGCGGCCGGGCACGCCGGCCTCCCACCGCGGGAAGGGGTGGGAGGAGGTCACCGAGTGCGCGATCGACGAGCTCGTGCGCCGCCACGAGGCCGGCCAGCCGCTGGTCGCCGTCCTGTGGGGCAGCGACGCCCGCTCGCTCAAGCCTCGGCTCGGCGACGTGCCGGTGGTCGAGTCGGCCCACCCGTCGCCGCTGTCGGCTCGGCGCGGCTTCTTCGGCTCCCGGCCGTTCTCCCAGGTCAACACCCTGCTGGCCGAGCAGGGCGCCACCGCGGTCGACTGGACCCCGGGATAGGGCCCGACGCCGAACGATTCCTGTCCGCATGAGCGACCCGAGCCGCCTGGGCTGGTGACCTGCCGCGGCCGACGGCGATCCCCATCGTCAGCGCCCACTGGGAGTCGGCCCTCATCTCGCTGAGCGCGAGCGGGGTGCCGCTCGTCTACGACCTCGGCGGGTTCGACCCGAAGTACTACGGCGCGACCTACGAGACCCCGGACGCCGCTGCGCTCGCCTCCCGGGTGGCAGCGCTCATGCGGACACGGAGCCGGTGCACCAGCACACCTCGCGCGGCCTCGACCACGGCGCCTGAGTGCCGCTCAAGATCATGTACCCCGAGGTCGACGTCCCCGGTGCTGCAGCTCTCGCTGCCCACCCACGACCCCGCTCGGCTGCTGCGGCTCGGTGAGCGGCTGCGGCCGCTGCGCGACGAGGGCGTGCTCGTCATCGGGTCCGGCTTCCTCACCCACGGCCTGCGCTACCTGCGGGAGTTCCGCATCGATGCCGACGCACCCGGCTGGTCCACCGACTTCGACGCCTGGGCCGCCGAGGCGATGGCCCGCGGCGACGTCGACGGGCTGGCGCGCTACACCGCCGCGGCGCCGGGCATGCCCTACGCGCACCCCACCGTGGAGCACTACAGCCCGTTGTTCGTCACCCTCGGCGCCGCCACCGACCCCGGCACTCCGGGGCTGCAAGTGATCGACGGTTTCTGGATGGGACTCTCGAAGCGGTCGTTGCACGTCGCCTGACACCCCGTCTCCTTGCCCGGAGCACGTAGAACTGCTCGGAGATCGAGCGGTGGAAGTGGGCGTCGGGGCCGGTCTCCTCCTCGCCGAACGTCCAGCGGTAGAGGCCGAACCGATCCGAGGCCTGGTCGCCGCGCGCGAGGTACTCACACGTGCCACCGGTGCGGTAGGGGATGTCGGCCGGCGCATCCGAGCGGCACACCCAGGCCGAGGCCTCGCCGTCCGCGCCGTGGTAGGTGTCCGGGGTCACTCCAGGGCAGAGAAACGCCCCCACCCTGCACGGGCGTCACCTAGTCAGCCCGGATCCGGCGCCGGAGCACCAGGACCGCCGCGCCGGCCGTCAGGACGCCGGCGCCGAGGCCGGCGAGCAACCAGGCACGGTCGACACCGGCCGGGTCGTCCACGGACGACGCCGGGGCGGCGCGCGGTGGGCTCGCCGCCGGTGACTCGGTGAAGTCCCGGCTGGGGTGCCGCACCGTGGCGTAGTCGACGGCATAGCTGAACGTGCTGTCGGTGCCCTCGGCATCGACGGCAGCGGCGACGCTCGACTCGGCGGTCGGGTCGGACACGTCGAGCACGACCAGGTCCGCCTCCTCGGCCCAGGTGTCGGCACCCGTGGCGCGGTGCACCTGGGCGAGCACGTGGTCGCGGTCGAGCCAGCCGAGCAGGTCGACCCGGCAGGCCTCGATGTCGAGCCGCAGGAGCCGGACCATCCCCGTGCGGAGGGTGACCTCGGCCAGCCGCTCGCTCGGGTTGATCGTCTCGACGAGCGCACGGCCGCCACTCGCGAACAAGCCGCTCGTCAGGAAGTCGCCGGGCACGTCCCGCTCCCGGCGTCGGGTGTCGCGCTCGGCGAACACGATGCCGCCCGTGGCGACGAGACCGGTGTCGGACACCATCTGCGGCCAACCGGTCCACCCGAGGCCGCCTCCGGACTCGTTGACGCCGAACCGCTCCCCCGTGGTCGTGTCGTAGACCGATGCGGCCGAGTTGGACCACCCGAGGCCGTAGGCCCCACGGAGCTCAGCGACCGGGGCCCACACCTGGTCGTAGGTCAGGAACCGCCCGCCGGGCGACCACCGGAGCCCGTACGGCACCACGACGCCCGTGGAGCCCTGGCCGCGTTGGAGGAATGCGAACTCGGGCGGCTCCGGCCCGACATCACGCACGGTCTCGACGCGTCCGCTCACCAGGTCGACGACCCGGACGCCGCTCGGGACGAGACCCCCGCGCTGCCCACCGGTCTCGGCGAAGGGGGCGTGCCAGCCGTAGGCGAGCCTGCGCCCGTCCGGCGAGAGCTGGAGGCCGACCATGCCCGTGCGCCTGACCTCGGCGTCGTCGTAGGCCGCGGCGTCGAACCCGGGCAGGTCGAGCCTGTGGTAGACGCCATCGGCGGCGGTGACCACGAACGCGCCGGTCGGGTTCGCGATCGCGACCGAGGCTCGACCGACGGTGAGGTCGGTCTCGAGATCGAGCCCCCCGTCGCCCTCGACCCCGTGCACCGTCGACGGGATGCCGGGCGGCTCAGGAGCGAGGGGCGCCGGGTCGGGTCGGGACGGGTCGGGCGAACCGAGGAACCCGACCAAGGCCACGACGACGAGCACGAGTGCCCCGACGGCAGCCGCGGCGAGGGCGTCACCGCGACGCCGGGAGCGGCGCGCCCGGTCCCACAGCGCCGGGTCGGGCGCGGCGGGCTCGGCCCGCTCGGCCATCCGGTTCAGGGTGTCGCGCAGCAGCTGGTCGCTCATCCGGTCGCTCCGATCAGCTCGCCGAGATCGGGCGCCACGGCCCGCAGCCGGTGCAGCGCCTGGCGGTGCGTCGACTTCACCGTGCCGACGCCGATCCCGAGCACCCGCGCCGTCTCGACCTCGGTGAGGTCCTCGTAGTACCGCAGCACGACCACCCGGCGCTGCTTCGGGGTGAGGCGCGTGAGCGCCCGCTCCAGGGCCAGCCGCACGTCCCGGTCCGGGGCGTCGAGGGTCGGTGCGTCGAACCCGTCGGTCAGCGTCTCGACGACGTGACGACGGCGGCGCCAGCCCGACACGTTCTCGGTGTAGAGGATCCGCCGCACGTAGGCCTCCGGCTCGGAGATCCGGTCCCACGCCTTGGCGGCCTTGAACAGCGCGGTCTGCACGAGGTCCTCGGCGAGCTGGTGGTCGGAGGTCAGCAGGTATGCGGTGCGGATGAGCGCGGCGGAGCGGGCGAGCACGAACTCGGTGAACGCGGCTTCGTCGGCTCCGGTCGTCATGCGGACCCTCCTCCCTTCCTTGTACACCCAGGAAGACGCGCGTGCGCACCGCGACGGAGGTCTGCGCCCACCGGCGGAAAACGAACCGCGCCGGCCCCCGAAGGGACCGGCGCGGTGGGCAGGGTCGTTCAGGCCTCGATCGCGGCCTCGCGCTGCGAGGTGCCCGCGACCTGGATCTTGCGGGGCTTGGCCCGCTCGGCCACCGGGACGACGAGGCGCAGGACGCCGGCGTCGTAGCCCGCCTCGATCCGGTCGAGGTCGAGGTTGTCGCCGAGCACGAGCTGGCGGGTGAACGTGCCGCGGGTGCGCTCCGCGGCGAGCATCTCCCAGTCGCCGTTGCGGGCGACGCGCTCGGCCTTGACGGTGAGGACGTTGCGCTCGACGTCGAGGTCGATGCTCTCCGGCGCGACGCCGGGGAGGTCGAACTCGAGGACGAAGTGGTCGCCCTCGCGCCAGGCGTCCATCGGCATGATCGACGGCCGGTTGGTGGTGCCTCCGGCGCCGCCCATCAGCTGCTGGGCGAGGCGGTCGAAGTCGCGGAACGGGTCGGTGCTGCGCAGCAGCGGCATGGTGGTTACCTCCTCGGATGCGGTGGTCGCAGCCCGGTGGCCGCGTCGATGATCTGTATCCACAGATATAGATAATCTGTTCCGCGTAGTCAAGAGATCTGCCACCATGGGGTCATGGCCCAGCAGCGCGGCGTCTTCGCCATCTCGGTGGCGGCCGACCTGGTGTCGATGCAGATCCAGAACCTGCGCGTCTACGAGCGCCACGGCCTGGTCACGCCCGACCGCAGCCCGGGCGGCACCCGCCGCTACAGCGAGGCCGACATCGCCCGGCTGCACCGGATCCGCGAGCTGCTCGCCGTCGGGCTCAACCTCGCCGGCGTCGCCGCCGTCCTGCGCCTCGAGGCCGAGAACGCGAGGCTGCGCGCCGAGGTCACCCGACTGAGGAGCTGATCCGCAGCGCGTGCGCCACGTGGGGCCAGGCCAGCAGGCCGAGGCGCTCCGGGGCGCCGTCGTCGCCACCGACGAGATAGGGACGCCGGGGATCGGGTGCCTCCTCGCCGGGGAGCACGACCTGGTGCCCGGCCCGCGGGTCGTCGACCAGCGCGGTCCCGAGCCCGGCCGCGGCGCGGCGGGCCACGATCGCGCGGGCCGCGGCGGCGCTGTCCCACACCTGGTCGTCGCCGCCGACGACGAGCACCACCTCGCCGGCGATCTCCTCGACCGGGATCGCGGCCGCTCGCACCGTCGCCTTGCCCGCGGCACGCCGGCTCCGCCGGTAGAGCTCGAGGTACGCCGGTGGGTCCGGCGGCACCCAGCCGCGGTCGAGCGGCACGAACGGCACCGGCTTCCCGCGCCACGTCCACTTGCTGCGCTGCGGGTCGTCGTCGTGGTCGTGCTGGCCCTCCCAGGCGACGTCGGTCGGCGCGAACGCCACCACCGCGGCGATCCGGCGATCGAGGACGGCGGCCAGCAGCGCGGCCTCAGCGCCGAAGGACAGCCCGAGCACCACCACCCGGTCGGCCTCGCGGGCGAGGAGCGTCACGGCGTCGGTGAGGGTCTCGAGCGGCACCTCGCGCGGCACCGGCGACTGGCCGGGCGCCCCGAACCAGCGCAGCGCCAGGGCCGTGACGCCGTGGCGCGCGAGCAGGTCGGCGCGGCCGGCGTCGAGCCGGCCGCTCGAGCCGGCGAGCACGAGCGCGCCGGTGGTGCCCGGCGTCGGCGGCCGGGCCCAGTACTGGTGGTCGAGCTCGTGGTCGCTCAGCGGATGCCGGTCTTCCGCATGATCTTGAGGCCCTGGAGCATCCCCTTGACGTACTCGTCGTAGGGCTGTCCGGGGCGGGCGCCCATGACCTGCTTCTTGAGCACGGCGAGGTTCTGCACGTCGGTGTACTTGAGCAGCCCCTGGTCGCCGTGCCGGGCGCCGACGCCGGACTGCTTGACGCCGCCGGACGGTGTGCCCTTGGACGCGTAGGCCGTGGCGAGGACGTCGTTGACGTTGACGTTGCCGGAGTGGATGCGGCGGGCCACCGCTGCGCCCGGTCGAGGTCGGTGCCCCACACCGAGGCGTTGAGGCCGTAGTCGGTGTCGTTGGCCAGCGCCACGGCCTCGTCGTCGGTGTGGAACCGGTGCAGCGCGACGACGGGCCCGAAGGTCTCGCAGGAGCCCGCGAGCATGTCGGCGGTGACGTCCTCGAGGATCGTCGGCTCGAAGAACGCCGGGCCGAGGTCGGGCCGGGCGCGGCCGCCGGTGAGCACGGTGGCGCCGCGGGCGACGGCGTCCTCGACGTGCGAGGCCACCCGGTCGCGGTGGTCGACCGAGACCAGCGAGCCGAGGTCGGGGCCGAAGTCGTAGGCGGCGCGGACGTCGAGCGCCTCGGCGGCTGCCACGAACCGGCGCTTGAACTCGTCGTAGAGCGAGTCGTGCAGGTAGAGCCGCTCGATGTGCATGCAGATCTGGCCGGTGTTGGCGAAGGCGCCCCACACCGCGCCCTGCACGGCCTCGTCGAGGTTGGCGTCGTCGAGCACGATCATCGGGTTCTTGCCGCCCAGCTCGAGGCAGCAGCCGATGAGGTTGCGGCCGGCCCGCTCGCCGATCACCCGGCCGGTGGCGGTGGAGCCGGTGAACATCACGTAGTTGGCGTTGTCGATGAGGGTGGGCCCGACATCGGGGCCCTCACCGCACACCACCTGGAACAGCCCGCGCGGCAGGCCGGCGTCCTCGAGCATCTGCACGCCCCACAGCGGCGACAGCGCGGTCTTGTTGTCGGGCTTCACCACCACCGCGTTGCCGGCGATCAGCGCCGGGATCGCGTCGGAGATGCCCGTGGCGAACGGGAAGTTCCAGGGCGCGATGATGCCGACGACGCCCTTGGGCTGGCGGATCTCGGTGGACGTCGACAGGAACGGCACCGGGCCGCCGCGCTTCACCGGCGCGAGCAGCTTCGGCGCGCGGTTGAGGTAGTGGCTCATGACCATCGGCGGGTCGCAGGTCTCCTCGATCGCCATCCGCCGGTTCTTGCCGCTCTCGGCCTGGATCAGGTCGGCGGTGGTGTGGGCGTGGTCGAGGAACAGCGCGTGAGCCCTCTTGAACACCTTGAGCCGCTTGGCGAGCGGCCACTGCGACCACTCGGCCTGTGCCTCCCGGGCCGCCTCGAACGCGGCCTCGATGTCGGCCGGCGTCGACTGCGGCAGCTCGACGAGCACCTCGCCGGTGTAGACCTCGGTGAGCTTCCAGGTGGCGCCGGTGGAGCCCGGCACCCGGGCCACGAGCCGCTGGAGGAAGTCGTCGGTGACGGTGGCGGGCCGCACGAGCCCCGTGCTGGTGACGGTCATCTCAGGCCCTCCCGAGCACGAGGTCGGCGCCGCGCTCGCCGATCATGATCGCAGGCGCGTTGGTGTTGCCGCCGGTGATCGACGGCATGATCGAGGCGTCGCAGACCCGCAGGGCCTCGACCCCCTTGACCTTGAGGTCGGGCGTGACGACGGCGAGCTCGTCGACGCCCATCCGGCAGGTGCCGACGCCGTGGTAGACCGACGTGGCGCGGTTGAGGATCGCGTCGCGCAGCGCCTGGCCCTTGAGGTTCGCGCCCGGGTGGATCTCGTCCTTGACCGCGCCGCCGAACGCCGTGCCCGCGAAGATGTCACGCACCATCTCCGAGCCCTCGGCGAGCACCTCGAGGTCGGCGGGGTCGGCGAGGTACTGGAAGTCGATGAGCGGCGTGGCGGTGGGGTCGGCCGACGACAGTCGCAGCGTGCCGCGGCTGCGCGGGTAGATGAGCGTGCTGAGCACGGTGAGCGAGGGGCGCGGGTCGACCTCGTGGCGGATCGGCGCGTCCTGGTTGGGCGACACGTAGCTCCACGGCAGCAGGTGCAGCTGGAGGTCGGGGATCGAGTCGGCCTGCGAGGTCTTGAGGAAGGCCAGCACCTCGAACACCGAGTTGGCCAAGAAGGTCTTGCCCGGCCGTGCGATCTCCTTGGCGATGCCCTTGCCGAAGAAGAAGGCGTTGCCGCGCATCTGCGAGGACGTCGCGTGGAACGTCAGCGCGTGGAACATGTGGTCGTGCAGGTTGTCGCCGACCGGCAGGTCGGCCACCACGTCGACGCCGTGGTCGCGCAGGTGCTGGGCGTGGCCGACGCCCGAGAGCATGAGGATCTGCGCGGAGCCCACGAAGCCGGCGGCGAGGATGACCTCCTTGCCGGCGCGGACGGTGCGGGTCGCGCCACCGGCACCGGACTTCTGGGCCTTCTTCGAGACGTCGCGCACCTCGACCCCGGTGGCGCGGCCGTCCTCGATCACCACCTTCGTGACGAGCACCTCGGACTGGAGCTGCAGCGTGGGAGGCGCCAGGTGGTGGATGTAGCCGCGGGAGGCGCTGTAGCGCAGGCCGTCGGCCGCGTTCTGCTGCATCCTGCTGACGCCCTCCTGCGAGGCGCCGTTGTAGTCGTCGATGATCTCGCAGCCGATGACGTCGGCCGTGGCCTGCAGGAACTGGAGCGACCCCTCCTGCGGGGTCTTGTTGCGCGTGATCTTGATCGGGCCGCCGGCGCCGCGGAACTGGTCCTCGCCGTCCTCGAAGTCCTCCATGCGCTTGTAGGCGACGTTCACGGTGTCGGCGTCCCAGCCGGTGTTGCCCTCGGCGGCCCAGGAGTCGTAGTTGGCCCGGTTCCCGCGCACGTAGACCATGCCGTTGACCGAGCTCGACCCTCCGACGACCTTGCCGCGAGGCACCGGCATCGTGCGATCGAGCAGATGCTTCTGCGGCACCGAGTAGTAGCCCCAGTCGACCGTGGCCTTGATCTTGGGCTCGGCGTGCATCGGACCGATCATCCCGGGCTTCTTCGTCAGGAACTTCTCGTCGGACCTCCCCGCCTCGAGCACGATCACGCTGGCGCCGGACTCCGCGAGCCGGCCCGCGATCGTCGCTCCGGAGCTGCCGGACCCCACCACGACGTAGTCGGCCTCGTTGCTGTAGCTGGGCTTCTTCGCCATGGCGGAAACTGTAACGCGTTCTAGTTTTCCCGAACAGGGATCCCAGGAGGAAGAATGGGGTTCGTGCGGGTGCTGTCGATCCAGTCGTCGGTGGCCTACGGGCACGTGGGCAACTCGGCCGCCGTCTTCCCGCTGCAGCGGCTGGGCCACGAGGTGTGGCCGGTCAACACCGTGCACTTCTCCAACCACACCGGCTACGGGTCGTGGCGCGGGCCGCTGCTCGACCCGGCCGACGTCGCCGACGTGATCACCGGCATCGAGGAGCGTGGCGTCCTCGGCACGGCCGACGCCGTGCTGTCGGGCTACCAGGGCGACCCCGCCGTCGGCGCCGTCGTGCTGGACGCCGTCGCGCGGGTGAAGGCCGCCAACCCGGCGGCCGTCTACTGCTGCGACCCGGTGATGGGCGACGTGGGCCGAGGGATGTTCGTGCGGGAGGGCATCCCGGAGTTCCTGCGCGACGAGGTGGTGCCGCGTGCCGACATCGTGACGCCGAACCACTTCGAGCTCGACTTCCTGGCCGGGAGTCGCTCCACCACGATGACCGAGGTGCTCGACGCCGTCGACGTGGTGCGGGCCGCCGGGCCGCGCACCGTGCTCGTGACCTCGGTGCTGCACGCCGAGTCGGCGGCCGACACCCTCGACGTCGTCGCCGTCTCCGACGACGGCGCCTGGGCCGTCACCACCCGGCTGCTGCCGATCAGCCCCAACGGGTGCGGCGACGTGACCGCCGCGCTCTTCCTGGCCCACCTGGCCACCACCGGCTCCGCGCCGGCGGCGCTGGAGCGGACGACGTCCTCGGTCTACGCGGTGCTCGAGGCCACGCTGGCCGCGGGCACCCGCGAGATCCAGCTCGTGGCGAGCCAGGAGGCGCTGGCGCACCCGCCGGAGCTGTTCCTCGCCCGGCGACTGCGCTGAGCCGTGGGCTGCTGACCGGGCGCCGTGGTGCAGGGCCGGCCGACCGCGCACCACGACCGACGACAGAGCCGGTGACAGGAGTCGAACCCGCGACATTTCGCTTACAAGGCGAACGCTCTACCAACTGAGCTACACCGGCGTGCGTCGCCATCGTAGGGCCGGGGTCTCGCCAGGCCGCTCGCTGCGGCTCGACCACGGCTGCCGCCACGGCATCGGGTTTTCCCGCACGAGATGCACGCCGGCCAGGCCCGTGCCCACTCCGTGGAATGCTGGTCGGCATGAGCCTGAGCATCGGGCAGCTGAGCGACCGCTCCGGCGTGGCGCCGAGCGCCCTGCGGTTCTACGAGAACCGCGGGCTCATCCTCTCCGACCGCACCTCGGGCAACCAGCGGCGCTACCCGCAGTCGACGCTGCGCCGGGTGGCGTTCATCCGCACCGCACAGCGGGTCGGGCTCAGCCTCGAGGAGATCGGCGCCGCGCTCGCGACGTTGCCCGCCGGCCGGACGCCGACCACCTCCGACTGGACCCGGATCAGCGTCGCCTGGCGCTCGCGGCTCGACGAGCAGATCCGCCGCATCGAGCTGTTGCGCGACCGGCTCGACGGCTGCATCGGGTGCGGGTGCCTGAGCCTCAAGACCTGCTCGCTGCTCAACCCGCACGACGCCGTCGCCGACCGCGGGCCCGGGCCCGTCCTCCTCGAGCCCTGAGCACTGGAGCAACCGCCATGGCCCTCCACGTCACCGCCCACCGCCCCGACACCGCGCTGCTCACGCTGCCGTGGCACCTCGCGCTCGAGCAGTGGGGCGACCCGTGGGTGGTGCCGCTGCCGCGCGGCCTGTCGCGCCACGTCGTGCGGATCGTGCGGCTGCGCGACCGCACCTACGCCGTCAAGGAGACCACCCCCGAGATGGCGTTCCGGGAGTACCGCCTGCTGCGTGACCTGCAGCGGATCGGCCTGCCGGCCGTGGTGCCGCAGGGTGTGGTGACCGGGCGGGTCGACGCCGACGGTGAGGACCTCGGCGCCATCCTCGTCACCCAGCACCTGCGCTTCTCGCTCCCCTACCGCAGCCTGTTCGCCCACGGCATGACCGCGGAGGCGCTGCCGTCGCTGGTCGACGCGATGGTGGTGCTGCTCGTGCGGCTGCACCTCGCGGACTTCTACTGGGGCGACGTGTCCCTCAGCAACGTGCTGTTCCGCCGCGACGCCGGCGGCTTCGCCGCCTACCTGGTCGACGCCGAGACCGGCGAGCTCCAGTCGCATCTCAGCGGTGGCATGCGCGACCACGACATCACCGTGGCCACCGAGAACGTCTTCGCCGAGCTGCTCGACCTCCAGGCCAGCGAGTCCCTCGACGCCACCGCCGACGCCCTCGCCGTGGCCGAGCTGCTGCGGGAGCGCTACGACGCGCTGTGGTCCGAGCTCACCGGCGAGGAGGAGTTCAGCGTCGAGGAGATGTGGCGCATCGAGCAGCGCATCGAGCGGCTCAACGACATGGGCTTCGACGTCGAGGAGATCGACATGGTCACCGATCTCGACGGCGACACCGTGCGCATCCAGCCCCGCGTCGTCGAGCTCGGGCACCACGCCCGCGAGCTCCAGGCCCTCACCGGCCTCACCGTCGAGGACGCCCAGGCCCGGCGGCTCCTCAACGACCTCGCCTCCTACACCGCCTCGAACGACCTCGGCCGCGAGGACCGGTCGCTGGTCGCCCACCGCTGGCTCACCGAGGTCTACGAGCCGGTCACCGAGAGCGTGCCGGGCGAGGCGCGCGGCAAGCTGGAGCCGGCCGAGCTCTTCCACGAGGTCCTCGTGCACCGGTGGTACCGCTCCGAGCAGGCCGGCCAGGAGGTCGACCTGCTCGAGGCCGCCCGCGACTTCGTCTCCCGGGAGCTGCCCACGCGCCCCGACGAGGTGGTCACCTCCGCCCCCGCCGCCCCGGACGACGACCCGCTCCTGCCCTGAGACGCCTGCGGTGGGTGGCAGGTGCGAGGCCGGCCGCGGACGGGGGTGTTGCTCAGGAGTAGACGTGGGGTGCGAGCGTTCCGATGTCGCGCAGGTTGCGGTACCGCTCGCGATAGTCGAGGCCGTAGCCGACGACGAACTCGTTGGGGATGTCCCACCCGACGTACTTCACGTCGACCGGCATCTGGAGCGCCTCGGGCTTGCGCAGCAGGGTGCAGATCTCGACGCTCGCCGGGTTGCGCGACGACAGGTTCGAGGTGAGCCACGACAGCGTCAGGCCGGTGTCGATGATCTCGTCGACGATGACGACGTGGCGGCCGGTGATGTCGGTGTCGAGGTCCTTGAGGATCCGGACGACGCCGCTGGACTTGGTGCCCGAGCCGTAGGACGAGACCGCCATCCAGTCCATCTCGACGTGCCGGGTGAAGGCGCGGGCGAGGTCGGCCATCACCATCACGGCGCCGCGGAGGATGCCGACGATGAGGAGGTCGTAGCCGTCGTAGTCGCGCTCGAGCTGGTCGGCGAGCTCCTGCACCTTCTCGTGGATCTGCTTCTCGGTGAAGAGGATCTCGACGAGGTCGCCCTCGATGTGCCCGGCGTCCATGGCGTCAGCGTGGCACAGGGCGCTCGGCGAAGCGCAGGGTGACCCCCGTCCTCGTCGCCGACACGTGCCCGGGCAGCTGGACCTCGCCGCGCAGGTCGCCGTCCGCGAGGCTCTCGAGGGCGCGGACGTGCACGTGGAACAGCTCCGACGACGGCGCGCCGGCGGCCAGCGCGGCCAGCCGGAGCACCCGCGACCGGACCGCCGGCGGCTGGCTCGCCAGCGCGGCGAGGTCGAGACCGTCCTCGACCCGGGCCGCGCGGTGGGCCGCGTCGGCGAGGTCGTCGAGGGCCTCCATGTCGGGGCGCAGCTGGGCGGCGGTGCGGGCGAGGGTCTCGGCCACGCCCGGCCCGAGCTCGCGCTCCAGCACCGGCAGCACCGCGGTGCGGACCCGGGAGCGGGTGAAGCGGGGGTCGGCGTTGTGCGGGTCGTGCCAGACCTCGATGCCCTCGGCGGTGCAGGCCGCCTCGGTCTCGGCGCGGCGGACGTCGAGCAGCGGGCGCGCGGAACACGTCGAACGCCGGCCGCATCCCGGCGAGCGAGCGGCCGCCGCTGCCGCGGGCGAGCCCGAGCAGCACGGTCTCGGCCTGGTCGTCGAGGGTGTGGCCGAGCAGCACCGCGCGGGCGCCGGTGCTCCGCGCGACCTGCGCCGAGCACGGCGTAGCGCGCCTCCCGGGCGGCGGCCTCCGGTCCGTGGCCGTCGCCGCCACACTCACCCGCGCGCTCAGGGTCTCGTCGGCGCCGAGCCGCGCCATCTGCGCCACCACCGCCTCGGTGTGCTCGGCCGAGCCCTCCTGCAGGCCGTGGTCGACGACGGCGCCCACCACCCGCACCGCGTCGCGACGGGTCTCGGCGACGGTGGCGGCGAGCAGGGCGAGCGAGTCGGCTCCGCCGGAGCAGGCCACCACCACGACCTCGCCGGGCTCGACGTCGGCGATCGCGCCGCGGACCGCCCGGCGGACGGCGGCGACGGCGGGGTGGAGCGACACGACGGGCGCCGGCGTCAGCCCAGGACGCGCGAGACCCAGGCCTCGGGGTCGGCGAGCTCGTCCTTCGACGGCAGGTGCTCCGCGCCGCTCCCAGACGGCGTTGAACTCGGCCATCCCGACCTTGTCGACGACGGCGTCGACGAACCGGGCGCCGTCGCGGTACTGGGCGATCTTGGCGTCGATGCCGAGCAGCCGGCGCAGCAGCCGGTCGAGCGAGCCGGTGCCCTTGCGGCGCTCGGTGAACCGGCTGCGGATCTGGTCGACCGACGGGATGACCGACGGGCCGACGCCGTCCATGACGACGTCGGCGTGACCCTCGAGGAGCGACATCATCCCGGTGACGCGGTCGAGCACCTGCCTTCTGCTCCGGAGAGCTGAGCAGGTCGACGATGCTGCCGCCGCGCAGGCCGCCCTTGGCGACGTCGACGACCCGGCGGAGCATCTCCTCGACGCCGGTGTCGCCGACCGACTCGGTGATCGCCCGCACCTCGGAGAAGAGGTGGTCGCGCATCCAGGGCACGGCGGTGAACTGGACGCGGTGGGTCTCCTCGTGGAGGCACACCCAGAGCCGGAAGTCGTGCGGGTCGGCGTCGATCTCGCGCTCGATGTGCACGATGTTCGGCGCGACGAGGAGCAGCCGGCCGTGCGGGTCGAAGAACGGGTCGAACTGGCCGAGCACCTTGCCGGCGAGGAAGCCGAGCAGCCCGCCGACCTCGGCGCCGGTGATGCGCGACCCGACCGCCTGGCTGAGCGCGGAGCCGCTCGGTCGCTTCTCGTTCAGCTTGCTCGGTGAGCGGGCCGGTGACGACGCGGAAGGCCTCGGCGTTGGCGCGCGCCCAGCCGCCACGGTCGACGACGAGCACGGGCGCGGTGTCCGCCGGCGCGTCGAGGCCGGTGAACTCGCGCACCAGCCCGGTGGAGCGCGTCGGCCTCCGCGCGCAGCTCGGCGACGGTGTCGGCGGCCTCGGCACGGCCGACCACGGGGCCGTCGCCGGCGATCCTGGTGGCGATCTTGACGGCGAGGTCCCAGTCGACCATGCCGTCGTCGGCGTCACTCGCGTCACCGGCAGGCATGCGGCGAACCTACCCGCCGACCGGCTGTGCAGCCGACGCGCAGGCACGCCCGAGCGCGGCCGCCGCGCTGTCGAGGTCGGCGCTCGCCTGGATCGACCACCCGCTCGCGGATCCGGTCGGCCATCAGCACGAACACGAACGTCGTGCCCTCGGCGTCGGTGGCGACGCCGGCCAGCGAGCGCACGTTCATCAGCGTGCCGGTCTTGGCCCGCACCCGGCCACGCCCGTCGGACGGGCCCCTGGTCCATCCGGTTGGTGAGCGAGCCCGTGAAGCCCGCGACCGGCAGGCCGGTGAGCAGGGCGCTGAGGTCGGGGCGGCCGGGGTCGGCCGCGAGCCGCAGCACACCGGCGAGCGTGGCCGGGTCCATCCGGTTGTCGCGGCTGAGCCCGCTGCCGTCGTAGAGGGTGGTGGCGGCGAACGGCACGCCGGCGGCCGCTGAGCAGCGCGCGGACGCCGGCGCGGCCCGCCTCGATCGACCCCTCGCCGGACTCGGCGACTCCGACGTGGCGGAGCAGCACCTCGGTGGCCTCGTTGTCGCTGACCTCGAGGATGTGCTCCACGATCTGGCTCAACGGCGCGCTTTCCACCCTCGCGAGCGCCGCTCGCGTCGCGCGGGCGGCGCCGGTCGCTGACCTCGCGCACCTTCACCCCGGCCTTCCGCAGCGCCTGCGCGAACACCCCGGCCGCCGCGGCCGGCGGGTCGGGCACCCGGTCGGAGGAGCCGACCACCGCGCGACCCTGGTCGGCCCACAGCGCGTGGGTGGGCGTCACGACGTCGTCGGGCACGTAGTCGGGCTCCCAGGTCGGGTTGACCGACGGGCCGGTGAACAGGGTGTCGTCGTAGCGCACGGCGACGCCGCGGACGCCGTCGGCCCGCAGCCGGCGCGCCGTCTGCCGGGCGAGCGTGGCGAGGTCGGCGCGGCGCGGGTAGGAGCGGAGGTCGGGGCTGGGGTCGGGGGCGCTGGCGAGCAGCGGGTCGCCGCCGCCGACGAGCACCACCTCGCCGCGCTGGGCGCCCTGCACCACCCGCGTCGCGAAGACGTGGTCGGGGCCGAGCGCCAGGAGCGCCGCGGCCGTCGTCACGACCTTCGTGGTGGAGGCCGGGACCGCCGCCGCGTCGCCCGTCCGGTAGACCACCGGACCTCGGAGCGGGGCGACGAGGGCGAGCACGTGCCGGCCGAGGTCGCGGTCGGAGAGGTAGGGGGCGAGCGCCTGCTGCGAGCGCCGCCCGGTCGAGGTCGCGGGCGCGGCTCGGCCGGCTCGGCGCCGCCACCGCCCGCGGCGCCCGCACCCCCGGCACCGTCGAGCCCGGGGGGCGCCGGCACCGCCGCCGGGTTCTCGGTGGGGTCGACGGGGGCCGCCCTCTCGTCGTCCAGGACGCGGTCGAGGACGTCGTAGCGCCACGCCAGCGCCCCGCCGGCCACCAGGGCGAGCACGAGCACCAGCACGAGCGTGCCGGCGCGGCTGGACCCGGCCGCACGCGGGCCGGCGTCCCCTCGCCCCACGTGTCCTCCCCCTCAGCGTCGCTCGCGGCGCTGTCACTTCGGCGTTGGGCGACATTGTGCGCGAGACTGTGCACCACCTGGTCACCCGGTCAACTGGAGGCAGCCCGTGTTCGAGTTCGACGTCCTCGTGGAGATCCCCAAGGGGGAGCGCAACAAGTACGAGGTCGACCACGCGTCGGGCCGGATGCGGCTCGACCGGATGCTCTTCACCTCGACGCAGTACCCGGCCGACTACGGCTACATCGAGAACACCCTCGGCCTCGACGGCGACCCGCTCGACGCGCTCGTCCTCCTCCAGGCCCCCACCTTCCCCGGCTGCCTGATCCGCTGCCGCGCGATCGGCATGTTCCGGATGACCGACGAGGCCGGCGGCGACGACAAGGTCCTCTGCGTCCCCGCCACCGACCCACGCTCGGAGCACATCCGCGACATCAGCCACGTCCCGAAGTTCGACCGCCTCGAGATCCAGCACTTCTTCGAGGTCTACAAGGACCTCGAGCCCGGCAAGTCCGTCGAGGGCGCCGACTGGGTCGGCCGCACCGAGGCCGAGAACGAGGTCCGCGCCTCCTTCCAGCGCGCCAAGGACGCCGAGGCCGACGACCCCGACCCGCTCACCGACGACCCCCGCTGAGCCCTCCCGCCACAGGAACCCCCGGTTCACCGGTGATTCCTCGACTTCTCGGCTCATGCATGCCCTGAGAAGTCAGCGAACCGGCTGAGAAGTCGGCGCGCCGGCCCTGCTGGACGGTTATCCACAGATCGTCGACGACCCCCTGGCGGCGACGCTCGTCCGGCGATCAGGGTCGACCCATGATGCTTCCGCCTCGCCCTCCCGACGACCCGCGCCACGTGCCGGTGCGGCTGCGCCGCGAGCTCCTCGCCCAGGGGTACGACGACAACGCGCTCGCGGCCCTGGTCCGCTCCGGGGGAGCTGGTCCGCGTGCGCCGCGGCGCCTACCTCGACGGCGACGCCTGGAACCGGCTCGACGCCGCCGGCCGCTACGGCGCCCGGGTCCGGGCGGTCGCGGCGAATGCTCGCGCGCGGTGGTCGTCTCCCACGTCTCCGGTCTTCCCGAGTTCGACGCACCGCTGTGGGGCCTCGACCTGTCCGAGGTGCACCTCACCCGTCGCGACGCTCGCGCGGGACGAGCGGACGCCGGCGTCCGACAGCACTGCGGCACGATCGAGCCGGACGACGTCGTCGAACCCGCACGGGCTCGCGGTGATGCACCCGACCCGCCTCGCCCTGGAGCTCACCACCATCGCCTCCGTCGAGAGCGCACTCTGCGTCGTCAACGACCTGCTCCACCGCGAGCTGACGACGATGGAGGCGCTGCGGCGAGCGGCTGGAGCGCATGCAGCACTGGCCGCGATCGCTCACCACCGACATCGTGCTGTGCCTCGCTCGGCCGGAGATCGAGTCCGTGGGCGAGACCCGCACCTTCCACCTGTGTCGACGCTTCGGCCTCCCGATGCCGACGCCGCAGTTCGAGATCCGCGACGCCTCGGGCCGCGTGATCCACCGCGTCGACCTGGCGTGGCCCGAGTACGGCGTCTTCCTCGAGTTCGACGGGCGCGTGAAGTACGAGAAGTACCTGCGCGAGGGCGAGCGGGCCAGCGACGTGGTGATCCGCGAGAAGAAGCGCGAAGAGCTCATCTGCCGCCTCACCGGCTGGCGCTGCATCCGGATCGACTGGAACGACCTTGCCCACCCCGAGCGCACCGCGGCCCTGATCCGCGCCGTCCTGTTCGCCTCGGCCGCCTGACTTCTCAGTCACTTCGCTGACTTCTCGGCCTCTGCATCGCCCTGAGAAGTCAGGGAATCCCCGGTGAACCGGGGATTCCGCCGGCGGCCGCGCCCGCCGTCAGCCGACCAGGTCGGGCGAGCGGAGCATCTCCGGCGGGACGCCGAACGCGTCGACCAGGTCGCCGGCCAGCGGCCGCAGCTTGCGGCACAGGTCGGACACCTCGCGCGTGATCGCCTTGCTGCGCTGGGAGGTGAGCCGCCCGTGCTCCATGAACCACGCCCGGTCGGCCTCGATGCCGGACAGCGCGTGCAGGTCGCACAGCAGGTTGAGGGCCACCTTGAGGTCGCCGTCCGGCAGCGCCGCGGTCTTCTCGACGAACGACTCCAGCAGCAGCCGCTCCATGTGCGCCCGCGCCGCCGCGATCACGTGGTCCTGCACCCGGGAGAACACCTCGCCCGGGTTCATCCCGCGGTCGATCCCCCGCTTCAGCCGCCGCGCGACGCCGGCGACGACGTGCTCCTCGCGGAACCGGTACATGGCGAGCTGGTACTCGGGGTCGAGCAGCCCGGCGTCCTGGTCCCAGGCGGCGTCGCCGCCGGGCAGCACGTCCTTGATCCGCTCGACCAGCTTGTGGACGCTCGTCTTCTCCAGCACCGTCTCGACGGCGAGCCCGGCCACGAACCGCACCATGCCCAGCTGGTCCATGTCCTCGAAGGCGCCGGCGTACGCCGTCAGCAGGCCCTTCGCCACCAGCTGCATCAGCACCGTGTTGTCGCCCTCGAAGGTGGTGAAGACGTCGGTGTCGGCCTTGAGCGCGGTGAACCGGTTGACGGCGAGGTAGCCCGCGCCGCCGCACGCCTCGCGGCACTCCTGGATGGTGCGGGTGGCGTGCCAGGTGCCGAGCGCCTTGGTGCCGGCGGCCCGGGACTCCAGCTCGCGGCGCGCGATCTCGTCGTCGATCTCGCCGGAGAACGTCTCGTGGACGCCGCGCGCGACGATCTCCTGCGCGAAGTGCAGGGCGTAGGTGCGGGCGAGCAGCGGGAACAGCCGCCGCTGGTGCATCCCGTAGTCGAGCAGCAGCTGCTCCTCGTCGGGGTCGGCCGCCTCGAACTGCCGTCGCCGCAGCGCGTACTTGATGGCGATCGTGATCGCGACCTTGGCCGCGTTGATGCCGGCACCGCCCACGCACACCCGCCCCTGCACGAGGGTGCCGAGCATCGTGAAGAAGCGGCGGTCCTGGTTCTCGATCTCGCTCGGTAGACGCCCCTGCGGCGTCACCTGGGCGAACCGGTCGAGCATCGCCTCGCGCGGCACGCGGACGCCGTCGAAGCGCAGTCGGCCGTTGTCGACGCCGTTGAGGCCCATCTTCAGGCCGTCGTCCTCGATGTCGACGCCGGCGCACGGCTTCCCGCCGTCGCGGATCGGCACCACGAACGCGTGCACACCGTGGTTCTCGCCGGCCACGACCAGCTGGGCGAACACGACGGCGAGCTCGCCGTGGGCGGCGGCGTTGCCGATGTAGTCCTTGGTGGCGCCGGGTCCCTCGGAGTCGATCACGAACTCCTGCGTCTCCGGCTCGAACCGCGCGAAGGTGCCGAGTCGCTGGACGTTCGAACCGTGTCCGGTCTCCGTCATCGCGAAGCAGCCCATGACGCGGCCGCTCACCAGGTCGGCGAGGTAGCGGTCGTGGTGCTGCTCGGTGCCGAGGTGCAGGATCGCGCCGCCGAACAGGCCGAACTGCACCCCGACCTTCACCAGCACCGACAGGTCGCCGAAGGCGAGGGTCTCGAACGCCGCGAGCGACGCGCCGATGTCACCCCCGCCGCCGTACTGCTCGGGGAACCCGAGCCCGGTCTGCCCGGCCTCGGCCATCGTCACCACGAGGTCCTTGACCCGCTCCCGGTACTCGGCCGTCGTCAGCTGCTCGGCGTCCTCGAGCACGCCGGCGTGCTCGGCGAGGCTGGCGCGCACCATGTCGCGGACCTCGGCGTACTCGCCGTCGAGCAGGGTGCGGAGCGCCGGCACGTCGACGGCGGGCTGGACGTACTCGTCCTGCCCGGACGTGCCGGAGTCGGATGGGGCGGCGACGTCGGTGGCCATGCGGCCAAGATATCGGCCCGGCGACCCTCCTTACGGCCGGGCGTAGAACGTGGGCGCGATCCAGTAGTAGAGCGACTCCTCGACCACCGGGCGCCCGGTGCGCGGCGCGTGCACCATCATCCCGTCGCCGGTGTAGAGCGCGACGTGGTAGATCGACGACGGGCGGCCGGAGGAGCCCCAGAACACGAGGTCGCCGGGCTGCAGGTCGGCGGCGCCACCGAGCGGCGTCGACTGCTCGTACTGCGCCACCGAGTAGTGCGGCAGCGAGATGCCGCCCTGCTGCCAGGCGCCCGCCGTGAGGCCGGAGCAGTCCCACGACGACGGCCCGGCCGCACCCCAGCGGTAGGGCTCGCCGATCTGGTCGCGGGCGAACGCGATGACGGCCGAGGCGCTGCCCGACGGCGGCGCGGGAGCCGACGGCGGCTCGGGGGCCGGGTCGGGCGCGGGCTCGGGGTCCGGCTCGGGTGTGGGGTCCGGCGCCGGGTCGTCGGTGGGGTCGTCGGTGGGGTCGGCGGGCGGGTCGGCGGCGGGTCGGCCGGGGCGGCGGGCGGGTCGGCGGGCGCGGGGTCCTCGGCGGCGGGCTCGTCCTCGGCCACCGGGTCGGCAACGGCGTTCTGTGCGGCCAGCCGCTCGGCCTCCTCGCGCTCCAGGGCGGCCTGGCGCCGGGTGGCGAGCCGCACGCTGACGCCCTCGAGCCGCGCCAGCTCGGCGAGGAGCGCGGTCTTCTGCTGGGCGAGGGTGCGCGCCTCGGAGTCGGCGGCGTCCATGGCGGCCTGGGCGGTGTCGCGGGCGGTGCGGGCCTCGTCCGCGGCCCGCTCGGCCTTGCCCTCGGCGGTCTCGGCGCGCTCGCGGGCTCGGGTGGCCCGCTCCTCGGCGTCGAGGTAGCCGTCGCGGCGCCCGGCCATCGCGGCCGAGATCACCTGGATCGTCGACGCACGCTCGAGCATCGCCTCGAGGTCGCCGGACTCCAGGATCGAGGAGGCGACGGCCAGCTCCGGGGGCAGCGGCGAGGTGCCGACGACGACGTCGCGGTAGGAGTCGCGGTGCCGCGCCACCTCGCGCTCGGCGAGCGTGACCCGATGGCGGGCGGCGCGCGCGTCCCGGCGCGCCAGACCGGCCCGGTAGCGGGCACCGTTGAAGGCCTCGGCGGCCTGAGCGGCCTCGATCGACGTCTGGCGGAGCCGCTCGTTGGCGGCGGTCAGGTCGGCCCGGACGGCGGCGACGTCGCGCTCGCCGGCGGCCACCGCACCGCGCGCGTCCCGGACGTCGGCCTGGCTCGGCACGTCGGCGCCGTCCGCCTTCGACGGTCCGTCGTCGGCCCGGGCGGCGGTCACCGGCAGCAGCGCGAGGAGCGCCACCACGACCGTCAGCCGGGCGCGGCAGGCGGGCGCGAAGCAGCGTCGGGGGGAGAGCACTCGCGGCACGCTAATGCGCTCACGTCACAAAAGAAACCAGAAAACCTCAGAAACCTCAGAAGTAACGGCGTGTCGGCTTGACGAACTACAACGTTGTCATTCTGCGTCGGAGTGCACGGGCACCGACGACGTGGTGGTGGTGGGGTGCGAGCGCAGCGAGTAGCGGTCGAACCGTTGCCCCGTCGCGATCCCGCCCAGGTAGAACGACACGAACGCGATCATCACCGCGGCGATGTCGTCGGCCAGGTAGTGCCACCCGAAGTAGATGGTGGCGATCACCGTCAGCGCGAAGTTCACCCAGAACACCCACTTGAGGACCCGTCGAGCGCAGCGTGAACTGCACCATGAGCGCCACGAGCAGCGTGATCGCGCAGTGCAGGCTGGCGAAGCCGGCCACCGAGTTGACGATGCCCTCGACGCCCTGCCCGTTGTAGTCGCCGAGCCGGAACGCCTTGCGCCCCTCGTTGAGCGAGTCGACGAGATCGGTGGTCGGGGTGTGGGCGAGGTCGGTGTAGCCCGCCGGCCGCTCGAAGACCGGGCCGAGCGTGGGCAGCGCGTAGTACGACGCGGTGCCCAGGGTCCAGGCGAGGCACTGGGAGGTGACGTACCAGTAGCCGAAGGAGATGTTGCGCGACCACACCATCCAGGCCGTGACGCTCAACGGCACCAGCGGCAGGAAGGCCAGGTAGATCGACGACAGCGGGAACGCCACGATCTGGGTGCCGAACACGGTGTGCAGGACGTCGCCGGGGTTGTAGCCGAAGAACAGCGCCTTGTCGAGGAGGTAGAGCTCGCGGTCGTAGGAGACCGCCACCTGGTCGCCGTTGATCGGGTCGGTGGTCGACCGCACGAACGGCAGCTGCGACTTCAGGTTCCGGTAGCTGACGTAGGTGACGTAGAACGACACGACGCCCAGCACCACGAGCGTCATCCGCTCCCGGTTCCAGTGCGTCGCCCACCGCTCCTTGACGATCGGCATCATCGCCTTGGGCCGCATCCTCGAGAACCACAGCGCGCGCGGCAGCAGGTCGAGCAGGACGGCGCCCAGCAGCAGCAGCGGGAGCCGCGCCCACGAGGGCCCGAGGAACTTGCCCTCGGGGTCGAGGAGCGGCTGGTCGTAGCGGATCGAGACCAGCAGGGCGAGCAGGCCCATGGTGCCCGCGACGCCGATGAGGACGACGTAGGCGCGGCGGTACACAGGCGCAGTCTAGGAAACGGCGGGATGCGCCGCTGCGGGTATCGCCGCCAGGCGGGTCCCGTCGACCGCGAGGCCCACCCGGGCGCCGGGCGCCGGTACCTCGGTGGAGCCGCCGACGGCGTCCAGCGGACCGAGCCCGTCGACGTCGACCACGAGCCGCACCTGGTCGGGCGTGGCGCGCGCCGAGACGACGGTGCCCGCCAGCGACGCGTCCCGATCGGCGAGCGTGAGCGCCGAGCGGCGCAGGGCGACGGCGTCCGCCGGCCCGCGCCCGGCGCTGGCGAGCACCCGAGCCGCGGCGTCGCCGTCCAGCACCCGCGCGTAGCCCAGGAAGAGGGCGGTGGCGGGGTCGGCCGGACCGGCCCACACCTCCGCCACCGGCCCCTGCTGCACGATCCTGCCCGCCCGCATCACCACGAGCCGGTCGGCGACGGCGAACGCCTCCTCGTGGTCGTGGGTGACGAGCAGCGTGGTGGTGCCGGCGGCGGTGAGGATGTCGCGCAGCTCGGCGGCCAGCCGCTCGCGCATCCCGGCGTCCAGCGA
Organism: uncultured Actinomycetota bacterium; assembly: GCA_963721965.1. Taxonomy (GTDB): domain Bacteria; phylum Actinomycetota; class Actinomycetes; order Propionibacteriales; family Nocardioidaceae; genus Nocardioides. The sequence continues at coordinate 22,543 of CAVRKT010000006.1, read as the reverse complement.
CGACAGCGGCTCGTCGAGCAACAGCAGGCGGGGATCCGCGGCCAGCGCCCGCGCCAGCGCCACCCGCTGCCGCTCGCCGCCGGACAGCGTGCCGGGCAGCCGGTCGCCGTAGCCCTCGAGCCCGACGAGGCGCAGCAGGTCGGCGACCCGCCGGTCGACGTCCTTGGTGCGCCGCAGCCGCGGTGCGTAGCCCACGTTGCGGGCCACGGTGAGGTGCGCGAAGAGCTGTCCCTCCTGGAACATCAGCGCGAAGCCGCGGCGGTGGGTGGGCACCCGGGTCAGGTCGGCGTCGTCCCACCGCACCCGCCCCGCCGACGGCGTCTCGAGGCCGGCCGTCACCCGCAGCAGCGTCGACTTGCCGCACCCCGACGGCCCGAGGACGGCGACCACCTGGCCCGGCGTCACCGCGAGGTCGGCGTCGCGCAGGGCGGGCGTGCCGTCGAAGGTGACGGTGACGCCGTCGAGGCGCAGGCCCTGCTCGCGGTCGCTCACCAGGCCCCCAGGGCGGGGACGCGGAGCCGCTCGACGGCGAGCATCACGAGCACGGTGACGGCGCCGAGCAGCACCGAGGCCGCGAGCGACATGCCGTAGGTGCCGGCGCCGGGCTGGCCGACCAGCCGGAAGATCACCACGGGCAGCGTCGGGTACTCGTAGCGGGCGAGGAACGACGTGGCGCCGAACTCCCCCAGGCTGACGGCGAAGGCGAACCCGGCCGCGGCCAGCGCCGGCCGCGCGAGGGCGGGGGCGTCGACGGTGAGGGCGGTGCGCAGGGGTCCGGCGCCGAGCGAGGCGGCGGCCTGGCGCTGCCGGTCGTCGACGCCCGCGAGCACCGGTACCAGCGTGCGGACGACGAGCGGCAGCGCCACCAGCGCCTGGGCGATCGGCACCAGCAGCGGCGAGGAGCGCAGGTCGAGCGGCGGCTCGTCGAGGGTGATGAAGAAGCCGAAGCCGAGGGTCACCGCCGAGACGCCGAGCGGCAGCATGAACAGGCCGTCGAGCACGCCTCGGACCCGCCGCTCGGCGCGGCTGCGCGAGCGGCGGGTGAGCACGAACGCGACCAGCAGGCCCAGCAGCAGCGACATCCAGGTGGCGTCGACCGCCGTGCGCAGCGAGTTCACCAGCGCCTCGGTGACCGGGACCGGCACGGCGTCGCCGCCGGTGGTGGTCGAGGTGGCGGTAGTGCTGGAGGGTCCAGCCGCCGTCGGCGCGCAGCGACCCGACCACGAGCGTCGCCACCGGCGCGGCCACCAGGGCGAGCAGCAGTCGCCGTCGCCGCGAGCTGCGGCAGGTCGGACCTGCGGGGGCGCAGCGGGCGGGGCGCCGTCCGCTGCACGGTGGGGTCCGGCACCGCCCGCAGCCGGCCCGCCACCACGAGCAGCGCGACGACGGCGAGCAGCTGCACGATGCTGAGCGCCGCGGCGGCCGGCAGGTCGAGCCGGTCGACGGTGAGCGTGTAGATCTCGGTCTCGACCGAGGAGTAGCGGGTGCCGCCCAGCGTGAGCACCACGCCGAAGGCGGTGGCGCAGAACAGGAACACCACGCTCGCCGCCGACACCACGGCCGGTCGCAGCGCGGGCCAGGTGACGGTGCGGAACACCTGCGCCGGCGTCGCGCCCAGGCGCGGCGGCGGCCTCGGCCGGACGGCGGTCGAGCGACTCCCAGGTCGCGCCGACCGTGCGGATCACCACGGCCACGTTGAAGAACACGAGGCCGGCCAGGATCGCGGTCGGGGTGCCGTCGAGCCCGAGGCCGGCCATCGGCCCCGCCTCGCCGAGGAGCTCGCGGAAGCCGACGCCGACCACCACCGTCGGCAGCACGAACGGCACGAGCAGCGCCGCCCGCACCAGGCTGCGGCCGGGGAAGGTCGAGCCGGTGCAGCGCGTAGGCCGCGGGCAGCCCGAGCAGCACCGACACCGTCGTCGCCACCGCCGACGTCCACACCGTGAACCACACGACGGTGCGGGTGCGGGGCCGGCCCAGCACCTCGAGCACCGCGCCGGGGTCGAAGCCGCCGTCGGTGACGAAGCCGCGCTCGAGCATCCCGGCCACCGGCAGCACGAAGAACACGCCGAGCACCCCGACCGGCAGCGCGGCCAGGCCGAGCAGGGTGAGCGCTCTACTCCGCAACGAGGTCGCTCCACTCCTGGAGCCAGGCGTCGCGGTTCTCGTCGATGTCGGCCGGGTCGACCGCGATCGGGTCGGTGGGCCGCTCCGCGAACCTCGCCCAGTCGGCCGGGAGCGCGGCGCCGTCGGACACCGGGAACACGTACATGCTCTCGGGCAGCGCCTCCTGCACCTCCTGGCCCAGCAGGAAGTCGACGACCTCCCCCGCGCCGTCCGGGTTGGCGGCACCCGTCAGCACGCCGGCGTACTCGACCTGCTGGAAGCAGGTGTCGAGCAGAGCGCGCGTGGTGCTCGCGCCGTCGGCGACCGTGAAGGCGGGGCTCGAGTCGTAGGACACGACGACGGGCCGCTTCCCCTTCCCGCCACCTTGGGTGAAGTCGACGTTGTAGGCGTTCTCCCAGTCGGTGGTGACCTTCGCGCCGTTGGCGAGCAGGTCGCGCCAGTAGTCGGGCCAGTCGTCGTCGTACTCACCGATGGTGGCGAGCAGGAAGGCGAGGCCCGGGCTGCTGCTCACCGGGCTCGGGGTGACGAGGAGGTCGCGGTAGGCCGGGTCGGTGAGGTCGTCGAGGGTGCGCGGCGGCGGTCGGTCACGGTCCTCGAACCAGGTCTCGTCGACGTTCACGCACACGCTGCTCGTGTCCACCGGCGTGAGCACGTGCTCGTCGTCGCCCTCGAGGTCGTAGGCGTCGACGCCGGCCGGCACCTCGCCCTCGTACGGCTCGAACACCCCCGCGCCGACCGCGCGCGAGCCGAAGGTGTTGTCGACGCCGAACACGACGTCGCCCAGTGGCTCGTCCTTGGTCAGCACGAGCTGGTTGGTGAGCCGACCGGCGTCGCCGAGCGGCCGGATGGTGAGCGTGTAGCCGGACTCCTCCTCGAACTGCTGGATCAGCTCGTCCGGCAGCTGGAACGAGTCGTGCGCGAGCAGCGTGACCTCGCTCGGGTCGCCGGCGGCGCCCGGGGCGTCGTCCTCACCCCCACCACCCACGGTGAGCGAGCACCCGCCTGCGATCGTGACGACGGTGGCGGTGGCGGTGGCGGCCGCGAGGAACGAGCGGCGGGCGCGCCGAGGACAAGGGCCCATCGAAGGACTCCCTTCGCCGGTGCTAACCGGATCAGGTTCGGAGGGTCTGCGGCGGACGTCCGCACTCTCAGCACGCGCTCGTGCTCCCCTGTCTGTGCCTCCGACTGTAGTCCGGCCCGGTGGCGTCGCGGACTCGGGTGGGCGGTGAGTGAGTGAGGATCCGCGAGCGAGGAACCCTCAGCAGGTCACCGCCGTCCTGGGGCGGCTCGGGGCAGCGGTGACCTGCTGAGGAAAGTGAGAGCCGAGATCCTCTGTAGGTCACCGCCGCCCCGAGCTGACCTGTCCACAGCGGCAGGTCGGGCGAGTTCTCCACAGGGCCGGACGACGGGCCGCGCGGAGCGTTGCCGGAACGACTTGGGTCGTCGGTCGTGGAAGACATCCCCGAGGTGCTGCGCGGCAGACCGTTCACGAACCTCCAGGCGCGCGCGGTCGGCGTGCCGCAGCACCGCCTCACCGGACGCCGCTTCGTGCGGGTGCACCCGCGCGTCTGGCGGTGCGCCGACCACGAGCTGAGCCAGCAGGACGAGATCACGGCGGCCCAGCTCGCGATGCCCTTCGATGCCCACCTCACTGGCATCACCCGGCTGCAGACCCTCGGGCTGGACTTCGGACCGCGCTATCCGATCCGGTTCGTCGTCGCGCGCGACCACCACATCGCGCTCGACCGGATCTTCCTCCACCGCACGAAGCTGTTCCCGCCCCGCGACGACGTCGGCGTCACCGTCCCTGCCGCGTTCATCGCCTACTGCGCGCTCGCTCGGGTCATCGACGCGATCAAGGTCGGCGACTGGCTGCTGCACCACGGCCACATGACGGTCGAGACGGTGCAGCAGATCGCCCTCGACCAGCTCTGGCGCGCGGGTGCCGGCGAGGCGGTGTGGGTGTTGCCGCACCTCTGCGGTCGGTCCCGCTCGATCCGCGAGTCCGAGACCCGGGCGGTCCTCGAGTTCGCCGGCCTGCCGCCGGCGGCGGTCAACGAGGAGCTCGTCCTGAGCGACGGCCTCGTCCTCACCCCGGACCTCCACTACCGACCCACGGGACTGGTCGTCGAGTACGAGGGCCGCCAGCACCAGGAGGACCGCGGGCAGTACACGCGCGACATCAGCCGCTACGCGGCGTACCGGAGTGACGGCGTGCCGTACGTCCTGGTGACCGGTGAGTCGTTGGCGCGTCCGCAACGCCTGGTCCGCGAGGTGCACCGGGCGCTCCTGGGGTGCGGGTACGACGGGCCGCCACCCGTGTTCGCCCACCGCTGGGCGCTCCTGTTCGCGAGCCTCACCGTGGCCGCCGGACCCAGGCGCGGGGCCGCGGACCCCTGGGAGCGGTGAGCTGCTGAGGAAACCGCGACCGCGGAACCTCTGTAACTCACCGCCCACCCGAGGCCACCCCGACACTGGTGACCTACTGAGGAACTGACGCCGCAAAAGCCTCAGCAGGTCACCGCTCTCACCCAGGAGATTCCGGACGTCGCCGGTCTGTGACACTGGCGCCCGTGCCGAGTCTGCGCCACGAGCTCTTCGCCTACGCGGTGCCGCGGTACCGGCGCTCGCGCGATCTCGACAGCCCGGAGCAGGAGCGGGCCCGGCTGGAGCGCTGGCACGCCGGACTCGACCGCTCGCTGCCCACCGACCTGGTGCGCGGGTTCGATCGCCGCTACGAGCTCACGACGACGGAGCTCGACGGGCCGACGCCGTTCCCGGTGCACGTCGTCCGGCCGCGCAGCCACCGCCCCCGCACCACGCTCTACTACCTGCACGGCGGCGGGTTCGTCTCGCCGACCGACCGCTTCCACGTGCGCTACGCGCTCCGCCTGGCCCGGCTGCTCGACGCCGAGGTCGTCATCCCCGACTACCCGCTCGCCCCCGAGCACACCTGGCGCGACTCCTACCAGCCGCTGCTGGAGGACCTCGGCGTCCGCTGCGCGATCCGCGACCGCGTCGTCGTCGCCGGCGACTCCGCGGGTGGCGGCCTCGCGCTCTCGCTCGCGCAGGGCCTGCGCGACGCCGGCGGCCGGCAGCCGAGCCAGCTGGTGCTGCACGCGCCGTGGGTCGACCTCACCACCAGCACCCCCGACACCTGGGTGCTGGACGACGAGGACCCGTGGCTGCACCTCGGCAAGATGCTCGTCTACGCCGAGTGGTGGGCCGGGGGCCCGGCCGACCTCGAGCGCCCCGAGGTCTCCCCCGCGTACGGCGACCTGGCCGGCCTGCCGCCGACCCTGATGTTCTGCGGCACCCGCGACCTGCTCGTGCCCGGCTGCCGGATGCTCGCCGACCGCGCGGCCGCGGCGGGGTGGCCGCTCACGTACTGCGAGGTCGACGGCCTGATCCACGTGTTCCCGCTGCTCCCCGGCGTCCCCGAGGCCCGCCGCGCCTGGCGCCAGACCCAGCGGTTCCTGGCGTGACCACCACCGTCCTCGCCTTCGACGAGATCGGCACCCGCACGCTGCACGACGTGCTGAAGCTGCGCCAGGACGTCTTCATCGTCGAGCAGCACTGCATCTACCCCGACCTCGACGGCCGCGACGTCGAGCCCGGCACCCGCCACGTCCTCCTCAGCGAGGACGACGTGCTGCTCGGCTACGCCCGGGTGCTCGACGACGGCGAGGTCTGGCGCGTCGGCCGGGTCCTCGTGCACCCCGATGCCCGCGGCCGCGGCCTCGCCCGCGCCCTGATGGAGGCCGCCCTCCCGCTCTGCGAGGGCCGCCCGATCCAGCTCGAGGCCCAGGAGCGCCTCGTCGACTGGTACGCCGGCTACGGCTTCGACGTCACCGGGGAGCCGTACCTGGACGACGGTCTGCTGCACGTGCCGATGCGACGGGCCGGCTGAACCTCACCCCGGTCGGGTCGTCGGCCGCCGCCAGGTCGCCGCGCGCCACCAGCAGGTCGAGGTGGGCCTTGGTCTCCATCGCCGCCATGCCCTGGTTGAAGACGTCGAGGGTGTCGTAGGGGTGCTCGTGGCGGGTCCAGCCCAGCGTCCCGGCCACCTCGACCGCGGTGGTCGCGCCGTCGGCCGGGACGGCGGCGAGCGAGCCCGACAGCCGCTCCTCGTGGTGGGCGAGCAGCTCGTGCGCACGGGCGTGCGAGGACGGCGCCACCGGGCCGTGCGCGGGCAGCAGTCGCAGGTCGGGCAGGGTGAGCATCCGGCTCAACGACGCCAGGAAGTCACCGAGCGGGTTCGGCGTCGGCGGCACCGTGAATCCGATCGACGGCGTGATCGTGGGCAGCACGTGGTCGCCGGCGAACAGCAGCTCGCCCGGCCGGTCGGCGAAGACGTAGTGGCCCGGCGTGTGCCCGGGGGTGTGGACGGCGTCGAGGGTGCGGTCACCGACCGCCACCTCCTGGTCGCCGTCGAACCAGCTGGTCGGACGGATCCAGATGTCCGCCTCGTCGGGCGGTGGGCCGCCTGCCGCCCAGGCCTCGGCGACCTCCTGCGCGCCGGCCGAGGCGAGCACCGCGAGGAACGGGTTCTCGGTGAGCCGGTGCCGGTCGTGGAGCAGGTCGAGCGCCGGCTTCTCGGGCAGGCCGAGCGCGACGTCGACGCCGAGCTCGTGGCCGAGCACGGTGGCCAGCGTGAAGTGGTCGCGGTGCACGTGGGTGACGAGGAACCGGCGGATGTCGCCGAAGCCGCTGCCGATCGACCGCAGGCAGCGGTCGAGCAGGTCGCGGGCCTCGGGGATCGCCCAGCCGCCGTCGATGAGCACCAGGCCGTCGTCGGCCTCGATCGCGTAGACGTTGACGGCCTTGCAGCCCGTCCAGCGGCAGCGGCAGCGGGATCCGGTGCACGCCCGGCGCGACCGGCCAGGCGCCCTCCGCGGCCCAGTGCTGGCCGCTGTCCGGCGAGACCGCGACGGACGTGGACGGCGAGGAGGTCACACCGTCGACCCTAGGAGGCCGTCACGGTCCGACGTCCGGCAGCCCGAGGTCGAGGGTCGGCTGCTGGATGCCGCCGTCGATCTCGAGCAGCTTGCCGGTGACGTACTGCCCGGCCTGCGAGGCCAGGTAGAGCACGCCGGCCGCGATGTCCTCCGGCTCGCCGACCCGACCGAGCGGCGTCTTGGTCTCGAGCTGGTCCATCATCGCGGGCTGCCCGGCGACGTACTCCAGGGCGCTGGTCATGATCGAACCGACGTAGATGCCGTTGACCCGGATCCGCGGCGCGAGGTCGCGGGCGGCCAGCCTGGTCCAGTGCGCGAGGGCGGCCTTGGCGGTGCCGTAGGCGAGGAAGCCGCGGTCGGCGGTGCGGCCCATCATCGAGCTGATCGTGACGATCGACTTCTGCCCGCCGTCACCGCCCTGCAGCATCAGCGGCACCGCGGCGCGGGTGAGCGCGTGCGCGGTGGTGACGTTGAAGCTGAAGGCCTCCTCGAGGAACTCGTTGCTCGTGTCGAGGAAGGCCTGCGGGAAGGTGCCACCGACGTTGTTGACGACGGTGTCGAGCCGCCCGAACTCGTCGAGGGCGGCCTGCGCCAGCCCTGCGACGGCGTCGAGGTCGGAGAGGTCGGCGGGGACGACGAGCGCGCGGCGTCCGGCCGCCTCCACCTGGTCGGCCACCCGGCCCAGCTGCTCCTCCGTGCGTGCCGAGATCAGCACGTCGGCCCCGGCCTGGGCGAGGGCGACGGCGGTGGCGGCGCCGAGCCCGCGGCCGGCTCCGGTGACGATCGCGACGTGGTCGGTGAGGGCGAACCGGTCGAGGATGCCGCTCATCGCGAGCCCGTGACGAGGCCGCGCCCGGTCACCAGCGGCAGGTCGATCGCGCGCACCAGGCCGGGCTCGGCGGCCACGACCGCCGGGACGGCGTTCACGATGCGCTGGGCGGTCGTGATCATGCCGCTGACGTTGTGGTCGCCGTGCTCGCCGTGGTGGGTGAAGTCGACCTGCATCATGGGCTCGCCGGTGATCCGGATCCGGTAGCAGCCGTCGCCACCGTCCGGCGGGGTCTCCCAGTCGGGGTCGGAGTCGGCGGCGGTGCGGGTGACGTGCTCGAGCACGACCCGGGGCACGCCGTCGACCTTGCCGACCACCTGGAACCGGACCGAGCCCATCGTGCCGGCGGTGACGTCGCCCGAGACCGAGGGCGTGTCGCGCTCGGCCGGGCGGCGCTCGACCTCCTCGGTGAGCGGCTCGTCGAGGGTGACGTCGAGCGCGGCGGCGATCTGGCGGACGACGCTGCCCCAGGCCATCGTGAGGATGCCGGGCTGCCACAGCATCGCGACCTCGTCCATGGGCCGGCCGAAGCCGAACAGCTCGCCCATCACCACCGGCTGGTAGTAGGTGGAGTAGTCGCAGATCTCCATGACGCGCACCTCGTCGATGCGCCGGGAGAGGCTGGTCATCACCAGCGGCAGGACGTCGTTCGCGAAGCCGGGGTCGATCCCGTTCACGTGCAGCGACGCGCCGCCCCTCGCGCAGGCGTCCTCGATGCGGGCGAGGTGGTCGGCCGGCAGGATCTTCTCGGGCCACTGCAGCAGCACCGGGCCGCTGCTCGTGACGTTCACGCCGGCCTCGACGAACCCGATGAGGTCCTCGAGGCACTCGAAGACCCGGTCGTCGGCCATCGCGGTGTGCACGATGGCGTCCGGGGCGAGGGCGATCAGGGCGTCGCGGTCGGTGGTGGCGGGGATCCCGAGCTCGCGGCCCAGCTCGGCCAGCTCGCCGGCGTCCTTGCCGTCCTTGTCCGGGTTCGAGACCCAGACGCCGACCAGCTCCAGGGCGGGGTGGGCGTCGATGCCGGCGATGGCGTGCCGGCCGATGGTGCCGGTCGACCAGACGACGACGCGGAGCGGCTTCTCGGGGATGACCTGCGACATGCCCGGCAGACTAGAACACGTTCTAGTTCAGCGTCCATCGGCTCGGACCACCGGACTGGTGGGCCTCCCGGACCGCCCCGCGGTGCGCGGACGCCGGGACCGGCGCGGGCGCGACGACCCAGGCCGGCGCCACGAACATCCACGGCGTCGCGCGGGCGAGCACGGCGTAGAGGCCGAGGCAACCGGCCACCACCAGTGCCGTCAGCACGAGCGGGTAGCCGAGGGCGAACGGCACCGACCCGGCCAGCGGCCCGCTCGCCAGCGGGCTCGGGAGGTACACGACCGTCGAGAGCACGACGAGGTGCAGGACGTAGATCCGCATCGTGCGCTGGCCGAGCCAGGTGAGGCCGTCGGCGAGCGGGGAGCGGGCGAGGTGGCGCGCGACCGCGAGGCCGAGCGCGACGCCGGCCAGGCCGGCCGCGAGCACGACGAGGCTGCGCGGCACCACGTCGGCCTGCCGGACCCCGAGGGCCAGCACGAAGACGCCGAGGGCTGCGGGCACCGGGAGTCGCGCGACGGCGTCGGTCACCGCACGCGGCCGGTAGGCGCCGACGGCGAAGAACAGGAAGCAGAAGAGCACCTGCTCCCGGTTCACCTGCTCGATGCCGAACCACGACAGCGAGCCGGCCAGCGTCGCGGCGCCCAGGAGCACCGCGCTCGGCCACCGGCGCAGGAGCTTCGCCACCACGAAGTACACCGGCAGTGCGTAGAGGAACCACATGCTCGTCGAGGCCCACACCAGGTCCTTGGCGAGGTCCGCGACACCGTCGGTGCGGTTGGCCGGCATCCGCGTCGCGATCTCGTAATAGGCAACGAAGAAGAGCAGCCACACCGCGTAGAGGTAGTAGCCGCCGAGCACCCGGGCGCGCGCCGCGGGCCACGGGCGGTGCAGCGCGCGGGAGGCGAAGAACCCGCTGAGGGCGAAGAACAGCGGCATCCGCACCGGTCGCAGCGCCTCGGTGAGCCCGTGCCACGCCTCGCCCACCCAGGCCGGGAGCAGCTCCGACCCGGACAGGGGGTCCGACAGGTCGGTCACCAGAGGCACGTAGTGCTTGCCGACGACGTGGTGCAGCACCACCAGCACGATGCACAGACCCTTGGCGGCGTCGGCCCAGGGCTCGCGCGGCACGGACGGCGGGGCTGGCATGCCGCCACCTTGCCCGGGGTCGGGCCCGCCAACCCTCCGACGGGGATGACGGTTCGGCAACGATCAGGACACGAGACGGACCCGCTACTCGCCGGTCCGCACCGGACACCGGGTGCCCGTGTAGATCGTGGGCATGCAGCGGTTGCAGTGGATGCACACGCCCGCGGTGGCGCGGCCGGAGGCGAGCCGGTTCACGAGGTCGGGCTCGCGCAGCACCGCGCGGCCCATCACCACGAAGTCGAAGCCGGCGGACATCGCCCGCTCCATCGTGTCGAGCCGGTTGATACCTCCGAGCAGCATGAGCGGCATCGCGAGCGCCTCGCGGAACCGCATCGCCTTCTCCCAGAAGTAGGCCTCGTGGAAGTCGTACTCCTTGAGGAACGACCGGCCCACCGGCGTCCGCATGCCCAGCCGGACGGCGAGCGGCATGGTGGCCGCGAGCTCGGCGAGCGGTGCGTCGCCGCGGAACAGGTACATCGGGTTCATCAGCGAGGAGCCGCCGGAGAGCTGGAGCGCGTCGAGGTGCCCGTCGTCCTCGAGCACGAGGGCGAGCTCGACGGCCAGGTCGGTGGTGACCCCGCCCGTGAACCCGTCGCTCACCGACACCTTCGCGGTGACGGCGGCCGCGTCGCCGACCTCCTCCCGCACCGCCCGCGCCACCTGGCGCGCCAACCGCGAACGGTTCTCCGGCGAGCCGCCCCACCGGTCCTTGCGGCGGTTCAGGCCGGGCGCGAGGAACGACGAGATCAGGTAGGAGTGCGCCATGTGCAGCTCGAGCACGTCGAACCCGGCGGCCACCAGGGTGCGCGCGGTGGCGACGTAGGCGCGGGTGATGCGCGTCAGGTCCTTCTCCGACGCCGACCCGATCATCTGCATCGACAGCGGGCTCGGCATCCGGGACGCCGCCAGCGCTCGGACACCGGTCGACCGGCCGTTGGCCACCGGACCCGCGTGCCCCACCTGCCCGGCGATCGACGCGCCGGTCGCGTGCACGGCGTCGGCGAGCCGCCCCAGCCCGGCTCGGGTGTCCGGCCCGACCACGATCTGCTCGCGGTGGGTGCGTCCCTCCGGCGCCACGGCCAGGTAGGCGACGGTGGTGATGCCGATGCCGCCGTGCGCCACCGCGAGGTGGTACTCGACGAGCTCGTCGGTGACCTGCCCCGCCGGCGTCCGCCCCTCGAACGTCGCTGCCTTCACGGTCCGGTTCCGCACCGCGACCGGTCCGAGACGGGCGGGGGCGAACACGTCCGGCGGCACGGAAGAGAACGGTAACGCGTTCTAGTTCCGGGGCCGCCCTGTTACATGGGCGGGTGACCGACGGCGCGGGGGACCCGCTCGTACGGCGGCTGCGGGCGGCGGGATGCGTGTTCGCGGAGGGCGAGGCACGGGTGCTGCGGGAGGCGGCGACCGACGACGGCGACCTCGAGCGGATGACGACGGCGCGGGTCTCGGGGCGGCCGCTGGAGCACGTGGTGGGGTGGACGGACTTCGCCGGGGTACGGGTGCTGCTGGACGACGGGGTGTTCGTGCCGCGGCAGCGGAGCGCGCTGCTGGTCGACGTCGCCGCCGCGCGGGCGCGCGACGGCGGCACCGTCGTGGACCTCTGCTGCGGCAGCGGCGCGATCGGCGCCGCGCTGGCCGCCCGCCGTCCGGACCTCACGATCCACGCCGCCGAGCTCGACCCGCGGGCGGTCGCCTGCGCGCGGCGCAACCTCCCGCCGGAGCGGGTGCACGAGGGCGACCTGCTCGACGCCCTTCCCGACGACCTGCGGCACCGGGTCGACGTGCTGGTGGTGAACGCCCCCTACGTGCCCACCGACCGGATCCAGCGACCTGCCGCCCGAGGCCCGCGACCACGAGCCGCGGCTCGCGCTGGACGGTGGCTCCGACGGACTCGACGTGCACCGCCGGGTGGTCGCGACGATGCGCGACTGGCTCAACCCGGACGGCGTCCTGGTGATCGAGACCTCGACCGACCAGGCGCCCGTGGTCGAGGCGCTGCTCGCGCACGCCGAGACGGTGACGGACGAGGGTCGCAGCGGCACCGCCGTCGTGGGACGGTGAGCCGTGGCCAAGACCCTCTGGCGCAAGCACATCGACGGACTCGACCCCGAGACCGACTTCGTCGAGATCGTCCGCACGCTGGTGCTGCACGAGTTCCCGTGGGACATGAACCAGTCGCTCAGCTTCGCGCTGTTCCGCACCTACGCCGTGCCGAGCATCGGCCGCCTGCTCGACGCCACCGGTGAGTTCACGCAGCGCTGCCAGAAGCGCTACGACGACACCGGGCTGCTGCTCGAGGCCCCGACGGTGCACGGCTTCGACAGCACCGAGGGCCGCACCGCGATCCGCCGGATCAACCAGATGCACCGGATGTACGACATCTCGAACGCCGACCTGCGCTACGTGCTCGCCACGTTCGTGGTGGTGCCGAAGCGGTGGCTGGACGACGTCGGCTGGCGCCGGCTCACCAAGGGCGAGCAGCGTGCGACCGTGAACTACTACCGCGAGCTCGGTCGGCACCTGGGGATCCGCGACGTGCCGGACGACTACACCGGGTTCGCCACGCTCATGGACGACTACGAGCGCGAGCACTTCGCCCCCGACCCCGGCAGCCGACGGGTCGCCGACGCCACGCTCGCGCTGCTCGCCTCGTTCTACCCCGGCCCGCTCGCCGGGCCGGTCGAGGTGTTCAGCCGGGCGTTGCTGGACCCGCCGCTGCTCGCAGCCTTCGGCTACGACGACCCCGGTCCGGTGGCCCGGCGGCTCGCCCACGCCGGCCTGCGCGCCCGGGCCCGGCTGCTGCAGGTGGCGCCGTCGCGCCGCCGGCCGCAGCGATTCGGCGACTCCCCGAGAATGCGCACCTACTCCGACGCCGAGCCGGACCTCGCGTCACTCGGCAGCTTCACCCCCGGCTGCCCGGTGCCGCACGCGGCGGCGACGCACCGGTTGATCGGGGGGCGGGTCCTGCGGACGACCTGCCCGATCAGAACCAGCTGAAGCCCACGGGCACGAGCTGCTCCACCTCGCGGTAGCGCTCGGCCTGCTCGACGTCGGTGACGCCGAACCTGTGCAGGACGTCGATCACGGCCGCCCGCAGCTCCCAGAGCTCGTCCGAGGTGCCCTTGATCGCGGTGGTGGTGGCCGCCTGGAAGCCCGACCACGAGCCGTAGATGCCGTCGCTGGCGTAGCCGATGCTCGCCGGGCGGGTCATCGCGAAGCTCGGGTCGACGTCCTCGATGGCGTAGCGCGTCTGGTCGAGCTGGTGGGAGGCGGTGACCAGCGACTGCTCGGCGATGTACCGCAGCCCGCCCTTGTCGATGTCCATGACGTCGCCGCCGGCGAGTCCGCCGGGGTCGCTGCCGGAGCCGGTGACCTTCGACAGGTCGAAGTCGGCCGAGCCGGCCACCGTGTACTGCGCGTTCGTGGCGGCGTCGGAGAGGTCGCGCTCCTGGTCGGTGATCGAGGTGTTCATCTTGTCGAGCGCCTCGGTCATCAGCATCCAGCACTCGTCCGGGTCGTAGCCGGCGAGCGAGGCCTCCACCTTGTCGGCCTCCTCGCGCCTCCCCCATGAGCGCGTCGCCCAGGCCCACCGCGGCACCCACGGCCCCGAGGGCGGTGGCGAGGCCCGCCGGTGGAGAAGGCGCCCGACCAGGCCGATGAGCGAGCCGACGACGGCGAGGTCGATGGTGTCGCCGCCCACCAGGCCCTTGGCCGCCATGACGTGGTGGAGCGAGTCGACCAGCTTGACGATGTCGTCGCGCGCGTTCTCGATGATCTGCTTCTCGCCGGTGAGGTGGACGCCGAGGACGCCGGTCGCGGCGAACTCGCCGCGCATCACGTCGTCCATCCTGGTGACGAGCACCTCGTACATCTGCGCGGCGGTGAAGCCGCGCATGTTGCCGATCTTCGTGTCGATGGTGGAGCGCGCGCTGTGGAGGTCGGAGTTGCCGAGCGCCGGGACCCCTGAGTCCGCCGGGTCGGCGTCGGCGACGTCGGCCTGCGCCGGGTCCAGCAGGCTGTTCATCTGGGTGCGCAGCGTGTCGATCCGCGAGTCCAGCCAGCTCGGGTCGGGGAGGTCCAGCCAGGGCTCCAGCACCGCGCGCACGTTGGTGCGCCAGTTCTGCATCATGTCGACGTAGTAGGGGTCAGGCTGCGACTCGCCGTTGAGCCTCACGTTGCCCTCGCGGTCGCACTCCCAGAACGACCCGATGCCGCTGATGATCCAGCCGTCCCCCTGCTTGCCCCACTGCATGATCTCCATGCGCCAGTCGATGGCCTTCTCGGCGATCTCGTCGATGCGACCGCTCAACCCGTCGTACGAAGTCATGCAGGGTCTTTACCCGGCCGGGCGGCCCGGAAAACCCTCCAGCAGCTGCGCGAGGTGGCGGGCGGGCCGATCGCGCAGGTCGGCCACCTGGGTGCGGCACGAGAACCCGTCGGCCAGCACGACGGCGTCCGGTGCCGCGTCGAGCGCCGGCAGCAGCTGCTGCTCGGCCACCGCCACCGACACCTCGTGGTGGCCGCGCTCGACGCCGAAGTTGCCGGCGAGTCCGCAGCACCCGGAGAGCCGGGTGACGGTGGCGCCGGTGCGGGCGAGGAGCGCCGCGTCGGTGTGCCAGCCCAGCACGGCGTGGTGGTGGCAGTGGGGCTGCACGACGACGTCGGTGCCGGTCAGGTCCGGCGGCTCGTACCCTTCGGTCTCGGCGAGCAGCTCGGCGAGGGTGCGGGTGGCGGCCGCCACCGCCCGGGCGTCGGCCTCGAGGTCGGACCCCGCGAACAGCTCGAGGACGTCGTGGCGCAGCACCGCGGTGCACGACGGCTCGACGCCGACGATCGGCAGCCCGGCGCGGGCGTGCGGGGCGAGGTCGGCCACGGTGCGGCCGAGGATCCTGCGGGCGGCGTCGAGCTGGCCGGTGGTGATCCAGGTGAGCCCGCAGCAGCCCTGCCGGTCGGGCAGCCGGGGCGCGTAGCCCGCACCCGCGAGCACCGCGGCGGTGGCGGCGGCGACGTCGGGGTCGAAGTGGTTGCTGAAGGAGTCGGCGAACAGCAGCACCGGCGTGCCGGCGTCGCGGGGCTGGAAGGTCGACCGGAAGGTGCGACGGGCGAACCGCGGCACCGAGCGCCGCCGGTCGACGCCGGCCACCCAGAGGGCGAGCGCCCCGAGCAGCGGCAGCCGCACCAGCAGGTTCGCGAGCCGCGGCACCCGCGAGGCGAGCCGGGACCACAGCGGCAGCCGGCCGAGCGAGTAGTGGGAGCGCGGCCGCAGCCGGTGGCGGTAGGTCTGGTGCAGCACCTCGGACTTGTAGGTGGCCATGTCGATGCCGGTGGGGCAGTCGGAGACGCAGCCCTTGCACGACAGGCAGAGGTCGAGCGCGTCGTGCACCTCGGGCGCGCTCCACGCGAGCTCGCCGCGGACGACGTCCTGCAGCACCCGGGCCCGGCCGCGGGTGGAGTCCTTCTCCTCGCGGGTGGCGAGGTAGGAGGGGCACATGACGCCGTGGGCGGCGCTGTTGTCGGCGCGGCACTTGCCCGACGCCGGTGCAGCGGTGCAGCGCCTGGGCGAGGTCGCCGTCGTCGTGCCGGGTAGGCGAAGGCGAGCTTCGAGCGCCTCCCGAGCGACCCAGCGGGAACGTGCCGGCGAACCGGACGTCGGCGTCGACCGGGTCGGGGTCGACGAGGACCCCGGGGTTGAGCAGGTTCCCCGGGTCGAAGGCGTGCTTGAGGCCGGCGAACATCGCCAGCGCGTCGGCGGAGTACATGTGGGGCAGCAGCTCGCTGCGGGCCCGGCCGTCGCCGTGCTCACCGGAGAGCGTGCCGCCGTACTCGGCCACCAGCTGCGCCGCGTCCACCAGGAACTCGCGGAGCACGCGGGTGCCGTCGGGCCGGTCGAGCGGGAAGTCGAGACGCGCGTGGATGCAGCCGTCACCGAAGTGCCCGTACGGCGCCGCGGTGAGGTCGTGCTCGGCGACCAGCTCGTCGAAGCGCTCGAGGTAGGAGCCGAGCCGGTCGGGCAGCACGGCGGCGTCCTCCCAGCCCGGCCACGCGGGCTTGCCGGCCGGCGAGCGACCGGCCAGGCCGGCGCCGTCCTCGCGCAACCGCCACAGCCGCGCCTGGAGCGCGGGTCTCGACCACCACCTCCGCGTCGACCGCTCCGACGTCGTCGGCGACCAGCCGCCGGGCGCGCTCGACCACCTCACCGGCGTCCTCGCCCGCGAGCTCGGCGAACAGCCACGCGTTGCCGCGCGGCAGCGGCGGCACGGCGGCGTCGCCGCGGCGGGAGCGGAGCACCTCGACCAGTCGTGAGTCCAGGCCCTCGCAGCTGGTGGGACCGTGCGCGACGACGGCCGGCGACGCGTCGACCGGCGTCGACGATGGAGTCGAACCCCAGCACCACCACGACCCGGACCGCCGGGTCGACCACGAGCCGCACCGTGGCCTCGGTGACCACCGCGAGCGTTCCCTCGGAGCCGACGAGCGCCGGGGTGAGGTCGAACCGCTCGGGCAGCAGGTGGTGCGCGGCGTAGCCCGAGACCTGGCGGCCGAACCGGCCGAGCTCGGTGCGGGCGGGCACGAGGTGGCGGCCCATGACGTCGCGGACGCCGGCCAGCAGGGTGTCGCCGCCGGTGACGGTGGGCCGGCCCGCGCCGTCGTGGCCGGTGACGACCTCCTCGCCGGCCGCGGTGAGCAGGCGCAGCCCGAGCACGTTGTCGGAGGTGCGGCCGTAGGCCAGGCTCCGCGAGCCGCAGGCGTTGTTGCCGATCATGCCGCCGACGGTGCACCGCGGGTGGGTCGAGGGGTCCGGGCCGAACCGCACGCCGTGCGGCGTGACGCTCCGTCTGCAGCACGGCGTGCACGGTGCCGGCCTCGACGACGGCGGTGCGGGCCTCGGCGTCGACGGCGAGCACCCGGTTCAGGTGGCGCGAGAAGTCGAGCACGATGCCGCGCCCGATCGACGTTGCCCGCGATCGAGGTGCCGGCGCCGCGGGAGGTGAGCGGGGTGCCGGTCTCGCGGGCGACGGCGAGCGCGGCGGCGACCTCGTCGGCGTGGCGGGGGCGCACGACGGCGAGCGGCGGGATCCGGTAGAGCGAGGCGTCGGTGCTGTACATCGCCCGGGTGCCGGCGTCGGCGCGCACCTCGAGACCGGCGCGCTCCAGTGCCGCCACCACGTCGCTCACGAGTAACATGCTACTCGTGCCCACCCTCACCCTCCCGGCCGCGGCGCCGTCACTGGCCGACGCCGTGGTGGCCGCGGTGCGCGACGGCGTGGCCGCGGGCGAGCTGGTGCCGGAGGAGACCTACTCGGTGTACCAGCTGGCCGACCTGCTCGGCGTCTCCCGCAGCCCCGTGCGCGAGGGCCTCCTGCGGCTGGCCGAGGCCGGGCTCGTCGCGATCAGCCGCAACCGCGGCTTCCGGGTGCTGCTCCCGCGCGCCGACGACGTCGCGCGAGATCTTCGAGGTGCGGCTCGCCCTGGAGCCACCGGCCGCCGCGCCGGTGGCCGCCCTAGGGTGAGCGGTGGACGTCATCCGGGAGGCGCACCGGCAGTGGGTGGCCCACGGGTGGGGCGACGCGGCCGACGGCATGGCCGCGGTGACGTCGGTGGTGCGGGTGCAGCAGCTGCTGCTCGAGCGCATCGACGCCGTGCTCCGTCCGCTCGACCTCACCTTCGCGCGCTACGAGCTGCTGCGCCTGCTCGCGTTCTCGCAGCACGGCGCGATGCCGATGACCCGGCTCGGTCGCTGCTCCAGGTGCACCCTACGTCGTCACCAGCGCCGTCGACCGGTTGGAGAAGCAGAGATTCGTCGCCCGCGAGCGCAGTGCCGACGACGGCCGCGTTATCCTCGCCTCGCTCACCGACGCCGGCCGCGAGGTCTGCGAGCGCGCCACCGCCGGCCTCAACGAGCAGATCTTCGCCACCGACCTGCTCGACGGCGACGACGTGCTCGAGCTCACCCGGCTGCTCGGCATCGTCCGCGAGCGCGCCGGCGACCCCGTGGAGTAGCTCGCTACCTTTCCGGCAATTCCTCCGTTAATTCGCCGAAAACCTTCCACCCGCAATTCGCGACCCTTCACCATGCAGTGTTAACGTCGTTTCTTCACCGGCGAGCTGGTGGCGGGCGAGACCTACTCGGTCTACCAGCTGGCGGACCTGCTCGGCGTGTCCCGCAGCCCGGTGCGCGAGGGGCTGCTGCGGCTGGCCGAGGCGGGTCTGGTGACGATCAGCCGCAACCGGGGCTTCCGGATCCTGCTCCCCCGGGCCGACGACGTCCGCGAGATCTTCGAGGTGCGGCTCGCCCTGGAGCCACCGGCGGCACGTCGGGTGGCCGAGCGGGGCTCGGACGACGACCTCGCGCTGCTGCGCGCCGACCTGGCGGCGCTGCGCCGTGCCGCGCGGGCCCGCGACGAGCCGGCGTTCTGGGCCGCCGACCGAGCGCTCCACGACCGGCTGCTGCGGGCCGCCGGCAACGGCCGCGCCGCCGACATCGTGGCGTCGCTGCGCGCCACGACCGCCCTGCTCGGTCCGCCCACCACCGCCACCGGCCGCTCGCTGCGCGCGATCTGCCGCGAGCACGAGACCGTGGTGGCCGCCGTCCTCGCCCGGGACGGCGCGGCCGCCGAGACCGCGATGCGCGACCACCTGGACGAGACCGGTCGGCTGCTGGTCGAACTCCTAGGGTGAGCGGCGTGGACGTGATCCGGGAGGCGCACCGCCAGTGGGTGGCCCACGGCTGGGCCGACGCCGCCGACGGGATGGCCGCCGTCACCTCGGTGGTGCGGGTGCAGCAGCTGCTGCTCGAGCGCATCGACGCCGTCCTGCGTCCGCTCGACCTCACCTTCGCCCGCTACGAGCTGCTCCGCCTCCTGGCGTTCTCCCGGCAGGGCGGGATGCCGATGACCCGCCTCGGGTCGCTGCTCCAGGTGCACCCCACCTCGGTCACCAGCGCCGTCGACCGGCTGGAGCGGCAAGGGTTCGTCGCGCGCGAGCGCAGCGCCGACGACGGCCGCGTCAAGCTCGCCTCGCTCACCGACGCCGGTCGCGAGGTCTGCGAGCGCGCCACCACCGGCCTCAACGAGCAGATCTTCGCCACCGACCTCCTCGACGGCGACGACGTCCGCGAGCTCACCCGGCTCCTCGGCCTCGTCCGCGCCCGCGCCGGCGACCCGGTGGACGGCTGACGCCTGCCCAAATCACTGGTTCACCAGTGAATTGAGCAGACCTGGCACAGAAAACCCGCACTTCGCATGGGGGATCCTCCGTGCGAAGTGCGCAATTCACTGGTTCACCAGTGATTTCCGCACAGCCCGACCCGTGTACCCTCAATTACTAGGACATCCAACTATCTTCCTCGAGGGACCCCCGTGAGCGACCTCCACAAGCCGCAGCACCACGTCCGCCTGGTGACCGCGTCCAGCCTGTTCGACGGGCACGACGCCTCGATCAACATCATGCGGCGGATCTTCCAGAGCCAGGGCTGCGAGGTCGTGCACCTCGGGCACAACCGGTCGGTGCAGGAGGTCGTCGACGCCGCGCTCGAGGAGGACGCCCACGGCGTCGCCGTGTCGTCGTACCAGGGCGGGCACGTCGAGTACTTCGAGTACCTGGTCGAGCTGCTGAAGCAGTCGGGCGCGCCGCACGTGCAGGTCGTCGGCGGCGGTGGCGGCGTCATCGTGCACGACGAGATCAAGCGGCTGCGGCGCTCCGGCGTCACGATCTTCTCCCCCGAGGACGGTCAGCGGCTCGGCCTGGCCGGCATGGTCAACACGGTCGTGAAGGACTGCGACGTCGACCTGTGGGCCGAGCAGCAGGTCACCGCCGACCAGGTGCTCGCCGGCGAGCGCTCCGCCGTCGCGCGCGCCATCACCGGCGCCGAGCAGGGGCGGCTGCCCGCCGACGTGCTGGGCGCGCTCCGCGACGCCGCCCGCGACGTGCCGGTGCTCGGCATCACCGGCACCGGCGGCTCGGGCAAGTCCTCGCTCACCGACGAGCTGCTGCGGCGGATCCGGGTCGACCAGCAGGACAAGCTGCGGGTCGCCGTCCTCGCCGTCGACCCCACCCGCCGCAAGGGCGGTGGCGCGCTGCTGGGCGACCGGATCCGGATGAACGCCCTCGACCTGCCGGGCCACGACCGCGACCGCACGTTCTTCCGCTCGCTCGCCACCCGCGGCGCCCACGAGCTGCCCGACGAGCTGCCCGACGTGCTCACCGTGCTCAAGGCCGCCGGCTTCGACCTGGTGGTCGTCGAGACCCCCGGCATCGGCCAGGGCGACGCCGCGATCGTGCCGCTCGTCGACGCCTCGCTGTACGTGATGACGCCGGAGTTCGGCGCCGCCTCGCAGCTGGAGAAGATCGACATGCTCGACTTCGCCGACGTCGTCGCGATCAACAAGTTCGAGCGCCGCGGCGCCGCGGACGCGCTGCGCGACGTCGGCCGGCAGATGGTGCGCAACCGCGAGGCGTTCGGCAAGCAGCCCGCCGACATGCCGGTCTTCGGCACCTCGGCCGCCCGGTTCGACGACGACGGCGTCACCGCGCTCTACCACCACCTGCGCGGCCTGCTCGGCGAGCACGGTCTGCCGCTGGCCGAGGGCGTGCTCGACGCCGTCGACACCAAGGTCTCCACCGGGCTGCACCAGTCGGTGCCGGGTGACCGCATCCGCTACCTCTCCGACATCGCCGACACCGTCCGCGGCTACCACGCGCGCACCGACGAGCTCGTCGCCGCGGCCCGCCGGGTGCAGCGGCTCGAGGCGGTGGCGGGCGAGCTGCAGCAGCGCGACGAGATCGACGGCGTGCTCGCGGCGGCCCGGCAGGACCTGCCGGACGACGTCACCGAGCTGCTGGCGGGCTGGCCCGCGCTGGTCGAGTCGTACTCCGGCGACGAGCAGGTGGTCGTCGTCCGCGACAAGGAGCTCGTCACGAAGCTGACCCGGGAGTCGCTCAGCGGCAACAAGATCCCGCGGGTCGCGCTCCCCCGTCTACGAGGACCACGGCGAGCTGCTGAGCTTCCTGCGCCGCGAGCACCTGCCCGGGTTCTTCCCCTTCACCGGCGGGGTGTTCAAGTTCAAGCGCGACGGCGAGGACCCCGCCCGCATGTTCGCCGGCGAGGGCGACCCGTTCCGCACCAACCGCCGCTTCAAGCTGCTCAGCCAGGACGCCGGAGCCACCCGCCTCTCCACGGCCTTCGACTCGGTGACCCTCTACGGCCAGGACCCGGCCGAGCGGCCCGACATCTACGGCAAGGTCGGCACCTCCGGCGTCAGCGTCGCGACGCTCGACGACATGGTGGCGCTCTACGACGGCTTCGACCTGCTCGACCCGACGACGTCGGTGTCGATGACGATCAACGGCCCGGCCCCCACCGTGCTGGCGTTCTTCCTCAACACGGTGCTCGACCAGGCCGCCGAGAACGGCGTCGACGCCGCCACCGCGCTGAGCACCGTGCGCGGCACCGTGCAGGCCGACATCCTCAAGGAGGACCAGGGCCAGAACACCTGCCTGTTCTCGACCGAGTTCTCGCTGCGGATGATGGGCGACATCCAGGAGTGGTTCATCCAGAACCAGGTGCGCAACTTCTACTCGGTGTCGATCTCCGGCTACCACATCGCCGAGGCCGGGGCGAACCCCCTCAGCCAGCTCGCCTTCACCCTCGCCAACGGCTTCACCTACGTCGAGGCCTACCTCGCCCGCGGGCTCGACATCGACGACTTCGCGCCGAACCTGTCGTTCTTCTTCTCCAACGGCATGGACCCCGAGTACTCGGTGATCGGGCGGGTGGCGCGGCGGATCTGGGCGGTCACGATGCGCGACCGCTACGGCGCCGGCGAGCGAGCGCAGAAGCTGAAGTACCACGTGCAGACCAGCGGCCGGTCGCTGCACGCGCAGGAGATGGACTTCAACGACATCCGCACCACGCTCCAGGCCCTCATCGCGATCTACGACAACGCCAACTCGCTGCACACCAACGCCTACGACGAGGCGGTCACGACGCCGTCGGCGGAGTCGGTGCGCCGCGCGCTCGCCATCCAGCTGATCATCAACCGCGAGTGGGGGCTGGCGATGAACGAGAACCCGCTGCAGGGCTCGTTCGTCATCGACGAGCTCACCGACCTCGTGGAGGAGGCGGTGCTGCGCGAGTTCGAGGCGATCAGCGAGCGCGGCGGCGTGCTCGGCGCGATGGAGACCGGCTACCAGCGCGGCCGGATCCAGGACGAGTCGATGCTCTACGAGCACCGCAAGCACGACGGCTCGCTGCCGATCGTCGGCGTCAACACCTTCCTCCGCCCCGGCCACGAGGACGACGACGGCACCCCCGACCACGTCGAGCTCGCCCGTGCCACCGAGGAGGAGAAGGAGTCGCAGCTGCGACGGGTCCGGG
>CAVRKT010000005.1:0-137708 GCA_963721965.1 uncultured Actinomycetota bacterium | reverse complement strand
GACGCGCTCACGGCCCGCGAGCTCGAGATCCTGCGGCACGTGGCCGAGGGCCGCAGCAACGGCGACATCGCCAAGCTGCTGTTCATCAGCCCGAAGACCGTGAGCGTCCACGTGTCCAACATCCTCGGCAAGCTCGACGCCGCCGGCCGCACCGAGGCCGCCGCGATCGCCCGCCGGCGCGGTCTGCTCGACGAGACCGCCCACGGCTCGCCGGGTTCCCTACGATCGAGGTGATGGTGGACCTCTCCGACGTGCCGGCGATCACCGCGCAGCGGTTCCGGATGCTGAGCTCCATGGGCGAGGGCGGGCTGCCGCCGGTGCCGACGGAGGGCCTGCCGCCCGGCCCGTCGTGGCCGGCGCATCGCCGCAGACGGTGGCGCTGCTGCGGTTCCGGCACCGGTTCCACCCGTACCTGTTCCGGAAGTACGGCGACGTGTACACCGTGAAGCTGATCCCGCGCGGGCGGCCGCTGGTGATGGTCACCCGGCCCGAGCACGCCAAGGAGGTGTTCGCGGGCGACCCCGAGGTGTTCCACGCCGGCAAGGGCAACGCGATCCTCGGGCCGGTGATGGGCAAGCACTCGCTGTTGCTCCAGGACGTCGGTGGAGCACAAGCGCGCCCGCAAGCTGCTGATGCCCGCGTTCAACGGCCAGGCGCTCAAGGAGTACGCCGACCTGGTGTCACGACCTGGCCCGCGCCGAGGTGGGCAGCTGGGGCGACGGGTCGAGCTTCCGGTCGCTGGACCGGATGAACGCGCTCACGCTCGAGGTGATCCTGCGCGTCGTCTTCGGCGTCACCGACGAGCGGCGGCTCGCGGCGCTGCGGCCGCGGGTCAACGCCACGGTCGACGTCAGCCCGGTGGTGCTGTTCGGGTGGACCTACCCGCGGCTCCAGAAGCACGGCGTCTGGAAGCGCACCGTCGACAACCAGCGCGAGCTCGACAAGCTGATGTTCGCCGAGATCCGTGAGCGCCGGGTGGCGCCCGACCTCCACGAGCGCACCGACGTGCTCTCCCGTCTCATCGTCGGCACCGCCGAGGAGGGCGATCCGCTCACCGACGTCGAGCTGCGCGACCAGCTCGTGACGCTGCTGCTCGCCGGCCACGAGACCACCGCCACCGCGCTGGCCTGGGCGCTGCACGAGGTCGGCGGCTCGGCCACGCTGCGCGAGCGCACCCACCAGGCCGTCGTCGAGGGCGACGACGCCTGGCTCGAGGCCGTGCTCAAGGAGTCGATGCGGCTGCACCCGGTGATCCCGCTGGTGGCGCGCACGCTGATGAAGCCGGCCACCATCGCCGGCTGGGACCTGCCCGCCGGCGCCACCGTGGGGCCGTCGATCATCGTCAGCCACGCCCGGTCCGACCACCACCCCGGACCCGGAGGTGTTCCGGCCGGAGCGGTTCCTGGGCCACGAACCCGCCCACCAACACCTGGATCCCGTTCGGCGGCGGCGTCCGGCGCTGCATCGGCGCGGGCTTCTCGCTGATGGAGGGCGTCGCGGTGCTCCGCGAGGTGTTCGGGGCGTTCGACGTGCGAGCCGACGGACACGACGAGCCGCGGGTCCGCAACATCACCTCGGTGCCGCGGCGCGGTGCCCGGGTGCTCGTGCACCGAAGGGCGACGACGTGGCCACCCGGATGAGGCGTACGACGACCTGTTCCACCGTCGTCGTGCTCGCGCTGCTGCTGGCGGCGTGCGGCTCGGGCGGCGGCAGCGAGGCCGACGGCCCGTCGGCGCCGGCGAGCCCGACGACGCCCACGCCCACCACCACCGACTCGGCCGACCACTCGCACCCCGCGGAGCCCGTCAAGCTGCAACCGCTGCGCGCGGGTGAGAAGCGGATGACGCTCACGATGCCCGCGGCGTACACCC
Source organism: uncultured Actinomycetota bacterium (assembly GCA_963721965.1). Classification (GTDB taxonomy): domain Bacteria; phylum Actinomycetota; class Actinomycetes; order Propionibacteriales; family Nocardioidaceae; genus Nocardioides. The sequence goes on along the minus strand of CAVRKT010000005.1, from coordinate 135,837 downwards.
CCGCGGCCCCGAACGGCACCGGCACGGACGACTACCGCTGCTTCCTGCTCGACCCGCACCTGGCGAAGAAGGTCTTCCTGACCGGGACGTCGGTGCGACCGGGCAACCCCGACGTGGTGCACCACGTCATCCTGTTCAGCGTCCCGCCCGACAAGGTCGGCGACGCACAGACCCTCGACGACGCGGCGCCGGGTGAGGGATGGACGTGTTTCGGCGGCAGCGGCCTGCGCGACGACGGCTTCGGGCTCGACAGTGCGCCGTGGCTCGGCGCGTGGGCGCCGGGCGGTCCGGAGTCGATGAGCGCACCGGGGTTCGGCAAGCCGCTCGCGCCGGGGAGCCGGATCGTCATGCAGGTCCACTACAACCTGCTGGCCGGTGCCGCGCCGGACACCTCCTCGACCGTGCTCCGCTACCGACCCGGCACCGCTCGGGTCACACCGCTGGAGACGATGCTCCTGCCGGCACCCGTCGAGATGCCGTGCCGCGCGAAGTACGCCGACGGGCCGCTCTGCGACCGTGACGCCTCGATGGCCGACGTGATCCAGCGCTTCGGCGGGGCCGGAAACACCAACAACGCCCTGTACCTCCTGTGCGGTGGCGAGCCGAAGCCCAGCAACACCACCTCGTGCGACCGTCCACGTCGCCGAGCCCACCACGATCCGTGGCGTGGCCGGCCACATGCACCTGCTGGGGCGGTCCATCACGATCGAGGTCAACCCCGGTACGCCGGAGGCGAGGACCGTCCTGGACATCCCGGTCTGGGACTTCGACAACCAGGCCAGCAAGCCGATCCAGCCCGTCCGCGTGGACTTCGGCGACGTCGTCCGCGTGACCTGCAAGCACGTCCAGTGGCTGCGCGACCTGCTCCCGGCGTTCGAGGGCGTCCCGGACAAGTACGTCGTGTGGGGCGAGGGCACCACCGACGAGATGTGCCTGGGCATCCTGACCGTCACCCGTCCCTGAGGTGCCGATCGGGCGCCGGCCGATAAATGACTCGGTCGGTGGATCCGGCCGGTGCCACCATCAGTGCTCGTGACCTGGACCGGACCGGCTCCGCGGCGCTGCGGCTCGACGTGACGCCGCTGCGCACCTCGCGCGACTTCCGGCTGCTGTTCGTCGCCGGCACGGTCTTCTACCTCGGCGCGATGGTCGTCGTACGTCGCGGTGCCCTACCAGGTCTACACGCTCACCGGCTCCAACTTCGCGGTCGGCGCGATCGGCATCGTCGAGCTGGTGCCGCTCGTGGTGTTCGGCCTGTACGGCGGTGCGCTGGCCGACCACGTCGACCGGCGCCGGCTGCTCGTCGGCACCGGCGTGGCCCAGGGCTGCTTCACCGCGGTGCTCGCCTGGAACGCCTTCCGCGGCGAGCCGAGCGTCGCCGTGATCTTCGTGGTGGCGGCGCTGCTCACCAGTGCCGTCGGCGCTGCAGCGGCCGTCGCGGGAGGCGCTGCTGCCGCGCACCGTCACGCCACGACGAGCTGCCGGCCGCCAACGCGCTCGGCAGCCTCGGCATGCAGGTGGGCCTGCTGGTCGGGCCCGCGCTCGGCGGCCTGCTGCTCGCCGTTCGTCGGCGTCGGGCTGGTGCTTCGTCGTCGACGTCGGCGGCCTGGTCGTCGCCACGTTCGCTCTACGTGCTGATGCGGTCCTACCCGCACCGCGCCGAGACCACCCCGCCCAGCCTGCGCGGCATCGCCGAGGGCATGCGGTACGCCGCGAGCCGGCGCGACATCCTCGGCACCTACCTCGTCGACGTCGCCGCCATGGTGCTCGCCTTCCCGGTCGTCGTGTTCCCCGCCCTCGCCGAGGACGTCTTCGCGCGGCCCGAGCTGCATCGGTCTGCTCTACTCCGCCGAGACCGTCGGCGCGCTCGTGGCCACCGCGCTCAGCGGGTGGACCGCGCCGGGTGCACCACCACGGCCGGGCGATCGTCGTCGCCGCCGCGGTCTACGGCGCGGCGATCGGGCTCGCCGGGCTGATGCCGTCGTTCTGGCTGGTGCTGGTGTTCCTCGCGCTCGCCGGCGCGGCCGACATGATCTCCGGCATCTTCCGCGCCACGGTCTGGAACCAGACCATCCCCGAGCACCTGCGCGGCCGGCTGGCCGGCATCGAGATGCTGTCGTACTCGGTCGGCCCGCTGGCCGGCCAGGTGCGCGCCGGCGTCACCGCCGACGCCTGGTCGGTGCGCGGCGCGATCAGCAGCGGCGGCTTCGCCTGCGTCGTCGGCGTCGCGCTCACCGCCGCCTGGCTGCGCGACTTCTGGACCTACGACGCCCGCACCGACGAGCACGCCGTCGCCGAGCGCGCGGTGCGGGCCGCGGCCGGCGAGGCGTGACGCGTGCAGGCCTGCTCGGCGCTTGACCGGCCAGCCGTACTGCTTGGCGGCGGCCAGGCCGACGGTGATGCTGAGGTAGTCGCCGAACGCCTCGCCGATGGCGCCGGCGTCGCGGCTGGTGCCGTAGCCGGGGACCTGCGCTGCGTGCACGGCGTGGCCGTACTCGTGCACGATCACCTCGGCGTCCTCGGCGTCATCCACCCCGCCCTTGCCCAGCCGGATCCGGAACGGCTTGTCGGTCTGGTAGCGAGTTGTCGCCGCCGTACTGGTTGATCTTCACCTGCACGCTGCTTCAGCGTTGACCGGGCGCAGGGTGGTGCCGAAGCCGAGCGACTGCAGGTACTCCTGGGCCTGGTTGACCCAGAAGTAGGCCATCACCTGCTCGAACTGGTCCTCGTCCCGGTTGTAGAAGAACCGGTCGTCCGCGGAGTACGCCGGCGTGCCCGTGGTCGACTCCACGGTCACCTACGTGCCGCGGAGGTAGCCCGAGCCGTCGAGGTTGCGCAGCTGCACCGTCGCGTACTCCCTGGCCGGCACCGCCGTGGCCGAGTCGTTGTCGTCGACGAGCGTCTGGTCGCCGCTGGACTGCACCGGGTTGACCTTGAACACGCGCCGGTTCCGGTCGTGATGCCGGGGTCCGGCTTGGCGCTGGTGGCCGGGGCGGCGGCGAGCGCGGCGGCGGCGAGGGTCGCCGAGATCGCGGCGGCGAGGACGGTGCGGGTGGTCGCAGGAGAAGTCACGGCGAGAACCTAACCCCACGACGTCCGGCCGATCGACGTCGAAGCCGGATTCTTCACCGATTCACCCCTTGGTGACACCAGGTCTTTCGGAGCAATGCCGATCAAGGCCACGGGCCTCGGCGCGGGAGGAGTGGGGCCATGGCGCTCGTGGACCCGATGGGCCGGATCCTCGACCTGGCACAGGCCGGGCTCGACGACCCGGCGCTGAGCGCCGACGAGCTCGCCGCCCGGGCGTACCTGTCCCGGTTCCACTTCGACCGGCTCGTCTCGGCCGCCGGCGGGGAGGCGCCCGGAGCGCTGCGGCGCCGGATCCTGCTCGAGCGGGCGGCGTACCGACTCACCAGCACCGCCCAGCACCGTGCTCGACGTCGCCGTCGAGGCCGGGTACGGCTCGCACGAGGCGTTCAGCCGGGCCTTCGCCCGTGCCTACGGCCGCGCGCCGACCGCGGTGCGCGCCGACCCGCCGCTCACCTACCGCGAGCTCGAGCTGCCCGCCCCCAGCGGTGTCCACTTCCACCCACCCGGCGGCCTCCGGCTACCCGCCGCCCGCAAGGAAACCGCCATGGACGTCGTCCAGCACCTCGTCGACCACCACGTCGACTCGCTCACCGCCCTCATCGCCGCCGCCGCCGAGCTGCCCGACGACGTCGTCGACCGCCCCATCGAGCTGTCGGTGGAGGGCATCGACGACGACCCGACGCTGCGCGCCGCTCCTCAACGCGATGGTCACCCAGGAGGAGCACTGGCTCTCCGCGCTGCGCGGCGGCGACTGGCCCGACGAGAGCGACCGGACCGTGCCCGGCCTCGCCGCCCGCCACGACGTGGCCGGCCGCGACTACCGCGCCTTCGTCGCCCGACGCCATCGAGGACGAGGCGATGGCCGACACCTTCGTCGACACCACCTGCGACCCGCCCGCCACCCACACCCTCGGCGGCACCATCGCCCACGTCATCACCTTCGCCGCCGTCCGCCGCACGATGGCCGTCGGCGCCCTGTGGTCGGCCGGCGTCCGTGACTTCGACCTCTCCGACCCGCGCCCCCGCATCGACGCGAGCGCGCGCTAGCGGAGGATCCCGCTCATCCACGCGGTCCGCACGCCAGGTGTCATAGTCAAGGGCATGGCGGTACGGGTGGCGACGGTGGCGGACGCCGGCACGCTGGCGCGGCTGCTGTTCGACTTCAACACCGAGTTCGAGGCCGACACCGACTCCGAGTCCGAGTTCGTGGGGCGCTTCGAGCGCCTGTTGGCCGACGACGGCGCCGTCCTGACGCTGCTCTGCGAGGACGGGCCGGAGGCGACCGGTTTCGCGCTGGTCACGCTGCGGCCGGTCATCTGGTTCGACGGGCCCGTGGCCACGCTCGACGAGCTGTACGTGACGCCCGCCCTGCGCGACCGCGGTCTCGGCACCGAGCTGCTGACCGAGGCGCGTCGCCTGCTGGCGGAGCGCGGCTGCCCGGAGATGCACATCAACGTCGACGAGATCGACGTCGACACCCGCCGGTTCTACGAGCGGCACGGGTTCGTGAACATCGAGCCCGGCGTCGACTACCGGATGCTCCTCTACATCGGACCCACCGAGTCAGGCTCGTAGCGCCGCGGACTCGCGCCCTGCCGGCGGCGCCCGCTCTCGCCGGCGCCTGACGGCGTTCACGCGGCGGGCCGGGAGGCCGAGACCTCCAGCGTCTCGGCGACGATCTCGAACAGGTCGCAGTAGTCGAGGTAGTCCTCCCGGGCGCACGCGCAGGTGAGGGTGATGCCGAGCCCGTCGACCAGCCAGGCCCACTGGTCGCACAGCAGGTCGGCCGTGCCGACCCGGTGCGCGAACCGGCGGTAGGCGACGTCGTGGTCGCCGAGGGAGAACTCGTCCTCGTCCTCGAGCGCGAAGTCGGCGAGCCGGCGGCCCAGCTCGCGCATCGCCTGGGCGCGCCAGCGGTCGAGGGTGTCGTCGACCGCAGCGCAGCGCACGACGACCTCGGGTCTGACCCCGCTGTCGGGCAGGTGGGGTGACCGGGCGCTGAGCAGGACTCCGCGGTCGGGGTCGGAGCGGCGGCGCCAGCGCGGCGGGACGGCGATGTCGACGTGGCGGGTGAGCTGAGTGGTGTGTGGTCATGCCGGCACCGTGCTCGCCGCCACCGACGGCCACACCCCGCCGTCGAGCGCGCTGTGGAGAACCGGGGACGAGTCGTTGCTGTGGACGGGAAGTGGCTACTGGATCGTCCCCGCGCCCGGGGACGAGCAGCAGGTCGCGCCCCGGGCGTCTCACCGGTCGAAGGCCTCCGCCACGTCCCGCTCGCTCAGCCCGTAGTCGTCGAGGGCGTAGCGGTGCGACGGCTTCTTGCCGCCCTGCTGGGACTCCCGGTCGATCTCCTCGACGGCGGCCAGCGCGTCCGGCGTGAGGTCGAGCCCGAACTGCTCGTAGACGCGGCGGACGACCGCGAGCGGGTCGGCGACCAGATCGGCGAACGCGACCTCGGCGAACTGCGCGTCGTCGTAGCGCCGCCGGGCGTCGTGGTAGGCGTGGTAGGCCCGGGACCACAGGTCGAGCTGGGTGCGGCCGATGGTCTCGGGGGTGAAGGTCGTGGAGTGCCCCACCGTCGTCTCCGCCGACAGCGAGCACGACGACGCGATGCACACCGCCGGGTCGCGGTGGGTGTAGACGACGAGCGCGTCGGGATACACGGTCATGAGCGCGTCGAGCGCGGTCATGTGGCTGGGGTTCTTGAGCACCCACCGCTTCTCGGGATCGTTGAGCCCGACGAGCTGGAGGTTCTGGCGGTGCCGCGCGTAGGCGTCGGTCCAGTCCTGCTGCTGCAGCCAGGCGGTGTAGCGCGGGATGTGCGCCAGCGACTCGTAGGAGTTCGACTTGCCGGTCTGCCGCAGCAGCCGCCAGCACTCCTCGACGGTGGTGGCGTCCATGTAGTGGATCCCCATGAACTCGGGGGACTCGACGTGGTGCGCGGCGAACGCCTGCTGCATCGCGGCGAAGATCGGGTCGTCGTCCCACGTGTCGCGCGGGGGTCGCGGCTGCGGGAACTGGGTCAGCCACATCTCCAGCCCCTGGGCCATCGGGTCGGCGTGCAGCAGCCGGTGCAGCGCCGTCGTGCCCGTGCGCGGCAGGCCCATCACGAACACCGGCCGTTGGATCGACACGTCGGCGTGCTCGGGGTGCCGGTCGAACGCCGCGGTGGTGAGCAGCACCCCGACCAGCGCGCTCTTGACCTCGGAGCGCTGGAAGTAGTTGCCGCGCGGCGTGAGTCCGGCCTCGGGGGAGGCGAGGTCCTCGGCCAGGATCCGCAGCCCCTCCTCGTGGGCGGTGCCGCCGACGTCGGTGAGCCCGGTGGTGCGCTGCGCCGCGGCGACGATGTCGTCGTACGACCCGACGTCGGCCCGCTCGCGGGTCATCACGTTGTCGGTCATGGGCGGAGCGTCCCGCGCACAGATCGTTCAATTGAACGGCTGGTGCAGCCCGGGTGGCCGTTGACCTGCACGAGCCGTTCAATTGAACGATTGGTGCAGGTCGGGTGGCCGTTCACCTGCACGAGCCGTTCAATTGAACGATTGGTGCAGGTCGGGTCCGCGCCACGTTCACGAGTGGAACTCGCCGCAGTCGACCGTGAGCGTCTGGCCGGTGACGGCGGAGGCCAGGTCGGTGGCGAGGAACAGCGTCGCCCGCGCGACCTCCTCGGGGGAGGCGAGCCGCTTCAGGTCGCACGGAGCGGCCTTCTCGGCGTAGACGTCGTCGTGGGTGCGGCCGGACTCGTCGGCGATCCAGTCGAAGTAGGCCCTGTTGACGTCCTCGTAGATGTAGGACGGCGCCACGCTGTTGACCCGGATCCCGCGCGGGCCGAGCTCGGTGGCGAGCGAGTGGGCGAGGTGCGCGAGCGCGCCCTTCGACAGCTTGTAGCCCGAGAACTCCGGCTGCGAGCTGAACTGCACCGCACTGTTGAGCATGATCACCGAGCCCTGCGTCGCGGCGAGCGCGTCGGCGAACAGCGCGGTCAGCCGCAGCGGGGCGAACACGTTGGTCTCGTTGGCCGCCCGCAGCGCCTCGACGTCGATGGTGCTGATCGGGTCCATCGGCGGGATGCCGAAGGCGTTGTTGAGCAGGCAGTCGACCCGGCCGAACTCCTCCAGCGTCCGCTCCACCAGCGCCGCCCGCGACGCCTCGTCGGTGATGTCGGTGGGGACGACGAGCGCCCGGCCGCCGTGGGAGCGCACCACCTCGGCCATCTTCTCCAGCCGCTTCTCGGTGCGGCTGACGAGCACCAGGTCGGCGCCCATCCGGGCCGCCTCGGTGCCGAGCGCGCGACCCAGGCCGGGGCCGACGCCCGAGAGCACGAGGACCTTGCCCTTCAGCAGCGGCTGCGGCTCGTAGGCGTCGGCGAGGGGCGTGCGGTGGTGGACGGAGGTGGTGGTCAACTGATCATCCTTCGGGCCACGGAGCGCTGCCGGGCGGCGATCCGTGCGGCGTACTCCTCGGAGGTCACGGGGGCGTGGTGCGGGAGGTGGTCGCGCACCTCGGCGAACGGGACGACGGTGACAGCAGGCCCGTCGTCCGGGCCGAGGTCGCGCTCGAGCCGCTGCCAGCGCAGCATCATCGCGCCGGTGCGGTGGCCGGTGGTCTCGAGCCAGTTCGCGATCCCGGGGTCCTGCTCGCTGACGACGAACCGCATCACGCCGTCCGGGTCGGTGACGGCCTGCGCCTTGGTGAGTGAGGTCTGGTGGGTCTCGTAGTCGGTGGAGGCGTACCAGTCCGAGCCGACCTGGATCGCCTGGTAGGCGCAGTCGTCGCACCGCGGCACCTCGACCACGAGCGCCTGGTCGTCGTCGAGCTCGTAGTGCCCGATGCTCGAGCGCTGGGAGTCGAGTCCGCCCGGCGTCGCCTGCGGCGCGGTGAGGGTGTTGACCGGCTCCTGGTACTGGAAGAACTGCGGGAACGCGAACCAGGTCTGGATCGACCCCACCAGCGAGCGCGCCGCCACCTCGTACTTCTTGCGCAGCACCTTCTCGCTCAACGGCGCGGCCGGCCGGCCGATCCTGTCGGTGCGCTCGATGGTGATGAGCCCGCGCTCCTCGGTGTCCCAGTCGTTGAAGACCTCACGCACGATGATCGTCGTGGCGCCGGGCTCGGCGGTGTAGGGGAACTCGAAGGTGCCGTCGTCGGCGACATCGAGCTCGCGGTCGTCGAAGGCCATCAGCGACGGCGGCGCGGAGTCGGCCGAGTAGGACCCGCCCATCACCTGGAAGCTGAGGTCGGCGCTGGTGCCGCGCCGCCCCCGGATGACGTACTCGACGCCCTCGCGCAGGTAGGCGTGGAAGTAGATCGCGTCAGGGTTGTCGAGGCCCTGGCGGGAGAACTGGTGCGTGGGGTTGATGAACAGCGGCCGGTCGAGGTCGTAGTCGAACGCCGTCTGCATCGCCATCCGGATCCGGCCGGCGAGGTAGTCGTAGCCCTCGAGCCGGTCCTGCTCGGTGCGGATGAACGGTGCGTTGGCGATCAGCTCCTCGGCCTCGGCGATCGCGTCCCGCAGCGGCTGGGTGAGGTCGAGCGACTCGCTCACGACCTGCCCTCCCGTCGCGCGATCCGCGCAATTGCGCCGTTGTGGCGGGTTCCCGCGCCGCGAACCTTCCCGAACTGCGCAATTGCGCGGAAAGACCCGGCCACAGGACCGGCCACCCTCACGAACCCGCCTTCGCGATGATCGACTCGGCGTACTGCTCCAGGTGCTTCACCTTGGTCTCGAGCGGCTCGGTGTCGGGGCCCTTGATGTACGGCACCCGGAAGCCGACGATGCAGTCGGTGACGCCCTTGTCCTCGAGCCGCTTCACGCCGTCGAGGTCGTAGGCGTCGTAGCTGATCACGTGGATCTCGAAGTCGTCGCGGGTGTCGCCCTCCTCGGCGCGGATCTGGGCGAGCCGGGTCAGCAGCCGGTCGAGCTCCTCGCCGTCACCGCCGGCGTGCATCCAGCCGTCGCCCTTGCGGACGGCGCGGCGCAGCGCGGCGTCGGAGTGACCGCCCACCAGGAGGGGGATCGGCTCGGTCGGCGCCGGGCACTGCTTGAGCGGCTCGAACTCGTAGAACTCCCCCGAGTAGCCGAAGAAGCCCTGCTCACCGGAGGCGGAGGTGAGGCCGCGCAGGATGTCCATGCACTCGTCCATCCGCTTGCCGCGCCGCTCCCACGGGACGCCGAGCGCGGCGAAGTCCTCGGGCCACGGCGACAGGCCGACGCCGAACCCGAGCCGGTTGCCCGAGAGGAAGGCCAGTGACGAGGCCTGCTTGGCCACCAGCACCGGCGGTCGCACGGGCAGCTTGATCACGAACGGCGTCAGGCGCAGCGTCGTCGTGACCGCGAACAGGTGGGCGCAGAGGATCATCGTCTCGATGAACTCCTTGTCCTCGAGGAACTCCCGGTCGCCGGTGTCGGTGTAGGGGTACGTGGAGTCCGACTCCTGCGGGTAGATGAGGCTGTCGGCCACGGTCATCGACGTGTAGCCGGCCGCCTCCGCCGCCTGGGCGAGCGGGGCGTAGAACTCGGCTCGGGTCATCGCCTCGGCGTAGCTGAATCGCACCTTCGCAGACTAGAACGTGTTCCAGTTTTCTGCCAGGGTGCCGGGGTGGACCTGCCCGAGATCAGTGACCGGATGGAGCTCGCCGACGTCGTCACGCGCTACACGCGCGCCATCGACACCGGCGACTGGGACCGCCTCGACACCGTCTTCACGCCGGACGCGCAGATCGACTACACCGAGTCCGGTGGCATCGCCGGCGGCTTCGCCGAGGTGAAGCCGTGGCTGGCCGAGATGCTGCCCGCCTTCTTCCCCCAGCGCATGCACACGATCGGGCAGCTCGACGTGACCTTCCACGACGACGCGGACCGGGCCGACGTCGTGGCCTACTTCGACAACCCGATGCCCATGGACGACGGGCACGGCGGCACCAAGATCGTCGAGGTCGGCGGGCTCTACCACCACGAGATGGTGCGCACGCCCGACGGCTGGCGCTCGCAGCGGCTCCACGAGCAGGTCGTCTGGAAGCGCGGGCTCTGAACTTGGATCGCCCCGGTGGGTCACCCACAATGACGGGGTGACCGACGACCAGGACGAGCCCACCCGGGGCCCGCGCCGCGAGCACCCCGTGCTCGTGGGCGTCGGCGCGCTGGTGGCGATCTCGCTCGTCGTCGGGCTGATCCTGGCCGGCGGAGCGCTCGCCGCCACGCGGGTGCTCGGCGTCAGCGGCGACAGCGTGGACGGGCCGAGCTCGTCCCCGACGCTCTACCTCCCCGACCCCACCGACACCGAGGGGAGCGAGGAGCCGCCGATCTCGCTGCCGGCCGAGCCGGAGGAGTCCTCGACGCCGTTCAACCCGCCCGCGGACGAGGAGGTCATCTCGCTCTCGGCCTCGCAGACCGAGGTGAGCGCGATGGAACCGATCGACCTCACCGGCACCTACCCGGGCGGCGAGGGCGCGATCCTCCAGGTGCAGAAGTTCGAGAACGGCGGGTGGAACGACTTCCCGGTCACCGTCTCGGTGGCGGGCGAGACCTTCTCCACGTTCATCCAGACCGGCCAGCTCGGCAAGAACCGGTTCCGCGTCGTCGACTCCGACACCGGCAAGAAGTCGAACGAGATCCGGGTCAAGATCGGTTGACGCCGACCGCCGGCTCGGCCGCCGGTTCGGGCTCGGGGCTCGGGGGCCGGCGCAGCTGCCCGGCGAGCACGCCGCCGATCACGAGCGCCATCCCGAGCGCCTGGACCGGCCCGAACGCCTCGGCGGCGAGCAGGACGCCGAGCGTCGTGCCCACCACCGGGTTGAGCAGCCCGACGATCGCCACCGCACCGGCGGGCAGGGTGCGCAGCCCGGTGAACCAGCAGACGTAGGCGATCACGGTGCCGAAGAACCCGATCCACAGGTAGCCCCCCGCGGCCGCGAGGTCGATCGCGGGCGGCCCGCCCTCCAGCAGGAGGCTCACCGGGAGCAGCAGCAGGCCGCCCCACATCAGCTGCCACGAGACGAGGGTGAGCATCCCGACGGGCGGGGTCCACCTCTTCACCAGCACGAAGCCGAGGCCGGAGACCAGCACGGAGCCGAACGCGCCGGCCAGGCCGAGCCCGGTGACGCCGTCCGGCGTGCGCAGCACGAGCAGCATCACGCCGGCGAGCCCCACCACCGCGGCGACGATCCGGAGCACGGTGGCGCGCTCGCCGATGAGCAGGAAGGCGAGCGCCATGACGGCCAGCGGCGAGATCGCCTGCACGGTGGAGGCGAGCCCGCCCGGCAGCCCGTAGGCCGACAGGAAGATCAGCGGGAAGAACAGTCCGATGTTGCAGAGCCCGAGCGCCGCCGACTTCCACCACCACTCGCCGCGGGGCAGCGTGCGGGTGAACGCCAGCAGCAGCAGGCCCGCCGGCAGCGCGCGCATCAGCGCGGCGAACATCGGACGGTCGGGCGGGAGGAACTCCTCGGTCACGTAGTAGGTGGTGCCCCAGGCCAGCGGCGCGACCGCCGCGACCAGGGAGTAGCGCCACCCATTAGTTTCCACGGAAGAGACTTTAGTTTCCTCGTCGAGATAATGTCCAGCCCATGACGGAGCCGGACCACGTCGGTCGCATCCTCGCCCGGTGGGCCGAGGAGCGACCCGATCTCGACGTGTCGCCGATGGGCGTGATCGGCCGGCTCCACCGGCTCGCGGCGCTGCTCGACGGCGAGCTGCGGCCGGTCTTCGCCGGGATGGGCCTGGGCGACGGCGAGTTCGACCTGCTCGCCACCCTGCGCCGCTCGGGTGAGCCCTACGAGCTCACTGCGGGCCAGCTCGCCGCCAGTGCGATGGTCACCTCGGGCGCGGTCACCAAGCGGGTCGACCGCCTGGTCGCCGCCGGCCACGTGGAGCGCACCGTCTGTGCCGACGACGCCCGCTCCCGCCGGATCCGCCTCACGCCGTCCGGCCGGGGCGTGGTCGACGAGGCCCTGGAGCGCCACGTCGCCAACGAGCACCGGCTGCTCGCCGGCCTCACCGACGCCGACCGCACCCGCCTCGCCGGCCTGCTGGAGAAGTGGGGCCGCTCGCTCGAGGCCTGACAGACCTCAGCCGGGAACCATGTCGAACGTCGCCGGGTTCGGGCCTCGGCGGCCGGGCTCGCCGCGGTCGAGCGCGGTGATCGCGGCTCATCTCGTCATCGGTGAGCTCGAAGTCGAAGATCCCGAAGTTCTCCTCCATCCGGGCGCGGTTGACCGTCTTCGGGAACACGATGTCGCCGCGTTGCACGTGCCAGCGCAGCGTCACCTGCGACGCCGTGCGCTCGTGCGCGGCGGCGATCCCGCCGACGGTCGCGTCGCTGAGCACGGCGCCCTGAGCGATCGGCGACCACGACTCCACGACGGCACCGTGGCGGTGGGTGGCGCCGCGGGCGGCCTCGTTGGCGAAGTACGGGTGCACCTCGATCTGGTTCACCACGGGCACCACGCCGGTCTCGGCCGACGATCCGGTCGAGGTGGTCGGGCTCGAAGTTGGAGACGCCGACCGAACGGGCGCGACCGTCGGCGGCGAACTCGGTGAGGGTGCGCCAGGTCGACACGTAGTCGCCGTCGTACAGCGTCGGCAGCGGCCAGTGGATGAGGAACAGGTCGATGTGGTCGAGGCCCAGCTTCGCCAGCGTCTCGTCGAAGGCGCGGCGGGCGTCGTCGGGGCGGTGGAACCCGTTGTTGAGCTTGCTCGTGATCCACAGCTCGCCGCGCGGGATGCCGGAGGCGGCGACGGCCTCGCCGACCTCCTGCTCGTTGCCGTACATCTGGGCGGTGTCGATGTGCCGGTAGCCGACCCGAAGGCCTGGGTGACGGCGTCGGCGGTCTGCTCGGGCGGGATCTGGAAGACGCCGAACCCGAGCTGGGGGATCTGCGTCTGGTTGTTCAGGGTCAGGGTGGGGACGGTCATGACACGACGCAACCGCACCACGCGTGCCGATCACACCCCCGTCAGGGGGAGGGTCGCCGCACCGACCGGTCGGGGCTGGCCGGCACCCACTGCTCGAGCATGTCGGCGAGCCCCTGCTTCTGCACCGGCTTGCTGAGGTAGTCGTCCATGCCCGCGGCCAGGCAGCGGGCCCGCTCCCCGTCCGTGGCGCCCGCGGTCATCGCGACGATCGGCGTGTGGCGGTCGTCGCGCCTCGAGCGCGCGGATCTGGCGCGGTCGCCTCGTAGCCGTCCATGCCCGGCATCTGCACGTCCATCAGGATCGCGTCGAACCGGCTCGCGCGCACCGCGGCCACGCGCCGGCGAGCCCGTCGTCGGCGACCTCGACGGTGTAGCCGAGGTGGCTCAGCATCCCGATCGCCACCATCTGGTTGATCTCGCCGTCGTCGACGACCAGGACCGCGCGACGGCGGTCGGTCCGCGGCGCCGGCCGGTGCCGCCTCGACGACGCCGGCGCCGACGCCGCGGCGACCGACGACCGTCCTCGAGGGTGGCGCGCAGCCGGGACATCAGCACCGGCTTGGTGAGCGCGGCGGCGATCCGCGCCGCGTCGCGCCTCGGCCTGGGTGATCTCGGGACCGGAGGTCATCAGCACCAGCCCGGTGCCGGCGAGGATCGGGGTCGGCGGAGATCCGCCGGGCGAGGTCGAGGCCGTCGAGGTCCGGCATGCAGAGGTCGAGGACGGCCAGGTCGTACGGCGGCCCGTCGCGGCGGCCGCGCGACAGCGGTCGAGCGCGGCGCGGCGCGCCGTCGACCACGTCGACCGCCATGCCCCAGTGCGGCGAGCTGGTCGTGGAGGATCATCGCGGTTGGTCGCGTTGTCGTCGACGACCAGCACCCGCAGGCCCGTGCAGCAGCTCGGCGGCGCGGCGGGCGGTCGCGTCCCCGGTCCGCGGCGAGCGCGAGCGGGATCGTGAACCAGAACGTGCTGCCCCGGCCCGGCCGCGCTCTCGACGCCGATGCTGCCGCCCATCGCGCTCGACCAGCTGGCGGCAGATCGCGAGCCCGAGGCCGGTGCCGCCGTAGCGGCGGGTGGTGGAGGAGTCGGCCTGCGAGAACGGCTCGAACAGCCGGTCGCGGTCGTCCTCGGCGACGCCGATGCCGGTGTCGACGACCTCGAAGCGGACCACCACGCCCGTCGTCGGTCGCGGCCGTCCAGCCGGGCGCGGACGACGACCTCGCCGTCGGCGGTGAACTTCACCGCGTTGCCGGCCAGGTTGAGCAGCACCTGGCGGATCCGGGCCGGGTCGCCGCGCAGCGCCGGCGGGCAGGTCGGGGCGAGCAGTAGGCGAGCAGCTCGAGGTCCTTGGCGCGGGCCGGCTCGGCGACCAGCTCGGCGACGCTCCTCGACGAGCTGCGACGAGGTCGAAGTCGATCGTCCTCGAGCTCGCAGGTGGCCGGCCTCGATCTTGGAGAAGTCGAGGATCGTCGTTGATGACGCCGAGCAGCGCGCTGCCCGGCGCTGCGCACGCCCTCGGCGTACTGCCGCTGCCGGGCGTCGAGCTCGGTGGTCGAGCAGCAGGCTCGGTCGAGCCCGATCACGCCGTTCATCGGGGTGCGGATCTCGTGGCTCATCGTGGCGAGGAACGCCGACTTGGCCCGCGACGCCGCCAGGGCGTCGTCGCGGGCGAGGGCGAGCTCGGCCGCGGCCCGGCTCTCGGACAGCAGCAGCCGGGCGGTGCGGCGAACACGAGGACGACGAGCAGCGAGCATCCCGACCGCGCGCCTCGACGACCGGCACCTCGCCGCCCAGCAGGTCGTCGACGAGGAGCAGCAGCGGCGGGACCGCGAGCGGGCAGCACGGCGAGCCCGAGCTGCCCACGGGTGCCCGGCGTCCCGCTCGGCGGCCGTCGCCTCGTCCGGCTCGGTGCGGCCGGCGCCCAGGTGGCCGTCGCCATGAGCGCGATGCCGACCATCCAGGCAGCGTCGAGCCAGCGCACGAGCGCCCTCGTCGGAGGACACGAGGAAGCCGATGTCGGCGAAGAGCCAGCACGCCATGCCGACCGCGAACGGGACGCCCAGCGCCGCGCGCCGCGCGGGCACGATCAGGGCACGCACCACCAGCGCGATCAGCACCCCGTCGATCACCGGGTAACCGCTCAGCACGATGCGGTCGCCGAGCGGGACCGAGGCGTCCTGGAGGATCGCGCGGGCCGAGGTGGTCCAGAACAGCAGGACGCTCACGACCACGACCACGAGCGTGTCGATCACCGCCTCGATGTCGACCTTGGTGCGGTCGTGGTGGTCGCGCACCACCACCACGAGCACGCTGGCGCCGAGGCAGACGTAGGCGAGGTAGTAGAAGACGTCGGCCATCGACACGTCGGGGGCGGAGCCGTGAAGGTCATAGGACTGGTAGATCGTCTCGCCGACGCCGTACGCCACCACCCCGGCGGCGGCCAGGCGGGGCACCAGACGGTGACCGGCCGGGGCGCCGCTCGCGCCCCAGCCGGCCACGCCGGCGGTGACGGCCATCACGGACACGTAGGTGAGGCCGCCGAGAACGCCGGTCGGCTGCACGACGTGGACCGCGGTGAGAACGGCGACGACGGCCCACAGCACGAGGACGGGGCGAGGCGGGGTCGTGCTCAGAACGACCTCCTGGTGCCGGGGGTGGGGTGGGCCTGGTAGTCACATCGACCGCTGACGGGCCGCACTTGACCCCGCGCGAAGCATAGAGAACCAGGCTCGACGGGCGCGGGCGGCGCGTTGGTGCGGTCTTCCCGGATCTCACGTCGTCGGGCACGCGGGGAACAACCCGACGACGCGGCCTGTTGCACCCTCTGACAGACTTGAGCGCATCCCACTCAACTTGAGTGACACGATCTCTCACCACCACCCGGATCCACCCCAATCACGGAGGTAGCAACACCATGGCACGTGCTGTCGGAATCGACCTCGGGACGACGAACAGCGTCGTCGCGGTCCTCGAAGGTGGCGAGCCCACCGTCATCGCCAACGCCGAGGGCGCCCGCACCACCCCGTCCGTCGTCGCCTTCGCCAAGTCCGGCGAGGTGCTCGTGGGCGAGGTCGCGAAGCGTCAGGCGGTCACCAACATCGACCGCACCATCCGCTCGGTCAAGCGCCACATGGGCTCGGACTGGAGCACCTCGATCGACGACAAGTCGTTCACCGCGCAGCAGATCAGCGCGTTCGTGCTCCAGAAGCTGAAGCGCGACGCCGAGGCCTACCTCGGCGAGCCCGTCACCGACGCGGTCATCACCGTGCCGGCCTACTTCTCCGACGCCCAGCGCCAGGCCACCAAGGAGGCCGGTGAGATCGCGGGCCTCAGCGTCTCGCGCATCGTCAACGAGCCCACCGCGGCCGCGCTGGCCTACGGCCTCGACAAGGGCGACGGCGACCAGACCATCCTCGTCTTCGACCTCGGCGGCGGCACCTTCGACGTGTCCCTCCTCGAGGTCGGCAAGGACGACGACGGCTTCTCCACCATCGAGGTCAAGGCCACCTCCGGCGACAACCACCTCGGTGGCGACGACTGGGACAACAAGGTCGTCGACTGGATGGTCACCAAGTTCAAGAATGCCAACGGTGTCGACCTGGCGGCCGACAAGATCGCCAAGCAGCGCCTCCAGGAGGCCGCGGAGAAGGCGAAGATCGAGCTGTCCTCGTCCTCCGAGACCACCGTGCACCTGCCCTACATCACCCACGGCGAGTCGGGCCCGCTGCACTTCGAGGAGAAGCTGACCCGCTCGGAGTTCCAGAAGCTGACCTCCGACCTGCTCGACCGCACCAAGGCCCCGTTCCAGAGCGTGCTCAAGGACGCCGGCGTCTCCGTGGGCGAGGTCGATCACGTCGTGCTGGTCGGCGGCTCCACCCGCATGCCCGCCGTCACCGAGGTCGTGAAGGACCTGCTCGGCGGCAAGGAGCCCAACAAGGGCGTGAACCCCGACGAGGTCGTCGCCGTCGGCGCTGCGCTCCAGGCCGGTGTGCTCAAGGGCGAGGTCAAGGACGTGCTGCTGCTCGACGTCACGCCGCTGTCGCTGGGCATCGAGACCAAGGGCGGCGAGTTCAACGTCCTGATCGAGCGCAACACCACGATCCCCACCAAGCGCACGCAGATCTACACCACCGCCGACGACAACCAGCCGTCGGTGGAGATCAAGGTGGCGCAGGGCGAGCGCGCGATGTGGGCGCAGAACCAGCCCCTCGGCAACTTCGACCTCACCGGGCTGCCGCCGGCCCCGCGCGGCGTCCCGAAGATCGAGGTCACCTTCGACATCGACGCCAACGGCATCGTCGCCGTGACGGCCAAGGACCAGGGCTCCGGCAAGGAGCAGTCGATGACGATCACCGGCGGCTCGGCCCTCGGCAAGGACGAGATCGACCGGATGATCGCCGACGCGGAGCAGTACGCCGAGGAGGACGCCAAGCGGCGCGAGGCCGTCGAGGCGCGCAACCAGGCCGACCAGCTCGTCTACACCACCGAGAAGTTCCTCGCCGACAACGGCGACAAGATCCCCGAGGACGTGCAGACCGAGGTGCAGACCGACGTCGACGCGCTGAAGAAGACCCTCGAGGACCCCGAGGCCGACCCCGCCACCATCGGCGCGGGCGTCTCGAAGCTCAACGAGTCGAGCCAGAAGATGGGCGCTGCCATGTACGCCTCCGCCGAGGCCGACGCGGCCGCTGCGGGCGGCACCACCGGCGCCACCGGTGAGGCCGACGACGACATCGTCGACGCCGACGTGGTCGACGCCGAGGTCGTCGACGACGCGCCGGGCACCGACGGCGCGGGCGAGGGCGAAGCCAAGTGACGCAGGGCCACGACGGACCCTTCGGGGACGACGCGGCCGAGACGGCGGACCAGTCCGAGGCCGAGGTCCCTTCCTTCGAGGAGGGGGCCTCGGCCGAGGCTGCGGGCGAGTCGGAGGGCTCGCCGACCGAGTCGGCGGAGTCGGTCGGGTCGTTGAGTCGGCGGAGTCGGATGATTCGGCGGAGTCGGATGACTCGGCGGAGTCGGCGGAGGCTCCTGACCCGCTGGCCGCGGCCGAGCGGGCGCTCGAGGAGCGCACGCTCGACCTGAAGCGGCTGCAGGCGGAGTTCGTCAACTACAAGCGCCGGGTCGAGCGCGACCGCGACCTGGTGCGTCAGAACGCCACCTACGCCGTCCTCATGCCGATCGTCGAGGTGCTCGACACCGTCGACCGGGCCCGCGAGCACGGCGACCTGGAGCCCGGTCTCCAGACCGTCTCCGACCAGCTCGAGCGCACCGTCGCGACGCTCGGACTCGAGAAGTTCGGCACCCCCGGCGACGCCTTCGACCCCGCCCTCCACGAGGCCCTCAGCCACGTCGGCGAGGACCCCGAGGTCGAGGTCACCACCTGCAAGGTGATCGCCAAGTCCGGCTACCGCATCCGCGACCGCGTCGTCCGCGCGGCGCAGGTTCTGGTGGTGGACCCGCCGGCGTGACGCTGCAGGAATGCACTCAAGATGTCGAGAGGAGGGGTGAGCTGTGAGTGAGGAGTTCCGGCCCGACTGGGCCCAGAAGGACTTCTACGCCGTTCTCGAGGTGAGCAAGGACGCGTCGGCGGCCGACATCAAGAAGGCGTACCGGAAGCTGGCGCGGGAGAACCACCCCGACTCCAACCCCGACGACACCGCCAAGCACGAGAGGTTCAAGGCGGTCGCCGAGGCCTACGACGTCGTGGGCGACCCCGAGAAGCGCCCTCAGTACGACGAGATGCGGCGCCTCTACGGCGCGGGCGGGGGCTTCGGCTTCGGCGGCTCACGCACCCAGGGCGGCGGTTTCAACCTCGAGGACCTGCTGGGCGAGCAGCCCGGCGGGTCGGGCGGGTTCGCCGACATGTTCGGCCAGATGTTCGGCCCGGGCACCGGCGGCGGCGCCCGTCGCCAGCAGCAGGTGCGGCGGCCGGTCAAGGGCGACGACGTCGAGACCACCGCGACCATCGGGTTCACCGACGCGATCGAGGGCGTGACGATCTCGTTGCGGCTCACCTCCGACTCCGCCTGCGGCACGTGCAAGGGCACCGGCGGCCGGCCCGGCACCCGGCCGCACCCGTGCCGCGAGTGCGAGGGCACCGGCTACGTCGTGATGTCGATGGGCGGCGCGTTCGCCGTCAACGAGGCCTGCCCCTCCTGCGGCGGGCGGCAGCTCGTGTACGACGAGGCGTGCCCCACGTGCCACGGGTCGGGTCGGGGCACCTCCGCGCGCACGATCCAGGCCCGCATCCCGGCCGGGGTGAAGGACGGACAGCGGATCCGGCTCAAGGGCAAGGGGGCCGCGGGCCACCACGGCGCGCCGGCCGGCGACCTGTTCGTGAAGGTCGCCGTCACCGGGCACCGGATCTTCGCCCGCAACGGCGACCACCTCACTCTCGACGTCCCGGTCTCCTTCGACGAGGCCGCGCTCGGCGCCGAGGTGAGGATCCCGACGCTCGGTGGCACGCCGGTCACCCTGAAGCTCCCGGCCGGCACCCCCAACGGCCGCACCTTCCGGGTGCGCGGCAAGGGCGTCCGCAGGTCCGACGGCACCTCCGGCGACCTGCTCGCCACGGTGCAGGTGCAGGTGCCCGCCGTGCTCGACGACGCCGCCCGCGCGGCCGTGGAGGCCTACCGCGAGGCCTCCGCCGGCACGCAGCTGAGGGCGGGCCTGTTCGACGGTGCCTCCTCATGAGCTCGCCGTTCCAGTCACCCACGCCGGAGACCCCGGTCTACGTGATCTCGGTGGCGGCCCAGCTCACCGGACTCCACCCGCAGACGCTGCGCACCTACGAGCGGATGGGGCTCATCACCCCTGGCCGCACCGGCGGCGGCGGACGGCGCTACTCGGTGCGCGACCTCGACCTGCTGCGCACCATCTCCGAGCTCACCGGCGCCGGCATCGGCATCGAGGGGGTGCGCCGGATCCTCGACCTCGAGCACCAGGTCGACGCGCTGCGCGCCCGCAACGCCGAGCTCGCCGCCGAGCTCGCGGCCACCCGTGAGGCGCTGCAGGTGGCGGCCCGGCCGGCCCCGAGGGTCGACCGGCTCCCGGTGCTGCGGGGCCCCGACCCCTCACACGCGATCGTGGTGTGGCGTCGGGGCGGCTGACGGCCGCCGTCCTCGCCTGCGTCACCCACCCCGGGGTCCGGGACTGACCGGATCTGACCGCGACACCGTGTCTCGCACTAGTCTGCGGTCGGCGGGGCGGCCCCGCGCGGGAGGGCGATCGTGGACTGGCTGCTGGATCCGGTGCGTGACTGGGCCGCCGACCTCCACTGGGTCGCGTTCCTCAGCATCCCCGTGTTCACCGGGGTGATCGGCTGGCTCATCAACTGGTCGGGCCTGTGGATGCTGTTCTCGCCGGTGCAGTTCCGGGGCATCAAGGTGCCCGGGATGCGCGAGCTCGCGAGCGTCCTGCCGCGCAAGGTGCAGGAGGTTCCCGGAGTCCTGCAGGGCGGCATGGGCTGGCAGGGGATCGTGCCCGCGCGCGCCGCGAAGATGGGCAGCATCGCCGTCGACAAGGCGATCGCCAAGCTCGGGACGCCGTCGGAGTTCTACCAGCAGCTCGAGCCCGAGAAGATCGCCGAGCACATCGTCACGGTGTTCCGCCCCGAGATCCCCCAGCTCGTCGACCAGGTGATGCGCTGCGAGCACCCCCGGCTGTGGCGCGACCTGCCCGACCCGGTGAAGGACGCCGTCTACCAGCGGGTGCAGGCCCAGCTGCCGTCGGTGGTCGGCCGGGTCACCACTGAGATCGGCACGCACATCGACCAGCTGCTCGATCCGAAGATCATGGTCATCGATCACTTCCGCGAGAACCCGGCGCTGGTGGTGCGCATCTTCCGCGACTTCGGCCAGCGCGAGCTCAACCTGATGGTGCTGTTCGGGTTCGTGTTCGGGTTCCTGCTGGGCATCCCCGTCGCCGTCGCCGACAGCCTCGCCCACCAGTGGTGGCTGCTGCCGCTCCTCGGCATCGTCGTCGGCTGGGTCACCAACGCGCTGGGCATGTGGCTGATCTTCGAGCCGCCCGAGCCGCGCCGGATCCTCGGGATCAAGGTGCACGGGCTGTTCCTGCGCCGCCAGGACGAGGCCGCCGAGGTGTACGCGCAGATCATCGCCGAGGACGTCATCACCCTCGAGCGCATCGGCGACTTCCTGCTCGACGGCCCGCGCGGCGACCGCACCCGCTCGATGCTCGCCGCGGCGCTGCGGCCGGCCATCGACCAGGCCGCGGGTCCGGCCCGGGGAGCCCTGCGGGTGGCGATGGGCACCCGCCAGTTCGACAACATCCGCGAGTCGGTGGCGCAGGAGGCCGTGGGTCGCACGATCACGCCGTTCAAGGACCCGGAGTTCAGCCGGCAGCAGGCCGACAAGATCCGCACCCTCGTCGCCGAACGCACCAAGGAGCTCCCACCCCGCGACTTCGTCGAGATGATGCGCTCCGCCATCAAGGAGGACGAGTGGATGCTCTACGCCCACGGCGCCATCATGGGCGCCGCCGGCGGTTTCCTGCACCTCGCGATCTTCGGCGTCCAGGGTTAAGCGGCCAGTCGGTCGCGACGAAGGAGCGAGCGACGTGGGGCCGACAAGATTGAGCGAGCGACACGGCTGAGCCTGCGAAGCCGTACGAGCGAGTCGAAATCACGCAAGGTCAACGGAAACGGAAGGGGCTCATGGCTCACAACGACGACTACGACGACTACGACGAGCGGGACGTGCACGGCCCACGCCTGCCGGAGCTCCTCGGCCCGACCGTCGACTCGCTGCCCGGTCTGGCTCGGGTGGCCGCGATCGCTGCCTGGCACACCACCGGGTGGGGCGTGCGCACCTCCGCGAAGGCGTGGCTGCGGGTCGGCCGGGCCGCCACCGACCAGCACGAGGCCCGCGCGCTCGCCCATGACGCCGGCCAGGCGCTCGTCGCCGTCGGCGACCTGGCGAGGTCGGTGTCCGCCGGGGTGCCGGTGGGCACGGCGCTGGTGTCGGCCGGCGAGGCGCTCGGCGGCCTCGTGGAGGCGTCGCCGCGACGGGAGGACGTCGTCGACGGCCAGGTGGTGGACTCGCGGGACGATCCGCCGTCGCTGCGCGAGCGCGGCGCCCAGCTGCTGGAGCGCTCCCGCGACGTGTGGAACACCGAGGAGGGCCACCCCGCCTATGGGCGGATCCTCGACGAGCTGGCTCCCGACGAGGCACGCATCCTGATGCTGCTCGTGAACCAGGGCCCGCAGCCGAGCGTCGACGTCCGCACCGGCGGTCCGGTCGGCGTCGTGAGCTCGCAGCTGATCGCGCCCGGCCTCAACATGATCGGCGCGCGGGCCGGCTGCCGCCTGGTCGACCAGACGCCGTCCTACCTCAACAACCTGTTCCGGCTCGGGATGGTGTGGTTCAGCCGGGAGCCGCTGCGCGACCCGTTGGAGTACCAGGTGGTGGAGGCGCAGCCCGACGTGCTCGAAGCGATGCACTCGGTGCGGTTCGCGAAGGTGGTGCGCCGCAGCATCCACCTGACGCCGTTCGGCGAGGACTTCTGCCGCTCCTGCCTGCTCGACGAGGACCGGGCCGGTGACGACCTCCCCGAGCACGCCACGCCCGACACCGGGGAGTCGAACGAGCCCGGTTGAGCAGCCTCAGTCGGCGAGCAGCGAGATGGTGAAGACCGAGCCGCCCTCGGGCAGCGGGCTGTAGCTGATGTCGCCGCTCTGGGCGCGCGCCAGGGTGCGCACGACGTAGAGCCCCAGACCGGTGCCGGTGGCCACCGCGCCGTCGGCCCGGGCGAACTCGTGGAACAGCTGCCCGCGGAACTCCGGGGGCACGCCGGCGCCGTGGTCGACGACGTCGATGCACACGCGGTCGCCGTCGGGACGCACCCGCACGACGTACGGCGCCTTGCCGTACTTCTGGGCGTTGCTGATGAGGTTGGTGAGCATCTGCTCGAAGCGCAGCGGGTCGGCCCGCACCGGGCGGTCGTCGGTGATGTCGACCTCGACCTGGAACCGGTCGGCGATGATCCCCTCGACGACGGCGCGCGGGTCGACGACCTGGAGGTCGATGCGCAGGGTGCCGCGCTGGATCTGGGCGGTGGTGAGCAGGTCGGCGGTGATCCGGTCGAGGATCCGCGCCTGCCGCGCGACCGAGTCGATCAGCCGCTGGTTCTGCTCCGGCGGCAGCAGGTTGCCGTCCCACGCCAGCGTCTCGGCGATGCCGCAGAGGACGGCGACCGGGCCGCGCACCTCGTGCGCCGTCGTGGCGATCGCGCGCCGCAGCAGGCCGACGTCCTCGGAGGGCGAGTCGAGGAACACCAGGATCGAGTAGCCGGTGCGCCGCAGCGTGGCCCTCACCCGACCGCCCTCGACGTCGGTCTCGAACACGGCGTCGTCGTCGAGCCGGTGGTAGGAGACCAACGAGGCGAGGTCGGGGGCGACGGTCGCCAGCGGCGTGCCGGAGCGATCGGTGCCGAGCAGGCGGGCGGCCGCGGTGTTGGCGTAGACGAGCCGGAACAACGGCTCGTCGGCCAGCTCGACCACGCCGTAGGGGGCGAGGCGGAGGGTGTCCCACATCGACACGTTGGCCGGTGGCGTGAACCCGGGCGCGCGGGGCTCCTCCTCGAAGACCGGCGGTACCGGCGGTGCGGACGGTGTGGACGGTGTGGACGTGGGCAGGACCTCGTCGCCGGCACCGGTGCTCGCGGGCTCGGAGCGGGTGGCGACGACGCTCAGCGTGCGCGGCGCGGAGGGCTTGAGCCGGCCCGACACGATGTCGTTGACGTAGCCGATGATCGTGGTCAACGGCGCGCCCTTCTGCACGAAGCCGTCGGCGCCGGCGGCCACCGCGCGGGCCGACATCTGCAGGGCGCCGAAGCCGGAGAGCACGATGATCTTGCCGTCGGGCACCAGTCGGCGCAGCGACGGCAGCGCCTCGATGCCGTCCATGACGGGCATCGCGAGGTCGATGATCACGACGTCGGGTCGGTGCTGACGCACGATCTCGATCCCCGACTTGCCGTCGCCGGCCTCGGCCACCACGTCGAAGCCGCCGCGCTCGAGAGCGAGGCGGAGCAGCTGTCGGAGGTCCGCGGTGTCATCGACGATGACCACCCGGAGCGGCTCGTCCCCGGCGTCCTCGGTCACCGAGCTCACCGGTCTTCCTGGAGGGGCGCGCGCACACAGCACACGGTCGTCACCGAGCCCCCTCTCCCCGCCGCCCCCCGCGGCGAGTCGCTGCACGGAACCGTACGGCCCGGGGTGAGGCCGCGGGCGGTTTCGGAAACGATCCGACGGCTGGTCCAGACCGCACACGCCGGGTCTCGGGATTCCGTGCGCTCACCAGACTTGAGTGGAACACACTCAACTTTGCGAACGTTGCACTCAGCGACCGCAACCGGTTCGATGCGAACCACATACTTCCCAGGAGCCACATCCATGACCCAGTTCGGCGCTGAGCAGTTCACCACCCGCGCCCGCGAGGCCATCGAGACCGCGCAGCGCACCGCCACCACCTCCGGCCACATCTCCGTGGAGCCGGTCCACCTGCTCGCAGCGCTCCTCGCCGACCCCGAGGGCTCGCCCCGCACGCTGGTCGGCAAGGCCGGCGTCGACGCCGCCGCGCTGGCCGCGACGGCCGAGGCCGCCACCGCCGCGCTGCCGCGCGCCAGCGGCAGCACCGTGAAGACGCCCGCGGCCGCTCCCGCGCTCACCCGCGTGCTCACCGCGGCGATCACGCTGGCGCCGTCGATGAAGGACGAGTTCGTCGCCGCCGAGCACCTGCTGATCGCGCTGGCCGGAGTCGAGTCGCCGGCCCAGGGCCTGCTCACCGCCGCCGGCCTCACCGAGCCCGCGCTGCGCGACGCGTTCACTGCCCTGCGGGGCAGTCGCCGGGTCACCACCCAGGACGCCGAGTCGAGCTACGAGGCGCTCGAGAAGTACTCCGTCGACCTCACCGCCGCCGCCGAGGAGGGCATCCTCGACCCGGTGATCGGCCGCGACGCCGAGATCCGCCGCGTCGTCCAGGTGCTGTCCCGGCGCACCAAGAACAACCCGGTGCTCATCGGCGAGCCCGGCGTCGGCAAGACCGCCGTCGTCGAGGGCCTCGCGCAGCGGGTGATCGCCGGCGACGTGCCCGACTCGCTCAAGGGCCGCCGCGTGCTCTCGCTCGACCTGGCCGCGATGGTGGCCGGTGCCAAGTTCCGCGGCGAGTTCGAGGAGCGGCTCAAGGCCGTGCTGGAGGAGATCAAGGACTCCGGCGGCCAGATCATCACCTTCATCGACGAGCTCCACACCGTCGTGGGTGCCGGCGCCGGCGGCGACTCCGCCATGGACGCCGGCAACATGCTCAAGCCGATGCTCGCCCGCGGTGAGCTGCACATGATCGGCGCCACCACGCTCGACGAGTACCGCGAGCGGGTGGAGAAGGACCCCGCGCTGGAGCGCAGGTTCCAGCAGGTCTTCGTCGGCGAGCCGTCGGTCGAGGACACCATCCAGATCCTGCGCGGGATCCGCGAACGCTACGAGGCCCACCACAAGGTGCGCATCACCGACGCCGCGCTGGTGGCGGCCGCGTCGCTCTCCGACCGCTACATCACCGGCCGGCAGCTGCCCGACAAGGCGATCGACCTCGTCGACGAGGCCGCCTCCCGGCTCAAGATGGAGATCGAGAGCAGCCCGGAGGAGATCGACGTGCTCCGGCGCCAGGTCGACCGCCTCAAGATGGAGGAGTTCGCCCTCGACAAGGAGACCGACGAGGCCTCCGTCGTGCGGCTGGCCGACCTGCGGGCCGACCTGGCCGACAAGGAGGAGGAGCTGCGGGCGCTCAACGCCCGCTGGGAGCGGGAGAAGTCCTCGTTGGAGGGTGAGGGCGAGCTGCGGCGCCAGCTCGACCACCTGCGCGTGGAGGCGGAGCGGGCCGAGCGCGACGGCGACCTCGCCCAGGCGAGCGAGATCCGCTACGGCCGGATCCCGGCGCTGGAGAAGCAGATCGAGGAGGCCGAGTCCGTCGAGCGGTCGGAGATCGACCCGCTCGTGGGCGACGAGGTCGGCCCCGAGCAGATCGCCGAGGTGGTCGAGGCCTGGACCGGCATCCCCACCGGCCGGATGCTCGAGGGCGAGACCGCCAAGCTGATGAAGATGGAGGAGGTCATCGGCGCCCGGCTGATCGGCCAGCGGGCCGCCGTCGGCGCCGTCAGCGACGCCGTGCGCCGCTCCCGCGCCGGCATCAGCGACCCCGACCGGCCCACCGGCTCGTTCCTGTTCCTCGGCCCCACCGGTACCGGCAAGACCGAGCTCGCCAAGGCGCTGGCCGACTTCCTGTTCGACGACGAGCGGGCGATCGTCCGCATCGACATGAGCGAGTACTCCGAGAAGCACTCGGTGGCGCGGCTGGTCGGAGCCCCGCCCGGCTACGTCGGCTACGACGAGGGCGGCCAGCTCACCGAGGCGGTGCGCCGGCGTCCCTACTCCGTCGTGCTGCTCGACGAGGTCGAGAAGGCGCACCCCGAGGTCTTCGACATCCTGCTCCAGGTGCTCGACGACGGCCGCCTCACCGACGGCCAGGGCCGCACCGTCGACTTCCGCAACACGCTCATGGTGCTCACCAGCAACCTCGGCTCGATGTTCCTCGTCGACCCGTCGCTGTCGGCCGAGCAGAAGAACGAGTCGGTGATGGGGGTGGTGCGGCAGAGCTTCAAGCCCGAGTTCCTCAACCGGCTCGACGAGATCGTGCTGTTCGACGCCCTGACCAAGGAGGAGCTCGCCCACATCGTCGACCTCCAGCTCGAGCTGCTGCGCAAGCGGCTGGGGGCTCGCCGGGTCTCGATCGAGGTCACCGACGCCGCGAAGCACTGGCTCGCCGAGACCGGCTACGACCCCGCCTACGGCGCCCGCCCGCTGCGCCGGCTGGTGCAGCAGGCGATCGGCGACCCGCTCGCCAAGCTGCTCATCAGCGGCCAGGTGGTCGACGGCGGCTCCGTCACCGTCGACCACACCGAGGGCGGGCTGACGCTCAGCGGCTGACGCCGAGCACCCTGGCTATCGCTCGGCCCTGAACCAGGCCTTCGACTCGTTCCGGTTGAGCAGGATGCCGGCGGCGAAGATGCCGACCAGCGGGACGAGCGCGACGACGTTGCCGATGGCCAGCGACACCAGGCACAGGCCGGCGGCGACGGCTCCGGAGACGAGGAGCGTGATCGAGGCCCAGCGGCGGCGGCGGAGCGCGAGGAAGGCGAGCACGGCCGCCGCGACGCACCACAGCACCAGCCCGGCCACGGTCACGACGACGACCCCGACCACGAACCCGTCGCCGATGCCCTGGTCCTCCAGCTGCGGGTTCTGCTCGCGCAGCTGGTCGATCAGCTCGTCGGGCGCGGCCAGGACCACGATCGCGCTCGCCAGCGCACCGAGAGCCACCATCGCGCAGGTCGCCCAGGTGAGCACGCACGCGGTCACCACCGAGCGCGGCCGGGGCGCGGCGGGCGCGGCGGTCGGGGACGCGAGGCCCGGCCAGGAGACCGAGGGCACGGGGGGCGCGAGGACGGCGACCGCGCCGTCCTCCCGGGTCTCGTGCGGGGCCGGGTGCCCGGTCGGTGGGACGGGCTGCGCCGGGTCGACCGGCGTCGGCGCGCGCACCGGCGGGGTGTCGCCGAACCACACCCGGGCCTGGGGCGACCACAGCATCACGATCGAGGCGACCACCACGAAGGTGAGCAGGCCGCCGACGACCAGGCCGGCGAGCAGCAGCACGGGCGCCAGACCGGTCAGCACCCGGCGGCTGGTGCGGGAGCGCCGCAGCACCTCGAAGCCGAGGATGGCGGCCGCGGCAGCGGCGGCCCCGGTCAGCAGCGAGAAGACCCGCTCGATCTGCTGGACGTCGTCGACGGACAGGCCGAGCGCGTCGAGCGGCGGGTCGCTGACCATCCGGCCGGCGGCCTCCTGCGACTCCAGCGAGCCGAGCTGGGCGACGTGCTCGTAGGCCATCAGCACCAGGAAGGCGCCACCGATCATGATCAGCCAGGCGCACCAGGTGACCACGCGAGGTCGGGCAGCAGGCTCGGCCATGGGTCCTACCTTCTCAGAGCACCGGTCAGCGGGGAGCGCGCAGGTCTGCGCGAGCCAGCCGGTCCATCGCCTCCGCGATCACCTCGCGGCGCTTGCAGAACGCCCACCGCACCAGGTGGCGCCCGGCGTCCTGGTCGTCGTAGAACCCGAGCGTCGGGATCGCCACCACGCCGGCCCGCTCGGGGAGCGCCAGGCAGAAGGCGCGGCCGTCCTCCCACCCGAGCGCCCCGACGTCGGAGGTGGCGAAGTAGGTGCCCTCCGGCACCCGGGTCGGCAGGCCGGCGTCGGCGAGGCCGCCGATGAGGAGGTCGCGGCGCTCCTGCAGGTCCGCGGCCAGCGTGCGCGGGTAGTCGCCGTGCTCGGTGAGGGCGTGGGCGACCGCCGGCTGCAGCGGCGCGCCCGAGGTGTAGGTGAGCCAGGTCTTGGCCGCGAGGACGGCGCCCACCAGGTGCGCCGGGCCGGTGGCCCAGCCGACCTTCCAGCCGGTGACCGAGTACGACTTGCCGGCGCTCGAGAGCGTGAGCGTCCGCTCCCCCATGCCCGGCAACGTGGCGATCGGCACGTGCTCGTGGTCGTCGAACACCAGGTGCTCGTAGACCTCGTCGGTGATCACCACGAGGTCGTGCTCGCGCGCGACGTCGGCCACCGCCTCCAGCTCGCCGCGGGTGAGCACGGTGCCGGTCGGGTTGTGGGGGCTGTTGAGCAGCACGAAGCGGGTCCGCGGGGTGACGGCGGCCCGCAGCGCGTCGACGTCGAGCCGGAAGTCCGGCGCCCGCAGCGTGACCGGTCGTCGCACGCCGCCGGCGACCTGGAGCATCGCGACGTAGGAGTCGTAGTAGGGCTCCAGCACGACCACCTCGTCGCCCGGCTCGACCAGCCCGAGCAGGGCGGCGGCGACCGCCTCGGTGCAGCCGGTCGTGACCACGACCTCGCGGTCCGGGTCGAGCTCGATCCCGTAGTGACGCTTCTGGTGGTCGGCGACGGCCTGGCGCAGCGCGGGGATCCCGGTGCCGGGCGCGTACTGGTTGGCGCCGCCGCGGAGCGCGGCCACGGCGGCCGCGAGCACCTCGGGCGGGCCGTCCTCGTCGGGGAAGCCCTGGCCGAGGTTGAGCGCGCCGGTGCGGACGGCGAGCGCGGACATCTCGGCGAAGATCGTGGGCGGGATGCCGGCGAGGCGGGAGACGGGCATCCGGCTACTGTGCCAGCCGTGACCGCGACCGACCCCGACCTGGCCGCCGACATCGACGCGACCTGTCGCCTGACCGGCGAGTTCACGCTCCGGTCGGGGCAGGTGTCCTCGGAGTACTTCGACAAGTACCTGTTCGAGGCCGATCCGATCCTGCTGGCCCGGGTGGCGCGGGAGATGATCCAGCTCGTCCCGCAGGACACCGATCTCCTCGGCGGCCTCGAGATGGGCGGCATCCCGATCGCCACCTCGATCAGCGGCATCCTCGGCATCCCCGCGCTGTTCGTGCGCAAGCAGGCCAAGACCTACGGCACCTGCAAGCTGGCCGAGGGACCGCCGTTCGCCGGCCGCCGGGTCACGCTGATCGAGGACGTCATCACCACCGGGGGCGCCGTCCGCGACGCCGTCGGGGCGCTGCGCGAGGGCGGCGCGGTGGTCGAGGTCGTGGTGTGCGCGATCGACCGCAGCCCGGTGGGGGAGAACCCGCTCGCCGACGTCGGCCTCGAGGTGCGCACCGTGCTCACCAAGGCCGAGCTGGACGCCGTCCGCGGCTGACCGGGCCCGGGTCGGTCAGCCGGTCAGCCGGTCAGTCGGTCGCCGGCTGCCGCTCGACCGCAGGGTCCTCGGCGGGGGCGTCGGCGCGCTTGTCGCGGTCGCCGTGGCGCCGGTGCTTCCAGCCCTCGTAGACCAGCGGGAGGACCGTGAAGACCAGGATCGCGATCATCGCGTAGTCGATGTTCTCGCCGATCGAGGGGAACGTGGCGCCGAGGAAGTAGCCCAGCATCGTGATGCTGAAGACCCACAGCACCGCGCCGATCGCACTCCAGGTGAAGAAGCGGCGCCGCTCCATCATCGTGACGCCGGCGACGACCGTGATGTAGGTGCGCACGAACGGCACGAACCGTCCCAGCACCAGCGCCTTGTTGCCGTGCTTGTCGAAGAACGCGGTGGTGTTGTCGAAGTACTTGCGCTTGAGGAAGCGCCCGTCGCGCTCGTAGAGCGGTGGGCCGAGCTTGCGGCCGATCTCGTAGCCCGCGACGTTGCCGAGGAAGGCGGCGGCCGAGAGCAGCACGAGCGCGATGACGAGCTCGATGCCGGGGTTGTCGAGGCCGAAGATGTGGATCTGCTCGCCCGCGATGAACAGCCCGAGCGCGAACAGGAGCGTGTCGCCGGGGAGGAACGGGAAGAACAGGCCGCACTCGATGAAGATGATGATGAGGCTGAGCCAGATCAGCGAGCCGCCGAAGCTGTCGAGGAGCCACTCGGGCTCCATCCACTTGATCCCCAGCAGCAGCGGGGTCAGGGCCTCGAAGCTCACGCTCCTACGCTACCTGCCGTAACCTCGCGCCGTGCCGGATGGCGAGCATTCCCAGGGTGATCCCAGGGATCCGGAGCGGGCGCCCTACGACCCGATGCCGCACGGGCCGGCCGAGGTGGGTGTCGGTCCCTGGTCCGGGGAGTGGCCCACCGGCCCGGGCAGCGAGGTCTACGACCCGCTGCTGCTCGCCGACGGCGACCGCCGCAACGTCGTCGACCGCTACCGGTACTGGACCGTCGAGGCGATCCGCGCCGACCTCGACACCCGCCGACACGGGTTCCACGTCGCGATCGAGAACTGGCAGCACGACTTCAACATCGGCACCATCGTCCGTTCGGCCAACGCGTTCCTCGCCGCCGAGGTGCACATCGTCGGCAACCGGCGCTGGAACCGGCGCGGTGCCATGGTCACCGACCGCTACCAGCACCTGCGCCACCACCCCGACGTCCCGGCGCTCGCCGCGTACCTGGCCGGCGTCGAGGGTGGCCCCGTCCCGCTCTGGGGCATCGACAACCTGCCGGGTTCACTGCCGCTGGAGCAGGCGCCGCTGCCGGAGCGGGTCTGCCTGCTGTTCGGTCAGGAGGGCCCGGGCCTCTCCGACACCGCCCGCGACACCTGCGTCGGCACCTTCTCCATCGCCCAGTTCGGCTCGACGCGCTCCATCAACGCCTCCGCCGCGGCCGCCATCGCCATGCACCGCTGGGTCTGCCAGCACGCCGGGAGTCGACCCCGGTGATCGAGCCCCGTCAGTAGCGGCGGCGGCAGGGGGTGAGGTCGACCTCGCGGCGCTGGCCGCGCTCGAGGTAGACCCGCATGCTCTGCAGCACGGTGCCGTTCTTGCGCTCGCAGGTGAGCGTGTAGCTCTCCCGGCGGCCCTCCGTGTACCGGGTGGTGGCGTTGAACTGCCCGACGTCGACGGTGTAGGTGGGCGCCGTCGAGGCGAAGTTGATCACCCGGATCACGTAGGTGCCGGCAGGGGCCTGGGAGATCGTGACCCGCTCCTTCTCGCCCACGAAGGTGCCCGAGGACCCGACCTGGACGAGCTCGCCGCCCACCTTGCGGTAGACCTCGAGGTCGAGGTCGTCAGGGGTCGGCCAGTCCAGCTTGATGTCCAGCAGGGAGGAGGGCTTGCTGGCCACGTAGGTGAGGTCGGTGTGACTGTTCGGCGGCGGCGTGAGCTCCTCGAACTTCTTGCCGTCGAACGGCGTCTTGGCCAGCTCCTGGTAGGGACGCGGCTGCACGACCGGACGGGTCGACGGGTTGACGATCCAGCTGAACTCCCCGGAGCCCGCGGCCACGAAGGAGGTGTCGACGAAGTCCTTGAACGAGGACTCCCAGGTCGGCGACCGGAAGTCCTTGCGCAGCCGGACGACGGCGCCCCGCGGCGCGTCGCCGACGAGGCGGCCGCTGTAGTCGGTGTCGACGGCGTGCTCGAGGGCGATGAGGTAGGCCGCGCGGTTGCCCTGGCCGGCGTACCGGCCGGTGCCGAGGTACTCGCCCACGACGTCGGGGAACGGCGGGTGGAACTCGTCCGGGCCGATCTCGAAGGTGTAGCCGTAACCGCCGGTGGCGTTGTAGCTGTAGTCCTCGGTGGTGCCGGTGGTGTCGTACAGCTGCCAGCCGTGGATGTTGGCGTAGCCGTTCTGGGCGGTCATCCGGGCGCCGAGCCGCTTCAGCCCCTCCTCGTCGGGAGCGTCGCCCACCGGCTTGCCGTCATGGGCGACGGTGAGCGGGTTGACGCCGTTGGGGCGCAGCACGAGGTTCGAGTAGGTGTGGTTCGAGATGAGCATGGTGATCTGCTCGGTGCGGATGAGGTCCTGGATGTTCTGGGTCTCCGGCTCGGAGAAGGCGCCCGCACCTCGGTAGGTCGGGTCGGCCTGGAGGTCGGAGGCGCCGGGGCCGCCCCAGAACCCGCCGTAGTTGCGGTTCAGGTCGACGCCGGGCCCGAAGGCGCCGGGGGTGGTCGCCAGGCCCGCGCAGCTGCCGTCGGGGTTGTCCTGCCCGTCGACGAACCGGCAGTTCTTGCGCATGTAGGCCCGGCCGGGGGTGCCGAGCACCGTGGCGGTGCCGCCGCCGTCGACCTCGCGCAGGTCGACGTACTCACCGTCCTGCCGTGAGTAGGTGAAGCCGTCGACGTTCACCACGGGGACGACGATCACGCGTGCCCGGTTGAGGAGACGGGTGATGCGCTCGTTCTTGCCGTAGCTCTGGGCGAGGTCCATCGCGAACTCCATGGCCAGCTCGGCCGAGGGCCACTCGCGGGCGTGGTGGGCACCCATGAGCAGGAAGGTCGGCTTGGCGGGGTTGCGGTAGCGGATGTTGCCGCCGATCTCGATGGCGCGCACCGCGCGGCCGTCGAGGGTGGGGCGCTTCAGCCGGAAGTTCCGCACCAGACCCGGGTAGCGCTTCTGCAGCCCCGCCATGTCGGCCACGTAGTCGTCGTAGAACCGGTACGAGGTGCGGCCCGAGGGCAGCGCCGAGCGGGACACCTCCGCGGCGTAGGCCTCGTTGATCTCGGCGATCTCGACGCCGCGCGCCACCATGTCGGGGATGCGGACGTCGTAGGCGAACCCGCCGCTCTCGAGGGCGGCCAGATCGGCCGGCGTGTGCAGCACGACCTCGACGTAGTCGTGACCCGCGTGCTCGGTCAGGTCGAGCCCCAGCCCCTGCAGCCGCTGCTTGGCCGCACGGTCCGAGGTCTCGACGGTGACCAGCTGCGGCCGGAACGCGTCCTCCTCGGGCCCGGATGCGGACGAGGCGGAGGACGAGGCCACCTGGGTGGTGGCGGAGGCGATCAGTGCGGCGGCCACCAGGCCGACAGCGGCCGCGCGGCGGGTGCGGCGGGTGCGGCGCGAGCGGGGGAGGGGGAGTCGGGGCATGAAGGCTCTCCTGGGTCGGTGCGGGACGCTGCCTGCCCAACGACGCCCACCCCGGCGGGTCACGCCCTCCCGACGATCAGTGCGCCTCCGACCGATCCGACTCCATCCGCCGGAGGACGGTGAGGAGGTGGAGCATCGTCAGCTCCGCCACCGCGCCCCGCGCCGGCAGGTCGGCCAGCAGGTAGGCGTGGCCCAGCAGCCCGCTCGGTGTGAACGACGTCGTCTGGGTGACCCGCGCGCCGCCGTCGACGGGCGCGACCTCCGTGGTGACCAGCACCCGGCCCGGCGCCCGCACGGCGGCGTCCAGCACCAGGCGACGGCGCTCGTGGGAGACCTCGTGCACCCGCCAGAACCCGGCCCGGTCGCCCTCGGCCAGGAATGGACGTCCGGGTGGCTGCCAACGGCGTCCGTCGCCGCCGACCAGCCGGTCGAGGGCGCCGCGGAACGCGTACGGCGCGGCGTCGACGTACCACTGCGACGCGTCCTCACCCGAGGCGACGACGCCCCACGCCGTCTCGGGCGGCAGGGCCACCGTCACCGCCCGGGTGCTGCTGCTGAGCGTCCGCCTACGGTCCACGGCACGAGGCTACGCAGCAGTAGCCAATAGGTTGGAGGGGAACGCCCCAGACGCCCCGGAGGAGATCCCCCGCATGCCCATCGTCACGCCCGAGAAGTACGCCGAGATGCTGGACGCCGCCAAGGGCGGCGGCTACGCCTACCCGGCCATCAACGTCTCGTCGTCGCAGACGCTCAACGCAGCTCTCAAGGGGTTCGCCGACGCCGGCTCCGACGGCATCATCCAGGTCTCGACCGGCGGCGCGGAGTACCTCTCCGGCCCCTCCGTCAAGGACATGGTCACCGGGTCGGTGGCCTTCGCGGCCTACGCCGCGGAGGTGGCGAAGAGCTACCCCGTCAACATCGCGCTGCACACCGACCACTGCCCGGAGAACAAGCTCGACGGCTTCGTGCGGCCCCTGATCGCCCTCTCCGAGGAGCGGGTGGGCCGCGGCGAGGCGCCGCTGTTCCAGTCCCACATGTGGGACGGCTCGGCGGTGCCGCTCGACGAGAACCTGGTGATCGCCGAGGAGCTCCTCGACCGCTGCCTCAAGGCCAAGATCGTGCTCGAGATCGAGGTCGGCGTGGTGGGCGGCGAGGAGGACGGCGTCGAGAACGAGATCAACGACAAGCTCTACTCCACGCCCGAGGACGCCATCGCCACCGCGAAGGCGCTCGGCTACGGCGACCGCGGCTATTACATGACCGCGCTCACGTTCGGCAACGTGCACGGCGTCTACAAGCCGGGCGGCGTCACGCTGCGCCCCGAGGTGTTGAAGGAGGCCCAGGCGGCCGTGGTGAAGGAGTTCGGGCTCGAGGACGGCGCCAAGCCGTTCCACCTCGTGTTCCACGGCGGCTCGGGCTCCTCCGCGGAGGACATCGCGGCCGCCGTCGACTACGGCGTGGTGAAGATGAACGTCGACACCGACACCCAGTACGCGTTCACCCGACCGGTCGCCGACCACATGTTCGCCAACTACAGCGGCGTGCTGAAGGTCGACGGCGAGGTCGGCAACAAGAAGGCCTACGACCCGCGGGCCTGGGGCAAGGCGGGCGAGGCCGGCATGGCCGCGCGCGTCGTCGAGGCCTGCGAGCACCTGCGCTCGGCCGGCAGCTCGCTCGGCTGACCTACTCGGCCGCGGCGGCCGGAGCCGGCGTGGTGGCCGCGCCGAAGCCCGCGTGCCGGGGCTTCTCGAGGAAGAGCACGGCCACCAGCCCGACGACGAACACGAGCGCGGGCAGGTACATCGTCTGCGCCATCGCGTCGGAGAACGGCCCCTGGACGGCGGTCGGCAGCTTGGTGCCCGGCGTCGCCTCGGTGGGGTCGAACGGGCCGAGTCCCTGCGCCGCGATGCGGGCGTCCATCAGCACGGCGATGCCGGCCGCGCCGAGCACCGCCCCCACCTGACGGGTGGCGTTGTAGACCCCGGCACCCGCGCCGGCCAGCTGCATCGGGAGGTTGCGGGTGGCGGTGGCGCTGTTGGGCGCCCACACGAAGGCGTTGCCGACCCCGAAGACCGCCATCGGCAGCAGGATCTCCCACACCTCGGAGTCGGGGCGGATCTCCTGGGCGAGCCACACCAGCGAGACGACGAGCATGAGGAAGCCGAACCCGAGCAGCCGTCGCGGGTGCACGCGGTCGGTGAGACCGCCGACGAACCGGGCGAGCAGGATCGTCATCACGGCCATCGGCACGAGCAGCAGGGCGGCCCGGGTGGGGCTCATCCCGCGCACCAGCTGGGCGTAGAGCATCAGCGGGATGGCGACGGAGGTGATCGAGAAGCCCATCACCGCGATCGCCACGTTGGCGAGCGAGAAGTTGCGGTCGCGGAAGATCCGGAGAGGCACCAACGGCTCCCGCTTGTTGCGCGCCTGCCACCACACGAAGGCCCCGAACACGACGAGTCCGGCCGCGATCATCGTCCAGGTGACGGCGTCCCAGCCGAGCTGCTCACCCTCCTGGATGCCGAAGACGAGCAGGAAGATGCCGACGCCGCTGAGGGCGACCCCGAGCCAGTCGAAGCGGTGGCTGTGGGTGGGGAGCGAGGGCACGAGCCGCCAGGCCAGCGCGAACCCGACCAGACCGACCGGGATGTTGACGAAGAAGATCCACTCCCACCCGGCGGCGTCGACCAGCACGCCGCCGAGGATCGGGCCGACCAGCGTGGCCACGCCGGCGGTGGCGCCCCAGAGCGCCATCGCCTTGCCGCGGCGCTGGGCCGGGAAGATGCGGGTGATGATCGCCATCGTCTGCGGGGTGATCATCGCGGCGCCGAGGCCCTGCAGCACGCGGAACGCGATCAGGCCGCCGATGGTGGTGGTGAGGCCGCAGGCCAGGCTGGCGATCGTGAACACGGTCAGCCCGGTGAGGTAGACCCGCTTCGGGCCGAACCGGTCGCCGAGCCGGCCCATGATGAGGATCGGGACGGCGTAGGCGAGCAGGTAGGCCGAGGTGACCCAGACGACGTCGTTGACGTCGGCCTGGAGGTCGTCGATCAGCGCCGGGGTGGCCACCGAGACGATCGTGGTGTCGACCAGGATCATGAAGAACCCGATGCAGAGCGCGAACAGCGCCGGCCACGGGTCGCGCGGCTCGCCGTCGGCCTGGCCGGGTGCGCTCGTGGTGGAGTCGGCCTGGGTCATGGAGCAAGTGAACAGCCCACCCGCGACAATGCTTCCCATGAGCAACTTCGGCGACCTGATGGCCGGCCCACCGCCCACCCACCTCCCCCCGGACCCGGCGGCCGACGACCTCGCTGCCGGCACCGCACCGCACGACGTCGTCCGCGCCCACCCGGCCTCGCCGGTGGCCTGGGCCGCGCTGGCCACCGAGGCGGTGAGCCAGGACGCCGACGCCGTCACGGTGTACGCGTACGCCCGCGTCGGCTACCACCGCTCGCTCGACATGCTGCGCCGCAACGGCTGGAAGGGTCACGGCCCGGTGCCGTGGGAGCACGAGGGCAACCGCGGCTTCCTCGTGTGCCTCTCGCTCCTCGCCAAGTCCGCCCGCGCCATCGGCGAGGACGACGAGTGGGAGCGCTGCGCGGAGTTCCTCCGCGACTCCAGCCCGACCGCGTACGCGCAGCTGCTGGGGTAGTCAGCCCCTGGCCAGCACCTTCGCCGCCCGCTTCAGGTCGTCGCGGACGGCGAGGGGAGCGGTCTTGTCGAGCAGGGCGGCGAGCGGGCGCGCGAGCCCGCGGCCTCGCAGCGACATCGTGGGCGTGACGTCGCAGGCGGTGTCGCCGTCGACCGCCACGAAGTCGAGGGTGAGGACGGCGGCGAAGCCGCGCCAGGTGCCGTGCTCGGCCCAGCGCCGCGGCGGATCGTGCTCGGTGAGCTCCATCCGCGGCCGCAGCCCGGGCTTGGTGACGTCGGTCCACCACAGCCCGACCTCGACCGGACCCGACACGTCCTCCACCGCCCGCAGGCTCGACTGCCACTCCGGCCGGTTCGCCGGCTCGACCAGGTAGTCGTAGGCCACGGCCCGCGACACCGCGAACCGGATCGGCCCGCTCACCAGCGCTCGCCGGTGAGCAGCTCGTAGGCCTCGAGGTAGCGCGACCGGGTGCGCTCGACCACCTCGGCCGGCAGCGGGGGCGGGGGTCCGCCGGAGGCGCGGTCCCAGCCGGACGCGGGGGAGAGCGCCCAGTTGCGCACGATCTGCTTGTCGTAGGACGGCTGCGGCCGCCCCGGCTGCCACTCGGCGGCGGGCCAGAACCGCGAGGAGTCCGGCGTCAGCACCTCATCGGCCAGCACCACGGTGCCGTCGGGCCGCGAGCCCAGCTCGATCTTGGTGTCGGCGAGCAGGATGCCGCGCTCGCGGGAGATCTGCTCGGCCCGCGCGTAGACGGCGAGGGTGAGGTCGCGCAGCACCGCGGCGGCCTCGTCGCCGACGGTGGCGACGACGCCGTCGAACGCGATGTTCTCGTCGTGCTCGCCGAGGTCGGCCTTGGTGGCGGGGGTGAAGAGCGGCTCGGGCAGCCGGTCGCCGTCGACCAGGCCCGGCGGGAGCGCGATGCCGCACACCTCGCCGGTGGCCTGGTAGTCGAGCAGCCCGGACCCGGTGAGGTAGCCGCGGGCGACGCACTCGACCGGATACATCGCCAGCCGCTCGCACACGACCGCGCGGCCGCGGACGGCGTCCGGGACGTCGGTGGACACCACGTGGCCGGGCACCAGGTCGGCGAGCTGGTCGAACCACCACAGCGACATCCGCGTGAGGATCTCGCCCTTGTCGGGGATGGTGCTCTCGAGCACGAAGTCGAAGATGGAGATCCGGTCGCTGGCGACCATGAGGAGGTCTCCCGCGTGGGGCCCGTCGAGGATCTCGTAGAGGTCGCGCACCTTGCCCGAGTGGAGGTGTCGGACCCCGTCGAGGGGCGGCGCCGTCGGTAGGTCGATCACACGACTCACCCTAGTGAGCGGCCACGAGCCGCCGTCGTCAGCAGCCGCAGGTGTAGTAGGTGACGTCCCAGTGGTTGCCCTCGTCGGCGTACACGTTGCCGGACGCCGCCCGGTACTGGGCCGCGCCGTCGCTGCGCTGACCGATGTAGGTGTAGGTGTTGTGCACCCAGCTGGTCAGGCACGTGGTGCGCGAGAAGTCGATCTTGTAGCCGTTGTAGTGGCTGTAGGTGCCGCCGGCGTGGCCGACCTCGGTGCCGCCGGTGATGGTGAGGGCGCAGCCGCTGGCCGACCGGAGGGTGCGGGCGCCGTCGATGCTGGTCTGGCGGATGCCCTCGAACGAGGTGCAGCTGGGGTTGCTGCGCGTGGTGCAGCCGCCGGACGAGGTCCAGGTGATCCCGGCCGCGCGGAACTGCGACTCGGCGCTGGCCTGCGTCACGGCACTGGCCGGGGCGGGGGTGGCGACGAGGCCGATGATCGCCGTCGCCAGCGCAGCGAGCAGGACACCCAGCGCGCTCACGCGAGGGCGGACGGGCAGGGCTGAGGGGGTTGCCGAGAGGGTCATGACCTCAGCCGAGCACTCGCGGGCGTGGGCGGCAACGGGCGGCGACCGGCGGGTTCGTGCGTTGCAGAGGGATGCAGGGGTGCTGCCCGACGGGTCCGCGCGGTTTGGCACAGTGAGTGCCATGCCGGAGTCCGCCGACGAGGTCTACGCCCGTGTCGTCGCCCAGGTGGGTGAGGACGGCCACCTGGCGATGCCGCCGATGGGTGGCTGGGACATCTTCCCGTGGGTGGTGGTCGACGGTGAGATCGCACCGCGCTCGCTGCAGCCACCGGCCGACGAGGAGCCCCGCTGGGGTGAGAGCGCCGACAAGCCCTGCGGGTCGTGCGCGGGCTTCCCGCCCGAGAACGTCGTCTGGGAGGACGACGTGTGGGTGCTCACCCACCACGGCAAGCCGTCCGGGCTGCCGCTCGTGCTGACGCTGAACCCGCGCGACCATCTCGACCTCGGCGAGCTCGACGACGACCAGGCCTCGCAGCTGGGGCGGATCACCAACCGGCTGGTGCGCGTGCTCGAGAACCTGCCGAACGTCGGCCGGGCGCACACGATGCGCATCGGCGACGGCGGCGCGCACCTGCACCAGTGGTTCCTCGCCCGCACTGCGCGGCTCTCCCCGGTGCTGGGCTCGCCGGCCATCGACTGGGACGACATCATCCCGCCCGGCCCCGAGGACGTGTGGCGAGCCGACCTGCACGCGGTGGCCGAGAAGCTCGCCAACTGGGGTGGCGTCGCCCGCGCCTGACGGGTTCGCGCTCGGACTAGAGGATGGCGCCGGGAGAGTAGGCGGCGGCCGCAGGGTCGGCCGCGACGACGGCGTCGACGCGGGCGACGACGTCAGCCACCTGCGCGCGGGCGGCGCCGGTGAACTCGACCGGGTCGGCCAGCACGCCGTCGAGGTCGGCGCGGCCGAGGCCGAGGCGGGGGTCGGCGGCGAGGCGCTCGAGCAGGTCGTTGTGCTCCTGGCCGGAGCGCAGGCCCAGGGCCGTGGTGACCGCCGCCTCCTTGATCGCCTCGTGGGCGGCCTCGCGGCCGACGCCGGCGCGCACCGCCGCCATCAGCACCTTCGTGGTGGCGAGGAAGGGCAGGTAGCGGTCGAGCTCGCGCTGGATCACGGCTGGGAAGGCGCCGAACTCGTCGAGCACGGTGAGGAACGTGCGGAACAGCCCGTCGGTGGCGAAGAAGGCGTCGGGCAGCGCGACCCGGCGCACCACCGAGCACGACACGTCGCCCTCGTTCCACTGGTCGCCGGCGAGCTCGCCCACCATCGACAGGTGGCCGCGCAGCACGACGGCCAGGCCGTTGACGCGCTCGCAGGAACGGGTGTTCATCTTGTGCGGCATCGCCGACGAGCCCACCTGGCCCTCCGCGAACCCCTCGGTGACCAGCTCGTGGCCGGCCATGAGCCGGATCGTGGTGGCGAGGTTGGACGGCGCCGCGGCGGTCTGCACGAGCGCCGAGACGACGTCGAAGTCCAGCGAGCGGGGGTAGACCTGGCCGACGCTGGCGAAGGTGCGGTCGAAGCCGAGGAACGCGGCCACCCGCTGCTCGAGGTCGGCGAGCGCGGCGGCGTCGTCGCCGAGCAGGTCGAGCATGTCCTGGCTGGTGCCCATCGGGCCCTTGATCCCGCGCAACCGGTAGCGGCCGAGCAGGTCGTCGAGCCGCTCGAGGGCGACGAGCAGCTCGTCGGCCGCGGTGGCGAACCGCTTGCCGAGGGTGGTGGCCTGCGCGGCCACGTTGTGGGAGCGGCCGGCCATCACGGTGGCCTCGTGCTCCGCGGCCAGCCGGCCGAGCCGCGCGAGCGTGGCGACCACCCGCTGCCGCACCAGCAGCAGCGAGGAGCGGACCTGCAGCTGCTCGACGTTCTCGGTGAGGTCGCGGCTGGTCATGCCCTTGTGCACGTGCTCGTGACCGGCCAGCGCGTTGAACTCCTCGATGCGCGCCTTCACGTCGTGGCGGGTCACCTGCTCGCGCGCCGCGATCGAGCCGAGGTCGACTTTCTCGACGACGGCCTCGTAGGCCTCCACGACGCCGTCCGGTACCGCGACGCCCAGGTCGCGCTGGGCTCGCAGCACCGCCAGCCACAGCCTCCGCTCGAGCACGATCTTGTGCTCCGGCGACCAGATGTCGACCAGCTCGGCGCCGGCGTAGCGCGTGGCCAGGACGTTCGGGACGGTCACGGTGCCAGTCTCCCAGGCGGGATAGTCCCGGACGAAACGCACGCGACACGCCGGGACCGGTGTGCCGAAGGTCCGCGACTATCCCGGTGGTGGTCTCAGCTGCCGGCGGCGATGTCCGTCCGGGCCTGGGCGCCGTCGAAGGCGATCCGGGACACGCCCTCGTAGGCACGCTCGCGCGCCTCGGCCACCGACCCGCCGGTGGCGACGACGGCCAGCACCCGCCCGCCCGCGGTGACCAGGTCGCCGTCGCGCTCCGCGGTACCGGCCTGGATGACGTGGACGTCGGCGAGCGTCTCGGCGTCGTCGACCCCGGTGATCACGTCACCGGAGGACGACGAGTCGGGATAGCCGGCGCTGGCCATCACCACGCCGACGGCGGCGCCGGCCTTCCACTCCGGTGGCGGCACGTCGGCCAGGGTGCCGGTGGCGGCGCCGAGCAGCAGCGGGGAGAGCGGGGAGTCGAGGAGCGCCAGCAGCGGCTGGGTCTCGGGGTCGCCGAACCGGGCGTTGAACTCCACGACCTTCACGCCCTTCGACGTGAGCGCGAGACCGGCGTAGAGCAGCCCGGCGAACGGCGTGCCGCGGCGCGCCATCTCGTCGACGGTCGGCTGCAGCACGTCCCGCAGCACCTCCGCGACGAGGTCGTCCGGGGCCCACGGCAGCGGCAGGTAGGCGCCCATGCCGCCGGTGTTGGGGCCGTCGTCGCCGTCGAAGATCCGCTTGAAGTCCTGCGCCGGCTGGAGCGGGTAGACAGTGGTGCCGTCGGTGATGCCGAAGAGCGAGACCTCGGGGCCGTCGAGGTACTCCTCGATCACCAC
Organism: uncultured Actinomycetota bacterium; assembly: GCA_963721965.1. Lineage (GTDB taxonomy): Bacteria > Actinomycetota > Actinomycetes > Propionibacteriales > Nocardioidaceae > Nocardioides. The sequence continues at coordinate 93,898 of CAVRKT010000005.1, read as the reverse complement.
CCGCTCGCACGCAGCGGCGTGGGCCATCGCGGCGGCGCGGTCCTGGGTGACGACGACGCCCTTGCCGGCGGCCAGCCCGTCGTCCTTCACCACGTAGGGCACGCCGGTGATGGTCAGCGCGGCGTCGGCCTCCTCCAGCGTGGTGCACACGACCGCGCGGGCGGTGGGCACGCCGGCGGCCGCCATCACCTCCTTGGCGAAGGCCTTGGAGCCCTCGAGCAGGGCGGCCTCGCGGGTGGGCCCGAAGCACGGGATGCCGGCGGCACGCACGGCGTCCGCCACCCCGGCCACCAGCGGCGCCTCCGGACCGACGACGACCAGGCCCACGCCGAGGTCGGTGGCGAGCGCGGCCACGGCGTCGCCGTCCATCGCGTCGACCTCGTGGCGGGTGGCCACGGCCGTCACGCCCGGGTTGCCCGGGGCCACGTGCACCTCGGTGACGGCCGGGTCGAGCGACAGCGCGCGGGCGAGCGCGTGCTCCCGGCCGCCCGGGCCGACGACGAGCACCCTCACCGGCCGGTCACCGCGACGGCACCAGGTCGTGCCGCACGATCGAGGCGGTGCGCTCCGGCCCGACGCCGACGACGCTGATGCGCGCGCCCGACATCGCCTCGACCGTCTCGACGTAGGAGCGGGCGTTGGCCGGCAGGTCGTCGATGGTGCGCGCCTCCGAGATGTCCTCCCACCAGCCGGGGAGGTACTCGTAGATCGGCACCGCGTGGTGGAAGGCGCTCTGGTCGACCGGCATCTCGTCGTGCCGGACGCCGTTGACGTCGTAGGCGACGCACACCGGCACCTGCTCCAGGCCGGTGAGCACGTCCAGCTTGGTGAGCACGAAGTCGGTGACGCCGTTGACGCGGGCCGCGTAGCGGGCGATCACGGCGTCGTACCAGCCGCAGCGGCGCGGCCGGCCCGTGGTGGTGCCGTACTCGGCGCCGACCTTGCGCAGGTGCTCGCCGGCGTCGTCGTCCAGCTCGGTCGGGAACGGGCCCTCGCCGACGCGGGTGGTGTAGGCCTTCACGATCCCGATCACCTGGTCGATCCGGGTCGGCGGGATGCCCGAGCCGGTGCAGGCGCCGCCGGCGGTGGCCGAGCTCGACGTGACGAACGGGTAGGTGCCGTGGTCGACGTCGAGCAGCGTGGCCTGGCCGGCCTCGAGCAGCACCGTCTCGCCGCGGTCGAGCGCCTCGTGCAGCAGCAGGCCGGTGTCGCAGACGTAGGGGGCGACCCGGTCGGCGTAGGAGCGCAGCTCCTCGACGGTCTCCTCGACGGTGACCGCACGGCGGTTGTAGATCTTGGTGAGGATCTGGTTCTTCAGCTCGAGGGCGCCCTCGACCTTGGCCTCGAGGATCTTCTCGTCGAAGAGGTCCTGGACCCGGATGCCGATCCGGTTCATCTTGTCGGCGTAGGTGGGGCCGATGCCGCGGCCGGTGGTGCCGATCTTGCGGGAGCCGAGGAACCGCTCGGTCACCTTGTCGAGCGAGCGGTTGTAGTCGGCGATGAGGTGGGCGCTGGCGCTGAGCTTGAGGGCGCTGGTGTCGACGCCGCGCGCCTCCAGGCCGTCGATCTCCTCGAACAGCACGCCGAGGTCGACGACGACACCGTTGCCGATCACCGGCGTGACCCCCGGCGTCAGGATGCCGCTGGGCAGCAGGTGCAGGGCGTACTTCTGCGTCTGCCCGTCCTCGTCGGCGATGACGACGGTGTGGCCGGCGTTGTTGCCGCCGTTGAACTTGACGACGTAGTCGACGCTGCTGCCGAGCAGGTCGGTGGCCTTGCCCTTGCCCTCGTCGCCCCACTGGGCGCCGACGATCACGGTGGCGGGCATCGTGGACTCTCCCCCGGACGTGGTTCGACCCCGGTGCAGACGTGTGAAGCGCACCGAGGTCTCGTGCAGCGTCACGCTACCAAGGTCGACGCCGGTCCCTGCCGTATCGTCCGCCCATGCCCGAGCCGCTGCTGGTGATCGCCAACGCCGAAGCCGGCACCTCCGACGAGGAACGCCTCGACCTGGCCCTCGCGGTGCTGCGGGCCGAGACGTCGGTGGAGGTCGCGGCGACGTCCGAGCCGGGCGAGCTCGACGGCGTGCTCCACCGCGCCGGCAGCCGTCGCATCGTGGTGGCGGGCGGCGACGGCAGTCTGCACGCGGTGGTGGCGGCCCTGTACCGGCGCCACGAGCTCGCCGACGCCGTGATCGGGCTGCTGCCGCTCGGCACCGGCAACGACTTCGCCCGCGGCAACGACATCCCGCTCGACATCGAGGCGGCGGCCCGGGTCCTGCTCGACGGCACCCCGACGGAGGTCGACCTGCTGGTCGACGAGCTCGGTGGCATCGTGGTGAACAGCGTGCACGTGGGCGCCGGCGCCATGGCGAGCCGTCGCGGGCACCGGTGGAAGCACCGGCTGCGGCCGGTGGGCTTCGGCAAGGTCAACCTCGGCAAGCTCGGCTACCCGATCGGCGCGGCCATGACGGCGTACAACCCTCCGGTGATCCGGCTGCGGGTCGAGGTCGACCACGAGGTGGTCGTCGACTTCGACGAGCCGGTGCTGATGGTCGCCGTCGGCAACGGGGCCAGCGTGGGCGGCGGCACGGAGCTCACGCCGGACGCCGACCCCGAGGACGGCCGGATGGACGTGATGATCTCCCGCGCGACGGGTCCGCTCTCGCGACTCATCTACGCGGTGCGGCTGGGGATGGGCAACCACCCGAGCCACCCGCAGGTCGACTACCTGCGCGGCACGTCGGTCTCGGTCAGCGGCGAGCCGTTCTGGGTGAGCGCGGACGGCGAGCTGTCGGGCCCGGAACGGCACCGCACCTGGCGGCTGGAGCCCGCGGCGTACCGGATGGTGCTGCCGGACTAGCGTTGCTCATCGTGACCGAGGAGCCCGACGCCACCGACGACCTCTCCCAGGAGCAGGTCCGTCGTGAGAAGCGCGCCCGGCTGCTGGCCGAGGAGCGCGACCCCTACCCGGTGGTGGTGCCGCGCACCCACACGCTCGCCGAGGTGCGGGAGCAGTGGGGGCACCTCGAGTCGGGCGAGGAGACCCAGGACGCCGTGGCCGTCGCCGGCCGCGTGATGTTCGTGCGCAACACCGGGAAGCTCTGCTTCGCCACGCTCCAGGAGGGCGTCGGCACCCGGCTGCAGGTGATGCTGTCGCTGGCCGAGGTCGGGCCCGACGCGCTCGAGGACTGGAAGCGGCTCGTCGACCTCGGCGACCACGTGTTCGTCGAGGGGCGGGTCATCTCGTCGCGGCGCGGCGAGCTGTCGGTGATGGCGTCGCGGTGGGGGATGGCGTCCAAGGCGCTGCGCCCGCTGCCGGTGCTGCACAAGGACCTGTCCGAGGAGTCGCGGGTGCGGCAGCGCTACGCCGACCTCATCGTGCGCGAGGAGGCGCGCCACCTGGTGCGCACCCGGGCGACGGTGACGCGCGCCGTCCGCGCCGAGCTCGAGCAGCAGGGCTACCTCGAGATCGAGACGCCGGTGCTGCAGCTCATCCACGGCGGCGCCGCGGCGCGGCCGTTCCACACCCACATGAACGCCTTCGACCAGCCGATGACGCTGCGCATCGCGCTCGAGCTGAACCTCAAGAAGGCCGTCGTGGGCGGCGTCGACCGGGTCTACGAGCTCGGCCGGATCTTCCGCAACGAGGGCGTCGACTCCACGCACTCGCCGGAGTTCACGATGCTCGAGGCCTACCAGGCCTACGGCGACCAGCACACCATCGCCGACCTGCAGCGCGACCTCTACCTCGCCGCCGCCGACTCCCTCGGCTCGCGGCAGGTCGAGACGCCGGCCGGCGTCGTCGACCTCGACGGTGAGTGGGCCTGGCTGCCGGTCTACGACGGGGTCTCGGCCGCGGTCGGCGAGGAGATCACCCCCGACACCCCGCCCGACCGACTGCGTGCGCTGCTGGACCGTCACGAGCTGTCCTACGACCCGGCCTGGGGCGCGGAGAAGCTCGTGCTCGAGCTGCTCTCGGAGCTGGTGGAGCCGACACTGATCCAGCCGACCTTCCTGTGCGACTACCCGCCGTCCGCCCAGCCGCTGGCCCGCCGGCACCGCTCCAAGCCCGGCCTCATCGAGGCCTGGGACCTCATCATCGGCGGCGTCGAGCGCGGCACCGGGTTCAGCGAGCTCGTCGACCCGGTGATCCAGCGGCAGGTGCTCGAGGAGCAGTCCCGCCTCGCCGCCGGCGGCGACCCCGAGGCGATGCAGCTCGACGAGGACTTCCTGCGTGCCCTCGAGTACGGCGCCCCACCCATGGGCGGCCTCGGCTTCGGCCTCGACCGCATGGTCATGTTCTTCACCGGCGTCGGCATCCGCGAGACCATCCTCTTCCCCCACGTCCGCCCCGAGCAGCGCTGAGCCGGCGGGCCTCGGACCTGCACCAATCGTTCAATTGAACGGCTTGTGCAGGTGGTGGGGCCGTGGACCTGCATGAATCGTTCAATTGAACGGCATGTGCAGGTGGCGGGGCCGTGGACCTGCATCAACCGTTCAATTGAACGATCGGTGTGGTGTCGTCGCGGTCGACCCGCGCCGTCACGCCGCGAAGTGATCGCGCCAGGCGTTGTTGATCGGCGGGACGTCGCCCCAACCGCGCAGGACGAGCTGGCGGTGGATTCGCTGCAGGGTGCGCTCTGGCTCCTTGAAGATGCCGCGAGATCGCACGATGAGGAGGCGGTAGCCCTCGTCATCGAACTCCTCGCGACGCTCGACGTCGGAGGCCCACTGGTCGGGGTCGTCGGCGTGCTGGCGTCCGTCGTACTCGACGATCAGCTTGATACGCGGGTAGCAGAGGTCGAATCGACGCCGCCACGTGCCGTCGTCGTTGTAGAGGCGGTAGTTGACGACGGGTTCCGGAAGACCGGCCAGCACGATCAACATCCGGAGTCGGGTCTCCATGGGGGAGTCGACGCCGTCGCGCACGTATGCCGCGCCCATGCGGGCGAGGCCGGCGTAGTAGTCGCTGCTCCGAGCGCACGCGCGCCGCAGTTGCTTCGCTGTGATGTCGAACGCGCGGACCATGGCGTCGCCGAGGATCACCAGGTCGACGAGCGACAACATCCCGGCGCACGAGATGAAGGTGTCGACGAGATTGGTGACCTTGATGCCGCGTACGACCACCGGTCGGAGGTTGCGTTTGGTCACGTGGCACTTGATCTCGGGGCGGTAGCGGCGGTCCTCGTCGCGGTGGACGGTGACGTGGACGAAGGGCGGGTCGGGGACCGGGAGCCCGCGCACAGCCGCAGCACTCACGTGGCTGGCGAGGGCGGGCCGTGGGTGGATGCACAGGGCGGCGCGGATCATCGTGTCCTGATCAATCGACGCCCGTCGGACCCAGACACCACGCACCACCTGATGAAACGCCACCGTGCGGAGAACGGCCGGATTCCCGCCGGCCTCCCTCAGCTGGCGCCGCGTGAACGGCCGGCCCATGTCGAAGTGATCCATGCGTGAATCGTGGAAGATCTCGGCCGATCGCCGCTGAGCTCATCCACAGGCTCGGATCTCGGACAGTCGCGGCCGGCCCGGTTCGTGGGCAATTGAACGGCTGGGACGGGTCGGGACGCCTGAAACCTGCATAGGCCGTTCAATTGAACGATTGGTGCAGACGCGGGACCGCGGGCCGATGCGGGACGGAAGCGGCGCTCAGCCGGCGCTCACCATCAGGCAGAAGGGGTGGCCGGCGGGGTCGGCGAGGACGTAGAGCGGCTCGCCGGGGTCGGCCGAGCGGTCGTGGAGGACGGTGGCGCCGAGCACCTCCGCCCGCGTCCGGTGCTGGTCAAGGGCGTCCCGGTCGGGCACCCGCAGGTCGAGGTGCAGCTGCTGGGGCACCTCGTGCGAGGGCCAGGTGGGGCGGGCCAGGTCGGACACCTGCTGGAACGCCAGCACGCGGTGGCCCTCGGCGTCGACCAGCACCAGCCAGTCGGCGGCGTCGTCGGGGCCGTCGGACGGCGGCTCGTCGCCGGGGCGGTAGTCGACGCCGAGCAGCGCGCGGTAGAACTCGGCCAGCGCGCGGGCGTCCAGCGCGTCGAGGGCGGTGTGCATCACCTCGGGGAACTCGGCCACCGCCTGAGCCTAGGCGGGCGTGGCGGCCGTCACGGCTCCCTGGCTAGGTTGACGGACGTGACCTCCTACAACCTGGCCAGCCTGCTCGAGGACACCGCCTCCGAGCACCCCGACCGCACCGCGATCGTCTTCGGCGACACCCGGCTGACCTACGCGCAGGTCGACGCCGTCTCGAACCAGGTGGCCGGCGCGCTGGCCGAGCGTGGGGTCGGGCCGGGCGACAAGGTGGCGCTCAGCTGCCCGAACCTGCCGTACTTCACCCTGGTCTACTTCGGCATCCTCAAGGCCGGTGGCACCGTCGTCCCGCTCAACGTGCTGCTCAAGGGGCGCGAGGTGGCCTACCACCTCGGCGACTCCGGCGCGAAGGCCTACCTCTGCTTCCAGGGCACCGACGAGCTGCCGATCGGGGAGCAGGGCCACGCCGGGTTCCAGGACGCCGACGGCTGCGAGCACTTCCTGATGATCACCGCCGACCCCGCGGCCTCCAGCCCGATCGACGGCACCGAGACGCTGGGCCAGGCGATCGCGGACCAGCCGCCCACCTTCGACACGGTCGAGACCGACGAGGACGACACCGCCGTCATCCTCTACACCTCCGGCACCACCGGGCAGCCCAAGGGCGCCGAGCTGCGCCACCGCAACATGCGCGACAACGCGCTGGCCGGTGCTGAGCTGTTCGGCGCGGACAAGGACAACCCCGACACCCTGCTCTGCGTGCTGCCGCTGTTCCACTCCTTCGGCCAGACGGTGATCCAGAACGGCGGCTTCGCGTTCGGCGGCACCGTGGTGATGCTGCCGCGGTTCGAGGCCGGCCCGGCGCTGTCGCTGATGGCGACGGAGGAGGTCACGTTCTTCGCGGGGGTCCCGACGATGTACTGGGGACTGCTCGGTGCCCTCGACGACAGCGAGGTCGACGTCAAGCAGCTGGCCGCGAACCTGCGGGTCGCCGTCGCGGGCGGCGCCAGTCTCCCGGTGGAGGTGCACAAGGCGTTCGAGAAGCGGTTCGGCGTCACCATCCTGGAGGGCTACGGGCTCTCCGAGACCAGCCCGGTCGCGAGCTTCAGCCGGCTCGGCGAGGACGTGCGGGTCGGGTCGATCGGCACGCCGATCCCCGGCGTCGAGATGAAGCTGCTCCAGCCGGAGAGCTGGGACGAGGTGGAGGGCGACGACCCCGACGCCGTCGGCGAGATCGCCATCAAGGGCCACAACATCATGAAGGGCTACCACGGCCGGCCCGACGCCACCGAGGAGTCGATCCAGGACGGCTGGTTCCGCTCCGGCGACCTCGGCAAGCGCGACGGGGACGGCTGGTACTACATCGTCGACCGGTCCAAGGACATGATCATCCGCGGCGGCTACAACGTGTACCCGCGCGAGATCGAGGAGGTGCTGATGCAGCACCCCGACGTGTCGCTGGCCGCCGTCATCGGCATCCCCCACGAGAGCCACGGCGAGGAGGTCAAGGCCGTCGTGATCAAGGAGAAGGAGGGCTCGGTCACCGAGGACGAGCTCATCGCCTGGGGCAAGGAGCAGATGGCGTCGTACAAGTACCCGCGCGTGGTCCAGTTCGTCGACGAGCTTCCCATGACGGCGACCGGCAAGATCCTCAAGCGGGAGCTCGACTGACGGTGGCCAGGGCGCTCGGCCTCAGCCTCGCCGCGATCATGGTGATCGTCGGCGTCGTGTGGACCCTGCAGGGTCTCGGCTACCTCGAGGGCAGCTTCATGACCGGGTCCAGCACCTGGGCCGTCATCGGCCCGGTCGTCGCCGGCTTCGGTGTGGCGCTCGGCGTCGTGGTGGTGCAGCGCAACCGCACCTGACGGCCAGGGCTCACTCGAACGCGTGGGGCAGCGCGCCGGGGAGCTTGGCGAGCACCTCGCGCGCCTCGGCCGCGACCTTGTGCTCGACGAGCACCTCGTAACGGGTCGCCACGACCTGGGTGACGGACTGGAAGTCGCGCTGGCCGCGGGTGAGGGCGTAGCCGAGCAGCGCCCAGATGACGCCGAACAGCGCGCCGAACAGCACCGTCGAGAGGATCGTGACGACGGCGTTGCCGTCGGTGAACAGCGACAGCACCAGGCCGATGAACAGGCCGAGCCACATGCCGGAGAGCACGCCGCCGGTGGCGACGCGGCTGGTGGTGAGCCGGCCGGTGATGCGCTCGATCCGCTTGAGGTCGGTGCCGACGATCATCAGGTGCTCGACCGGGAACTTCTCGTCGGAGAGGAAGTCGACGGTGCGCTGCGCGGCGGCGTAGTCGTCGTAGGTCGCCAGCGACTGCGGGAACTCCAGCCGCAGCGGGGAGGCGGGGCGACCGGCGGGCGAGGTGAGGCTCATGGGGTCCAGTGTGCCAACCACCCAGGCACGCAGTCGTTTCCGAGGCCGTCGAAGCGGGCAACGTCGACGACGTGAGCGGGCGAGGGAGCGACGCACCCACCGCGGAGGAGTTCGCCCGGCGCCGGATGGCGCGCCACCAGAAGAGCAAGCGGCGCGCCGCCGTCAGCGGCGTGGTCCTCGCGGTCCTGGGCGCCCTGGTGGTGGGCGTACTGATCGCCTACGGACTGGGCGGCGATCCCGAGCGCGACGACGAGGGCCGCCTGGTGCCGGACGACGTCACGCTGGACGCCGGCTCGGCCCGCGCCCTCGTCGCCGACGGCACCTGGCCCGGCGCCGACCGCCCCGACGCGCTGCCGAGCGCGCGCGCCGGCCGGATCCGGTGGCTGCTGTCCGAGGTCGCCTGGAACGACGACGAGGCCGACGCGATCGGGCTCGGGCTGCGCGAGGCCGCCGCGGACGACGCCGACGTGGCCGCCGCGACGGTCACCGGGGTCAGCGGGGCCACCATGCCGCTGCTCCCGCCGCTGCGTGACGACGTGATGCTCGTGCTCCAGCCGCGGCGCGCGGCCGTGGCGGCGGCGCTCGCGGGGGAGGAGCCGGCCGACGGCGGGCCCGCCTTCGAGGTCGGCGAGCTGCTGGCCACCTTCACCGCCGTCGGCCGCGACGACGCCACTCCCCTCGAGACCCCGTTCGTCGACGGCATGGCCCGCAGCTGGTACGCCGCCTACCCGGTCGCCGACCGCGGCGACCCGGGCGCCGCCCGTCGGTTCGGGTCCGGGTACGCCGAGCAGTTCCGGCGCTCGGTCCAGCCCGTCGTCCTGCTCTACGTCGGGCTCGCCGGCCAGGTGTGCGGCGACGGCGTCGACTCGATGTGCCGCGAGGAGCTGGCTCGCTGGACCGAGCGCGCCGACACCCTGTTCGGCGGCGTCGTGCTCGACACGATCCCGCGTGAGCTGCTGCCGCCCGCCGTCGACCGCTCCCTCGGCGCCGACCGCGCCGACCACCGCCGGCTGCCGCCCGCCGCCCAGGAGCAGTGGGAGCGGTTCCGCACCGCGCAGGGCTACGGCGTCCTCCAGCCGGTGCTCGACGCCCTCGCGAGCTGAGCCGGTCGCCCCACTACCCTGGGAGGGTGCCCAAGCTCGTCGTCGACGTGATGCCCAAGCCCGAGATCCTCGACCCGCAGGGCAAGGCCGTGCACGGCGCCCTCCCGCGACTCGGGTTCACCGGCGTCACCGACGTGCGCCAGGGCAAGCGGTTCGAGCTCACCGTCGACGGCGAGGTCACCGACGACGTGCTCGCCCAGGTGCGCGACGTGGCCGAGAGGCTGCTCAGCAACCCCGTGATCGAGACCTTCGAGGTGCGCGTCGAGGACCCCACGTGAAGGTCGGCGTCGTCACCTTCCCGGGCTCGCTCGACGACGTCGACGCGCAGCGCGCCGTCCGCATCGGCGGCCACGAGGCGGTCGCCCTCTGGCACGGCGACCACGACCTGCGCGGCGTCGACGCGATCGTGCTGCCCGGCGGCTTCTCCTACGGCGACTACCTGCGCTGCGGCGCCATCTCCCGGTTCGCGCCGGTGATGACCGAGGTGGTCGCGGCCGCCGAGCGGGGGATGCCCGTGCTCGGCATCTGCAACGGCTTCCAGATCCTCTGCGAGTCGCACCTGCTGCCCGGCGCCCTGGTGCGCAACGACCACCAGAAGTTCGTGTGCCGTGACCAGCGGCTGCGCATCGAGAACGCCACCACCGCCTGGACCTCCGCCTACGAGCAGGACCAGGAGGTCACCATCGTGCTCAAGAACGGCGAGGGCGGCTTCGTCGCCGACGCCGCGACCCTCGACCGCCTCGAGGGCGAGGGCCAGGTCGTCGCCCGCTACCTCGACGGCAACCCCAACGGCTCGCTGCACGACATCGCCGGCATCACCAACGAGCGCGGCAACGTCGTCGGACTCATGCCCCACCCCGAGCACGCCGTCGAGCACCTCACCGGCGCCGGCACCGACGGCCTCGGCTTCTTCACCTCGCTCGCTGTCGCAGCCTGGGCATGACACCGCGCCTGCTCTTCCGGCAGGTCGCGATCGCCGAGGCCGCCACGTGGGCCCTGCTCCTCACGGGCATGTTCCTCAAGTACGTCACGGAGACCACCGAGCTCGGCGTGCGGGTCTTCGGCATGCTCCACGGCGTGGTGTTCGTCGCCTACGTGGTGACGACCCTCGTGGTCGCCGCCGACCAGCGCCTGGGCAGGGGCCGGACGGCGGTGGCGCTGGTGGCAGCCGTCCCCCCGTTCTGCACGATCCCGGTCGACCTCTGGCTCGAACGCCGGAATCACCTCGCCGACGCCTGGCGCCTGCGCGACGCAGCGCCGTCCGGCCCGGTGGAGCCTGCCGTCGCCTGGCTGGTGCGCCACCCGGGGCGCGGCCTGCTCGCGGGGCTCGCGGCCGTGGCGGTGCTCACCGGCGTGGCCCTGGTCGCGGGCCCGCCGTGACCGTCTCACTCAGGCGTGGGGACCGTCAGCGCTGGCCCGCGCGGAGCTTGCCCCAGACGGCCGGCGTCACGATGGCGTTCGGGGTCATGCCCACGGCCCGCTGGTAGCGGCGGATCGCCTTGACCGTGGCGGGGTTGACGACGCCGGTGATGCCGATCGGATCGCTGGTGGCGGCGGCGTTGAGGGTGCGCTGGAGGCGGCGGACGTACCAGCCGGAGACGCCGAACTTCAGGACCGGGCGGGCACCGATGGCGAGCAGCGACATCCAGTCCCGGACGGCCCAGCGGTCGGCGGGGGTGAAGCCGCGGGCCTTCTGCCAGGCGCGGACGGCGGCGACGGTGCCGGCGTCGTAGCGGCCGTGCACCCGGCCGGTGTAGGCCTCACGCTCCTTGAGGAGGCACTGCAGCGCCTTCACCTTGCCCACGGCCGGGCGGTAGTCGCCGCTCGGGCGGGTGAGGGGCTCCCAGGTCCGGAAGTTCACGCCGACGCCGCCGCAGTGGGACTCGGGGTAGCCGGCGGCGCCGCGGCCGAGGTCGAGGCGGTTGGAGTCGATGTTGATGCGCACGCCGCCCCAGCGCTCGTCGTGGCCGCCGCGGTACTGCTTGATGCGGTTGCCCGGTCGCCAGCCCCGCTCGCTGATGTACGACGAGGAGGTGTTGGGCTTCTCGTCCCAGCGGGCGAGCCAGATCCGGTCGGGGATGTGGAGGTCCTTGCGGCCGGCGATGCGGGCCTTGTCGAGCTCGAGGATGCCGGAGCCGACGCTGGAGTAGACGCCGGGCACGTACTTCAGGTCGCGGGTGCGGTCGGTGAAGCCGCTCAGGAACGCCAGAGCCGACTCGCGGCAGTGGCGGTTGCTGTTGTCGAAGCCCTCGAGGTCGTACCAGAGGGTGCTGCCGGCCACGATGCCGAGCGCCTTGGCGTCGGTCACGGTCTCGGTGGCGCTGTTGCGGCCCATCTGGCGGGCGCGGCGGTACAAGCCGTCGTCGCCGGGGTCGGGACTGATCTTGAAGTCGTCGCGGTAGCGCGGGAACCGCGGCTGGCAGGAGGCCTGCGGGCCGAGTGTGATCGGGAGCAGCCGCCAGCCCTTGCGCAGCTGGGTCCGGATCCACGTCGGCGTCAGGTGGGGCTGGTCGCGGCAGGCGCGGGAGTCGCCGGAGATGTAGATGCCGACGGCGAGGAACGGCGAGTGGGCGAGCCAGGCGTCCATGGCCGCCTGGTTCGGGGCGAGGCACTGGTCGAAGCCGAAGCCCTTGAAGTCGCCGGGCGTCACCGGGTTGGGCTTCGGCGCTGCGGGCGCGGACGCGGAGGCGGGGGCGATCGTCGAGGCGATCGTCGGCGCGGCCTGCGAGGGTGCGGCCGTGGGGACGGCGGCGCCGAGCAGGGTCGCCGCCAGCGCGGTGGTGAGACCGGTCGCGAGCAGACGTCGGACCGACCTCGTGGACGAGGGCAGCGTGGGGTGTGCCGTGCGCATGATGGAGCTCCCGGGGAAGAGGGTTCGGCGTGGGGCCGCAGGCACCATAACCTCACCAGTCACACACGTAACAGGCGTTCGCGGTAACTACCAGGTTGTAATTCGTTCGTCGCCGCGGGGCGGCCACGTTCCGGGTTCGTTCAAGACTCCCGCAAGACGCGTGACTCGGGTCGTGGGCAGGAGCACGCTGAGGTGGTCGGTCGACGGATCCCGGGACGGGAGGTAGCGATGAGCCACACCAGCTGGAGCTCGACAGCGCAGATGGGCTCATGCGCGCCCTACCACCAGGACCCGATGCCCGGAGGCGCGCCGGTGCTGACCCCCGACGGCCACTGGCGCTGGGACGGCGACCACTGGGTGCTGCGCGACGACCCGGAGGACGCGGAGTCCCAGGCTGACCCCGCACCCGACGAGGACACCGTCGACTCACTAGATTGACCGCGTGCCAGCGCTCGACACCGTCGCGTCCGCCACGTCCGACCCCGAGCGCGAGCAGCCCTGGGGCGAACTCGGGCTGAAGGCCGACGAGTACCAGCAGATCCGGGAGATCCTCGGCCGGCGGCCGACGTCCTCGGAGCTGGCGATGTACTCGGTGATGTGGAGCGAGCACTGCTCCTACAAGTCGAGCAAGGTGCACCTCAAGCAGTTCGGTGAGCTCGCGCAGGAGACGCCGGTCGGCAAGATGCTCGCGGGCATCGGCGAGAACGCCGGCGTGCTCGACATCGGTCAGGGCTACGCGGTGACGTTCAAGGTGGAGTCGCACAACCACCCGTCCTTCGTGGAGCCCTACCAGGGCGCGGCCACCGGCATCGGTGGCATCGTGCGCGACATCCTCGCGATGGGCGCCCGGCCGGTGGCGGTGATGGACCCGCTGCGGTTCGGTCCGCTCGACGCCGACGACACCCGCCGGGTGCTGCCCGGGATCGTGGCCGGCGTCGGTGGCTACGGCAACTGCCTCGGCCTGCCCAACATCGGCGGCGAGGCGGTCTTCGACGCCACCTACCTCGGCAATCCGCTCGTGAACGCGCTGTGCGTGGGCGTCCTGCGGCACGAGGACCTGCATCTCGCGAAGGCGTCGGGCACCGGCAACCTCGTGGTGCTGTACGGCGCCCGCACCGGCGGCGACGGCATCGGCGGCGTCTCGGTGCTCGCGAGCGAGACCTTCGACGAAGGCGGCCCGGCCAAGCGCCCCAGCGTGCAGGTGGGCGACCCGTTCATGGAGAAGCTGCTCATCGAGTGCACGCTCGAGCTGTTCGCCGCCGGCGTCGTGGCGGGCATCCAGGACCTCGGTGGGGCCGGGCTCTCGTGCGCCACCTCCGAGCTCGCCAGCGCCGGCGACGGCGGCATGCACGTCGAGCTCGACCGGGTGCCGCTGCGCGACTCCACGCTCGCTCCCGAGGAGATCCTCATGAGCGAGTCGCAGGAGCGGATGATGGCCGTCGTCGAGCCGGGTGACGTCGACGCCGTGCTCGCGATCTGCGCGAAGTGGGACGTCGAGGCCGTGGTCGTCGGCGAGGTGACCGACACCGGCCGGCTCCAGATCGACTGGCACGGCGAGCGCGTCGTCGACGTGCCGCCACGCTCGGTGGCCCACGACGGGCCCACCTACCAGCGCCCGCTCGCGCGCCCCGACACCCAGGACGCGCTCCAGGCCGACGTCGCCGAGGCGCTGCCGCGACCGGCGTCCGGCGACGAGCTGCGCGAGACCGTGCTGCGGCTCGCGGCCTCGCCCAACCTGTGCGACAAGTCGTGGATCACCGACCAGTACGACCGCTACGTGCGCGGCAACACCGTGCTCGCGCAGCCGTCGGACAGCGGCATGATCCGGGTCGACGAGCACACCAACCTCGGCGTCGCCGTGGCCACCGACTGCAACGGCCGCTTCGCGCTGCTCGACCCCTATGCCGGCGCCCAGCTCGCCCTCGCCGAGTCGTACCGCAACGTCGCCACCGGCGGTGCCCGGCCGCTCGCCGTCTCCGACTGCCTCAACTTCGGCTCGCCCGAGGACCCGGCGGTGATGTGGCAGTTCGCCGAGGCCTGTCGCGGTCTCAAGGACGCCTGCGCCGTGCTCGGCGTGCCGGTGACCGGCGGCAACGTGAGCCTCTACAACCAGACCGGCGAGACCGCGATCCTCCCCACGCCGGTGGTGGCGGTGCTCGGTGTCGTCGACGACGTCACCCGCCGCACTCCGTCGGGCTTCGGACCGGCCGAGTCGGCCGGCGAGCGGGTGCTCCTGCTCGGCACCACCCGCGAGGAGCTCAGCGGGTCGGAGTGGGCGCACGTCGTGCACCACCACCTCGGCGGCCGCCCGCCCGCCGTCGACCTCGAGGCCGAGCGTGCGCTCGCCGCGTTGCTGCACGAGGGCGGTCAGGGCCAGCAGGGCCTGCTCACCAGCGCCCACGACCTCGCCGACGGCGGCCTCGCCCAGACCCTCGTGGAGGCGTGCCTGCACCGGATGGTCGGCGCGACGGTGACCCTGCCGGGCGACCCGTTCCTCGACCTCTTCTCCGAGTCCACCGCCCGCGTGCTCGTCACCGTCGCCGAGGGCGACGTCGACCGGCTCGGTGACCTCGCCGCCCGGCACGGCGTGCCCGTGACCGACCTCGGCACCACCGGCGGCGACGACCTGGTGGTCGACGGGCAGTTCGGCATCAACCTGCTCGAGCTGCGCGCCACCTGGACGGCCACGCTCCCCGCCGCCATGGCGTGACCAGGTCTCGACGGGCGCCGGCTCGGCAGCCTGCCGGTCGGGACCTGGGTGACGGCGGTGCTCACCTGGGTGGTCACCGGCGGCCTGGTCGCGGCCGCTGCCTGGCGGCTCCTCGGCTGAAATCTTCCAGCCGGTCGGCCCCGGCTACGACCGGATGAAGAGGAACCAGACGACGAGCGCCGCGAACACCACGGCGGTGAGGCTGACGAAGCCGATGAGGAGCCACGGGATCTGCTTCGGCTCCGCGGCCGCTGGTGGGGGCGTGTAGACGATCGGTGCCGGCGCGGGCGGTGCGGCGACGACCATCGACAGACCGCAGCGGAAGCAGTTCTCGGAGGTGATCGGGTTGGCCTCGAAGCAGTGCGGGCAGGCGGTGGAGGCGACGGTCTGCTTGCCGGCGGTGCCGGGGAGCCGGCGCAGCGTGGCGCCGTCGGTGGCGCTCTCGCCGAGCTGGATCGTCGTCGGGGTCCAGAACAGCGGGAAGTCGCACTTGGCGCAGAAGTCGCCGGACTCGCGCCGGGTCAGCTGCACGTCGGCGACGGTGCCGCACTCGGGGCAGGTGGTGCTCTCGCGGCGCTGGGTGATCGGCACCGACGCGGCCGACGGCGGCGGGTCGACGCGGGGCGCCGAGGTACGCGCGGACGGCGCCCCGGGGGGTGGGGCGGTGGGCCGCGGCCGGACGGTCCCGCGACCGGCAGCTGGGTCGTCGGCGTGTCGTCGGCGGGCTGCGGGAGCGGGTCGCTCAGGGGGTCGTGCAGGGGGTCGGGCACGCGCTCGACCGCGCCGCCAGTCATCGTGTCGCTCACGGGCTCTCCTCGGTTCGCCTCTCCGGGGTGGACTCGGAGGCCCGCTCGGTGCTCCAGACCACGCGACCTCCGACCAGGACCTCGGCCCGGACGTGCGCCGGGACCTCGTCACGGACGGCGGCCACGAGCTCGGATTCACCCAGCGTCCCGGTCGAGTCCAGGTGCAGCCTCACCCACGCGGTGTCGACGGGCGCCTCCCCGGCCTCCCAGACGCCCCCGCCCTCCTCCACCCGCACGTCGGTGCTGGTGATGAGCTCGAGATACGTCCGCAGCCCGCGGGCGGTGCCGCGCCATGCGAGGGTGCGGGCCGCACTGCTGACGATACGGCGCTGCAGGTCCTCCGGCAGCGATTCGTCGAGACTGGTCATGCCGATCCAGGACCCCAGCCAGCGCACCATCTCGACGGGTGCGACGGTGGTGTCGAGGACGTGGTCGATGTTGTCGGCGTCGTCGAACAGCGTGGTGCCGATGGTCTGGAAGATCCGCACGAACCGCGCGAAGAACTCCTCGCCGGCCATCGAGACGGGCAGCTGCTGCAGCATCCAGTCGGGGTCGCGGCGCGGCCGGGTGCGCACGGGCAGCAGCGAGGACGTGATCGGGGTCAGCTTGGTCACGGTCATCGCACGACCACTTGGTGGGCGGCCGAGAGGAACAGCGACTGCTCGTCGAGCCGGATCACGTCCTTGGCCGAGCCGAGCCGGCGTCCGGAGCGCAGGTCGTACTCGAAGAGCAGCGCCTCCTCGACCCGCTCGACGCCCTCCACGGTCTCCAGCAGCTGGGTGACGGTGGCCGCGTTGAGGTCGGTCGAGAACGGCCACCCGGTGCCCTCGGAGCCGCCGACGAGCGGGTTCACGAACCGCGCGATCGCCTCCTCGGCCCGCTGCCGCACCAGGGCGGCGGGCCGGCCGGGGGCCGCGTGCACGAGTGCGGCGACCGAGATGCCCTGGTAGTACGGCGTGCTGATCTCGACCGCGGTGCCGATCACCCGGTGCTCGTCGAGCCGGCTCTTGATGGTGCCGACGAGCTCGGGTGCCAGGGCGAAGTCGTCGAGGCTGTGGGCGGTGGCCTCGCCCCGCACCCGCGGCACGACGAGGAGCCGGACGGCTCCGTTGCCGCGCTGCGCGCTCTGGCACCGGGTGCGGGCGACCTCGGCCGAGGCCTCGAGCGTCAGCCGCTCGTAGTCGCCGGTGGTGACGGCGCGGTGGCCGGTGCGCAGGGTGAGCGGGGCGCGCTGCTTGGCCTCGGCGACGCTCTCGGCGTCGACGCCGCCGGCGGCCGGGCCGAGGTTGACCACGCCGCTGACGTACGGCACCGCCGAGCGCATCACCGACAGCGTGCGGGTGCCGACGTTGCCGCGCCGTCCGCCGCCGGAGCGATAGCCGGTGACCCGCACGAAGGCGCCGTCCTGCGGGATCGCGCCGTGCTGGCGGACGGTGCCGTCGGGGTAGCGGATGCTCGGCCCGAACCGCACCGTGCCGGTGCTCGAGTCCCAGACGATGTGCTTGTCCTGCGGCCCGGAGACCGAGAAGTCGTCGACCTCGGTCCAGGTCTCGACGCGGTCGCCGTGCACGACCTCGACGGCCTCGTCGGAGGCCCGGGGCAGCACCGGCCGGTGGGTGACGTCGAAGGCCTGCGCGGGCGAGCCGTCGCTGCGGCCGATCTGCTCCCCGGGGACCGTCTCGGCGTGCTCGGCGTCGACGGTGCCGCCCAGGGCGACCGCGCTGACCTCGCGCACCTTCGGCGAGGCCTTGTAGGTGGGCTGGCCGGGCAGCGGCACGAGCAGCCGGGCCCGCAGCCAGTAGGCGGCCAGGTTGCCGACGCTGAGCGGCTCGTGCTCGATCGGCACCAGCAGCGTGATCGACCCGGCCCGGTTCAGGCCGCCGGTGGTGTCCTCGAAGACCTGGCACTGGATCCAGCCGTCGCCGTTCCAGACCTCCCACGCCAGCGGCGGCGCGGTCGGGTCGACGCCGATGCCCTCGGCCTGGGCGGAGATGTCGACGCGCAGCACGACACCGGCCAGGCTGTCGCGGAAGCCGAGGTTGAAGGTGTCGCCGGGGCTCAGGTCGGGCGAGGCGAAGCACGCGACGCCGGAGGAGTTGAACCGCAGCTCGTCCCAGACGTCCTCGGTGCGGCGTCCGCCGTCGCTGACGGTCATCGCGGCGTCCAGGCGCGGCGGGGCGATGGCGAGGTCCTCGGTGGTGCTGAAGACCACCGGTGAGTCCTCGATGCCGGCGGTCGTGGTGGCGACCTCGGTGCCGCGGGGCACGACCACCACGGTGTCGAGCGCCGAGGAGAGCCAGAAGGTCAGGTCGGCGCGAGCGACCGAGGGCGGGAAGGGCTCGATGCCGACCATGTTGAGGAAGTGCGTGTAGAGCCGCTCGGGCACCTGGTTGACCCGGTACAGCACCATCTCGCTCATCCAGGCGAACAGCTCGATGAGCGCGACGCCCGGGTCGGAGACGTTGTGGTTGGTCCACTCGGGGCAGTAGCGCGGGATGAGGCGCTTGGCCTCGTCGACGATGTCCTGGAAGGTGCGGTCGTCGAGTCCTGGCGTGGGCAGTGGCATGGTCAGGTCCTCACTCGGCGTCGTGCGGGATCACGTAGAACGGGTACACCAGGTTGCGGCGGTCGTTGGTGGACCGGACCCGGTAGGCGATGGCGATGTGCACCAGCGAGCCCTGCTCGGCGTCGGGCTCTGCGCGCACGTCGTCGACGACGATGCGCGGCTCCCACTGGGCGAGGGCGTCGCGGACGGCCTGGCTGATGAGGCCGAGCAGGTTGGCGGTGACCGGCTCGAACAGCATCTCCCAGATGCGGCAGCCGAACTGCGGCCGCATCAGCCGCTCGCCGGGCGCCGTCATCAGCACGATCCGGATCGAGCGGTCGAGGTCGGGAACGCCGTCGGTGAGCCGGATCGCACCGGTGTGGTCGACCTCGAGCGGCCAGCTGAATCCGCGGCCGACGAAGGAGTCGTCGTCGGCGACCGTGCGGCTTCCGGGTAGCTGCGTCATCAGTTGATCCCCACGATCGCGCCCTTGAGGGTGAGCGGGCCGCCGGCCTGGAGCTCGGCAGCGGCGTTGCCCTTGAGGGCGAGCTTGGCACCACCCTCGAGGCCGGCGTTCACCGACGCCTTGCCCTGCACGTTCAGACCGTCGAGCTTCACGTCCATCTCGGCCTTGATGGTGACGTTCTTGCCCTCGATCATGATGTCGCCGTTGGCCATGAGCTCGATGGTCGCCTGACCGTTGGTCATCTTGATCGGCGCCGCGTCGGCGGTGATGTCGACCTTGTCGTTCTCGAACTTGACCGAGTGCTTCTTCTTGCCGTGCTGGATGAGCACGTACTCCTCGCCCGACCTGTCGCAGAGCTCGACGAGGTGGCCGACGCGCGAGGTGAGGCGGCGCACGTCGACCAGCCCGTCCTTCACGGGGTTGTCTCCGGGGAAGGCGTTCTTGGTGCTGTACAGGCCACCTAGCACGATCGGACGCCGGGTGTCGCCGCGCTCGAACGCCACCAGGACCTCGTCGTTGACCTCCGGGAGGAACAGGGCGCCGCGATCGGGTCCGCCGCCGACGGTGACGACGCGCGCCCACTCGGACTCGGGCTCCTCGGCGATCGACGGGAACTTCACCTTGACGCGGCCCAGCTTGTCGGGGTCGTCGATGTTGGTGACGACGCCGGTGATCACGTTGTCGAGGGTGAAGCCGGGCTCGGACGTCGGCGCCGCGAGCAGGTCGACGAGGCCCTCGCGGCGGAACGAGCCCGCGACGAAGGTGGTCGTGAACCCGGTCCGGTCGTAGCGGTGCTCGACCTCGGTGACGAGGTAGGTGCCGGAGGCCGGACCCGCGTTCTGCACGGCGACCTTCGTCCCGGGCTCGAGCCGGCCGTCGCCGGGGCCGGTGCCCCGAGCCGTGACCGACTGGGAGGCGGCGTCCTTGTTGATCGCCTCCGCCAGCGTGGTCGCCTCCTTCTGGGTCAGCGGGGCGAGGTCGGAACGGGTGAGCTTCGACGTCCCGAAGTCCTTGGCCCTCGCGAGGTCGACGAAGGTCGATTCCTTGGTGCGGTCGGCGGTGGCGGTCCCGACGACCTTCTCGGTCTGCTTCAGGTCCCACCCCGTGACCGTGACCGAGGAGATGTTGCGGGCCGACGCGCGCACCGAGAAGGTCCGCACCCCGAGGGCGTCGTCGGCGAGGTCGAAGTCGACCTTCGGCCCGCTTCCGCTGTCCGGCTTGGCGACCTTCAGCTTCCTCGGGTACTCGCACCACCACACCATCCCGGCGCGGGTCGCCAGCTGGTCGATGTAGGCGAGGGCGGTGCCGCCCTGGATGAGGTAGTCGAAAACGACGGTCGTCGCGGCGATGTCGGTCGACAGACCCGCCGACGAGGCGGCCTTCTGGATGACGTCGCTGGCCTTCATCTGGAGGTAGGTCGCGGTGATCGAGGTGCGGGCGAGCCGGTGCAGGTGGTCGTCTGCGACCACGACCAGCTCCGGGATGTAGTCGTGCCCCTGCTCGAGCGACACCGAGGTGATCTCGCCCTCGAAGAGCACCTGCTTGGACTCGCGCTCGGTCACCGAGACATTCTTTCCGATCGCGAAGGTGCCCGACGTCGAGACGGCGAAGCCGGCGTCCGCGAATCGCAGCGTCGCGCGGCTGACGGTGCAGTAGCCGCGCTCGATGCGCACGCCGGTCAGCTTGTCGAGGTCGGCGGTGGCGAACGCGGCTCCGTCGACCTTGAAGGCGGGCGCGGTCTGCTGGATGGCGTCCGATCCGGCGGCAGGCATCAGGAGTCCAACCGTGGGATGTCGATGACGGTGCCGGGTCGCAGCGCGAGCGGGTCCTCGAGCCCGTTGGCCGAGGCGAGCATCCGCCACCGGGTGGCGTCGCCGTAGTAGCGGGCGCTGATCCGGTCGAGCGTCTCGCCCGGCTGGATCCGGTGGGTGCGGCTCGGCTTGGGGGTGCCCGACGTCGGGTTCTGCGGGCCGAAGGCGTTGGACTCCTTGTACTGCCGCAGCTCGAGCTGCATGCTCGCCCGCAGCGGCACCCCGGTGGACGAGAAGTAGGTGAAGTTGAGCCGCAGGTCGGCCACCACCGACGGCGAACGAGTGCAGGTCGCCCCAGTGGAAGGTGACCGTGGGCGGACGGGCGTTGTTCGTCGTCTGGTCGGTGCCGGGCAGGTTGGGGTCGACCTCCATCAGCTTGAGGATCTTCCCGGTGTGAGCGGTGACCGCGGCGCCGGTGTCCGTGGTGTCGAAGGTGAGGTCGAGCTTCATCCACCCACCGGCTGCGCCGGCGTACTGGAGCGTGGGGACGCCCTTGCCCGGCATCGGGTTGGACACCCAGCTGTTGCGGCGCCCGACGCTGAGGGACTCGGGGTTGTAGAGGCACGGCACCTTCTCGCCACCCTCGATCTCGAGGTAGGCCTTCTCCAGGTCGGCCATCAGAACACCTTCCAGTCCTGGCGCCGTCCGCGCCGTTCGAGCTCGTCGACGACGTGCTGTTCGATCCGGTCGACCACGGCGTCGACGAGTCGGTCGAACCGGACCCGCTCGGACTCGGCGGTGGCCGGGTCGTCGTTGTCGACGGGGTTCTGCCCGAGCGCGGGGACGGCGAAGCCGCCGGGAACCGGTACCAGCGAGGACTCGGCCATGGTGTTGCTCCCTCCCGGGGGCTCGTATCTGCGCCTGATGACGGTGCCGGCGGCCTGGTCGAGCGCGTCGAACAGGTGTGCGGACCGCTCGAAGAGCGACCCGCCGGCGGCGGGGGCGGTGCTCCGCGCCGGAGCCGGCGAGGACTGAGGTGCGGCGGGGACGGCCGGGGTCGAGGTCTGACGCCGGACGACGTCGGGGACCGCCGGAGCCGCCGGGCTCGCCGCCGGGTTCATGCTGACCCGCGGCGGGGCGACGGTGAGGCGGCGCAGGATCGAGGTCGACGGTGCGCCGGCCGCGGTCGGTGCGTCGGATGCAGCAGGTGGGGCGGCGCGGCCGGGGGCGGTCGGGGCGGACCCGGGGGCGCCCGGAGCGGTGGCGCGCCCGACCCGCCCGGAGCGCGGGGCCGGCGGACCGGCCGGCAACGGAGCCCAGGCGCCGGAGGCGAATCCCGGTGGCGGGGCCGGCAGCCGTCCTGGACCGGACGGTGCGGAGGACGGCGAGCGGCGCAGCACCGGGGCCGGGCTGGACGGGCGGGACGGGCTCGACCCGGTCCGCGCGGCGGGAGCCGCCGGAGCGCCGGGCGCGGTGCTGGTGCGCGACCACCCGGTGGCCGCCGGGCCGACCCCCGCGCCCCGCGCTCCTGGGAGCCCGGGCGTGGTGGCCGGGCCGCCGCGCAGAGCGGTGACCGAGGCCGGCTGGATCGGGGTGTCGCCGCCGAAGCCGCTGGCCAGGGCCGCGGCCCGGCGGCCGTGTCCGGCGGTGCGCCGCAGCACGATCTGGTCGGGCATCGCGACCGCACCCACGGGGGTGGGGGGCGCGAGGTGGGGCGGCGTCGCCGGGGTGGCATCGGGGACGACCTGGGCCGGCGCGGTGGCGGGTGCGGCCGCCGCCGAGGGACCGGGCGCGTAGAGGCGCCGCACCGGCGCCGATGTCGGGGTCGCGGGCCGGGTCGTGGACCGAGCAGTGGGCCGGGTCGTGGGCTGGGTCGCGGACGGGGTGGCTGCCCGGGTCGGCGCGGGCGGGACACCCGGGGCGGGGGGCGGGGTGGCGGCGGTCGGGGTGGCGGCGGTCGGGGCGGCGGCGGCCGCGGCGCTCACGGCAGCGACGGGGCCGGGCTGGGGGGCGGGCGCCGCGCGCCGGAGGTCGGTGGCCGGCGCGATGACGCCGCTGCTGCGCCACGACCGGCGCAGCGTGCCGCCGAAGGCGAGAGCGAGCGGGGTCGACCCGGTGCTGGTGCTCGACGGCGCCGGCGGGGCACTCGGGCCGGCCGGCGCACTCGAGGCGGCCGAGGTGGTGGCGGTCGGCGAGCCCGGGCTGGTGGCGGCCGGGCTGGTGGCGGGGGCCGGGGTGGCGGTGTCGCCGGGGTGGCGGGGGCCGGGGTGGCGGGGGCCGGCGGAGTCGAGGAGGTCGAGGTCGAGTGCGCACTCGCCGAGCGCGGGGTGGGCGCCGGTGCCGTGGCCGGCGTCGGCGGGGTCGAGGCGGCGGCGGCCACCGGGACGGGCAGCGGCCCGCCCGGGCGGGTGGGGGAGCCGTGCAGCAGTCCCATGGTGGCGGTGCGGACCGGGCTGCCGGCGCCGAGCACGCGGGGGCCGGGACCGCCGGAGCGCAGCGTGGTTCCGCTGCGACCGGGCGTCGACGACGCGGCTCCCGCACCGGTGGCGAGCCGGCGCAGGGTGGGGGCACGGCGGAGCGCGGTCGCGAACCGGGTCGGCGGTCCGGACAGCTGCCAGGGCGCCGCGGACGGGGCCGTCGTGGCCGGAGCCGGCGGGGCGCCCGGCGTAGTCGCGCTCGGAGTGGTCGGGGCGGTCGGGGCGGTCGGAGTGGTCGGGGCGGCGCCGGCGGACGCACTCGGTGCGGAGCCACCACCGTTCGGCCCGGAGCCGCCTGCAGTCCCGGAGTCGCCCCGAGCCGTGGTCGTCGACGTACTGATACGGGATGCCGGAGCGCTCGGTGCGGGGGTGCTCGCCGTCGGGGCCGTGGGCGCGGTCGGGGCCGTGGGCGTGGCCGGAGCCGGTCCGGCGCCCGGGGCTGCCGGCGCCGCGGCCCGCGGCCGGGTCGGGCCGGACGTCGGCGCGCGGGACGGCACGGGCGCCGGGGCCGCGGCGGTCGCCGCCGCCGTGACCTTGCGGCGGATGCCGGCGCTGAGCTTCTGACGGTCGGCCTGGGTCAGCATCGGGCCGCTGGCGGTGACCTCGGCATGCCGGGCGACCCGCACCTCGCTGGAGGTGAGGTTCCCGAGCATCCCGCCCGGTGTGTAGGTCTGCTCGTTCTCCACGCTCCGGGTGGCCCGCGGCAGCTTGCGGGACTCCAGGGCGGCGACGTCGACAGGGCGCGAGGCGGCCAGCCAGGACGGCGGCCGTGACGACGTTGAAGCGGCGCGCGCGGCCGGGGCTGCACGAGCGGCAGGAGCGGCGGGCGCGGCATCCTCGGCCGCCGGGGTCGCCGGCGTCCACCAGCGCGGCGGACGGGTGTTGGTGCCGCCGACCTGGCCGGGGCCGCGCAGGGCGGCGCGGACCTCCACCGGTCGCGACGTCGCGGCGGCGAACCGCTGCACCGAGGAGGCGAGGCTGCCGACCCGGCTCGGGCAGCGGCATGCCGACCGGCGGCCCGGGACGCCGCAGCCGCGCACCGACGGCACGGCCGAGCCGCGTGCGGTCGGCCGGGTCGGTGGGGGTCGCGGTATCGGTCATGGGAGTGGCTCGGGAGGCGAGCTGGTCAGCTCGTCGCCGTGGTCTGGGTCCGGGCGCGGAATCCGTGGTGGGCGACCTCGAGCTCCTCGTCCAGCGGGTTCTGGCTCTCGACGTTGAAGTCCGGGCCCTTCCAGCGGACCGGGAACACGTCGATGAACTCCCAGGTGCGCAGCCGGTTGCCGCTGGTGTCCATGACGGTGACCGCCCCGGTGGAGCGGGTCAGCTTGTTGCCGGTGGCTGGCGAAGCCCTCGCCGGAGGTCTTCGCGAGCCAGTCGAACAGCGCGTTGCTGTCGGTGAGGCCGCGCTTGAAGACGAGGTGCGGCCAGGTCATCCGGCCGGGCACGCGGTGGGCGTAGCCGTTCTGGCCGCCCTCGGGATCTCGTCGACGCCGACGGTCACCTCGAGACCGTGGACCTCCTTGAAGACGCCGATCTCGACGCCGTCGAGCTCGAAGAGGAATCGGTTGGCTGACCGGGAGGTCGCCACCGAGCGGGCTCTCGCTCGCCGCGACGCTCCGCTGCTGCTGCTCGCACCACCACTACTGGCCATATTCGCGCACCGCCTCCCAGGCTCGGTCGTTCAATGAGACCACCGCGCGCACCATCCGCACCCGGTCCATGTGCTCGAGGTCCAGGAGGTCGTCCAGCGGCCAGTGCAGGTGGTAGGCGAGGTACGCGATCTCCTGCCAGAGGGCGTCGGTCGGGTAGCGCATCATCGCGGATCAGCGCTGCCCTCACTGACGTCCGTCGGGGCAGCTCCTCGACGGCTCGCCGCAGGCCGCGCGACTCCGAGGAGCCGCCGTTGGCCTGCGGGCGATGCCTGGGGAGCGGCCCCATCGTCGCTCGCGACCTGGGTCCGGCTCCTGCCGCTTCCGGCGCAGCCGGCGCGGCCGGCCCGGCGGGCGCACTGCCCAGCAGGTCGGCCGACGCCTGGGCGCTGCACCAGCGCCTCGAACTCCTCCTGGTTGCCGAAGTTGATGACACCGTAGAAGTCCTGGAGGAACGCCAGGTCGACCGCGAACAGGCCCTCGATGTCGACGGGTCGTGATCAGCTCGAGGTCCGCCGAGCGGCTCCACGCACCCGCGTCAGCACGAGGATGGTCAGACCGCGGGTCGTCCGGGCCCTGCACCGTCGGGTCGCGCAGCGGTTCGAGCTCGTCGCGAGCCGTCGCCAGCCGCATCGTGCCCGTCCGGTGCAGGCGTCCCTGCGTCGTCGACGTAGCCACGCGGCAGGGTGAAGTCGTACGTGGTCGCGGAGATCGCGTCACTTGACCCGCTCGAGCCGCTCGATGACCAGGGTGATGGTCTCCTTGACGGCGTCGTTCGACTCCGTGCTCAGCGCGTCGGTCGCGATCTTGCTCGGCCAGCCGTTGAAGAAGTTGAAGCGGCCGACCTCGGCGATCGTGGTGTCGTACAGCACGATCGAGCCGTTCTTGCGGTTGCTGGCCCGGTCCATGCCGTCGAAGCCCTTCTCGCGGATCGTCGTTGAACCACTTCCAGATCGGGTCGGCCATGGCGTCCATCGGGGCCATGCGGGTGATGGAGAGGTCGGGCGCCTTCTGCGCGTTGCCACGGGTCTTGACCATCTGGGTCTTGCCGTTCGTGCCGGTCTGCTGGATCGTCACGACGTCGTGCTCGACGTCGAGCCCGGAGACGCCGGACAGGATGATCGTTCACGCCGTCGATCTCCAGGAAGAAGTTCTGCGCGACGATCGGGTCTGTTGCGATGAGGTCGTTGCGGCATTGCTCAGCTCCGTCTCTGGTCGATTGTCGAGGTCCGCGGCCGGCTCAGCCGGCGACCTGCTTCTTCTGGCTGATGCGGAAGACCACGAACTCGGCCGGCTTCACCGGAGCGATGCCGACCTCGACCACGAGCATGCCCTGCGTCGATCGACTCCGGCGGGTTGGTCTCGGCGTCGCACTTGACGTAGAACGCCTCGTCGGCGCGTGGTGCCGAACAGGGCGCCGGCCGACCACAGGCCCCGGAGGAACCCGCTGACGGTGCGCTTGCACGCCCTCCCACAGCGTCACGTCGTTGGGCTCGAAGACCGCCCACTGGGTGCCGCTCGAGGATCGTCGCCTCGACCATGTTGAACAGGCGCCGGACGTTGATGTAGTTCCAGTCGGTGTCCGAGGAGAGGGTGCGAGCACCCCAGATGCGGATGCCGCGGGTGCCGAACGGGCGGATGCAGTTGATGCCGATCGGGTTGAGCAGGGACTGCTCGTTCTGGGTGACGGTGCGCTCGATGTCGAGGCACGCCGCGCATGGTGTCGTTGGCCGGGGCCTTCCACACGCCGCGGGTGTCGTCGGTGCGGGCCCAGACGCCGGCGATGTGGCCCGACGGCGGGATCAGCATCTCGGCGTCGCCGTTGACTGCCGATCGGGTTCTCGACCTTGATCCAGGGGTAGTACAGCGCGGCGTACGCCGAGTCGTACATCGCGACCTCGCGAGCGCCACTCCTTGATCTGCTGCGGCGTTATGCCCGGGAGGCGCGTCGAGGACCGCCATCCGGTTGCCGTTCTGCTCGCAGTGCGAGATCAGCGCGGTCTGCACGGCCTTCCAGAGGTCGAGGTCGACGGTGCCGTCCTCCTTGGTGGCGGCGGTGACCAGGTCGGGGACGATCACCATGGTGACGTCCTCGGCGACGGCCAGGCCGTTGATGCCGTTGCGGGCCGACTCGGAGCCGGCGAACTTGCGGCCGTTGACCGGCACCGGCTTGGGCGCGGCCTTCTCGAGCGGGTAGACGCCGGGCTTGACCAGCTCGAGCTGGTTCGCCAGGTCGGCCTTGTCGTCGAGCTTGAGCTCGACCTTGACCTTCGTGGAGGTCTTGTTGACCACGGTGGCCACGTTGGCGTCGCCGATGCCGAGGTCGAGGTCGGCGAAGGTCTCGACGGCCTCGCCGCCCTCGAGCACGATCAGCGTGAAGGTCGACGGGACCGTCGGCGTCGTCCTCGCCGGCGTCCTCGGTCGTCGACCTGGCGATCGAGATGTCGGCGTCGGGCTCGACGCTCTCGACCGCGACCGGCAGGCCGAGCGAGCGGTCGGCGGCGGGCAGCGCGGCGCGGGCCGGCTCGCCGGCGGGCTCGGTGTTCGGAACCCGGCAGATGTAGGCGATGCTGCCGCCGTTGGCGAAGTAGCCGTACACCGAGAGCGGCAGCATGCAGCCCTTCGGCGAAGCCGCCGTAGAGGGCCTCGAACTGGGTCCAGCTGGTCACGAGCCGCGGGGCGAGGCCCTGCGGGTCGTTGGGGTCGTCGAGTCGGTGCGAGCTGCGGTGAACCCGACGAAGGCGGCGACGGCGGTCGGAGCGGCGGACAGCACCTTCTGCGAGGAGGCGACCTCTTCGACGTAGACGCCCGGTGCGGTGTAGGTAGGCATGGTCACTCACTTCTGCAGATACTTGGCAGCAAGGATCGCTGCACGGACCCGTGCATCGTGCTCCCGCCGCTCCACCCCTGTTTGCGAAACGGGAAAACTCGGAGAGTCAAAATTGAGGACCCAGCCCTCATACCCCCACCACTAACCCTGGGAGGGTGCACCGTGAGGCGCGCCGCACCGACGGAGGGACCCGTGGGGTGGGGTGATCCGGCCCGGCGCACCTCGCCCCGACGAGCGTAAAAGCGACGCGTGGCGCGCCGTGCCGTCTAGACCACGGACCCGGTCCGGCGCGACACGGGCCGCCTAGCGAGCGGGGCGAGCGTCGCGCCGGGACGGATCACCCCACCCCACCCCGCACGACGGTGCGGCGCAGACCCACCACCCGACGAGCCACAACCCCACCCCCCGCGCCGCCAGGCGCGGAGTCAGTTGGCGGAGACCTGGACCTGGCCCGGGAAGCTGATCTGGATGACGCCGCCCCACATGCACTGGCAGGTGGAGCCGGTGGCCAGGACCGGCATGCCCGCCACGATGGTGAGGGGCGCGGCGGGGATCCAGGGGGTGCCGGTCATCGGGATGCACGGCGCCGGCGTCAGGACGCCGAGGGCTGCGGCGGTGAGGGCGGCGACCTGGGGGTTGGACGGTGTCGTGCACATGCCGAACGGCTTGATGTTCAGCATCGGGACGCTGTCCTTGATGGTGCCGACGGGCATGCCGCCGGCCGAGACCAGGCCGATCGCGGTGAACGACGACGGCGCGACGCCGAAGCTGCACTGCATCATGGCGCCGGTCGTGACGACCTGACCCACGGCACCTCCTACTGGTTGCTGTCCTTGACCGACCTCGAGAGCGGCTCCCCGGTGCCGATCACCAGACAGAGCACGTCACGGTCATCGTCCTCCCAGCTGCGCGGCGAGGGGAGCAAATAGGTGAAGAAGTACTCGGAGTCGGCGTAGTCGATGCCCACATAGGTCTTGAACTCGGCCGCGCACGCGCCCTGCGCGAACCGGGTGAGCTCCTCGTCGCCGGGGAACTGGTCGGCCGACTGGCCCTCCGGCGCCTCGTAGGTGATGACGGCGTAGGCCTCGCGGTCGTGGGCCTCGTCGCACGGGACCTCCTCGAGGTCCTCGATCTGCGCCTTGACCTCCTCGGGCCCGAGGAAGCACTGTCCCGGCTCGATGTCGTAGACCGGGGTGGCGTCGTCGTCGTCGCCGCCGCCGAACAGGCTGCACCCGCTCGCGAGCACGACCGTGACGGTCAGGGCCGTCGCGACCCGGGCCAGCCGCACGACCGGTCGACCTTCAGCCACGCTGGCTCTCCGAGGCGTCGGCCATCCGCTCGGCCATCGCGCTGATGCGCTCGACCGCCGGGGCCTGCTGCTCCCAGTCGAAGGTGTCGGCGGCGACGGTGACCCGCACGAAGAGCGCCGGTCGCAGCGAGCCGCCGGCGCCCTGCCAGAGCTCGCGGCCGGTGTTGCGCTCGTCGCCGAGCGCGATCTGCACCGAGGACGCGAGGTCGTCGGAGATGAGGTCGACCGGGACCTGCTCGAGGCCGGCGAGCAGGCTGGTGAGGTCGCCGAGCAGCTGGTGCTCGTCGCGGGGGCTGCCGGCCCAGGCGCTCACCATGTAGCTGAGCTGGATCATCGGCTGCGGCCGGCGGAACATGGCCGGCTGGCCCTCGGTGGTGGCGTTGGGCCGGGTTTGCGAGCGCGACGGCTGGCCGCTGCGCGACACGTCGTACAAGAACATGTTGACCGTGATCCGGGTCAGCTGCGCGGACCAGGTGCCGGACGGCACCTCGAAGGCGACGTCGCACAGGTCGTCGGTCAGACCGAGCCGGGTGCGGATCAGCTTCTCCAGGGCGGCGTCCACGTGGCTGATGAACACGGGTGTCACCTCGACCCTCGGGAATCGCAGACTCTCGCGCGCGCCGGAGTGGCGTCACGCGCGTGAAGAAAACTAGCCGCCCCGGACGGTGCCCGCAGGCGTATCGCCAGGCTCGTTCCCGGCGCCGCGGGTCCGAGTCAAAGTTTCCCCATTCGCCTGCGGACAGCGCGGCGCCGTCCTTATATTCCGAAAGCCCTGACTCGGCACGGGCGCGTGGTCCTGCGTTCGGTGCCAGGGAGGGGCAAGGAGGTACCGCAGAGGACGGTACCGAGCGACGTACGGGGGCGAGAGGATGCGGGTCTCCACCGAGAGCCGTGAGGTTCTCGCCGACCCCGGAACCTCCCCGGAGATCCTGGTCACCGTCGTCAACACCGGGACCATCATCGACGGCGTCTCGGCCCGCGTCATCGGTGCGGGCAATGCGCCGGTCCGCTCCGTGCCGGCCATGCTGCCGCTCTTCCCGGACGCCGAGGGCCGGATCGCGGTCTCCCTCGACCTGCCCGAGACCCAGCCCGCGGGCATCCACCCGCTGACCGTCGAGGTGGTCTCGCACACCACCGGTGCCGTCGAGCACCACGACCTCGAGCTCGAGGTCGGTGCCCGCCCCGCGCTGACCCTCCAGCGCCACCCCCGCATGATCCGGGCCCGCCGCTCCGGCCGGTTCGTGCTCGAGGTGGCCAACCGCGGCAACGTGCCGCTCGAGGTCGACCTGACCGCCAGCCCGACCGATGACGGCGTCTCGGTGCGGATGGCACCGGACTCCTGCCGCGTCGAGCCGGGCGCCAGCGTCCGGGTCATGACGCTCGTGCGCGGCCCGCGCATGATCACCGGCGCCGAGCTCGACCGCACCGTGACCATCGACCTGGTCGCCCGCCGCGCCGGCCTCCTCGGCCCGGCGGCCGCCGAGAAGGTCGAGGCCGAGCCCGAGCCCGAGCTCGTCGACTCCACCACGCTGCAGCTGCGCCAGCGGCCCATGGTGGCCCGCGGCCTCCTCACCTTCCTCGTGCTCGCCTGCATCGTCGGTCTGTGGGCGGCCGCGTTCCTGCTCGGCCTCGGCCAGGTGTTCAAGGGCGACCCCGTCACCAAGACCGCCCCGGCGTCGTTCTTCCCCGCTGCCGCGAGCAGCGGTGCCGACGGCGGTGCCGATGGCGCCGGTGGCGCCGACGGCGGCGGTGGTGGCGGCGAGGACGGCGGTGGCGGTGGTGCCGACGCCGCCCAGCCGCCCGGCACCCTGCCGAAGGACGGCCTGATGCCCCCGGGCTCCGGTGGCGAGATCAGCGGCACCGTGACGGCCAAGAGCGACGGCACGCCGGTGGGCCGGATCCTGGTCGAGGCCTTCCGCAGCGGCGCGACCGGAGAGCTCGAGCGGGTCAGCTCCGGCGCCACCCAGGCCGACGGCACCTACACGATGGCTGCGCTCTTCCCCCGCGCCTACCTCCTCAAGTTCACCGCCGAGGGCTTCGCGCCGGTCTGGTACCGGGAGGGCGCCGGGGTGCCCAGCCCGGGGGCGGCCGAGGAGGTGCCGGTCGAGGCGCAGTCGACCACGGACGGCATCGACGTCGTCGTCGTCGGCGAGGACGCCACGCTGACCGGCAAGGTCGACCCGGGCGACGTCGCGAATCCCGGGGCCGTGCCCACCGAGGTCGTCGCCCGGCTGCTCAGCAGCACCGGCGACCGCACCGTCGCGGCCCGCGACAGCACCGACGGCAACGGCGCCTACCAGCTGCCCGGCCTGACCGCCCCCGGCACCTACGAGATCAGCTTCGTCGCCCCCGGCTACCGGGTCACCACGGTCACCCAGCGCCTCGACGGCGGCGAGAACCGGACCCAGCCCACGGTGCTGCTCAGCGCCGATGGTGGCGTCATCAGCGGCATCGTGCGCGACAAGGACGGTCCGCTGGGCGGCGTCACGGTCACCACCACGGTGGAGGGGTCGCCGGTCTCGGTGGTCACCCCGACGTCGGGCACCACCGGCGCCTTCTCGTTCCAGAACCTCCCGACGCCCGGCACCTACGTGATCACCGTGACCGGCACCGACCACGGCACCACCACCGCGTTCGTGGCCCTCGACGCCGGCGAGAGCGACACCACCACCAACATCGTGCTGGCGCAGGGCACCGGCACGATCCGGGGCGATCGTCCGCGCCCCGGGCGGCGCCGGGCTCGGCGACGTCACCGTCACCGTGGGCGGTGCGCCGGCCACCGAGGACGGCACCCCGCTCACCACCACCACGCTCACCACCGGCGACGTCGGCAGCTTCGCGATCAACGGCCTGCCCGTGCCCGGCAGCTACACGGTGACCTTCAGCGCCCCGGGCTACGACGACGAGACCCGCCCGGTCGACCTCGAGACCGACGGCCCGGCGTCCAAGGTCGACTTCACGATGTCGCGCCAGCTCGGGTCGCTGACCGGAGCCGTGAAGGGCACGACCGGCCTCCTGTTCGTCGGCGCCACCGTGACCGCCACCAACGGGCACGTCACCGCCACCACGACGTCCAGCGGGGTCAGCGCGACCCTCCCGCGCGGCGGCTACCTGTTCCGGGGCCTGAAGCCGGGCTGGTACTCGGTCACCGTCTCCATGGAGGGCTTCCGCCCCACCACCGCCCTGGTGCGGATCGGCTCCGGCGAGGACGAGTCGCAGGACCTGCGGCTGCGACGGGTGCGTGGCTGACATGCGCGTCTCCCTGACCCCCGAGCGGCTCGACGTGATCCCCGGCGTCCCGCAGCAGCTCTCGATCGCCATCACCAATCCCGGCACCGTCATCGGCGGCTACACCGTGCGCGTGCTCGGCGCCGACCCGAGCTGGGTGGAGATCGAGGAGCAGCGGGTCTCGCTGTTCCCCGACGAGACCCGCGTGGTCACGGCCACGGTCACCGTGCCGCCGGGGCTCGCCGCCGGCGAGCGCCGGATGGCGGTGCAGGTCCGCGAGCTCACCCCGCCGGAGCGGAGCGTGGTCGAGGAGCTCGTGCTCGTCGTCCCCGAGGCGCCGAACAGCCGGGTGCGGCTCGACCCGCTGTCGCTGACCATGGGCCGCACCGGCCGGTTCAGCCTGCTCATCGAGAACGCCGGCAACACCCCGGTCGTGGGGTGGCTGGCCGCCGACGACAGCGAGAGCAAGCTCAAGACGCGCTTCGACCCGCGCCAGATCGAGCTCGCCCCGGGCGAGCACGTCGTCGCCGACATGCGGGTCAAGGGCAAGCGCCCCTTCGCCGGAGCGCCGGCGGTGCGCCAGCTCAGCGTGCACCTCGTCGAGGGCCAGCCCCTGGGCAACGCGGGGCCCGGGCCCTCGCTCGAGGTGCCCGGCCGCAAGAAGGCCGACCCCTACGCGCCGCCCGACCCCGAGGCCCAGCCGGCCGCCGTGGCCACCGTGCTGCAGAAGGCGATGCTCTCGCGCGGCCCGATCGGCCTGGTGGGCCTGCTCGCCGCGATCACCATCTTCGCCATCGTGATCACCCTCGCCCTGTCGCGGATCGTCGGGCAGTCGGCGCAGGACCGGAACCTCGCCCTCGAGATCGCCGCCGCCCGCGAGCAGGCGCAGACCGGTGGGTCGTCGGCCCTGTCGGGCACGGTGCGCGAGCTCACCAGCGGCCGGCCGGTCAAGGGTGTCGCCGTCGACGTCTTCGCCGCCGACGACCTCGTCGACCCGGTCGCCTCCCTCGCCACCGGCGCGAACGGCACCTACCGCATCAACGGCCTCAGCGCCGGCGACTACAAGATCACCTACCGCGGTGCCGGCTTCGAGCCGCTGTGGTTCCCTTCCGCGCTCGACGCCGAGAACGGCGAGGTCGTGAAGGTCGAGGAGCGCAACCGCGTCGCCGGCCTCGACGTCAACCTCGGTGGCACGCCCGCCATGATCAGCGGCGTCGTGAACGGCGACGACGTGGAGGACGCGAGCGTCTCGCTCCGCATCCCGGCGCCCACGATCGCCACCGACCCGACCAGCCCCGGCGGCCAGGTCGGGGTCGGCGCGATCGGCGACCCCGACGACGACGGCGCCATCGTCGACACCGTGCCGGTCGGCACCGACGGACGGTTCGCGTTCGCGAGCGTGCCCTCGCCGAGCGAGTACGACGTCGTGGTCACCAAGGAGGGCTACGCCACCGCCGTCCAGCGCGTCGACGTCTCGGCCGGCGAGGAGCGCAAGGGCGTGGAGCTCAACCTGCGCAAGGGCGACGGCCTCATCAGCGGCACGGTGGTCTCCGACGGCGCTCCGATCGAGGGCGTCACGCTCACCGCCACCTCCGGCGAGAGCTCGGTCAGCTCGGTCTCGCTGAAGGACGGCAGCTTCACGCTGCGCCAGCTGCCCACCCCCGCCACCTACACGCTGGTGGCCACCAAGGACGGACTTCGCCTCCCAGGCGCTGAGCCTCACCCTCTCCGACGCGCAGAAGCTCACCGGGGTCGCGGTCAGCATGGGCGCCTCGGCCGGCTCGCTGAGCGGCCGGACCACCCTGGTCGGCGGCCAGAAGCTCGGCGGCGTCACCGTCACGGTCACCGACGGCTCGCAGATCGTGCAGACGGCGACGCAGAGCTCGCCCGGCCGCAACGGCACCCCGCCCGCCGCGGCCGCCGCGGCCCGCGCGGCCACCGACGGCGACATCGGCGACTGGTCGGTCTCGGGGCTCGCGCTCCCCGGCACCTACACGATCACCTTCTCCCGCGACGACCTCGCGTCCACCACGGTCTCGGTGGCGCTGGACGCCTCCGGCCGGATCACCGACCAGTCCGTCGGGGCCACCGTCAACTCCAACGGCATCCAGACCGTGATGCAGTCGGCCACCGGGTCGCTCTCGGGCACGATCTCCCAGGAGGCGGTCGGCAGCGTCGGCGAGGTCACCGTCGTCCCTCACCTCCGGCGAGACCAGCTTCACCGTGGTCACGGCCTCGCTCCCCACCGCGCTGAAGGGGCAGTACCACCTCGACCAGGTGCCCCCCGGCACCTACACGGTCAGCGTCACCCGGTCCGGCGTGCGGCCGACGTCGAGCATCATCGAGATCGTCGCCGGCGTCGACCTCGACTACAGCGTCGAGCTGGCCGAGGCGGCGAGCATCTCCGGCCTCGTGAGGAACAACGGTGTGCTGGTGGGCGCCGACTACGTCGTGCAGCTGTTCCGGGCCACCGACTACCCCGGCGTCGTCTACGCCACCACGCGGACGAACGGCAGCGGCCGCTACACCTTCGGCGACATCGACGCCCCGGAGGCCTACGTCGTGCAGGTCCGCCGCACCCGCGGCGGTGTCCCTCTCGGCACGAGGACCGTGCAGATCGGGCCGAGTGACACGCCCGACGACATCGACGTGAGGGTGTCCGATGACTGACCATCCCGCCGGGTTCGCGCCCGGTCCGGAACCGGCCCCGCTGGTCGCGCTGCCTCCGCTGCTGCGCGTCGGTGCGGGCTCGGCGTCCGTGGTCCCGATCACCGTCACCAACACCGCGAGCGAGTCCCGCGAGCTGCTCGTGCTCGCCGTCGGCATCGACCAGGCCTGGCTGCCGGGCGGCCCGGTGCGCACCCGGGTGCTCGCCCCCGGGGAGTCCGCACAGGTCTCCATCCGCATCGCACCCACCGCCGGCACGCTGCCGGCCGAGTACCCGCTCGCCGTCACCGTTCAGTCCGTCGTGCCCGCCACCGGCCGCGCGTCGGCCGCGGCCACCGGCCTCGGCGAGACGTCGGTCGTGGTCAACCCGCGCGCCCAGCTCACCGTCGACGCCGACCCCGAGCAGGCGCGCTTCGTGCGCGGCCAGCGGATGCGCGTGACGCTGCGCAACGCCGGCGCCACCCCGGCCACCGTCGACCTCGAGGGCACCGGCACCAAGGGGCTGCTCGTGCGGCTCACCAAGCGCCAGGTCACGGTGCCCCCGGGCGGCGAGGTGCGGATCCGCGGCCGCCTGGTGGCCACCCGGCCGCGTCGCATCGGCGGCCCGATCACGCACTCCTGGAACGTCGTCGCCTCGACCCCCGAGATCGTGCGCCAGGTGCGGGGCACCGCCCAGCAGCGCGCGCTGTTCGGCAGCGGCCTCATGAAGGCCGTCGCCGTGCTCGCGGTCGTCGCGATCTGGGTGGCTGCGGTGCTCGTGCTGGTGCCGCAGGTCACCGAGAAGTTCGGCAAGGAGAAGGAGGCGTCCTCCGAGTCCGCGGACGGTGGCTCGGACGGCGGCGAGGACGGCGGTGAGGACGGCGGCTCCGGAGGCGAGGGCGGCTCCGGCGGTGGCGGCAAGGTCAAGGTGACGCAGGCGAAGTCGTCGGCCTCACCGGCCGGGGTGCAGGTCAACGGCACCGTGGCCGCCGACAAGCCCGACGGGGTCACCGTGTCCCTCAAGGGGATCTCGCTCGTCGACGAGGAGGCCCAGTCCGCCGAGAACTTCGACGAGGTGGCCGACGAGGCCCAGTTCGCGTCGTCCGGCAAGACCTCGCCCGCCTCGTTCCTGCTGCAGCTCCCGCAGGAGCGCGCGGTGCGGAAGAAGCGCCCCGCCTGCTCGGTGATCGCCGAGTGCAGCGCGGTCACCACCGACGACGGCACCTGGTCGATCCCCGACGTCGAGGCCCCCGGCTTCTACCTCGTCACCTTCGCCAAGCCCGGCTACGACAGCCAGCGGTTCGTCATCGACGCCGCCACCTTCGACCCCACCGAGCCGCTCGAGGTCGAGATGCTCCCCGGCGACGGCGGTCTCTCCGGCCTGGTGCGCGGCCCGAACGGCAAGCCGCTGGGCGGCGCCACGGTGACGGTCAGCGACGGCACCAGCACCATCACCACGAGCACGGCCTCGCGCGGCAAGGTCGGCCGCTGGGAGGTCTCCGGTCTGGAGACGCCGGCCAGCTACCTGATCGAGGTCAGCAGCTACGGCCTCGGCACCGAGTCGCGGCTGGTCGACCTCGGACCCTCCGACGTCGGCAGGGCCGACATGCGGCTCCAGGCCGGCATCGCGGTCCTGCGCGGCGAGATCACCGACGGCGCGTCCGCGGGACTCGGCGGCGTCACGGTCTCCGTCAGCGACGGCGACGGCAACGTGCGCAGCGCCACCACCGTCACCCACGGTCGGTTCAGGGGCACGTTCCGCCTGCCTGGCCTGCCGGCGCCCGGTGAGTACACCGTCTCCCTGAGCGCGCCCGGCTTCCAGACCGAGACCCGCAACCTCACCCTCGCCGAGGGCCAGGGCGACAAGCGCGTCGACGCCGCCCTGGTGTCGGCCTACGGCATCGTCGCCGGCACCGTGCGGATCCAGGGTGGGGGCGGCCCGATCATCGGCGCCGGGCTCACGCTCACCGACGGCACCCACACCTACAAGACCACCTCGGTGTCGAGCACCGAGGCCACCGGTGGCGGACAGGCGGGCGGCTTCCGGTTCACCGGCGTCTCGCCCGGCGTCTACCAGCTCACCACCGAGTACTTCGGTTTCGTGAGCTCGGTGCTGACCCTCGAGGTCACCGCCGGGAAGCTGACCCCGGCGCAGCCGCGGCTGGAGGTGATCACCGAGGGTGTGATCCCGCGGGAGTCCACGATCACCGGCTCGGTGGTCGAGGCCGGCACCGGTGAGCTCGTCGACTGCCAGCCGCTGACCTCGGAGTGCCTGACGGCGACCGTCACCGACTCCGACGGCAACGTGCTCAGCACCACGTCGTTCACGCGCAACGCCGAGTACACGCTGCCCGACCTCGGCTCGAACGACGTCCTCGACCCGAACGAGGGTCTCGTGCCCGGTCTCTACCGGGTCAGCGTCTCCGCCCCGCACTACGAGGTGGCCAGCGTCCGGGTCCAGGTCGGCTTCAAGGACAGCGCGCGCGCCGACACCATCCAGCTCTCGCCCGCGCCGGTGATCACCGGCAACATCACCGCCGCGGCCGGCCGGCCGGGCGTCGAGACACCCGACGACCCGCTGGCCGGACGCACCTGCGTGTGGTCGGTCCCGGGCGACGCCACCGCCGCCTCGGTGGGCAGCTGCGACGCCGCCGTCGCAGCGGGCTGCACGGCCACCGACGTCACCTTCACCCCGACCACCACGGGTCCGCAGTGCGCCTCGGTCGACGGCGTCGGCCGCTACGCGATCGAGGTGCCGCGACGCGGCCAGTACACCGTGATCGTCAAGCCGGCCGACACCGAGTACGTGCAGCCGGACGTCGTCCGGCTCAACGCGCCGGCCGGCAGCACGCTGCTGCACAACGTGCAGCTCAACCGCTTCGCCCGGGTCACGCTGACCGCGCTCGAGGCGGGCGCCGGCGGTGCGCTCCAGGCCGTCGAGAATGCCACGCTCACGCTGTCGCAGGGTGCGACGACGTTCCCGTCGGATCCGGTCGGCGGCCTGTCGAACTCCGACGGCGTCGTGTTCTTCAAGCGCCTCGTGCCCGGCCTGTACACGGTCAACGGATCCAACGGCACCCGTGCCGCGGACCCCTTCGACGTGATCGTCGGCTACAACCAGGAGGTCGAGCGGATCGTCCCGCTGGTCCGTCGCGTCGCCTCGCTGGTCGGCCAGGTCACCACCAACATCGGCGGCGCCCAGACCGTCGCCGGCGCGACCGTCCAGGTCACCGGCCCGGTGGGCTACGCGGGCACCCAGCCGTACAACAGCTTCGTCATCCCGACGACGGCGGCCGACGGCTGCTTCGTCATCACCCGCTCGAGCGCCACGCCGTCGGGGATCGGTGACTGCGTCGGCCCCTACGCCGACCCGGCGTGGAAGAAGCTCGACCTGCTGTCCAACACGGTGAGCGAGGTCCGGATCACCAAGACGGGCTTCGACCAGTTCATCGTCCGCAACGTCGACCTCGACGAGGCCGCGGTCAACCCCTTCACCCTCGAGCCGAGCGCGGTCAACTTCATCGGCAACACCGCGGACACGCGCCTGACCACCGAGGGCGCGGTGCCGAACTACGCGAACGTGGTGTTCTCGGTCGACTCCACGACCACCTCGGCCGCCACGCTCTCGGTCAAGGCGGCCGCCAACGGCGACCTCACCTGGACCGACACCCGCTACACGAACGTCAACAAGATCCGGCCCGGCAGCTACACGATCACCGCGTCGCTGCCCGGCTACACCAGCGACAGCGTGGCAGTCACCTGCGCGGTCGCCACCAGCGTCGCCTCGACCTGCTCGCCGTCGCGCTCGCTGCAGCTGCGGCAGATGGGCTCGCTGCGGGTCGACGCCGTCGACAGCACCGCCACGGCCGTCAACGACGTCGTGGTGACGCTCACCAAGGGCGCGGCCGTGGTGGGTCAGCGCACCTCGGCCAACGACGGCAACACCGTGTCGTTCCCCGAGCTGCTCCCGGGGGCCACCGACTACAGCGTGCGAGTGCAGGCGGCCGGCTTCGACTTCGACGCCACCAGCCTCTCCTGCACCCCCGACGGCGGCACGACGTCGTCGGCGCTGACGATCGAGGCCGGCAAGCTCACGACCTGCGAGGTGACGCTGACCAGGCTCGGCACCTTCACCGGCACGCTGAACGGCGTGCTGGCCGACTCGCCGGCCACCACCCCGTTCCGCGAGCTCGCCGGAGCCACGGTGCAGGCCACGCCGTGCACCGCTCCGGCCACGCCGACCACTTCTTGCACGGCCGTCGACGCCTCCCGGCGTCTCACCGCCACCACCAACGCGGCCGGCGACTACTCGATCTCGGGCACGAACCGGATCAAGGGCATCGACCAGGGCTGGTGGCTGATCACCACCGTGCTCCCGGGCTGGAGCCAGGCCCCGGCGGCCGGCGGCCTGGCGGGCACGCTGGTGCAGGTGACGTCGGGCGGCGACATCCCGCAGGACCTCTCGATGTACGTCAACCGGGTGAACTTCACCGCGCGCATCAACGACCAGGGCGGCGCCCGGGTCAGCGACGCCACCGTCAAGCTGCTGCAGGGTGCCACCGAGGTCGCCACCGTCACGACCCCGACCGGGACCGGCGCCAACGCCCAGTACGACTTCGCGAACGTGCTGCCCGGGCCGTACACGCTCGAGGTCAGCGGCGGCGGGCTCATCAAGACCACGATGCAGGTCGAGATCCAGGTCGGCGTCGCGAACCAGAGCTTCCAGGCGTTCGTCAGCCGGGCGACCAACAGCGTCTCCGGCCAGGTGAAGGGCAGCGACCGGCCCAACGGCCTCCAGGGCGTGCACGTCTGGATGGTGAAGTGCGCCGCCACCGGCTCCACCTGCGAGACCACCACCGCCGTCGGCACCGACGGCGCGCCGCTCGACCTCCCTGCGACCGCGGCCGACGGTGGGTTCGTGTTCCGGACCGTGCCCAACGGCCGGTTCGTCGTGAAGTTCAGCAAGACCGGCTACGGCGCGTCCGAGAGCGCGATCCTCGAGTTCGACCACACCCAGGCCGGCGTGCCCGCGCTGTCGCTCACGATGGGCTCCGTGCAGCGCCCGGTGAACGTGGACATCGACCCCTCGACGAACTCCGACGACCTCACCGGTGCCCAGCTCACGCTGACCCCGGCGGGCACCACGGAGAACGTCGCGCCGCCGCCGGCCACCGTCAACAATCTCATGGCGAGCTTCGGCCAGATCCGCTTCGGGTGCTGGAACATCGCGATGACGCTGCCCGCCGACCACTACGGCACCATCACGCTGCCCGCCGTCGACGGCGAACGCGGCCATGGGCTGCAGCGGCAACGTGATCGTGCCGCCGACGGCCGCGGCCTCGCCGATCAGCGTCACCATCGACCTGGAGGAGACCGAGCTGCGCGTGAGCGTCACCGCCACCGCCCTGCCGGGCGGTGGCTCCAGCCACCCCGCCCCGACCCAGGCGAGCGTCACGGTGACCAGTCTCGGCGGCTTCAGCCGAGTGCTACCGGCCCTGCCGACCAGCGGCTACTACAGCCTGTGGGTCAAGCCCGACATGTACGAGGCCACCGCCGAGGCGCCGGCGGGCTTCAACCAGGAGTTCTGGCCCGACGCCGTCGTCTCCGGGGTCAACGTGACCGACAGCAACGGCCCGCGCACCGCGGCCCCGGCCCTGGTCGAGCGGATGGGCTCGGTGGGGGTGACGGTCACCGGGGCGACGGCGACCCGCTGGGTCAGGATCACCGCAGCCCCCGGGGCCGGCCAGACCGCGCCGCTGCCCGCGGCGTACGCGACCGGCGTCGTCGTCACGTCGAACGCCGTCCAGACATTCACCCTGCCCTCCGGCAACTGGATCTTCACCGGCACCTTCGTCATCTCTGCCGGATCGACGACCCCGGTGGTCGGGTCGACCCCCGACTCCGAGACCCGCGACATCAACCAGTTCGTCGAGGCCCCCAACGTCACGCTGGCGCCGACCTACCCATGACCCTGGGACCCTGGGGAGCGTGCACCGCCGCGCGTTCCTGACCCTGCCCGCGATCGGCGTGGCGGCCACGCTCGTGACCGGCTGCGAGGAGGACCGAGGACCCGTGCGCACCCCCGACGGCCGCCGTGACTACGGCGACGACCCGAGCCAGTTCGGCGAGCTCTACCTGCCCGACGGCGACCCGCGCGGCGTCGTGGTGGTGATCCACGGCGGCTTCTGGCTCGACGCCTACGACCTCGAGCTCGGCCGGCCGCTGGCCACCAGCCTCGCCGGGGCCGGTTGGGCGGCCTGGAACCTGGAGTACCGGCGGGTCGGCAACGGGGGCGGTGACCCCACCACCTTCGACGACGTCGCCGCGGGCATCGACGAGCTGCGCGACCTGGACCTCGGGCTGGACCTCGATCGGGCGCCGGTGGTGACGCTCGGCCACTCCGCGGGCGGTCACCTCGCCACCTGGGCCGCCTCCCGCACCCGCCACCCGCGCTGGGCCGACGGCGTCGACGTCACCCACGTCGTCTCCCAGGCCGGCGTGCTCGACCTCCGAGCGGCGGACGAGGAGGGGCTCGGCGGCCGCGCGGTCCGCAACTTCCTGGGTGACGGTCCGATCGACCCCCGGCTCGACCCGCTCCAGCAGGTGCCGCTCGACGTGCCCGTGTGGTGCGTCCACGGCACCGACGACTCCAACGTGCCGATCAGCCAGTCCGAGGCCTACGTCGCCGCCGCGGGTGCGGCCGGTGCCACCGCCGAGCTGGTGGAGGTCGAGGGCGACCACTTCGTCGTCATCGACACCGGGTCCGCGGCCTGGACGCGAACGCTGGAGATCCTCGACTCGCTCTGAGCCTCACCGCGGGAACACGGCGGCGAGGTCGCGCCGCACGACGCGGGCCGACGCCACGAGCCGCAGCAGGACGGCGCAGGTGGCGGCCTGGGCGGCCATGAGGCCGAACAGCACGAGCACCTGCGCGGCGCCGGCCTCGACCGGTGTGCCGCCGCCGAGGAGCACGCCGATGAAGGCGCCGGGCAGCGTCACGAGGCCGACGGTCCGGGTCTGGTCGAGGCCGGGCAGCAGCGCCTCGCGTGCCGTCGGCTCCAGCGTGAGGTAGGCGGCCTCGGGGGAGGGCAGCCCGAGCGCGACGGCGGCCTCGTAGGTGGCGTGGTGGGCGGTGAGCTCGTCCGCGGCCCGGCGTCCGGTGAGGGTGGCGGCGGTCATCGAGCCGCCGATCACGATCCCGGCGACCGGGATGACACCCGCGCCGTTGAGCGGGATCACCCCCGACGCGAGGCAGAGCGCGACCACCGGCGCGGCCCCCGCGGCGATCGCGAGCGCGACCCAGCCGACCTGGCGCCACGGCACGCCGAGCCGTCGTCCGACCGTTGCCGTGGCCACCAGGTACATCACCACCACGAACGCGAAGGAGCCCGTCAGTGAGTCGAGCACCGCCGCGATCACCAGCGACACCAGGGCGAGCTGCACCACCGCCCGCAGCCCGGCGGTCACCTGGTCGCGCTCGACGCCGAGCCGTCCGGCCCGGGTGGTGAGCACCGCGGCCACGACCAGCACCAGCAGCACGACCGCCAGCGGCCAGCCGACGTCGGGTGTGCCGCTCACGATGCGCGGGACAGCAGCGAGATCTTCTGCCAGATCTTGCGGGAGAGGCTGGTGGTGAGGGTCTCGATACCGGCCACGGCGTCCAGCACGACGTCGTCGCGCGACTCCTCGGCCACCAGCGCGGCGGCCTTGCCGACCAGGCTGAGCATCTCCGAGCAGTACTCGAGGTAGTGCTCCATCTCGCGCGGCGTGAGGCCGGGGTCGACGCTGCTCGCGGTCCTGACGTAGCCGTGGAAGCGCTCGGGGTCCTTGGCGAGCTGGTGCATGTCGATCACGTGGGCCAGCGACCGCAGCTGGTGCAGCAGGGCCAGCGAGCGGCCGCGCTGCATCCGCTCGGGCAGGGAGTAGAGGAACCACAGGGCGAGGGCGGCGAACACGAGGTCGTTGATGGTCGACTCGATCAGCGGCAGCCACACCAGGGTCTCGTCCTCCAGGCTGTCTCGCAGCGCCAAGGCGAACGCGACGACGGAGGCGACCAGCACCACGGCGGCGACGGCGCGCGACACCACGCGCGCCCGGCGCAGGTCGGTGGAGATCCCGGACGCCGAGAGCTGCACCTCGTCCACCAGCTGTCTCAGCCGGGTCGACAGCCGCAGGATCCCGCGACCCGGGAAGCGCGCCTCGATCCGCTCGCCGAGCCGGTCCACGGTGGCGCGGACGTGCCGGATGTCGAGGTGGTCGAGCCCGGGCACACCGTCACCCTAGGGACCGACCCGCCCAAAACTGACGCAGGAAGACGCTGACCCGCCCGAAAGTTTCGGGCGGGTCAGCGTGCCGGCGAACAGCACCAGCTCTCGGCCTCGACGACGTGACCTCGCTCAGACGGTCGCGGGCGGGGTCTCCGGCGCCGACGGCATGGAGGCCGCCGCCT
Organism: uncultured Actinomycetota bacterium; assembly: GCA_963721965.1. Taxonomy (GTDB): domain Bacteria; phylum Actinomycetota; class Actinomycetes; order Propionibacteriales; family Nocardioidaceae; genus Nocardioides. The sequence continues at coordinate 50,667 of CAVRKT010000005.1, read as the reverse complement.
GGTCGACCACTCCAGCAGCCTGCTGGCGCACGTCGAGCGCGTTGTTGAGGGCTTGGGTGGCGCGCTTCATCCGCTTCTTCGCGCCGATGAACGGCCAGCCGTTGAGCAGGAAGCAGAGGATGGGCGACTCGCGGTGACCAGACCCCGCTGCAGCGAGGGCGTTGTTCATGCGCTCCACCACGCCGTAGTTGGCGAAGGACGAGAAGAACCAGGCGAAGAGGAATCCAGCGCCGCCAGCACCGAGCTCGCGGTTCGTCTCTGCGATCCACTTGGCGCGGGCGATGCCGAGCGTGAAGACGGTCTTGAAAGTGCCAGGGAAGTCATGGAGACGGGTCATGCGTAGAAGGTAGGGGCGAGGCTGGGCGGTTGTCTGACAAACGGTGAAGGTGGGCATTCCTGACTGGGGCCGCCACGTCAGCTCACCGGCGGAATGACTCGGTCGGGGTGGACGTGGCGCACCGCTGAGACGATCAGCTTCCTCACGTCCGCATCGGTGCGTTCGGGGGGTCGCGGTGGGCGAGGGCCACCTCAGTGCAGGCGCCGCCCGGCCGGCTCGCCTGCGAGGCCGGGATCGTCCCGATGGTCCTCGACGGCGACCGGCGTCAGGGGTGCCGTGCCTGGGACAGGTGGAGGTCGGGATCGTCCGGGACGGCGTGCTCTCGGCCCCAGGCCAGCAGCGACTCCAGAACGGGAACCAGTGCCTCGCCGGAGCGTGTCAGGTGGTAGTCGAACCGCTCGGGCGCTCGTTGGTACAGGACGCGGGAGACGACGCCGGCCTCCTCCAGGACCTTGAGTCGAGCCGCGATGCGATCGCGGGGAGCGCCGGTCCCACGAACGATCTCACCGAAGCGACGCGATCCCATCCAGATTTCGCGCACCACGAGCAGGGCCCAACGCTCGCCCACGACCTCGAGCGAGGCGGCGATCGGGCAGGGACGGCCCGGGAGCTCAGCCAGGCTCGGGAAGGCGGACGCGCTGCTCGACATGTGTGCTAGTTTCCCACGAGTGAGTTTGAATATCAAACTAGTGTCGGACATCGACACGAGCCGGCCCCTTCTACCCGTCGCTGTCGGCACTGCGTTGGTGCTCGTCACCTACGTGACGCCGATGGCCACGATCCCGGCAACCGCGGCTGACCTGGGCGCCGGCACCGCCGCACAGGCCTGGATCCTCAGCTCGATGAGCGTCGGCCTGGCCGCCGCGCTGCTCGCGTCCGGCGCGCTGGGTGACACCCTTGGTCGGCGCCGCGTCTACGTCGCCGGGTTGGTGGCGATGGCGCTGGGCGCCGCGGTGTGCGCGGTGGCGCAGGAGCCCATCGTCTTCATCGCCGCACGCGTCGTCGAGGGCCTCGGCGGTGCGGCCGTGCTGTCCTGCGGACTCGCGGTGCTCGCCCAGCGCTTTCCGTCCGGTCCGGAGCGGATCCACGCCACGTCGGTCTGGGCGGCCGGCGTGGGGCTCGGCATCGCGGCCGGAGCGGTGCTCGCTCCTGCTCTCGAGTTCGGGTCGGGCTGGCGAGAGGCCTACGCCGTGTCGGCGGTCCTGGGCTTGACCCTCGTGCTGCCCAGCCTCCGCGGCATCGCCGAGTCGGCAGCCGCGGTGCCGAGGCGGATCGACGTGCCAGGCCTGGCCCTGCTGATCGCCGCGATGACCCTCGCGGTCTCGGCACTGACGCAGGGTCGCGACGGCATCGATGCGACCGCGGCCGTCCTGGCGGCCCTGTCGGTGTCGTCGTTCGTGACCTTCGCCCTCGTGGAGCGGCGGGTGGAACAGCCGCTGATCGACCCCGGGCTGCTGAAGCACCGGCGGTTCCGTGCCGCGACGAGCGGCTCCCTGTTCGTGGGCTCGGGCATCGTCGGCATGTCGGCCTTCACCCCCACCATCGCCCAGGTGGGCCTCGGCCGGAGCCTGTGGGTCGCGAGCCTCCCGGTGCTGGCGTGGGCCGGGGTCAGCGTCGTCACGTCGATCCTGGTCCGCAAGATCCCCCATCCGTTGGAGGGCTCCCGGCCTATCGCCGCTCTGCTGACACTCGTCGCCGGAGGCCAGCTGCTCGGCTACGGCTTGCAGGCCGACTCGTCGATCTGGCGACTCGTGCTCCCGATGGTGGTGGCTGGTGGGCACGGGTGTGCTCAACGCCGTGCTCGGTCGCGAGGCGATCGCCAGCGTCCCGCCGGCCAGCGCCGCGATGGGCAGTGGCGCCAACCAGACCGCCCGCTATCTCGGGGCTGCCTGCGGCATCACGTTGTTCGTCACCGTGGCCACGCACGCCGGTGACTCGATCGTCGCGGGCTGGAACACGGCGGTGCTCGTCTCGGGCGCGCTCACCCTGCTGGGAGCGGTGACGATCCTGCTGACCGGCAGGACCCGGCGTGAGCGCGACGGGGTGGGTCTAGCCCCCGTCGGCGGACGGCGCGGCGACGCGACGCACGGAGAGGAGCGGTAGTCCCGAGGTCGCGCAGTCGGGCGAGCACGCCGTGCAGCGCGGCCTGGTCGACGACCTGGCCGCTGCAGGACGGTGACGCCGTCCGGGTCGGTCTCGAGGGCCATGCCGTCGAACACGGTCGACCACCGCTCGTCCAGGCGGCCCTGGATGCGGATCTCGTACCAGCCCGGCTGGTCGAAGGTCGTTGCTCACGCAGAGCACGCTAGGAGCGGTCGCCGATGACCGGTCGTCACATCATCGTGGTGACGCGGGTGGTGATCTTGCCGTCCGGCGCCGGAGTCAGGGTCGAGCGGCCTGGGAGAGCAGGCCCGAGCTGGTGTGCCTTGGTGACGGCGGCGCGGCGGTTGTTGACGCCGAGCTTGGTGTAGATGTGCTTGGTGTGGGTGCGGACGGTGTTGAGGGAGACCACGAGCTCGCGGGCGATGGCGGGACCGTCGAGGTCCGAGCCGAGGAGCCGCAGGACGTCGAGCTCGCGGTCGCTGAGCGGGTCGACGAGCGTCGGTGCGACCCCGGCGATCCGGCCGGCCGGCCGGAGGTCGTGGCCACGGCGCGCCGAGACGACGGCGGTCAGGTGGTCCAGGAAGTCGGAGCGCGGCAGGTCGGGTGCCAGCTCCGGTGAGCGCCTCGGCCATCTCCGGTCCCGCGTCGACGAAGAAGCGGACCCAGCCGTCGGGCTCGGCGAGGTCGAGCGCGTGGGCGACGGCGTCCCGCGCCCGATCGCGCTCGACCCGCCCGTCGCAGCGCGAGGGTGCGGAGCACCTCGACCTCGAGCACCGTGCCGAACCGGCTGCCCGCCTCGGCCGCGGCCAGCAGTCGGTCGAGGAGACCGAGGGCGTGCTCCAGCGACGGCGGTCGCGGGGTCGGCGCGGTGCTGGCCCAGCAGCACCCGGGCCAGGGTGAGGTGCTCGTACTCGCGGAGGTAGGACGAGCTCGTCGTCGTGCCCGACCCGGTGCTCGCGAGCCCAGGCGGCGGCCGCCGCCGACGTCGCCCGACGCCGGCCAGCACGCGGGCGCGGGTGGCGTGGACGGGGTGGACCGGCGGTGAGTAGTCGCCCACGTAGACGCGCTCGGCCTCGTCGAGGAGCTCGAGCGCGCCGAGGTGGTCGCCGTCCGAGACCCGCAGCCGCGCCATCGCCACCCGCCAGCGGTACGGGTTCTGCGGGAGCCCGGCGGGCTCGCCCAGGTCGTCGGCCCGCCGGAGGAGCTCGGCGGCCGTGGTCGAGGTCGTTGCGGTGCCAGGCCGCGCGGCTCAGCCCGACGAGCATGTCCGCGGTTCCGCGCATGACCTCGGACCCGGCCGGCGGGTGCCGCTCGGCGAGCCCGAGAGCGTGCTCGAGGGTGCGCTCGGCGTCGCCGAGCCGGCCGAGGGCGAGCTCCATGTCGGCGACGGCGAGCGAGCAGCCGAGCACGTCGGCGATGTGCCCGACCTGCGTCGAGTCCCTGCGAGGGCCTCCTGGTAGGCGCGGTGGGCGGCGGGGATGTCGCCGGTGGCCCACGACCCGAGTCCGGCCAGCGCCGCTGCCGGCCGCGGTGGTGAGGTCGTCCCCCTCGGCGGCGCCGGCCACGGCCCGCTCGGCGTGGGCGATGGCCGCCGCCGGGTCGCCGCCGATCAGGGCCAGCCCGGCCCGCCAGGTCTCCAGCGGCGCCGGGCACCCGGGCGAGCTCGGCGCGGTCGACGACGACGAGCGCCGACGGCGGGCCGGCGAGCAGCCGCTCCAGCGCGTGCAGCCGCGGTGGGACGTCGTCGAACTCGTTGCTGGCCATCAGCGCGCCGATGAGACCGGCGGCCAGCACCGGACGGTGGCTCGACGACCTCGTCGGGCAGCTCGTCGACCCAGCGCGGATGACGTGCTCGCGCCGGTCGCGGCGCAGCTCGGGGATGGCCAGCTCGACCAGCTCGGCGGCCGCGTCGACGTCCCCGCCGGCGAGCGCGTGACGGACGGCGTCCTCGGTCTCGCCCGCGGCGGCGTACCACCGGCTGGCGCGCCGGTGCAGCTCCGGCGCGTCGTCGGGCCGCTCGGCGAGCAGGTGCGCGCGCAGGACGTCGGCGAAGAGGTGGTGGTAGCGGTACCAGCGGCGCTGGTCGTCGAGCGGGACGACGAAGAGGTTGCGCCGCTCGAGCGTCTCGAGCATCCGCGCGCCGAGCCGGTCGTCGCCGGTGACCGCGTCGCACAGCGGCCCGGTCAGCCGGTCGAGGATCGAGGTGTCCGAGCAGGAACGCGGCGGATCTCGGCGGGCTCGTGGGCCAGCACCTCCTCGACCAGGTAGTCGACGACGTAGCGGTCGTCGCCGGTGAACCCGGCGATGAACCCGGCCGGGTCGTCGCGGCCGCGCAGCGAGAGGGCGGCGAGCTGCAGGGAGGCGATCCAGCCCTCGGTCCGGACGCCGAGCGCGGCGACGTCGGCCGGCGGCGAGGTCGAGGCCGGTGGCGTCGGCGAGGAAGGCGGCGGTCTCGTCGGCGGTGAAGCGCAGGTCGGCGGCCCGGACCTCGGTCAGCTCCCCGCGAGCGCGCAGCCGGGCCAGCGGCAGCGCCGGGTCGGCGCGGGTGCTGATCACCAGCCGGACCTGCGGCGGGAGCCGGTCGAGCAGGAACGCCATCGCCCGGCTGGATCGCCGGGCTCTCGGCGAGGTGGTAGTCGTCCAGCACCAGGTCGACGTCGTCGGGCAGGACGCTGAGCTCGTTGAGCACGGCCGCGAGCACCGACCTCGATCGGCTGGCCCGCGCGCGAGCAGCGACAGCCCGGCCGACGCCGTGCCGGGCGCGGCCCGGTCGAGCGCGGTCAGCACGTAGGTCCAGAACCGGTCCGGCGTCGCGGTCGGCCTCGTCGAGCGACACCCACGCGAGCCGCCGGGTCGCCGCGTCGCCGTGCGAGCCAGGAGGCGAGCAGCGTGGTCTTCCCGAAGCCGGCCGGCGCGGAGACCAGCGTGAGCCGGCCGCGGTCGCGACCCGAGCAGCCCGGCCAGACGGGGCCGGAGCACCAGCCCGGCGCGGGACCGCGGGAGGAAGAGCTTGGTCTCGACCAGCGCGGTCATCGGGGCTCCGAGCGCATCTGCATCCGCTCACCGGGGCGCCCGAAGATGCTCAGCACCTCCGCCGGGCCGCGGCCGGTGCTGCCGAACCAGTGCGGGACCTGGGTGTCGAACTCGGCCGCCTCGCCCACTCCCGAGCACGAGGTCCTGGTCGCCCTGGATCAGCCGCATCTCGCCCGGTCAGGACGTAGAGCCACTCGTAGCCGTCGTGGGTGCGCGGCGCCGGTGTGGACTGGCTCGTCGGGATGATGATCTTCCACGCCTGGACCCCGCCGGGATGGGTCAGCGGGAGCACCGTGCGGCCGTTGACCCGGCGCGGCTTGAGCCGGATCCGGGGGTCACCGACCTCGGGCGCTCCGACCAGGTCGTCCAACGGCACCCGGTAGGCCTGGGCCAGCGGCAGCAGCAGCTCGAGGCTCGGCTTCCGCTGACCGTTCTCGAGCCGCGACAGCGTGCTCTTCGAGATCCCTGTCCGCGCCGCGACGTCGGTGAGCGTGACGCCGCGCTGCTCGCGCACCTTTCGCAGCCGCGGGCCCACCGAATCGAGGGCGGTGGAGATCTGCTCGGCCGGGTCCGACGGTGTCGTCACACCCCATTGCACCGCGATCGCCCCGCGGTTCCCGGAAACGGCAACATTCGTTGTCGACACGGCGGCCGACGGCGACGCTCGAGGACATGAACACCTACGACGTGGCCGTCATCGGCGGCGGAGCCGCCGGCCTCTCCGCAGCCCTGGTCCTCACCCGCGCCCGGCGCTCCGTGGTCGTCATCGACGCCGGCGAGCCGCGCAACGCACCCGCCGCCCACATGCAGGGATTCCTCTCCCGCGACGGCATGGCGCCCGCCGAGCTCCTGGCCGTCGGCCGCGGCGAGGTCGCGGCGTACGGCGGCCACCTCGTCGACGGGACCGTCACGTCGATCCGCGCCGCGGAGCCCGGCGGCTTCGAGGTGCGGTGCGGCGACGGCTCGGTCGCTCACCGCCCGTCGTGTCCTGGTGACCACCGGGCTGCGCGACGAGGTGCCCGACCTCCCGGGCGTCCGCGAGCGCTGGGGTCGCGACCTGCTGCACTGCCCGTACTGCCACGGGCACGAGGTCCGCGACCAGCGCCTCGGTGTGCTCGGCGGGACCCCGGAGGCCGTCCAGCACGCCCTGATCGTCCGGCAGTGGTCCGGCGACGTCGTCTACTTCGACCACACCGGGACCCTGACCCCGCTCGAGCGCGAGCAGCTGCTGGCCCGGGCCATCGGCGTCGTCGAGGGCCGGTCGCGCGGCTGGTCGGTCGAGGACGACCGGCTCGCGGGCGTCGAGCTCGACGACGGCCGGATCGTGCGCCGCGACGCCGTCTTCGTCCGCCCGGCGTTCGTGCCCAACGCCGCCCTGCTCGCCGAGCTCGGCTGCGCACCGCCGCGACGACGGCTGGGTCGTCGCCGACCCGACCGGCCGCACCAGCGTCGCCGGCGTCTGGGTGGCCGGCAACGCCGTCAACCCTCGGGCCCAGGTGATCACCGCCGCCGGCGAGGGCTCCGCGGCCGCGATCGCCCTCAACAACGACCTCGTGGCGGAGGACGTCGAGAACGCCGTCCGCGACTACCGGGTCGGGCTCCCCGCCTGATCCCCACCGACCCATCGGACCGACCAAGGAGAACCACCCATGACCACCGTCCCGCCTCCCACCAAGCACCAGCTCGCCCTCATGATCTGGATCGCGGTGTTCCCGACCCTCACGGTCATCAACCTGGCCGCCGGCGACGCGCTCTCGCACCTGCCGAGCGTGCTGCGGACCTTCGTCCTCGCCACCGTCGCCGTGCCGATCGTCATCTACGGCCTCATGCCGCGGCTGCACCGGCTCCGCGCCCGCATCCTCACCCGCACCGCGGCCTGACCGCGGGGCGAATCACCCTCCTGCTCACCAGGTGTGGTGACGACCCCTCACCACATCCGTCCCTAGCTTCGCTGCGACCCGCACCCCGTCGAGAGGCACCACCATGAACAGGTTCACCCGAGCCGTCGCCATGGCCAGCGCGCAGCACCCCTGGCGCACCCTGACGACCTGGATCCTCGTCCTCGTCGGCGTCGCCTTCCTCGCCGTCAGCGGCGGCGGCAGCTTCGTCGACGACTTCTCGGCCAAGGGCAGCGAGAGCGACCGCGCCATGCGGCTGCTCGACGAGAGCTTCCCCGAGGCCGCCCAGGGACAGGCGCTCGTCGTCCTCGCCGCCGAGGACGGCGCCACCCTCACCGACCGTCGGGGCGACGTGGCCGCCGTGCTGGCCGACGTCGCCACCCTCGACCACGTCGAGACCGTCGCCGACCCGTTCGCCGCCGGCACCGTCTCCCCGGACGGCCGGATCGGCTACGCCGTGGTCGTCCTCGACGTTCCCGAGCGCGAGATGGGCAAGCCGGCCTTCGCGGTCCTGTCCGACGCCGTCTCCGGCATGCGCGCCGACGGCGTGCGCGTCGAGCTCGGCGGCGACGCCGTGTTCCTCAACGCCGCGGAGGAGCAGAGCAGCCACACCGCCATCGGCCTGCTGGTCGCCCTGATGGTGCTGCTCGTGGTGTTCGGCACCCTCGTCGCCGCGGTGCTCCCCATCGGTCTCTCGCTGGTCGCGGTCGGCGCCGGCATCGGCGGCATCACCCTGCTCGCCGGCACGATGGACGTCTCCACCTCGGCCATCTCGGTCGCCGGCATCGTCGGCCTCGGGGTGGGCGTCGACTACGCGCTGTTCGTCATCGCCCGCTACCGGGAGAACCGGAGCTCCGGGCTGGACAACCACACGGCGCTCGCCCGCGCCATGGGCTCCTCCGGCGCCGCCGTCGTGCTCGCCGGCGGCACCGTCATCGTCGCCACCGCAGCCCTGGCCATCACCGGTCTCGGCGTCCTCACCTCGATCGGCCTGTCCACCGCGCTCATGGTCCTCTTCGCGGTCGCCGTCGCCGTCACGCTGCTCCCGGCGCTGCTCGCCCTGCTGGGCGACCGGATCGACAAGGGCCGGATCGGACGCCGCCGCCGCCCCGCGAAGGCGTTCGACGACACCGTCTGGTGGCGCTTCGGCCACCGGGTCTCGGCCCGGCCGTGGCCCTACCTCGTGGGAGCGGTCGTCACCCTCGTCGCGATCGCCATCCCGGCGTTCTCGCTGCAGACCGCGTTCCCGGCCGCCGGCGACGCCCCGGCCCACACCACCCACCGGCAGGCCTACGACCTGCTGACCGAGGGCTTCGGTGAGGGCGTCAACGCACCTCTCCTGGTGGTCGCCGACCTCAGCGAGCCCGGCGTCGACGCGGCCGACGTCGTCGCCCTCACCCAGCAGATCACCGACGTGCCCGGCATCGTGTCGGTCGGCCCGCCGCTCACCTCCGCCGACGGCGACACGGTCGTGCTGACCGCCACCCCGACCACCGGCCCCGCCGACCCCGACACCTCGGCCACGATCGACCGGGTCCGCGACGTCATGCCCGGCAACGTCGACGTCACCGGGATCACCGCACTCACCGACGACCTCAACGCCCAGCTCAGCGACACCCTCCCGCTGTTCGTCGGCGCCGTCATCGCGGTGTCGTTCCTGCTGCTGATGCTGGTCTTCCGCTCCATCGCCGTCCCGCTCAAGGCCGCGGTGATGAACCTGCTCTCGATCGGCGGCGCCTACGGCGTGCTGGTCGTGGTGTTCCAGTGGGGCTGGGGCGCCGAGCTCCTCGGCCTCGAGGGACCGACCCCGATCACCTCGATCATCGTCGTGATCATGTTCCCGATCCTGTTCGGGCTCTCGATGGACTACGAGGTCTTCCTGCTCTCGCGCATCAAGGAGGAGTACGACCGCACCGGTGACAACGCCGAGTCCGTCGCCCGTGGCCTGGCCGGGACCGGACGGGTCGTCACGTCGGCCGCGCTGATCATGGTCGTCGTCTTCCTCAGCTTCGTCGCCAGCCCCGTGCCGTCGCTGAAGATGCTCGGCCTCGGCCTCGCCGTCGCGATCCTCATCGACGCCACCGTCGTCCGCATGGTGCTCGTACCTGCCGCGATGGCGCTCCTCGGCGACGCCAACTGGTGGCTGCCCACCTGGCTCGACCGGGTGCTGCCGCGGATCACCGTCGAGGACGCGCCCCACCCGACGTCCGGCCAGCCGGCCGAGCGGCCCACGACAGGAGCCATCGCATGATCACCGTCCACCACGTCACGAAGAGGTACGGCCCCTACACCGCGGTCGACGACGTCTCGTTCGTCGCGGAGACCGGTCGCGTCACCGGATTCCTCGGCCCCAACGGCGCCGGGAAGTCCACGACGATGCGGATCATGGTCGGCCTCACGCCACCCACCCACGGGGAGGTGCGGATCGCCGGGCGGCACTACCGCGACCTGGCGAACCCGGGCCGGCTCGTCGGCGTCCTGCTCGACGCGTCGGCCCAGCACGCCGGGCGCACCGGCCGCGAGATCCTCACCATCGGGGCCGAGACCATGGGACTGCCCCGTACCCGGGTCGACGAGCTGCTCGAACGGGTGTCCCTCGACCCCGTCGAGGCGAGGCGGAGGCTCCGCGACTACTCGCTCGGGATGCGGCAACGGCTGGGGATCGCGCACGCCCTGCTCGGCGACCCGTCGATCCTCGTCCTCGACGAGCCGGCCAACGGGCTGGACCCGGCCGGCATCCACTGGATGCGCGGCCTGCTCGGCGACTACGCCGCCGGGGGCGGGACCGTCCTGCTGTCCTCGCACCTCCTGCACGAGGTCGAGCGGGTCGCCGACGACCTCGTCCTCATCGGCCGGGGCCGGATCGTCGCGCAGGGCACCAAGGACGAGCTGCTCCAGACCCGCGGCGCCTACGTCGAGGCCGTCCGGCAGCCCGACCTCGTCCGTGCGCTCGACGCCGCCGGCATCTGCACCACGACGTCCGGGACCGGCGTCCGCAGCGACGCCGATCCCCGCCAGGTCGGAGCCGTGGCCGCTGCCCACGGCATCGCCCTCGACCTGCTCCGCCCCGCCGAGGGCGCCGGGCTCGAGGACCTCTTCCTGCAGCTCACCGCCGACACCCAGCGAGAAGGAGCAGCAGCATGACCATCCCCCTGACGTACCTCGAGCCGACCGGCTCGCACACCCGGCCGGCGGCCGACACCGCCGTCGACACGCCCATCCCGATGGCCCGGCTGGTCCGCGTCGAGACGCGGAAGATGGCCGACACCCGGTCCGGGAGGTGGCTGCTGATCGGGATCGCCGCGATCACCCTGGCCATCGTCACGATCTACTTCGTGACCGCCGAGCCGGCCGAGCGGACCTTCCTGCACTTCATGAGCGCGACCCTCGGCCCACAGGGGTTCCTGCTGCCCGTGCTCGGGATCCTGCTGATCACGAGCGAGTGGAGCCAGCGGACCGGCCTCGTGTCGTTCACCCTCGTGCCGCTGCGCGGCCGGGTCCTCACGGCCAAGGTCATCGCCGGGCTGCTGGCCGGATCGGCCGCCATCGTGCTCAGCGTCGCGCTGGCCGCCCTGGCCACCGTCGTCGGGGGTGCACCCGACGGCTTCGCCCACTTCGGGCCCGACGAGCTCGGCAAGTTCGGCATCCTGCAGATCACCGGGATCGTGCAGGGACTCGCCTTCGGGCTGCTCTTCCTCAGCTCGGCCCCTGCCATCGTCAGCTACTTCGTCTTCCCGACCGCCCTGAACATCGTCGGCACGTTGTGGACACCGCTGCACGACATCCAGCGGTGGATCGACCTCTGGGCCTCCCAGGCACCGCTGTTCACCGCCGAGGACCTCAGTGGCACCGAGTGGGCGCAGATCGGCACCAGCAACCTGATCTGGGTCGTGCTGCCCTTCGTGGTCGGGCTGGCCAGGGTGCTGCGGGTCGAGGTGAAGTAGGACGGCTGCGGCTCGATACTGCGGGCGTGGGCGTGCGCAACTACTTGGTGGAGGGCGTCTCCGGCACCGGGAAGACGTCGGTCTGCCATGAGCTGAACCGCCGCGGTCACCACGCGATCAACGGGGACCGGGAGCTGGCGTACCAAGGCGATCCGGAGACCGGGCTGGCGATCGACAGCGCTCGGCACGATCACCACCTCTGGGACGTGGCGCGGGTGAGGGCGTGGACGGCGGACCGCAGCGTGCCGGCCACGTTCTTCTGCGGCGGCTCCCGCAACTTCGCCCAGTTCCTCGACCTGTTCGACGAGGTCTTCGTGCTCCACGTCGACGTCGACACCCTGAACCGCCGCCTCGACCTGCGGCCGCCGGGCGAGTGGGGGTCGCAGCCGTCCGAGCGTGATCTGGTCCTGCGCCTGCACCGGACCGCGGAGGACATCCCCAGCACCGGCGTCGTCATCGACGCGACGGCGCCGTTGGAGGACGTCGTCGATGAGATCCTGCGTCACACGGGACTGGGTGAGGGTGATGGCGCGGGGTAGCGGCGGGCCGTGCGCGGCGGAGCTGGTCGAACGCTGCCAGACTCCGCGTCAATCACGGCCGATGGGGGAGTGAGCGACGTGTCGCTGGTGACCGAGGTGCTGCTGGTGAGCGGCGTGGCGCTGGACTTGGTAGGGGCGGGCGTCCTGTCGCACGCCCACAACGCCGAGTCGATCGTCGAGCTGCGCGAGACCATGGGCGAGGAGGGCAGCGCGGTGGGGGAGCCCGACGCGCTGTCGACCCATGCCCAGCTGCTGGCGGAGAAGCGGATCGGCTTCCTGCTCCTCACCGTCGGGCTGGTGGTCTACCTGACGGGGCTCGTCCTGAAGAGCTCCGAGGACCTCGCGACGATCGCGCCCGTCGCGGGTGGCGTGGTGATCGTCGCCGTCCTGCTCAGCGTCGTGTTCACCCGGGTCGCCGGCCAGCGGATCCACGCGCAGGCGCGCCGGGCGATGGAGAAGGACGACCCCGACGAGCTGCCCGAGCAGTAGGGCGCGAGCCGCTCAGGTGACGCCGACCAGCGTGGCCGATCGCTCCCACAGGCCGTCGATGAGCGACTGGTCGTGGGCCTGCTTGTTCTCGCGCCCGTCGGCGTGGAAGCGGCTGTAGTAGCGACCGTTGAGCTCCGGGTCGGCCCCGCGCTCGGCGAGCGCGATGAGCGGCGCGGCGCCGTCGCTGACGGTGATCGTGGCCAGTCGTTTGAGCGGTGTGCGGTAGAGGAGCCCGACGAAGAACGAGTCGCGGCCGAACGAGCTGCCGACGGGGCCGGGGTGGACGGCGACGGAGACGACGCCGTCGTCCGACCAGCGCTGGGCGATGCCGCGGGTGAAGGCGATGTTCATCAGCTTGCCGGTGCCGTAGGCCGGGAACTCGAGCGCCCGGCGGTGCTCGTAGTCGAGGTCGTCGAGCACGATCTTGCCCATCAGGTTGGCGATGCTCGAGGTGTTGACGACCAGCGACGAGCCGGCGGCCGCGAGCTTCGGGCGCAGCAGGTGGGTGAGCAGGAACGGCGCCAGGTGGTTGATCTGGAAGTTCGGTTCGTGGCCGTCGTCGGTCGTCCGGGACGGCGAGAACGTGCCGCCGGCGTTGTTCAGCAGGACGTCGAGCTTCTCGACCCGCTCGCTCACCTGCGCGGCCAGCCGGCGGACGTCGTCGAGCTTCGAGAAGTCGGCGATCAGGGGCTCGGTGCCGACCGCCTCCGCGACCGGCCGCAGCTTGTCGGCGGACCGGCCGGTCACGTGCACCGTTGCCCCGCGGTCGGCCAGCACCCGGGCGGCCTCGGCCCCGATGCCGTCGCTCGCGCCGGTCACGAGCACGGTCCGGCCGGTCATCGTCTGCTCACTCATGTCGCGAGCCTAGGCAGGCGCCGGGTGGGGGCAGGCAAGGAGACCCGGGCTCCCCATGACGACCCGGGCCCCTTGCGACTGGGAGGGCTGGTGATCAGCCCAGCGACTGCGCTGCCGCCACGACGTCGACCAGGCCGTAGCCCTTGTCGTACGACGTCGTGCCGAGCGGACCGGCCTCGTAGGCCGCGCCGTCGGTGTACTTGTACGCGGTGGACTTCAGGGCCGTCTCGATCTCGGCGGGGGTCGCCGTCGGGTCGGCCTGGAACAGCTGCGCCACGATGCCCGCGATGTGCGGGGCCGCCATCGAGGTGCCGCTGATGGTGTTGAACGTGCCGACGTCGAGCGCGCCCGGGCCGTTGCGCGGGTCGAGCCCGGTCGCGCAGATCGCCAGGTAGAGGCGGCAGGCGGACGTGATCGCCTCGCCCGGGGCGGAGATGTCGGGGTAGGTCGACTGGTTGCCGGCCTTGCCGCGCGAGGAGAAGTCGGAGACGACGCCGTCACGGGTGCCGGTGTCCTGGTCGAAGTACGAGGCGACCGAGATGATGCCGCCGGTCGGGTCCATGCCCGGGGGGTTCGACAGGCTCGTGCTGCCGTCGCCGCCGTCGTTGCCGTTGGCCCAGACGGTGACGACACCCTCGGCCGCCAGCGCCCGCTGGAGCTTCACGGTCGCGGAGTTCGGGTCGAACGCGCCGCCGCCGGAGGGGCCGTAGGAGTTGTTGGTGACCTTGATCGGCGGGCACTCGGCCGCCGGGACCCCGGCGCCGCAGGGGGCGGCGTGGTTCTCGAGCACCCAGTTGAGGGCGGCGTCGGCGCCGATGATGACGATGCCGGCGCCGGTGGAGATCGACACCAGCTTGGCGTCGGTGGCCGCCCCGCGCTGGGTGGTGCCGTCGGAGAGCGTGGTCGGGCGCCCGGCCACGATGCCGTTGACGTGGGTGCCGTGGCCGCCGACCGAGAGGGTGTCGGTGTCGACGACGTCCGGCAGCGCCTGCACGGTGCAGGCGGCCTCGAACGGGTCGCACAGCGTCTTGAGGTTGGCGACGACGGCGCTGCTGCCGTCGTCCTCGGCGAAGGCCGGGTGGGTCGGGTCGACGCCGGAGTCGATCACGGCCACGGACACGCCGCGACCGGTCAGCGCGGTGCCGTCGGCGCCGGTGAGCGTCTGCGCGGCCTCGAGGCCGCGGGTGGCGGTGTTCGACGTGTCGTCGAGGAACTCGATCGGCTGGTTGCCCTCGACGTAGCTGACGCCGGGCTGGGCGCGCACCGCCTGGATCTGGGCCTTCGTGCCGCGGGCGACGACGACGCCGATCTTGTCGAAGGTGGTGACCCGGGCGAGGCCGGCGGCGCGGACGGCGCTCGCGGCGTTGCTCAGCGTGGTGCCGTGCACCATCACCATCGACGTGCCGGTGAGCGCCGGCAGGGTGCGGGCGAGGTAGGGCGACACCGGCGCCGGCGCCGGCGCCGGCTGCGGGGCCGGGGCGGCCTGCGCGCTGCCGCTCGGGGCGGCGAGGACGGCGCCGGCGAGCAGGCCGGCGGCTACGAGGCGAAGGGGACCGAGACGAGACGAGGGCATACGGAGTGACGCTCCTGGGGGTGGCGGACAGGGGGTGGTGCCGGTTCAACGACCCTCCGACGCTCCGGTCACGCTGCGCCGGGGTAGCCGGGTCGGCGGTGAGCTACAGAGGCAATTTCAGGCGGGAACCTCAGCAGCTCACCGCTGCCCGGGTTGAGTCGGGTCGGCGGTGAGTTACAGAGGCAATTTCAGGGCGGGAACCTCAGCAGCTCACCGCTGCGCCGGGGTGAGCCGGGTCGGCGGTGAGTTACAGAGGCATTTTCAGGGCGGGAACCTCAGCAGCTCACCGCTGCCGCGAGGTGAGCCGGGTCGGCGGTGAGCTGCAGAGGCATTTTCAGGTCAGGAACCTCAGCAGCTCACCGCTGCGCCGGGGTGAGCCGGGTCGGCGGTGAGCTACAGAGGCAATTTCACGGCGGGAACCTCAGCAGCTCACCGCTGCCCCGGGGTGAGTCGGGTCGGCGGTGAGTTACAGAGGCAATTTCACGGCGGGAACCTCAGCAGCTCACCGCTGCCCCGAGGTGAGCTGGCGTCCTTCCGGCCCGGGACCGGGCTGGCAGGAGGGGCACCACCAGGTGCGGCGGTTGCCGGGGTCGTTGGCGATCTCCGGCACCATCCGCACTGCGGTGCGGCAGCGCAGGCAGCCACGCTTCTGCCGCCCGGTCACCCAGTGGTCGGTGCCGGGCCACATCGACCCGGTGGTCACCTGGTAGGCCTGCGGCACCGTGGCCGAGTGCTTCAGCATCGTCGCGGCACGGTCGACCAGGCGCACGACGTCGACGTCGCCGACCGGCGTCCACGGGCTGACGCCGGTGAGGAACGCGAGCTCGTTGACCCACAGGTTGCCGAGCCCGGCGAGGTTGCGCTGGTCGAGCAGGGCGGTCACCAGCGGCCGCGACGGGTCGACCGAGAGCCGGCGCACCGCCTCGGCGGCGTCCCAGTCCTCGCGCAGCGGGTCGGGGCCGAGGTAGCCCACGAACTGCTCCTCGTCGCTGGTCGCGGCGAGCTCGAGGTCGTGCAGCTTGACGCCGTGGCACGCCTGCCCGTCGTCGACGACGAGGATCAGTCGCACGTGCGGCATCAGCTTCTGCGGCAGCCGCTTGCCGGGCGCGGTGGTGACCCACGAGCCGTCGAGGCGCAGGTGGCTGTGCAGCGTGACGGCGGGCGAGTCGTCGGTGCCGTCGAGGGGCGCCGAGAACCGGGTGAGCAGGTGCTTGCCGTGGGTGTCGTGCCCGAGCAGCTCGCGCCCGCTGAGGTCGCGGGTGGCGAGCCGCGGCGTGCGGAAGTCCGACTTCTCGACGCGGCGACCGCTCAGCTGGCGGTCGAGGCGGCGAGCGAGCTTCCAGACGCTGTCTCCCTCGGGCACTCCGCCATCTTGTCCTGCCGTTCCAGCTCGGCCGACCGGACCACGTGCCCGCACGTAACCTCGTGGTCGTGCAGCACTATCCGGCCCCCGGCCCGGCCGCCGGGGACGACACCTGATGCCCGCCCGGCTGCGCGTGCTCGCCCCCGCAGTGCTCCAGGCCGCCGAGCGCGACGGCGACACGCGCGCGCTGGTCAAGCACTACCTGGCCGTGCTCGAGCAGCGGGCGCCCGGCCGCTCCGTCGAGGTCCGGGTGCCGCCGTTCGCCGCGGTGCAGGTGGTGCCGGGGATCCGGCACACCCGCGGCACGCCGCCGGCGGTGGTCGAGACCGACGGCGCCACCTGGCTCCAGCTCGCCACCGGCACGCTCGGCTGGCACGACGCGCTCGCCACCGGGCGGGTGGTCGCCAGCGGTGAGCGCGCCGACCTGACCCCGTACCTGCCGCTCTAGCTCTATCCCGTCGTGCGGGTGATGCTGAACGACTGACAGCCGGCGGAGGTGATGTCGCCCGCGATCGTCTCGGGCAGGTCGCCGTCCACGGTCGCGACGAGGTCGACGAACTCGTAGCCCGGCGGCTGCTCGATCCACTGGTACCCGTTGAGGGCCAGCGTGCCGCTGGTGAGGAACCCGGTCATCAGGAAGCTGCCGGTGGGCACGTCGGGGTTGTCGGAGGTGGGCCCGAACTCGAAGACGGCGTCGAGCGACCCCTCGCCGCTGGTGCCCGGCGCGATCGCCAGGTCGACCTTCGAGACGCCCTGGCCGCAGGTGTAGGTGCCGGCCCAGAGTCCGATCACCGGGGTGAGGGCGGGGTCGAAACCGCCGCCCGGATCGACCGTCTCGCTCGGCTCCGCGGTCGCCTCGGTCGGATCCTCGCTCGGGTCCTCGGTGACGGGGTCGTCGCTCGGCTCCTCGGAGTCGCTCGGCTCGTCGGTCTGGCTGCTGTCGTCCGAGGCCGTGTCGTCGCCGTCGTCGTCACTCCCGCTGAGCAGGAAGAACCCGCCGATGGTGGCAGCACCGATCAGCAGGAGTGCCAGCACGACCGCGCCGATGATCAGCGGGGTCTTCGACTTCGGCGGCGGCGGGCCGCCGAACCCCGGCGGGCCGTAGCCGCCGGGCGCTCCGAAGCCGGGACCGCCGGGCCCCTGGCCGTAGCCACCACCGGGCGGGGGCTGGGGCGGGTACTGCTGCGGCGGTGGCTGCTGGGGGTACTGCTGGGGGTACGGCGGGGTCTGCGGGGGCGGGGGCGGCTGACCCGGGAAGCTGGTGGGGGCGCTGTGGGGGTCGTACGGGTTCGACATCGGTTTCCCTCGCCGTCGGTCGGCCGGCGGCGAGGGCCGGTCGAGGTGTGCGCATCCTCTCGCGGCGCCGTGATCTAGCGTGGCGTTTCGTGAAAGACCTGCGCGCCGCCGTCACCGACGTCCTGCCCGGCCTGCGCCGCGATCTCGAGGACCTCGTCCGCATCGAGTCCGTGAGCGCCGACCCCGCCCGCGCCGGGGAGGTGCAGCGCAGCGCCGAGGCGGTCGCCGACCTCTTCCGCGCCGAGGGGTTCGCCTCCGTCGAGGTCGTGAGCGCGGACGGCGGCGCCCCCGCCGTCATCGCGCACAAGCCGGGCCCGGACGGCGCTCCCACCGTGCTGCTGTACGCCCACCACGACGTGCAGCCCGAGAACGACCATGCCGACTGGGACAGCCCGCCCTTCGAGCCGACCGAGCGCGACAGCCCCGGCGGACGCCGGCTCTACGGCCGCGGCGCGGCCGACGACAAGGCCGGCATCGTCGCCCACCTCGGCGCGCTGCGGGTCTTCGGCGACGACCTCCCGGTGAGCGTCACGATGTTCATCGAGGGCGAGGAGGAGGTCGGCTCCGACACCCTTCCGGCGCTGCTGCGCGAGCACCAGGAGGCGCTGCGCTCCGACGTCATCGTGATCGCCGACTCCGGCAACTGGGACATCGGCGAGCCCGCGCTCACCACCAGTCTGCGCGGTCTGGTGCGGGTCGACGTCGAGGTGCGCACCCTCACCCACGCGGTCCACTCCGGCATGTGGGGCGGGCTCGCGCCGGACGCGATCATGACGCTGGTGCGACTGCTCGACACGCTCTACGACGAGCAGGGCGGCGTCGCCGTCCAGGGCCTGCACCGCGGCCCGGCCGCCGACGTCGAGTACCCGGAGGAGCGGTTGCGGGCCGAGTCCGGCGCGCTGCCCGACGTCGACTGGGTGGGCTCCGGGCCGGTGGTGGAGCGGCTCTGGACCCAGCCGGCGCTCACCATCACGGGGCTCGACGCCCCGAAGGTCGACGGCGCCAGCAACACGCTGACCCCGGCGGCCCGCGCCAAGCTCAGCCTGCGGATCGCCCCCGGTGACACCACCCGGAACGCGCTCGCCCGACTCACCGAGCACCTCGAGCAGCACGTGCCGTACGGCGCCGCGCTGACGGTGTCGGTGGTCGACACCGGCGAGGCCACCGCGATCGACGCCACCGGCCCCGCCTACGAGGCCGCCCGGGCGGCGTTCGCCGAGGCCTGGGACGGCACGGCCCCCGTCGACATGGGTGTCGGCGGGTCGATCCCGTTCATCGCCGAGTTCCTCGGGGCGTTCCCGGAGGCCAGCGTGCTGGTCACCGGCGTCGAGGACCCCGACACCCGCGCCCATGGCGCCAACGAGGGCCTCCACCTCGCCGAGTTCGAGAAGGTCGTCCTCGCCGAGGCGCTGCTGCTGCGCAACCTGGGTGACCTGGGTGACCTGGGTGACCTGGGCGGGCTGCCCGACGCGCGCTGACGCGCTAGGTCACCGGAGAACGTTCTCGGGCTCCTCACGCCCGCTGCGGGAGCCCCCGGGGCCTGCGACCGCCGGCAGGTGCACCCGGAAGACGCTGCCCTGGTCGATCTGCGACTCGACCTCGATCCGGCCGCCGTGGCGCGCGACGATGCGTGCACAGATCGTGAGGCCGAGGCCGGTGCCCGACTCCGAGAGCGCGCGCGGGTTGGTGGAGCGGAAGAACTCGGTGAACAGGCCCTCGCGGTCGGACTCGGAGATGCCGAGTCCGTGGTCGCGCACCGACATGCAGACCTCGTCGTCGCCGGGCACGAGGGTCACCACGACGTCGCCGCCGTCCGGGCTGTACTTGATGGCGTTGCCGAGCAGATTGCCGAGCACCCGGTCGAGCAGCCGCTGGTCGCCGCGGGCGAGCACCGGGACGGCGTCGCCGGCGGGCCGCTCGAGGTGCAGCCGCACGCCGCGCGGGTCGGCCGACACGGCGTACAGGTCGAGCACCTCCATCGCCACGGCGCCGAGGTCGACGAGGTCGGCCGCGACCGGCTCGTGGGGGCTGCCCACCTGCGACAGGGTGAGCAGGTCGTCGATGATCGTGGTGAGCCGGGCGGTGCCGCGCTGCATCGCCGCCACCGACCGCTGGCCGTGCTCGCTGAGCGTCGGGTCGCCCTCGACGAGCTCGAGGTGGCCGAGCACGGAGGTGAGCGGGCTCTTGAGCTCGTGCGACACCGTGGCGATGAGCTGGCTCTTGTAGGAGTCGAGGGCCTGGAGCTCGAGCACGAGCTGCCGCTCGCGCTCGGAGGTGCGGGTGGTGAGGATCGCGCGACCCAGGTCGAGGGCGATGTCGCGCACCGCCTCCACCTCGGCGCGGCTCCAGTCGGGCTGCTCGGCGGTGCGGGTGACGCCGAGGTAGCCGAGCACCTCACGGCCGGCACCGACGGGTGCGAACACGAGGGTGCGGACGCCGAGCTCCTCGAGGACGGCGTGGACCACCTCGGCCTCAGCGTCGCTGAGCACCGGGGTGGGCACACCGGGGACCACCAGGACGACGGTCTGCTCGTCCCACAGCCGGTGGGCGGCCGCCATGGCCACCTGCTGGACCGCCAGGGGCAGGTCGCCGCCGTGGGGTCCGCGGGTCAGGATCGCCTCACCGCCGAAGGTCTGCAGCCACAGACCCCGGGCGCCGAAGCCCTGGATCACGACGTCGGCGGTCTGGTCGAGCAGCTCGGCCACGTTGGCGTGGGCGCTGGCGGTGCGGACGACGTCGCGGGCCGCGTTGGCCAGCCGCACCTGCTCGGCGAGCCGCTCCCGGGCCTCGAGCATGACGACGGCGCGGCGCGCCTGCTCGGCGTACTTGGTGATGACCCGACGCTGCTCCATCCCGGGCCGGCGGCCGTTCTCGGGCAGGTCGACCGACAACAGGCCGCGCAGCACGCCCTCGTCGTCGAGCAGCGGGGCGAAGAGCATGTCGTAGGGGTGCCAGGCGTCGTCGGCCTCGACGGGCACGAGGTCGGGCACCCAGCCGTAGTCCTCGAGGGAGTCCATGACCCGCTCGTGGGGCACGAACTTGAGCAGCCCCCAGTCGTCGGCGCGGCTCATCTCCTCGTGGAGCACCTTGAGCGGCGTCCGCGAGCTGACCATCTCCTCGCGCGCCTTCTCGTCACCGGCGACCGCCATCACCTCGAGGGTGCCGTCGTCGCGCGCCACGCTGATGACCGCGACGCCGACGCCGGCCAGCGCGGTGACGCCCTCGGCGATGAGCTGCAGCGCATCGCGCGACGGCTCACCGTCCGGAGGGGTGGTCTCCGGGCGAGGCTGGGGGGCGCCGACGTAGGGCATCGGGACTCTCGACTGGTCGGTGGGGCGGCGGGTGGGAGCGCGGTACGGGTGGGGTGCGGTGGTCCTTGTGGTGCCTGAGCGCATGGTAGGGGTGTCTGCAAGGTCGTGTGACTCTCTTCCTCATCCTCGGCACCACCCGGGCGCGGCTTGATGCCCGCGCGGCTCGACGTGGCGATGCCACGACGCCGGGCCGACCTCTCTACAGTGGTCCCGTGCCCTACCTCCGCAGCGCACGCACGGGTGGCGATGGACGACTCACCGCCGCCCTCGACCCGCAGGACCAGGGCCCGCAGGACGCCTGCGGCGTCTTCGGCGTCTGGGCGCCCGGCGAGGACGTCGCCAAGCTCACCTACTTCGGGCTCTACGCGCTCCAGCACCGCGGCCAGGAGTCGGCCGGCATCGCGGTCAGCAACGGCCGCCAGATCCTGGTCTACAAGGACATGGGCCTGGTCTCGCAGGTCTTCGACGAGGCCACGCTCGCCTCGCTCAAGGGCCACCTCGCCATCGGCCACGCCCGGTACTCCACCACCGGCGCGAGCACCTGGCAGAACGCCCAGCCGACCTTCCGGCCCACCTTCGGCGGCTCGATCGCGCTCGGCCACAACGGCAACCTCATCAACACCCACGAGGTCGCCGGGCTGGTGGCCGACCTGCCGAACGACTCCGACGAGCTCGACATCCACGTCCGGGCGCAGGAAGCGTCCACCAACGACACCGGGCTGGTCACCGCGCTGCTCGCCCACCACCCCGACTCCACCCTCGAGCAGCGCGCCCTCGAGGTGCTGCCGCTGCTCCGAGGCGCGTTCTCGTTCGTCTGGATGAACGAGAACACGCTGTACGCCGCCCGCGACCCGCAAGGCATCCGGCCGCTCGTGCTCGGCCGGCTGGAGCGCGGCTGGGTGGTGGCCAGCGAGGACGCCGCGCTCGCCACGATCGGCGCCAGCGTCATCCGCGAGATCGAGCCGGGCGAGCTCATCGCCATCGACGAGGACGGCCTGCGCACGCACCGCTTCGCCGAGGCCGAGCCCAAGGGCTGCGTCTTCGAGTACGTCTACCTCGCCCGCCCGGACGCCACGATCGCCGGCCGCAGCGTCCACGAGGCGCGGGTCGAGATGGGTCGCGAGCTCGCCCGGCAGTTCCCGGTCGACGCCGATCTCGTGATGCCGGTGCCGGAGTCCGGGACGCCCGCGGCGTCCGGCTACGCGGAGGAGAGTGGCATCCCGTTCGGCCAGGGCTTCGTGAAGAACGCCTACGTCGGACGCACCTTCATCCAGCCCAGCGACACGCTGCGCCAGCTCGGCATCCGTCTCAAGCTCAACGCGCTGCCCCACATGATCCGCGGCAAGAAGATCGTCGTCGTCGACGACTCGATCGTGCGCGGCAGCACCCAACGTGCCCAGGTGCGGCTGCTGCGCGAGGCCGGGGCGCTCGAGGTGCACGTGCGGATCTCCAGCCCGCCGGTCAAGTGGCCGTGCTTCTACGGCATCGACTTCGCCACCCGCGCCGAGCTCATCGCCAACGGTCTCGCCGTCGACGAGATCGCCGCCAGCGTGGGTGCCGACAGCCTCGGCTACATCTCGCTCGAGGGCATGGTCGAGGCCACGGGGCAGCCGGCCACGTCGCTGTGCCAGGCCTGCTTCACCGGCGAGTACCCGGTGGAGCTCCCCGAGGAGAGCCTGCTCGGCAAGCACCTGCTCGAGACGTCGATCGAGTCGCCGTCGCACGGCAAGGCGCTGCCCGTGCTCAACAACCCGTGACCCTCCCTTGATCGGAGCGCAGTGACCGAACAGTCCGCGTACGCGGCGGCCGGCGTCGACATCGAGGCGGGTGACAAGGCCGTCGAGCTGATGCGCGCGGCGGTCGACAGCGCCCGTCGTCCGGAGATGATCGGCGGGATCGGGGGGTTCGCGGGGCTGTTCGACGCCACGGCGCTCACCCGCTACACCCGTCCGCTGCTCGCCACCTCCACCGACGGGGTCGGCACCAAGGTGGCGATCGCCCAGGCCCTCGACAAGCACGACACCATCGGCTACGACCTGGTCGGCATGGTGGTCGACGACCTCGTGGTGTGCGGCGCCGAGCCGCTGTTCATGACCGACTACATCGCCACCGGCCGAGTGGTGCCCGAGCGGATCGCCGCGATCGTCAAGGGCATCGCGGAGGCCTGCCTCGAGGCGGGCTGCGCGCTCATCGGCGGCGAGACCGCCGAGCACCCCGGCCTGCTGGAGCCCGACGAGTACGACGTCGCCGGCGCCGCCACCGGCGTCGTCGAGGCCGACCGGTTGCTCGGTCCGGGCCGGGTGCGGCCGGGCGACGTGGTGGTGGCGATGGCCTCCTCGGGCCTGCACTCCAACGGCTACTCGCTGGTGCGCCACGTGGTGGCGGGCGCCGGGTGGACGCTGGAGCGTCACGTCGCCGAGCTCGGCCGCACGCTGGGCGAGGAGCTGCTCGAGCCCACCCGCGTCTACGCGAAGGCCTGCCTGGCGCTCGCCGACGGCGCCACCGTGCACGCGATGGCCCACGTCACCGGCGGCGGGCTCGCGTCCAACCTGGCCCGGGTGATGCCCGTCGAGCTGCGCGCCACCCTCGATCGCGGCACCTGGGCCCGACCCGCCGTCTTCGACCTGGTGCGCGACCTGGGCAGCGTGCCCGAGCCCGACCTCGAGGCCACCCTCAACTGTGGCGTCGGCATGGTGGCGCTCGTCGCGCCCGAGAGTGCCGACGAGGCGGTCCGGCTGCTCGGCGACCGGGGCGTCACCGCCTGGGTGGCCGGCGAGGTCGACGTCGACCCCGACCAGCGGGGCACCGCGCGGCTGGTGGGCACCCACCGCGTGTGACCCGGCACTCGGCGATCCGGAGTGCCGGAACACCCGGGCACCAGGTAGCGTTGGGCCCACGACACTGCCGACATCAGTCCGGGCCGCCCAGGCGCCCGGCCACGCATGCGAGGGGGCTGGACCTTATGGGCCGCGGCCGAGCGAAAGCCAAGCAGACGAAGGTCGCGCGCGACCTGAAGTACCGCACTCACGAGACGGACTTCGGGGCGCTCGCCAGTGAGCTGCACGGTGACGAGAAGAAGGACGTCGACGAGGCGGAGGTCCCCGACGAGTGGTCCGACTACCGCCCCCAGCGCGACTGATCCGCGACACGCTGGTCGAGGTCTGAGGCGCCCCAGCGCCGAGCCTCGGATCGTCGTGCTCAGCGCTACCTGAGTGGGGCGGACCGGCTCCGAGGTTTCGAGGCCACTCGCTCGTTCCTCGCTCGCGGCACCTCAACCACCGTTGAGCCAGAGCCCCCGCAGTCGGCCGACCTCGTGCAGCCGCCGCTCGGCGAGCCGGTCGGCCGCGATGGCGGGCGGGACGCCGTCGTTGACGGCGAGCTCGAGCACCTCGAGCGTGGTGTCGAAGATGCCGGTGGCGCGTTGCTTCGCCCGCTCGAAGCTGAAGCCGCGGCGCTCGTCGTCGACCTGGATGAGGCCGCCCGAGTTCACGCAGTAGTCGGGCGCGTAGACGACGCCGCGGTCGGCGAGCGCCTTCTCGATGCCCGGGTGGGCGAGCTGGTTGTTGGCCGCGCCGCACACGATGCCGGCGCTGAGCACCTCGACGACCTCGTCGGTGAGCGCGTGGCCCAGCGCGCAGGGGGCGTAGACGTCGAGCGGTGCGGCCACCAGGGCCTCGGTGGACGCCACGACGGTGACGTCGGGGTGCTCCTCGCGGACCCGCTCGATCGCGGGCGCGTAGGTGTCGGCGACGACGACGCGGGCACCGGCCTCGCGCAGGTGGCCGACGAGGTGGCGGCCCACCTTGCCGACGCCGGAGACGCCGACGGTGCGGCCGTCCAGCGACTCGGTGCCCCAGGTGTGGAGCGCCGCGGCGAGCAGGCCGCGGAAGACGCCGTAGGCGGTGAGTACCGAGCTGTCGCCGGCGCCGCCGTTGGCCACCGTGCGTCCGGTGACGTGCCGCGACTCGCGGGCCACGAGGTCCATGTCGTCGGAGTAGGTGCCGACGTCGCAGGCGGTGAGGTAGCGCCCGTTCAGCGACTCGACGAACCGGCCGAAGGCCCGCAGCAGCGCCTCGGACTTCAGCGTGTGCGGGTCGCCGAGGATGACGGCCTTGCCGCCGCCGAGGTCGAGCCCGGCGAGCGCGGCCTTGTAGGTCATGCCGCGCGCGAGGTCGAGGACGTCGGTCAGCGCCGCCGCGGTGGAGGGGTAGGGGTGGAACCGGGTGCCGCCGAGCGCGGGGCCGAGGGTGGTGGAGTGGATCGCGATGATCGCGCGGAGGCCGCTGGCGGGGTCGTTGGCGAAGACGACCTGCTCGTGCTCGGGAGCCAGCTCGAAGACGTCGGTGCCTGGGCGGGGTACGGCTGCGCCGGGGTGCTCGCTCATCGGTGGTGATCCGTTCTGGGTGGGCGGTGGCCACGCGGGTGGGCGGCCGGTGCGGGCGGCTCGCAGGGGTGGCGCGAGCCGTGGACCGAGGGTATCCGGCGACCTCGACCCCGTGCCGCATCGCTGACCGGTCCGACGCGCGCCCACCTCGGGTCGGCGGTGAGCTACAGAGGTTTCGCTGCTCGACAAGCCTCAGTGGCTCACCGCTCCCACGTGGCCCCTCAGCCGACGGTGACGGGAGCGAGGACCCGCGTCAGGAACCGCACCTGGTCGCGCACGGCGGGGGCGTGCCAGGCGGAGCCGCCCCAGACGTCGAAGTGGTCGCAGGGGTAGTGGTGCACCACCGCGCGGGCGGCGACGGCGGCCTTGGCGGCGGCCTGCGGGGGAGCGCTGCGGTCGAAGTCGGCGATCTGCACCAGCACCGGCGCCTCGACGGCGGCGGCGAGGCGCCCGGGCCGGAACCGGCCGAGCTCGAGCCCCACGGCGGCGTCGATCTCGTTGCGCCAGGTCGGGCCGGCGATCGCGAGGTACGCCTCGAGCGCACCGGGCAGCGTCAGGGCGCCCACCTCGTCGGGCGGCGCCACGACCGGCATCATCCGGGCCGACCCGATCCGGCTGCGGAGCCCGAGCGCGGTGCTCCGCGCGATCTGGCGCAGCGAGTGGTGCTGGAGCGCGTGGCGGCCGGCGGCGGCGCCGTCGACCAGCGGCGTCAGCGACACCACGGCCGCGACGTCGTCGCGCGCGGCGGCCGCGGCGAGCACGTGGCCCGCCGGCCAGCGAGACGCCCCACAGCACGAGCCGAGCCGGGTCGACGCCGTCGAGCGTGCGGGCGGCGTCGGCGACCGCTGGTAGTCGGCGAGCTGGCCGGCCATCGACACCGTCTGCCGCGGCGAGCCGTCGGAGCCGCCGAAGCCGCGGTAGTCGAAGGCGACGACGTCGCACCCGGCCTCGGCGAGCGGCTCGGCGAAGGCGGCGAGGCCGGAGTCCTTGGTGCCGGCGAGGCCGTGCGCCATCACCACC
This sequence comes from uncultured Actinomycetota bacterium, assembly GCA_963721965.1. Taxonomy (GTDB): domain Bacteria; phylum Actinomycetota; class Actinomycetes; order Propionibacteriales; family Nocardioidaceae; genus Nocardioides. The sequence goes on along the minus strand of CAVRKT010000005.1, from coordinate 24,522 downwards.
ACGGGCCGGCCGGCGGGTCCGGCGAGGGCGTCGGTGCCGGTCCAGTGCCAGGCCTCGATCGGGCCGAAGCGCACGGTCCTCATGTCGGTCCTCCGTAGATCGAGCGCAGCCACACGTGCACGACGGTCTCGACCAGCTGCTCGCGGTCGAGCCGGCCGCCGAGCGAGAGCCGCTCCAGCATCCGGTCGTTGAGCTCGAGCAGCACCGAGGCCAGCGCCGTCGACGGCGCCCCGGCCGGGGCACGGCCGGCCGCCCGCTCGTCGTCGATCACGGCGGCCAGGTGCGGCACGAACGACTCGCGGTCGGACTCCCACAGCGCGCGCACGGTCTCGCTGGTGGCGCGGGCGTCGAGCATCGCCCGGAACAGGTGCCGGTGCTTCTCCCAGGTCGCGAACAGGTCGCGGATGGTGGCCTCGATGTTCTCCCGCGGCGAGGCGTCGTCGCGCAGGTTGGCCGCCGCGGCGAGCGACTCGGCGTACATCTCCTCCATCAGCGCGGCGACGGCGGCCGCCTTGCTCTCGAAGTAGAAGTAGAAGGCCGAGCGGGTGACGCCGGCACGACGGCTGATCTCGGCGATGTTCACCGAGTCCAGCGGCGCCTCGCCCTCGCGCAGGATGGCGTCGAGCGAGGCGAGCAGCGCGGCCCGGCGCTCGTCGCCGCGCGGGGCGTGACGGCGCTCGGTATCCGCGGTCACCCGGCCACCGCCCGGCGCGCGCCCGGCCCTCCGGGAGCTCGCGGGTGCGCAGCTGGTGCTCGTAGACGAAGTAGTCGAGCTGGTGGGTGTGCCGCGGCCGGTCGAGCATGTGGCCCAGGTAGAGCTCGTCGTCGGCCGCGATCGCCGCCCGCATCTCCCGCTCCGACGGCGGTGCGTACTCCCCGATCGCGTACGCGGCGATGAGGCGAGCCTGCGCCTCCACGAACGGGAACAGGGTCGGGGTCGCCTGCGCGAACCCGGCGAAGAGCAGGTCGTCGACACCGGGCCTGAGGATCCGCTTGTAGAGGTCGATCCGGTTGTCGGGCGCGCTGAGGAACGCGGCGTCGAAGAAGGGGAACGTGAGGTTGTAGCCGGTGGCCTGCACGATCACGTCGAAGTCGGCGCTGGTGCCGTCCTCGAAGTGCACCGTGTCGCCGTCGAGCCGGGCGACGTTGCCCTGCGGCGTCACGTCGCCGGACTTCAGCCGCAGCGGCAGCTCGCCGGACTGCGTCGGGTGCGCCTCGAAGAACTTGTGGTTGGGCGCCGGCAGGCCGTAGAGCGTCGGGTCGGACGCCGTGAGCCGCTGCCCCCACTGCGCCGCCTTCCGCTGCCAGCTCAGCGGGAGCTGCGGGATCGTGCGGTAGTTCATGTCGGCGGCCTTGCCGAACATCAGCTTCGGCACGATCCAGGCACTGCTGCGCGTCGACAGGGTCACCTCGTTGCGCAGCGCCCGCTGCGAGAGCTCCACGGTGATGTCGGCGGCGCTGTTGCCCAGCCCGACCACCAGGATCCGCTGGTCCATCAGGTGCAGCGGCGTCCACGGGTCGACGTAGTGGTGGGAGTGCAGCACCGTGCCGGTGAACTCGCCCGGGAAGACGGCGTAGCGCGGGTCCCAGTGGTGCCCGTTGGCCACCACGAGCAGGTCGAAGCGCCGCAGGGCGCCGGCCTGGTCGGTGATCTCCCAGCCCCCGTCGTCGAGCCGGTGGGCGTGCTCGACGCCGTTCTCGAACTCGATCGACTCCCGCAGCCCGAAGGTGTCGGTGTAGTCGTCGAGGTACTCCTTGATCAGCGTGTGGTGCGGGAAGTCCGGATAGTGCTCCGGCATCGGGAAGTCCTTGAACGACAGCTGGTGCTTCGAGGTGTCGATGTGGAGCGACCGGTAGGCGCTGCTGTGCCCGTTGGGGTTGTCGAAGGCCCAGTTGCCGCCCACCCGGTCGGAGACCTCGAAGGTGGTCACCGGAACCCCGTAGTCGCGCAGCATCTTGGTGGCGGTGAGGCCGCTGATGCCGGCACCGATCACGGCGGTCGTCGGGAGCGGCGTCGTCATGGCGGTCACGCTAGGCGATATTTGACGCGCGTCAAGAACGTAACGCGATCCGCGTCCTGGTCGTTGCCCCTGACATGAACCTCCGCCGCCCGTCCGTCCTGGGAGCCGCGTTCGCGATCGCCGGTGCGCTGCTCCTCGCCCCCACCGCGACGCCGGGATCCGCCGCGGCCGCCGCCCGCCACACCGCGTGGGCGCCCGCCGCGAGCGCCACCATCACTCCCGGAACGATGATGTACACCGCCGGTGCCCAGTGCACCGCCAACTTCGTGTTCACCGACGCCGCCGGGGGCGTCTACGTCGGCTACGCCGCCCACTGCGCCGGCAAGGGCGAGGCCACCGACACCAACGGCTGCAACGTCGGCTCCCAGCCGATCGGCACCGCAGTTCGCTTCGCCCGAGGCGGCAGCCTGGTCGACGGCGGCACGACGGTCGGCACCGGCACCCTCGCCTACTCGTCGTGGACGACGATGCGCCGGCTGGGCACCCGCAACGCCAACGCCTGCGACTACAACGACTTCGCGCTGGTGAAGGTCGCGCCGCGGTTCGAGAAGCGGGTCAACCCGAGCGTCCCGTTCTGGGGTGGCCCCACCGGTATCGACGGCAACGGCACCGAGGCCGGCGACCGGCTGTGGACCTACGGCAACTCCAGCCTGCGCGGCGGTGTCGAGCCGCTCTCGCCCCACACCGGCATCAGCGTCGGTGACGACGCGGCCGACGGTGGCTGGTCCCACCCGCTCTACACGGTCGACCCCGGGCGTCCCCGGTGACTCCGGTTCGGGGTTCCTGAGTGCGGGTGGCAGGGCCGTTGGCACGCTGTCGACGATCGGGCTGCTCCCGCTGCCCGCCTCGAACAACATCGGCGACCTCTCCAAGGAGCTCGCCTTCGCCCAGAAGCACTCGGGCATCAGGGGCCTGCGCCTCGCGCTCGGCACCGAGCCGTTCGACCCGATCATCTGACGGGACCAGGGAGCTCCCTCTTCATCACCTTGCCGGTGGAGTTGCGGGGCAGCTCGTCGAGGAAGGTGACCTCGCGGGGCACCTTGTAGCCGGCCAGCTCGGCCTTCACGTGGTCCTGCAGCTCCTGCTCGGTGACCTCGGTGCCGGGCTCCCGGACGACGTAGGCCGAGAGCCGCTGGCCGAACTTCTCGTCGTCGACGCCGACGACGACGGCGTCGCGGACGCCGGGGTGGGCGCCGACGACCTGCTCGACCTCGAGCGGGTACACGTTCTCGCCGCCGGAGACGATCATCTCGTCGTCGCGGCCGACGACGTAGAGCCGGCCGGCGTCGTCGAGGCGGCCGAGGTCGCCGGTGGCCATGAGCCCGTCGCGGAACGACTTGGTGTCGCCGGAGGTGTAGCCCTCGAACATCGTGGTGTTGCGGATGAACAGCTGACCCACCTCGCCGGCGGGCACCGGGTGGCCGTCGTCGTCGAGGATGCGCACCTCCGTGCCCGCGACCGGCCGGCCGGCGGTGTCGGGGGCGACGCGCAGGTCGGCGGGGGTGGCGGTGGCGATCTGGCCGGCCTCGGTGGCGTTGTAGCTGTTGTAGATCACGTCGCCGAAGGCGTCCATGAAGCCGATGACGGCGTCGGCCCGCATCCGGGAGCCGCTCGCGGTGACGAACCGCAGCGAGCGGGTGTCGTAGCGCTCGCGCACCTCGGCCGGCAGGTCGACGATCCGCTCGATCATCACCGGCACCACGGAGAGCCCGCGGGCCCCGTGCTCCTCGATCAGCGCGAGCGTGGCCTCCGGGTCGAACCGGCGGCGGGTGACCACGGTGTTGCCCATGACGGCGGCGATGACCAGCTGCCCGAACCCCCAGGCGTGGAACATCGGCGCGGCCACCACGGTGGTCTCGCCGTAGCGCCACGGCACCCGGTCGAGCACCGCGGCGAGGTCGCCGCCGCCGCCACCGCTCGGACGGCGCGCCCCCTTCGGGGTGCCGGTGGTGCCGGAGGTGAGCAGCACCATCCGGCCCGGGCTCGCCGGCTTGTCGGGACGGCGGCCGAGGTTGGCGTCGATCAGCTTGTCGAGGGACGGGCCCTCGACGGGCCCGTCGGTCCACGCGAGGACGACGTGCGCCTCCGGGTGCGAGTCGCGGACGCCGTCGAGGATCTGCTCGAACTCCTCGTCGGCCACCAGCACGTCGATGCCCTCGCGCGCCACGACGTCGGACAGCTGCGGCCCGGAGAAGCCCGTGTTGAGCAGCAGCGCGTCGGCGCCGAGCCGGGCGCAGGCCGTGAGCGCCTCCACGAAGCCGCGGTGGTTGCGCACCAGCAGGGCGATGCTCCTCGGCGGCCCGCCGTCGCGGCCGGTGAGGCCGGAGAACGCGACCGCGAGGGCGTCGGACCGCTCGTCGAGCGACTTCCACGTGAGCGAGCCGCGCTCGTCGACGATCGCGGTGGCGTCGGGGATGCGGGCCGCGGAGAGCGAGATGCCGGCCAGCGCGGTCATGCCGGTGCGGCGGATCGCCGTCCCCATGCGCAGGTAGGCGTCGGGGCGGATCGGCGCGATCAGTCCGGCCCGGGTGAGGGTGCCGACCAGCCACCGGGTGCCGTCGATCCGCTCGCGGAGGGACAACGGAGGGTCCTTTCTGATCGGTCGGGCAGCTCAGCCCAGGACGGGGAAGCGCCGCTCGCCGGCCAGCTCGTCGAGCGCGGCCTGCATGACGCGCCGCACCCGCCGGTCGACCGCGGCGACGTCGGGATCGTCGCCGAACTCCGCGGCGATGTCGATGGGGTCCAGCACCTGGGTCACGATCTTGGTGGGCAGCGGCAGGTTCGGCGGGAGCACCGCGCTGACGCCGAACGGGAACCCCAGGGTGATCGGCAGCCGCTCGGTGCGGAACAGCCGGTCGAGCATGAAGAGCCGCCCGAGCCGCTCGCTGTGCACGAGGTACAGCTGGTTCTCGTGCCCGCCGATGGACACGATCGGGACGATCGGGACGCCCGCTGCGACCGCGGTGCGCACGTAGCCGGTGCGGCCGAAGAAGTCGATGACGTTGGCCCGGCTGCTCGGCCGGTGCACGTCGTTGTCGCCGCCGGGGAAGACGATGGTGTGGCCGCCACGCGTGAGGATGTCGTGGGCCACCTCGCGGTTCGCGGGCACCATGCCGGCCCTGTGGAACGAGCCGGCCAGCGGCGAGCGGAACATGATGTCGTGGGTGAGCACGTAGAGCGGGTACTCGGTGCCGAACCGGTCGAACGCCGCCGCCGCGAACACCGGCACGTCCATCGGCACGGCGCCGCCGGAGTGGTTGGACACCAGCAGCGCGCCGCCGTCGGGGAGCCGCTCCAGTCCGCGCACGACGCTGCGGTGCCACAGGCGGGTGGGTGGCTTGAGGAGCGGCAGCCAGCGGGCGACGAACGCGGGGTCGCGCCGGTCGAAGTACGACGTCACGCCCCGGGATCCTGCCAGGCGGGGGCGGCCAGTGCCTGTGTCGTCTGGACCGCGTCGACCGCGGGAGTGAAGCCGAGCTGCAGGTGCATCCGGCTGGTGTCGAGCAGCGGCACCCGGGCGGCGGCCGGCGCGAGCCGGGCCGGCACCCGCACCGTGCCGCGGCCCAGCGCGGCCGCGAGCTCGGCCACCGTGACCGTGCCCTGGGCCGCGAGGTGCACCAGGCCGGTGGGCGTGCCGGGGTGAGGGCCAGCAGGAGGAACCGGGCCAGGTCGGCGTCGTGCAGCAGCTGCCACGGGTAGCCGGGGCCGGGGTCGAGCAGCCACCCGCGCACCGCGGCGGCGGCGGCCGGGTCGAGGGCGGGACGCACGACGACGAGGTCGGCGCCCGCCGTGGCGAGGGCGGTGCGCTCGACGTCGAGCAGCCGGCTCGACCGGCGTGGGCGGTCCCACTCGGAGAGCGCGGGTCGGTCGGGCGCCTCGCGCGGGCCGAGCACGGCGGCCGACGACACCAGCACCACCCGGGCGCCGGCGTCGACCGCGGCGTCGAGCACCACCCGCGTGCCGGCGGCGGCACCCGCTCGCGGATCGTGCAGGACGGCGTCGCAGTCGGCGATCGCGGCGCGGACGGGACCGCGGGCGCGGACGTCGTGGCCCCCGAGGGTGACGACGTCGTGGCCTGCCCGGGCGAGAGCGGGCGCGGCGGCGCGGCCACCGCGGTCGCCGGGCGACGTCACGAGCACCCTCACCGTCCGCATCGTGGCACGGAGCACCGACCGTGCCGTTACCGTCGCGCCATGACGAGCGACGGGACCGCCCCGCACCGCGGGTTCGACCGCGCCCCGGACCGGCCGTGGGCGAGCCCCGCCCTCGTCGGCGGCGCCGACTACGGCCGGCCCTACGGCGACATGGTCGACGCCCTCAGCGACTTCCACGACGCGCTCGCCGAGGCGGTGCCCGACCTCGACCAGGTGGAGGCGCTGCGCATCGAGCTCACCGAGTGGACGGCGCGGCTGCGCGGGGAGGCGGTGCCGGAGCGGGAGCGCGTGTTCGGCCGCCGGGTCGACCTCGACGGCCGGGGCCAGACCATGGCGCCGAAGGTCCGGGTGGCGCGCGCCGACGCGCAGCAGGTGTTCGGCCGGGTCTCGTTCGGTCCCTACTGGCTGGGCGGCAACGGCGCGGTGCACGGCGGCGCGGTCCCGATGCTGTTCGACGAGGTGCTCGGGCGGCTGGTGCAGACCGGCGGCCGGCCGGTGTCGCGCACGGCGTACCTCAAGACCGACTTCCGTGCCGTGGTGCCGGTGGGCGCCGACCTCGACGTCGAGGGGAAGATCGAACGGACCGAGGGCCGCAAGCTGTGGGCTCGCGCCACGCTGCACCACGGCACCACCCTGTGCGCCGAGGCCGAGGCGCTCTTCGTGACCCTCGAACCCGGTCAACAGTGAGGAGGACCCGGTGAGCGATCCCGTGTTGGTGGAGGCCCGCGACGGCGTCCAGGTGATCACCATCAACCGGCCGGAGGCCAAGAACGCGCTCAACGGCGCGGTGGCGCGGGGGATCGCGGACGCCGTCGACGAGCTGGACGAGCGCGACGACCTGCGGGTCGGGGTGCTCACCGGCGCGGGCGGCACCTTCTGCTCGGGCATGGACCTCAAGGCGTTCCTCACCGGCGACGTGCCGCTGGTGGAGGGCCGCGGGCTCGGCGGCATCACCCAGCGGACGCCGCGCAAGCCGCTCATCGGCGCCGTCGAGGGCTGGGCGGTGGCCGGCGGGTTCGAGCTGCTGCTCGCCTGCGACCTCGTGGTCGCCGCCGAGACGGCGAAGCTCGGGGTGCCCGAGGTCAAGCGCGCGCTGGTGGCCGGCGCCGGGGCCGCGCTGCTGCTCGCCCGCCGGATCCCGCAGGCGGTGGCGCTCGAGCTGCTGCTCACCGGCGACCCGATCAGCGCCCAGCGCGCGGCCGATCTCGGTCTCGTGAACCGGCTGACCCCGGAGGGCGGCGCGCTCGACGGCGCGCTCGAGCTGGCTGCGACGATCGCCCGCAACGGGCCGCTCGCCGTCGCCGTGACGAAGCAGATCGCCCGGTCCGACTGGCCGCTCGACGTCGGGTGGGACAAGCAGCAGGAGCTGATGGGCCCGGTCTTCGTCTCCGAGGACGCCCAGGAGGGCGCCACCGCCTTCGCCGAGCGGCGCGACCCGGTCTGGAAGGGACGGTAGGGCCGGGGATCTCGACACGGGCCTCGCTGCGCTCGGCCCGGCTCGATCACCGGCGGCGGCCGCCCGGTGGTCGAGCCCCGCGAGCGCCGGCGAGCGGGTGTCGAGACCCCCGGACGCACCTGCCTACGCTGCCCACGTGCGGTGCCACTACTACGACGCCGGCCGGTGCCGCTCGTGCACCGACCTGATGACGCCGTACCCGCAGCAGGTGACCGCGAAGGAGCACGCGGTCCGTGACCTGCTGCCGGAGGTCGGCACCTGGCTGCCGACGGTCACCGGTCCGGAGGCCGGGTTCCGCAACAAGGCCAAGCTCGTGGTCGGCGGCACGGTCGAGGAGCCGACGCTCGGCATCCTCGGCCCCGACCAGGACGGCGTCGACCTGCGCACCTGCCCGCTCTACTCCCACCGGATGCACGCGCTGCTGCCGACGCTGGCCGGCCTCGTCACCCGCGCCGGGCTGACGCCGTACGACGTGCGCGAGCGGCGCGGTGAGCTCAAGCACCTCCTCGTCACCGAGTCACCGGACGGCGAGTTCCTGGTGCGGGTCGTGCTGCGCTCCACCGACGGCGTGCCCCGGGTGCGCAAGCACCTGCCGTGGCTGCAGGCGCAGGCGCCGGAGATCGCCGTGCTGACCGTCAACCTGCTGCCCGGTCACCAGGCGCTGCTCGAGGGGGAGCACGAGGAGGTGCTCACCGAGCGCACGACGCTGCCGATCGGGCTCGACGACGTGACGCTCCACCTCGGCCCGCGCTCGTTCTTCCAGACCAACACCACGCTCGCCCGGGCCCTCTACCGCCAGGCTGCGGCGTGGGCCGACGAGGTGGCACCGGCGTCGGTGTGGGACCTCTACTGCGGGGTGGGCGGCTTCGCGCACCACCTGGCGGCTCCGGGACGCCGGGTGCTCGGCGTCGAGACGAGCGAGGAGGCGGTGGCCGCGGCCCGGCTGGGCGGCGACGGTGCTGACCGGGCCGTGTTCGAGGCCGCCGACGCGACGGCGTGGGTGCTGGCGCGCGACGACCGGCCCGACCTGGTGGTGGTGAACCCGCCGCGGCGCGGCATCGGGCCCGACCTCGCCCGCTGGCTCGAGGCGAGCGGCGTGCCGCACCTCGTCTACTCCTCCTGCAACGCCGCCTCGCTGGCCCGCGACCTGGCCGCGATGCCGTCGCTGCGCCCGGAGCGGGCGGTGCTGGTCGACCTGTTCCCGCACACCCGGCACCACGAGGTGCTCGTGCTGGCGGTGCGCTCGTGATCGTCGTGATCGGAGGCGCCAACGTCGACGTCAAGGCGCGCTCGGCGGCATCGGTGGTGGCGGGCACGAGCAACCCGGGCACCGTCGTCCGCTCGGCGGGCGGGGTGGGCCGCAACGTCGCCGAGAACCTCGCGCGGCTCGGTGCCGAGGTGGCGCTGGTGTCCGCCGTCGGCGCCGACGCGGACGGCGACTGGCTGCTCGCCACGACGGCGGCCGCGGGCGTCGACGTCTGCCGCGGTGCGTGCGCTCCGAGCACGCCACGGGCACCTACGCGGCGGTGCTCGACGCCGACGGCGAGCTGGTGGTGGCGGTCGTCGGCGATGGCGGCGGTCGACGCCCTGGCGGTGCGGACCGCCGACGCCCTGGTGGCCGGCGCCGCGCTCGTGGTGCTCGACGGCAACCTCCCGCCCGCCGCCGTCGACGCGGTGCTCGACCTCGCCGTCGGGCACGGCGTCCGGGTGGTGCTGGAGCCCGTGAGCGTGCCGAAGGCGGCTCGGCTGGCGCCGCTGCTGGACCGTCGGGTCTTCGCGGTGACGCCGAACCGCGACCGAGCTCGCGGTGCTCGGCTCGGTCGCGGCCCTGCACGAGCGCGGGGTCGAGGTGGTGTGGGTGCGTGACGGCGCGGCCGGGTCGGTGCTGAGCACGCCGTCGGGCGAGGTGCGGCTCGTGGCCCCGCCGGCCGACGTCGTCGACGTGACCGGCGCCGGCGACGCCATGCTGGCCGCGTTCTGCCACCGGCTGCTGGCCGACGGCGACCTGGCGGCCGCGGCGGCCGACGGGCACCGGGCCGCGGCGCTGACCGTCGCGAGCCCGCACACCGTGCGACCCGACCTGGCCGAGAGGATGGCCCCGTGAACCCGATGCTCGCCGTCACCGACGAGGTGGCCGCCGCCCTGCCGACGGCACGCCCGTGGTGGCCCTGGAGAGCACGATCATCAGCCACGGGATGCCCTACCCGCAGAACGTCGCGATGGCCGGCGAGGTCGAGGGGATCGTGCGTGCCGGCGGTGCGGTGCCGGCGACGATCGCGGTGCTGGACGGCGTCCCGCGGATCGGCCTCGTCGCCCGACGACCTCGAGCTGCTCGCCAGCCACCCGGACGTGGCGAAGGTGAGCGTCCGCGACCTGCCGACCGTCATCGCGCGCGCGCGCGCACGGCGCCACCACGGTGGCCGCCACGATGCGGCTCGCGTCGCTCGCCGGGATCCGGGTCTTCGTCACCGGCGGCCTCGGTGGCGTGCACCGCGGCGCGCCGCTGACCTTCGACGTCAGCGCCGACCTCACCGAGCTGTCGACCACGCCGGTGGCGGTCGTGTGCGCCGGCGTGAAGTCGATCCTCGACATCGGCCTCACGCTCGAGACGCTCGAGACGCTCGGCGTGCCCGTGCTCGTCGACGGCGCCGACGAGTTCCCGGCGTTCTACACCCGCGGCAGCGGGTTCCCCGCGCCGCTGCGCGCCGACGGGGCCGACGAGATCGCCCGCACGATGCACGCCTCGTGGTCGCTCGGCCTCACCAGCGGCCTCGTGGTCGCCCACCCGATCCCCGTGGCCGACGAGATCCCGCGCCGCCGAGATCGACGCCGTCATCACCCGCGCGCTCGCCGACCTCGACGCCCGCGGCATCACCGGCCGCGACGCCACGCCGTACCTCCTCGGCCGCATCGTCGAGCTCACCGACGGCGCCAGCCTGGTCGCCAACATCGCCCTCGTGCGCGAGAACGCCCGGGTCGGCACCGAGATCGCGCGGGCCTACGCCGGACTGTCCTGACGGCCGCCGTCAGGCCTGCTCGATCGTCCCGCCGGGGTCGCGGTCGAGGTGGCGGCTGATGACGAGCCGCTGGATCTGGTTGGTGCCCTCGAAGATCTGCATCACCTTGGCCTCGCGCATGAAGCGCTCGACGGGGAAGTCCTTGGTGTAGCCGTAGCCGCCGAGCACCTGGACGGCGTCGGTGGTCACCTTCATCGCGTTGTCGGTGGCGACGAGCTTGGCCACCGACGCCTCGCGCGAGTACGGGCGGCCGAGGTCCCTGAGGCGGGCGGCGGCCAGCGTGGTGGCGCGGGCGGACTGCACGGCCGCCTCCATGTCGGCCAGCAGGAAGCCGAGGCCCTGGTGGTCGAGGATGCGGCGTCCGAAGGTCTCCCGCTCCCGCGCGTAGGCCAGGGCGTGGTCGAGCGCGCCCTGCGCCAGCCCGGTGGCCACCGAGGCGATGCCCAACCGGCCGGCGTCGAGCCCGGCGAGCGCGATCTTGAGGCCGTCGCCCTCCTCGCCGAGCCGCCGCTCCACCGGCACCCGGACGCCGTCGAACCGCATCGTGGCCGTGGCCGAGCCGGTGAGGCCCATCTTGCGCTCGGGCGGGTCGGCCGACAGCCCGGGCGTGGCTGCCGGCACGAGGAAGCACGAGATGCCGCCGCGGTCGCCCGGCTCGCCCGCGGTGCGGGCCATGACCTTGTAGAAGTCGGCGAAGCCGCCGTGCGTCGTCCACGCCTTGGCGCCGTCGATCACGTACTCGTCGCCGTCGCGCCGGGCGGTGGTGCGCATGGCGCCGGGGTCGGAGCCGGCGCTCGCCTCGGAGAGGCAGTAGGCCCCCAGCAGGTCGCCGGCCAGCAGGTCGGGCAGCCACTCCTGGCGCTGCGCGTCGGTGCCCTGGGTCGCGAGCCCGAAGCACGACAGCGCGTGCACCGAGACGCCGACGCCGACCGTCGCCCACACCGCAGCGAGCTCCTCCAGCACCTGCAGGTAGACCTCGTACGAGACGCCGCCACCACCGTCCTCCTCCGGGTACGGGAGGCCGAGCAGCCCGGTCTCGCCGAGCATCCGGAAGACGTCGCGCGGGAACTCGGAGTCGGCCTCGGCCGTGGTGGACCGAGGCAACAGCTCCTCGGTCGCGATCTGGCGCACCAGGCGGAGCAGGTCGGTGGCCTCGTCGGTGGGGAGGACGCGGCGGGCAGGCATGGCCTTCACCCTACGACCGGCCGATCCGGCCTAGGGTCGCCCCGTGGCCACCGACACCGCCGTCGACCTACCTGCCCTGCGACGCGGCGACCGCGGCGTGCCGGTGCTCGGCTCGTTCTTCGACTACCTGCGCGACCCGGTGGCGCTCATGCGCCGGCAGTACGACCACTACGGGGCGGTCGCGCCGCTCCACCAGCTCGGCGGCACCTGGGTGCTGCTGCTCGGCCCGGACGCCTGCGGTGCCGCGCTGCGCAACGCCGACAAGGCCTTCGCCAACGGCGCCGGCCTGGACCCACCTGGTCGGCCCGTTCTTCCGGCGCGGCCTGATGCTCCTCGACTTCGAGGAGCACCACCTGCACCGCCGGATCATGCAGGAGGCGTTCACCCGGCACCGGCTCGACGGGTACGCCGAGCGCCATGCACCCGGCGATCGAGCGCGGCCTGGCCGGCTGGGAGCCCGGCCCGGCGTTCCCGACCTACCCGGCGTTCAAGCAGCTGACCCTCGACATCGCCGCCGACATCTTCATGGGCGGCGCCGAGGACCACGGCCCGGCCGAGATGGACCGGGTCAACCGCGCGTTCATCGACTGCGTGCAGGCGGCCGGCGCCATCGTGCGCCGCGACGTGCCGTTCACCCGCTGGCGCCGCGGCCACCGCGGCCGCGGGGTGCTCGAGGACTTCCTGCGCCACTACCTGCCCTCGCGCCGGGCCGAGCGCACCGACGACCTGTTCTCGGTGCTCTGCCACGTCGAGTCCGACGACGGCGAGCGGTTCAGCGACGACGACGTCGTCAACCACATGATCTTCCTGATGATGGCGGCCCACGACACCTCGACGAGCACTCTCACCACGATGGTGCGGCACCTCGGCCAGCACCCGGAGTGGCAGGAGCGCTGCCGCGCCGAGGTCGAGGCGCTCCCCGAGCGCCCCACCCTGGCCGAGCTCGACGCGCTCGACCGCGCTCGACCTGGTGATGAAGGAGGCGCTGCGGCTCACCGCGCCGGTGCCGGTCGTCGTCCGGCAGACCGTGAAGGACACCGTGGTCGCCGGCGTGCGCATCCCGCGCGGCACCTTCGTGCACCGTGGCGATCCAGCACAGCCACCTGATGCCCGAGCTGTGGTCGGACCCGCTGCGGTTCGACCCCGAGCGGTTCTCGCCGAGCCGCGCCGCGAGGACAAGTCGCACCGCGACGCCTGGCAGCCGTTCGGCGGCGGCGTCCACAAGTGCCTCGGCATGGTGTTCGCCGGCATGGAGGTCACCGCGGTGATGCACCACCTGCTGCGCGGCTTCGAGTGGTCGGTCGACCCGGCCTACGTGCCGCCGATGAACAACCTCTCGCTGCCGTTCCCCAAGGACGGCCAGCCGGTCGACCTCCGCCGCCGTAACCCGGCTTCGGGGTGACTGTGGGCGCCCGCGCGCGTAGCCGATCGAGTCTCCGCGTCAAGGATCGCTTCGCGCCCGCTTCGCGGCGCGCTTCGCGCGTCCTTGACCCGGAGCCTCGCTCGATCGGCTGAGCGGCGCGCTCGACGGCACGGGCTCCGCCCGCGCCGCCCGCATGCGCGGGCGCCCCGGGCCACGTCTGCCTCACGGGTTTCATCCCTCAGGCACTTCGCTGACTTCTCGGCCCATGCAGTGCCTGAGAAGTCAGCGAAGTGCCTGATCGACGCGACATCTGGTGTTCGTGGGACTTGTGGTGGCCGCGCTTGCGCGGACGGCGTGGCGGAGCCCGCCGTCTGTGCGCCGTCCCAGCAGGCCGGGAGAGGCTCGGGGTCAAGGACGGCCGAAGGCCGCCGCGCAGCGGGCGAGCGCAGCGAGATCCTTGAACGCCGAGACCCGGCCTGCTACGCGCGCGGCCACGACCGACCCCGAAGTACGGGCAGCGGAGCGGAGAACCACCGGACCCCTGGCGAGAACTGCGGAACCCGCCGCCCTGGATCGGGTCGGCGGGTCCGCGCGGGGAGAGTCGGGTCAGCCGGCGTCGGCCGCGTCGGCGGCCTCCTGCTCGCTGTCGGCGCCGGTGGTGCTGAGCGAGCCGCCCTTGTCCTCGAGGTGGGCGCGCACGAACCAGTGGAACAGCTCGAGCTTGTCGGTCTGGCCGATCAGGAGGTCCTGGGTGACGACGTCGAGCTCCTCGAGCTCCTTGATCGCCTCGCGATAGCTGGTGACGACGCCGATGTAGACCTGGTCGAGGGCGCCGAGGTGGGCCTGCGTGGTGTCGCGGCCGATGCCGTACTCGTCCCAGGTGCGCGCCTCGACGAGGGCCCCGGGGGTGCCGACCGGCGAGCCGCCCAGGGTCGCGATGCGCTCGGCGATCCCGTCGGCGAAGTTGCGGACGTCGTCGACCTGCGGGTCGATCATCTCGTGGACCGCGATGAAGTGGGGGCCCACGACGTTCCAGTGCACGTGCTTGAGCGTGAGGTGAAGGTCGTTGCAGGCGTTGAGCCGGTCCTGGAGGATCGCGACCACCCGCTCCGCGTCGGCCGTGGGCAGCCCGGGCGTCGTGTACTTCAAACCGCTCTTCGTAGCCATGTTTCGAACGTAGGACGCGCCCCCGCGAGCGGGGACACCGCAAGGGGTGAGGGTCACCGTGGGCCCGCTCACCTAGCGTCGAAGGACACCGCAGACGTCACGGGAGGCGGAGACGTGTCCGAGCACACGAGCGGCACCGGCAGCAGCGCGAGCGGCGCCGGGGAGCCGACCATCGGAGAGCTGATGTCGCGGCTGTCCGACCAGACCAGCCAGCTGGTCCGCGACGAGATCCGGCTGGCCAAGGCCGAGACGAGCCAGAAGGTCAAGCACGGGATGACGGGTGCCGCCGAGTTCGGCATCGCCGGCGTGCTGGCCCTGTACGGCGTCGGACTCGTGCTCGCCACCGCCGTCCTCGGGCTCTCCGAGGCGCTGCCGGCCTGGCTGGCCGCGCTCATCGTCACCGTGGTCGTCCTGGCCGGCGCCGGGGTGGCCGCACTGCTGGGCAAGAAGGAGGTCGCCGAGGTCGCGCCGGTCGCGCCCGAGAGGGCGGTGGCCGGTGTGAAGGAGGACGTCGCGACGCTGAAGGGCGGGACCAACCATGAGTGATCCCCAGGAGACCGAGGGCACCGAGGCCACCGACATCGAGAAGATCGAGGCCGACATCGAGCGCACCCGCGCCGACCTGGCCCACACCGTCGACCAGCTCGGCTCGCGCGTCGAGCACCAGAAGCAGCAGGCCGGCAAGGCGCTCGTCGTGGCGGCCGGGGTAGCGCTGCTGGCCGTCGTCGTGGTGAAGCTGGTGCGGCGGAAGCGATGACGGAGCCTGCGCGGAGCGGTGAGTGGCCGGGCGACTGAACGCCCGGACCTGCAACACGTTCTAGTCTGGACGCGTGGCGTACGCCGATTCCATCCGCACGACCGCGACCCTGACCGCCCTGCCCGTCGGGCCGCACGGTCTGCTGTCGGCCCGGCCCGAGCCCGACCTGGCCGCGCACGGCTACGAGGAGACCGAGCACCTCGCCACCGGGGTGGCGACCTCCTACACCTCCGACCACTGGCCCGCGGACGGACGGCTCGCCGTCACCCCGGGCGGGACCGCCGAGTTCGCGACCCGGGTGGTCGTGCGGCTGCCTCCGCCGGACCGCGCCAGTGGCACCCTCGTGGTCGAGTGGTTCAACGTCAGCAGCGGCGCCGACGCGTGCCCCGACTGGACGTTCGCGGCGCCCGAGATCCTGCGAGCCGGTCACGCCTGGGCCGGCATCTCGGCGCAGCACACCGGCGTGGAGGGCGGCACGGCGACGGTGGCGGTCGACGGCGCGTCGTCCGCCGGGATCAAGGGAACCGACCCCGGCCGCTACGGCGCCCTGCACCATCCCGGCGACGCCTTCGCCCACGACCTGTTCACCCAGGTGGCCGCAGCCGTGCGCGATCTGATCGGTGCGGAGCGGGTGGTGGCCGTGGGGGAATCTCAGTCGGCGGCGCTGCTCACCACCTACATCAACGGGATCCACCCGCTGGCGCGGCTGTTCGACGGCTTCCTGCTGCACAGCCGGCTCGGCGTCGCCGCACCCCTCGGCGAGCCGGGCGCCGGCATCGACCTGAACGCGGCGCTCGCCACCGGCCCGGTCCGGCTGCGCGACGACCTCGCGGAGCCGGTGCTCGTCGTCCAGACCGAGGGCGACCTCTTCGACCGGGTCGGCTACCTGCCTGCGCGTCAGCCCGACGGCGAGCGGCTGCGGGTCTGGGAGGTCGCCGGCGCGGCCCACGCCGACCGCTACACGATCGACCAGTTCGAGGAGCTGCTCGGCTGCGCGGTCCAGGTCAACCGCGGGCAGCAGTGGGCCGTCGTCCGGGCGGCGCTGCGGGCGCTCGATCGGTGGGTGCGCGACGACGTCGCGGCGCCGGTCGCCGAGCCGCTGGCGGTCGACGGCGACGACGTCGAGCGGGACCAGCACGGCCTGGCGGTCGGGGGCGTGCGCACCCCGGTGGTGGACGCACCGGTCGAGGTGCTGTCCGGCCGGCCGTGGCCGGGCGCCTCGGTGGCCTGCCGCCTGTTCGGCAGCACCACTCCGCTCGACCCGTCCCCCTGGGCCTCGCCCGAGGAGTACCTGGCGGCCTACGAGCGCGCCACCGACGCCGCGATCGGCGCCGGCTTCGTGCTCGCGGACGACCGCGCCGACCTGCTCGCCGAGGCCCGCCCGGACCTCGTGCCCCCGGTGGAAGGACGTCGATGATGGCCCGCGAGAGGACGCTGCTCCGCTGTCCGTGCGGTGAGGAGGTGCGCGGCGAGAACGAGGACGACCTGGTCGACAAGGCTCAGGCCCACCTCGCCGCCAAGCACCCGGACCGCCAGTACGACCGGGAGATGATCCTGTTCATGGCCACGTAGGAGGGTTCGCTCCGAGCCCACCGGGGTGGGTGGTTCCCCCGGTGGGTTGGTGCTTGGGTGAGCGGGTGCCGTTGGTCCTGGGTCCCCTGCTCCGCCATGTCGACGAGTCCTCCGCCTGCCTCTGGGTGGAGACCGAGGACCCGGGCCGGGTGACGGTCCGCGTCGACGGGCGCGAGGCGTCCGCGCCGACCTTCACCGTGCACGGGCACCACTACGGCCTGGTGTGCGTCGACGGACTCGACAAGGGCACCCACTACCCCTACTCGCTCGAGGTCGACGGCGAGGTGGAGTGGCCCGAGGCGGGGTCCGACCTGCCGGACCCGATCATCCCGACGCTCGACCGCTCCAAGCGGCTGCGACTGGCCTTCGGCTCGTGCCGCACGTCGGTGAAGCACGACGAGGCCGGCAACAAGACCCACGGCATCGACGCCCTGCGTGCGTACGCGCTGCGGATGTCGGGGCTCACCCAGCACGACGACGATCCGGACGGCGGTGAGCCGCGCTGGCCCGACCTCGTCGCGTTCCTCGGCGACCAGGTGTACGCCGACGAGACCACCGAGGAGATGCAGGAGTTCATCGAGGAGCGCCGCGGCCTCGACGCGCCCCCGGGCGAGGAGCTGAAGGACTACGAGGAGTACGCCCACCTCTACAAGCTCGCGTGGTCGGACCCGATCAACCGCTGGCTGCTGAGCACCTTGCCGAGCGTCATGATCTTCGACGACCACGACATCCGAGACGACTGGAACACCTCGCGGGCGTGGAAGGACGAGATGGAGGCCACCGACTGGTGGCGGATGCGGATCGTCGGCGGCCTGGCCTCCTACTGGGTCTACCAGCACCTCGGCAACCTCACCCCCGACGAGCGCGACGCCGACCAGGTCTGGCGGGAGATCCAGGCCCACGTCGACGACGCCGGGCACGACCACGGCGCGTACCTCGACGCCTTCGCCGAGAAGGCCGACCAGGAGCCGACCTCCTACCGGTGGAGCTTCGTGCGCGACCTCGGCACCCAGGCCCGGCTCGTCGTCGTCGACACCCGGGCGGCCCGGGTGCTCGAGGAGGACGACCGCTCGATCCTCGACGACGACGAGATGGCGTGGCTCGACGAGCAGATGCGCGGCGACGTCGACCACCTGCTCGTCGGCACCTCGCTGCCGTTCCTGCTCGCGCCGGGCCTGCACTACGTGGAGGCGTTCTCCGAGGCGCTCGCCGGCGGCGCCTGGGGCAAGCGGCCGGCGGCCGTGGGGGAGAAGATCCGCACCACCGTCGACCTGGAGCACTGGGCCGCCTTCCAGCGGGGTTTCCAGGAGGTCGCCCGGATGACCCTCGAGGTGGCCCGCGGGCAACGCGGCCGGGCTCCCACCACGGTCACCTTCCTCTCCGGCGACGTGCACCACAGCTACGTCTCCGAGGCCTCGCCGGTGCGCCAGGAGGCCCGCGGCGCGGAGCCGATCACGAGCCGCATCCTCCAGGCGGTGTGCTCGCCGATCCGCAACCCGTTGCCACGCAGGATGCGGTTCGCGACCGCCGTCTCCTCCTACGGCTTCGCCGGACCCGTCGGCCACCTGGTGGCGCGGTCGGCCAAGGTCCGCTCCTCCCCGCTGGGCTGGGACCTGCTGAAGGGGCCGTGGTTCGACAACAACCTCGCCACCCTCGAGGTCACCGACGACGGCCTGCGCATGTGGTGGGCCAGCGGCAAGGTCGTCGACGGCAACCACGACCGCCCCCAGCTGGAGCGGGTCGCCGACCTGACGATCGGGCCGCGCCGTGGCGACGACGGCGAGCTGCGCAGCCGGTTCCGCGAGCGGATCCGGGCGGGTCGGCGCCGGCCCTGATACCTGCTAGGACTTGCCCTGGCCCTGGCCCGGCCCTGGCCCTGGGACTGGGGCATGAGCGCCGGCGGCGGGCCGGACGGCACGTAGGGCCAGATCGCGGCGGTGAACTCACCTGGGTCGACGGTGCGGGCGTCGATCACGTACGGCGGCAGCCGCCGGCGGGCGATCTCGACCCGCCAGGTCTGCGCGTCCGGGTGGCCCACCAGCGACAGCCGGGTGGTGGGGCTGGTGAGGTCGAAGACCCGGTGGCTGTCGAAGGTGCGGATCTCGAGGATGCCGCGGGTGATCGTGACCCGCGGACCGGGTCGGGTGAGGGCGAGGGCCCAGGTCGCCAGCGCGCCGACGGCGCAGGCGATGAGGATCAGCACGGTCACCAGGTTGGCGTCGGCGAACACGACAGCGGCGGCGGCGAGCAGGGTGAGCACGAGCAGGCCCCACGGCGCCCCCCGCACCGCCTTGCCGTGCTGGCGCACCGGCGTGAACGCCACGTCGGGTCCGACGCGCGCGGGGTCCGCCGGCTCCCGCAGGGTCGGCGTCGAGGTCGCGGGCGACGGCGGCTGGAAGGGCGGCGGCGGGGGGAACGCCGGCGGTGGCGGCAGCGCGGTCGGAGGCGCCTGGTACGGCGGCGGCGCCTGGAACGGTGGCGGCTGGTGGGCCGGAGGCGGAGGGACCTCCGGCTGGTCGGTCATCCCCATGACGGCACTGTAGGTACGTGCGGCGGATTGCGGGAGGGGTCAGGACAGACCGGCGGCCTCGACCAGTGACGGCCCGTACCAGGTGAGCAGCCGCCCGCTCACCAGCTCGGTGGGGGTGTGGGCGAAGGCCTCGGGGCCGTCGTCGGCGGTGAAGACGTACGGCTCGTCGGGGAGCAGGACGACGTCCGCACCGGCGCCGTCGAGGTCGGCGAGCTCGACCCTCGGGTACCGGTCCTCGTGCTGGTCGTAGACGTTGGCCCAGCCGAGCCGCCGCAGCAGGTCGGTGGTGAAGGTGCGGGCGCCGACCACCATCCAGGGGTCGCGCCAGATCGGCACGGCGACGCTGCGGCTCACCGGCGGCAGCTCGCCGCACCAGACGGCGCGGGCCTCGCCGAGCCAGCCGGGCGCCGTCCACCCGAGGGCCTCGAACAACCGCTCCATCGACGCGACGGCGGCCGGCACGGTCTCGATGTCGGTGACCCACACCGCCACCCCCGACTCGCGCAGCCGGCGCACGTCGAGCTCGCGGTTCTCCTCCTTGTTGGCCACCACGACGTCGGGTCGCAGCGCGCGGATCGCGGCCAGGTCGGGATTCTTCGTGCCGCGCACCCGGGCGACGTCGAGGTCGGCGGGGTGCGTGCACCACTCGGTGGCGCCGACGACGGCGTCGCGGTCGGCCGAGGCCAGCGCCTCGGTGAGCGAGGGCACCAGCGAGACCACCCGCCGGGCCGGGGCCGCGAGGGTGAGCTCGGTGCCGAGGTCGTCCTTCATCGCGTCACCGCCGCAGGGTCAGCCTGGTGGCGACGTCGGCCCACGCGCGCTGGGCGGTCTCGGCGTCGAGGACCTGGTCGATGTCGGGGAGCGGTGCCACGGCCGCGACGCTACCGAGCGGTGCGCGACGGCCGCTGCGTGGAACCCCCCGCTCACGACGCCGTCCCGCCCGGAACCCTTGCGAGAACCGGACGGGACGGACTGAGGGGTCGTGGGGGGTGGTGGGGTATCAGTGACGGTACGGCGTCTCGGCGGTGGCGTCCGGCGAACACGCAGATGCCCTCCAACTCACGACGGCACGGGCAGCACACAGAACTCGTTGCCGGACGGGTCGGCGTTGCGAGCTGGGCGGTCCACCCCGTCGACCAGGACCAGAGCTCGGCGAGCTCGGCGTGGTCAGGCGTCGGTCTCGACGTCGCCCGCCAGCTCGGCCCGACGGTCACCGGACTCGCCGGTCTCGGGCGGCCCCTCGACGTCGGCCTCCGGCTCCTCGACCGCGCTCATGATGGCCGTGATGGTGTCGCGGTCGTCGGCCGACGGGAACCCCCATCCGGGCTCGTAGTCGTAGATCTCGTCGAGCAACCTGCCCGGCGCGAGGTTGTCGATGACCTCGATGTCCCTCGGTCCGAGCATCGACGGGTGCACGACGCCGCAGGTCTCCGAGACCTTGAGCAGGTCGCGGCGCAGCGTCTTGACGTAGTTCGTGACGCGGGGCGCCTTGTCGTCGGGGTGCAGGCCGCGAGCGAGCCACGGGTTCTGGGTGGCCACCCCGGTCGGGCACTCGCCGGTGTGGCACTTCTGGGCCTGCACGCACCCGACCGCCAGCATCGCCTCGCGGGCGACGCTCACCATGTCGGCGCCGAGCGCGAAGGCGACCACGGCGTTGTCGGGCAGCCCGAGCTTCCCGGCGCCGATGAAGGTGACCTGCTCGTGCAGCCCGCGGCTCGCGAAGGCGCGGTAGACGCGCGAGAACCCGAGCCGGAAGGGCAGCGCGACGGCGTCGGTGAAGATCAGGGGAGAGGCGCCGGTGCCGCCCTCGCCGCCGTCGATGCTGACGAAGTCGACGCCGCGCGTCCCGTCGCGCATCGCGTCGGTGAGGTCCTCCCAGAACGCCATGTCGCCGACGGCGGACTTGATGCCGACCGGGAGCCCGGTCTCCTCGGCCAGCATCTCGACGAAGTCGAGCAGCGAGTCGACGTCGTTGAACTCCGCGTGCCGCGAGGGGCTCAGGCAGTCGACGCCCTCGGGCACGCCCCGGGTCCTCGCGATCTCGGCCGAGACCTTGGGTCCGGGCAGCACGCCGCCCAGCCCGGGTTTCGCGCCCTGGCTGAGCTTGACCTCCAGCGCCCGGATCGGCGCCGAGTCGACCAGCTCCTTGAGCTTCGGCAGGCTGAACCGGCCCTCGTCGTCACGGCAGCCGAAGTAGGCGGTGCCGATCTGGAAGATGAGGTCGGCGCCCTTGCGGTGGTACGGCGACACCGCGCCCTCGCCGGTGTTGTGCAGGCACCCGGCCTCGGCCGCCCCGCGGTTGATGGCCTCCACGGCGTTGCCCGACAGCGAGCCGTAGCTCATGCCGGAGATGTTCACCACCGACTCGGGCCGGAACGCGTGACGCCGTCCGCGCGGGCCACCCAGCACCTTCGCCGAGGGCAACCGCGCCTCCTGCCCCACCGTGCCGTGGGTCGGGTAGGCGTCACCGAACGTGCGGTGGCGCACGATCACGTTGCCGTCGCTGTGCTCGAGGTCGTTGTCGGTGCCGAACCCGAAGTAGTTGTTCTGCAGCTTGGCCGAGGAGTACACCCACCGCCGCTGGTCGCGGCTGAACGGACGCTCCTCGTCGTTGCCGGCCACGATGTACTGCCGCAGCTCGGGCCCGATCCGCTCCAGCCAGAACCGGGCGTGCCCCAGCACCGGGAAGTTCCGCAGGACGGCGTGCCGGCGCTGCATCAGGTCGTGGGCGGCGACCGCCCCGATCGCGGCCGTGGCGCCGGTGAGGAGCGCGGTTCGCTTCATGGGGACACCCAACCGCGCCGGGGCGGGTTGTGGTGCGGTTCTTGGGCCCTTTCTCAGGGGTGTCTCAGGCGCCGGGGCGCGGGGCTGGTTAACGTCCGGTCCGTGCGCTGCTCCCTCCTGTCGACCGTCGTCGGCGTGAGCCTGGCCGCTGGTCTCGCGGTCCCGGTCCTGGCCGCCTCCGCTCCGGCCGCAGCCTCCTGCCAGGGCGAGACCGCGACGGTCGTCGGGGTCGCGGACACGACCGTGAACGGCACCGAGGGGGCCGACGTGATCGTGTCGAACGGTGCCGACACGGTGAACGCCCTCGGTGGCGATGACCTGGTGTGCGTGACGAGCACCGGCGCTGACGTCGACGCCGGTCAGGGTGCGGACAGCATCACGGTGAGCGCGGTGCCGCGCCGTCCCGACTCCTCCTCGAGCGCCGAGCTCGGGCCGGGCGCCGATCGCTACGTCGGCTGGGCCGGAACGGACGTCGTGACCGACGAGGACACCGACGTCGACGACATCTCGACCGCTGCGGGCCGCGACCAGGTGACGGTGGGGCGCCCCGACGCTCCGTTGGTCGACCGGGTGCAGCTCGGCGCCGAGCCGCCCGGACGCGCGCTCCCCGTGGGCTACGACGACGTGATGGGAGGGGACATCGAGGCCTTCGGATACGTGGTGGTGAAGAGCCCGACGATGGCGCCGGGGGCGTCACTGGCGGCGGCGGGCGGTCCGGCCCAGCTGTACCTCGGCGATGGTGTCGGGACCTGGCGGGTCGACAACAGGTCCGGCACCGCCGGCAGGTCCGGCGGCGACGGGCTCCGCTTCAGCGGGTTCACCGCGTTCCAGGTCCACGCCGCCGAGGTGAGGTTCGTCGGCACCGCCGCCGACGAGTACGTGCGAGTCGGCACCCGTGGCGGTGGTGTCCTCCGCGCGAGCATGGGTGGCGGCGACGACGTCGCGGTGGTCACCCGCGGTGCCGAGCGTGCGATCACCGGCGGCACCGGCATCGACGACCTCGTGACCCTCGCCTTCGCCGACGACGTCGAGCGCGCCTCGGACCCCGACGCCGGCAAGGCATCTCTGGCACTCGTCGCCCAGACCGGACGGGTGCACGATCAACCGTTCAGCTTCCTCGGCTTCGAGCGCCACCACGTGTACGCCAGCCGCAGCGCCGTCGTGGTGGGCAGCAGCGCACCCGACGACGTCGTCGCCGGGTCGTGCGTGCTGACCATGACCGGCGGCGACGGCCAGGACCGGCTCACCGTCCAGGACCCGTTCTTCGACCTGTACGACGACGGCGCCTGCGGCACGACCGAGACGCCCGCGCAGGTCGACGGCGGCCGGCTCGCGGACACCCTCGTCACCTACCGCGACGGTGTGCTGCGCGGAGGCACCGGACCCGATCAGATCGTCGGGTACGCCGGATACACCGGCTACGGCGACGACGGGATCGACGTGCTCCACGGATCCGACGACATCGACCTCCTCCACGGCGGTCCCGGGGACGACGACATCGACGGCGAGTCGAGCCACGACAGGCTCTGGGGCGACGCGGACGACGACCGCCTCATCGGCGGCACCGGCGCCGACACGGCGTTCGGCTCCCGGGGCACGGACCTCTGCAGGACCGAGCACCAGTACGGCTGCGAACGATGAGGCGCCCGCGACGGTCGGACGTCCGTCGTGACGAGCGACTTCGCCCGAACCCCAGCGCGGGATGCGCACCATTGAGGAAGATCACGACCGTGCCCCTTCGTCTCCTCGCGCTCGCCCTGGTCGCCCTGCTTCTGGGGTCGGTCACGGTGCTGCCCGAGGGCGCCCACGCGTCGACCGGCCGCCCGGCCAAGTGCGATCGGTTCGACCGCGAACGTGCTGCCCACCTGGCCAACGACCGCGGCGAGGGCCCGCGGGTCGTCGTCATCGGAGACTCCTTCGCGGTCGGTGCCGGCATGGTCGACCGGAGTGCCGCGTGGCCCAGCCGGCTCCCTGGCCGGGTGCACGTGGACGGCCATTCGGGCTCCGGATTCAGCGACCGGTCCTCGCCCTGCGGCCGGAAGTACGCCTATCAGTGGCGAGCCGCCAGCTGCGACGGCCGGCGGCGCGAACCTGGTGGTGGTCCAGGGAGGCATCAACGAGTGGGATCGCACGAACGCCGAGATCTCGGAGGGCCTCGCCCGGATCGCCACCCGGCTCGCCGGGCGACGGATGATCGTCGTGGGACCGGTGATGGCCGCGAGGTTCTCCGCCCAGGTCGTGCGGGTGGACCGGGTGCTCCGGGCCCAGAGCCGCAGGTACGGCGTGCGGTACCTGTCCATGATCGACATGGAGCTCACGTTCCAGGCCGATGGCGTCCATCTCACCCCGGAGGGTCACGGCCTGTTCGGTGACCGGGTGGCGGCCGAGGTGTCGTCCATGCTCCCGCCCGCCACCGGGCCGACCGAGCCGACCGAGCCGACCGAGCCGACCGAGCCGACCGAGCCGATCGAGCCGATCGAGCCCTAGCGGTCGCGGCACGACCGGCCGCCCCTACA
>CAVRKT010000004.1:0-275380 GCA_963721965.1 uncultured Actinomycetota bacterium | reverse complement strand
CCGACGTTGGCGAGCCGGCCCTCGCGGGTGCTGGCGTCGAACGGGCCGTTGCGGCGTGCTCGCGCAGGTGCCGGTCCTCGGGGTAGCTCACCACCGCGTAGGCGGCGGCCATGAGGTGCCGGTCGCGCACCCAGGCGACCTGGCTCGCCAGGCACGGGTTCGGGTAGAAGCCGGGGCCGTTGGTGAGGCCGATGACGACGTACTGCGCGGCGGGGATCGGCATCGGGGCGCCGTGCGACTTCTTCTGCGGGATGCCCATGCCGGCCGGGCACTGCGGCCAGCTGACGTCGGCGCCGAGCACCTCGCCGTCCTGCGGCGCCGGTGCCTGGGCGGCGGCGCGACCGGCGGGAGGTCGCTCGGGGCGAGGTCCTCGACGGCCTCGGCGAGCGGGTCGCGGGGGGTCGGTGTCGGCTCGGCGCGGACGGGGCGGCGGCGATCGCGTCACCCGCGGCCGGCGTCGCCGTCGGGGTCGTGGCGGCGTCCTTCGCGGGCGGGGTCGGAGGAGCCGCAGGCGCCGAGCGCCAGCACCCCCGCGGCGCACAGCACCGCCACCCTCGCTCACGAACCGCATGAACCAGGGTGTCACGGCCCCGGTCACCGAGGGCCGGAATCCGTCAGTCGCTGACGGCGAGGTTCAGGTAGGTGGTCTCGAGGAACTCCTCGATGCCCTCGAAGCCGCCCTCGCGGCCGAAGCCGCTGGCCTTGACACCGCCGAACGGCGCCGCCGCGTTGGAGACGAGGCCCGTGTTGACGCCGACCATGCCGAACTCCAGCCGCTCGGAGACCCGGAAGACGCGGTCGAGGTCGCGCGTGAAGACGTACGACGACAGCCCGTACTCGGTGTCGTTGGCCGCGGCGACCGCCTCGTCGTCGGTGGTGAACGTGGTGATCGGGGCCACCGGACCGAAGATCTCCTCGACGTTGATCGCCGAGTCCGGGGGCACGTCCACCAGCACCGTCGGCGGGTAGAAGTTGCCCGGCCCGTCGACGGGGTCACCGCCCACCAGGACCCGCGCGCCGTCGTGCACGGCGTCGGTGACCAGCTGGCTCACCGACTCGACCGCGCGCTCGTCGATGAGCGGGCCGACGTCGACGCCGTCGTCCTGGCCGCGGCCGACGCTGAGGGCGCCCATCCGCTCGGCCAGCCGGCGTCCGAACTCCTCGGCCACGTCGGCGTGCACCAGGAACCGGTTGGCCGCGGTGCAGGCCTCGCCCATGTTGCGCATCTTGGCCACCATGGCGCCGTCGACGGCGACGTCGAGGTCGGCGTCGGCGAACACCAGGAACGGGGCGTTGCCGCCGAGCTCCATGCTCACCCGCTGCAGCCGCTCGGCCGACTGCGCGACGAGCTTGCGGCCGACAGCGGTGGACCCGGTGAAGCTGACCTTCCGCAGCCGCTCGTCGGCCTGGAGGGTCTTGCTCAGGGCGGCGTCCTCGCTGGTGGTGACGACGTTGAGCACGCCGTCCGGCAGCCCGGCCTCGGCGAGCAGCCCGGCCAGCGCCAGCATCGTGAGCGGGGTCTGCGAGGCGGGCTTCACCACCATCGTGCAGCCGGCCGCGACGGCCGGCCCGATCTTGCGGGTGCCCATCGCCAGCGGGAAGTTCCAGGGCGTCACGAACAGGCACGGCCCGACCGGCTTCTTCATCGTGAGGATCCGGGTGCCGCCCGCCGGCGCCTGCATCCACGTGCCGTGGATGCGCACCGCCTCCTCGGCGTACCAACGCAGGAAGTCGGCACCGTAGGTGACCTCGCCCTTCGCCTCCTTGAGCGTCTTGCCCATCTCCAGGCTCATCAGCTCGGCAAAGTCGTCGGCCCGCTCGGTGAGCAGCTCGAAGGCGCGGCGCAGGATCTCGCTCCGCTCGCGCGGCGGCGTGGCCGCCCACTCCTGCTGGACGGCGACGGCGGCGTCGAGGGCCTCGACAGCGTCGTCCACCGACGCGTCGGCCACCGCGGCCAGCACCGACCCGTCGGCGGGGTCGAGCACGTCGAGCGTGCGACCGCCGTCCGCCTCGCGCCACTCGCCGCCGATGTACAGCCGACGACGCTCCTCGGGTACCAGGTCCAAGCCGCTCATGACGCCCACGATCGCACCCCGCCAGTGACCCCGTGACACCCGCTCGGGCAGGTCAAACTTTTGCTCACACCAGAAGACACCCCTGGGTATACGTCGTAACATGAAGTCGTCGTACTTCGGAGGGAGCACCAAGAAGTCGACAGGACCCCTCGCCGACCCCATGCGGCGGGGGGTCCACCCGCTTCGAACCGCCGGTCGACTGCCCCCCAGCGATCCCCGGGGCGAGGTGGGCACAAGGACTGCGGGGCCCGGCTCAGCCGGACCCCGCAGCCCTTCTCGCTCAGCGGGCCGCGCGCAGGAAGGCCTCGAGGATCGGCCCCGCCGTTGCGGAGCCGGATGACCCGATGCCCACGAAGACGGCCACGGCGAGGTCACCCTGGGCGCCGATCATCCAGGCGTGCGTGTCGAGCTTCGCGCCGCTGCCGAACTCGGCGGTGCCCGTCTTGGCGAGCACCGGCGGGCCGGGCACGTCGGCGAGGCCGCGACCACTGCCACTCGTGACGACGCCGCGCAGCAGCTGCTGCAGCTGGCGGGCCTCGGCCGCAGTCGGGCCGGGCACGCCCTCGGGCGGGGCCTTGTAGGCGTCCTCGACGAGGTGGGGCACCACGATCTCACCGGCCACCACGGTGGAGAGCACGGTCGCCATCGCCATCGGGGAGGCGAGCACCGTGCCCTGGCCGATCAGGTCGGCCGCCCGGCCGGTCTCGGACTCCGGCGGGGTCACGCCGCCGAAGTAGGCGGGGAAGCCGACGTCGTGGTCGACGCCGAAGCCGAGCGACGCGGCGGCGTTCGGCAGGTCGGTGGGGGCGAGCCGGCCCCGGGCGGAGATGAAGGCGGTGTTGCAGGAGTTGGCGAGCGCGGCGCGGAACGGGATCCGGCCCAGTCCGTCGGACGGGTAGTCGTCGTAGTTCTCGAACCGCTTGCCGTCGACCACCACGCTGCCGTCGCACGTCACGACGTCGTCGGGCTTCAGGCCCGAGCGGAGCAGCGCGAGGCTGCTCACCACCTTGAACGTCGAGCCCGGCGCGTACTGGCCGAAGGTGGCGAAGTTCTGGCCGTCGTTGCCCGGCCCGTTGGCCGCAGCGAGGATCGCGCCGTCACTCGGCCGGATCGCCACCAGCGAGCTCGCCGGCCCGATGTCGGCGAGCAGCGACTCGGCGGTGGTCTGCAGGTCGACGTCCATCGAGAGCCGCAGCGGCTCGCCGCGCTTGCCGCCGATCTCGGTGATCCGCCGCTCGACGCCGTCGGACCCCACCGCGACGACGGCGGTGCCGGGCTCGCCGCGCAGCTGCTCGTCGTAGCGGGCCTGGAGGCCGGAGAGGCCGACCTCGTCGCCGGGCTCGAGCTCGGGGTCGTCCTCGATCATCTCGCCGGTGACGGGCCCGACGGTGCCGAGGATCTCGGCCGCGAAGGTGCGGGTGGGGGCGAGCGGCAGCTCGTCGGGGAGCAGGACGGCGCCCGGGATGCCCTCGACGCCGCGGGTGACGGCGCGAGGCACGTCGGTGTCGCGGTAGACGATCGCCTCGACGAACGCCTTCTCGCCCGGAGGCCTTCACCGACGTCGCGTAGGGCGCGACCCCGATGCCCACCAGCGTCGCGAGCCGGCGGGCCGACGGCACGGGGTCACGGTCGGCGAGCTTCGTGCGGTCGATGCCGACGCGCACCACCGGCCGCGCGGTGACCAGCTTGAAGCCGCGGGCGCCGACGATGTCGGCCCGACTGCCGCCGATCGCCTGGAGGTCGAGCACCGAGGCGGCGTTGAGGCTCGGCTCGACCACCTGGTGGCCCCACACGACCTGCCACTCGTCGTCGACCCGCTCGAGCTCGACCTCGCTGTCGTAGGCCCAGGTCTCCTCCTCGGTGACCGGCCACGACCACGAGAGGGTGGCGGTCGCGGAGTCGCCGTCCTCCTCGACGTCGCCGAGCTCGACCGTCGGCTCGACGTCGTCCATCTGCTCGATCACGAGCGCGTAGTCGGCGGTGGCGTCGTCGGCGGCGGTGTCGGTGAACGCGAGGCCCGCCAGGTCGCCCGCCCCGAGACCCTCGGCCAGCGCGGCGGCGGTGCCGTCGGCCTTCTCGCCGGCCTCCGCGGGGTCGGGATCGCCGCCGCTGCAGGCGGTGACGAGCAGGACCAGGGCCAGTGCGCCGACGGCGCCGGTCGTCCTCCGAGACATGGCCTCGGTTCTACCAGGGCCCCCCAGAGCAGCGGCCCCACCACGGCCGCGTACCCCTGGGCCTGGCCGGCCCGGTTGGGGTGGTAGCTCTCGCTGACCGGGCTCGACAGGCCGTTGAGCCACTCCGGCGTCGTCGCACACGCGCGTGGCCGACGAAGGCGTCGGTCGGGTTGGCGAAGGCGAAGCCGCGGGAGGACGCCGCCGTGGCCAGCGCGCCGTTGAGCTGGTCGGCGGTCTGGTTGAGGCGGGTCTGCTCCTCCGGGGCGAACCAGGTGCCGGCGTTGCAGTCCTCGCCCATGAAGACCCGCGGGTAGCCCACGACGACCACCCGGGCGCTCGGCGCGCGGGTCGCGATGTCGGCGTAGAGGTTCGAGAGCGCCCCCGGCAGCGCGTTGCGGATGTAGGCCTGGGCGCCGGTCGATCGCGGCGTCGCAGTCGCCGGCCCACCACGGCGTCGCGCACTCGGTGAGCACGTCGGCGAACCCGGCGTCGTTGCCGCCGACCGAGATCGCTGACGACGCTCGTGCCGGCACCCAGCGCGGCGAGCTGGTTGTTGCGTGACGCTGGGGATCGTGGCCCCCGAGCAGGCCTGGAAGCTGAGGTCGTACCCCTTCTGGTCGGCGAGCAGCCGCGGGTAGGCCGAGTTCGAGCGCTGGCAGGACGTGCCGTCGTCGATGTAGTCGCGGGTGCCGACCCCCGAGGAGTACGAGTCGCCGAGCGCGACGTAGGACGGGGCAGCGGCCTGGGCGGGGGACGCAGTGGTGACCACCGAGCCCAGAACGGTGATCAGTGCGGCCAGCAGGCCGACGAGCGTGGTGGTCGGGGGGAGAAGTCGCGTGTGCACTTGGTCACACCACCAGCGGAGGGCGCCCGCGAGAAGACACCGCTTGTCGCACTGCGAAGAAGTGCAAAGTCAGTGGAGCCGGAAGGGCCAGCTGCCGGTGCCCGCGAGCATGTCCTTCACGCCCTGGCGGAAGTGGGGGCAGGCGGCGACGTCGTGGGCGCGGCACTCCAGCGCGTGCTGGGTCATGGCGCGCGAGTGCTCCATCTCCTGCATCCGCCGGGCGAGGTCGTCGAGGTGGGGAGACGCACAGTGGAGAGCTACTGGTGGCGTAGCTCAGTCGCGAGTGGGCTTCTTGCCCTTGTAGGTCGAGCGCTTGCCGCCGGGGGCGCCGCGGTCGGGGCGGAGGTCGATGAGCTTGCCGGAGATCCGGGTCTCGGCGAGCTTCTGGTAGGTCACCGCCGGGAGGTTGGCTGGGAGCTCGACGAGAGAGAAGTCGGGCTTGATGGTGATCGCACCGAAGTCGTTGCGGCTGAGGCCGCCCTCGTTGGCGAGGGCGCCGACGATCTGCCGCGGCTCGACGCGGTGCCGCTTGCCGACGGCGATGCGGTAGGTCGAGAGCCGCTGGCCGTCGCGGGTGGTCTGCCGGTCGGCGCGCTCGGCGCGCTGGGCGCGCTCCACCTTCGGGTCGGGGTCGGGATCGAGCAGCAGCGGGGTCTCGCCCTGGGCCACGACTGCCAGCGCCGCGGCGACGTCGACCTCGGGCACGTCGTGGTGCTCGACGTAGTGACGGACGATGTCGCGGAAGCCCTCGACCCGCCGGGTCTGCGCCAGCGCCGCGGTGATCGCGTCGTCGAAGCGGGCGAGCCGGGTGGTGTTGACGTCGTCCGGCGACGGCATCTTCATCTCGGTCAGCGGCTGCCGGGTGGCCTTCTCGATGTGCTTGAGCAGGTAGCGCTCGCGCGGGGTGACGAACGAGATCGCGTCACCGGCGCGCCCGGCCCGGCCGGTGCGCCCGATGCGGTGCACGTAGGACTCGGTGTCGGTGGGGATGTCGTAGTTGACGACGTGGCTGATCCGCTCGACGTCGAGTCCGCGGGCGGCGACGTCGGTGGCCACGAGGATGTCGAGCTTGCCCGACTTGAGCCGGTTCACCGTGCGCTCGCGCTGCGCCTGGGCGACGTCGCCGCTGATCGCCTCGGCGGAGAACCCGCGGGCCCGCAGCTTCTCGGCGAGCGTCTCGGTCTCGTTCTTGGTGCGGACGAACACGATCATCCCCTCGAAGTTCTCGACCTCGAGGATGCGCGTGAGGGCGTCGACCTTCTGCGGGTAGCTGACGATCAGGTAGCGCTGGGTGATGCCGGCCGCCGTCGTCGTGCGGCCCTTGACCGTGATCTCCGCCGGGTCGGTGAGGTACTTCGCCGACAGCCTCCGGATCGCCGGCGGCATGGTGGCGCTGAACAGCGTGACCTGCTTGTCGGCCGGGGTGTCCTTGAGGATCGTCTCGACGTCCTCGGCGAAGCCCATCTTGAGCATCTCGTCGGCCTCGTCGAGCACGAGGTAGCGCAGGTGGGTGAGGTCGAGGGTGCCGCGGTCGAGGTGGTCCATGATCCGGCCGGGCGTGCCGACGACGACGTGGACGCCGCGCCGCAGCGCCGAGAGCTGGACGCCGTAGCCCTGGCCGCCGTACACGGGAAGCACGTGGACGCCGCGGGTGTGGGCGGCGTAGCGCTCGAACGCCTCGCACACCTGGAGCGCGAGCTCACGGGTGGGCGCGAGCACGAGCGCCTGCACCGACTTCGCGGACGGGTCGAGGCGGTCGAGGATCGGCAGCGCGAAGGCCGCCGTCTTGCCGGTACCGGTCTGCGCGACCCCGATGAGGTCGCGACCGTCCAGCAGTGGCGGGATGGTCTCGGCCTGGATGGTCGACGGGCTCTCGTAGCCGACGTCGGCCAGGGCCTTCAGCACTGCGTCGCCGAGCCCGAGGTCGGCGAACGTGGGGATCGCCTGCTCCTGCTCCTCGTTCACACGCACACGGTAGTGCGTGGAAGGCACCGCCCCGGATTCGTCGGGGCGGTGCCGTCGGTCACGCTCGTACGGCTCAGCGGGAGAAGAGCCGCCCGAAGAACGACTTGTGCTCGTAGCCGTGCTGCTCGAGGAGCGCGAACAGCGGCTGCTTGATGCGGCTGGTCTCGAAGGAGTAGGCGAGCGGCTTCGCGGAGACGCCGTCCTCGTCCTTGGTCACGCCGCCGAACGAGAAGTGGAACTCCTTCTTGGTCTGCTTGCCCCGGAAGAACTCCGCGCTGCCCGAGGCACCCCCGGCGCCGGCCTGGCCCTGCACCCCGGTCGAGGTCTCGGTGAAGTCGAAGCGGCCCTTGCCCTCGTCGAGCTCGACGACGATCCGGTAGTCCTGGTCGACGTGCTCGACCTCGGTCGGGTAGAGCGTGGTGGCCTTCACGATGTCCCACGTGCCGACGATGCGATCGCCGTCGACGGCGTAGGAGAACGGCTCGCCCTCGACGTTCAACGAGGGGACGGCGGCGAGGACCTGGGCTGCGGGGGTCGGCATGCCGCCTAGTCTGCCGACCATGGGTCAGGACGACGCCGAGCTCTTCCACCCCGCCTCGCTCACCGAGTGGCACGACTGGCTGGCCGAGCACCACGACCGCGGCCACGGCGTCTGGCTGGTGAGCTGGCGACGCGCGGCCGAGCAGGAGCCGCTGCCCTACGAGGACCTGGTGCTCGAGGCGCTCTGCTGGGGCTGGGTCGACTCGACGGTGAAGACGATCGACGACGAGCGCTCCCGGATGTGGTTCGCGCCGCGGCGGCCGCACACCAGCACCTGGGTGCGCTCCAACAAGGACCGCGTCGCGAGGCTCGAGGCCGAGGGCCGGATGCAGCCCGCCGGCCGGGCGCTGATCGAGGCGGCGAAGGCCAACGGCATGTGGACCCTGCTCGACGACGCCGAGGCCGGCGTCGAGCACCCGCTTCTCACCGCAGCCCTGGCGCCCGACCCGGCGGCCCGGGCGTTCTGGGACGCCATGCCGCCGAGCGCCCGCAAGGCCGCGCTCAGCCAGATCGCCCTGGCCCGCACCGACGCCACGAAGGCGAAGCGGGTCGAGGCGATCGTCGCGGCGTGTGTCGAGGGTCGGCGCCCCTGACCCAGGGCTAGGGTGCGGCGTGCCCGAGTTCACCTGGCGACCGGCCAACGAGGGGACGGCCGGCGACGTCGAGGCCGTGTTCGACACCGGCGGCGCCCGGAAGTGTCGCTGCCAGGCGCTGAAGGTCCCGGGCTGGATCTGGCGTGACACCACCCAGGAACAGCGGGACACCGCTCTGCGGGAGCAGACCGGGTGCGGGACCGACGGGCCGACGTCCGGCCTCATCGGGTACGTCGACGGCGAGCCGGCCGGTTGGGTCGCAGTCGAACCGCGGGAGAACTACCCCAGGGTGTGGAGCCGGCAGAAGTCGTGGATGCGGATGGATCCTGAGCTCGCAGGGGTCTGGTCGGTCACCTGCTTCGTCGTGGGCAAGGCCTTCCGCCGGCAGGGCCTGATGTACGAGCTGGCCGCCGCCACCGTCGAGTACGGCAGGGGGGCCGGCGCCCGCGTCCTGGAGGGCTATCCCACCGAGCCGCCGCCCGGCAAGATCGTGATCTGGGACGAGGCGTCGGTCGGTCTGCTGCAGGTCTTCCTCGCCGCTGGGTACGAGGAGGTGGCCTCCCCGACCCTGCGCCGCAGGGTGGTGCGACATCCGCTCGACAGCACGTCGTGACCTACCGCGCGCCAGGAGCCCCGCCAGTGCGGCGGGGTGTGGAGCGCGGTGGTCAGGGCTCAGGTGGGACGGGGAGGGTGCCGAAGCGATCGACGCGGAGCCGGTAGTCGGAGGGGCTGGCCCACTCGAAGGCGGTCGGGACGCCGTGCGCGGTGGTGGCGGCCGGTTGGTAGGTCCAGCCGGAGTGGGTCTTCATCCGGTGGTGCGCACGGCACAGCGGCGCGAGATTGGTCGTGCTCGTCTGGTCGGGCGGACCACCGGGATCGTACGGCACGGTGTGGTCGAGGTCGGTGCGGACCCGGCGGGTGCAGAACGGGAACACGCACTGCGGCCAGGCCAGCCGCACCCGCTCGGCCACCGAGTCCGAGGGCGTGTAGCCACTGCTGGTCACCGCCTGGTTGAGGTCGATGACCGGCTTGATCGTCACGGTCGCCCCGGCGCACCAGGTGGCGACCTGGTCGACCAGCACCGGGACCCCGCCGACGACGCCGCCGACGGTGGCGACCTCGGCCACGTCGGTCTCGTCGAGGTGGACGTACAACGTGACCGCGGCACCCCGAACCCTCCGCATCGTCCAGGGCGAGCTCGCCGCGCACGATCTCGCCCAGCGCCATGGAGCGACGCACGTCCAGCGGCTCCTCACAGCCGTGGTCGGCCAGCTGGGCGGCACGGGCGGCGACCGCGGCCTCCAGGTCGCGGGCATCAGCCAGGTCGAGCAGACCGTCGACCGGGACGAACCCCTCGACCCCGGCCTGGTCGAGGCGGACGTCGAACCGGCGCGGATCCGCGGCTCGGCGCCGCTCGACCTCCTCAGGGTCATAGACCGCACGCGCGGCCTCGACGGTGCGGTCGAGCTGGCTCCACGACATCGAGTGGGCGCACGGCGCGACCGCGGTGTCGACGAACGCGGCCGCATCGAACCGAAGCGACCGGGTCGACTCCGCGATCCGGAACGCCCGCCACACCTCGACCTCACCCTCGAGCACCCGCCCCCACAACCGCGGCAGCCGGTACTTCGTCTCCATCGCCTGACCCACGTGGCGCCGGCCGGCGGAGTCGGACCGGCCCAGGGTGGTGACGAGCTCGACCACAGCCGCCTCCGAGACCGCCGGGGCACCCTCACCGGCCAGGTACAGCTCGCCATCGCCGTAGTCGCGAACCGCGACGTCCGCAGAGGTGCGGGGGTCGACCACGTGCTGGTCGAGCCACTCCGTGATCGCCAAGACCTCGATCACCTCAGCCCGCCGCCGCGCCACCACACCCCGGCGCACGACGTCCAGCGACATCGAGTGCGAGGCGGTGGTGGTCATGGATCAACCCAAGCACTGGCCACCGACACCTGACCCGACGCTCCGGCTCGACCATCTGCTACTCGACGGTGACCGACTTGGCGAGGTTGCGTGGCTTGTCGACGTCGTGGCCCAGGTGCCGGGCGGCGTGGTAGGCCAGCACCTGCAGCGGCATCGTCAGCAGGATCGGGTCGAGCTCGCGCTCGTTGCGCGGTACGTCGATCGCGCACGCGTCCGGCACGTCGCCGAGGTCGACGCCGGGGTGGGTGACCACGACGAGCGGGCCGCCGCGGGCCGCGATCTCGTGCAGGGCGGCGACGTTGCGCTCGGTGAGCTCGTCGTCCGGGACGACCGCGACGGTGGGCACCGCGGCGTCAGATCAGCGCCAGCGGGCCGTGCTTGAGCTCGGAGGTCTGGTAGGCCTCGGCGTGCCGGTAGCTGATCTCCTTGAACTTCTGCGCCCCCTCGCGCGCCACCGGGTAGCCGCGCACCCGGCCGACGAAGAACAGGCTCTCGGCCTCGGCGAGCCGCCCGGCCACCGTCGGCCAGCTCGGTCCTCGCGCGTCGAGCACCTCGCGCGATCTGCCCGGGCAGCCGCTGCGAGGCCGGCGACGAGCCGCCGGCCGTCGGAGATCGACAGGTCGCGCACCCGGCCCAGCTGGAGGGCGAGCAGCGCGAAGCCGAGGAACATGGTGGTGAGTGCCTTGGTGGAGGCGACCGCGACCTCGGGCCCGGCGTGCAGGTAGATGCCGCCGTCGCACTCGCGGGCGATCGGCGCTGCCGACGACGTTGACCAGGCCGACGCACGCGGCCGCCCTTGCGCCGGATCTCCTGCACGGCGAGCAGGGTGTCGATGGTCTCGCCCGACTGGCTGACCGCCACGTAGAGCGTGTCGGGCTCGATCACCGGGTCGCGGTAGCGGAACTCGCTGGCCGCCTCGGCGTCGGCCGGGATGCGGGCCAGCTCCTCGACCAGCGACGGCGCCCATCTGGCCGACGTAGTAGGCCGAGCCGCAGCCGAGCACCTTGACCCGGCGGATCGCGCGCAGGTCGCGGGCGTCGAGCTCGAGCCCGCCGAGGTGCGCGGTGCCGAACCGCTCGTCGAGCCGGCCGCGCAGCACCCGCTCGGCCGCGTCCGGCTGCTCGAGCATCTCCTTGAGCATGAACGACTCGTGCTCGCCGGCGTCGAAGGAGCCGGGGTCGACGTCGACCTCGGTGGCCGCGGGTGTCGGTGCGGGTGAGGTCGAGCCGGAAGGTCGTGAAGCCGGAGGCCGTGACCGTGGCCAGCTCGCCGTCCTCGAGGTGGGCGACCGTGGTGGTGTAGCGCACCAGCGCGGCCGAGGTCGCTGGCCACGTGCATCTCCCGCTCGCCGACGCCGAGCAGCAGCGGGCTGCCGTTGCGGGCGACCACGATCCGGTCGGGGAAGCCGGCGTGCACGCACGGCGAGGCCGTAGGTGCCCTCGATCCGGGCCAGCGCCTCGGTGACCTTGCTCCTCCAGGGTCTCGGCGCTCGAGCGGCCGACGAGGTGGGCGATCACCTCGGTGTCGGTGTCGGAGACGAGCTCGACGCCGTCCGCGGTGAGCTCGGCGCGCAGCGCGGCGGCGTTGTCGATGATGCCGTTGTGGACGACGGCGACGTCGCCCGTCGCGTCGAGGTGCGGGTGGGCGTTGGCGTCGGTGGCCGGGCCGTGGGTGGCCCACCGGGTGTGGCCGATGCCGATCTTGCCGCCGAACCGCTTGGGCAGGCCGTCGGCGAGGTCGCGCACCCGGCCGGCCCGCTTGGCCGACGCGCAGCCCGCTCGGGCCCAGCACCGCCACCCCGGCGCTGTCGTAGCCGCGGTGCTCGAGCCGGGTGAGGCCCTCCAGCAGCAGCGGGGCGGCCTGCTGGCCGCCGACGTACCCGACGATCCCGCACATGGTCTGTCTCCTGTTCAGCCGTAGACGAGGCGGCGCAGCTGCCGCTCGGTGAGGGGCGGGGCCGCGACCACCCGGTCGGCGAGCTCGCGCGCGAGTCGCGCGAAGATCTCCGGGTTCCTGGCCCCGTACGTCTTCAGCTCGGTGTGCCGGCGGCGCACGTACTGCTCGACGGGTTCGGCGTAGAAGGACACGACGTCCTCCACCACCCGTGCCGCCTCCGCCGCGGTCAGCCCGGTGCTCTGCGACGAGGTGGCGGACGAGCGCGGGATCAGCGGGCACGAGAAGCAAGCGTGCCGTCGCGAGCACCGTCGCGGGCAACTTCCTGCCCGCTTTCGGGCAGAAAATGCGGGATTGCCCTTCCCGCTCCCCTTCCGGCACCGCGGGTAACACGCTCGCGGTACCCTGAGTGAACAGAAGGTGAACAGGAGGTGGCCCATGACCGACACGACGACGCCGACCCGGCTGGAGATGCGCTGGGTCGAGGTGACCGACGAGCGCGGACGCACCCGCCTGGAGGCGCACTGGGTCGACCCCGGCGGCGGAGGCCAGCAGCGCGCACGCCGCCTAGCGCGCTCGAGCATGCCGACGGCCGCACCCACTCCGGGGTGCGGCCGTCGATCGATTTCAGCGAGCGGGAATGAAAGCGGACCGCGGTCCGTTGAGCCGGACAAGCACAACCAGTTCGACTTTCAACCACCTGAGGAGATCCACCATGACGCAGTTCGACGCCGGCACCACCGCCCTCGCCGACATCACCGGCGACTACACCATCGACCCCGCGCACACCCGCCTCGGCTTCGTCGCCCGGCACGCGATGGTCACCAAGGTCCGCGGCCAGTTCAACGGAGTTCACCGGCACCGCCCACGTCGACACGGCGAACCCGGCGGCGTCCTCGGTCTCCCTCAGCATCAGCGCGACCACCGTCGACACCGGCAACGCCGACCGCGACGGCCACCTCCGCTCCGGCGACTTCTTCGGCACCGACGAGAACCCCGAGATCACCTTCACCTCCACCGACGTCGCCCGCGACGGCAGCACCTGGAGCGTCACCGGCGACCTGACCATCAAGGGCACCAGCAAGTCGGTCACGCATCGAGTTCGACGAGGTCGGCTCGGCCCAGGACCCGTTCGGCAACGTCCGGATCGGCTTCGAGGGCTCGACCCAGATCAACCGCAAGGACTGGGACCTCACCTGGAACGCCGCGCTCGAGACCGGCGGCGTGCTCGTCTCCGACAAGATCACCCTCGAGCTCGACATCTCGGCGATCAAGAACGCCTGAGCTCCACCGCTCCCGCGCCCGGGTCCGGCCCGCGACCACCGAGTCGCGGCCGGGCCCGGCGTTTGCTTGGATGCCCCGCATGACCGACGAGCTCCCCGCCGGCCTGTCCACCCGCCCGCTCACGATGGACGACGCGCAGGCCGTCGTCGACGTGATGTCGGCCGACCAGCGCGACGTGCTCGGCCGGGTCGACATCGAGCTCGCCGACATCGTCGGCGACTGGCAGCGACCCAGCTACGACCTCGCCACCTGCACCATCGGCGTCTTCGACGACGACCGGATGGTCGGCTACGCCGAGGTCGGCGTCACCGGCCGCGGCGACGCCGCGGTGCAGCCCGACCACCGCGGCCGCGGGATCGGCACCTGGCTGGCGCAGCTGGATGCAGGGGACCGCGGCCGGGCATCGGCGCGCCGGTGGCCGCGATGCCGGTGCCGCAGGGCTCGCCCGGCGACCGGCTGCTCGATGCCGCTCGGCTACCGGGTCCGCTGGGAGAGCTGGGTCCTCGACCTGCCGTCCGGCGCACACCGTCGTCGACCGCGACCTGCCCGCCGGCTACGCCGTGCGCGAGGCCGACCCGGCCGAGTACCACGACGCTGCCACGACGTGCTGGAGGACGCCTTCCTCGAGTGGTCCGAGCGTGAGCGCGAGACCTACGAGGAGTTCGAGGCGACGTCGCTGCGGCGGCCCGGCTTCGAGCCGTGGCACCTGCGCGTCGTCGTCGACGAGGCCGGCGCCGTGGTGGCCGCGGCCCAGCTCTCGGTCTTCCGGGGCGACGACGAGGCCAGGTCTACGTGGCGCGGCTGGCGACCCGGCGCGACCAGCGCGGCCGCGGCCTGGCCCAGTGCCTGCTCGCCGACTCCTTCGCCGCCGGCCGCGAGCGCGGCGTCCCGCGGCGCCGGCCTCGACACCGACAGCCGCACCGGCGCGCTCGGGCCTCTACGAGAGGGTCGGCATGGTCGTCACCTCGACCTGGGTGAACCGCGCGATCGACGTGCGCTGACTACCCTCCTGACGTGGGAGAGGTCTTCGCCGGGCGCTACGAGCTGCTCGACCCCATCGCCACCGGCGGCATGGGCACGGTGTGGCGCGTGCACGACCGGCAGGACGGCCGGCTGAAGGCGGCCAAGATCCTGCGGCAGTCCGACGCCGCGTCGCTGCTGCGGTTCGTGCGCGAGCAGTCGATGCGCATCGACCACACCCACGTCGTCACGCCCGACTCGTGGGCCGGCGTCGACGACCGGGTGCTGTTCACGATGCCGCTCGATGCACGGCGGCTCGGTGACCGACCTGCTGCGCCGAGCGCCGGCAGCGGGCACGCCGGGGCTGCCGCCGCGCTGGGTGGCGCTGCTGCTCGACCAGACGCTGCAGGCGCTGGAGGCCGTGCACGCGGCCGGGATCGTGCACCGCGACCTCAAGCCCGGCAACCTGCTGCTCGAGCCCACCGGCGCCGGCGTCCCCGCACCTGCGGCTCACCGACTTCGGCATCGCCGTGCCGCTCGACGAGCCGCGGATGACGCGCGCGGCGATGACGATCGGCACGCCCGGCTACATGCCGCCCGAGCAGTGGGTCGGCGCCGACCCCGACCCGCGCTCGGACCTCTACGCCGTGGGCCGGGTCGGCTACGAGATGCTCACCGGCATCCGCCCGGTGGGCGAGGAGGGCGTCGTCCCCGACCTCGACGCCGCCCGCACCGGCGACCGTCACCACGACGCCGTCCTCGACGTGGTCGCGCTCGCCACCACCGAGCGGATCGAGGACCGGCCGGCCAGTGCGACGGCGCTGCGCGAGGCGCTGCGGGAGCGCGGGCTGCTCGACCTGCCGCCCGGCCCGGACGAGCGGATCGTGGTGCCCGACAGGTACGCCGCCACGCTGCCGTTCCAGCCGTTCCCGGAGCCGATGACGCCGGGCACCGCGCCCAC
Organism: uncultured Actinomycetota bacterium; assembly: GCA_963721965.1. Classification (GTDB taxonomy): domain Bacteria; phylum Actinomycetota; class Actinomycetes; order Propionibacteriales; family Nocardioidaceae; genus Nocardioides. Next base: position 260,168 of record CAVRKT010000004.1, on the reverse strand, counting down.
CATGGCCGGCACGGCCGCCGCGCGCACCCGCCGCCGTACCGGCGGCCCGCCGGTCGGGCAGCGTCACCTCGGCTCGGGCCTCGCGCTGCTGGTAGCCGGGCTGGTCGGGCTCGCCGTCGCGCTCTGGCTGCTGGTCGGCTAGCCGCTCGCGGCCGGACGTCGGCGCAGCCGCAGGGCGCCGGCCACGCACAGACCGAGGCTGACCACCAGCAGGGCTGCGCCGCCGATCCGGCGCGGACCGAACCCGTCGCCGCCGCCGTCGTCACTCGCGGAGGGCGGCGGGTTGCCGGAGGGGTCGGCGGAGAAGGTGCCCGCGCCGACCAGGAACGGGGTGTCGGCGGCGTAGCCGTCGGGTGGCTCGCTGCCGCCGGGGCCGGTGACGCGCTCGGGGTAGGTGGGGGCGCCGGCCTCGTCGCCGCGCACCTGCACCGTCAGCGTGACCGGGATGTCGAGCGGCTCGCGGTCGACGGCCGGCTGGGCGTTCAGCACCACCCAGTAGTCGCCGGGCAGCGCGGCCACGGCGTCGTCGAAGCGGCGCAGGTAGAGCAGCGGCGGCACGCCCTCGGAGAGCACCTGCGCCTCGGAGCCGTAGGTGACCGACGACGTGGCGTCGTCGACCTCGGCGCTGAACGCGTTGCGCATCGGGTCGACCAGGCCGAGCGTGACCGTCGTGTTGATGAACTGCTCCTGCAGCTCCGCGCTCTGGGCGGGCACCGCGGCCCGCACGTCGAGCGACTGCCCCCACCCGAGCCGTACCTTGAAGAGCCGCTGGCCGCCCTCGGGCAGGTCGAGCGAGTAGCCGGTGCCGCCCTCGATCTCGGGGGCGTCGGCGAAGGAGGTGGCGCCGTCGAGCCGCTCCTCCCCGCCGCCGTCGGGGGCGCCGACCGGGTTGCTGGGGGCGGGGGTGGGGAAGTCGGCGGCGTCGGCGCCCGGCGACGCCTCCTCGACGATCTTGACGGCGATCGGCAGGTCGGTGGTGGAGGAGGAGCTGCCGCGACCGACGGTGAAGGTGACGGTGCTCGAGTCGACGCAGAGCTCGTCGCGCGTGCCGGGCTCGCTGGGGCCGACGTCGACCGCGGCACCGATCACCGCCTGGGGGGTGCCGTAGCCCGAGGTCGCGTCGTCGGTGCCGCAGGACTCGCCACCCTCCTCGAGCGCCTCGATCGCGACGGCGTCGCCGTCGGGATCGGTGGGGGCGCCCGCGACCCCGAGGTGCACGGTGCTCGAGTCCATCGTCCGCGTGTAGACGAACTGGTGCGCCGGGCCGCCACCCGCGAGCGTGTCGGCCCACAGCCCCGCCTCGAGCTCGGTCGGGGCGCCGGGGTCGGTGCTGGCGCTGCCGCCGGGCAGCGGGGACCCTCCGAGGTCGAGGGCCTCCTCGGCCGCCGGAGCCGCGGCGGCCGGACCGCTCGCCGCGACGAGCAGCATCACGGCGGCCGCCGCCATCCGGATCCGCGTCTCCACGGCGGGCAATCTACCGATCTCCGCGCGGCTCGAGACCTTCCACGGCGTCGTCGTCGAGCTCGATGGTGGTGACGACGTCGGTGACCGAGGGGCGGGGCGGGGTGGAGGAGAAGCCGAACCGAGGCGGCGGTTCGACGGGAGCGAGGCGCGCCGAGGTCGGCGCCGTCGAAGGTGCCGGAGGCGGCGGCGATCGCCCGGTGCGAGGTGGCGCCGTACCACTCGCAGCCGGTCGCCGGTGTCGCCGCGCGTGCGCACCCCGCGCAGCACCAGCCGGGCCACCGGGTCGGTGAGCGCGCACCACCGCGGTGACTCCGCCACCGCCCGCGGCACGAGCCGCAGCAGCCACCCGAGCCGGTGCGGCGTCCCAGGGTGAGGTGGAGGTCGAGGGAGTCCGAGCGCACCCCCCAGGTGTGGCCGACCGAGAGGACGGCGAAGGGCTCGATGCGGATCTCGTCGAAGTCGTAGGTGGCGGCGACGAACCTCGGCCACGTCGTCGTTCGGGGCGAGGAGCAGGCGGTGGCCGGACGCCGTCTCGACCATCGCGTCGGCGAAGGAGCCGAACGGGCTGTCGAGCCAGTGGCCGACCACGACCCGGACGCCGGAGGTGGAGCCCGACGCCGGCGATCTGGCCGCGGAACCGGACCCGCAGCCGTCCCGTCACCGGATCGGCGCGCCGGAGACCGTGCGGGCGATGACGAGCCGCTGGATCTCCGAGGTGCCCTCGAAGATCGTGTAGATCTTGGCGTCGCGGGCCATCCGCTCCACCGGGTACTCACGCGTGTAGCCGTTGCCGCCGAGGATCTGCATCGCCTGCTCGGTGACGCGCACGGCGGTCTCGCCGGCGAACAGCTTCGACATCGACCCCTCGGCCGTGTCGAACGCCTTGCCCTGCCGGCCATCCACGCCGCGCGCCACACCAGCAGCCGCGCCGCCGTCGATCGAGGTCGCCATGTCGGCCAGCTCGAAGGCGATGCCCTGGTTCTCGATGATCGCCTTGCCGAACTGCTCGCGGGTCCTGGCGTAGTCGAGCGCCACCTCGTAGGCGGCGCGGGCGATGCCGACGGCCTGCGCGCCGACGGCGGGCCGGGTGCGCTCGAAGGTGGCCATGCTCGTCGTTGCCGCGGCCGCTGGAGCCCGTCGCGGGCGCGGGCCAGCCGGGCGTCGAGCTTGTCCTTGCCGCCGAGCAGGCAGCGGCCGGGCACCCGCACGTCGTCGAGCACCACCTCGGCGGTGTGCGACGGCGCGGATGCCGTGCTTGTGGAACTTCTGCCCCTGGCTGAGCCCCTTCGTGCCGGGCGGCACCACGAAGCTGGCCTGGCCGCGGGTCCGCAGCTCGGGGTCGACGACGGCGGTGACGACGTGGACGTCGGCCAGCCCGCCGTTGGTGGCCCAGGTCTTGGTGCCGGTGAGCACCCACTCGTCGGTGGCCTCGTCGTAGCGGGCGCGGGTGCGCATCGCGCCGACGTCGCTGCCGGCGTCCGGCTCGGAGGAGCAGAACGCCGCCGAGCCGCAGGTCGCCCGGCGTCGCCGAACATCTCGGGGACCCACTCGCCGACCTGCTCGTGCGTGCCGTTGGCCGCGCACGGCGGCGGCGGCGAGGGCGGTGCCGACGATCGACAGGCCGATGCCGGCGTCGCCCCAGAACAGCTCCTCCATCGCCACCGGGATGCCGAGCCCGGTCTCGTCGAAGCTCTGGGTGGCGAAGAAGTCGAGGGAGTAGATGCCGACCTTGGCCGCCTCCTCGACCACCGGCCAGGGGAACTCCTCCTTCTCGTCCCACTCCGCCGCGGCCGGCCGGATCACGTCGGCGGCGAAGGTGTGCAGCCAGTCGCCTCAGCTCGAGGTGGTCGTCGGTCAGGTCGAAGGAGGGAGGAGCCACGGACCGAGCCTAGGCTCGTACGGTCGGAGGATGCGTCTACCCACCGTTCCAGGTCCCCGCGAGCTCGCCGCCCTCCTCCCCCGCACCCTCGGCCTGCTCGACGGGGCCGAGAAGCTGCTGCGGGACGCCGACGCGTTGCTGCGCCGCGTCGAGGGCACCCGCTCGGGCGCCGACGCCGTCGTGGCCGAGGTGTCCGCCAGCAACGATCGCGCCGGGGTCGTGGTGGACGCGGTCGCCGAGACGGTGGCGCGGGCCGAGCAGCTGCTCGGTGCGCTCGAGCCGACGACGACCCGGTTGCTGCCGATGCTCGAGCGGCTGGCCGAGACCACCGACGCCCAGGAGGTCGACGCCGTCGTCGCGCTGATCGACCTGCTCCCCGGTCTGGTGGCGCGGGTCGAGACCGACCTGCTCCCCGTGCTCGAGACGCTGGGGTCGGTCTCGCCGGACCTCCACGACCTGCTCGACACCTCCCGCGAGCTCAACGAGATGCTCGCGAAGCTGCCCGGCATGGGCCGGGTCAAGAAGCGGGTGGAGGAGCAGCAGGAAGCCGAGGGCCGCGGGTGAGGCGGGCTCAGCGGGCGAGCCAGGCGGCGTAGGAGTCGAAGGTGTAGGGGCGGCCGAGGAAGTCGGCGACGAGGTCGGCGGCGTCGCGGGAGCCGCCGGGGGCGAGGACGCGGTCGCGGTAGCGGCCGGCGACCTCGGGGTCGAACAGGTCGTCGGGGTCGAAGGCGCTGAAGAGGTCCTTCGCGATCACCAGCGACCACGCATAGGTGTAGTAGGCCGAGGTGTAGCCGCCGAGGTGACCGAAGCCGGCGAAGAAGTGGGTGCCCTCCAGGTAGGGCCAGGGCGAGTACTTCTCCTGGAGCTCGATCATCCGGGCGGTGAGGTCGTCGGGCCGCTCGACGTGGAAGTAGTACGACACCGCCGCGTAGAAGTTCTGGACCCGGGCCAGGTAGCCCTTGCCGAAGTCGTCGCTGCGACGCATCGCCGCCACCAGGTCGTCGGGGATCGGCTCGCCCTCGGCGTTGGTGGCGAAGGAGCGCAGGATCGGGGCGTCCCAGGCCCACTCCTCGAGCATCTGGGACGGCGCCTCGACGAAGTCCCACTCGGTGGCGACGCCGGCGAACCGGGCCCACTGCCCGTGGCCGCCGAGCACGTGGTGCACCAGGTGGCCGAACTCGTGGAACAGCGTCACGACGTGGTCGTGCTCCATCACGCCGCGGCTGAAGTTGCACACCAGCACGCCCTCGGGCAGCTGCCGACCGGCGACGCCGTCGGTGAGCGTGAACTGCGCGGCGTGCTTGAACTTGCCCTCGCGGGGGTGGAGGTCGAGGTAGATGCGGCCGAGCTCGACGTCGTTGCCGTCGTCATCGACCCGGACGACGTCGTAGACGGCCACCTCGTCGTGCCACACCGCGGCGTCGGGCACGTGGTCGTAGCGCAGCCCGAACAGCCGGCCGGTGACCTCGAGCAGCCCCTGCCGCACCTTCTCGAAGGCGAAGTAGGCGCGGACCCGCTGCGAGTCGACCTCGAACTGCTCCTTGCGCACCTGCTCCTCGTAGTAGGTGGCGTCGCTGACGGCGATCCGCTCGGCGTCGGGGAAGTCCTGGCGGTAGCGCTCGAGCAGGACGGCGAGGTCACGCTCCATCGGGCCCCTGGCGGCCGCCGCGATCTTGTCGACGAACTCGGGGATGGCCGGACCTGCGCCGATCATCTTCACCTCGGCGTCGTAGGCGGCCCAGTCGGGGTAGCCGACGAGCCCGGCCACCTCGTGCCGCAACGCGAAGAGCTCTTTCAGGACCGGGTCGGCCTGCGGCCAGCCCCGGTCGAGGAACTGCGCCACCAGCTCGTGCCGGACGGCGGCGTCGTGGGCGAACATCCGCGTGGGCACGGCGTCGGGATAGTCGGTGGTGATGGTGACCAGGCCGTCGTCGTCGGCCGGGTGGGCGTCGAGGAAGTCCTGCGGCAGTCCGGCCAGCTGCTCGGGAGTGACCCGGATCCGGCGGACGTCGTCGCGGATGATCTTGCTGAACTCCTGGTCGAGCTCGGTGAGACGCTCGTTGATCGCGGCGATGCGGGCGCGGGTCTCGTCGTCGCGGTCGACTCCGGCGCGGGTGAAGTCGCGTCGCACCTTTGCCAGCAGCCGGGTGGCCTGCTCGTCGAGGCCCGCGCCGTCGAGGCCGGCGAACACCTCGTAGAGCCCGCGGTCGAGCGAGAGCTCGGTGAGCACCCGCATGACGTCCTGCTCGGCCTTCTCGGCGGTGGTGCGCACCTGCTCGTCGGGGTGGACGTTGCCGAACAGCGACCCCATCGCGGCCACGTTGCCGAGCGCGAGGTTGACCTCGTCCCACTGCCGCAGGGCGGCGACCGCGTCGGTGGGCGGGTCGTCGCGCAGCGCCCGCACGAGGTCGTCGGCGCGCGCCAACCCCTCGTCGGCCCGGGTGCGCACCCACTCCTCGAAGGCGCGCGGGTCGTCGGCGGGTGGCAGCGCGAGCGGCATCGGCGGGGTCACGGACTTCACCTTGCCAGAGCGGGTCGACGCCGGCCCGTGGGATTCCTCAGGAGCGCAGCTGGTCGCGACGCCGGGTCAGGTAGGCCGTCTCGGCCGGGTTGTCGATCAGCGCCAGCGCGGCGTCGTAGGCCGCCCGCGACTCGGCGCCGCGGCCGAGCCGGCGCAGCAGCTCGGCGCGGGTGGCGTGGTAGGCGTGGTAGCCGGACATCGCCGGTGAGGCGAGGCGCTCGACCTGCGCCAGGCCCACCTCGGGCCCGTCGAGCTCGGCGACGACGACCGCCCGGTTGAGGGCGACGACCGGGCTCGGGTCGATCACGGCCAGCTGCGCGTACAGGGCCGCGACCTGCGACCAGTCGGTGTCGGCGACGCTCGCGGCGTCGGTGTGCACCGCCCCGATGGCGGCGAGGATCTGATAGCGGCCGGGCCGGTTGCGGGCGAGGCACTCCCGCACCAGGGCGTGCCCCTCGGCGATCAGCCCGCGGTCCCACGCGGCGCGGTCCTGCTCGTGCAGCGGCACCAGCGCGCCGTCGGCCGCGATGCGGGCCGGGCGGCGGGCCTCGGTGAGCAGCATCAGCGCCAGCAGGCCGGTGACCTCGGGGTCGTCGGGCAGCAGCCCGCGCAGGATCCGGCCGAGCCGGATCGCCTCGCCGGTGAGGTTGTCGCGGACGGCGTCGCCGGACGTCGCCAGGTAGCCCTCGTTGAACACGAGGTACACCACGGCCAGGACGGCGGCGACCCGCTCGGGCAGGTCGGCCGCCTCCGGCACCCGGTAGGGGATGCGGGCGGCGGCGATCTTCTTCTTGGCGCGGGTGATGCGCTGGCCCATCGTCGTCTCGGGGACGAAGAAGGCGTGCGCGATCTCGGGCACCGTGAGGCCGCCGAGCAGGCGCAGGGTGAGCGCCACGCGGGCCTCGGGAGCCAGCGCCGGGTGGCAGCAGGTGAAGACCAGCCGCAGCCGGTCGTCCTCCACCACACCGGTGGGCGCGTGCGGGACGTCGTCCGGTGGTGGCGTGATCATCAGGGCCGCCTGGTGCTTGGCGTCGCGGCGCTGCTCGCGGCGGATCCGGTCGATCGCGCGGTTGCCGGCGGTGATGGTCAGCCACCCGCCCGGGTTGGGCGGGACGCCGTCCACCGGCCACTTCTCGAGGGCGGTCACGAGGGCCTCGCCGGCGGCGTCCTCGGCGACGTCGAGGTCACCGAAGCGACGTGCCAGCGAGGCGACCACGCGGCCGTACTCCTCACGGAAGATCCGCTCGATCGGGTCCATCGCGCAGCGCCGGCGGCGTCAGGCCTCGGGCTCGTCCTGGAAGGGGCGCACCTCGACCCGGTTGCCGCACGCCTTCGAGCCCGCGGCGGCCCAGGCGAGGGCGGCGTCGAGGTCGGCGGCCTCGATGATCCAGAAGCCGCCGAGGTACTCCTTGGACTCGGTGTAGGGGCCGTCGGTGACGACCGGGGCGTCGCCGGTGCCGTCGACGACGGTGGTGGCGTCGTGGGTCTGGAGCCCCCCGGCGAACACCCAGGCGCCCTCGGCCTGGAGGGTCTGGTTGAAGGCACCGACCGCGTCGAACATCCCCTGCATCTCCTCGGGGGTCATCGCGTCCAGCGCAGCCAGGTTGGCCTCGTCGTGGTTGACGGACAGCAGGTAGTTCGGCATCTCGATCTCCTCGGTACGGGCGGCCCCGGTGGCAGCCTTGCACCACCACCACGAAGACCCTCGCGCGAGTTCGACAGCCTTCGGCGAATCTTGCGGGACTCTTTTAACGTGTGGGGACGGCCGGCGTTCCCGCGCCCTACCGTCGCTCCATGACCGACTGGGGCGCGCTCTACCGCGAGCACGTGGCCGACGTCGTCGCGCTCGCCTCCGAACTCGACGAGGAGGCGCTCGCGCGCCCGGTCCCGGGCACCCCGAGCTGGACGGTGAAGGACGTCGTCGCCCACCTGGCGGGCGGCGCCGCCGACAGCGTCGGCGGCCGCATGGAGGACGCGCCCGGCCCGGGGTGGACGTCCCGCCACGTCGCCGAGCGCCGCCACCTGCCGGTGGCCGACCTCGTGGCCGAGCTGCGCACCCACCAGGACGCCGTCGCCAACGCCGCCGCGCAGGCCCGGACGCCGGCCATCGTCTGGGACATCGCGGTGCACCACGCCGACCTCCACGAGGCGTTCGGCAAGCCGCGGATGGCGGAGCACCTGTGGCAGCCGGTGGCCGACATGGTCGGACCGCGAGCGCAGGAGCTGATCGGCACCGTGCCGCCGTACGAGCTGTTCCGCGCCCTGTTCTCGCGGCGCTCACGCGACCAGATGCGCGGCTGGGGCGTCGGCCTGAGCGAGCAGCGGCTCGAGGAGATCCCGATCTTCGGCGCCCGCGACGACGACCAGCCGGTGCCCGGGTAGCAGCCCGGTGGGCTACCAGCCCATCGAGCCGGGGATCCCCTTGAACGGGCCGGCGAGGTCGGCGGTGATCCAGCCGCCGTAGAAGCTGCCCTCCTGGGGCCGCACGGTCTCGCCGTCGACGACGCAGCGATCCATCGCCGAGGGCATCACGGCCACGGCACCGGTGAGGTCCGCGAACCGCGGGGTCGGGTCGGGGTAGTACCAGGCGGCCCGCCGGGCCACGACCTCGCCGCCGACGACGTCGAGGTAGGACGCCCGGCCCTTCCACTCGCAGAACGAGGACCCGTCGGCCTCGACGAGCGCGCCGGGCGCCCACGCCTCCCGCGGCAGGTAGTAGGTGGGCGGGTGGCTGGTCTCCAGCACCCGCCACGAGCGCGTGGTGTCGGCGACGGTCACGCCGCCGAGCACCACCTGGATCGAGCGGCGGGACTCCTCCAGCGCGGGCGGGCGCGGGTAGTTCCAGACCGACTCCTGGCCGGGGCGGGGCTTCTCGGGCACGGGTCGTCGCACGAGGCCAGTCAACCCGCCGCTCCAACTCCGACCTACCGTTGGGCCAGTGCGTGCGTGGTTGAGGGGGATGGTCGCCGACACGCGACCCCTCCAGGAGCCGCACTTCCGGCGGCTCTGGATCGCGAACATCATCACCGTCATCGGGGCGCAGCTCACGATCGTCGCGGTGCCGGCGCAGATCTACTCGACGACCGGGTCGTCGGCGTACGTCGGGCTCACCGGTGTCTTCGGGCTGGTGCCGCTGGTGGTGTTCGGGCTCTGGGGCGGGGCGCTCGCCGACGTGTTCGACCGGCGGACGCTGCTCGTCATCACCACCCTCGGCCTGATCGGCACCAGCGCGCTGTTCTGGGCGCAGGCGGCGCTCGGCAACGAGAACGTGTGGCTGCTGCTGGGGCTGTTCTCGGTGCAGCAGGCGCTGTTCGGCGTCAACCAGCCCACCCGCAGCGCCGTCATCCCCCGACTGGTGCCGACCGAGCTGCTGCCCGCCGCCAACTCGCTGTCGATGACGGTGGCGATGGCCGGCGGCATCGCCGGCCCACTCGCCGCCGGCGCGCTGATCCCCGTGCTGGGTCTGCCCACGCTCTACCTCGTCGACACGATCTTCCTGTTCGCCACGCTCGGGGCCGTCGTCCGGCTGCCGCGGCTGCCGGTGGAGGGCGTGACCGGCGCGCCCGGACTCCGCTCGGTGATCGAGGGCTTCGCCTACCTGCGCACCCAGCCGGTGCTGATGATGTCGTTCGTCGTCGACCTCATCGCGATGGTCTTCGGGATGCCGCGGGCGCTGTTCCCCGAGATCGCCCACGAGAGCTTCGAGGGCCCGGACGCCGGCGGCCTCGCCTTCGCGCTGCTCTTCGCCGCCATCCCGGCCGGGGCCGTGATCGGTGGCGTGCTCTCGGGGTGGGTGTCGCGGGTCTCGGCCCAGGGCCGCGCGGTCGTGGTGGCGATCATCGTGTGGGGCCTCGCGATGGTGGGCTTCGGCGTCGCCGTCGGCGTCGCGGGGGCCTCGGACTCACTGCGCCACACGATGCTGGTGGTCGCGGTGCTCATGCTGGTGGTGGGCGGGGCGGCCGACATCTCGTCGTCGGCCTTCCGCACCTCGATGCTCCAGGCCGCCGCCTCCGACGCCATCCGCGGCCGGCTCCAGGGCATCTTCATCGTCGTCGTCGCCGGCGGCCCCCGGGTCGCCGACGTCGCCCACGGCGCCGCGGCCGCCGGCGTCGGCACCGCTGCCGCGAGCGCGGGTGGGGGCGTGCTCGTCGTCGTCGGCGTCGTCGCGGCCGCCGTCATCGTGCCCTCGTTCGTGCGGTACCGCGTGGTGACCTCGGCGCGGTGACCGTGGGGGAGCAGCCCCTACTCGCCCCAGCCCATCGGGAACACCTCGAACGCGGCGGCCATGCCGACGCCGAGTCGCTGGCCGGTCTGGCGGGCCATGCCCTCGAGGAACTCGCGGGGGTCGAAGTGCTCCCAGCCGAGGCCGTCGATGTAGGCGCGGTGGGCCTCGAGCGACGCGACGCCGGCGTCGAAGGTGTCGGTGGTGTCGACGGCGTGGGTCGACAGCGGCGAGCCGTTGGCCCACACCTCGCCGACGCCACCCCAGGGCTCGAGCCCCTCGGACTCGAGCTGGTCGCGGAAGATCCACCGGTTGCCGGCGTCGCGGACGGCGTCGAGCACGGCCCGGCCGACGGCGATGTGGTCGGCCTGGTTGAGGTTCGCCCCGCCCCAGGTGTCGCGGAAGTTGCCGGTGATGACGACCTGGGGCCGGAACCGGCGCACCTCCCGGCGCGATCGCCGCCCGCAGTGTCGACGCCGTACTCGAGCACGCCGTCGGGCAGGCCGAGGAACACCACCTCCTCGACGCCGACGACGCGGCCCGACTCCCGCTGCTCCTCCTCGCGGACGGCGCGGCACTCGTCGGGGTCCATGCCGTCGATGCCGGCCTCGCCGCTGGTGACCATGCAGTAGGTGACCGTCTTGCCCTGGCCGGTCCAGCGGGCCACCGCGGCGGCGGCGCCGAACTCGAGGTCGTCGGGGTGGGCGACCACGCACAGGGCGCGGTCCCAGTCCTCGCGGAGCGTCTCGAGCGGGGCGGGGGCGTCGGGGGCGTCGGTCATGCCCCCCACCTTGTCAGCGACCCAGCCGAGCGCGCACGGGAAGTCACGACGCCGCCTCCGCCTCACCCCGGAGCCGGGCCAGGCGGGCCCGCAGCGCGTCGCGCCGGTGGCTGTTGTCGTCGAGGTCGGCGTACGCGGCACCGTGGACCCACAGCAGCGCGTCGTCGAGCCGTCGGATCGCGCCGGGCTGCTGCCGGTAGGCCATCCGGTCGGCGATGGCGACCTCGTCGGCGCCGCGCAGCGTCTCACCCAGCTCGTCGAGGGAGGTGACTCCGACGGCGAGCAGCAGCCCCGAGATCCACCGGTAGTGCTCGGCCCGCGACCACGCGGCGTCGGCGTAGTGGGCGGCGAGGAACCCGGCGAGCTCGCGCGGGTCGATGCGCGGGTCGACCGCCTCGACGGTGGGCAGGTCGGGGGTCAGGCCGCGCAGCCGGTGCCGGATCTCGCTGAACTCGCGGTCGGCGAGCTCGAGCAGGCCCGCAGCGAGCGTGAAGCGCCGGTCGAGCTCGCGGGCGTGCTCCTCGGGCACCATGCCCTTGTAGCGGACCTCGTGCTCGAACTCGGCCCAGGCGTGCTGCACGACGGTGCGCACCTGCACCTGCACCACCCGGCCGCGGAGCCGCTCGAAGTCGGAGTGGCCCTCGCGGGCCGGGTCGAGGCCGAACTGGAGGTGCCGGCTGGCGTAGCCGAACCGGCCCTCCCGGGCGGTCTCCTGCCCGAGGTCGCGGTCGTCGGTGACCACCACCTGCTCCGACAGCAGCTCAGCCACGGCGTCGACGTCGTCGGCCACGTAGGTGATCACGCGGACGCCGAGCTGGTCGGTGATCTGCCCGAGCGGGTCGGCGTAGAGCCGCACGCCGTCGCGCTCGCGACCGGCCTTCTCGGTGAACGAGGCGATGGTCTTGGTGCGGCCCGTGACCGACAGGTAGTTGATGCCGGCCTCGTCGAGCACCTGGGTGACGAGGGCGACGGCGTCGTGGCCCGCCTCCTCCAGCTCACCGTGCTCGGCGGCGTACACGGCGACGGGATCGGGACGCAGGGCCGGCGTGACGATGCGTCCGGTGGCACGGTCGCCGTAGGCGGTGACCGGTCTCGGCGGTGGCGCGCGAGCCACGCCACGTAGGCGCACACCACCGCGTCGACCTGGTCCTCGACGCGGCGCAGCTCGCTCTTGCGGGTGGCACCCACCACCTGGGCGCGGAGGTCGGCCCAGGCCTCGTCGGTGGTGACGAGACGGGTCACGCCGTCGATCAGCCGCAGCAGCTCGCCCCGCAGCAGCTCGAGGTCGCGACCGGGCTTGTTCTTGTAGCGCAGGATCCGGTCGAGGCCGAGCAGCACCACCGTCGCGGGATGCGGGTAGACCTCGATCGCCCGACGCGCCGACGGCGGGTCCGGGTCGACGTCGACGCCGAGCAGGGCGGCCACGCGGGCGGCCCGGGTGCCGTCGGCGAACTCCGGCTTGCCGGTGTTGGACGGGTGGGTGCCGGCGTCGTAGCCGCGGAAGTCCTGCGTCAGCGCCTTCTCGGCCGGTCGCGAGCCGGTCGGGTTGCGCACCACGATCGGCGCGTCGATCGCCACCACGCACTCGCCGGCGACGTACGGCGCGAGCCAGGCCTCGATCTCGGCGTCGGTGCGCACCGCCGCGGTGGCCAGCAGCCGGGCGTCGTCGTCGAGCACGGCCAGCCCGGTGGGGTTGCGCTCGCCCCAGGCCAGGTCGATCCCCACGAGGTGCACGCGACCAACCTCCCAGACGCCGACCGGATCGGCGATGAGTTGTGGTGTCGGCGGTGGTCGGTACGGTCTCGTCCGACACCGTCCCCCGGAAAGAGGACCGCATGGCCGACATGATCAGTGCTCGAGGCCTGGTCAAGCGCTACAAGAAGGTCGAGGCCCTCGCCGGGCTCGACCTCGACGTCCCCGAGGGACAGGTGCTCGCCCTGCTCGGCCCCAACGGCGCGGGCAAGACCACCGCGGTCCGCATCCTCGCCACGCTGCTGGTCCCCGACGAGGGCTCCGCCACCGTCGCCGGCGTCGACGTGCTGACCGACCCGCAGGGCGTGCGGCGCCGGATCGGCCTGTCGGGCCAGTACGCCGCGGTCGACGAGAACCTCACCGGCTTCGAGAACCTCACGATGGTCGGGCGCCTCTACGGCATGTCGAAGTCGCAGGCGCGGCAGCGGGCGCGCGAGCTGCTCGACCGGTTCGACCTCGCCGACGCCGGCGACCGCCCCGTCCAAGACCTACTCCGGCGGCATGCGCCGGCGGCTCGACCTCGCCGGGGCGCTGGTGGCCGAGCCGCAGGTGCTGGTGCTCGACGAGCCCACCACGGGGCTCGACGTCCGCAGCCGCCAGCAGATGTGGGACGTCATCCGCGAGCTCGTCGCCGACGGCGCCACGTTGCTGCTCACCACCCAGTACCTCGAGGAGGCCGACCGGCTCGCCGACGACATCGTCGTCATCGACCGCGGCCGGGCCATCGCGCAGGGCACCGCCGACCAGCTCAAGGCGCAGATCGGCGGCGAGCGCATCGAGGCGGTGGTCGCCGAGCGCCGCGACGTCGAGCGCGTGCAGCAGGTGCTCGCCGGGGTGGCCCTCGGCGAGGTCCAGACCGACGAGCGCTCGGTCACCGCCGCCGTCAGCGACGGTGCCCGGTCGCTGCGACGGGTGCTCGACGAGCTCGACCAGGCGGACATCACCGTGCTCGACATCGGACTGCGCCGGCCCACCCTCGACGACGTCTTCCTCTCCCTCACCGGTCACGCGGCCGAGGAGGCCGAGAGGGCCGAGCAGGCCGGTGCGGCCGAGGCGAAGCGGGAGGCCACGGCATGAACGCGCTCACCAAGCCGCTCCACGACGGCTGGGTCGTCACGATCCGCAACGTCATCAAGATCAAGCGAGTGCCCGAGGTGCTCGTCTTCGTGCTGATCAGCCCGATCATGTTCGTGCTGCTCTTCGCCTACGTGTTCGGCGGCGCGATCGACGTGCCGGGCGACATCGACTACAAGGAGTTCCTGGTCGGCGGCATCTTCGCCCAGACCGTCGTCTTCGGCGCCACCTTCACCGGTGCCGGCATCGCCGAGGACATGCAGAAGGGCATCATCGACCGGTTCCGGTCGCTGCCCATGTCGCCGTCGGCGGTGCTCGTGGGCCGCACCGCCTCCGACGTCGTCTACAACCTGTTCTCGCTGGTGATCATGGCGCTCACCGGCCTGCTCGTCGGCTGGCGGGCCCGCGAGGGCATCGTCGACATGCTGCTGGGCTTCGGCCTGCTGCTGCTGTTCGCCTACGCCGTGAGCTGGGTGATGGCGCTGGTGGGCCTGCTGGTGCCGAGCCCCGAGGTGGTCAACAACGCCTCGTTCATCGTCATCTTCCCGGCCACGTTCCTCTCCAACGCGTTCGTGCCGCAGGAGTCGTTCGACGGCATCCTCGAGACGATCGTGCTCTGGAACCCGGTGTCCACGCTCACCCAGGCCTGCCGCGAGCTGTTCGGCAACACCGACCCGACCATCCCCGTGCCCGACGCCTGGTCGATGCAGAACGCCGAGGTCTACACGCTGCTCTGGGTCGTCATCCTGCTCGTCGTGTTCGTGCCGCTCTCGGTCGCCCGCTACCGCGGGGCGGGCGGCAAGTAGCAGCTCAGGCCAGCTGGGCCAGCTCGAGCGGCACGCTGGAGCGAGCACCGAGGTCGAGCCGGGAGGGGGCGACGCCCTCGCGGACGAGCAGGTCGCCGATGGCGGCGATCATGGCGCCGTTGTCGGTGCACAGGCGCAGCGGCGGCACCCGCAGCTCGATGCCGGCCTCCGCGCACCGCTCCTCGGCGAGCGAGCGCACCCGGCTGTTGGCCGCCACGCCCCCCACGACCACCAGCGTCTCGACCCGCTCCTGGTGGCAGGCCCGCAGCGCCTTGGTGACGACGGTGTCGGCCACGCACTCCTGGAACGAGGCGGCGACGTCGGCCGTGGTGATGCCGGGGTCGCGCGGCGCGGCGACGTAGCGGGCCACCGCGCTCTTGAGGCCGGAGAACGAGAAGCCGAGTGCGGGGTCGCGCTGGCCCATCAGCGGGCGGGTGAACCGCACGGCGCGCGGGTCGCCGTCACGGGCCACCCGGTCGACCGACGGGCCGCCGGGGTAGGGGAGGCCGAGCAGCCGCGCCACCTTGTCGAAGGCCTCGCCGGCAGCGTCGTCGAGGGTGTCGGAGAGGTGCACGATCGGGGTGCGGACGAGGTCGCGCACCGACAGCAGGCTGGTGTGGCCGCCGCTGACGACGAGGGCGACGCTGTGATCGGGCAGCGGGCCGTGGACGAGGGTGTCGGCCGCGGCGTGGCCGGCGAGGTGGTGCACGCCGTACAGCGGGACGCCGAGCGCGAGCGCGGCCGCCTTGCGCCGCAGCCACCCCCACGTGGAGCGCGGTGGCGAGGCCGGGTCCCGCGGTGACGGCGACCGCGCCGACCTCGTGCCAGGCCAGCCCGGCGTCGTCCATCGCGGTCCGCATCGTCGGCACCATCGCCTGCACGTGGGCGCGGGCGGCGATCTCGGGCACGACGCCGCCGAACCGGACGTGCTCGTCGATGCTCGAGGCCAGCGCCTCGCCGAGCAGCACCCCGTCGCGGACCAGACCGACGCCCGTCTCGTCGCACGAGGTCTCGATGCCCAGCACCACCGTCACCCCGCGAGTCTCGCAAACCGCCAGACTGGGGCCATGACCCGAGCCGTCGAGACCTGGCTGACCGACATGGACGGCGTCCTCGTGCACGAGGAGGACCCGATCCCCGGCGCCGCGGAGTTCGTGGAGGCGCTGAAGGCCTCGGGGCTGCAGTTCCTGGTGCTGACCAACAACTCCATCTTCACCCCCCGCGACCTGCGGGCGCGGCTGCTGCGCAGCGGCATCGACGTGCCCGAGGAGGCGATCTGGACCTCGGCGCTGGCCACCGCGCAGTTCCTCGCCGAGCAGCGGCCCGGCGGCTCCGCCTACGTCGTCGGCGAGGCCGGGCTCACCAACGCGCTGCACGACGTCGGCTACGTGATGACCGACCACGAGCCCGACTACGTGGTGCTCGGCGAGACCCGCACCTACTCCTTCGAGGCGATCACGCGCGCGATCCGGCTCATCGACGCCGGTGCCCGCTTCCTCGCCACCAACCCGGACGTGAGCGGTCCCAGCCACCAGGGCCTGCTCCCGGCCTGCGGCTCGGTGGCCGCGCTCATCAGCACCGCGACGGGCCGGCAGCCGTACTTCATCGGCAAGCCGAACCCGCTGATGATGCGCAGCGCGCTCAACCAGCTCCAGGCCCACTCGGAGACCACGGTGATGGTCGGCGACCGGATGGACACCGACATCATCAGCGGCCTCGAGGCCGGCCTGCGCACCGTGCTGGTGAGCACCGGCTCCACCCGCCCCGATCAGGTCGAGACCTTCCCGTACCGCCCGACCCGCGTCGTCGACTCGATCGCTGATCTCGTGTCAGCAGTAGGCGCACCGGCGTAGCGTCCCCGTCATGCGCGCCATCTGGAACGGCCGGGTCATCGCCGAGTCCGACAAGACCGTCGTGGTCGAGGGCCGGCACTACTTCCCGCTCGCCTCGGTCGACGCGTCGGTGCTGCGCCCCTCCGAGCACCACAGCACCTGCTCGTGGAAGGGCGAGGCGTCGTACTACACGCTGGAGGCCGACGGGCAGCTCAGCGCCGACTCGGTCTTCTACTACCCCGAGCCCAAGCAGCCCGCCCGCATGGTCACCGACCGGGTGGCGTTCTGGAAGGACGTCGAGGTCCGGCCCTGACCGGCCTGAGGCGCTCCAGTGGACACCTGTACCGGGAGCGGTCCCGCGCCCTAGGCTGCGGCTGCTCCCTCCGACGAAAGGACCGCGCATGGCACGCTCCGACTCCGCCGAGGTCGCCGAGCGGCTCCGCTCGGTCGACCGGTTCTCCGGGCTCTCCGACGGCGACCTGAAGAAGGTCGCCGCCGTCGGCAAGGTCGTGCACCTGCCGGCCCAGTGGTCGCTGATGTCGGAGACCACCCCGGCCGACAAGGCCTACGTGCTGCTCTCCGGCGAGGTCGCGATCCGCCGGGGCGGCGAGACCATCGCCACGGCCGGCCCGGGCGCCGTCATCGGCGAGGTCGGCATCTTGGAGAAGCGGCTGCGGACGGCGGCCGTGGTGTCGCAGTCCGAGCTCGAGGTCGTGCACTTCACCAAGGAGGACCTGGTGAAGCTGGTCGATCAGATCCCGGCGCTGCGCGACGCCCTCCAGTCCACCGCCGACGACCACCTGCCCGAGGACTGACCCGCCCGAAAGTTTCGGGCGGCTCGCTGACCCGCCCGAAAGTTTCGGGCGGCTCGGCCGGTTCTGGGTGAAGTTTCGGGCGGGTCAGCCGAGGACGCGGTCGAGGTAGGGGTTGGTGAGGACCCGGTCCGGGTCGAGGCGGTCGCGCAGGGCGCGGAACTCCTCGAACCGCGGGTAGCGCTCGCGCAGCACGTCGGCGTCGAGGTGGTGCAGCTTGCCCCAGTGCGGCCGGCCGCCCACCTGGCCCGCGATCTGCTCCAGGGTGGCGAAGTAGGCCTCGCGGTCCGGGCTGCCGGGGGCGGTGTGCACGGCCACGTACACCGAGTCGCGGCCGTACGCCGTCGACAGCGCGACGTCGTCGGCCGCCGCGGTGCGGATCTCCACGGGGACGGCGATCCGCCAGTCGCTGTGGGTCACCCGGTCGACGAGCTCGCGGACGACGTCGAGCCCGTCCTCGCGGGGCACGGCGTACTCCATCTCCTCGAACCGCACCGCCCGCCGGGAGGCGAAGACCCGGTAGGACACGTCGCGGAACTCGCGCTCCCCGAGCACCCGGCCCACGAAGCGGGCGATCGGCGGCACCAGCCGCGGCACCCGGCGACCCACGCCGACCAGGCCGGGGTAGACGCCATTGGCGAGGAACTCGTCGTCCCACCAGGCGCCGACCCGGGAGAGCGGGGCGAGGCCGTCGGCGAGCGGGCGGCGCTCGTTGTGCTTGGTGAGCACCTTGCTGGTGTGCGGGAACCAGTGGAGGTCGACGTGGTCGGTGCTCTCGATGTCGTCCTCGAACCGGGCGAGCACGTCGTCGAGCTCGGCATGACCCTCACGGGCGTGGACGGCGAACGCCGGCTCGGCCTGCAGGGTGACGCTCACGATGACACCCAGCGCGCCGAGGCCGACCCGCGCCAGTGAGAGCACGTCGGCGTTCTCGGTCTCCGAGGCCACCAGCGTCGACCCGTCCGGGAGCACCAGCTCGAGACCGACCACCTGGGTGGCGAGGCCGCCGAAGCGCAGGCCGCTGCCGTGGGTGCCGGTGGAGATCGCCCCGGCGATCGTCTGCTCCTCGATGTCGCCCAGGTTGGTGAGCGACAGCCCGAGGTCGAACAGCGCGCGGTTGAGCCGGTGCAGCGGGATCCCGGCCTCGACGGTGACCCGGCAGGTGTGGTGGTCGACGGCGAGCACGCCGGCGAGGTGGTCGAGCCGCAGCTGTACGTCGACCGGCACCCCGACACCGGTGAACGAGTGGCCGGTGCCGATCGGGCGCACCCGGCGGCCGTCGGCGGCGGCCGTCGCCACCACCTCGGCCAGCTCGTCGCGGTCGCGGGGCGCCACCACCTCGATGCCCTCGGCCCGCTGGTTGCGCGCCCAGTTGTGCCAGGCGCCCTCGGCCCGTGCGATACCCCCGGTAGTCTTCGTCCCACTCATGGTCAGCCAGCATGCCCGCCTCGAAGCGGCGACGCAGCACCAGGACGACCCGCTCGCCGCCGTCGACCTCGAGGCGTTCGATGCGAACGCCCTGGATCTCGTGCGCCGCAGCGCCGGTCTGCCGGTGCGCGTGGCCAGCAAGTCGGTCCGCTGCCGGGCGCTCATCCGCCGGGCCGTCGAGACCCCCGGCTTCGCCGGCGTGCTCGCCTTCACCGTGACCGAGGCGCTGTGGCTGGCCGAGGAGTACGAGGACGTCGTCGTCGGCTACCCGAGCGCCGAGCGAGAGGCGCTGGCGCGGCTGGGCGCCGATCCGGTGGCCGCCGAGCGGGTGACGGTCATGATCGACAGCGTCGAGGGCCTCGAGCTGATGACCTCCGCGGTGCCGACGGTGGCGGCGCCGCTGCGGGTCTGCCTCGACCTCGACGCCTCGCTGCGCTACGGCGGTGGCCGGGTGCACCTCGGCATGCGTCGCTCGCCCCTCCGCACGCCGGCGGACGCCGTCGCCCTGGCCCGCGCCGTGGCCGCCGAGCCGGCGCTGCGGCTGGTGGGACTGCTCGCCTACGAGGGCCAGGTGGCCGGGCTGGCCGACCGCGGCGCGAACCCGTTCCGGACCGCCCTGGTGCGGCGGGTGAAGGCCGTGTCCCGTGTCGAGCTCGCCGAGCGCCGTGGCGCCGTCGTGGCCGCCGTCCGCGAGGTGGCCGACCTCGAGTTCGTCAACGGCGGCGGCACCGGCTCGCTGGAGTCGACCTCGGCCGACCCCTCGGTCACCGAGGTGGCCGCCGGCTCCGGCCTGTTCGCGCCGGCACTGTTCGACGGCTACGACGCCTTCGACCTCCGCCCCGCGGCCTTCGTCGGCCTCACCGTCTGCCGCCGGCCGGCGCCCGGTCTGGTCACCGTCACCGGCGGCGGCTGGGTCGCCTCCGGGCCGATCGGCCGCGACCGGCTCCCGGTGCCGACCTACCCCGAGGGGCTGCGGCTGCTGCCGAACGAGGGCGCCGGCGAGGTGCAGACCCCGCTCAAGGGCGGCGCGGTGGCCGACGGGCTCGCCCTCGGCGACCGGGTCTGGTTCCGGCACGCCAAGGCCGGCGAGCTGTGCGAGCGCGTCGATGCGCTGCACCTGGTCGAGGCCGACGGCGGCACGGCCGACGTCGTCCCGACCTACCGCGGCGAGGGCCGCACCTTCACCTGATCAGCGCACGGCCGGGAACCCCGCCGCGTACTCGGCCAGCGCGTCGCGCCACGGGCGCATCGTGTCGAGGCCGAGTGCGGCGAGCCGGTCGTTGACCAGCTGCTCGGAGCGCGGCCGGTGGGCGAAGTAGGTGTCGGCGAAGTGGTCGGAGGTCACGGGCACGACCTCGACGACGTCGGCCAGTCCGAGCAGCTCGACGAACGCCACCGCGACGTCGTAGCGGCTGGCGGTGCCGTGGCACACCTGGTGGTAGGTGCCGTACGGAGCCTCCCGGACCACCCGCACCATGCCGCGGGCGAAGTCGTGGGTGTAGGTCGGGCTGCCCTGCAGGTCGGTGACGGCGTGGATCGTGGTGGCGCCGCCGCGGATCTGGGCGTGCACCTTCTCGATGAACTTCTTGTCGACGCCGGGCCCGCCCCCCATCATCCAGCCGGCGCGGAGCACGAAGTGGCGCCGCACGTGCTCCTGCACGAACAGCTCGCCGTGCCGCTTCGAGCGCGCGTAGACCGTGAGCGGGTCGGGGGCGTCGTCGTCGGAGTAGACATCCTTCTCGCCACCGAAGACGCCGGCGGTCGAGACGAACACGTAGGGGATGCCGAGCCGCTCGGCGATCCGGCCGCCGTTCTCGGCACCGACGGCGTTCGAGGCCCAGGCCCGGTCCGGCTCCCGCTCGCACTGCTCGAGGTCGGTCTCGGCGGCGAGGTTCACGAGCAGGTCGGGCCCGAACGCGTCGACCGCCCGGCCGAACACGTCGGCATCGGCGACGTCGACGCGGTGCATCGCGTCGCCGCGCGGGACCAGGTCGCTGGCCTCCACGGTGGCCTCGGCGTCCCACGCCTCGACCACGGCGGCACCCAGCATCCCGCCGGCGCCTGCGATGTATACCCTCGTCGGGCCTCCCCCCATGGTCATCCAACCTACTAGGGACGGTCTACCCGGGGGGAGCGTCGATGAGCGAGCCGCTGGCGCTCAGCGTGGCGATCTGCACCCACGCGACCGAGCGCCTCCCGGACCTCGCGAGCGGTCTCGCCGGGCTCGCCGCCCAGACCCGCTCGGCGGCGGAGATCCTCGTCGTCGTCGACCGCAACCCGGACCTGCTGGACGAGGTGCGACGCCGCTGGCCCGAGATCAGGGCGGTGGCGAACGCTGATCACGGCGGGATCGCCGGAGCCCGCAACACGGCGCTGCGGGAGGCGGTCGGCGACGTCGTCGCGTTCCTCGACGACGACGCGGTGCCCGCCCCCGACTGGCTCGAGCGGCTCGCGGCGCCGTACGACGACCCGCGGGTGCAGATCGTCGGCGGTTGGGTCGAGCCGGCCTGGGACGACGACCGGCCGGCCCACCTGCCGCCCGAGCTCGACTGGGTGGTGGGGTGCAGCCACCGCGGGCGACCGACGGTCCGCACCGACGTGCGCAACGTGACCGGCGCGAGCATCTCGCTGCGCCGCGCGCTCCTGGAGCAGGTGGGCGGGTTCGACGAGCGGGTCAGCCGGCACAGCGCCGCACCCGTCGGGTGCGACGACACCGAGTTCTGCATCCGGGTGGCGCAGCAGGTGCCGGGGAGCCGCGTGGTCTCCGAGCCGTCGGCCGTGGTGCGGCACCGGGTGCCGGCCGCTCGCGGCACCTGGCGCTACCTGCGCAGCCGCTCGCTCTGGGAGGGCCGCTCGAAGGCGATGGTGGCCTCGATGGTGGGCGCCCCCGGACGCGACGTTCGACGAGCGCCGGTACGTCCGCGGGGTGCTGCCGCGGGCGATCGTGCGCGAGCTGGCGCGGGGACGGATCCGCGGTGCCGCCGGCGTCCTCACCGCGCTCGCCTTCACGACCTGGGGCTACCTGCTCGCCCGGCTCCCCAGCCGCTGAGCCCCTAGCCCTGCGGGAGGAGCTCCCCGACCCACTGGGTGGCGCCACGACGTGGTCAGCGGCGCGGCACGAGCCGTTCCAGCATCGTGACGTGGCCGGGCTCGAGGTCGTCGAGCGTGGTGACGCCGAGCAGGCGCATCGTCCGCTCCACCTCGCCGCGCAGGATCTCGATCGCGCGGTCGACGCCCTCCCGCCCCCCGGCCATCAGCCCGTAGAGGTAGGCCCGGCCGATCAGCGTGAAGTGCGCACCGTGCGCGAGCGCGGCCACGATGTCCTGGCCGCACATGATCCCGGTGTCGAGGTGCACCTCGACGTCGTCGCCGACCTCCTTCACCACCTCCGGCAGCAGGTGGAACGGCACCGGTGCGCGGTCGAGCTGGCGGCCGCCGTGGTTCGAGAGGAGCACGGCGTCGACGCCGGCCTCGGCGAGACGGACGGCGTCCGGAACGCTCTGCACCCCCTTGACGACGACCTTGCCGGGCCACTGCTGACGGATCCAGTCGAGATCCTCGTAGGTCACCGTCGGGTCGAACATGGTGTCGAGCAGGTCGGCCACCGTGCCGGACCAGGAGTCGAGCGAGGCGAAGGCCAGCGGTGCCGTGGTGAGGAAGTCCCACCACCAGGCCGGACGCGGGAGCGCGTTGGCGACCGTGCGCGGCGTGAGGCTCGGGGGGATCGTCATCCCGTTGCGCACGTCGCGCAGGCGGGCCCCCGCGACCGGGACGTCGACGGTCACCAGCAGCACGTCGTACCCCGCACGGGCCGCGCGGTCCACGAGCGCCATCGACCGCTCGCGGTCCTTCCACATGTACAGCTGGAACCAGTGCCGCCCGTCGGGGTCGGCCGCGGCGACGTCCTCGATGCTGGTGGTGCCCATCGTGGAGAGCGAGAACGGGATGCCGGCCGCGGTGGCCGCCGTGGCGCCGGCGACCTCGCCCTCGGTCTGCATCATCCGGGTGAACCCGGTCGGTGCGATGCCGAAGGGCAGCGCCGCGGGCCGACCGAGCACCTCGCGGGAGGTGTCGACGACGGAGACGTCGCGCAGGATCGCCGGGTGGAACTCCACGTCGGCGAAGGCCTGCCGGGCCCGGGCCAGCGAGACCTCGCCGTCGGCCGCCCCGTCGGTGTAGTCGAACGCCGCCCGGGGGGTGCGGCGGTGGGCGATGCGGCGCAGGTCGTCGATGGTCAGCGCCTTGTCGAGCCGCCGCTTGCGGGGCGAGACCTCGGGTCTCTTGAACTGCAGCAGGGGCGCGAGGTCGCGGCGCTGGGGCACGCGACGCCGGGTCTGCGGGTTGGTCCGGGCACGGTCACGGGACATGGGGAGACCCCATCACGGAACCGGGGCGATCGACATGCAGGCACGTCGCCCGCAGCTCGACACGCGCCTGAGCCGTCAGCGGAACGGGGCCGGCGGCGTCCAGTCCTCGGGCGGGTCCTCGCCGACCCGGCCGTCGACCGCCTCGCGCAGCAGGTCGGCGTGGCCGGTGTGCCGGCCGTACTCCTCGAGCATGTCGCACACGAGCCGCCGCAGGTTGGCGCGCCCGCCGTCGGGACCCGAGGCCTCGACCGGCTGGTCGAGACCGCCCCCGGCGACGACGGCCGCCACCTTGGCCCGGTTGCGGGCCACCGACTCGTCCCACAGCGCGTAGAGCTGCTCGGGGGTGTCGTCGCGCGCGGTGCGGAACTCCCAGTCGTCGCTCAGGTCGTGGCCGAGCTCGCCCCACGGCCCGGTGATCGGTCCGCCGTCGAGCTTCTGGGTCCAGTGGTAGTCCTCGCAGGCCGCGAGGTGCTTCAGCAGCCCGCCGAGGGTCAGCGCGGACGCACCGATCCGGGTGTCGAGCCCGGCGGCGTCCAGCCCGTCGGTCTTCCACCGGAAGGTGAGCCGCATCCGGTCCAGGGCGCCGAGCAGCGCCTCGGTCTCGGTGCCGGCGGTCGGGGGCTCCCAGGTCGGGGTCGTCGTCATGCTGACGACGCTAGGACCGGTTCCGGACGGATCGCGTCCGGTTGTGCTGGCAGACTTCCGTCGGTGAGCGACGCCACGAGCCCCACGGCCCGGGCGCTCGCCTGCCTGCTCCTGCTCCAGGACCACCCCGGCATCACCGCCGACGCGCTGGGCCGCCGGCTCGGCGTCACCGAGCGCGCCGCCCGGCGTTACGTGGGCCTGCTGCGCGACGCCGGCATCCCGATCGAGTCGGTGCGCGGGCCGTACGGCGGCTACCGGCTCGGGCGCGGACTGCGGCTGCCGCCGCTGACGTTCACCGCGAGCGAGGCGCTGGGCCTGGTGATGGCCGTGCTCGACGGCCACCACGCCGCCGGCAACGACGACGAGCCGGTCGGCAGCGCGCTCGCCAAGATCCTGCGGGGGCTGCCCGCGCCGGTGGCCGAGCAGGCGGCCGCCGTCCGACGGGCCGCGGCCGCGGCGCCCGACCGGGGCGCGGCCCGCCCCGACCCGACCGTCACCACCACGCTCGTCGAGGCGTGCTCGACCCGGCGCCGGGCGCTCCTCGGCGTACCGCTCCGAGTCGGGCCAGGAGTGGCGGGCCCAGGTCGACCCGTGGGCGGTGGTGGTGCGGCACGGCCGCTGGTACCTGCTGTGCCTCGACCACCGCTCCGGAGAGCGGCGCGCCTACCGCATCGATCGGGTGGTCGACGTCCATCTCGAGGATGCCGAGGCCCCCGTGCCCGACGGCCTCGACCCGGTCGCCGAGCTCGAGGACCACCTCGCCGTCGGCTGGGAGTTCGCCACCGAGGTGCGGGTGGACCTGCCGCTCGCGGACGCGCAGCGGCGCCTGCCGCGAGCGCTGGGCCGGCTGACTCCGGACGGTGACGGCACCCTGCTCACCGGCAGCACGAGCAACCCGCGCTGGTACGCCTCCCAGCTCGTGGAGCTGCCGGCGTACCGGATCCTGGGTGGTCCCGAGCTCCGCCACGTCGCGCAGGAGCTCGGCGAGCGGCTCCGCTCCGCGGCCTCAGCCGGCCAGGGCCCGTAGGCCGGCCGTGACGCCGACCGCGACGATGCTCGCCACCACCAGCGGCACCCGCAGGTAGAGCAGCACCCCGGCCACCGCGACGCCGGCCGTGTCGGCGCCGATGTCGAGTCGCTGGCCCTCGGCCAGCACCGACGTCACCACCAGCGCCATGAGCAGCGCGGGCGACATCATCGTGATGACCCCCAACGCCCATCCGGGGAGCTCACGGCCCCCGATCAGCGCCGGCCCGACTGCCTTCGTGCCGGCGGTGACGAGGATCAGCGCGCCGATCAGCACCCACACCTGGGTCTCGGTGAGGTTCATGCCGTCACCTCCTCCTCGGCCGGTGCGGCCGGGCCGCGGCCGAGGCCCACGAGCGCCGCCGCGCTCGCCACGAGCACCGGCACGCCCGGTGGCGTGAAGGGCACCAGGGCCAGCGCGATCGCCGCGCCGAGCAGCGCCGCCACCCGGGCCCGCGGCTGCCGCAGCTCCGCGATGAGGATGGCCACGAAGAAGGTGGGGAACAGCGCGTCGAGGCCGAGCCGGTCGGTGTCGCCGAGGAGGTCGCCGACCAGCGCCCCCGTCACCGTGCCCGCCAGCCAGCACACGTACTGCGGCAGCGTCGTCCCGAACAGCAGGTGGCGGTCGAAGGTGCCGTCGCCGCGGTGCGCCAGCGCCCACGAGACGTCCACGACGGCCTGCCCCTCGAGGGCGCGGCGCAGCGGACCGCCCGGCAGCGAGGGCGCCAGCGCGATGCCCATCGCGAGGAACCGCGAGTGCATGAGGGTGGCGGCCGACAGCGCGGCGCCCATCCCGCCGCCGCCCGCGACGATCGACAGCGCCGTGAACTGGGCGGAGCCGGCGAACACCAGCGCCGAGGTGACGACGGCCTGCAGCACGGTGAAGCCGGCCTGGACCGCGAGGACCCCGAACGAACCCGACAGCACGAACCCGACCGCGCCGTAGGGGAGCCCCAGCCTCAGCCCGCGCCGGAACGACTCCCCCCTCACGAGGAGAGGCTACGAACGTCGCGGTGGGCGATGATCGGCGGGTGGTCGACGTCGTGCCCGCCAACGAGGCGCCCTGGGAGGACCTCGAGGCGATCTTCGGGACGCGGGGCGCCGGGTCGCGGTGCTGGTGCCAGCGCCGCAAGCTCGCGCGGGGGGAGTCGTTCGGGTCGGTGCCCGCGGAGGAGCGGGCGTTCCGGCTGCGACAGCAGACCGACGCCGGCCACCCGGACTCCCCGGACACCAGCGGGCTGGTGGCCTACCGCGACGGCGAGCCGGCCGGGTGGTGCGCGGTCGAGCCGCGGTCGGCGTACGAGGGCCTGGTGCGGGTGGGCCAGGTGCCGTGGCAGGGCCGGGACGAGGACCCGGCCGACCCCACGGTGTGGGCGATCACCTGCCTCTTCACCCGGGCCGGCCACCGCAAGCGCGGAGTCAGCCGCGCGCTGGCCGCGGCCGCCGTCGAGCACGCCCGCAGCCGCGGCGCCCGTGCCGTCGAGGCCTACCCGATGCTCACCCGCGACGTGATCGAGGAGGAGCTGCACCCTGGCACCGTCTCGGTGTACGCCGCCGCCGGCCTCGTCGAGGTCTCCCGCCCCACCGTCCGGCGATGCGTGATGCGGCTGGAGCTCTAGCGAAAGCGCCGTAGCCGCAGGCTGTTCGTCACCACGAAGACCGACGAGAACGCCATGGCGGCGCCGGCGAGCATCGGGTTGAGGAGACCGGCGGCGGCGAGCGGGATGGCGGCGACGTTGTAGGCGAAGGCCCAGAACAGGTTGCCCTTGATGGTGGCCAGGGTGCGGCGGGCGAGGCGGATCGCGTCGGCCGCGACCCGCAGATCACCCCGCACCAGGGTGAGGTCGGAGGCCTCGATGGCGACGTCGGCGCCGGTGCCCATGGCGAGGCCGAGGTCGGCCTGGGCGAGCGCGGCGGCGTCGTTGACGCCGTCGCCGACCATCGCGACGACCCGTCCCTCGGCCTGGAGCCGCTTCACGACGTCGACCTTGTCGGCGGGCAGCACGCCGGCTACCACGTCGGCCTCGTCGATGCCCACCTCGGCGGCCACGCTGCGCGCCACCGCCTCGTGGTCGCCGGTGAGCAGCACCGGCCGCAGCCCGAGCTCGCGGAAGCGCCGCACCGCCTCGGCAGAGGTGGGCTTGACCCGGTCGGCGACCGAGAGCCAGCCGCGCGGGGCGCCGTCCCACGACACCTCGACGACGGTGTGGCCCGGGCGGCGCTCGACGTCGGTGCCGATCCGGCCGACCGTGACCTCGCGGCCGTCGACGGTGCCGCGCACGCCCCAGCCCTCGGTGCTGGCGAACCCGGCGACGGCGGGCAGGTCGCCGCGGGCGCGGGCCGCCTCGGCGACGGCCCGGGCGATCGGGTGCTCGGAGGCGTGCTCGACGGCGCCGGCGAGGCGGAGCACCTCGGCGGGGTCCTCACCGTCCGCGGTGACGACGTCGCGGAGCGTCATCTCGCCGGTCGTGACGGTGCCGGTCTTGTCGAGGACGATGGTGTCGACGCGGCGGGTCGACTCCAGCACCTCGGGGCCCTTGATGAGGATGCCGAGCTGGGCGCCCCGCCCGGTGCCGACCATGAGGGCGGTGGGCGTGGCCAGTCCGAGCGCACACGGACAGGCGATGATCAGGACCGCGACGGCGGCGGTGAACGCCGCCTCGGCGCCGGTGCCGGTGCCGAGCCAGAACCCGAGGGTGGCGACCGCGAGCGCGATGACGACGGGCACGAACACCCCGGAGATGCGGTCGGCCAGCCGCTGCACCTGGGCCTTGCCGTTCTGCGCGTCCTCGACGAGCCGCGCCATCCGGGCGAGCTGGGTGTCGCCGCCGACCCGGGTGGCCCGCACGACGAGGCGGCCGCCGGCGTTGACGCATGCGCCGACCACGGCGTCGTCGACGCCGACCTCGACGGGCACGGACTCGCCGGTGAGCATCGAGGCGTCGACGGCGGACGTGCCCTCGACCACGACGCCGTCGGTGGCCACCTTCTCGCCGGGGCGGACGACGAACCGCATCCCCACCGCGAGCTCGCTGACGGGCACGCGCGTCTCGACGCCGTCGCGCAGCACGGCGACGTCCTTCGCGCCCATCTCGAGCAGGGCCCGCAGCGCCGCGCCGGCCCGCCGCTTCGAGCGGGCCTCGGCGTAGCGACCGGCCAGGATGAAGGTGGTGACGCCGGCCGCGGCCTCCAGGTAGATGTTGCCGGCGCCGTCGGTGCGATCGATGGTGAGCTCGAACGGGTGCGTCATGCCGGGCACGCCGGCGGTGCCCCAGAACAGTGCGTAGAGCGACCACCCGAGCGCGGCGAGCACGCCGAGCGAGACGAGCGTGTCCATGGTCGCGGCACCGTGGCGCAGGTTCGCCCAGGCGGCGCGGTGGAACGGCCACGCACCCCACACCACGACGGGCGCGGCGAGGGTGAGCGAGAGCCACTGCCAGTACTCCACCTGGAGCGGCGGCACCATCGCCATCGCGACGACGGGCGCCGACAGCACGAGCGAGATCAGCAGCCGGTCCCGCAGCGAGCGGGTGGGGTCGGCCTCCGGTGGGTCGTCGGTCTCGGCCGCCGGCAGTGCCGCCTGGTAGCCCGCCTGCTCCACGGTGGCGAGCAGCTGGTCGGTGCTCACGGTGCCGGGGTAGGACACCTTCGCCTTCTCGGTGGCGTAGTTGACCGTGGCCGTGACGCCGTCGAGCTTGTTGAGCTTGCGCTCGATCCGGTTGGCGCAGGAGGCGCACGTCATGCCGGTGATGGCCAGCTCGACCTGGCCCTGGTCGGCGGTGCCGGTGCTCACGACGCCACCACCGGGAAGGTCGCGGTGTGCACGGTGCCCTCGTGCTGGAAGTCGAGGAACAGCCGGTAGCCGCCGGCGCTCGGCACCTCGGCGAGGAAGGTGACGTCCGGACCGGACGGCGTGACGCCGTCGCCGGGCTCGCCGTCGGGATGCACGTGCAGGTAGGCGAGGTCGCCCTCGCGCAGCGCCACCAGGTGGCCGTAGGCCGCGAGGTAGGGCTCGAGGTCGGTGACCGGCTCGCCGTCGCGGGTGACGCGCGCCGTGACCTCGGACTCGGTGCCGGGCACGAGGTCGCCGTCGAGCGTGACCTCGTAGCCGTCGACCCGCACCGTGCGCGACGGCGGGGGCGTCGGGACGGGCTCGTACGAGCCGGGCACGACGACGTCGGCACCGAGCGTGAGCGAGGGCCCGCCGGTCGGCGTGAAGTCGGCGAACAGGCGCCACTGAGCGGGATCCAGCACCACGGCGGCCGACCAGCGGCCGTCGGCGTCGAGCACCGGGTGCACGTGCTGGTAGCCGGTGAGGTCGCGCCGCACGGCGATGAGGTGCAGGTTCTTCCCGTGCTCCTCCTCGTAGGAGGTGACCGGCGCGCCGTCCGGGCCGGTGATCGCGAACGCGACGGTGCGGCGTCCGGCGGGGAGCGTGGTGCGCTCCAGGGCCAGGGCGTAGCCGTCCTGGGAGACCATCAGCCCGCCGGGGAGGTGGGAGGCCGGCTCGGCGTCCTTCTCGTGACCGCCGTGACCCGCGTCCGTCGCGTGCTCGGGCTCGGCGTCCTGCGGGCCGACGGCGTTGCCTGCGCCGGCCGCGATGCCGAAGAGCGCGGCCAGGCCGGCGACGAAACCCGCGACCCGCAGCGGCGCGCTCACGGCGAGCCCGCGACCTGGTAGCCCGCCTCCTCGACGGCCTCGCGCACCTGGGAGTCGTCGAGCACCTCGGCGCTGGTGACGTCGACCCGGCCGGACTCGAGGTCGACGGCCACCGACTCGACGCCGGGGATCTCCTGCACCTCCTCGGTGACGGAGGCGACGCAGTGGGCGCAGGTCATGCCGGTGACCGTGAAGGTGGTGGTGGTGCTCACGTGAATCTCTCCTCGGGGTGTCTCAGGAACGGACGAGGCGGGCGATCGCGTCGGCCGCCTCCTTGACCTTGGCGTCGGCCTCGCGCTCGTTGCCGGCCGCGGCGGCGCCGACGACGCAGTGGCCGAGATGCTCCTCGAGCAGACCGAGCGAGACCGACTGCAGCGCCTTCGTCATCGCCGAGACCTGCGTGAGGATGTCGATGCAGTACTTCTCCTCCTCGACCATCCGCTGCAGCCCCCGCGCCTGCCCCTCGATGCGGCGCAGCCGCTTGAGGTAGTCGTCCTTGCGGTTGATGTAGCTGACGGTGTGGTCACGGTCCATGCGAGACACTGTACCCCCCTAGGGTACCCAGTCAAGCGAGGGTCCGGGGTCAGACGGTGGCCGCCCGCCGTGCTCACTCCACCTTGGCGAACTCTCCGTTCGCCACCTTGGCGCGGTACTGGGTGAGCTCGCGCTTGAGCACCCCCGCCAGCAGGTAGAGGCCGATCACGTTGGGCACCGACATCAAGAAGATGGCCGCGTCGGAGAAGCCGAGCACCGAGTCCAGCGCGGCGCCGGCGCCCAGGATCGTGAAGCCGCAGAAGACGACCTTGTAGGCGTTCTCCGCGACCGGGTTGTCGCCGAAGAGGTACCCGGTGGCCTTCATCCCGTAGTAGGACCACGAGAGCATCGTCGACAGCGCGAAGAGCACGACCGCGACCGCGAGCACGTTCGGGAACCACGGGATCACCTGCTCGAAGGCGGCCGACGTCAGACGCACGCCGTCGCCCTCGGCCGCCTCGGGGTCGTTCCAGACGCCGGTGATGACGATGGTCAACGCCGTCATCGTGCAGATCACGATGGTGTCGATGAACGGCTCGAGCAGCGCCACGTGCCCCTCGGTGGAGGGCTCCTTGGTCTTCACCGCGGAGTGGGCGATCGAGGCGGAGCCGACGCCGGCCTCGTTGGAGAAGGCCGCCCGCTGGAAGCCCACGATCAGCACGCCGACGAAGCCGCCGGCGATGCCCGAGGGCGAGAAGGCGCCGGTGACGATGTCACCGAACGCGCCGGGCACCTGGTCCAGGCTGCCGAGGATGACCACCAGGCAGGCCGTGACGTAGAGGACGGCCATCAACGGCACGACCTTCTCGGTCACCCGGGCGATGCTCTTGATGCCGCCGATGATGACCAGCCCGACCACGATGGCGAAGAGGCCGCCCACGATGAACGCGAGGGTCCGGTTCTCGGTGTCGGCACCGGTCACGTCGAGCAGCTGCAGCGTGGCCTGGTTGGACTGGAACATGTTGCCGCCACCGAGCGAGCCGAGGATGCAGAAGACGGCGAACATCGCCGCCAGCACCTTGCCCAGCCTGGCGAACCCCAGGGCAGCGACGCCGTCGCGCAGGTAGTACATCGGGCCGCCGGAGACCGAGCCGTCGGCGTGGGTGCGGCGGTACTTCACGCCCAACGTGCACTCGGCGAGCTTGGTGCTCATGCCGAGGAAGCCGGCGAGGATCATCCAGAACGTCGCTCCGGGCCCGCCCAGCGAGATCGCCACGGCCACGCCGGCGATGTTGCCCAGCCCGACCGTGCCGGAGACCGCGGTGGCGAGCGCCTGGAAGTGCGAGACCTCGCCCTCGTCCTCGGGCTCGGAGTACTGGCCGCGGACCAGGTCGATCGCGTGCTTGAAGCCACGCAGGTTGAGGAAGCCGAGGTAGACGGTGAAGAAGACGGCGGCGGCGATCAGCCACATGACGATCAGCGGCAGCTCGGCGTCGTTGATCGTGACCGCGGTGAAGACGATCTCGGTGATCTTGTCGAGCACCTCGTTGAAGGTGACCAGCGGCGTCATCACGGCACCACCGTCACGGGCAGGGGGGCGACCTGGACGAGGTGGCCCGGGATGCTGCCGAAGACCGCCTGCCGGACCCGGCTGTCACCGGTGCGGCCGACGACGATCTGCCGGGCCTGCTTGCTGGTGGCCAGCTCGATGATCAGGTCGACCGGGTCTCCGTGTCGCACGACGCTCTCGACCGGGACGCCCTCCGACTCCACGAGCGACGACAGCGGATCGACGATCTGCTCCCGCGCGGCCGCGATCTCCTCGGCCTTGGCCGCGCTCCGCCGCTCGTTCTCCCCCGGCGTGCTGAAGGAGTACGGCGACCACGGGATCACGTGCACCAGGCACACGGAGAAGCCGAGCTGCTGGGCTCGCCGGGCCGCGAACTCGACGGCATGCCGACACGACTCACTGTTGTCCACGCCCACCACGACCACGCTCACGGCGCATCCCTCCCCGGGGCCGGGCGATCTACGCGCGGCGTTGATCTGGTGGACGGTAGCGGGTGCGGGCCGCTACCGGTCGCCGTCGCCCTGCACCGTGGCGTCGAGCCGCGGGTGCGCCGACCGTCAGGCGACCTGCATGAAGCCGAGGGTCTCGGGTTGCAGGCCGGGGAAGACCTGGGCGGTGGAGGAGCCGAGGCGCTGGGTGACGACCTCGTTGAGCACGCTGCGGTAGTCGGTGGTGACGAGGAGGTCGGCGTCGGAGGTGTGGGTGAGTCCGGGCCACGTGCCGTAGTAGCCGCCCCTGACGCCGGCGCCGAGCGCGAACATCACGGTGCCGTGCCCGTGGTCGAGGCCCGCGTTGGCGTTCTCCACGACGCGGCGCCCGAACTCGCTGATGGTCACGACGGTGACCTGGTCGGCCAGCGGGCCGAGGTCGGTGAAGAAGGCGGCGAGGGAGGCGGCGAACTCGTCGGCCATGCGTTGCAGGAAGCCGTTGTCGGGGGCGCCGACCCAGGTGTGGTGGTCCCACGAGCCGTGGTCGACGGTGATCACCTCGGCGCCGATGTCGGCGCGGATGGTGCGGGCGGTGGCGGCCAGGGCTGATCCGAGGTCGCTGTTCCTCGGGTAGGCGGCCCCGTTGGCGGGGGTGTCGGAGCCGGCGCGGACGTCGGCGAAGTCGTCGACCACGTTCAGCATCGACCGGAAGCTCGAGCCGAGGTCACCGGCGCTCTCCCCCCAGGCCTTGGTGAGCGCGGCCCGGCGGGCGGTCGCCTGGTTGCCGTCGGCGCCGGCGAGCCTGACGGCGTCGACGTCGCGGGTGACGAGCACGGGCTGGGGACCGGCCATGGCCGTGGCGGGCACACCGCCGCCGAACTGGATGCCCTCGACCGGCGAGCCGGCGCCGTTGCGGCCGACGAGGCGGTTGAGCCAGCCGACGCGGGCCTCGGAGCCGGGGTCGGCGTCCTCGACCTCCTCCATCGCCGAGAAGTGCGACCGGTTCGGTGTGGGCAGGCCGGCGGCGTGCACCGCGGCCATCCGGCCCTGGTTCCACAGCGGGAGCAGCGGGGCCAGCCGCGGGTGGAGGCCGAACATGCCGTCCTTGACCAGGAGCCGGTCCGAGGGCACCGCGATGGTGGGTCGCGCCCGGTAGTAGACGGGGTCGGCGTGCGGCACCACGAGGCTGAGGCCGTCGGCGGCCCCGCGCATCGAGAGCACGACGAGCACCTGGGGGGCGGTGCCCTCCGCTGCGTAGGCGGTCTCGGTGACCGCGCTGCCGTAGACGGCCGACACGGTGGCGGCGCCACCGGCGACCGCAGCGCCCCGCAGGAAGCCGCGCCGGGTGGTGCCGCGGAACTCCTCGCAGCACGGCTGCCGGACGGCGGTCGTCGTGGGGTTCATGGGTTGCTCCGTGTCGTCAGCGGTGGAGGTGCTCGGGGGTGTCGAGGAGGGTGGAGAGCAGGTAGCCCATCCGCCACCGCACCAGGGCGTGCGAGGTGGTGATGGTGTCCTGCGGCCGGAGCTCGAGGGCGGCGCACGCCGTCTCGAGGAGCCGGGGCGAGGCGTGGCGCCCGAGCAGCTGCATGCAGAGGTGGTCGACCAGGGCGTCGAACTGCACGCTGGGCTGGGGCAGCCACGAGGCCGGCGTCCGGTAGGTGATGTCGTTGCTCGGCCACCAGCCGTGCGCTGTGGAGTAGTGCACGTCGAAGGAGGCCAGCAGCCGCGAGACCGACGACCACGCGGCGTTCCGGTCGGGCGGGCCGTCGGGCCGGGGCCAGCTGAACGGCGTCTGACCGATGTCGGCGGCGTGCCACAGGATCGCGTTGGCGGCCGCGTTCGCGCTGCGGGGGGCGCTGAACCTGGTGCCCAGCGCCCGGTGCGTGGCCACCACGTCGTCGGTGGGGGTGCGCACCTTCGCGCCTGCTGCCGCCGCGGAACTCGGGGTGGGCCACCAGGGCGCGGACCACGGCCGTGATGTCGGTCTGGTGGGTCAGGTAGGTCTGCGCCAGGTGCTCGACCAGCGTCTCGGACGGCGTGTCGGAGACGAAGCGGACCGCCAGCTTGCGTGCGATCCGCCGCGCCGTGAGCGGGTGGTGCGCGAGGTGGGTGAGGAACGCCTCGGCGACGGGGCGGCCGTCGGCGGCGCTGTTCGCGTGGCTGAAGTCGAGCACCTGCACCGGTCCGGTCCAGTGGGCACTGGTGTCGTAGGACGCCCGCCAGGTGCGCCAGATGTCGACCGCGTACCCGGTGAGGATCCGGGCGGCGTTCTTGACGTCGTCCTCGGTGTGGTGGCCGCGGCCGACCGTGTGCAGCTCGAGCAGCTCGCGGCCGAGGTTCTCGTTCGGCGCCCGCTTGGTCGACCTGTTGTTGTCGAGCGAGACCCCCATCGGCGGGATGGGTGATCGCGGCCTGCAGCAGCTCGTCGAAGCGCCCGAGGGCGTGGCTTCGGATCAGCTTCCCGTACTCGATGCGGTACGGGTGCACGGCGTCGTCGTGGATCGGGACGTGGAGGTGGTGCTCCCAGAACTCGGCCATGACCTCGAGCACCTGGCGCCTCGAGCTGATGCGGCGCTGCAGGCACCAGCGGGCGTAGTTCTCCATCGCCTCCCAGGCGGCCTCGACGCCGTCCTTGTCGCGCTGGACGATCCCGTAGTAGTCCTGCCCGAGGCTGGCCCACCAGGTCTCGGTGGCGTCCGCGGCGGCGTCGTCGATGCTCGCTGGGTCGAGCTGCCGCTCGACCCAGCCCTCGACGCTCCCGGCGTCGACCATCTCCTGCAGCAGGTCCGGCGTCATCCCGTAGCCCAAGCGGCTGCCCACGTGGAGGGCGAGCGCGGTGGCCACGCCGTCCGCCTCGACCGGGCTCGCCGGCTGCGGCTCGACCGGCGGCTCGACCGGCGGCTCGACCGGGGGCTCGACCGGGGGCTCGGTCGGCGGCTCGGTCGGCGGCTCGGTCGGCGGCTCGGTCGGCGGCTCGGTCGGCGGCTCGACCGGGGGTTCGGCCGGCGGGTCTACCGGTGGCTCACTCGGGGGCTCGGTCGGCGGCTGGGTGGGCTGGTGGACGCCGCGCCGCCGCTGGTGGCCCAGGTGGCGGCAGCGGTGCCTGCGCCGGCAGGTGTGCTGCGGGTGTCGCGGGCACCGGTGCCAGTGCCGGCAGACCCGGCGGTGCCGACGGGTGAGGAAGGGGTCGCGGGGCCTGGCGGCCTGCGCCTGCTCGACGGTGGCGGGCAGGACAGCGGTCGCCGCCAGGCCCGCGAACGCAGCACGCAGGCTGCGACGCGAGACTCTGGGGTCGACCGTGGGGGGAGACGGCGGTGGGGGCGCCATGCCTGGTCATCGGCACGGCGGCCGCCCGGGTTGAGGGCTCGTCAACGCCCGCGGCCGGGATCGTCCCTCGGCCGCGCCTGCTGCTTGCGGGTGAAGGTGAGGTGGGTGACGCCGCTGGGCGTGGAGACGGCCTCGACGTCATAGAGGTCTTCGAGCGCCTCCAGGCCGTCCCAGACGCGGGAGCCACGGCCGAGCACGATCGGCACCTGCACGAGGTGCAGGTGGTCGACGAGCCCCGCCGCGACGAAGTCGCGGACGACGGTGGCGCCGCCGCCGATCCGCACGTCCAGCTCGCCGGCGGCCTCGGTCGCCGCCGCCAGCGCATCGGCGGGAGCGGCGTCGAGGAAGTGGAAGGTGGTGCCGCCCTCCATCTCGATCGGCGACCGCGGTCGGTGGGTGAGCACGAAGGTCGGCGTGTGGAAGGGCGGGTTCGGCCCCCACCAGCCGCGCCAGTCGGCGTCGTCCTGCCAGCCCGGAGGGCCGAACTTGTGGGCGCCCATGATCTCGGCCCCGAATCCGACGCCGTGCTGCTGGGCGAAGGCGTCGTCGACGCCGGCCCTCCCGTCCGGCGCCCAGAACCGGGTGGCGAGCATCCACTCGTGCAGACGCTGGCCGGCGTGGCCGAAGGGCGCCTCGAACGACTGCGGCTCGCCGCTGGCGAAGCCGTCGAGGGAGATGGCCAGGTTGTGCACGCGCGCGAGGGTCATGGTGCGCTCCTCAGTGGGCCATGTCGACGAAGCGGGAGTAGTGGCCCTGGAAGGCGACGGTGAGGTCGCGGGTGGCGCCGTTGCGGTGCTTGGCGACGATCAGGTCGGCCTCGCCGGGTCGGGTCGACTCCTTCTCGTAGGCGTCCTCGCGGTGGAGCAGGATCACCATGTCGGCGTCCTGTTCCAGTGAGTTGTGGAGCGCCATGCCGTTGGCCACGAAGTTGTGAAGGCCCAGCACGGTGGCGTCGTAGACCGGCTCCTCGCCGACCAGGTTGATCGCCGTGACCGCGTCCCAGTAGACGTCGTTGGTCGCGAGCACCTCGAGCTCGGCATCATCGAGCACCGCGGCGACGCGCGCCATCCGCTCCCGGCTGGGGGCGTGCTTCCACATCGTCGAGCCGCAGAACTGGGAGTTCATCGCCGAGGCGAACTGGCGGTGGGTGATCCGCTTCTCGGAGAGCACCTCCCGCACGCGGCCCCAGACCTCCCGCGGGATCGTGTCGAGGTTCGTGTTGGAGCGAACGTCGCGAAGTCGCTCACCCAGGGCCGCCGCCTTCTCGCCCCGGGCCCCGTGAACACCGATCTCGTCGACGAAGCGCAGCTGGTTCTCGGCGCCGTAGACGTACAGGTGCCAGCCGTCGCGGTAGCCCGGCTTGCGCACCCGCTTGATGCGGGTGAACACGTTGAAGCGCAGCAGGAGGCGCGCGAGGTCGTCGACCAGCCGGCGGCTCGTCGAGGCGTAGTAGACGCGACCGAGCCGGTTCTTCTCGTCGTAACCGATCGAACCGTCGGTGGCCCAGATGTGACGCAGGAACAGAGCGACCTGGTGCTTCGGCAGCGCGAAGACCCAGTCGGGCACGAACTTCTCGTGGCTACGGAGACCGAACAGCGCATCCTGGTCGAGCCAGGCGGCGATCGGGTTCCGTCTGCCGTGGGTGAGCCGGTACGGCGCGGGCAGCCGGAGCGTGGTGACCCGTGCGGCGGGGTAGTCGTCGCGCTTCGGCGTGATCCCGAACCGGCGATGCGCGGCCTCCGCCACCGCGGT
Source organism: uncultured Actinomycetota bacterium (assembly GCA_963721965.1). Lineage (GTDB taxonomy): Bacteria > Actinomycetota > Actinomycetes > Propionibacteriales > Nocardioidaceae > Nocardioides. The sequence continues at coordinate 223,349 of CAVRKT010000004.1, read as the reverse complement.
GAGGTTGGCCTCGTCGATCGAGGCATAGCGAATCGGCTGCCGCCTCACGAACGAGCCGTCTCCCAGGAGGTGGGCCAGCAGGGTGATCTCGTCGTCGTCACGCTCGCTGACCTGCATCGGTGGCGGGACGTGGCGCAGCGAGGCGGTCCGACTTCCGACCGTCAGCTCCGACAGCGGCATCCAGCCGTCGTAGGTGAGGAACTTGTGGTTGCCGGTGGCGCGCACGCGCCGACCAGACGCCATCGTGACCTCGAAAACCGCCTTGGTGCCGGACGGGAAGGCGTGGGTGAGCGTGCGCGGGACCAGCTTGAGCCGCTCGTCCAGCGCCCACACCGGTACGTCGGTGGCCCCGGTCTCGATCAGCTCGCCGAGGGTGATCTCGGCGTTGGTGTCGGCGCGCATCAGGCGCGTGTCGGCGGTGAGGCAACCCGACTCGCGAAGGTCGCTCATCATCGGGCGCTTGTCGCCGCGCTGCTCCGGACCACGGTTGAGCTGGGAGAGCGCGATGATCGGCACCCCGAGCTCCTTGGCCAGCAGCTTGATCTGGCGGGAGAACTCCGAGACCTCGAGCTGGCGGGACTCGACCTTGCGGCCCGAGGTCATCAGCTGCATGTAGTCGATGACGACGAGGCGCAGGTCGTGGCGCTGCTTGAGACGCCGCGCCTTCGCCCGGATCTCCATCATCGTCATGTTGGGGCTGTCGTCGATGAACAGCGGCGCGCTGGAGACGCGGCTCATGTGCTTGGCCAGCTTGTCCCAGTCGTCGCTGCCCATCTTGCCGTTGCGGATGTGGTTGAGCGGCACCTTCGCCTCGGCCGAGAGCAGCCGCATCGTGATCTCCGAGCGCGTCATCTCGAGGCTGAAGAAGACGCTCGACAGGTTGTTGTGGATCGACGCCGCCCGGCACAGGTCGAGGGCGAGGGTGCTCTTGCCCATCGCCGGCCTGGCCGCGACGATGATCATCTGGCCGGCGTGGAGGCCGTTGGTGAGCTCGTCGAGGTCGGCGAAGCCGGTGGGCACGCCGTAGAGGCCGGACTCGCGGTTGCCGATCGCCTCGATCTCGTCGAGGACGCCTTCCATGATGTCGGAGAGCGGCGCGTAGTCCTCCGAGCTGCGGCGGTCGGCCACCTGGTAGACCTCGGCCTGGGCGCGGTCGACGATGTCGTCGACGTTGCCCTCGCCGGCGTAGCCGATCTGGGCGATCTTGGTGCCGGCGTCGACCAGCCGCCGCAGCACCGCCTTCTCGCGCACGATCTGGGCGTAGTAGCCGGCGTTGGCCGCGATCGGCACGTTGGCGGCGAGGGTGTGGAGGTACGGCGCCCCGCCGGCCCGCTGGAGCTCACCGGAGCGCTGGAGCTCGTTGGCGACGGTGACCATGTCGACCGGCTCGCCGCGCCCGAACAGGTCGATGACGGCGTCGTGGATCGTCTCGTGGGAGGGCCGGTAGTAGTCGACGCCGCGCAGCACCTCGGCGACCTCGGCGATGGCGTCCTTCGAGATGAGCATCGCGCCGAGCACCGACTGCTCGGCGGCCATGTCCTGCGGCGGCGTGCGGTCGCCGGGACCCCGCGGAGCCGCGCCGGGCTCCCACGGCACCGGGCCGTCGCCCCACAGGTCACCGGAACCGCTGAAGGGTGGCGGCTCGTCCGGCGGGAACGGGCCCCGACGGTCGGACTCGGTGACGCTCACGAGAGGCTCCAGATCATGGTGCGGGTGCGGCGAGGGGGTCGGTTGGGACGGACGGTACGGGGGGCCACCGACAGCGCCCGACGCACAACCGAGGGCAGAAACTACGGTCCGCGGGGCGGCTCCGAAAGGGGTCTATCCCCAGGCCCTGGGGACAACTCGCCCGAGCCCGTGGACGACACGCTCCGCGATGTGCACAGCCTGTTCAACCCGCTGTGGACAAGCGCCGGTCGGGAGCCCCGGAAAACCGCCGCTGACCTGCGACGACGTCGCTGCACAGGGGTGGAGCGAAAACAATCCAGGACAAATCTCGTTCACCGGACCGTCATCTCGACGAAGCCTGCCCGTCGCCCGCCACTCTTCACCCACGAGGGTGGTTCTCCACAGTTATCCACAGGCCGGCGGCGAAGTATGCCGCGTCCACCCGCGGCTGTCCGGCAAATCCAGGAATTCCCGTGACTAGATCTTCTCGCGATGGTCGACGCCGGCACGACCGCGAGATCGTGCGTCTCGCCGTCCCCGCGTTCCTCGCCCTGGTGGCCGAGCCGTTGTTCCTGCTCGGGGACGCCGCGGTGGTCGGGCACCTCGGCACCGAGGAGCTGGCCGGGCTCGGGATCGCGGCGGCGGTCCTGCAGACGGCGGTCGGGGTGTGCGTCTTCCTCGCCTACGGCACCACCGCCTCCGTGGCCCGCTCGCTCGGTGCGGGCGACCTGCGCGCGGCGCTCGCCCAGGGGGTGGACGGTCTCTGGCTCGCCGCCGGACTCGGCGTCGTGCTCACCGTCGCCGGGGTGGCGCTGGCCGACCCGCTCGTCGGCGTGTTCGGTGCCTCCGCGGCGGTCGAGGAGCAGGCGGTGGCCTACCTGCGGGTCGCCGTGCTCGGCATCACGCCGCTGCTGCTGATGCTCGCGGCCACCGGCGTGCTCCGCGGTCTCCAGGACACCCGCACCCCCCTCGTGGTGGCCGTGACCGGCAGCGTGGCCAACCTGCTGCTGAACGTGGTGCTGGTCTACGGCGCCGGACTCGGGATCGCGGGCTCCGCGCTCGGCTCGGTGCTCGCCCAGGTCGGTTCCGCCGCGGCGCTGACCGTGGTCGTGGTGCGCGGCGCCCGTCGCGAGCGGTCGCCGCTGCGACCCGACCGCGCCGGGATCGCCCGGTCCGGCCGGGCCGGCGTGGCGCTGGTGGTGCGCACCCTCACCCTGCGCGCCGCCCTGCTCGTCACCGCGTACGCGGTGACCGCCGGGGGGACCGCCGGCGAGATCGCCACCCACCAGCTGGCCCTGACGCTGTGGACGTTCCTCGCCTTCGTGCTCGACGCCGTCGCGATCGCCGCCCAGGCCATCACCGGTCGCTACCTCGGGGCGGGCGACGTCGCCACGGTGCGCGAGGTGACCCGCCGGATGGTCCGCTGGGGCTGGGTCGGTGGCGCCGTCACCGGGGTCCTCCTCGCCGCCGCCAGCCCGGTGGTCGGGTCGCTCTTCACCTCCGACCCCGAGGTGCACGACCTGCTCGTGCCGGTGCTGCTCGTCGCGGCCCTCGGCCAGCCCGTGGCCGGCATCGTGTTCGTGCTGGACGGCGTGCTCATCGGAGCCGGCGACGGCCGCTACCTGGCGTGGGCCGGCGTGGTCGTGCTCGCGGTGTACACCCCTGCCCTGCTGCTCGTGGCCGGCAGCATCGACGGGCTGGTCGTGGTGTGGCTGGTGTTCGTCGTCGCGTTCATGGGTGGGCGCTGCGTCACCCTGGTCCGCCGCGAGCGCGGCGACGCGTGGCTGGTGACCGGCTCTACGGTGAACCGGTGAAGGCCCGGTGAAGCCCCTCCAGGCGGTCGGCCTCGGGTTCGTGTTCCTGGTGCTCGTGACCACCGTGCAGGGCTACGACCTCTACGCCGACCCCGTCGGCTGGGTGCTGGTGCTCGTCGGGGTGCGGCTGCTGCCGCGACACTTCCCGAACCGGTGGCTGCTGATGTACCTCGGCGGGATCGCGCTGGCGGTCTCGGTGCCGCTGTGGGTGCCGGCGGTCGACGCCGCGCTGGCCGACGCCGACGCGTCGATCGCCTGGGCGCTCAACCTGCCGCGGTTCGGGTTCGCGGCGGTGCTGGCGCTGACCCTCGGCCGAGCGGCGCAGGCCGCGGACGCACGAGGACCCGCCACCTGGTGGCGGGTCCTCGGGTTCGGCAACGCGGCCGTGGCCGTGCTGCCGGTGCTCGTGTTCGGCGGCGGGCTCGAGAGTCTCGACACCACCGCGGGCACGCTCGTGGTCGTCGTGCCCGTGGCCATGACCGTGGCCCTGTTCTGGCACTCCGGACGCACCTGGGCAGGCGCGCCGGAGCGACCGGAGCAGGAGGTCAGCCAGGAATGACGTTGAGCTCGACCGTGGCGGACGACTCGTCGTGCAGCCGCACCGAGACGGTGTGGACGCCGAGCGTCTTCACCGGCTGCGGAACGACGACGGTGCGGCGGTCGACCGGCTCGCCGGCCACCTCGGCCAGCGCGTCGGCGATGTCACCGGCGGTGACGGCACCGAACAGGCGACCGCCGTCGCCGGCGCGGACCTTGACGTCGACCGGCGCCGCCTCGAGCTTGGCCTTGATGGCCTCGGCGTGGTCGTGGTCGCGGACGGCGCGCGAGGTGCGCGCCGACTTGATCTGGTCGACCTGCTTCTGGCCGCCGCGGGTCCAGCGGATCGCCGAGGCCCCGCGGGACGAGGTAGTTGCGGCCGTAGCCGTCCTTGACCTCGACGACGTCACCGGGCGAACCGAGGCCGTCGACCTCCTGGGTGAGGATGAGCTTCATCGCAGGGGCTCCTCTCAGCGACCGGTGGACGTGTAGGGCAGCAGCGCCAGCTCGCGGGCGTTCTTGACCGCGATGGCGACGTCCCGCTGGTGCTGGACGCAGTTGCCGGTGACCCGACGGGCGCGGATCTTGCCGCGGTCGGAGATGAACTTGCGGAGGAGCGCGGTGTCCTTGTAGTCGACGACCGTCGCCTTCTCCTTGCAGAACTGGCAAACCTTCTTCTTCGGCTTGCGCACGACTGCCTTGGCCATTGTGGTGCTCCTTTCAGAAGCCCGACCGCGTGGTCGGAATGGTTCGGGTGTGCAGGTGGTGGATCAGGTGGATCTGGTGGTGCGGAACGAGGTGGTGCGGGTGGATCAGAACGGGGGGTCGTCGTTGCCGCCGACGCCGGGGGCGCCCCACGGGTCGTTGGGACCGCCGCCCTGCGGGGGACGGGCCTGACCGCCGCCCTGGCCGCCGGACGGGCCACCGCCCTGGCCGCCGGACTGGGGAGCCGGGGTGGCCCACGGGTCGTCGGCCGGGGCACCGCCACCGGAGCCGCCGCCGGCGGCCTGACCGCCGGAGCCGCCGCCGTATCCCCCGCCGCCGCTGGAGCGGCCGGCGCGGACGACCTTGGCGGTGGCCCAGCGCAGCGAGGGGCCGATCTCGTCGACGTCGATCTCGAACGAGGTGCGCTTCTCGCCCTCGCGGGTCTCCCAGGTGCGAGCCCTCATCCGGCCGTTGACGATCACCCGCGCGCCCTTCTGCAGCGACTCGGCGACGTTCTCGGCCGCCTGCCGCCACACCGAGCAGCGGAGGAACATGGCCTCGCCGTCCTCCCACTCGTTGGTCTGCTTGTTGAGCGTGCGCGGCGTGGAGGCCACGGTGAAGTTGGCCACCGCCGCGCCGGACGGGGTGAAGCGCAGCTCGGGGTCGTCGGTGAGGTTGCCGACCACGGTGATGACGGTCTCGCCTGCCATGTCAGGTCTCCTGGTGAGGGCTGGGTGCTCTGGTTCGGTTCGGGTCCATCGTGGACGTCGGCCCCGACACTCGGCCAGGGTTGTCCACAGCGGACGTAGAGCAGGACGCTCAGTGAGCGTCCGGGCGCATGACCTTGGTGCGCAGGATGGCCTCGTTGAGACCGAGCTGCCGGTCGAGCTCCTTGACGGTCGCGGGCTCCGCGGTGAGGTTGACGACGGCGTAGATGCCCTCGTCGTGCTTCTGGATCTCATAGGCGAGCCGGCGACGGCCCCACACCTCGACGTTGTCGATGGTGCCGCCGTCGGTGCGGACGACGTTGAGGTACTTGTCGAGCGACGGCTGGACGGTGCGCTCCTCGAGGCTGGGGTCGAGGATCAGCATCAGTTCGTAGGCACGCACAGCGGCCTACCTCCTTCGGACTAGGGCGGCCACGGTGTCTCCGTGGCAGGAGGGGGCATCCCGACCGGGACACCGACAGCGCAGGCTAGCAACGACGCGGACCGCCGGCCCAATCCGGAGCCTGTGGACGGCGGCCCCGCGACGCGCGTCCGCAGACCTAGAGTCCGATCGCATGCGCACCGCCGCCCCGGACGTGCTCGCCGGCCGCTACCTGCGCCTCGACCTGCTCGGCGTCGGCGGGATGGGCTCGGTGTGGCGGGCCTTCGACCTGCGCGAGCACCGCCACGTCGCCGTGAAGACGCTGAGCCGTTACGAGCGACCCCACCTGGCGCGGTTCGTGCGCGAGCAGGCGGTCCGCATCGACCACCCGCACGTCGCGGCGCCGACCGGCTGGTTCGGCGACGTCGTGGGCGGCACCGCGGTCGTGGGCTTCTCCCTCGAGCTGGTGCGCGGCGGATCGGTGGCCGACCTGCTCGCCGACCTCGGTCCGCGCGCGACACTTCCGCCGGCCTTCGCGCTGCGGCTGCTCGACCAGCTGCTCCAGGGGCTCACCGCGGTGCACGCGGCCGGACTCGTGCACCGCGACCTCAAGCCCGCCAACCTGCTCCTGGAGCCGACCCGCCGCGGCCGACCCCACCTGCGCATCGGCGACTTCGGCGTCGCGGCGCCGCTGGACGGCACCGGAGCGACGGCGGTGCGCGGCGTGGTGGGCACCGACGCCTACGCCGCGCCCGAGCAGCTGCGCGGGGCCGCACCCGACGTGCGCCAGGACCTCTACGCGGTCGGTGTCGTCGCCAGGCGGCTCCTCGGCGACGACGGCCCGTGGGCGCCGGTGGTCGCCGCGCTCACCGACGCCGACCCCGCACGGCGGCCCGGCTCGGCCGAGTCGGCCCGGCGGCTGCTCGCCGAGGCGTGCCGCGACGCGGTCGTGCGACGGCGGCCCGCCGCCCGACGTCCGGGACCGGCTCGGGCCGGCTCCGGTGCCGGCCGTCGTGGTCCGCCGACGAGGCTCCGGTCGACGTCCGCCCGCCCCGGTCCTGGCGTGGGTGTGTCTCGGGCTGGCCGTGGTGCTGCTCGTGCCGGCCGTCCTGGTGCTGCTGGGCTAGCTACTGGAAGACCACGGGGTTCTCGACGACGTAGTCCTCGCCGCTCTTGGGCGCGGCGATCAGGCCGGGGCGTCTGGGCGGGGACCTCGAAGCCGACGAAGACGCACTGGCCGTCGAGCTCGGCGTCCCAGGTGATCTCGGTGGTGCCGATCTGGGTGGGCTCTCCCGGCGCCCAGGCGAAGAAGTCGATCGAGAAGACTCGCGCCGTCCGGCACGCCGGTGAAGGTGAACTCGGGGTAGAGCGATGTCGCCCGCCGCCGCCGACAGGATCTGCGGAGCGTCGACGGTCGAGGTGTTCCGGCACTGACCCTGGGCGCCCTCGGCGCGACCAGCCGAACGCCTCGACCGTGGCGGTGCCGCCGGTCATGTCGGTCTGCGTCTGGGTGAGGTCGTCGAGGTACGGGGAGACGTACTCGGGGTCGCCGCCGTCCTGGGCGATGCCGAGGACGTCGGAGGCCAGGTTGACGGGGACCACGCGGGCCGAGCCGCCGGTGAACTGGCCGCCCTGGCCCTCGACGAGGTCGCTGATGCGCTCGGTGAACACCCGGGTGTTGATCCCGACGATCTCGCCCTGGCTCGTCGATCGAAGGGCCGCCGGAGTTGCCGGACCCGATACGGAGGTCGGCGTCGATCTCGGCGCGCTCGGTGTCGAGGACGTCGCTCCCGGTGAAGGTGGCGACCCGTCCGGTGGTGACGGTGAGCGCGGGCAGCTCGCCCTCGTTGGCGAACTCGCTGTTCGCCGTCGCGAGCCCCGGGTAGCCGAGGGCGGTGATCTCGTCGTTGGTGCGCAGGCCGTCGCTGTCACCGACCGGCAGCGGCTCGGGGAGGTCGAGGTCCGACGCGTCGACCTCGTTGCCCTCCGCGTCGGCGACGATCTTGACGATCGCGAGGTCGAGGACGCCGTCGCTCACGATCGTCTCCGCGCGGTAGCGCAGCTCGACCGGCCGGTCGTCGTCATCAGGGTCGGTGAACCCGACGTCGACGAACGCCACCGGGTCGGTGTCCTGGCCGGGCGCGGCCGGGTCGGCGACGTGGGCGTTGGTGAGGATCAGCCCGTCCTCGCTGATGACGCTGCCGGAGCCGCTGTGCGACGGCTCGCCGTCCTCGCCGTAGGCGAGCAGGAACACGGTGGCCGCCTTGGCGCGGTCGAGCTCCTTCTCGGTGAGCCCCTCGCCGCCCTCGGCCGACTGCGGGGAGCCGCTGCCCCCGCCGTCGTCGTCGCCGAGCAGGACGGCGGCCGTGACGCCACCACCCACGACCAGCAGCACGGCCACCGCGGCGGCCGCGACCGCGAGGGTCTTGCGGCGCTTCTTCCTCGCGATGCTCTTGGCGGCGACACCCGCGGCGACGACGGGCACCAGCTCGAGCTCGTAGCCGGCGGTGGGGTGGCCGAGCAGCACCTCGGTGGGCTCCTCGAGCTTGCGCTGCGTGATGCGCTCACCGTCGATGAACGTGCCGGTGGTGGAGCGGTCGACCAGCCACCAGCCGTCGGGGCGGGACTCGACGATCGCGTGCTGGCGGGAGACCACGGGGTCGTCGCAGACGACCTCGAGGCCGGGCTCGCGTCCGATCCGCACCGGCTGGCCGCCGGGGAACCGCTTGTCGGGGCCGTCGACCCGCACGAGCAGGCCGGGACCGCCCCCGAAGCCACCGGGGCCGGGGCCGCCGGAGTGCGGCACCATCGTGACGTCGAGGCCGGGCGGCGGTCCGGCCGGCGGGACCGGCGCCGCGGGGCGGCCGATCGCGGTGGCGGCGGCCGGAGGCGGCATGGGCGCGACCGGCGGCGGGATCGGCGGCGGGGCCACCGCGCCGGTGACCGTGACCGTGAGGTCGAAGCCGTTGCTGGTGTCGCCGATGCGGACGGAGGTGGTGCCGCTGAGCGCCTGCTGCTGCACCCGCTGGCCGTTGACCCAGGTGCCGTGGGTGCTGCCCAGGTCGACGATCTCCCAGCCGTCACCACACGGGGCGGATCTCGGCGTGCCGACGCGACACCGAGGCCTGCGTGCTCACGATGTCGCACGACACCTCACGCCCGATCACGAAGGTGCGCGGTCCGTCGGAGGCCCAGGAGCCGTCGGGGGACTGCAAGCGGATCGAGCTCATGATGAGTTCTCCATGTCGGGGTCAAGGGCATACGAACCAGAGGCCGGTCCAGAGATCCGTCGGCCGGAGGATAGGCGCGCGCGTGGGCCGGTCGCGGCGGAATCGCCGAACCGTGCCCCTACTGGAACGACACCACGTTCTGCACGAGGTAGCTCCCCGCCGCGTCCTTGGGCGCGGCGTTGAGCCCGCCAACCCCCTCGGGCACCTCGAAGTCCACGTAGGCGCACTGGCCGTCCAGCTCGGGCGACCACGTGACCTCGACGGTGGTGAGGAGCGTCGGATCGGTGCCCGGTGTGAAGTCGTAGAGGTCGAAGACGATCACCTGCTCCGCCGTCAGCCCGGAGACGACGAACTGGGCGTAGATGACCTCGCCCGGGACGACGCTCAGGATCTGCGGCGCCTCCGGGGTGGAGACTCCCTCGCACGAGCCCTGCGAGCCCTCCTGCGCCCACCCGTAGCCCTCGATGGTGGCGGTGCCCGACGGCTGCTCCCCCTCGGTGCCGCCAGTCATCTGACCCTGGGAGGCGCGGTACGCCTCGAGATAGGGAGACTCGTAGGAGGCATCCCCCCCGCTCTCGGCGATGTCGATGACCTCCGATGCGAGCTCGATCGGCACGACGCGGGCCGAGCCGCCGGTGAACTGTCCGCCGCCGTTCTCGCCCTCCTGGTTGTACGACTCACTGATGCGCTCGGTGAGCACTCGCGTGTTGAGCCCGACGATCTCGCCGTTCTCGTCGATGGCGGGGCCACCGGAGTTGCCGGACCCGATGCGCAGGTCGGCGTCGATCTCGCCGCGCTCGGACTCGAGGATCTCGCTCGCCACGAAGGTGGCGATGCGGCCGGTGGTGACCGTGAGGGCGGGCAGCGCGCCCTCGGTGGCGTAGTCACTGGTGGCCGTGACCAGGGACGGGAAGCCGAGCGCGGTGATCTCGTCGTTGGTGCGCAGCGAGTCGCCGTCGCCGATCGGCAGGGGCTCGGGCAGGTCGAGGTCGGAGGTGTCGACCTCGTTGCCGTCGGCGTCGGCGCTGATCTGCACCACGGCCAGGTCCGCGACGCCGTCGGCCACGATCGACTCGCCGCGGTAGCGCAGCTCGACCGGTTCGTCGTCGTCGTCGGGGTTGGTGAAGCCGACCGTGACGAAGCCGATCGGGTCGCTGTCGTTGCCCGGAGCGTCGGGCTTCGCGACGTGGGAGTTGGTCAGGATCAGACCGTCGTCGCTGATGACGCTGCCCGAGCCACTCCCCACCACGTTGCCGTCGGGGTCGTGGATCTGGAGGAAGACGGTGGCGGCCTTGGCCCGGTCCAGCTCGGCCTCACTGAGCCCCTTGCCGCCGTCCGCCGACTGCCCGGAGCTCGTCGAACCGCTCTCGCCGTCGCCGTCGCCGCCGTCGCCGCTCGCCAGCACCACGGCGGTCAGGCCACCGGCGACCACGAGCAGCACGAGCACGGCGGCCCCGACGATGAGCAGGGTGGCGGAGCTCTTCTTCTGGGGCGGGGGCGGCGGGGCGAAGGCCGGCTGGGGCGAGGGGCCCTGGAACGGTGGCGCGACGGGCGGCGGGGCGGGCGCCGGCGGGGCGGGCGCCGGCGGGGCGGGGGGGCCGGCAGGGGTGAACGCCGTGGGGGCCGGCGCTCCGGGGGCCATGGCCGTGACCGCCGGCGCACCCGCCGCTCCGGTCACCGTGGCCGTGAGGTCGAACCCGGAGCCCGCCTGGCCGAACCGGATGGTCGTGGTGCCGCTCAGTACGTGCCGTTGCACCCGTTGGCCGTTCACCCACACGCCGTGGCTGCTGCCGAGGTCGACCACCTCCCACCCGTCGCCGGCCGGACGGATCTCGGCGTGCCGCCGGGACACGAGCGGGTCCTCGGCGATCACGTCGCAGGCGGGCTCCCGCCCGATCGTGAACGTGCGGGGACCGTCGGCGGCCCAGGAATCGGAGGTGGACTGGAGGCGGATCGAGCTCATTGGGTCCCCATGTGAGAGTCGTGCGATTTCGGCGCGGCCCGAGCGCGTCGCGCGACGATAGCCCCAGCACCACGAGCGCCGGCGCAGAATCGCGGAAATGACGGCACCGCTCCATCCCGCCCGGTGCTGGACCGCTCTTAGGCTGGCGTCATGAGCATCGCCCTCGGAGCCCACGTCGACCAGACCGACCCGATCCGGGAGGCCACCGCCCGCGAGGCCGCCCACGTGCAGTTCTTCCTCGGCGACCCGCAGGGCTACGACGGCCCCGAGTTCGCCTACGCCGGCGGCGCCGAGAAGCTCAAGTCCGACGCCGAGGCGGCCGGCGTCGGGCTCTACGTGCACGCGCCGTACCTCATCAACGTCGCCACCACGAACAACCGGATCCGGATCCCGAGCCGCAAGCTGCTCCAGCAGCACGTCGACGCCGCGGCGGCGATCGGCGCCCGGGGGCTGATCGTGCACGGTGGGCACGTCAACAAGAGCGACGACCCCGAGAAGGGGTTCGACAACTGGCGCAAGGCGATCGGGGCCACCGACCTCAAGCTCCCGCTGCTCATCGAGAACACCGCCGGCGGCGACAACGCGATGACCCGCTACCTCGAGCGCATCGCCCGGGTCTGGGAGGCGATCTCGCAGGCCGAGGGGTTCGACATGGTCGGGTTCTGCCTCGACACCTGCCACGCCCACGCCGGCGGCAACGCGCTCGAGACCGTGGTCGACGACGTCGTCAAGATCACCGGTCGCATCGACCTCGTGCACTGCAACGACAGCCGCGACGACTTCGACACCGGTGCCGACCGGCACGCCAGCCTGGGGGCCGGCAAGGTCGACCCCGACCTGCTCGCGGCCGTCGTCCGCGACGCCGGCGCCCCGGTGGTCGTCGAGACCCCCGGCGGTGCCGCCGAGCACACCGCCGACTTCGACTGGTTGCGCCAGCGGCTGTGAGAAGGCAGGTCGGGCGCACGAGCCCGGTCGGGTTCGCGACGTCGGGCCTGCTCGGATCCGCCCCCGGGCGTTCTCGTCGTCCTTGCGTTCTCGTGGCCTGACGCCGACTCGGCGCTTGTCTCGGGCGGGGCGCTTCGCGCGCAGGACACAACCGCCGAGTCGGCGTGGGTGCGTGGTGCCGTCCTAATTGGACGGCTCCGGTGCGTTGACGTCCTTGCAGTCGATCTTCGGGTTGACGCCGACGTAGTTCAGCGGGCCGGCGAGGATCGTCGAGGACGGTGTCGCCCGTCGTCTTGCACGACACCGCGCGCTCGTCGCTGAAGTAGTCGCGCTGGAAGGCCGCGAGCACTCCGATCAGCAACCAGATCACCAGCAGGAACGCGATCAATCCGCCGCCTCGTCTCATGTCTGTCAGTGCTACTCCGAGGACACGTCTGCCACTCCATCCGGACGGGGGGAGGCGCCCCTTACGGTCGGGGCATGAGCCTCCGGTTGACGGTCGAGCAGGCCCGTCGGGTCGCGGTGCGGGCGCAGCTGCTGGACGCCGAGCGCCCCACCGACCTGCTGCCGCTGGTCGAGCACCTCACCTTCCTCCAGCTCGACCCCACCGCCGCGATCGCGCCGGCGGCCGACCTGGTGGCCTACACGCGGATGGGCGCTGCCTACGACTCCGCCGAGCTGACGCGCGCCGTCGAGGTCGACCGCACGCTGCACGAGCACCAGGCGATGCACCCGAACCACGCGGGCGTCGCCCTGCTGCGCCCCACCGCCGATCTGCCGCTCTTCCTCGCCCAGATGCGGGCGCCCCTGGCCTACGAGCGGGCCGCGGCGTGGCTCGAGGCCAACGCCGGCTTCGCGCGCGACATCGTCGACCGGCTCCGGGCCGAGGGGCCGCTCCAGTCGCGCGACCTCCCCGACACCGCCCAGGTGCCGTGGGCCTCCACGGGCTGGACCGGCAACCGGAACGTCACCCAGATGCTCGACTACCTGCGTCATCGCGGCGAGGTGGCGGTCACCCGCCGCGACGGCAAGCAGCGGGTGTGGGACCTCGCCGAGCGCGTCTACCCCGACTACGGGTCGCTCGAGGCCGTGCCCCTCGCCGACGCGTTCGCCGAGCGCGACCGGCGCGCCCTGGTGGCGCTCGGCATCGCCCGGGCCGGCTACGTGGGCGAGGCCGGCGAGCCCGCCGAGGTCGAGGGCACGACGGGCGAGTGGCGGGTCGACCCCGCCCAGGTGCAGCGGCTGGCCGAGCCGTTCGAGGGGCGCACCGCGCTGCTCTCGCCGTTCGACCGGCTGACCCACGACCGGGTGCGCGCCGAGGAGCTGTGGGGCTTCGAGTACGTCCTGGAGATGTACAAGCCGGCCGAGAAGCGCCGCTGGGGCTACTTCGCACTGCCGCTGCTCCACCACGACCGCCTCGTCGGCAAGCTCGACGCCCGGGCCGACCGGTCGGCCGGGGTGCTCCGGGTCGATGCCGTGCACGAGGAGGGCCGGTGGAACGCCGGGGTCCGGCGCGACGTCCGCCGCGAGATCGCGGCGCTGGCCGACTGGCTGGGTCTCGACGTCGACGACCGGACCCGCGCACCGGCCGGTTAGCCTCGGCGGGTGTTGAGCGTGCGCCCGATCCCCACGACCGAGCACCTCGCCCACCTCGCGTCCCGGCGGTCGGCGAGCTTCCTGCAGACGCCGGCGTGGGCCCAGGTCAAGAGCGAGTGGTCGCACCAGTCGCTCGGCTGGTTCCGCGACGGCGGCGAGGCTCCGGTCGGCGTCGGCGCTGGTGCTCTACCGCCAGCTGCCGAAGGTGAGGCGCTACCTCGCCTACCTGCCCGAGGGGCCGGTGATCGACTGGGACGACGACGACCTCGGCGCCTGGCTCGACCCGATGGTCGCCCACCTGCGCGGGAGGAGGGCCTTCGGCGTGCGGATCGGGCCGCCGGTGGTCACCCGCCGCTGGGACGCCGCCGCGGTGAAGGCCGGCCTCGCCGACGACCAGGTCGGCCGGCTCGACGACGTCGCCCCGACGGTCCGCGAGGCCGGGGGCGCCCGGGTGGTCTCCCGGCTCTCCGGGCTCGGCTGGCGACGGCAGGGCGAGGGCGCCGGCTTCTCGGCCGGCCAGCCGCGCCACGTCTTCCAGGTGCCGCTGCGCGACGCCGACGGTGCGGCCCGCTCCGAGGACGACGTGCTCAAGGGCATGAACCAGCAGTGGCGCCGCAACATCAAGAAGGCCGCCAAGGCGGGCGTCGAGGTGGAGGCCGCCAGCGCCGCCACGCTGCACGAGGACCTCGAGGCCTTCCACGACCTCTACGTCCACACCGCCGAGCGCGACGGCTTCACCCCGCGCCCGCTGCGCTACTTCGCCACCATGCTCGCCGCGCTCGGCAACGAGGACCCCGACCGGATCCGGCTGTGGCTGGCCCGCCACGAGGGCGAGCTCGTGGCGTCGACGATCGCGATCCGGGTGGGCCGGCACGCGTGGTACTCCTACGGCGCCTCCTCCAGCGAGAAGCGCGACGTGCGCGGCTCCAACGCCGTGCAGTGGGCGATGATGCGCGACGCACTGGCGGCGGGTGCCGACGTCTACGACCTGCGCGGCATCACCGACACCCTCGACGCCGACGACCCCCACGCCGGGCTGATCCAGTTCAAGGTCGGCACCGGCGGCGAGGCCGTCGAGTACGCCGGTGAGTGGGACCTCCCGCTCAACAAGCCGTTGTACAAGGCGTTCGAGGTCTACATGGAGAGGCGGGGCTGAGCCGCGATGAGCCTCACCCTGACCGTCGACGGCGACCGCTGGCGCGCGCACCTGCGCGCCACCGCCGACGCCCTCCCCGGCCTGGCGCCGGTGGTGAAGGGCACCGGCTACGGCTTCGGCATCGGCCGGCTGGCCCGCAAGTCCGCGTGGCTCGGCGTCGACACCATCGCGGTCGGCACCTACGAGGAGCTCGACGACGTCGCCACCCGCTTCGACGGCGACCTGCTGGTGCTCACCCCGTGGCGACCGTTCGTGCCCGACCTCGACCCGGCGCTCGCCGGGCGGGTGGTGCACACCGTCAGCCGCCTGGACGACGTCACCGCACTGCTCGCGCGGCAGCCCGGCGCCCGGTTCGTGCTCGAGCGACGCACCAGCATGGTGCGCCACGGGTTCACCGCCGCCGACCTGTGGGAGGCGGCCGAGCTGCTGCGCGGCCCGGCGGGCCGAGGGGCCCGGGTCGAGGGCGTCGCGCTGCACCTGCCGCTGGCGCAGGGGTCGCACCTGGGCGAGGTCACCCGGCTGCTCAACGACGTCGTCGCCGCCGGGCTGCCGCACACCGCCCGTACCGTGTGGGTCAGCCACCTCACCACCGCCGAGCTGGACCGGCTGCGCGCGTCGTGGGCCGACTACACGATCCGGCCACGGGTCGGCACCGCGCTCTGGCTCGGCGACCGCGCGGCGCTGCGGGTCGGCGCCACCGTGCTCGACGTGCACGAGGTCGAGCGCGGCGACGCCTTCGGCTACCGCGGTCGCACGCTTCCGAAGTCGGGCCACCTGCTCGTCGTCAGCGGCGGCACCGCCCACGGCATCGGGCTCGAGTCCCCGATGGGCGCCTCCTCGATGCGCGACCGGGCCGCCACGATCGCCCGCGGCGGCCTCGACGCCGTCGGCTTCGTGCGCTCGCCGTTCTCGATCGACGGCAAGCAGCGGCTGTTCGCGGAGCCGCCGCACATGCAGGCCTCGATGCTGTTCCTGCCCAGCGGTGCGCGGGTGCCCGGACGTCGGCGACGAGGTCGAGGTCCGGGTGCGCTACACGACCACGAGGTTCGACCGCGTCGTCGTGAGCTGATCGGGCGCGGAGCCGCGCACCGGGTCCCACTCCGGGTGGAGCACGTCCCTCACCACCATCGCCACCAGCCACAGCGTGGTGATCACCCGGACCAGGATGGCGACGTAGCCGAAGCCGTCGTCACCGCCGCCGCCGGGCTCGAGGAAGCCTCCTCGCTGCCACGAGGCCATCGCGAGCCACAGCACCTCGCCGGCCTGCCACACGAGCAGGTCGCGCCAGCGCGGCCGAGCGAGCGCGGCGAGCGGCAGCAGCCACAGCGCCTGCTCCGGGCGGTAGCTGACGCCGAGCACGGCGATGCCGGCCATCAGCAGGAACGCGACCTGGCTCAACCGCGGGGTCTCCGGCGCCCACCGGCACAGCACCACGACCGCTGCGATCCACACCAGGACCATCGCCCACGCGCCCAGGAGGGCCGACCGGTCGCCGACGCCGGCGAGACCGTCGAGCACCGCCCACAGCGAGCCGACCTCGGGCCCGCGATCGGCCGCCTGCTGCCACGCGTCCTCCCACGCGGCCCGGCCGCTGAGGAACGCCGGGGCGTTGAGCAGCCCCCACGCGGCCAGGGCGGTGACACCGGCGGGCAGCAGCTCGACGGCGCGGCCGCGGAGGTGCGCGACCACCACGGCCGCCACCAGCAGCAGCACGGGCCACAGCCCGGCGGCGGCTCCGACGCCGACCAGCGCGCCGGCGAGCGCGTTGCGGTCGCGGGAGAACGCCCACAACGCCCCGGCGGCCGCCGCCACCGACAGCAGGTCCCACGAGGTGACGCCGGCGAGCGCGAGCACCGGCGCGGCCGCGAACCCGGCGGCGTCCCAGGGCCGGCGACGGCGGACGGCGGCCAGCGCGAGCGTCGTGAGCAGGGCCAGGACGGCGAGCCCGAGCGCGACGCCGGCGGTGAACACCAGGCGCTCGTGGTCGACCCGTCCGTCGAGCCCGTCGTGGCGACCGTCGTCCTCGTCACCGAGGCTCGCCGCGGCGGCGCGGTAGCGGGGGCCGAGGTCCGGCCCGCCGGTGACCACGTGGGTGGCGCGCGCCGCGAGGTAGGCCACGTAGCCGACGACGGGCTGCTGGTCGGTGGCCGGCCAGCGCGCGCGGGTGCCGGCGTCGTCCGACCACGGCCAGGCGAGCTCGACCAGCCCGAGGTCGACGTAGTCGTCGGCCACCGGCGAGTCGCACACCCGGGCGGAGGCCCCGGGGCCGACGGTCGAAGTCGTCGGCCGCGCACGCCGACTTCGACACCAGGCCGAGCGCGAAGGTCAGCGCCGTCACCAGCAGCAGCACCCGCACCGGGGTCAGCCACCGGCGGCGGCCGGCGTGGTCGCCGACGGGTCCCCCCACGACCTCGCTCAGCGAGGCGACGACCGGGTCCTCGCGGCTGGGCGCGGTCTCGTCGCTCACCGGCTCAGGGCGCGGTCAGGACGCAGTGCGGCGGCGGCTGGCGAACGAGCGCCCGGCAGGCTGCCCGGCCGGGTCACCCGACGGCGACGCCGGGGGCGGCGAGGACGGCGACGGTGGGACCGTCGGCTCGGAGGTCGGCGGCGGCTCGGAGGTCGGCGGCGGCGGCTCGGAGGTCGGCGGCGGCGGCTCCGAGGACGACGGCGGCGGCTCCGAGGTCGACGGCTCCTCGGTCGGGCTCTGGCTGTTGCGCGGCTTCTTGGTCTTGGTCGGCTCCGGCGGCGGGGGCACGTACTCGTGGCCGTCGTCCGGGGCCTCGCCGTCGACGAACGCCGGCTCGGGGAAGTCCTCCTCCGGGACCCCCTCCATGGCGCGGGTCATCACGGCGGTCCAGGTCTTGGCCGGGTAGTTGCCACCGAAGTAGCCCTCGCGGCCGTCCTCCGAGGTCGGCAGCCAGCCGTCGAGCTGGCCGTTGCCCGGGCCGCGGACGTACATCACGGTGGTGGCGAGCTGCGGGGTGAACCCGGAGAACCACGACGACGACACCGCGCCACCGGTCTTGGTGGCGGTGCCGGTCTTGCCGGCGGCCGGCCGGTCGAACACCGCGCCGACCGAGGTGGAACCGGACCCCTGCTCCACCACCTGCTGCATCGCGTAGGAGACGTCGGCGGCGACGTCCTTGCTCATCGCCTTGCGGTCCTCGACCTTGTGCTCGTAGAGCACGTTGCCGTCGGCGTCCTCGACCTTGGAGATGATGAACGGCTTGGCCGCCGACCCGCGTTGGCGATGGTGGCGTAGCCGTTGGCCATGTTGATCGGGCTCACGGTCTGCGAGCCGAGCGCGACGCCGGTGTTGGGCTCGAGCCCGGGCGTCGTGGCCGGGAAGCCGCCGATCTCGGGGTCGGGCTCGACGCCGGGGATGCCCATCGTCTGCGCGGTGTCGATGATCCGCTGCGGGCCGTCGGGCATGGAGTTGGTGAGGTCGATGTAGGCGGTGTTGACGGAGTCCTCGGTGGCCTGGGTCAGGCTGACGGCTGCCGTAGCTCTGGTCGCCCTGGTTCTCGAACTCGGTGCCGTTGATGTCGATCGGCGAGTTGCCGTCGAAGATGTCCTTGAGCGCGTAGCCGGCCTTGAGTCCGGCCGTCAGCGCGAACGGCTTGAACGTCGACCCGGCCTGTCCGCCCTCGACCGCCCAGTTGATCTGGCGAGTCGAGGTAGTCCTGGCCGCCGTAGATGCCGCGCACGGCGCCGGTGCCCGGCTCGACCGAGGCGGCGCCGACGTGCAGCTTGCGCCGGCCCTTGAACCGGGGCTTCACCTCGAGCACCCCGTCCTCGAGGGCGCTCATGTTCTTGCGATTGAAGGTGGTGGTGACGCGCAGGCCGCCGCCGTCGATCTTCTCCTCGGTGAACGGGTCGCCCTCCTTGTCGCGCAGCACGAGCAGCTGCTGGCGCACCATCTGGAGCACGTGGCCCTTCTGACCGCCGTAGGTGCTCTCGGCCTCCTGCCGGGGGAACTTCGGCAGCCGCTGCTCGGCCTCGTCACGCTCGGCGCCGGTGATCAGGTCGATCTCGGCCATCCTGTCGAGCACGTACTCGTAGCGGACCTGGAGGTTGCTGCGCGCCTCGGCGCCGTTGGCGGGGTCGAACCGGGTCGGGTTGTTGAGCACGCTGGCCAGGACGGCGGACTCGCGCAGGTCGAGGTCCTTGGCCTCCTTGCCGAAGTAGGCGCTGGCGGCCGCCTCGACGCCGTAGGCACCGCGCCCGAAGTAGATGGTGTTGAGGTAGCCCTCGAGCACCTGCTTCTTCGACAGCGTGCGCTGCACCTTGAGCGAGAGGATCGCCTCCTTGACCTTGCGCTTGTAGGAGCGCTCCTGGGTCAGGTAGAGGATCTTCACGTACTGCTGGGTGATCGTCGACGCGCCCTGGGTGGAGTTGCCGCTGGCGTTGCTGAACGCCGCGCGCAGGATGCCCTTGGGGTCGATGCCGCTGTCGCTCCAGAACGTCTCGTTCTCGGCCGCCACCACGGCGTCGCGCATCGTCTTCGGCATCTCCTCGTAGGGGATGCTGTCGCGCTCCTGGGTGGCGAACCGGCCGAGCTCGGACTTGCCGTCGGAGTAGTAGACGAACGAGGTCTGGGTGAGGAACTCGGAGTTCGGCTTCGGGATGTCGGTCGTCTTGTAGAGGTAGACGAACCCGCCGACACCGAGCAGCGCGAGCACCAGGCCGGTCACCAACGACCACAGCGCGAACCGCTTCAGCCGCTGCTTCCAGGTCCGCGCACCGGCGAGATCCTTCTCGGCCCGCTTGGACGCGCGGCGCTCACGCCACCGGCCACCCATGCTCTGGGCCTCGACATCGGCCCTGCGCTTCCCAGCCACACTTCCCTCTCGCCACGGCGTACGGACGTGCCGGCGTCACCCGCGGACCGGCCCGCACCAGGGTACGCAGACGTCCGGGGTCCGGCCGAAACGCGAAATCAGACGGACTGACGTGTCCCGAATACAGGACTCGCGGATATATCGCTACGATAGGTCGCATGGCACGTCGTGCGGAGACCATCGAGCTGGCAGTCCTCGGACTGCTGCACGAGGGACCCATGCACGGCTACGAGGTCCGCAAGCGGCTGAACCTGATGCTCGGCTGGGGGCGCGTGCTCTCCTACGGCTCGCTCTACCCGACGCTGAAGAAGATGCTCCGCAGCGGGCACATCGAGGAGCTGGCGCCGACGATGACGCCGACCTCGAAGCGTCCGAAGATCGTCTACCAGGTCACCCCCGCCGGCACCGCCGAGTTCGAGCGGCTGATGGCCGACATCGGGCCCACGGCCTGGGAGGACGACAACTTCGGCGTCCGGTTCGCCTTCTTCGGGCGCACCGACATGGAGATCCGGCTGCGGGTGCTCGAGGGCCGGCGCAGCCGGCTCCAGGAGCGGCTGGACCGCATCCAGTCCCAGCTCGACCTCACCGCCAAGGAGGTCGACAGCTACCACGCCGAGCTCCAGCGGCACGGCGTCGAGTCCGCCCAGCGCGAGGTCGAGTGGCTCTCCGACCTCATCAACGCCGAGCGCAGCGCCTACCTCAAGCCCCCGGAGCCGACGCCACCGGCGCCCGGCCCCGCCTAGACCTCACACACACCTCTGACAAGTCACCACGAAGGGACACCCTCATGGGTTCGGTTCGAGTAGCAATCGTCGGCGTGGGCAACTGCGCCACCTCGCTGATCCAGGGCGTGCAGTACTACCGCGGAGCCGACCCCGACGGCACGGTGCCCGGTCTGATGCACGTCGCGTTCGGCGACTACCACGTCGACGACGTCGAGTTCGTGGCGGCGTTCGACGTCGACGCGAAGAAGGTCGGCTTCGACCTGTCCGAGGCCACGCAGGCCTCGGAGAACAACACGATCCGCATCTGCGACGTGCCGCCGCTCGGCGTCACGGTGCAGCGTGGCCCGACGCTCGACGGTCTCGGCAAGTACTACCGCGAGACCATCGACGAGTCCGACGCCGAGGCGGTCGACGTCGTGCAGGTGCTCAAGGACAGCGAGGCCGACGTGCTCGTGTCGTACCTGCCCGTGGGCTCCGAGGACGCCGACAAGTTCTACGCCCAGTGCGCCATCGACGCCGGTGTCGGCTTCGTCAACGCGCTCCCCGTCTTCATCGCCTCCGACCCCGTGTGGGCCAAGAAGTTCGAGGACGCCGGTGTGCCGATCGTCGGCGACGACATCAAGAGCCAGGTCGGCGCGACCATCACCCACCGGGTGATGGCCAAGCTGTTCGAGGACCGCGGCGTCTCGCTCGACCGCACCTACCAGCTCAACGTCGGCGGCAACATGGACTTCAAGAACATGCTCGAGCGCGAGCGCCTGGAGTCCAAGAAGGTGTCCAAGACGCAGGCCGTGACCTCGAACCTGCACGGCTCGCTGGCCGGCAAGGTCCACGACAAGAACGTGCACATCGGCCCGTCCGACTACGTGGCGTGGCTCGACGACCGCAAGTGGGCCTACGTGCGGCTCGAGGGCCGCGCGTTCGGCGACGTGCCGCTGAACCTCGAGTACAAGCTCGAGGTCTGGGACTCCCCCAACTCGGCCGGCATCATCATCGACGCCATCCGCGCCTGCAAGATCGCCATGGACCGCGGCATCGGCGGCCCGATCATCAGCGCGTCGTCGTACCTGATGAAGAGCCCCCCGGTGCAGCTGCCCGACGACGAGGGCCGCCGTCGCGTCGAGGCCTTTATTGCTGGTGAGGAGTAGTCCGCGGACTCCTCACTCCTGCTCCGTCGTCGAGCCCGTCCCCGCCCGGGGACGGGCTCGACGCCTGAACGGCAGCGGCGGCTGGCCGAGCGGGTTGGCCCGGGCGACCTCGTCCATCGCGGCGAGGACGTTGCGGAGGTTCGTCAGCAGCCCGCCGTACTCGGGCCACAGGTCGCGGGGCAGGCCGCCGTCGGTCATCGCGTCGATCTCGGCGTCCAGGCTCGCCCGCGCCCGGAGCAACGGCTCCGGGTCGGCGGCCACGATCGCGTTGCCGCTCTCGCGCAGCAGGGCCACGAACGAGTCGCGGAACGTGGTCTCCCAGACCCGCCCGGCCGCGACGCTGTGACCGAGCGTGCGGGCGAGGCTGCGGGTCTCCGCGACCGCCTGCTCGATGCGGCGCAGCAGGTCGACCCACTGCCGTGGGTCGCGCAGCTCGCGGGCCGACCGCCGGGGATTGAGCTGCGCACTCTCCCTGGCCTGGCGCACCAGCGCCCAGGTGTCGTCGAGCTGCTCGTCGACCTCGCGGGTGCGCTGCACCCAGCCCTCGACCTCGGCGGGCGTGGGTGAGCCGGCGAGACCGTCAGCGATCTCGACCAGCAGCGCGCCGACGCGGCCGTCCATCCGGTCGAGGGCCCGCAGCGCCGTCCGTCGACGCAGCGGCGGCCAGACGACCAGGTTGACCAGGATCCCGACACCGATGCCGATCCCGGTGTCGATCAGACGGGCCACCAGCACGATGTCGTCGTCGGCGAAACCGGTGGCCAGGACGACCAGCGCGGTGGCCGCGACCGTCGTCTCCTCGCCACGCAGCCAGGGCAGCGCGCCGACCGCCAGCCCGAGCGCGATCACGAGGCCCACGCTGACGACGTCGAGGCCGAGCAGGTTGCCGATGCCGGAGGCAAGGAGCACGCCCACCACGGCGGCGGCGACCTGCCGCGCGCCCTGCGACATCGTGCGGTAGACGGTGCCGTTGACGACGAGCAGTGCGGCCCACGGCGCCAGGAACGCCTGACCGAGCCCGAAGACCTCCGTCGCCACCAGCCAGGCCACGGCGGCCGCCACCGCCGTCTTCGTCAGCTGCGTGACGTCGTTCCAGAAGATCGGGTCCGCGACCCGGGACCGTGCCATCACGACATCCCTCCGCCGCTCGTCCCCCCGATGCCATGGGACCACAGCCGTGCCGTCCCGAGCGTGACACCCCCCGCTGTATCGGCTCCGTTGAGCGGGTCCCATCGCTCAGGCTCGTTGCGTAACTCCCGGGAAGCGGGCTCGTTTGGGGGTGGACCGGGTCACCCACCTCCGTGACCCCGACTCCACTTGGAAGTGCCGACATGCCCCTTCCCACGCTGCGCAGGTCTGCGGCCACCGCCGTCACCACCGCCGCCGTCCTCACCGGGTTCCTCGTGGTCCCCGCCCTCGCCCCCGCGGCCGGCGCCAGTCCCGGCGCCGCGCCCAGCCGGTCGGCAGCGGAGCCGTCGGCCCGCGGCACGATCTCCGAGGACACCGCGGGCGACCTGCGGATCGAGAACTCGCTTCGTCAGCGCCGAGGGCTGGGTGCAGCCGGGCGACACCTACCCGTCCCGGATCCTGCTCACCAACGACGGCGCGACGCCGATCGCCGGTGCCTCGGTCACGGTGACGGCGCCGCGCGGCACCGACCTCACCGACGTCCGCGGTCCCGGCACGCACCCGCTGACGCCCGACGAGGTCGTCTGGACCCCCGGCTCCCTCGCTGCCGGGGCCACCGCGACCCTGGTCCTCGAGAGCCAGGCCGACACCCTCACCGAGGAGCCCACCCTGGTGTGGCGCGACCTGTCGACGACCGCGGTGCTCGACACCGCCGCCCCCGACGTCACCGTCGTCAGTCACGGCCCGAAGGTGATCCCGCCCGGCGAGACCTACGAGACCGCCAAGTACGGCGACCGGCCGTTCCCGGTGGTCCCCGTGCAGTACACCGACCGCAGCTACCAGGCCACCAACTCCGGCGAGGAGCTCGAGGGCGTCATCAACGACCCGGACAAGCCGGGCTCGACCTTCAACCTCTTCCAGGAGATGTCGCTCGGCCAGCTCTACCCGGAGGGCACCGTGGGCTCCGCGGGTCTCGACGGCGCCGACTACGCGTACGGTCCAGGCTTCGACTTCACCACGGTCCAGCCCGGTCGAGACCTGCACCGGCGGCGTCACGCTCGAGGACGCTCCGATCGAGGAGAACGACCCGGCCTACCCCCAGGCCGAGCGGATCACGCGACGGTGTCTACAACCTTCCCGGCAACACGGCTTACTACGGCGCCGACGCCAACGGCTCGGCCGTGATCGGCGCGGTCGGCCGGCGTGGGCGCCCTCCAGCAGATCGACTCCGGGTGCGGGTCGCCGGGCAAGATGGTCTACGACTCGGCCGCGATCGCCGACCCCGAGGTCGACTACTCCGACTACGACACCGACAAGGACGGCGTGGTCGACTTCTTCATGGCCGTGTTCGCCGGGTGCGGCGGCAACGGCTCCTCCCAGCTCAGCGTGGCCGGGTGCGACTACCCCGATGCGTCCTACGACAACGTGTGGCCGCACTCCTCCTCGCTGGAGTTCTACTACTCCGACGCCGAGACCGGCCTGCCGGGCTACACCACCGACGACCAGCTCAAGGACCTCGAGGGCCGGCCGCTGTTCTACACCGATGACACCTACGGCGACTTCGGTCCCGAGGGTGACCCGGAGAAGCCCGTCGACGCCGACCTCCCGGTCTACGTGCGCGTCGGTCCTTACAACGTGAACCCCGAGACGGCCATCGACAAGGCCAGCGTGATCTCCCACGAGTACGGCCACTCGCTCGGCCTGCCCGACTTCTACTCCACCGGAAGCCGCGAGACCTACGGCGACTGGAACCTCATGGCGACCGACAAGTCGCAGAACATGGACATCTTCTCCCGCCAGGAGCTCGGCTGGGTGGTGCCGCAGGTGCTCGAGCCCGGCACGTCGCCGAGCGTCGACGGCTGGACCGACTCCAAGCAGGACACCGACGCCATCACCTGGGAGACACCGGCTGGTGCGCCGTACACCCTCACCGAGGGCGAGGACGGCCGGGTGCAGAACTCGGAGGCCTACGTCGCCAAGCTGCCCGGTCGGCAGCTGCTCGACCCGGCCAAGTTCGACACCGGTGACACCGCCTCGAAGACCCACGCGTGGTGGTCGAAGTCGGGCAACGACTTCGGCTGTGCGCCGACGGCCGGCCACAACCTCGACCTCAGCATCCCCGGCCTGGCCGACCTGCCCGAGGGCAGCACGGTCCAGCTGGACTTCAAGTCGCTGTGGGACATCGAGTGGGACTACGACTACGGCTTCGTGATGACCACCACCGACGGCGGCGAGAGCTACACCGCCCACGAGTCGGAGAACGGCTACACCACCGAGAACACCGACCCCTCGGAGGCGAACCCGAACCAGAACCAGTGCCAGCAGACCTACGACCACGGCATCACCGGGACCAGTGGCTCCTACGCCGACAACGGCACCCCCGCCGTCGACCGCAAGGCCGGCTCGTACCCGGAGGCGGTGTTCCTGGCCGACCGGTACGACATCAGCGACCTCGCGGGCGCCGAGAACGGAGCCCTGCGCTTCAGCTACGCCACCGACCCCGGGCTGGCACGTCCCGGCTGGTTCATCGACGACGTCGTGGTGACGGCCACCACGCCCGACGGGGAGCAGGTCCTGCTCGACACCGACTTCGAGACCTCCGGAAGCCCCGACGACGCGCGGGTCTTCAACGGCGGTTGCCGCGAGGACCTGACCACCGCGCAGCGGTGCACGCAGGGGTGGAACTACGTGGCGGCCGGCGCCGAGGCGCCCGCCGACCACGCCTACTACCTGGAGATGCGCGACCGCTCGGGCTTCGACCTCGACGGCAAGGGTCAGGTCGACCGTGACCCGATCGGCTTCGAGGCCGGCCTCTCGCTGGTGTACACCGACGAGGCACACGGCTACGGCAACGCGGGCACCGACGACCCGCCGGCGCAGTCGCCGCTCGACGCCGTGCCCGATCCCGCGAACCCGACTCCCGACCTGAACGATGCCGCCTTCACCGCGGCCGACGGCCGGTCCACCTTCTCCGACGCGGGCGAGGGTCACACCGACAACTACGAGGACCCCGGCTCGGACGACGGGCTGTGGCACTTCCAGTACAACTGCCTCGACTTCGACGTCACCTCCCTGGAGGGCGCTGCGGACGGTCCGGCGGAGTCCGACGGCGACCTGACCGGCGACGTCGACTTCACGATGGGAGCGGGCTGCTCGGAGTTCGACTACGGCACCGGCGAGCCCGTGCCGCCGACCCCGAACACCGCACCCACCGCGGAGGCGACGGCCGAGCCGACCAGCGCGGCGCCGGGCGAGGAGTTCACCTTCGACGCCACCGGCAGCACCGACGCCGAGACTCCGGCGGAGCTCAACTACAGCTGGGACTTCGGCGACGGCGGCACCCTCAAGGACGACACCGGCGAGACCGCCAGCCACGCCTACGACGAGCCCGGTGAGTACCGGGTGACGGTCACGGTCACCGACCCGCGCGGCGCCTTCGACACCGCGAGCATCGTGGTCACGGTGACCGGCGGTCCCGACGACGAGCAGAAGCCCCAGGTCCGGATGAGGGTGACGCCGGAGAGCCCGTTCAACACCCGGTCGGTCACGCTGTCGGCGCGGGGCACCACCGATGACCGCAGCTCCCCGAGCGACCTGTCGTACTCGTGGGACTACGGGAACGGCGGGAGGGTCATCGACGCCACCGGACCGGTCGTCCGCACCCGCTTCGTCACGCCCGGGCCCCGGCGGGTCCGCCTCACCGTCACCGACGAGGCGGGCAACCGGCGCACGGTGAGCCGGACGGTCGTGGTGCGTCGGTTCGTCCAGTGCCGCTCCGACGAGGTCACGCTGCAGGGCAGCTGGCGCACCGTCGGCAGCGACCAGGCCGACGGCGGCCGCTACTGCGACAACATGGGCCGCGGCCGTGGCGCCGACGTCGCCACGCTGACGTTCCGCGGTCCCTACGTTGCCGTCGTCCGCGGCAACAGCGAGCGGGGCGGGGTCGCCCGCGTCTTCATCGACGGCGAACGGGTCCGCGACCTGTCGTTCCGATCCTCAGCCGGTGAGGTGCGGTTCGCCGCGCAAGGCTACGGCGGGCTGGGCGAGGGCCGGCACACGATCCGCGTCGTCGTGCAGCGCGGCCAGGCCTACCTCGACGGGTTCGTGCTGCGGCGCCGCTGAGCGGTCCGCGGGCCGGGGGTCTCGACACGCCGCTCGCTCCGGTGGTCGAGCCGGGCGAGCGCCAGCGAGCCCGCGTCGAGACCCCCGGACCCGGTGCGCTACCCGCGGCCGGCCCACCACGCCAACAGCACCTCGCGGGCGGTGTCGGGGTCGGTGGGGCCGTGCTCGATGCGGTGGTCGAGGAGGTGGTGGTAGGCCTCGCCGACCTCGCGGCCCGGCGCGATGCCGAGGATCTCCATGATCTGGTTGCCGTCGAGGTCGGGGCGCATCGCGCCGAGCTCCTCCTCGGCCGAGAGGCGCTCGATGCGGCCCTCGAGGTCGTCGTAGGTGCGGCGCAGCCGCTCGGCCTTGCGGCGGTTGCGGGTGGTGCAGTCGGCGCGGGTGAGGACGTGGAGCCGCTCGAGCTGGTCGCCGGCGTCGCGGACGTAGCGGCGGACGGCGGAGTCGGTCCACTCGCCGGTGCCGTAGCCGTGGAAGCGCAGGTGCAGCTCCACCAGCTTCGCCGACCGCCTCGGTCTCGTCGTTGGAGAACCGCAGCGCCTTCATCCGCTTCGTCGTCAGCTTGGCGCCGACGACGTCGTGGTGGTGGAACGTGACGCTGCCGTCGTCGAGCAGCTTGCGGGTGCGGGGCTTGCCGACGTCGTGCATGAGTGAGGCGAAGCGGCACACGAAGTCGGGCCCGCCGAAACGCTCGTGCTCCTGCTCGATCGCCTGCTCGAGCACGGTCAGCGTGTGCTCGTAGACGTCCTTGTGCCGGTGGTGCTCGTCGCGCTCGAGCCGCAGCGCCGGCAGCTCGGGCAGCACCCGCTCGGCGAGGCCGGTCTCGACCAGCAGGGTCAGGCCGAGCCGCGGGTACGGCGCGCACACCAGCTTCACCAGCTCGTCGCGCACCCGCTCGGCGGAGACGATCTCGATCCGGTCCGCCATGGCGGTGATCGCCGTCGCGACCTCGGGGGCGACGTCGAACCCGAGCTGGGCGGCGAACCGCGCCGCCCGCAGCATGCGCAGCGGGTCGTCGGAGAAGGAGTCCTCCGGCCGTCCCGGCGTGCGCAGCACCCGGTGGGCGAGGTCGACGATCCCGCCGAACGGGTCCTCGAAGTCCCGCCCCGGCACGCTGACCGCCATCGCGTTGACGGTGAAGTCGCGCCGGCCGAGGTCGCCGGCCAGGGTGTCGCCGTAGGCCACCTCGGGCTTGCGGGAGTCCGCGTCGTAGCGGTCGGTGCGGTACGTCGTCACCTCGACCACCCAGTCGCCGCGCCGGGCGCCGATGGTGCCGAAGTCGCGGCCCATGTCCCAGGTCGCCTCGCCCCAGGCCGTGAGCAGCCGCTCGGTCTCGGCGGGGCGGGCCGACGTGGCGAAGTCGAGGTCGGTGTGGCGGCGGCCGAGCATCGCGTCGCGCACCGGGCCGCCGACGAGGTGGAGCTCGTGGCCGGCGTCGGTGAACGCGGCGCCGAGCCCGTCGAGCACCGGCGCGAGCCGGTCGAGCTCCACCGCGACCCGTCGCTGCACCTCCACCATCGAGAGGGGGTCGCGGTCGGGCACGGCGCGGAGTCTACGGAGGACGTGTCGCCGTACCCTCGGGGCATGGTCGGAGCCCGGGCGATGCTGCGCGCCCTCGTGGCGGCGGTCGTGCCGGCCCTCCTGGTGCCGCTCGCGGGTCCGGGGGTGGCGTCCGGTCCGGCGCACGCCGCGACCCCTGCTCGAGCGCCGGCGGCCGAGCGGACGCCGCTCGAGGTGACCATCGACGCCTTCACGCCGTCGGTGCTGCCGCTGCAGGGCACGATCACCATCCGCGGCACCGTCACCAACGTCAGCGACGACACCTGGTCGACGATCAACCTCTACGCGATCCTCGGCGACGACCGGCCGCCGATGCGCACCGCCGACGAGCTCGCGGCCGCGCTCGAGGTTCCGCCCGACACCGACGTCGGGCCGCGGATCACCGACGCCGGGCGCCCGGGCCGGGTCGACGAGCTAGTGGCCGGTGACTCCGCCTCGTTCACCGTCGTCCTGCCGGTGAGCGCCGTCCAGGTCACCACGCCGGGCGTCTACTGGTTCGGTGTGCACGCGGTCGGCGAGAGCCCGTCGTCGCCGCGCGACGATCTCGCCGACGGCCGCGCCCGCACCTTCCTCCCCTACGTGCCGCCGCGCTTCGACGAGCCGGTGGCGGCGGCCGTGGTGCTGCCCGTGGCGCGGGGGATCTCCTACCGCTCCGACGGCGCCGTGTCCGACGTCGACAAGTGGGAGGAGCTGCTCGGACCCCGCGGCCGGCTGGGCCGGGTGCCGCAGGTGGCCGCCGCGGCCGACGGCGTGCCCTTCACCCTCGCCCTCGACCCGGCCCTCTTCGACACCCTCGACCAGCTCGCGCGCGGCAACCCCGCCCGCTCCCTCGGCCCCACCGTGACCCCCGCCGACCCCGACGCGCCGCCCACCGACGACCCCAGCGGGACCCCGGGCGACGACGAGACCGAGCCCGAGCTGTCGGAGGAGAACCTCGGCACCCAGGAGACCCCGGAGGAGCTGGGGGCCGACCCCGGCACGCCGTCGGCGCGGGCGGCAGCGGCCTGGCTCGACGACCTGGCCCGCACGCTCCCGGACAGCCAGGTGATGACGCTGCCCTACGGCAACCCGGACCTCCCGGCGATGGCCGCGCACGACCCGAACCTCTACGAGCTGGCGAGCCGACCCCGCGACGGCGCCCTGCGCGGCCTCGGCGTCGAGCCCGACCCGGTGGTGGTCACCCCGAGCGGCTACCTGTCCGCGGCGAGCATCGCGATGGTCGACGACGACACCACGATCCTGGTGGGCGACCGGATGTTCCGCGGCGAGGCACCGGCGGCGGCGTCCATCGACGGGCGCCGGACGCTCGTGACGACGACGGCGGTCACCCAGGGCACACCCGGCCCGGGGCCGTCGGTCACGGCGCTCGGCCTGCGCCAGCGGTTCCTCGCCGAGGCGGCGCTGCGCGCGATCGACGGCGACGACCGCCCCGTGGTGTGGAGCGTCCCCCGTGAGTGGGACCTGCGCGACCCCAGCTCGCTGTTCGCCGGCCTGGACCTGCCGTGGCTGGCGCTCGGCACGCTCGACGAGGTCGCCGACGACGCGTCGACCACCGAGGTGCAGCCCGAGGAGCTGCAGTATCCGCAGGCCCAGCAGGACTCCGAGGTCGGCGCCGACAACTTCCTCGCCGTCGAGGAGATGGTGGCGGCCGGCGGCCGGCTGGAACGGGTGCTGGCGGAGAACGACCAGATCGGCGACCTGATGGCCCAACAGGCCCTCACCGGGGTCAGCTACTCGGTGCGCGGGATCCAGGCCTCGGGCCGCGCCGGGGTGCGCCAGTCCGTGGTGTGGGTCGCCGGCGTCCTCGCGCGGGTGCGCATCCTGGCGCCGCGGGGCGTCACGCTGTCCAGCAGCTCGGGCAGCTTCCGGGCGACGGTGACCAACCAGCTCGACCAGCCGGTCACGGTGTCCGTCATCGGCCGCAGCGACGCCGGGCTCGAGGTCGTGCCGGCCGAGCCGGTCACGCTCGAGCCGCGCTCGCGCACCACGCTGCTGCTCGAGACCCGGGTGAGCACGCCCCGGGTGCACGACGTCACCCTGCTGGTCACCGACGCCGACGGCGAGCCGATCGGGCCCACCGACGAGGTCGCGATCCGCTCCAGCCAGGTGAGCGACGTGATCTGGGTGATCATGGGCACCGGCGCGGGTCTGCTCGTCGTGGCGATCATCGTGCGCCTCGTGCGCCGGGTGCGCACCGCCCGCGGCACCCGCGGGACGGCGGCCGCGTGAGCGACACCAGCTCCCAGGACAGCACGCAGCAGCCCTCGGTGCTCGCCTCCAGCGCGGTGATGGCCGCGGGCACCGATGGTCTCGCGGATGAGCGGGTTCGTGCGGTCGGCGCTGCTCGCCGCCGCGCTCGGCGTCAGCCTGCACGCCGACCTCTTCACCATCGCCAACACGATCCCGACGATGCTCTACATCCTGCTCGCCGGCGGCGTCTTCAACGCCGTGCTGGTGCCGCAGCTGGTGCGGGCGCAGAAGAACGACCCGGACGGCGGGGCCGCCTACACCAACCGGGTCGTCACGCTGGCGGCGCTGTTCCTCGGCACGGTCACCGTCGCGCTGGTGGTGGCCGCGCCGCAGGTGATGTCGCTGTTCCTCGACGGCCGCTACGACGACCCGGACCGCGCCGCCCACCTCGACTCGATCGTCGGCCTTCGCCCGGTTCTGCCTGCCGCAGGTCTTCTTCTACGGGATGTTCGTGCTGGTGGGCCAGATCCTCAACGCCCGTGGGCGGTTCGGCCCGATGATGTGGGCGCCGATCGCCAACAACGTCATCGCGGTCGGCGTGCTGGTCGTCTACCTGCTCTCCTACGGTCCGGCTCGTGGCGCCGAGGAGGTCGGGCCCTTCACCGACGGGCAGGAGGCTGCTGCTCGGCGTCGGCTCGACGCTCGGGATCGTCGTCCAGCTGCTCGTGCTGGTGCCCTACCTGCGCAAGGCGGGGTTCACGTTCCGGCCCCGGTTCGACTTCAAGGGCACCGGCCTGGGCCACACCTTCCGGCTCGGCGGTGTGGACCGTGCTCTTCGTGGTGGTGAACCAGGTGGCCTACACCGTCGTGGTGCGGCTCGCCTCCAGCGGCACCGCGGACGGCGGCGACGGCACCGGCTACTCCATCTACTCCTCCACCTTCCTCATCGTGATGGTGCCCCACTCGATCGTCACCGTCTCGCTGGCCACCGCGGTGCTGCCGCGCGCTCTCGGCCCGCGCGGCCGACGGCGACCTGGCCTCGCTCGCGACGTCCCTGGCGAGCACGCTGCGCACGGCGCTCGCCGTCGTGGTGCCGTTCGCGGCGCTGCTGCCGGTGATCGCCCTCGACGTCTCCCACGTGATCTGGGGCTACGGGGCGGCGGCCGACGACTTCGACCGGTACGCGCCCTCGCTCGCGGTGTTCGGCCCCGGCCTCGTGTTCTTCACCGTGCACTACCTCGTGCTGCGCGGCTTCTACGCCCTCGAGCAGACCCGCGTGGTGTTCCTCGTGCAGTGCGTCGTCGCCGCCGCCAACATCACGATGGCGGTGACGCTGGTGGCTCTCACCGACGACGCCGCCACCTCGCCCGCGCTGGTCGGCGCCTACGCGGCCTCCTACGCGGTGGGCTCGGCCACCTCCTACCTCGTGCTGTCGCGCCGGGTGGGCGGCCTCGCCGGCCGCCGGACCGTGCGCTTCCTGGTGCGGCTGCTGCTCGTCACCGCCGGGGCCACCGCGGTCGGCGGGCTGGCGATGTGGGGGCTCGCGACGCTGCTCGGCGACTCCTGGCCGGAGGCCGCGCTGCGGGTGGTGGTCGTCACCGGCCTGGGTGCGCTCACCTTCCTGGTGGCCTCGCGGGTCTTCCGGCTGACCGAGGTCACCGACGTGATCACGACGTTGACTCGGCGCTTCGGCCGTGCGAGCGCCTGACCTTCCTTACAGTGGAGGCCAGGGTTCGCCGGGGACGCGAGCGAGGAGGGAACGGTGCCGCACGCCACGCGTTCTGGCGATGTCCTCGGCGACCGCTATCTCCTCGGTGACCTGCTCACCGAGAGCGGCTCCGGCCGGTTCTGGCGGGCACACGACCGGATCCTCGAGCGACACGTCGCGATCCACGTCATCGCGCGCCGACGACCAGCGCGCGTCCTCGCTCATGGAGGCCGCCCGACGGGCGTCGACCGTGCTCGACCGGCGCATCCTGCGCGTGCTCGACGCCGAGGTGAACGACGACGTCTGCTACGTCGTCAACGAGTGGGCCTGGGGCTCGTCCTTCGACATCGTGGTGGCCCACACGACCCTCGGCCCGCGCCGCGCGGCCTGGGTGGTCGCCGAGGTGGCCGACTCGATCGCCGCGGCCCATGCCACGGGCGTGCCGCACGGCCGCCTGGCCCCGGAGAACGTGCTCATCGACCGTGCCGGCCGGATCCGGCTGATCGGCCACGGCGTCGACGCCGCCCTGCACGGCAAGACCGGCAGCCGGGCTGCCAGCGACGTCAGCGACCTGGCCGGCCTGCTCTACTGCCTGCTCACCGGGCGCTGGGCCGGACTCTCGGAGTCCTCCGTGCCCCCCGCGCCGCGCGAGCACGGCGAGGTGCTGCGGCCGCGGCGGGTGCGCGCCGGGGTCCCGCGGCCGCTCGACCTGCTGTGCGACGACGTCCTGCACCCCCACACGCTGCCGCGCTCGGTCGACCTCGGCGACATCCACACCGCCCGCGGCATCGCCGACCTACCTCGACGAGTACGTCGGCGACCCCGCCGGCATCGCGCAGGCGCTGCTCGGCGACATCCCGCCGGTGCCGAGCGGCGGCATCGTGATCCTGCCGCGGTGCCCGAGATCACGGTGCCCGAGGTCGACGAGCCGACCCTGGTCCGGCCCCCGGAACCCGACCCCGAGCCCGAGCGCCGAGCCCGAGCCCACCCCGGCGCCGCGGTCCGCCGCCCCACCGGTCGAGCAGCCCACCGAGGCCGGCCTGCCGATCTTCGACGAGGACGGCGACGTGTCGTGGCTGGAGCGCCGCACCGAGCCGGTGCCGCCGCCCCCGCCGTTCGAGGACCCGCCCGAGCGTCCGCTGTTCGCCCCCGACCCGCCCGACGGCGTCCCCCGGCGGCCGCGCACACCACCGCCGCGCCCGATGCCCGACCGGCAGCCCGACGAGGCGCCCGGCGACTCCCCGGTCACCGACTCCACCAGCACCCGGCTGCGCCGCGCCGAGGGCGGGTTCTGGCCGTTCGCCGGCGGCGGCACCGGCCACGGCGAGACCGGCTCCACCCTGTACGCCATCGGCACCGAGGACGGCCACGTGCCCGGCCGCCGCTGGCTGCGCCTGGCCACCGGCCTCGCCGCGATCCTGCTGCTCGTCGTCGCCGTGGTCGTGGCGGTCAACCTCCAGTCCGGCGACGAGGCCTCGAGCCCGGGCGAGGACGACACGTCGACGTCCGCGCCGCCGCGGGAGGGCCGCGAGCCCGTCGCCGCCCGTCCGCTCACCGGCGTCGCGGCCACCGCGCTCGACCCGCAGGGCGACGGCGGCGAGAACGACGAGGCCGCGCCACTCGCGGTCGACGGACGCCGCGGCACCGCGTGGACCACCCAGAGCTACTTCGACCAGCTCGGGCCCGGCGGCCTCAAGACCGGCGTCGGTCTCACCCTCGACCTCGGCGAGGAGCACGAGGTGCGCGCCATCGACCTGCGGCTGGACGGCGCACCCACCGACGTCGAGGTCTACACCGCGGACGCCGCTCCCGACGACGTCGTCGGGCTCGACGCGGGTCGCCGCCGGCACCGCCGACGGCCCCGACCTCACCCTCGACACCGACGGCGCCGTCACCGCTCGCTACGTCGTGGTGTGGCTGACCTCCCTGCCGCAGGACGGCTCGGAGTTCCGTGGCAGCATCGCCGAGGTGGTGGTGCGGGGTGGCTGACGGCGAGCAGCGCTCCGACACCGAGCTGCTGGCCGCCCACGTCGCGGGCGACCCCGAGGCCTTCGGCGAGCTGTTCGGCCGCCACCGCGACCGGCTGTGGGCGGTGGCGCTGCGCACGATGGGCAACCCCGACGACGCCGCCGACGGCCTGCAGGACGGCCTGGTGGCCGCCTACCGGCGCGCGGGGTCGTTCCGCGGCGAGGCGCAGGTGACCACCTGGCTGCACCGGGTCGTCGTCAACGCCTGCCTGGACCGGATCCGCGCCGCCAAGGTGCGCCGGGCCGAGGCGCTGCCCGACGACCTCGACGAGCACGCCGGCCGGGGCGCGCTGGCCACCGCCACCGGCGACGTCGTCGACCCCGCCGACACCTCGGTGCGCGCCGAGCAGCGGCGCGAGGTGCTCGCCGCGCTGCGGACGCTGCCCGAGGATCAGCGGGCCGCCCTCGTGCTCGTCGACATGGAGGGCTACCCGGTCGCCGAGGTCGCCGTCATCCTCGACTGCGCCGTCGGCACCGTGAAGTCGCGCTGCTCGCGCGGCCGGGCCCGGCTCGCCGGGCTGCTGCGCCACCTCCTCGACCCCGCCGACGACGACGCGGCGGTCGGTCCGCCCGCCGGGAACCCCCCCGAGGCCGGGCCGCGTCCCATCACCGGGACCGACCCGCGGTCCGCCCGAGCGCGGCTGACCGCCTCCCGCGACCCCACCGATGAGCAGAGAGCCATGACCGAGCCCGAGCTGAGCGCGCACGACGACGAGCAGGTACGCCGCCTGCTCGCCGAGGCGCGCCACGACGAGCCGCTCCCGGCGGACGTCGGCCGCGCGCCTCGACGGCGTCCTCGCCGAGCTCGCCGCGGAGCGGCGACGCCCCAGCCGCCCCAGCCACCCGTCGACCTCGCCGCGCGCCGCCGGCGTCGGCAGGGCGGCGCCATGCTCGTGGCCGCGGCCGCCGTCGTCGCCATCGGTGTCGGGGTCGGGCGCCGTCGTCGACCGCGACGAGCGCCGACAGCAGCGCCTCGGGCGGGGGCGTGTCCCAGGAGCAGCTCGACCGCAGCGAGGCCGACGATGCCGGGGGCGACAGCGCCGCCGCGCCGAACGAGCAGGCGCCGTCGATCGCCGATCCCGACAGCCTCGACCGGATGAAGCCGCTGGCCGTCTCCTCCGACACCTTCGCCGCCGACGCCGAGCGCTACCGCGGCGAGCGTCGCTGGAAGAGGCGCCGCGCCGCGAGGAGTCCCAGGACTTCCCGTGCGACGTCGTCGCTCCCGGTGACGGCGTCCTGGTGCCGGTGCTCTACGACGGCTCGGAGGCGGTGCTCGCCTACCGGCCTCCCACCGACGACGCCCAGGTGGTCGACCTGCTCCAGTGCGGCACCGGCGACGTGCTGCGCACCACCACGCTCCCGGTTCCCTGATCGTGGCGGCCGGCGCGGGAATGCCGCTCGCCTACGATCGGTTGTGACGATCGCACCCGACCCAGGAGTTCTGCTGCGCATGAGCGAGACCCGCAACGTCATCATCATCGGCTCCGGCCCCGCCGGCTACACCGCCGCCGTCTACGCCGCCCGCGCGAGCCTGCAGCCGCTGGTCTTCGAGGGCTCGGTCACCGCCGGCGGCGCGCTGATGAACACCACCGAGGTCGAGAACTTCCCCGGCTTCCGCGACGGCATCATGGGCCCGGCGCTGATGGACGAGATGCGCGCCCAGGCCGAGCGCTTCGGCGCCGAGCTGGTGGCCGACGACGTCCTCGAGGTCGACCTCACCGGCGACGTCAAGGTCGTCCAGACCGCCACCGACACCTACACCGCGCGCGCCGTGATCCTGGCGACCGGCTCGGGCTACCGCAAGCTCGACCTCCCGAACGAGGACGCCCTCTCCGGCCGCGGCGTCTCGTGGTGCGCCACCTGCGACGGCTTCTTCTTCCGCGAGCAGCACATCGCCGTCGTCGGCGGCGGCGACTCCGCGATCGAGGAGGCCACGTTCCTCACCCGGTTCGGCTCGAAGGTCTCGCTGATCGTGCGCCGCGACGAGCTGCGCGCCTCCAAGATCATGCAGGAGCGCGCCTTCGCCGACCCGAAGCTCGACATCGTCTGGAACTCCGAGGTCGACGCGATCAACGGCGCCGACCAGCTCGAGTCGGTCACGCTGCGCGACACCGTCACCGGTGAGACCCGCGACCTCGACGCCACCGGCCTGTTCATCGCCATCGGCCACGACCCGCGCTCCGAGCTGCTCGAGGGCCAGGTCGACCTCGACGAGAACGGCTACGTGCTGGCCACCCACCCCTCCACCGGCACCAACCTGCCCGGCGTCTTCGCCTGCGGCGACCTCGTCGACCACCACTACCGCCAGGCGATCACCGCCGCCGGCACCGGCTGCGCGGCCGCGCTCGACGCCGAGCGGTACCTGACCGAGCTCGATCACGCGGCGTCGACCGGTGCTGAGGCCCAGCAGCGCGCGGACGAGGTCGCCAGCGTCCTCTGAGGAACAATTGTCGGCGCCCGCCGGTTCACTGGGTACCACCCCAACCACCTGTCAGCCACTGACAGCAGCGAGAGAGGATCCACCGTGGGCAAGATCGATTCCGTCACCGACGCCGAGTTCGAGGCCACCGTCCTGAAGTCCGAGAAGCCCGTGCTCGTGGACTTCTGGGCCGAGTGGTGCGGTCCGTGCCGCCAGGTCGCGCCGATCCTCGACGAGCTCGCCGAGGCCCACGGCGACAAGATCACCTTCGTCAAGATGAACGTCGACGAGAACCCCGTCACGCCGTCGTCCTACCGGGTCACCGGCATCCCGACGATCAACGTCTACCAGGGCGGCGAGGTCGTCCGGTCGATCGTGGGCGCCAAGCCCAAGGCCGCGCTCCTCAAGGAGCTCGACGAGTTCGTGACGAGCTGAGTTCGAGCAGGTCCTCGCTCGGGTGCCGGTCGACCGGTCTCGGCCGCACGACGCCCAGCACAGCCGCTCCAGCGCCGCCTCCACCTCGTCCTTCCAGGTCAGCGCGGAGCGCAGGTCCATCCGCATCCGGGGCGTCGTCGGGTGCGGCCGGTGGGTGCGGAAGCCGACGTGGCCGAGGAAGTCCGCCGGCACCACGCACCCGCCGCCCCCGCGACGGGTGCGCGAACGCCTCCACGGCGCGCACGCCGCCCCGGTCGATGAGGTCGCGGGCCATCCCCTGCACCAGCACCCGGCCGAGCCCGCCGCCGCGCGTGCTCGGCGGCCACGTGCACGGTGGTGAGCAGCACGGCGTCCGGTGAGACCGGCGCCGTCGGGAACCCGGCCGCGCCCGGCACGAACGACGCCGGGGCGTAGACGACGTAGCCGACCGGGACGTCGTCCACGAGCACCACCCGGCCGCACGAGCCCCACTCCCGCAGCACCTGCGAGAGCCAGGCGTGCTTCTCCGCGACGACCGCGGCCGCGCCGTGCACCCGCGCCCGGCGCACCGGGTCGAGCTCCCAGAACGCGCACGAGCCGCACGGCAGCGCCTCGGCCAGCTGGTCGAGCCGGTCGGGGGTCAGGGCCACCACGCGGCGCACGTCACCCAGTGTGCAACCGCTGGACGCCTGCGGTCGAGAGGCTGCGAGGATGGCGGCGTGCGTCCGATCCGGCAGAGCCGCAAGCTCCACGACGTGCGCTACGACGTCCGCGGCCCGATCCTGGTCGAGGCGCAGAAGCTGGAGGCCGAGGGTCACCGCATCCTGAAGCTCAACATCGGCAACCCGGCGCCGTTCGGCTTCGAGGCGCCCGAGGCGATCCTCACCGACATGACGCACCACCTGGCCGCTCCCAGGGCTACAGCGACTCCCGTGGCATCTACTCCGCGCGCACCGCCGTCGCGCAGTACTACCAGCAGCGCGGCCTGCGCGACGTCCACGTCGACGACGTCTTCATCGGCAACGGCGTCTCCGAGCTGATCTCGATGGTGCTCCAGGCCTTCATCGACGACGGCAACGAGATCCTCGTGCCCGCGCCCGACTACCCGCTGTGGACGGGCGCCGTGACGCTGTCCGGCGGCACTCCGGTGCACTACCGGTGCGACGAGAGCAACGGGTGGAACCCCGACCTGGCCGACATCGAGGCGAAGGTCACCGAGCACACCCACGCCCTCGTGATCATCAACCCCAACAACCCCACGGGTGCCGTCTACAGCGAGGAGACGGTGAAGGGGCTCATCGACATCGCCCGGCGCCACGAGCTCGTGGTCTTCGCCGACGAGATCTACGAGAAGATCCTGTTCGACGACGCCGTGCACCACCACGCGGCCACCGCGGCCGGCGGCGACGTCCTCTGCCTCACCTTCAGCGGCCTGTCGAAGGCCTACCGGGTGTGTGGCTACCGCGCCGGCTGGGTGATGGTCTCGGGCCCCAAGGAGCTCGCCGCGGACTTCCTCGAGGGCCTCACGCTGGTCGCGAACATGCGGATGTGTCGCCAACGTCCCGGCCCAGCACGCCATCCAGACCGCGCTCGGGCGGCTACCAGTCCATCGAGGAGCTCATCGTGCCCGGCGGCCGGTTCTACGAGCAGAGCATGCTCGCCGACCGGCTGCTCAACGAGATCCCCGGCGTGTCCTCGGTGCGGCCGCGCGGGGCGCTCTACTGCTTCCCCCGCCTGGACCCCGAGGTCTACCGGATCGACGACGACCAGGAGTTCGTGATCGAGCTGCTGCGGGCCAAGAAGATCCTGGTCACCCACGGCACCGGCTTCAACTGGTTCGAGCCCGACCACTTCCGGCTGGTGACCCTCCCCGACGTCGCGGTGCTCGAGGAGGCCATCGGCCGGATCGCCGACTTCCTGGCCACCCGCCGCTGACCCTGAGGAGCACTACGGCATGCGCGACATCACCTACCCGCCGATCATCGTGGCCTGCAAGACCGGCTTCCGGCTGCTCGGCCAGCGGATCGACCTGACCGGCACCGAGCACGTGCCCCGCACCGGCGGCGTGCTGCTCGCCGTCAACCACGTCGGCTACGTCGACTTCGTCTACGGCGGCCTCGCGGCCAACCCGTCGGGGCGCAAGGTGCGGTTCATGGCGAAGAAGGAGCTGTTCGACCACCGGTGGACCGGCCCGCTGATGCGCTCGCTGCACCATGTCGAGGTCGACCGCAGCGCGGGTGAGGCCTCGCTCGCCCGGGCGCTGGAGCTGCTGCGCGCCGGCGAGGCGGTCGGGATCTTCCCCGAGGCCACGATCTCGCGAGCCATGGAGCTCAAGGAGTTCAAGACCGGCGCGGTACGGATCGCCGCCGCCGCCGGCGTCCCCCTGGTACCCGTCGTCCTCTGGGGCACCCAGCGGATGATGACCAAGGACCACCCCCGCGACTTCTCCCGCGGCAAGACCATCGCGATCCGCGTCGGCGAGCCGCTGCACCCCACCGGCGCCGACCCGGCTGCGGAGACCGCGGAGCTGAAGACGGTCATGACCGAGATGCTGGACGCCGCCATCGCCGCCTACCCGGACTCCGAGCAGCCCCCCGGCAGCTGGTGGCTCCCGGCCCGGCACGGCGGCTCCGCGCCCACGCTCGAGGAGGCCGCCCGGCTCGACGCCGAGGAGAAGGCCGCCCGGGCCGCTCGTCGCCGGGATTGAGAGACCTCTTTATCGACAGGTCGACACCTCGACATGTCGACATGTAGACAAAGCGACGTATGGCTAGATCGGCCGGTCCTGGCGGTTGCGAGGGTCGATCATCTCGACGATGCGCTGCAGGTCGTCCAGGGTCGCGAACTCGATCGCGATCTTGCCCTTGCGCTGGCCGAGGTCGACCTTGACGCGGGTGTCGAGCCGGTCCGAGAGCCGGTCGGAGAGCTCGGTCAGTCCAGGCGCGGTCGGGCGACGCCGGACGCTGCGCTCCCGCTCGGCGCCCGTCGCGCCCACGGCCACGATCTCCTCGAGACCGCGGACGCTGATGCCCTCGGCGACGACGCGCTGCGCGAGCCGGTCCTGGAGGTCGGAGTCCTCGACCGCCAGCAGCGCGCGGGCGTGCCCGGCCGAGAGCACGCCGGCCGCCACCCGGCGCTGCACGGCCGGCCCGAGCCGCAGCAGCCGGAGCGTGTTGCTGATCTGCGGCCGCGACCGGCCGATCCGCTGGGCGAGCTCGTCGTGGGTGCAGCCGAAGTCCTCGAGCAGCTGGGCGTAGGCCGCGGCCTCCTCCAGCGGGTTCAGCTGCGAGCGGTGCAGGTTCTCCAGCAACGCGTCGCGCAGCATGTCGACGTCGTCGGTCTGCCGGACGATCGCCGGGATCGCCGGCAGGCCGGCCTCCCGCGAGGCGCGCCAGCGGCGTTCGCCCATGATCAGCTCGAACGACTCGGGGCCGGTGCGGCGCACCACGACCGGCTGGAGCAGCCCGACCTCACGGATCGAGTGCACCAGCTCCGCCATCGCCTCCTCGTCGAAGACCTGGCGCGGTTGAGCGTGATTGGGCGTGATCTGGTCGGGCGGGAGCTCTGCGAAGTACGCGCCGGCCGCCTCGACGGCCCCGTCCCCCGTGGCGGGCGTCGCCGGCGGTGCCGTCGGGTTCTCGGGTGGGGCGGTCGGGATCAGCGACCCGAGCCCTCGTCCCAGCCCGCGTCGCTGGGTTCCGCCGCTGGGACTCCCGCTCATCCCCGCACTCCCTTCGTCGCGATCTCGCGCGCCGCCTCGTAGTAGCTCAGCGCCCCGGGGCTCCCGGGGTCGTAGGTCATCACCGTCTGGGCGTACGACGGCGCTTCGGAGACCCGGACCGATCGCGGGATCGCCGTCCGCAGCACCTGGTCGCCGAAGTGCTCGCGCACCTCGTCGGCGACGCCGGCGGCGAGTCGGGTCCGGGCGTCGTACATCGTGAGGAGGATCGTCGAGACGGCGAGCGTCGGGTTCAGGTGGGCTCGCACCATGTCGACGGTCTCGAGCAGCTGGCCCAGCCCCTCCAGCGCGTAGTACTCCGCCTGGATCGGGATCATCATCTCCTCACCGGCCACGAGGGCGTTCAGCGTGAGCAGACCGAGGCTCGGCGGGCAGTCCACCAGCACGTAGTCGAACCGGCCCTCCCCCGCCTCGGCGGCGGAACCGATCTGCGGGTGCCCGTGGATCGCCTTGCGCAGCCGCCCCTCGCGCGCCACCACGCTCACCAGCTCGATCTCGGCACCGGCCAGGTCGATCGTCGCGGGCACGACGGAGAGCCCGGGCACGGTGGGACACGGCTGGACGAGGTCGGCGAGCGGCCGGCCCTCGACCAGCGCCTCGTAGGTCGACGGCACCCCGCGGCGGTGGTCGACCCCCAGTGCGGTGGACGTGTTGCCCTGGGGGTCGAGGTCGACGACGAGGACCCGCTGGCCGAGCTGGGCCAGGGCGGCACCGATGTTCACCGTGGTCGTGGTCTTGCCGACGCCACCCTTCTGGTTGGCGACGACGAAGATCCGGGTTCCCTCGGGCCGGGGCACCCGGGCCGAGCCCGGTGCCTCCTGTCGGGCGATCAGGCTGTGGTGAGCCGCGCGGGCGAGTGGCGTGGACTGCTCGTGGTCGAACCCGTCGTCGTAGCCGGCCATCTCGCCAGCGGTGCGCACCGCACTGGTTTCACGTGAAACAGCGGGCACTTCAGGCTGGGGA
This sequence comes from uncultured Actinomycetota bacterium, assembly GCA_963721965.1. Taxonomy (GTDB): domain Bacteria; phylum Actinomycetota; class Actinomycetes; order Propionibacteriales; family Nocardioidaceae; genus Nocardioides. The sequence continues at coordinate 181,662 of CAVRKT010000004.1, read as the reverse complement.
GAACTAGCCGGAACCTGTGGATAACTCTGCCCGTCAGGCGGGGACCCGTCGGTGGATAACTCATCGACCACGTCGGTGCCTCCGCTTCCCCGCTGGTGCTCCACCGGCCCGGTCCGGGCGGCGCGTGCCCCCTGCCGGAGGTGCGGCAGGCCACGATACCGAGGCCGGGTCGCGCCAGGCGACCCGGACCACCTGGCCCGGGGTGGCGACCCGCCCCACCCCGACCTCCACTAAGTCCGGCGCCGCGCACCCGAGCTCGGCCAGCACCGCTCCGGCCGCCCGGACCTCCTCGGCCGCACTCGAACCCTTCAGCGCCACCATCGCGCCCTCCGGCGCCACGAGCGGCATCGACCACCCCAGCAGCCGCTCCAGCGGGGCGAGGGCGCGCGAGGTCACCACGTCGAACCGTTCCTTGCCGTGCAGCGACTCGGCCCGGCCGCGATGCACCCGGACCCGCTGCAATTCCAGCGTCGCCACGGCCTCCTCGAGGAACGTGGTGCGCCGCAGCAACGGTTCCACCAGCGTCACGTCGAGGTCGGGGCGCGCGATGGCCAGCACCAACCCGGGCAGGCCGGCACCGGAGCCGAGGTCAGCGACGCGGGCGCCCGGCGGAACGACCTCCTCCACCACCGCGCAGTTGAGGAGGTGGCGGTCCCAGAGGCGGGGCGCCTCCCGGGGCCCGATCAGACCGCGCTCGACCCCCGCGGTCGCGAGCAGCCGGGCGAAAGCCTCCGCCGTCGGCAGCCGCGACGCCGAAGACCCCCCGGGCCTCGTCGGGCACGGGGGGTCCGGTTTCACGTGAAACCATGACTCTCAGTCGGCAGCCGGGAGCACCACGACGTACCGGCGAGGCTCGACACCCTCGGACTCCGAGATCAGGCCGGCCTCGGCCACGGCGTCGTGCACGACCTTCCGCTCGAACGGGGTCATCGGGTCCAGCGACTCGGGCTCGCCACTCTCCTTGACCCGCGCCACGGTCTCGTCGGCCAGCACCACGAGCTGCTCCCGCTTGTCCGCGCGGTAGCCGGAGACGTCCAGCATCAGCCGGGAGCGGACGCCGGTCTCGCGGTAGACCGCCAGCCGGGTCAGCTCCTGGAGTGCATCGAGCACCTCGCCGTTGGCACCGACCAGCTGCTGCAGGTCCGCGCCGACGATCGACACCGCCGCCCGGTCGCCCTCGACGTCCATGTCGAGGTCGCCGTCCAGGTCGGCGATGTCGAGCAGCTCCTCGAGGTAGTCCGCAGCGATGTCGCCCTCCTGCTCGAGCAGGTCGGCGCGGCTGGTGCCCGGCGCAGCCGCGCCCGCCTCGGCCGCGGTCTCGGCGCCCGTCTCGGTCTCGGACGCGGCCTCGGTGTCGGTGTCGGTCGTGGTCTGGGTCTCGGTACCGGCGTCGGCGCTCATCGCCTGCCTCCCTGCTTCTTCTTCTTCGTCGGTGGGTGGGACGTCTTCTTGACGTTGTTCGGGGTGGGGGCGGTCTTCGGCTCGGGCTCGACGACCGGCTCGGGCTCGGGGTCCGGTAGCGGCGGCTCGCCCGCCGCCTGGGCCTCCGCCTCCTTGCGCAACGCGGCCTGCTTCGCGGCGGCTCGCTGCCGCTCTGCCTTGGTGAGTCGCTTCGGCTGCTCGCGCTGCGTCGGACGACGGTCCTCGGTCAGCGTGGCGACGCCGCCGTCGCCCTCCTCGTCGTCGTGCTCGCCGCGCTTCGCGCGCTTCTCCCGGTCCCGCTTCTCCTTGGCCTCGAAGGCAGGCGTGCCGGGGGCCGGGTTGTTGCGGATCACGTAGAACTGCTGGCCCATCGTCCACAGGTTGGAGGTGGTCCAGTAGAGGAGCACGCCGATCGGGAACGCGACGCCGCCCAGGCCGAAGGCCACGGGCAGCACGTAGAGCAGCATCTTCTGCTGCTGGGCGTAGGGCCCGGTCATCGCGTCGGCCGGCATGTTCTTGCTCATCAGCTGGCGCTGGGTCGTGAACGTCGTCGCGGTCATGAGCAGCACGAGGACCAGCGACACCACCATGACGAGCGAGCTGCCGTCGCCGTTGAGCGCACCCCAGAACGAGTCGGCGATCGGGATGTTCCCGAAGATCTGTGACTCTCCGAAGTCCTTGGCCCGGTCGTCGGTGAGGAACCCGCGCCCCGACCCGTTGCGGGCCGCCTGGTCGAGGATCCGGAACAGCGCGAAGAAGATCGGCATCTGCAGCAGCAGTGGGAGGCAGGACGCGAACGGATTGGTGCCCGCGTCCTTGTACAGCTTCATCGTCTCCTCGCCGAGACGCTGCCGGTCGTGGCCGTACTTCTTCTGCAGCTCCTTCACCTTCGGTTGGAGGAGCTGCATGTTGCGCTGCGACTTGATCTGCTTGACGAACAGCGGGATCAGCAGGATCCGGATCACGAGCGTCAGGCCGACGATCGAGAGCGCCCAGCTCAGCCCGCCCGCCTCGTCCAGGAACAGGCTGAAGAAGCTGTGGAAGGCCAGCATGATCGCCGAGATCGCGTAGTACAGCGGCGTCATGATGAAGCTGCCGATGGCGGTGAAGAAACCCACGGGGCTCAAGCTCCTTGTCGGTGGATCGGGAGGCGCGGAACTCGCTCACGCGGGTCACGAGCAGGTGGGACCTTGTCGACGCCACCCGGCGCCCAGGGGTGGCACCGGGCGAGCCGGCGGGCCGCCAACCATGAGCCTCGCACGCTGCCGTGCACCTGCACCGCCTCGAGGGCATAGGCCGAGCACGTCGGGTAGTAGCGGCAGACCTGCCCGTACAGCGGACTGATCGCGAACCGGTAGGCCTTGAGCAGGCCGATGAGGAGGTACTTCACGACCGACCCCTCGCCACCCGGTCCAGGCACCTCGTGAGGTCCCGGCCGAGCTCGTCGTAGGACGCCGCGGCGGCCGCGGGCTGGGCGCGGACCACCACGGTGGCGCCGGCCGGCAGGTCGCAGATCACCTCGCGCGCGAGGTGACGCAGCCGTCGCTGCACCCGGTGGCGCACCACCGAGCCACCGACGGCCCGGCTCACCACGAAGCCGACACGGGGGTGCCCGGCGTCCGCGGTCGCGCTGCCCGGGGGCACCGACACGTGCAGCACCAGGGTGCGCGACGACGCGCGATGCCCGCGACGCGTCGTCTCGCGGAACGCGGTCGCGTCGGTCAGGCGGTGCGCCGCGGAGAGCACGTCGCGTCGACGGCGAGCGGGGCGGAGCCCGCTCAGACGGCCAGGCTCTTGCGGCCCTTGCGGCGCCGGCTCGACAGGATCGACCGGCCGGCGCGGGTACGCATGCGCAGGCGGAACCCGTGCGTCTTGTGGCGCCGGCGGTTGTTCGGCTGGTACGTGCGCTTGCTCACGAGGAGTTCCTTCTAGGATCGACAGCAGACCACGTATGACGGGCCAGGTGGCCCCTCGTGGACGTGCGGCATCGGTCGTCACCGAATGACCGCTCCACGGTACGGGGTGCCGATCAGGCCGGTCAAACCCGCGTCGATCGGCCGTCCCGAACCGCTGTGGACTGGCCCGGTCGCCCTGTGGATGACGGCTTGCCGGGCGCGCCGAGGCGGGGTTAGGTTCGACGACACCGGGTTTCCCCGCCCCACGGTCGTCCCCAGCCTCTGGACGCCGGTGTGACCGCTCTCACAACTCAGCCACATGCGGTCTGACCTGCGGAAACGAGGCAAGGAACCGGTCGCTGAGGGTCCCTGGTCGGGTTTCCTCCACCCTGGCGGAGCCTGGTTCACACCCTGTGGACAAACCTGTGGATCACGCGTCTCGATCCGGGAGGCCCGTCCTCCGTCGTCCACCGACCACCGATAGCGGGAGCACCGTGGAGCAGACCTCCGACCTCGACCAGTCCTGGCGCGCCGTCGTCGCCGACCTGCAGCCCCACCAGCAGGCTTGGCTGCGCTCGAGCCGGCCGGTGACGCTGCACGAGAACGTCGCGGTGGTCGCCGTGCCCAACGACTTCACACGGGCCCAGCTCGAGGGGCGGCTGCGCAACCAGATCGAGGACGCGCTCACCGAGAAGCACGGCTACGAGGTGCGGATCGCGGTCACCGTCGACAACACCCTCGACGAGGGCACCGCCCGCTACGAGCTCCCGCAGGACGAGATCGGCGGTCACGAGTCGACATCTCGACCTGACGACATGTCGACACATCGACCTCTCGACATCCCTCCGCCGCCGGACACCCCGCCCGGGGGTCTCGACTTCAGCGACAACGACGCTCCCCCGGAGCCGTCGTCCGCCGTCGGGTCGGCCGCCGCCCTCGGCGAGACGCCCCGCGCCTCCGCGCTCGAGGCGCGACTCAACCCGAAGTACACCTTCGAGACCTTCGTCATCGGGTCCTCGAACCGGTTCCCCCACGCCGCCGCCGTGGCGGTGGCCGAGGCGCCGGGCCGCGCCTACAACCCGCTGCTGGTCTACGGCGACTCCGGCCTCGGCAAGACCCACCTGCTGCACGCGATCGGCCACTACGTCCGCACCCTCTTCGAGGGCGCCAAGGTGCGCTACGTGAGCAGCGAGGAGTTCACCAACGAGTTCATCAACGCGATCCGCGACGACCGGCAGGACCGGTTCAAGCGCCGCTACCGCGACGTCGACGTGCTCCTCATCGACGACATCCAGTTCCTGGAGGGCAAGACCCAGACCCAGGAGGAGTTCTTCCACACGTTCAACACGCTCCACAACGCGAACAAGCAGATCGTGCTCACCTCCGACCGGGCGCCGAAGCGGCTCGAGGCGCTCGAGGACCGGCTGCGCAACCGGTTCGAGTGGGGCCTCATCACCGACGTCCAGCCGCCCGACCTCGAGACCCGCATCGCGATCCTGCGCAAGAAGGCCGCGATGGACCGGCTCACCGCGCCGCCCGACGTCCTGGAGTTCATCGCCTCCAAGATCCAGACCAACATCCGCGAGCTCGAGGGTGCGCTGATCCGGGTCACCGCGTTCGCGAACCTGAACCGGCAGGACGTCGACATGACGCTGGCCGAGATCGTGCTCAAGGACCTGATCCCCGAGGGCGGCGAGCCCGAGATCACCGCCCCGCTCATCATCGCCCAGACCGGCGCCTACTTCGGCGTCGCGATCGAGGAGCTCACCGGTCCCAGCCGCGGCCGGCACCTGGTGATGGCCCGCCAGATCGCCATGTACCTGTGCCGCGAGCTCACCGACCTCTCGCTGCCGAAGATCGGCCAGCAGTTCGGCGGCCGGGACCACACCACGGTCATGTACGCCGAGCGGAAGATCAACCAGCTCCTGGCCGAGCGGCGCGCCGTCTTCAACCAGGTCAGCGAGCTCACCAACCGGGTCAAGATGCAGGCCCGTCAGGCCTGAGCGTCCACCTCGACCCTCCCTGTGCACCTGGGTGCCTCCACGGTACGAACTACACGGGGAGGATCTGGGGACGACGCGGCGCCGGGCTCCACAGCCGGAACCGTCCTCCCCAGGCAGGCGCGAGTTGTCCCGATCCTGTCCACAGCCAGTCGACAGGGCGACCCTGCCGCTCACCTGCACCGATAGTGGTCTTCCACAGATTCCACACCTGCTACTGCTACTCCCGTACTACCTGGTTGTCAGATCTCCGCGGACTTCCTCCTGACCGCTCGCCTGTGGACCACGACCAGCCGTGGCAGGATTCCTCTCCCCACCGCACCTTCCCCGCACCGTGATCCGAGCGACCTCTTGATGAAGGGCCCAACACCGTGAAGTTCCGAGTCGAGCGCGACGTCTTCGCCGACGCCGTCGCCTGGGCGGCACGCAGCCTGCCGGTCCGACCCAGCGCCCCCGTCCTCGCGGGACTCCTCATCGAGGCGAGTGACGCCGGTCTGGTGCTGTCGACCTTCGACTACGAGACCTCGGCGCGCGCCACGCTCAGCGCGGAGGTCGCCGACGAGGGCACCGCACTGGTCAGCGGTCGCCTGCTCGCCGACATCACGCGCAGCCTGCCGGCCAAGCCCGTCGAGCTCGTGCTCGACGGGACCCGGGTCTCGCTCACCTGCGGTGCCGCCCGGTTCAGCCTCCAGACCATGCCCGTCGAGGACTACCCGACCATCCCCGAGCTGCCGGAGGCCTCGGGCACGGTGCAGAGCGACGTGTTCGCCCACGCCGTCGCCCAGGCGGTCACCGCCGCCGGCCGCGACGACATGCTCCCGGTGCTCACCGGCGTCCGGCTCGAGATCGAGGGCACCACGATGTCGCTGCTCGCCACCGACCGGTTCCGACTCTCCCACCGCGAGCTCGACTGGAACCCGCGCACGCCCGACGCCTCGCTCGCCGCGTTGGTGCCGGCCCGCGTGCTCAGCGACACCGCGCGCTCGCTCACCGCCGGCACCGAGGTCACCGTGGCACTCGCGGCAGGGGGTACCGGCGACGGGCTCATCGGGTTCGAGGGACATGCGCCCGGCGGCGTCCGCCGGACCACCACCCGCCTGCTCGACGGCGAGTTCCCCAAGGTGCGCAGCCTCTTCCCCAGCGAGAAGGTCACGGTCGCGAAGGTGGAGAAGAGCGAGCTGGTGGAGTCGGTGAAGCGGGTCGCCCTGGTGGCCGAGCGCAACACCGCGGTCCAGCTGGCCTTCGCCGACGGCACGCTCACCCTCGATGCCGGCTCCGGTGACGAGGCCCAGGCCTCGGAGTCGATCACGGCCGACATCGACGGCGACGACATCACCACCGGCTTCAACCCGAGCTTCCTGCTCGACGGTCTCACCGCGATCGACGAGCGCTACGTGGAGCTCGCGTTCACCCAGGCCTCGAAGCCCGTGGTGATCAGTGGGATCGTGGAGGACGGTGACGTCGACCCCGGCTTCCGCTACCTGCTGATGCCGCGGCGCCTCCTGTCCTGACCCGTCCTGGCCGGCGCCCCGCCGGCACCGCACCCACCCCCCTTCGGGAAGGCATCGTCATGCACCTCGGGCTCGTCGGCCTCGGCAAGATGGGCGGCAACATGCGCACCCGGATGCGCGACGCCGGCCTCACCGTCACCGGATTCGACCGCAACCCCGACGTCACCGACGTCGACAGCCTGGAAGCCCTGGTCGAGGCCCTGCCCGACGACGGCCCGAAGGTCGTCTGGGTGATGGTCCCGTCCGGCGAGGTCACCGACTCGGTCATCAGCGACCTCGGCGGCCTGCTCGGCGAGGGTGACCTCGTGGTCGACGGTGGCAACTCCCGCTGGACCGACGACCAGGCGCACGCCGAGCAGCTCGCCGAGCAGGGCATCGGGTTCGTCGACTGCGGCGTCTCCGGCGGGGTGTGGGGCCTGGAGAACGGCTATGCCCTCATGTGCGGCGGCTCGAAGGAGGACGTCGCCACCCTGCAGCCGGTCTTCGACGCGCTCAAGCCCGACGACGGCGGCTTCGTGCACGCCGGCACCAAGGTCGGCGCCGGCCACTTCGCGAAGATGGTGCACAACGGCATCGAGTACGCCGTGATGCAGGCCTACGCCGAGGGCTTCGAGCTGCTCGAGACGGTCGACGTCGTCGACAACGTGGTCGAGGTCTTCGACTCCTGGCGCACCGGCACCGTCATCCGCTCCTGGCTGCTCGACCTCCTGGTGTCGGCGATCGAGGAGGACACGCACCTCGAGAAGGTGCGCGGCTACGCCGAGGACTCCGGCGAGGGCCGCTGGACCGTGGAGGCCGCGATCGAGCACGCCGTGCCGATGCACGTGATCGCCTCGTCGCTGTTCGCGCGGTTCACCTCGCGCCAGGACGACAGCCCGGCGATGAAGGCCGTCGCCGCGATGCGCAACCAGTTCGGTGGCCACGCGGTGCAGACTCCGCCCCCGCCCGGCGGCGACGCCACCAGCTGAGCGTCGTCCACCGCCGGTCGGGGCCGTGCTGGGCTCCTGGCGCCGTCAGCGCAGCGGGCGGCCCTGCGCGTCCGGAACCTTGCGGAGGATGATCAGGACGAGGTCGATGATCGCCCAGATGCCGCAGCCACCGAAGGTGAGCAGCTTGGCGACACCGAGGCCGGTGTAGCCGAGGTAGAAGCGGTCGACGCCGAAGATGCCCACCAGCCACGAGATGATCGCGGTGGTCACCAGCTCCTTGTCGGAGTAGAGGCCGGGCACCTCCTTGGCCGGGAACCACTGCTGGCCGCTGCCGGAGCGCACCATCGTGTCGGGCTTCATGTTGCCGGACGTCGCCATCTGGGCGAGCTGGCCCAGGTCGAGCGGGCCCTGCTCCTGGCCCATGAGCGAGACGTAGTAAGGCCCGCCGGAGGCCTGCTGGCCGTAGGCTTGCTGCGGCGGCTGCCCGGGCTGCTGGCCGTAGGGCTGCTGCGGGTTGTTCGGGTCGTGAGTCATGCGGCGAAGCCTAAGCGGAATCGGCCCCGGTGGACGCCACGACGTGCCGCCCGGTGCGCCCCCGGTCTGGACCGCTCCCCCGACTACCCTTCGCGAGGAGGCCCGGGAGGAGAACACGCGATGCACGTCTCGCGGCTCACGCTGCACGACTTCCGGTCCTACGGCCTGGTCGACGTCGAGCTCGAGCCCGGCGTCACCGCCTTCCTCGGCCGCAACGGTCAGGGCAAGACCAACCTCGTCGAGGCCGTCGACTACCTCTCCCGGCTGTCGTCCCACCGGGTCGCCGGCGAGGCGCCGCTGGTGCGCGCCGGACAGCCGCAGGCGACGGTCAAGGCGTCGGTGGTGAAGGACGGCCGCACCGCCGTGCTCGAGGTCGACCTGGTGCCCGGCAAGGCCAACAGGGGAAGAATCAACAAGTCGACACTGCCGCGGGTGCGCGACCTGGTCGGGCTGGTCCGGACGGTCGTGTTCTCGCCCGACGACCTCACCCTCGTCAAGGGCGACCCGGGCGCCCGGCGTCGGTTCCTCGACGACTTGCTGGTGCTCAGGATCCCGCGGTTGAGCGGGGTTCTCTCCGACTACGACCGGATCCTCCGCCAGCGCGCCACCCTCCTCAAGACCGCGGGCGGGCGCCGCGGCGGGGGCAGCCGGGAGGGGGCGCTCGCCACCCTCGACGTCTGGGACGCCCACCTCGCCGAGGTCGGCAGCGAGCTCATGGCCGAGCGGATGGCGCTGGTGGAGCGGCTACGTCCACACGTCGGCAACGCCTACGCCACCGTCGCCCGCGGCGCCACCCGCGACGACGTCGGCATCGAGTACCGCCCCTCCTTCGAGATCCCCGAGACCGACCACGCCGCCGCCGATCGCGCGGCTCTCACCGAGGCCTTCCTCGCCGAGCTCGGCCGGCGCCGCGGCGACGAGATCGACCGCGGCGTGTGCCTGGTCGGCCCGCACCGCGACGACCTCGACCTCACCCTCGGCAGCGCCGACGGCCCCCGGCTGCCGGTGAAGGGCTACGCCTCGCACGGCGAGAGCTGGTCGTGCTCGCTCGCGCTCAAGCTCGCGTCCTACGACCTGCTGCGCGAGGAGGGCGAGGAGCCGATCCTCATCCTCGACGACGTGTTCGCCGAGCTCGACGCCGAGCGCCGCACCCACCTCGCCCGCCTGGTGGCCGGCGCCGAGCAGGTGCTGGTCACGGCGGCGGTGGCCGACGACGTCCCGGCCGAGCTGGCCGGTGCGCGGTTCACCGTGGCCGACGGGGAGGTGACCCGTGCCTGACGACCCGGAGACCGACGACGGCTCCGAGCACCCCGCCGAGACCGAGCCGCCCGAGGACGATCGCGACGGGCTCGACCTGGCCCGCCAGGTCACCCGCGCCACGGCGGGCAGTGCCGCGCCGTCGCGCCGCACCCGCCGCCGTCGCGACGAGCCCCGCCGCGACGCCCGCGGCACCGAGGACCCCCGCCGCGGCTGGCTCTCCGGGACGCACCCCGACGACCGCGACCCCCAGCCCCTGGGCGGCGAGGTGTCGAAGCTCGTCGAGAAGGAGGGCTGGGAGCTCATGCTCCGGGTGCGCGGCGTGATCGCGCGGTGGGAGGAGCTGGTCGGGCCCGAGGTGGCCGAGCACGCGAACCCCGAGAGCTTCGTCGACGGTGTCCTCGTCGTCCGCACCGACTCCACCGCGTGGGCCACCCAGCTGCGGCTGCTCACCCCGCAGGTGCTCCGCCGCCTCAACGAGGAGCTGGGGCCGGCCACGGTGACGGCGCTCGAGGTGCGGGGCCCGGACGCGCCGTCGTGGTCGCGGGGACGGCGGTCGGTGCGGGGCGGGCGCGGCCCCCGCGACACCTACGGATGACCGCCTCGGCGGCCGGTGAGCCATAGGGGAGCCCGGGCGACCCCCTGGCAGACGCTCTCAGCGCCGGTTGCGTGCCGCTGTGGGCCGTTCCCGGCGCCGCGTCCCCCCGCCGCTGGGGAGAGGTGCGTGTTCTGAGGCCTTCCGGGCGCTATCATGGACATCGGCCGTTCGACTCCGCGTGGAACGGCCGCTTGCATGCCCGCCGTACCGGCAGCCACCGGTGCCGCGGCCCACGTCAACAGCCCCGAGGTGCCCGTGACCGACGCTCCCACTCCCCCGACCGCCGGCCCGTCGCAGCCCTCCGGCAACGGCGGCTACGACGCGTCGGCCATCCAGGTCCTGGAGGGACTGGAGGCGGTCCGCAAGCGGCCCGGCATGTACATCGGCTCCACCGGTGAGCGGGGCCTCCACCACCTCATCTGGGAGGTGGTCGACAACGCGGTGGACGAGTCGCTGGCCGGCTACTGCGACCGGATCGTGCTCACCCTCCAGTCCGACGGGGGCGTGCGGGTCGACGACAACGGCCGCGGCATCCCCACCGACACCGCGCCGGGTCAGGAGCTCCCGGCCCTCACCCTCGCCCTCACCGTCCTCCACGCCGGCGGCAAGTTCGGCGGTGGCGGCTACAAGGTGTCCGGCGGTCTGCACGGCGTCGGCATCTCCGTGGTCAACGCGCTGTCCAGCCGGGTCGTGGCCGAGGTGCGCAACCGCGGCCGACACTGGCGCCAGCAGTTCGAGATCGGCGTGCCCGTCACCGGGCTCGACGAGGTCGGCACGATGGCCGACGGCGAGCGCACCGGCACCACGATCACCTACTACCCCTCCCCCGACGTGTTCGAGACCACCACGCACTCGCTCGAGACCATCACGAGCCGGATCCGCGAGTACGCCTTCCTCAACAAGGGCCTCGAGATCGTGGTGCGCGACGAGCGTGTCGGCGCCGACGACGTCGCGGAGGCGGTGGCCGACGACACCGTCGACAACGCCGTCGACTCCGCCGGGCACGACGCCCTCGGCGCCGGCGACGGCGGTGGCACCGAGCAGGTCTTCAAGTACGAGCGGGGCCTCGTCGACTACGTCGAGCACCTCAACCGCACCAAGCAGCCCTTCAACCCGTCGGTGATCAGCTTCGAGGCCGAGCTCGCCGATGCCGCGCAGCACATGAGCCTCGAGGTCGCGATGCAGTGGAACACCTCGTTCACCGAGTCGGTCCACACCTTCGCCAACACCATCAACACCCACGAGGGCGGCACCCACGAGGAGGGCTTCCGCGCGGCGCTCACCTCCCTGGTCAACAACGCCGGGTTCGACTGGGGCCTGATGAAGAAGCAGGAGGACCGCGTCTCCGGCGACGACATCCGCGAAGGTCTCACCGCGATCATCTCGATCAAGCTCGCCGAGCCGCAGTTCGAGGGCCAGACCAAGACCAAGCTCGGCAACACCGAGGCCAAGGGATTCACGCAGAAGATCGTCAACGACCAGCTGGGCGCGTGGTTCGAGCAGAACCCCGCCGAGGGCAAGGACATCGTCCGCAAGTCGATGGCCGCGGCCCAGGCGCGGATGGCCGCCCGCAAGGCGCGCGACCTCGCCCGATCCCGCAAGGGCCTGCTGGGTGGGGGAGGCCTTCCGGGCAAGCTGTCGGACTGCCAGTCGACGAACCCGGAGGAGTGCGAGGTCTTCATCGTCGAGGGCGACTCGGCCGGCGGCTCGGCCCGGCAGGGCCGCGACCCGCGCATCCAGGCGATCCTCCCGATCCGCGGCAAGATCCTGAACGTCGAGAAGGCCCGCATCGACAAGGTGCTCGCCAACACCGAGGTCCAGTCGATCATCTCCGCGCTGGGCACCGGCATCCAGGAGGAGTTCGACTCCGACAAGCTGCGCTACCACAAGGTGGTGCTGATGGCCGACGCCGACGTCGACGGCCACCACATCAACACCCTGCTGCTCACGCTGCTGTTCCGGTTCATGCGACCGCTCATCGAGCTCGGGCACGTCTACATGGCGCAGCCCCCGCTGTACCGGCTGCGCTGGAACAAGCCGGCCGAGCACGAGTTCGTCTACTCCGACCCCGAGCGCGACGCGCTGCTGCGCGACGGCCAGGCCTCCGGCAAGAAGCTGCCGAAGGAGAACCCGGTCCAGCGCTACAAGGGCCTCGGTGAGATGAACGCCAAGGAGCTGTGGGAGACCACGATGGACCCCGAGCAGCGGCTCCTGCTGCAGGTCACCCTCGACGACGCCGCCCACGCCGACGAGATCTTCTCGATCCTCATGGGCGAGGACGTCGAGCAGCGCCGCAGCTTCATCCAGAGAAATGCGAAAGACGTCAGGTTCCTGGACATCTGACATGAGCACACGCCGGGCACGGGGAGCGCAGCGAGCGAGTGACCGGGTAGCCGAGTCGGCGCAACTTTGTCGCCGCGAGCGCAGCGAGCCGCACTGAAAGCTGCGCCGACTCGGCGGAGCGAAGTTTGAGAAAGTGAGCAGAGAATGACGGAGACCCAGACTCCCCCCGGCGACGGCGGCGGGGGCGGCCGGATCGAGCCGGTCGAGCTGCAGACCTCGATGCAGCGCGCCTACATCGACTACGCGATGGCGGTCATCGTGGGCCGGGCGCTGCCCGACGTCCGCGACGGCCTCAAGCCGGTCCACCGCCGGGTGCTGTACGCGATGTTCGACGGCGGCTACCGCCCCGACCGCGGCTTCTCCAAGTGCTCGCGCGTGGTCGGCGACGTGATGGGTCAGTACCACCCGCACGGCGACACCGCGATCTACGACACCTTGGTCAGGTTGGCTCAACCATGGGTGATGCGGGCGCCGCTGGTGCACGGCCAGGGCAACTTCGGCTCGCCGGGCAACGACTCCGCCGCGGCCATGCGGTACACCGAGTGCCGGATGGCGCCGCTGGCGCTGGAGATGGTCCGCGACATCGACAAGGACACCGTCGACTTCGGACCCAACTACGACGGCCGCAGCCAGGAGCCGGCCGTGCTGCCGGCGCGGTTCCCGAACCTCCTGGTCAACGGCTCGGCCGGCATCGCCGTCGGCATGGCCACCAGCATCCCGCCGCACAACCTGCGCGAGGTGGCCGAGGGCGCCCGGTGGGCGCTCGAGCACCCGGAGGCCAGCCGCGAGGAGCTGCAGGACGCGCTGATCGAGCGCATCAAGGGCCCCGACTTCCCGAACGGCGCCCTCATCGTCGGGCGCGAGGGCATCGAGCAGGCCCAGCGCACCGGCCGCGGGTCGATCACGCAGCGCGCGGTGATCGAGGTCGACGAGGACAGCCGGGGGCGCACCTGCCTGGTGATCACCGAGCTGCCCTACATGGTCAACCCCGACAACCTGGCGCTGAAGATCGCCGAGCTCGCCGACTCCGGCCGGGTGCAGGGCATCGCCGACGTGCGCGACGACACCTCCGACCGCACCGGCCAGCGGCTGGTGATCGTGCTCAAGCGCGACGCCGTCGCGCGGGTGGTGCTCAACAACCTGCTCAAGCACACCGAGCTCCAGACCAACTTCAGCGCCAACATGCTGGCGCTGGTCGACGGCGTGCCGCGCACGCTGAGCGTCGACCAGTTCATCAGCAACTGGGTGGCCCACCAGATCGACGTCATCCAGCGGCGCACCCGCTACCTCCTCGCCGAGGCCGAGCGTCAGGCCCACATCTACCGCGGCCTCGTGAAGGCGCTCGACGCGCTCGACGACGTCATCACGCTCATCCGCAACAGCCCCGACGTCGAGGAGGCCCGCGACGGCCTGATGGAGCTGCTCGACATCGACGAGGAGCAGGCACGCGCCATCCTCGACATGCAGCTGCGCCGGCTCGCGGCGCTGGAGCGCCAGAAGATCATCGACGAGCTCGCGCGGCTCGAGATCGTGATCGCCGACCTCCTCGACATCCTCGAGAAGCCCGAGCGGCAGCGGCAGATCGTCCTCGACGAGCTCACCGAGATCGTCGACAAGTACGGCAACGAGCGCCGCACCCAGATCATCGCGGCCGACGGCGACCTGTCGATGGAGGACCTCATCCCGGACGAGGACCTCGTCGTCTCCATCACCCGCGGCGGCTACGCCAAGCGGACCCGCGCCGACCAGTACCGCACCCAGCGCCGCGGCGGGAAGGGCGTGCGCGGCGCGACGCTGCGCGGCGACGACGTCGTCCAGCACTTCATCGCGACGTCGAACCACCACTGGCTGCTGTTCTTCACGACCGCCGGGCGGGTCTACCGCACCAAGGCCTACAACCTCCCCGAGGCGTCGCGCGACGCGAAGGGCGGCCACGTGGCGGGGCTGCTCAGCTTCCAGCCGGACGAGTCGATCGCCCAGGTGCTCGCCATCCGCGACTACGACCAGATGCCCTACCTGGTGCTCGCCACCCGCAACGGTCTGGTGAAGAAGACCCGGCTCGGCGACTACAACAGCCCGCGCCAGGCCGGCGTCATCGCGATCAACTTCCGCGACGACGACGACGCGCTCATCGGCGCCGAGCTGGTGGCGCCGGACGACGAGATCCTGCTGGTCTCCCGCAAGGGCCAGGCGGTGCGGTTCCGCGCCGACGACGGTCAGCTGCGGCCGATGGGCCGGGCCACCTCCGGCGTCACCGGCATGAACACGATCGACGGCGACTCGGTGCTGTCGATGTCGGTGATCCGGGCGGCGCAGGCTGCTGCCGAGGACTCCGAGGAGAACATCCAGTACGTCTTCACGATGACCGACGGCGGGTTCGCCAAGCGCAGCCGGATCAGCGACTACCGGCTCACCAACCGCGGCACGAAGGGCGTCAAGGCGATGACGCTGGCCAACGAGCAGCGCGGCGTCCTGGTCGGAGCGTTCATCGTCGAGGACGGCGACGAGATCCTCTCGATCACCCAGGGCGGCCAGGTGGTGCGCAGCCCGATCAACGAGGACTTCCGCCCGCTCGGCCGCGCCACCCAGGGCGTCAAGTTCGTCACGCCGAAGAACAACGACGCGGTGGCGGTGGTCGCCCGCTCGGTGGAGGCCAAGGTCGTGGCCGAGGTCGAGGCCGCCGAGGCCGCCGAGGGCACCGGGGACGCTGTGGTTTCACCGGATGACCGCCCTGATGCCACAATCGAGGCTGGTGTGTCCAGCACCGACACGCCCGATCAGGCACCCGACGACGATGTCGACGCCATCCCGGCCAGCCCCGAGACGGAGGATGAAGGCTGATGACGGAGCGCTCCGCCCCGCCCTCGCCGTCCCCGGCTTCCCCGCCGCCCGCACCCCCGCCCCACCAGGGGAAGGCATCGAAGCCGGCCAAGCCCCCGCGGCAGCGGCGCGCGAAGCAGGGTCCCGTCCTGCCGGCCCCGCCGTCGGCACCCCCGTCGGCCCCCGCGACGGTGCGGTCGGACGCCCCCTCGGGCTCGTTGTCCGACGACACCGCGGTCCGGCCCGGCCTCGCGGAGCGGGTGCAGGCCAAGCTCAGCTCGAGCCCCGACCCCACCGCCGCCCCGGCCAAGAAGCCCGAGGCGGCCCGCGGCCGTGGGCCCCGCCGGGCGCGGTTGCGCCTCACCCGCGTCGACCCCTGGTCGATCATGAAGACGGCGTTCCTGCTGTCGATCGCCTTCGGCATCGTCACCGTGGTGGCGGTCGCGATGGTGTGGCAGGTGCTCGGAGCCGCCGGGGTGTGGGAGTCCATCAACTCGGCGATCCGCGAGATCGGACCGGAGACCGAGAACGTCGACGTGCAGGACTACGTCGGCACCTCGCGCGTCCTCGGCTTCACCATGCTGATCGCCGCCGTCGACGTCGTGCTCATCACCGCCATGGCCACCCTGACGGCGTTCCTCTACAACATGGCCGCGGCGCTGCTCGGCGGCATCGAGGTCACCCTCGCCGAGGACAACTGATCCGGTGGTGATCCGCCGGTGGTCGAGCCGGTCCGAGCGCAGCGAGGACCGTGTCGAGACCCCCGGCCACCCCGCCGACGCAACCGTTTTGGGCGCCCCTGACCGCGTGGGATAGCCTTCCTGCGCCCCGCTCGACGGGTGCCCACCCCGGGCCTATAGCTCAGACGGTTAGAGCGCTTCCCTGATAAGGAAGAGGTCACAGGTTCAAGTCCTGTTAGGCCCACATGAAGAAGGTTCTGCTCCTCGCCCTCGCGACCGCCGGCGCCCTCGTGGCCCGCAAGCGGATGGAGGAGAAGCACGCCGACCAGGCCCTGTGGGCCGAAGCCACCGACGCGGTCAAGCGGTCCTGACCCGCACCACCCCAGCAGCACCCCAGCAGCACCGCGGGGCCTTGGCGCAATTGGTAGCGCACCTGCTTTGCAAGCAGGGGGTTAGGGGTTCGAGTCCCCTAGGCTCCACCGCCGGACACGCCAGCCCGGGCCCCACGATCGGTGGCCGGCTCCCGACCTCTCGGGTGTCGGCTGCGCGAGGATGGTGGGGTGCAGATCGACGACGCCCTGGTGCGTGCGCAGGAGGCCGCCGGTCCCGAGGTGGGGCGCGGCCGGCTGGCTGAGTACATCCCGAGCCTGGCGGCGGTGGATCCGCGCCAGTTCGGGATGGCGATCGCCTCGTGCGACGGCCAGGTGCACGTCATCGGTGACGCCGACGTGCGCTTCTCGGTGCAGAGCATCAGCAAGGTGTTCACGCTGGCCCTGGTGGTCGCCGGCGCGGGAGAGGACATCTGGAAGCGGGTGTCCCGCGAACCGTCGGGCAACCCGTTCAACTCCCTGCTCCAGCTCGACCAGGAGGCGGGGCGGCCGCGCAACCCGTTCATCAACTCGGGAGCGCTCGTCGTCGTCGACCGGCTGCACTCGCTGACGGGCGACGCGTTCGGCGCCGTTCGCGACCTGGTGCGGCGGGAGAGCGGGTGCGCCGACCTCGACAGCGACCCGGAGGTGGCTCGGTCGGAGCTCGAGGCCGGCCACCGCAACTCCGCCCTCGCCCACCTCCTCGCCAGCTACGGGAACCTGGAGTGCCCGGTCGACCAGGTGATCGACCAGTACGTCGCGCAGTGCGCTCTCTCGATGAGCTGCCGCGAGCTGGCGCTCGCCGGGCTGTTCCTCGCCCGCGACGGCCTGCTCTCCGACGCAACGCCGCTGCTCACCGCGCAGCAGACGAAACGGGTCAACGCCGTGATGCTCACCTGCGGCACCTACGACTCGGCCGGCGAGTTCGCCTACCGCGTCGGGCTGCCGGCCAAGAGCGGCGTCGGTGGCGGCATCCTGGCCGTCATCCCCGACCGGGGCGTCGCCTGCGTGTGGAGCCCCGCCCTGGGTCCCACCGGCAGCTCGGCAGCCGGGCTGGCCGCGCTGGACGCGTTCACGACGTACTCCGACTGGACGGTGTTCTGAGGCTCAGCCTCGGTCACGCCGGAGGCGGGCCCGCACCGCCGCGCAGGTGGTCCGGTCTAGCGACCGGGACGGCCGCGGCGCCGCCCGATCCGACGGCGGGCGCGGTCCCAGGCGCCGTCGGGCAGCGAGAGCCGGAGGACCTTGTGCCAGGCGCTGCCGACCTGCGGGATCAGCGGGCGGGCGTTGTAGGAGAGCCCGTAGCGCTCGAAGAGGTCCTGGACCGCGGGGGCGATGTGGCGGTAGCGGTTGCTGGGTAGGTCGGGGAAGAGGTGGTGCTCGATCTGGTGGGAGAGGTTGCCGGTCATCAGGTGCAGCGTGGGGGAGCCGGAGATGTTGGCCGACCCGAGCATCTGGCGCAGGTACCACTCGCCGCGGGTCTCGTGCTCGGGGAGCTCCTCCAGCTCGAAGGTCTCGACGCCCTCGGGGAAGTGGCCGCACATGATCACCGAGTGGCTCCACAGGTTGCGGAGCAGGTTGGCGGTGAGGTTGGCCGTCAGCGTCGAGCGCCAGCCGGCCCGGACAGCAGCGGGTGGACGACGTAGTCCTTGGCGAGCTGGCGCCGTGCCTTGCTGAGCACCGAGCGCAGGTCGTGACGCTGCTCGTCGGTGAGCTTCTCGCCGGAGGTGACGACGTCGCGCAGGTTGAGGTCGAACATCGCGATGCCCCACTCGAAGATGCACGCCGTGATCAGGTTCAGCAGGGGCTGGGCGAGGTGGATGGGCTGCCACGGCTGGCCCTCGTCGACGCGCATGATCCCGTAGCCGAGGTCGTTGTCGCGGCCGAGGATGTTCGTGTAGGTGTGGTGCTGCACGTTGTGGGCGCGCTGCCACTGCTCGGTGGGGGAGGCGTGGTCCCAGTCCCAGGTGGAGGAGTGGATCTTCGGGTCGCGCATCCAGTCCCACTGGCCGTGCAGGACGTTGTGGCCGATCTCCATGTTGTCGAGCACCTTGGCCAGCGTCAGCGACGCCGTCCCGAGCACCCAGGCCGGTCGCCAGCGTCCGGCCAGGAGGGTGGCTCGGCCGGCGAGCTCGAGCAGTCGCTGGGCGCGGATCACGCGGCGGATGTAGGCGGCGTCGCTCGCGCCGCGCGAGTCGAGCACCTCCTGGCGGATGGCGTCGAGCTGCCGGCCGAGCTCCTCGATGTCCTCGGCCCGCAGGTGGGAGGTCTGGGGGATCGGCCGGGTCGAGGCGGGGAGTGCGGTCACGTGGGTGCTCCGTGCTGGTGGTGGTCCACTCGCGAGGACGCGCCACGGCGAACGCCGCGCCTGCGTGGACGCGCTGCCAGGGACCCGGGCAACACCACGAGCTGGTTTGTCGCCAGGCTACAGACCACCGGGGCACGCGTCACGACGGCGTTGCCGGTGGGCGGGCCCGTTCCCTGGCACACTGCCCTCGTGCGCAGCCGGGCGATGACGGGGGTGGTGGTCGCCGTGGCGCTGAGCGCCGCGCTGGCCGGGTGCAGCCGCGACGACTCCGAGCCGGTGCTCGCGCCGCCCCTGGAGGCCGGCGGCGGGGCGCCGACCGCGTACGACCCCGAGCTCGAGCCGGCGCGGGCGGTGCTGCCGCTGGTGCCGGCGGAGGCGACGTCGCTCGAGGTCACCGACTTCGACCGGGTGCGGCTCGAGCTCGGCGTCAGCGACCTCACCGGGGCGTCGCCGGCCGGGGAGCGGGCCGCGTTCTGGGAGCGGGCCGCGGCCCGGTCACCACTGCTGAGCGACGGCGTCCTGAAGCCCGGGGAGCAGGCCTTCGCCGCCGAGTACGGGTTCACCCAGGACGACGTCGCCTGGGAGGCCCACTTCGTCACCGCCGACGGCGCGGGCTGGGTGCTGAAGCTGCGCGACGGCCTGTCGCCGGCCGCGATCGAGCGGGCGGCCGCCGCCAGCAGCGGGCCGCTGGCCGGCGCCGAGGTCGACGCCGAGAACCTGCTGGTGCTCCAGGGTGCCGCCCCCGACGTCGAGTCCAGCTGGGCCGCCGACGACGACCTGGCCGCCGTCGTGCCGGAGGAGGCCGCGCAGGCCACCTACACGTCGAACGAGTGCCTCACCACCGAGGTGGCGGGCGACACCGGCGACCTCGTCGACCTCGGGCCGTTCTCGGTCAGCTACGGCGGCAGGCTCGTGACGGCACGGCTCGGCGAGCTGCGCACCGACGTGTTCGACCGTGCTCAGCTCACCACCGGCCCGGCCTTCACCGAGGCACTCACCGACGTGGTGGCCGACCCCCGCACCGGCCGGATCGGGTTCCGGATGGCCGACCCCGCGCTCGCCGCGGACCTCGCGCTGTCGGGCCGGCTGCCGTTCGCCGTCTGCGCCTAGCCCCCCGACCGGTGCAGGGCGCGGACGGTCTCGGACTTCTCGACGGTCGTCGGGTCGGGGTAGGTGCCGAACAGCCGGTCGGCGGTGCCGGCCGAGGTGACGGTGAACCAGTAGTGCTCGTTCTTGTAGTGGTGCAGCCGGTGGTTGCGCCACACCGAGCGGTACCAGCGTGAGCGCGGCCGGTAGTCGCTGTGCACGAGGTAGTGGATCCACTCGTAGGCCATCTTGATGCCGTAGACCGACACCAGCAGCGAGCAGGTCGCGGCGGCGGTGGGCATGACCAGCCAGGCGACCAGGACGTAGGACGGCAGCAGCCACAGCAGCGCGCGCCACGGGATGAACACCAGCGGCAGGTCGCGGGGGTCGGCGTGGTGGGCGCGGTGGTCGCGGGCGAGCAGCGAGTCGACGGTGACCGGGCCGACCGTGCGGGGCCGCCAGTGCAGGACGCCGACGTGCACCACCCACTCGATCACCGGGAACAGCGCCACCAGGCCGACGGGCAGCAGCAGCTCCCACCGGCTCCCCCCGCCGACCAGCACCCGGGCGACGACGGCGGCCAGCAGCGAGGTGGCGATCAGCCACGGGCTCGGGTGGCGCCAGAACTCCCGCCAGGCGCCGCCCAGCGGGAGGCTGCGGCGGCGCGCCGCCTGGTCGGCGGTGCGGGCCTCGTCGGCGGCGAGCCGATCGGCGGCGAGCCGGTCGACCTCGGGGGTGGGGCGGCTCATGCGTCGTCCTCGAGGGCGGCGAGGGCGGCCACCAGGCTCGCCGTGGCGGGGCGCAGCACGCGGTCGGCCGCCGCGCGGGCGGTGTCGGGGTCGCCGGCGCCGATCGCGGCGGCGAGCAGCCGGTAGGCGCCCACCTGGCCGACCTCCTCGGCCATGAGCGGAGCCAGCGCCTCGAGCGCGGGCTCGTAGGCGGCCCGCAGGCTGTTGAACATCAGCTGGAACACCAACGAGTCGGCGCCGGCGACGACGGCGTCCCAGAACGCGAGGGCGTGCCGCTGCCGCTCGACGTCGTCGTCGGTGGCGGCCAGCAGGTCGAGGGTGTCGGCCAGCGCCGCGGCCAGCCCGGTGCCACCGCGCTCGGCCGCGAGGGCGGCGACCGCCGGTCCGACGGCGAGCCGCGCCTCGAGCACGCTGCGGGCCACCGCGGTGTCGAGCTGGCCGCGTCGGACCAGGAGGCGCGGGAGCAGGTCGAGCCCGGCGGACCGGGCGAAGTCGCGCACGGTGGTGGCGCCGCCGTGCCGGACGTCGACCAGCCGGGTCTGCGCCATCCGCTGCAGCGCCTCGCGCACCGCGGGCCGCGAGACGCCGAGCACCTCGGCGAGGCGCCGCTCGCTGGGCAGCGGCTGGCCGGCGGTGATCTCGCCGTCCATGACCTCGGCGAGCACCTGGTCGAAGACGTCGTCGGTGACCGAGCGGCGGGTGACCGGGGTGAGAGGCACGGGCCGACCGTAGGCCGGCTGCTGGTCGGAGGTCAAGTGGTCGGACCAGTGACGCTCCGTATCCTGAGGTGGTGCGCCCCTACCTCCAGCCCCGGTTGCTGGGCGCGCACCTCGTGGCCGTGGTCTGTGTGGTCGTCGCCGGCTGGCTCGGCGCCTGGCAGCTCGGCAGCTGGCAGGACCAGCGCGCCGCCGAGGCACTCGACCTGACCCGCGACGAGCCGGTGCCGCTCAGCGACGTGCTCGGCCCGGACGACCCGTTCCCCGCCGATCGCATCGGCCAGCCGGTGGCCCTGGCCGGCACCTGGGTGCCCGACGCCACGGTGCTCGTCTCGGACCGTGCGCACGCGGGGGAGGACGGCTACTGGGTGGTCACCCCGCTGCGGGTCGAGGGAGCCGCGGTGGCCGTCGTCCGTGGCTGGACCGCCGACCCCGACGACGTGCCGCCCGCCCCGGCCGGCGAGGACGAGCTGGTCGGGTGGCTGCAACCGCCGGAGGGCACGGGTGCGGCCGACGACGACGCCGCCGACGACATCTACCCCCAGCTGCGCACCGCCGACCTGGTGCAGCGGGTCGACGGCGACCTGTACGGCGCCTATGCCGTCGCTCAGGAGCCGACCGCCGGGCTGGAGCGGGCCGACCTGGAGGCGTTGCCGGACGCCGGCCGGTTCACCGCGCTGCGCAACCTGCTCTATGCCCTCGAGTGGTGGTTCTTCGGCGGCTTCGCGCTCTTCATCTGGTGGCGCTACCTGCGCGACGAGACCGCGCCCGCCCCCGTCGAGGGCGACGAGTCGGCCCCTAGGATCAGGGCGTGACGCTGTTCAACGCCTATCGCCTGCTCGCGATCGTGGTGGGCGTGCTGCTGGCGTTCTGCGCGCTGGTGGCGCTGCCCACCAAGTACCTGCTCACCGAGGGCAGCGCGCTGCAGCGGTTCGGCGAGGACGCCAGCCTCCTGTGGGTCGTCCACGGCTGGATCTTCATGGTCTACGTGGTGGTCGCCGTGCTGCTGGCCCGCCGGGCCCGCTGGTCGCTGGGGTTCACGCTGCTCATGCTCGTGGCCGGCCTGGTGCCGCTGATCATCTTCTGGGTGGAGCGCGTCGTGGCCGCCAAGGTCCGCGCCGAGACCCCCGACCTCACCGACACCTCTCCGGCCGTCTGACGCCATGACGACCGCGTTCGTCCTGGGCGGGGGCGGTGTGCTCGGGGCGGTCGAGGTCGGCATGCTCCGGGCGCTGTTCGAGCGCGGCGTGCGGCCCGACCTCGTGCTCGGCACCAGCATCGGCGCGATGAACGGCGCGCTCGTCGCCCAGGACCCCGAGCCCTCCGTCGTCGATCGGCTGCTCGACCTCTGGCAGGGGGCCGCGTCGTCCGGCCGCCGCGACCTGCTCGGCGCCAAGCCGCTGCGCACCGTCGGCCGCGCGGTCGCCAGCGGCACCCACCTCTACTCCGCCGAACCGCTGGTGCGGCGGCTCATCGACGAGCTCGGCGACGTCACCTTCGCGGACCTGCCGGTCCGGCTGCAGATCTGCGCCGCCCACATCGAGACCTCCTCCGAGCACTGGTTCGACTCCGGACGCGTGCTGGACGCCGTCGTGGCGAGCTCGGCGGTGCCCGGACTGCTGCCGCCGGCCGAGATCGACGGCCAGCACTACCTCGACGGCGGCATCGTGAACTCGATCCCGCTCGGCCGGGCCGTGGAGCTGGGGGCGACCACGGTCTTCGTGCTCCAGGTGGGCCGGATCGACCGCCCGCTCAAGCCGCCGCGCAGGCCGTGGGAGGTGGCGCGGGTGTCGTTCGAGCTCGCCCGCCGGCACCGGTTCGTGCGCGAGCTCGCCGCGCTGCCCGAGGGCGTGGAGTGCCACGTGCTGCCGGCCCGCGGCACGTCGGCGCGCGACGACACGATCTGGGCCTCCCGCGACTTCTCCTCGATCGACCGGCGCATCGAGGGCACCTACCGTGCGGCCGCCGCCTACCTCGACGAGCACCTCGAGCCCCTCGAGCCCCGCGAGAAGGACTAGCGCGGTGCCCGTCGTCACGCTGCTGCTGCGCCGGCTCGTCGTCATGCCGGCGGTGGTGCTGCTGTCGGTGCTGGTGTGGGTCACGCTGCCGCTCTGGCTCGTGGCCGCCGCCGCGCTGTCGCCGCTGCTCCCGGGACGGTGGCGCGCGCTGCGGCTGTTCTGGCTCGTCGTGCTCGGCCTCACCGTGGAGGCACTCCTGCTCGCCGTCCTGCTCGGCTGGTGGGTGGCGTCGGGCTTCGGCCGGCGGATGCGGACGCCGTACTGGGAGCGGCTGCACTACGACCTGGTGCAGACGGTGATGTGGGGGATGTTCCGCGAGGCGCGACGGGTGCTCAAGCTGCGCATCGAGACCGACGGGCCGAGCCCCGACGCCCATCCCGGCCGGCCGCTGGTCGTCGTCTGCCGGCATGCCGGACCGGGCGACTCGTTCACGCTGGTGCACGCCCTCATGCACTGGTACGACCGCGAGCCGCGCATCGTCCTGAAGGACACGATGGCGTGGGACCCGGTGGTCGGCGTGCTGCTGCGCCGGATCCCGGCCCGCTTCATCACGCCCCACCCGAAGCCGGGCCAGGACGCCACCGCGCAGATCGCCGACCTCGCCCGGGACCTCGACGAGAACGACGCGCTGGTGATCTTCCCCGAGGGCGGCAACTTCACCGCCGCGCGGCGCGACCGCGCGATCGCCCGGCTGGGCAAGCTCGGGCTGCACCGGTTGGCCGAGCGCGCCGAGCAGATGACGACCGTGCTCGCACCCCGGCCCGGTGGGCTGTTCGCGGCGCTGGACGCCGCCCCGGAGGCCGACGTCGTCCTGGTGGCGCACACCGGCCTCGACCACCTGCTCACCGTCGGCGACCTGTGGCGCGAGCTGCCGATGGACAAGGTGATCGTGATGCGGTGGTGGGACGTGCCGCGCGCCGAGATCCCCGCCGACAAGGACGAGCGGGTGGAGTGGCTCTACGACTCGTGGGAGCGGGTCGACGAGTGGATCACCGAGACCCGCGCCTGACCCGGGCTCTCGGAGCTGCCGCGAGCTACTTGGGCGGCTCGACGTCGACGATCTCGGCGGGGTCGTCCGGCGTGGTGACGTCGTGGGGCGCGCCCTCAGCGGCGTCGGAGAGCGCCTCGTCCGGCGAGGAGCCGGCCGGGTCGTCGACGCCGGACTGCGGGGCCGACGGCGTGACCGGGGTGGGGCGCGCGGAGGGCGGCGGCGACGGCGTGTAGGAGGACTGCCAGTTGTCGCTGGCCTTGTCGCCCTGCAGCTTCTTCGCCACGACGGCGGCGGCACCGCCGACCGCGGCCACGATCGCGATGGTCTTCAGCTTGCTGCGCTTGGGCTTCTCGCCCTTGAGCTCGGCGACCTTGGCGTCGGCCAGGTCGCGGACGGTGCTGGCGCGCTCGGCGGCCACGGTGGCGCCCTGCGAGAGGTAGGGGGCGGCGGCGTCGCGGGCGTCGTTGATCCCGGCGACGGCCTTCTCCCGCGCGTCGGCCACATAGGGGGCGGCCTTGTCGCGGGCATCGGAGATCGCGGGGCCGGCCTTCTCGGCGGCGTCCTGGAGGGCAGGGATCGCGGTGGTGTTGAGGAACTCGCGGGTGGACCCGAGCGCGGACTCGACGTGGGGGCGCGCCGCGTCGACGTACTCCTGCGCCTGCTCGAGGGCCTGGTCGACCAGCGACTTGTTCTTGCGGAGACCCATCGGGAGGAATCCTTTCACTCACGGCTGAGGGGGAAGTTCTCCACAACCCAACCACGCAGCCACGGGCGCGACCACCCCAGGTGGGGTGGAAGGCGGTCCGTGGCCGGGCGGTCTGGCTCGCCGTGCCAGACTCTCCGCGCACCCCAACCACAGCGAAAGGCGGTCACGCGCCATGGCGGACCAGCAGGCCATCCTCAAGACCAACCGGGGCGAGATCACGCTCAACCTGTTCCCGAACCACGCCCCCGAGACGGTGGAGAACTTCACCGACCTCGCGAACGGCGAGAAGGGTGGCCGCGGCCGGTTCTACGACGGCCTCGTCTTCCACCGCGTCATCGAGGGCTTCATGATCCAGGGCGGCTGCCCCGAGGGCACCGGCACCGGCGGCCCCGGCTACACGTTCAAGGACGAGATCCACCCCGAGCTCGTCTTCGACAAGCCCTACCTGCTCGCCATGGCCAACGCGGGTCCCGGCACCAACGGCTCGCAGTTCTTCATCACCGTCGGCGCGACCCCGTGGCTGAACCGCAAGCACACGATCTTCGGCGAGGTGGCCGATCAGGCCGGCCGCGACGTCGTCGACGCCATCGCCACCACGGCCACCGGCCCCGGCGACCGCCCGGTCGAGCCGGTCGTCGTCGACGCGGTCGAGATCGTCGGCGGCTGACCCTGCCGAGCGGCCACCGCCCGTGACCAACCCGACCCCCGCGCCGGTCTGCTACCGGCATCCCGGCCGGGAGTCGCACATCCGCTGCCAGCGGTGCGGCCGGCCGATCTGCCCCGACTGCATGCGGGACGCGGCGGTCGGCTTCCACTGCCCGCCGTGCGTCTCCGAGGGCGCCCGCACCGTCCGGCAGCCGCGGGCGCCGTACGGCGGCACGCGGTCGGGCAACCCGGCGCTCACGTCCTACGTGCTCATCGGCATCAACGTGGCGGTGTGGCTCTCGGTCCTGGGCACCGGCTGGTCCGACAGCCGCCTGGTCAGCCGGCTCGCCTTGGTGCCGCGGGGGCTGTGCGAGTCGGTCGCGGAGCCGGGCAGCTTCTACCGGGCCGGCACCGAGGTCGGGTGCACCAGCGTGGGATCGGACGGTCGGTGGGTTCCCGGCGTGGCCGACGGCGCGTACTGGGAGCTGCTCACCAGCGCCTTCCTGCACATCGAGCCGTGGCACATCGCGGCCAACATGCTCTCGCTCTACCTGTTCGGCCCGCAGGTCGAGCGGGTGCTCGGCCGGCTCCGGTTCCTCGTCGTCTACCTGGTCTCCGGGCTCACCGGCTCCGCGGTCGTGTTCTGGCTGGCCGGCCCGAACGGCATCACGCTCGGTGCGTCCGGCGCGATCTTCGGGCTGCTCGGCGCCTTCGTGGTGCTCGCCCACAAGACGCGCGGCGACGTGCGCCCGGTGCTCGGGCTGCTCGCCATCAACGTGGTGCTCACCTTCACCATCCCCAACATCTCCTGGCAGGGTCACCTCGGCGGACTGCTCGGTGGCCTCGCCGTCACCGCCGTGCTCGCCTACGCCCCCCGCGACCGCCGCACCCTGGTGCAGTCGCTCGCCATCGGCGGGCTCCTGGGACTGGTCGCGCTCGCCGTCGTGCTGCGGGCGGCGGCGTTGTCCTGAGTCCACAGCTGTGGAACAACCTGTGGAGAACTACACGCGTGTAACTCGTCCACAGCTGTGGACGCACCTGGGGACGAGCACCCCGCAGGCTTGAGACTGGACCACAGACCCACGCCGACTCGGCGGTCGTGTCCTGCGCGCGAAGCGCCCCGTCCGAGACAAGCGCCGCGTCGGCGTCACCCCACGCGGACGCCAGGACGACGAAGACGCACGGGGTCGGATCCACACGAGAGTGACGAGTCAACCCACTCGAGCTCAGTTCGGCGCGACGAGCCCGCGAGCACTCCCGCGCGGTTACTCCCAGCGGGTGGCGAAGGTGAAGCCGACGGCCATGAAGCCGACGCCGACGATCAGGTTCTTCTGCTCGAGGTCGTTGAAGATCGGGAGCCTGCCGGTGTCCTGGGCGATCGCGTAGAAGACGCAGATCCAGGCCAGGCCGATGAGGAAGCAGGCGAGCATCCCGACGACGACGCCGCGGCCGCGGCCGAGCGGGGTGCTGGGGTGGGCGCTCACCGAGAGGCCGAGGAAGATCGCGACGAAGCCGATCACGTAGTTCCAGCCGACGAGGTCGCGCATGAACGTCGGGCCCGGTGGCCTTGCCGACCAGGCCGTTGTCGTCGACGGGCGGCCGGACGCCGATGTAGTAGTAGGCGATCCAGGCGATGCCGCCCAGCACCAGGATCAGCGCCACCGCGAACCGAGGGCTGAGGACCGGACCCCGGTCGGGGTCGAAGGTGTCTCGCTGGGCCTTCAGCTTCGCCACTGGTGCTCCTCGCTCGGTTCACTGACCCCGATACCTTAGACGGCGTGACCCGCGGCGAGAGCGACCCCCCGGGCCGGGCCTGGCGGCTCGGCACCGGCACCGCGCTGCTGCTGTGCGGTGGCCTGCTCGTCGTCAGCTTCGTCAACAGCGAGGGCACCGACCTGCGGCCGGGCCGCTACACCGACCTCGCGACCCTGGTGAGCACCGACGCCGAGCGCTACGAGCGGCTCCAGGATCGCGCCGGCGACCTCCAGACCGAGGTCGAACGGCTCAGCCGGGACGTCGACGACCGCACCGCGCAGCGCATCCGCCGCCGGGCCGACGCCATGCGCGACCCGGCCGGTCTGGAGCCGGTGAACGGCTCCGGCGTCACGATCGTGCTCAGCGACGCCCCGCGGGAGGTGTTCGAGGACGCGCTCAACGACCCCGACGCCGACCTCCGCCCGTTCGTCGTGCACCAGCAGGACATCCAGGCGGTGGTCAACGCGCTGTGGGTCGGCGGCGCCCAGGCGATGACCATCCAGGGCCAGCGCGTCGTCACCACCACCGGCATCAAGTGCGAGAGCAGCGCGGTGCAGCTGCAAGGCGTGCCCTACCCGCAGCCGTACACGATCCAGGCCGTCGGCGACCCGACCGCGTTGGCCATCGCGCTCGACGCCGACCCCTACGTGCAGGGGTTCCGCGACGACGCCGACAAGCCCGAGGTCGGCGTCGGCTGGGACTTCGAGACCGAGGACTCCGTCGAGGCCCCCGCGTACGAGCGGCCTGCTCGAGATCAGCTCGGCGACGCCGATCCGCTAGCGGTCGCGGCCGTCGCCGTGCCGTTGCCGTTGCCCGTTCCCGTTGCCCGGGCCGCCGGGCGGCGTGACGTCGACCCCCGGCGTCGGCGGGATCGTGGTCTCGGTGGGTGGCACCGGCGAGGTCGGCGCGTCGTGGGCGGCGAGGTGGTGGTCGGTTCCACGTAGAGCGAGACGAACACCGTGATGGTCGACCCCTGGTCGGCGGGCTCGCCCGCCCCCGGGATCTGGTCGGTGACCGTGCCCCGGGGCTCGGTGGAGGTGGCGTCGTCGCGGAACGACGGCTCGAAGCCGGCCCGCAGGATCTTCCGCTCGGCCTCCTCCTGGGTCAGCCCGAGGACGTCGGGCACCGCCTCCGGCCCGTCGGAGTAGACGATGGTGACGGTGGCGCCCTCGGCGGCCTGGGTGCCGGCGAGCGGTCGCTGCTCGAGCACCTCGTTGGGGTCGTCGTCGGTGTCCTGCACCTGAGCGACCACCTTGAACCCGCGGTCGCGCAACGTCTGCGCGGCGTCGCGGCGTGGCAGCCCCACCACCGACGGCACCTCCACCTGTGGCTTGCCGGCGGAGATCACCAGGTCGATCGCGGTGTCGGGGTCGACGAAGTCGTCGGCGCCGGGGTCCTGCTCGAGCACCCGGCCGGCCGGGACGGTCTCGTCGTTGCGGTTGGTGACCTCGCCGACCTCGAGCCCGGCGTCGCCGATGTCCTGCGCGCGCCTGGTCCTCGGTGAGCCCGATGACGATCGGCACCTGCACCTCCTCCGGAGACGCGGGGAACAGCGAGTCCTTGACCAGGAACCACCCGGCGACCAGCAGTGCGATCACGAGCAGGCCGAGCAGGATCCACAGTCCGGTGCGCGGCGGTCGGTCCTCGTCGTCGGCGAGCGGGAGCGGCGCCGGGTCGGGTCGCTGCGGCGCGACGGGTGCTGACACGGGTGCGGGCACGGGTGTCGGCGGGGCGGCCACCGACGGGGGCGGCGGCCTCGCACCGGGCGGCCGGCCAGGTAGCGCTCGATGTCGTTGCGCATCGCGCCGGCGGACTGGTAGCGGTCCTCGAGCCGCTTGGCCAGCGCCTTCATCACGATCGCGTCGATCGCGGGGGGCAGGTCGGTGTCGTGGTCGGACGGCGGCGCGGCCTGCTCGCGCACGTGCTGGTAGGCCACGGCCACCGGGCTGTCGCCGACGAACGGCGGTCGGCCGGTGAGCAGCTCGTAGAGCAGGCAGCCGGCCGAGTAGACGTCGGAGCGGGAGTCGACGGTCTCGCCGCGCGCCTGCTCGGGGGAGAGGTACTGCGCGGTGCCGACGACGGCCGCGGTCTGGGTCATCGAGTTGGCGGCGTCGCTCATCGCGCGGGCGATGCCGAAGTCCATCACCTTGACGTCGCCGCTCGGGGTCAGCATCACGTTGCCGGGCTTGATGTCGCGGTGGATGATGCCGGCGCGGTGGCTGTAGTCGAGCGCCGACAGCACGCCGCTGGTGATCTCGAGCGCGCGCTCGGGCAGGATCTTGCGGCCCTCGCGCAGGATGTCGCGCAGCGTGCGGCCGGCGACGTACTCCATCACGATGTAGGGCTGCGAGACGCCGAGCCGTCGGTGGCCGGCTCCTCGCCGGTGTCGTAGACCGCCACGATCGAGGGGTGGTTGAGCGACGCCGACGACTGCGCCTCGCGGCGGAACCGCGCCTGGAAGGTCGCGTCGCTGGCCAGGTCGGTGCGCAGCCGCTTGACCGCCACGATCCGGCCGAGCCGGGTGTCGGTGCCCTTGCGCACCTCGGCCATGCCGCCGCGGCCGAGCAGCTCGCCGAGCTCGTAGCGGCCGCCGACCAGCACGTGGCGTGGTCGAGCCGGGTCCGTGCGCGGTCACCGCCTCGTCCCCGGTGGTCGCTCATGCGAGTGGCTCCCGGGGTGCTGGGGGCTCGGTGGCCGGCCCCGGCGGCGGCGCCGGTGCTGGTGGGGCTGTCGGAGGGAGGGACGGTGGCCGACGGTGGTCTCCGTGAGGGTCTCCGGCGGCGGCTCGCTCGGTCGTCGGCTCGGTGTCGTCGGGCTCGGGCTCCTCCTCGGGTGCCTCGCCCCAGTAGCGTGACGGTGATCAAGGTGCCCTCGGCTCGACGTCGCCGTTCGGGTTGACGGCGGTGACCAGTGACCGTCGCGGTCGGGGTCGTCGTTGGGCTGCTCGTCGCGCTGCACCCGCAGGCCCAGGTCGCGCAGCTCGGCCTCGACGTCGTCGACCGGCCGGTCCGACGTAGTCGTCGGCGTTGAGTCGACGATCGTCGGTGTTCTGCGGTGCGGCTCGGTCGGACTGCTGGCTCGCTGCGGTCCGGCTCGCGTGGTGGGCTGCGTGAGCGTCGGTGGTGTCGTCGCCGGCGCTGTCGTCGTCGTCACCGGTGAGCAGCGACGCGTGAGCACGACGCCGAGGGCGACCAGGAGCACCACGGCGAGCACGATCGGCCAGCCGGCTTCTTCCGCCGCGGTCGGTGGCCGCGCGGGCCACGGCCGGGGCGGGTGCCGGGACGGGGTCGGGCTCGGACTGCGCGGCGCAGCACCTGGGTGGCGGAGTCTCGGCGGCGGCGACCGGCACGACGGGCGGCGGGGCGCACCAGCTCGGTGGCCGGGTCGCGCAGTGCGGCCGCGAACGCGGCGCCGTCGGCGATAGCGCTCGGCGGGATCCTTCGCCAACGAGCGCCGCGACGACGGCGGCGAGGTCGGCGCGGGACCGGCGCCGGGCAGGTCGGGGACGGGCTCGCGGATGTGGGCGAGCGCGGTCGCGACGGGGGAGTCGGCCTCGAACGGACGACGTCCGGCCAGGCACTCGAAGGCGACGACGCCGAGGGCGTAGACGTCGGAGGCGGCGGTGGCCGGCTTGCCCTCGGCCTGCTCGGGCGAGAGGTACTGGGGGTGCCCATCACCGCGCCGGTGCGGGTGATGCCGACGCCGTCGGCGGCGCGCGCGATGCCGAAGTCGGTGACCTTGACCTTGCCCGTCGGGCGTCACGATCAGGTTGGCCGGCTTCACGTCGCGGTGGATGATGCCCGCGGCGTGGGCGGCGCCGAGCGCGTCGCCGACCTGCGCGAGCAGGTCGCGGACGGCGACCGGGTCGAGGTCGCGACCGCGCGGCGAGCAGCGCCGAGAGCGGCTCGCCCTCGACGAGCTCCATCACCAGGAACGGCCGCGGGTGCGCCGAGCCGTCGGTGCGCCGCGCGCTCGCCGACGTCGAAGACCGCGGCGATCCCGGGGTGGTGCAGCGCGGCGGCGTGCCGCGCCTCGGTCTCGAAGCGGGAGCGGAAGACGGGGTCGTCGGCGTACTCGGTCTTGAGCAGCTTGACCGCCACCTGGCGGCCGAGCAGCGGTGTCGGTGGCGCGCCAGACCTCGCCCATGCCGCCGGTGGCGATGCGGGAGTCGAGCCGGTAGCGGCCGGCGTCGTCGGCGAACGTTGGGCGGCCCGTCGTGGCTCGCTCATGTGCTGCTCCCTTCGCCGGTGCGGTCGTGTCGTGCTGCTGATCATCCGAGGACCGCCTCCATCACGGCCTTGGCGATCGGACCGCCGAGGGCGCCACCGGCGATCTCCCGTCCGGGGGCCTCCTCGATCATGACGGCCACGGCGACCTCGGCGTCCTCGGCGGGGGCGAACGAGACGAACCAGCGCGTACGGCGCCTCGCCCGGCCACGCCGCGCTGGGCGGTGCCGGTCTTGCCGGCGACGGCGACGTCCGGGGATCGCGGCGGGCGAGGCGGTGCCGTCGTCGACGGTGGAGACCATCAGCTCGGTGAGGATGTCGGCGGTCTCGGCGCTCGATCGCGCGTCGGTAAGCTCCTCGGGCTCGGCGGTCTCGGCGTCGTAGTCGGCCGACTGCACCTCGTCGACGACGTAGGGGCGCATGACGACGCCGTCGTTGGCGATCGCCGCCGGCGACCATCGCCATCTGCAGCGGCGTGGCCTGCACGTCGAACTGGCCGAAGCCGGCCTGGCCGACCTCGGGCGGGCTCGAGCTCGGCGGGGAACTCCGAGCGGACCTGGCCGCCGAGGTCCTCGAGGTAGTCGGAGTTGAAGCCGAACTTCTCGGCCTGCCGCAGCATCGCCTCGGCGCCGACCTCGATGGCGAGCTGGGCGAAGGTCGTGTTGCACGACTTGCTCCATCGCCTGGCGGAACGTGATCTCGCCGGCGCCGCAGTCGCGGCCCTCGTTGTCGACCAGCCCGGAGTCGCCGCTGGTCTGCGGCAGCTGGAAGGTGGCGCCGCCCGGCACCAGGGCGTCGGCGCAGTCGTAGCTGCCCGACTCGAGGGCGGCGGCC
This sequence comes from uncultured Actinomycetota bacterium, assembly GCA_963721965.1. GTDB lineage: Bacteria > Actinomycetota > Actinomycetes > Propionibacteriales > Nocardioidaceae > Nocardioides. The sequence goes on along the minus strand of CAVRKT010000004.1, from coordinate 149,271 downwards.
GCGGTGACGAGCTTGAACGTCGAGCCCGGGGAACAGCCGCGTCTGGATGGCGCGGTTGAGCAGCGGCTCGCTGTCGGGTCGTCGAGCCGTTGGTAGGCGTCGTCGACGGCGTCGAAGTCGTGGGAGGCGAGGTTGTTGGGGTCGAAGGTCGGCAGCGACACCATCGCCAGGATCTTGCCGGTCGTTGGGCTCGATCGCCACGACCGAACCCTCGACGTCGGGGCCGAGCGCCTGCAGGCCGTCGTAGGCGGCCTGCTGCGCGTCGGGGTCGAGCGTGAGCTGCACGTTGCCGCCGCGCCGGGCCTCGTTGCTCACCAGGTCGACGAGGTTGCGCACGAAGAGCCGCGGGTCGTCGCCGGACAGCACCTCGTTCTGCGAGCGCTCGATGCCGGTGGTGTCGCCGAAGGTGAAGTAGCCGGTGACCGGCGCGTACAGCAGCGGCTGTCCGGGTAGATCGCGCTGGTACTCGTACTGGTCGTCGGAGTCGCTCGCTCTCGGCGATCGCCTGCCGCGTGCCGACCAGGATGGCGCCGCGCTCGCTGGAGTAGGCCGCCTGCTTGCACCCGCTGGTTGCGCGGGTCGTCGTCGAGCGAGTCGGCCGCCAGAACTGCAGGTAGGTGGCGTTGAGCATCAGCGCCAGGAACAGGCCGAGGCAGAAGAGCGACACGGTGCGGATCGGCTTGTTCATCGGGCGCCCCCGCGGGATTGTCCGCTGGAGGAGCGCAGCGGGGTGAGGCGGAGACTCGTCGTGGGCGGGCTCACAGCTTGATCACCTGGGTGGACTGCTCGTCCTCGTCCTGCTCCTCGTCCGGTGAGGTCGGGCACCGGACGCCGGGCCTGGTCGGAGATGCGCAGCAGCAGCGCGACGATCACCCAGTTGGCGACCAGCGACGAGCCGCCGTAGGACAGGAACGGACGTGGTGAGGCCGGTGAGCGGGATCAGCCGGGTGACGCCGCCGATCACGACGAACACCTGGAGGGCGAAGCACGGCGGCGAGCCCGGTGGCGATCAGCTTGCCGAAGTCGTCGCGCGAGATCAGCGCCATGCGCAGCGCCCGCTCGACGACGAGGCCGTAGAGCAGCAGGACGGCGAGCACGGCGGTGAGCCCGAGCTCCTCGCCGATCGCGGCCATGACGAAGTCGCTCTCGACCTAGGGCACCCGCGACGGGTCGCCCTCGCCGAAGCCGCGGCCGAGCAGCCCGCCCCAGGCCATGCCGAACTGGCCCTCGACGAGCTGGTCAGCCGCGGTCGTTGGTGCCCTTGCCGTAGTACTCGAACGGGTGCAGCCAGATGTCGACGCGCACCTGCACGTGGCCGAAGAGCCGGTAGGCGAGCGCAGCGCCGACCACGAACAGTCCCGACCGACGACGAGCCAGCCGGGCCGCTCGGTGGCGACGTAGAGCATCACCAGGAAGAGCCCGAAGAACAGCAGGCTCGAGCCGAGGTCCTTCTGGAAGACCAGGATGCCGAGGCTGACCAGCCACATCGCCGAGGATCGGCCCGAGGTCGCGACCGCGGGGCAGGTCGACGAAGAGCACCCGGCGTCCGGCCAGGGCCAGCGCGTCGCGGTGCAGCACGAGGTAGCCGGCGAAGGCGATGACGAGCAGCACCTTGGCGACCTCGCCCGGCTGGAAGTTGAAGCGGCCCGACGTTGATCCAGATCCGGGCGCCGTTGACTCGTTGCCGATCAGCGGTGCACATCGGCAGCAGCAGCAGCACGATCGCCAGGAGTCCGGCGGTGTAGGTGAACCGCGCGAGCACCCGGTGGTCGCGCAGCACGACGAGGGTGGCGACGAAGAGCAGCACGCCGAGCGTCATCCAGATCAGCTGCTGACGGGCGAAGGTGTGTGTCCTCCGGCGAGGTCGATGCGGTGGATGACGGCGAGACCGAGACCGTTGAGCGCCGCCACGACGGGCAGCAGCACCGGGTCGGCGTACGGCGCCACGAGCCGGACGACGACGTGGGCGGCGACCATGCAGCGCGGCCAGCCAGCCCCCGTAGCCGATGATGTCGGCGCGGCACCTCGTCCTCGACGCCGAGGCCGACCGCGGCGTAGCCGCCCACGCCGACGGCGAGAGCGAGCACGAGCAGGAACAGCTCGGCGCCCCGGCGGCGGCGGTGCACGAAGCCCATGAGCGCGGACCCGGTGGGAGCGGCCATCAGCCCGTTGCCGTCGCGCCCGGCGAGGACGGGGAGGGCTCGGTGGACGGGTCGGTCGGTTCGTCGCTGGGTTCGTCGCCGCGATCTCGGTCGGGTCGTCGGCGGCTCGTCGGGCATCACTCGGTCCTCGGCGAGCTCCTCGACCTTCTCGCGGGCGTCGGCGAGGTCGTCGACCTCGATGCCGTCCTCGATCACCTCGCCGGTCGATGGGGGCGAAGTCGTCGAGGCGCATGTCGCTCACGACGACCGGCTCGTCGAGGTCGAGGCCGGGCAGCGAGGCGTCGACGCCGCGGAAGATCACGACCTCGCCGTCCTGCTCGCCGACGTAGTACTGCTGCTGGCTCCACGACCATGCCGAGGCGACGCCGATCCAGACCAGGCCGACCACGATCGCCGCCAGGAACACCGCAGCGCAGCCACCCGTGGCGCCGGGGAGGCGAGGGTGCGTAGCGGGCGGCCTCGGGGTCGAGCGGGTCGGTGGTGATGGCGAACGGCAGGTCGTCGGGGATCTCGGCGTCGACCGGCTCGAGCTCGCCGGTGTCGCCCGAGCGGTGGCCTCGGAACAACCCGCGCCCGCGGCAGGCGGCGAGTCCTTCAGCTCGGCGGCGGCGCCGACCAGCATCGGCTCGGCGGGCACGACGTGCACGCCCCGCTCGCCTCCTCGGTGGGAACGGTGGTCCGCTGATCTCCAGCGGCGCCATCGGGTCGAAGACGTCGGCCACGATGCAGGTGACGTTGTCGGAGCTCCCGGCCTCGAGGCTGGCGCGCACCAGCTCGACGGCGGCGAAGTCGGGCGTGCCCATCGACAGCACGTCGGCCAGCCGGCCGTCGTCGAGCACGCCGCAGGCGCCGTCGCTGCACAGGAAGAGCCGGTCACCGGCGCACCAGCTCGAGCACGAACAGGTCGGGGTCGGCCTCGTGGACGCCGTCGAGTGCCTTGAGGATGAGGTTGCGGTGCGGGTGCACCCGCGCCTCCTCCTCGGTGATCCGGCCCTCGTCGATGAGGCTCTGCACGAAGGTGTGGTCGGTGGTGAGCTGGGAGAGCTCGCCGCTCGCGGAACAGGTAGGCCCGGCTGTCGCCGACGTGCCCGATCGCCGACCCGCCGACCGTCGAAGAGCGCGACGGTGGCGGTGGTGCTGGTGCCGTTGATGGCGGGGTCGTCGTCGACGAGCCGACCGATCTCGCGGTGCGCGTCGTGCAGGCCGCCGCGACCCGGTCGAGGATCCCCTGCTCGCCGTCGACCGGCGCACGTCGAGGGCCCGCAGCTGCGAGACCGCGGTGGTGGAGGCGATGTCGCCGCGCGTCGCGCCGCCGACGCCGTCGCAGACCGTGAGCAGCCAGGGGCCGGCGTAGCCGGAGTCCTGGTTGTCCTTGCGGACCCGGCCGACGTCGGAGATCGCGGAGTAGTCGAGCTGGAGGCCGGACTCGGCGGGAGGCAGGACGGTCGGCTCGGTGGAGGGATCGACGGGCGGCGCGTCGATCGGCTGGGGGACCGGTCGGGTGGGCTCGTTCCCTCGGCGCCGGGCTCGATCCTGGGCTCGGTCACTTCTGCAGCTCCAGGATCGTCTTGCCGATGCGCACCTGGGTGCCGAGCGCGATCGTGGTCGGCTGGGTGATGCGCACACTGCCGATGTAGGTGCCGTTGGTCGAGCCCAGGTCCTCGACGAACCACTGGTCGCCGGACGCCGCGATGCGGGCGTGACGGGTGGACACGTAGTCGTCGTCGAGGCGGATCGCGGCGTCGTTGCCGCGACCGATCAGGATCGGCGCGTGGTCGAGCGGGACGGTGATGCCGGTGTTGCTGCCCTGCGTGACCGCGACCTTCGTCGGCGAGCCGCGGCGCTTCGACGGCGCCTTCTGCTTCGGGGCCTTGCCGCCGCTCCCGCCCCCGGCGCCGGCGGTGCGGCCGCCGTCGGTGACCCGGGCGCCGAACATGTCGGAGCGCACGATCGAGACGGCGGCGATGACGAAGATCCAGAGGATCGCCAGGTAGGCGATGCGGATCAGGAAGAAGGTGAGCTCAGACATCCGCGGCTCCCGGTCCGGCCGCGGCGTCCTCGACGATGCGCAGCGTGATGCTGGTGGTGCCCACCTTGACGGTGGAGCCGTCCTGGAGCTGCGCGCGCGGGACCTTGCGCCCGTCGACGCGGATGCCGTTGGTGGAGCCGAGGTCGTGCACCTCCACCTGGGGCGGGACGTCGTCTCGCGGGTCGAGGGTCACGTTGAACTCCAGGTGCCGGCGGCTGATGCCGGGGTCGTTGATGCGCAGGTCGGCGTCCGAGCCGCGGCCCACCACGAGGCCCGGCGGCTGCAGTGGATGGCGGGTGCCGTTGACCTCGAGCAGCGCGCGCGCCCGGCGCACCTGGGTGTGGGAGGCGGTGCCGACGACCTTGGCGTGCGCCTCGCTGCGGATCCGGAACCGGCCGGTGGTGAGGTCGCTGGCCTCCTCGAACCCGATCGCGATCGGTCCGGGGAACACGTAGCTCTGCGTCTCGGCATGATCCTTGAGCTGGTCGGAGAGCTCGCGGGCAAGGGTGCTGTCGTACGGCGCCAGCCGGGACAGGTCGGCGGCCGAGAGCTCGACGTGGAAGTCGTTGGGCACGAGCCGGCGGTCGCGGGAGAGGATCTGCGCGTTGTTGTCGAGCTCGCGCTGGAGCGCTGCCGCGATCTCGACCGGCTGCACCGCGCTGCGGAAGGTACGGGCGAAGACGCCGGAGATCGCCGACTCCAGGCGTTGCTCGAACCGCTGCAGGCCACCCACCGCTGCACCTCCTTGTCCCTGGAACGCGCACCACACCGGGCGGGTCACGGCACGCCGAGCACCGGTCCGGGGACCGGCGATCCCGTCGATCGTAGCCAGGGGTCGGGCCGGGCCCGTGCACCCGCTCGGCGCGGTTTGGGTGCGCTCCGAGCCCTGGGATACCCTTCCCCGGCTACACGCGCGAGTGGCGGAATAGGCAGACGCGCACGGTTCAGGTCCGTGTGTCCGAAAGGACGTGGGGGTTCAACTCCCCCCTCGCGCACAGACGAACGTCTCCGACGGCCCTCGGTGGCCACCGAGCTGCCTGGGTGTCCACCGGGCGGTCGACCGGGTGCTCGACAGCATCGACGGCGGCCGCTGCGTGAGGTGGGGGGAGCCACGCAACGGCCGCCGACAGGGGAGTCATCGGCCGTGCGGGGCACCGGCTTGAGCCCCCGGCGGACGTGATGCCGAAAAAGCCGGCGGTGGGTCCCGCCACGGTCCGGACCAACCGACCCGCGGTGCCGGGCCGCAGACCTTTGCCCGGTTCTGGCCCCGCATCGCGTCGCCGTCTGACACGCTTGTCGCCGTCGAGCCGCGCCGACCGACTCACCGCCGGGGGGACACATGGAGCTGACGCCCGAGACCGAGGGCCAGGACGACGACGCCCGGGTGGCGTCCACCCGTTGGGACGGCGGCGTCGCCGTGGTCTCGATGACCGGCGAGCTGGACCTCGCCACGGCTCCGGCCGCCCGCCAGGAGCTCGAGCACGTGCTCCGGCAGGGTGGCGAGGGGCTGCACGTCGACATGTCGGGGGTCGCGTTCGTCGACTCGACCGGCCTCGGCGTCCTCGTGTGGGCCTGGGAGCAGGCGCGCGCGCAGCGCATGGACTACCTGGTGGTCAACCCGTCGGCGACGGCGACCCGGGTGCTCGAGCAGTCGGGACTGTCCCGGATCTTCACCGTGGAGTCCGGCGAGTCCTGACGGAGGCCCCGAACCCCCGGAAATGTCACCCCGAGGGGTGTCGTTCCGGGCGGATTCGGGTGGCCTTGCGGAAATCTTGAGTAAAGCCGCGGGTGCCGCTGCCCAGGGATGTTCGATACATTTGCGATCCGTCGCCCCCCGCTCGACCGTGGGGGGAGAGCGGGGGGCGGCTTCAGCTCGATCGATGAGGCCGAGTCCATGGGGGGCCCATCGCTGGGTGTCGCACGGACCCCTGTGCCCGGGTGAGGCGACGAGGTGGGAGCGCTGGTCTAGCGTGGCCCGGATGCCTACCGCCGCCGCGATCGCCGACGCCGTGCTCGATCGCTCCCTCGTGCTCGGCTACACCAAGATCGGCCCGGCCCTGCGCCGCCGCTGGTGGCCCCACGACCCGGTGCCGGGGTGCCTGGTCGACGCGCACGTCGTCGTCACCGGGGCCACCTCGGGCATCGGCGAGGCGATGGTCGGCTCGTTCGCCCGGCTCGGCGCGACCGTCCACGTGCTGGGCCGCGACCCGCAGAAGGTCGAGCGCACCGTGGCCGCGGCCCGGGCCGCGCAGCCCGACGCCGCGCTGGTGCCGGAGGTCTGCGACCTCGCCGACCTCGACGCCGTCCGCGCCTGGTGCGCCGACCTCGCCGCCCGGGTCCCGGCGGTGCACGGACTCGTGCACAACGCCGGGGTGATGACCCAGGAGCGCCAGGAGAGCGTCCAGGGCCACGAGCTGGGTCTCGCCGTCCACGTGCTGGCGCCGCACCTGGCCACCGAGCTGCTCCTGCCCCAGCTGGACGCGGGTGGCGGCCGGGTCGTGCTGATGTCGTCGGGCGGCATGTACTCGGCAGGGCTGCGGAGTGCGCCGGAGGACATCGAGTACCGGCGCGGTGACTACGACGGCGTCCGCGCCTACGCCCGCACCAAGCGGATGCAGGTCGTGCTCGCCGACGCCTGGGACGCCCGGCTGCGGGACCTTGGGCGCGAGATGCGGGTGGAGAGCTGCCACCCGGGCTGGGCCGCCACGCCCGGCGTCACCGACGGACTGCCGGGCTTCGACAAGGTGATGGGCCCGCTGCTGCGCGACGCCGAGAGCGGCGCCGACACCGCGGTGTGGCTGGTGGCGACCCGGCCCCGGGCCCGCGGCACCCACCACTTCTGGCACGACCGCGCACAGCGGCCCACCACGTTCGGCTGGCAGCGCGCACAGGACCCGGACGCGGTCCGCCGGTTCCTCGGCTACGTCACGGAGTCCACCGGCACCCCCGCCTTCGCCCGCTGATCCGCGATGATCGCCCGGTGACCCAGCACGCTCCGACCCCCGACGCGGCGGTGCTGGCCGAGCCGATGCGGTCGCGCTGGAGCCCGCGGATCTTCGACGACACCCATGCGCTGGCCGACGACGACCTGGCCCGGCTGCTCGAGGCGGCGCGCTGGGCGCCGAGCTACGGCAACACCCAGCCCTGGCGCTACGTCGTGCTGCGCCGCGGCGGCCCGGGCCACGCGGTGCTGGTCGCCCACCTCGCCCGCGGCAACAGCGGGTGGGTGCCGCGGGCCTCGGCGGTGCTGCTGACGGCGGTGCAGGTACGGCCCGACCCGGACGGGGACGACGTCAAGGACCCCGACTTCGCCCGCTACGACGCCGGGCAGGCCTCGGCGCACCTGACGCTCGAGGCCCGCTCGCTCGGCCTGCACGCCCACCAGTTCGCCGGCTACGACCGGACGGCGGTGGCACGCGAGCTCGGTGTGCCCGGGCACCTCGAGCTGATGGCCGCGGTCGCCGTCGGGGTGCTCGGCGACCCTGACGCCGCCGAGGAGCGCGATCGCGAGCGCGAGGACCGCCCCCGCACCCGGCGCCCGCTCGACGAGAGCGTGCACGTGGAGCGGTGGGGCGACCCGTGGCCGGGACCCCGACCATGAGCTGGCTGCGCAGCCGGGCGGGCCGCGCGGTGGTGGTGCTGCTGCTGGCCGGGCTCGTGAACCTGCCGCTGGTGCACGGGGCGTGGCTGGACCACCGCCTCGACGAGGACGGCGTCAACGGCGAGGCCACCGTGGTGGAGGCCCAGGGTGGGCTGGTGGTGCTGCGCATGCCGGCGGAGGTCGACCCCGGCGAGAGCGAGTTCCCGGTGCGGCTCGACGACGAGGCGGCCGCGGGGGTCGAGGAGGGCGACCGGGTGCGGGTGCGGCTGCTGCCCGACGACCCCGGCACCTTCGAGGCCGCGGGCCAGGCCGGCCAGGGGTTCATCAACGTGCTCATCGGGTTCGCCGACGTCGTGCTCCTCGGGTTCCTGCTGCTCGTGCTCACCCACGGGAGCCGAGGGCCGCGCACGCTGCGGCTGGTGGCCACCGCCGACGTCGAGCGGGCCCGGCCGGGCTCGTCGCTCGACGAGCAGGACGACGGCAGCTTCGTGGTCGTCGGGGAGATCGCGGCGATCGACGACGACGGCATCGAGCTCGACCTCGGTGACCGCCGGGTCCGGGTCGACCTGTCCGGGCACCGCAACCCGGTGGGGTACCAGCAGCCCGCCCGGGTCAGGGGCCGTTTGTCAGACTCGGCACCATGACCTCGCTCCAGGACTTCTCCGCCACCGGCATCGACGGCCAGGACGTCGATCTCGCCGACTACGCAGGCCGGGTGGTGCTCGTCGTCAACACCGCGTCCCAGTGCGGCTTCACGCCGCAGTACGAGGGCCTCCAGCAGCTGCACGACCAGTTCGGCGACCAGGGCTTCGCCGTGCTCGGGTTCCCGTGCGACCAGTTCGGCAACCAGGAGCCGGGCGACGACGCGGAGATCGCCGGGTTCTGCCAGCGCAACTTCGGCGTCACCTTCCCGCTGTTCAGCAAGGTCGAGGTGAACGGCGACGACGCGCACCCCCTGTATCAGTGGCTGCGCGACCAGAAGGGCGGCCTGCTCGGCGACAAGATCAAGTGGAACTTCACGAAGTACCTCGTCGGCAAGGACGGCCAGGTGATCGACCGCTACGCGCCGACCACCAAGCCGGCGAAGCTCTCCTCCGACATCGAGAAGGCGCTCGGCTCCTAGCTCGGCACGAGGTAGGGGTCGGCCCAGGCGCTGATGATCCGCCCGACCCGCGCGGCGTCGCCCTTGCCGCTGAGCAGGTGGTCGGTGCCGTCGAGCGAGACGAAGCTGTGCGAGTGCCGGGCGGCGCGGAAGATCTGGCCGGCGTTCGAGATCTCGACGGTGTCGTCGGTGGGGGAGTGCATCACCAGCACCGGCACGGTCAGCGCCTCGAGCCGGGCCCGCACGTCGGCCCTCCGCACGTCCTCGACGAAGGCGCGCTTGATCGTGAGCGACCGCCCGCCCGCCTGCCACGGCGCGCAGCCGTCGGCGAGCGCGCGGTCGACCACCCGGTCGTAGTGGTGCTCGATGTGCGCCGGGCTGACCGGCGCCGCGATGGTGGCGACGGCGGCCACGCCCTCGACGTCCGCCGCCGCTGCGAGCACCACGGCGCCGCCGAAGGAGTGACCGACGAGCAGCGTGGGCAGCGTTCCGCGCCCGGCCAGGAACCGGGCCGCCGCCACGGTGTCGGCGGCCCGCGTGGTGAACGAGCCGTCACCCCACTCGCCCTCGGACTCGCCGAGCCCGAGGTTGTCGAACCGCAGCATCCCGATCCCCTCGGACGCCAGCTGCCGGCAGGTGCGGGCGGCCGCCGGGGAGTCCTTGCCGAGGGTGAATCCGTGCGCGAACACGCCCCAGCCACGCACCTCGCCCGCGGGATGATCGACGATCCCGGCGAGGGCGTGCCCGGTGGAGCCGGTGAACCGGACGTGTTCGCCCACCTCGACAGGGTCCCGCGGGGGGAAGGCGCGCGCCAGAGGCACTGGCAGACTCGTCCGGTGCGAACCTTCAGCGCCCAGACCTCGGCCGAGGCCATCGTCCCGCATCCGCCCGAGGCCATCTGGGCGGTGCTGATCGATCCCGACCTCGTCGGGCGGTTCACGCCCTTCGTCAAGAAGATCACCGCGGACGGCGACCACTGGATCTGGGAGCTGTCCGGGATCAAGGTCCTCGGCGCCGGGTTCGCGCCGGTCTTCACCGAGCGGATGACGCTGGAGGAGCCGAAGCGGATCGAGTTCCGCCACGAGCCCGCCGAGGGCGTCACCGAGCGCGCCGGCGTGCACGGGTGGTACGACCTCGAGGACCGCGGCGACGACGGCACCCGCCTCGCGACCAGCCTGGAGATCTGCGTGGAGCTCCCGCTGCCGCGCGCGGCGGGCCCGGCGGTGCGGGGCACGATGCAGGGCGTGATGGCCACGATGGGCGCCCGGTTCTCCAAGAACCTGCTCCGCCACCTCGACCGCGGCTGACCACCCCGACGACCGGGGTGTTTGCCCCGCGCGGGGTCGGGGGGCGAGGCTTCGCCCTGTGAGGACCGCCACCACGTCGTCGTACTCGATCACCATGCGGCTCCACTCCGCGCCCGACCACGCGGTGGTGGGAGCGGTCGCGACGGCGATCACCGACGCCGGCGGCATCGTCACCGCGCTCGACGTCGCGGAGTCGAGCGCCACCCGGCTCGTGCTCGACGTCACCTGCTCGGCCGGCGACGCCGAGCACGCGCAGCTGCTCCAGGCCGCCGTCGACGCCGTCGAGGGCGTCGAGGTCTACCGGGTCAGCGACCGCACGTTCCTGCTGCACATCGGCGGCAAGATCGAGGTCGCCTCCAAGGTGCCGCTGAAGAACCGCGACGACCTCTCGATGGCCTACACCCCCGGTGTGGGCAGGGTCAGCCAGGCGCTGGCCGACAACCCCGACGACATCCCGCGGCTCACCATCAAGGGCAACTCGGTCGCGGTGGTCACCGACGGCAGCGCCGTGCTCGGGCTCGGCAACATCGGGCCCGGCGCCGCCCTGCCGGTGATGGAGGGCAAGGCGGCGCTGTTCAAGCGGTTCGCCAACATCGACGCGTGGCCGATCTGCCTGGCCAGCCAGGACACCGACGAGATCGTGCGGGCCGTCGAGATGATCGCCCCCGGCTTCGGCGGCATCAACCTCGAGGACATCGCGGCCCCGCGCTGCTTCGAGATCGAGCGGCGGCTGCGCGAGAGCCTCGACATCCCCGTCTTCCACGACGACCAGCACGGCACCGCCATCGTGGTGATCGCCGCCCTCACCAACGCCCTGCGCTGCGTGCGCAAGAACCTCGCCGACGTGCGCATCACCGTCAGCGGTGCGGGTGCCGCCGGTACCGCGATCGTCACGCTGCTGCTGGCGGCCGGAGCGGTCGACGTCGTGGTGGTCGACCGGGCGGGCGCGCTGAGTGCCGACGACGACTCGCTCTCGCCGGCCCACCGGGAGCTGGCCGCCGTCACCAACCCGCGACGAGTCACCGGCAGCCTGCGCGACGCGCTGCAGGGCGCCGACGTGTTCATCGGCGTCAGTGCCCCCGGCATCCTCGAGCCGACGTGGATCACCGAGATGGCCGACCAGGCGGTGGTGTTCGCGCTGGCCAACCCCGACCCCGAGGTCGACCCCGCCGAGGCCGGCAAGTACGCCGCTGTCGTGGCCTCGGGCCGCTCCGACTACCCCAACCAGATCAACAACGTGCTGGCCTTCCCCGGCGTCTTCCGTGGACTGCTCGACGCCCGGGCCAGCGAGATCACGATCGACCAGCTGCTCCGCGCGGCGCAGGCGATCGCCTCGGTGGTGCGCGACGACGAGCTCAACGCGAGCTTCATCATCCCCACCGTGTTCCACCCCGACGTGCCGGGCGCCGTCGCCGCCGCCATCCGCTCCGACCCCGCGTCCGACTGACGTCGTGCCCGGCTGACCCGCCGGTCCCGGAACCGCGAGCCGGGCCGTCGCGTCGGACTGCGCATGACCCGCCTCGCCTCCCTGGCCCTCCTCCTCGCCGGGGCGCTCGCCGTCACCGGCTGCTCCGGTGATCCCGGACCGGGCCCCGACGGACAGACCGACCGGTCCCGCGACATCGACGCCCGCGCCTACTACGAGGAGTACGAGTCGCCGCAGGTGGAGTACGACGGCGCCGCCCCCGCGCCGTCGTCGGTCGGGCACGCCGAGGACGGCGCCGGCGAGCCGCCGCGGATCCCCGACCCGGACGAGGACAACACCTTCGTCGACCCAGGCACCAGCGGCTTCGTGCGCACCGCCGACGACCCGCGCTCGACGTTCGGCCTCGACGTCGACGCAGGCTCGTTCAACCTGGCCCGGAGCTCGCTCAGCCAGGGCTACCCGGTGCCACCGGCGTCGGTGCGGCCCGAGGAGTGGGTGAACGCACTGCCGTACGACGAGACGCAGGTGCCGACGAGCGATGCCGACCTGAGCCTCGTCGGCGAGAGCGGACCCGCCCCGAGCCTCGACGACGGCACCCAGGTGGTGCGCGTCGCCGTCGCCGCCCGGGAGGTGCCGGCGGACACGCGGCCGCGGGTGAACATCACGCTCGTGGTCGACCGGTCGGGGAGCATGGACATCCGGGAGCGGCTGGGCCTGGTGCAGAGCTCGCTGGCGGTGCTCGCGAACCAGCTGCGCGACGACGACACGGTCTCGGTGGTCTCCTTCGAGGACCGGGCGACGCCGCTGCTCGGGCCCACCCCGGTCCGGGAGACGCGGAAGATCCTGCGGGCCATCGAGCGGCTGACCCCCGGCGGCAGCACGAACCTCGAGGCCGGGCTCAGCCTGGGCTACGAGCAGGCCCGCGAGGCGTTCGACCCGGACGCAGTCAACCTGGTGGTGCTGTGCTCGGACGGCGTGGCCAACGTGGGCTCGACCGGACCCGGCTCGATCACCGAGCGGATCGCCGAGGAGGGCGCCGACGGCATCCACCTCGTGACGGTCGGCTACGGCCTCGGCAACTACAACGACCACCTCATGGAGCAGCTCGCGAACCTCGGTGACGGGTTCTATGCCTACGTCGACACCTACGACGAGGCGCAGCAGCTGTTCGGCACCGACCTCACCACCACGCTGGTCCCGGTGGCCGGTGAGGCCCGTGCCCAGGTGACCTTCGACCCGGCTCTGGTCTCCTCCTACCGGCTGATCGGCTACGAGAACCGCGAGATCGCCGACGACGACTACGACGACCTCGACGTCGACGCGGGCGAGCTCGGCTCCGGCCACCGTGCCACCGCCCTGTACGAGGTGACCCTCGCGGACGGCGTCGACCCCGGCGCCGTGATCGGGTCGGCCGCGGTCACGTGGTTCTCGACGGCCACCGCCCGCGCCCGTGAGGTCGCTGTCGACCTGCTCGCCGCCGACCCGGAGACGTCTCCGTCCGGCGCGTGGGAGCTCGCGGTGGCTGCCGCCGACGCCGCGCAGCTGGTCCAGGGCAGGGCGCCGTTCGCCGGGCGCGGCGTCGACCTCGACGACCTGCGGGAGCGGGTGGACGCCCTCGCGCGCGACGGGGTCGGAGGCGCCGACGAGCTCGCCGAGGTGCTGGACCTGGCCGCCGGTCTCGATTGACAGAACAGGGGTGCTTGTCAAGCGGCTTGACAGACGTTACCTTTCTGTCAAGCAACGAGGAGGCCCCGATGCCCGATCAGATTCTCAACAGCACCGTCTCCGCCGGTTCCACCGCGGACTGGCGGGACTCCAAGCGCTACCTGTGGCTCATCGGCCTGGTGGTGCCGTCCCTGGCGTTCATCGCCTTCGGGATGTGGGCCCTCACCGGCCTGGGCGCCTGGTTCTGGATCGGACCGGTCGTGATCCTCGGCGTCGTGCCGGCGATCGACCTCGTGACCGGGCTCGACCGCTCCAACCCGCCCGACGACGCGATCGAGGCGCTGGAGAAGGACCGGTACTACCGCTGGATCACCTACCTGTTCCTCCCGATCCAGTACATCGGCTTCGTCGGCTCCTGCTACGTGATCGCGAAGGGTGCCCCGTTCGGGCTGCCCGACCTCACCGTGGTCGACAAGATCGGCCTGGCGATCTCGATCGGCTGCATCGGCGGCATCGGCATCAACACCGCCCACGAGCTCGGCCACAAGCGGGAGGCGAACGAGCGGTGGTTGAGCAAGATCGCGCTCGCGCAGAGCTTCTACGGGCACTTCTACATCGAGCACAACCGCGGCCACCACGTCCGCGTCGCCACCCCGGAGGACCCGGCGTCCTCCCGGCTCGGCGAGAGCTTCTACCGGTTCTGGCCGCGCACGGTCGCGGGCTCGCTGCGCAGCGCCTGGCGGCTGGAGAAGCGCCGCTTCGCCCGCAAGAAGACCCACCCGTTCCACCTCGGCAACGACGTGCTCAACGCCTGGCTGATGTCGCTCGTGCTCTGGGGTGCGCTGGTCGCCTGGCTCGGCGTCGGGCTGCTGCCGTACCTGCTGGTGCAGGCGGTCATCGGGTTCTCGCTGCTCGAGGTCGTCAACTACATGGAGCACTACGGGATGCTGCGCCAGAAGGTCGGCGTCGGCGAGCGGCAGCGCTACGAGCGGGTCGACCCCTCGCACTCGTGGAACTCCAACAACATCGCCACGAACGTGCTGCTCTACCACCTGCAGCGCCACAGCGACCACCACGCCAACCCCACCCGCCGCTATCAGACGCTGCGCGACTTCGAGGAGTCCCCGGTGCTCCCCACCGGCTACGCCGGGCATGATCGTGCTCGCCCTGCTGCCGCCGGTCTGGCGGCGGGTCATGGACCCCCGGGTGCTCGGCCACTTCGGCGGCGACGTCACCCGCGCGAACATCCAGCCGTCGAAGCGGGAGCGGATCCTGCAGAAGTACGGCACCGCTGCGGTGGTCGAGCCGCGCGAGCGCAGCGAGCAGCGTGTCGAGACCCCCGGCACGACGGACCAGCCGGAGATCCTCGCCGCCCGCTGCCCTGGTTGTGGTCACACCTACGAGGTCGAGGCCGGCAACGAGCTCGAGGGCTTCGCCGCCGGCACCGCCTGGGCCGACATCCCCACCGACTGGTGCTGCCCCGACTGCGGCGTCCGCGACAAGCTCGACTTCGTGCCCGTGGAGCCGTCCCGTTTGAGTCGCTCCTGAACGATGTAGCCATGACCTTGCCCGCGGGGACCCGGAGATGAGCACCCGCGACCGCGTCCTCGACGCCGCCGTCCGCCTCACCGTCGGCGGCGGGTGGGCCCGGGTCACCATGGGCCGGGTCGCGGAGTCGGCCGGCGTCAGCCGGCAGACCGTGCACACCGAGGTGGGCACCAAGGCCGGGCTGGCCGAGGCGATGATCCTGCGCGAGCTCGAGCGGTTCCTCGCCATCGTCGACCTCGCCTTCGACGATCATCCCGGCGACCTGGTGGGCGCCATCCGCGGCGCGACCGAGCGGGTGCTCGAGCACGCCCACGACAACCTGCTGCTCAAGGCGGTGGTGTCGGCCACCCATGGCGCCGACACCGAGCTGCTGCCACTGCTCACCACCCACAGCGAGTCGCTGCTCGCCGTCGCCAAGGACGTCGTGGGCACCAAGGTGGCCGACTACGACCTGGCCCTGTCGCCGGAGTCGCTCGACGCGGCGATCGACATGGTGGTGCGGGTGGTGCTCAGCCACGTGATGGCGCCCAGTGGTCCGCCCGCTCGGGCCGCTGCCGACCTGGCGTGGATCGCCGACCGCGTGCTCAGCGCTCGCTGAGCCCCGCTCGGGTGCGCGCCTTCGCCACGGCGTCGCGGAACGCGCGGACGACGTAGGAGGGCACCTGGAGCCCGCCGCGGTGGGCCCACAGCATGTCGCGCTCGACGCGCCCGATCTGGAGCAGGAAGTCGTCGAGCCGCTCGGTGATGCCGAGCGTGGCCATCAGGTCGCCGAAGTCGGCGTGCTGGCGGTCGTTGTTGACGCCGACCGGTCCGTAGGAGAGTGACCGCAGCCGGCGCACGAGCCAGCGCTGCCAGGGCGCGAGATCGGCCCAGAGCCCCTCGGCCGACATCCGGTAGAAGGCGTAGTGCCCTGGTTCCTGACGGCGGATCGGGGCGATCACGCTCTTGGCGAGGCTGAGCTCGCCGGCGTCGGTGAGGCCGTCGTGCAGCAGGTTGTAGGCGAGCACGGCGGAGCGCTCGGTCGACATGCCGGTCAGGTAGTAGAGCATCCGGCAGACGTCCTGGAACCCCGGCGCGTGCGCGAGGGCGCCGAGGACCTTCAGCTTGAGGCCGATGCTCTCGGTGTCGGCCACCGCCGGCGGCCGCCCGAGCTCGGTCTGGAGGGTGTCGAGGATCAGGCCGTGCTGGATCTCCTGCGGCTGCCAGACGTCGGCGTAGAAGTAGCGGTCGACCTCGGGCGGATCGGGCAGCATCGTGGTCAGCTCGAGCACGTTGCGGTCGACCTCGAGCTCGACGCGCGCCATGTAGTCGAGCACGTGCCCGAACCGGTCGCGGACCAGGTCGGGGCGCTGCACGGCGAAGTCCACGTCGTCCAGCCGGATCGGCGGGTGGTCCTCGGCGATCCGGTCGACGTGGACCCGGAGTCGGAGGTCGGTCGCGGTACTCATACGCCTCGTGTTCGTCGGTGCTGCCGGGTCCGGATTGGCCGCGGCGCGTGGACATCCGAACCCCTGGCCCCATCTTGTCATTCCCGTTCGGTCGCTGCGCTGGGCGGCTCCGTCTACTCTCGACGGTGAGGGAGGACACATGCGACTTCGGCGCGCGCTCGCAGCGGTGGCCGTGACGGCCGCGGCGCTGACGTCTGCCTGCGGTCCGGAGTCCGAGACCGCGGCCGGCGCCCCGGACGGCAAGGGCGGGGGTGGGGGCGGCGGGTCCACCCAGACCCCGAGCCCCGACTCCAGCAGCCCGGCCGACGTCACGCGGGTCTACACCGTGCCGCAGCCCGGTCCCCGCAAGGGCCCGGTCACCGTCGCCGACGTGCTGGTGACCTCCGAGGACACGATCCCTGAGGGCGTCGTGGCGGAGATCGAGGGCCTGGCGGGCGTCGAGGCCGTGGCCACCATCTCGGTGATCAACGTGCCGATCGAGAACAAGGGCTACACCCTGGCCGCCGTCGATCCGGCCGAGTACCGCACCTTCGTCGAGGCGGCGAGCGCCGACTTCGCCGACCAGTGGCGCCGGGTGGCCAACGGCGAGGTCGCCGTCGCGCTCGACCTCAAGGACAAGCTGCCCACCGACGGCCGCGGCTACGTCGACCTGCCGGGCCTGGAGGGTGGCGCCCAGAAGGCGCACGTCGGTGCCTTCGCCCAGCAGGTCACCCAGATCGACATGGTGGTCAACGACGCCTGGGGTGAGGCGCTCGGCGTCAAGCCCGACAACGCGCTGCTGGTCAACACCGGCGGCGTGTCGCCCTCGACGTTGCGGGCCGCGATCACGCGCGCCGTCGGCGGCAGCGCGTCCGTGCAGAACCTCGACGCCGTCGCCCGGTTCGGTCTCGACCCCGACGCCGTGCAGAGCGCCCTGCTCGTCGGCTCCTTCGCCGACGCCGTGGGCGTCTTCAACTACACGTCGATCGGTGGCGGCCGGATCGCCCCCGACCCGGCCTGGGTGAGCAGCCACATCGTCACCGAGCCGGTCCCGATCCTCGGCACGGTCACCTGCAACAGGCTACCTGATGCCGCAGCTGCGCGCCGCGCTGACTGGAGGTGCAGACGGCGGGGCTGGCTGCCGAGATCCACCCCGACGAGTACGCCGGCTGCTACTACCCGCGCTTCATCGCGGGCAGCACCAAGCTCTCCAACCACTCCTACGGCCTCGCCCTCGACTTCAACGTGCCCGGCAACCAGCGCGGCACCGTCGGCGAGATGGACCGCACCGTCGTCGCGATCTTCAAGAAGTGGGGCTTCGCCTGGGGCGGCGACTGGAACTACACCGACCCCATGCACTTCGAGCTCGACCGCCTCGTCAAGCCCGACTGACCCGCCCGAAACTTTCGGGCGGGTCAGCGTGGTTGGGCGTCAGTTTCGGGCGGGTCGATGCGGCAGGCGTCGGTGGAGCCGGGCAACCGGTAGCGGTTGCGGGCGACCCAGGCGTAGCCGAGGTCGGCGAGCGGCTTGAGCGGCCCGACGTAGAGGTAGCCGAGCGCCCGCCAGGGCAGCCCGCACTCCTTGAGAGCGGCTGCGATGGCCCCCGCACCGCGGGCGGCCACGGCACCGGACTCGTCGAGGTACCAGGCCGCCTCGGCGACGTCGCGCGCGGTGAGTCCGACGGCGTCGAGGTCGAGGGTCTGCGCCGGCTGGAGGTTCGACCGCCCGTGCTGCGCGAGCCAGTTGGCGGACGAGGTGCAGAACCCGCAGTCGGCGTCATAGATCACGGTGCCGGCCATGGCTCCACTATCCCCGCCTACCCCAAGAGCGAGCGCCGGATCATGCCGGCGATGAGCTCCATCGTGCTGCGGGCGCGGTCCGGGTCGTCGCTGAGGAAGTAGTGGTCGGCGTTCGGCGTCAGGTCGTGCACGACGTCGATGCCGGCCTCGCGCAGCCGCGCGACGTACTTCTCGCCGTCGGGGCGCAACGCGTCGTTCTCGGCGGTGCAGACGATGGCGGGGGGCAGGCCGGAGAGGTCGGGGGCCAGCAGGGGGAGGCGTACGGCTCGGAGCGCCGCTCGACGTCGGGGAAGTAGACGCGGCGGATCAGGCCCCGCAGCCGCGGCGAGATCATGCCGGTGCCGCCGCCGTCGTTGGCGATGTCGAGGGCCGGGACGCCGAGCACCTGGAGCTGCGGGGTGAAGCTGCCGGTGTCGCGGGCCATGAGGCAGACGGCGGCGGCCATCCCACCACCGCTGGAGAAGCCGCCGACGGCCACCGCAGCGCGTTGCGCCTCGTGCGCGGCGACGTCGTGGGCCTCCTCCTGCGCCACCGGGTAGGTGACGTACGGGCCGGTGCGGAAGTCGACGTTCACCACCCGCACCCCCGCGATGGCGGCGACGTAGCGGCACCACCAGTCGTCCATGTGCGGGTGCCGCATCAGCCAGGCGCCGCCGTGGAGGTGCACGTAGGCCGGGCCGTCGGCGAGCCCCGGACCGCCGTACTCGTAGACCGGAGTGCGGCCGTGCCGGGTCTTGACGACCCGGCGCTTCGGCCGCGGGAGACCGCGCCCGGCGAAGGAGAGGTCGTCGCCGTAGTGGACGGCGAGCGACGCCGTGGAGTGCATCAGCGTCGCGGCCATGCGGTCCGAGAACTTCACGTCCAGGTGTTCGGCACCGAACGCCCTCCGGTTGAATCGACGCATGCGAGCCCTGCAGGTGCAGACCCCGACCGGCCCCGACGACCTCGTCGTCACCGACGTACCCGAGCCCGAGCCCGGTGCGGGCGAGGTGCTGGTGGAGGTGCATCGGGTGGGCGTCTCGTTCCCCGACCTGCTGCTGAGCCGGGGCGAGTACCAGATGAAGCCGGAGCCGCCGTTCTCGCTGGGGGTCGACGTCGCGGGCACGGTCGTGGGCGGCGACGGGTTCGAGGCCGGCCAGCGGGTGGCCGCGGTGGTCGGGTACGGCGGAGCCCAGGAGCGGGTCGCCGTGCCGGCGGTGTCGGTCTTCCCGCTGCCGGACGGCACGTCGTTCGACGTCGGTGCAGCGCTGCCGATGAACTACCTCACCGCCGAGTTCGCGCTCCACGAGCGGGCCGGCCTGCGCCCGGGCGAGACCGTGCTCGTGCACGGCGCCGCCGGCGGCCTCGGCACCGCCACCGTGCAGGTGGCCAAGGGCATGGGCGCCCGGGTGGTCGGCGTGGTGTCCACCGAGGAGAAGGGCGAGGTGGCCGCGCCGGGCGGGCGCCGACGACGTCGTGCTGCTCGACGGCTTCAAGGACGCCGTGAAGGAGCTCACCGGCGGCGCCGGCGTCGACGTGGTGGCCGACATCGTGGGCGGCGCGGCGTTCACCGACTCGCTGCGCGTGCTCGCCACCCAGGGCCGGGTGCTGGTGCTCGGCTTCGCCGCCGGCCAGGGCATCCCCGAGGTGAAGGTGAACCGGCTGCTGCTCAACAACGTCGACGTGCGCGGCGTCGGCTGGGGCGCCTTCGCGATGACTCGACCCGGCTACATGCAGGAGCAGTGGGAGCGGCTGGTGCCGATGCTCACCTCCGGCGTCGTCGACCCGCCGATCGGCGCCACCTACGACCTCGACCAGTTCGGCACGGCGCTCACCGAGATGGCCGAGCGCCGCACCCTGGGCAAGTCGGTGGTCCGCGTCCGTGACTGACGCGGAGTCCGTCGACCAGGGCGTCTCGTCGGCCAGCACCACCGACCCCGCCCACCGCCAGACCGGCTACGGCGTGCGGATGGACTGGGGCCCGACCGGTGCCGCTGCCGTGGCCGCGGAGGCCGACGTCGCCGTGGTGGTCGACGTGCTGTCGTTCACCACCACGCTCACCATGGCCTGCGAGCGCGGCATCACGGTGCTGCCCTTCCGGTGGCGCGACGAGCGCGCGGCCGGCTACGCCGCCGAGCAGGACGCCGTGCTGGCCCTGACCCGGCAGGAGGCGCGGGCGGCCGGCGGCGGGCTCAGCCTCTCCCCGGCCTCGATGGTGCACGCCGAGGGCGTCGACCGACTCGTGCTGCCCTCGCCCAACGGCTCCACCGTGGCCTTCGGCCTGAGGAACGTGCGTCCGGGTGACCTCGGACCCACCGTCGTCGGCGGCTGCCTGCGCAACGCCACCGCGGTCGGGCGGTGGGTGAGCCACCACTGTCCCGGACGGCGTGGTGGCCGTCGTCGCCGCCGGGGAGCGGTGGGACGACGGCTCGCTGCGGCCCGCCGTCGAGGACCTCTGGGGCGCGGGCGCCGTGGTCGACGCGCTCGGCCGCGCCGACCTCTCGCCGGAGGCGGAGCTCGCCCGCGGCGCCTTCCTCGCCGTCCGCGACCGTCTCCCTGCGGCGCTGCGGGAGTGCGCCAGCGGGCGCGAGCTGGCCGAGGCCGGCTTCGGCGACGAGGCGCCGTACGCGGCCGACCTCGACGTCACCGAGGTCGTGCCGGTGCTGCGTGGGGACGCGTTCAGAGCGGGCTGAGCGGGTGGATCGCGAGCTCTCCGGCGAGGAGCGGACCGGCCACCTCGAACGCCTTGGCGACGTGCGGGGTGCCCATGTGGGCGTCGAGGCAGGCCTGGTCGCGCCATTCCTCGACCGTGATGAACGTGCCAGGCGCGGCCGCCGACTCGTACACCTCGTAGGCCAGGCAGCCGTCCTCCTCGCGGGTGGCCGCCGCCAGCTCGACGAGGGCCGGACCGGCCTCGGAGGCCCGGGCCGGGTCGATCGGGATGGTGGCCACGACACGCAGGGTGTTCTCCGTCATGGGCCGAACGTACGGTGCTCGCCGTCGTCCGGCTAGCGTGACGGTCGTGAGCATGCTCGACGACGCCCGCCCGGGCATGGACCCCGACACCCGCCCGCAGGACGACCTCTTCGGTCACGTCAACGGCCGGTGGCTGGCCGAGGTCGAGATCCCGGCCGACCGGTCGAGCTGGGGGCCGTTCGTGCAGCTGGCCGACGTGGCCGAGGAGCAGGTGCGGCTCATCATCGAGGAGCTCGCCGAGCTGCCGGCCGAGGAGCTGTCCGACGACGCACGCAAGATCGGCGACCTCTACACCTCGTTCATGGCCGTCGACCGCATCAACGCCATGGGCACCCGACCGGTCGAGCCCCTGGTGGCGGCGGTGGCCGGGCTGCGCGACGTCCGTGACCTCGCGGCGTTCCTCGGCGAGCTCGAGCGGATCGGCGGGCACGGGCTCTTCGGCTCCTACGTCAACACCGACGCCAAGGACTCCGACCGCTACCTGCTCCACCTCGGCCAGGGCGGCCTCGGGCTGCCCGACGAGTCGTACTACCGCGACGACAAGTTCGCCGAGACCCGCGAGAAGTACGTCGCCTACCTCGCCCGGCTGCTCACCCTCGGCGGGGTCGAGGCACCGGCCGCGGCCGCGGCACGGATCCTCGAGATCGACACCCGTCTCGCCGAGGGTCACTGGGAGCGCTCCGAGACCCGCGACGTGCAGAAGACCTACAACCTGCTGACCGACGCCGCGCTCGAGGAGCTCTGCCCGGCGTTCGACTGGCACGCCTACCTCACCAACCTCGGCGGCACCCGGTTCGCGCCGGAGGAGGTGCTGCGCGAGGTCGTGGTGCGGCAGCCGTCGTTCTTCGAGCACCTCTCGACCGTGCTCGAGGAGGTGTCGATCGAGGACTGGCGCACGTGGCTCACCAGCCGGGTGCTGCGCTCGGCCGCCGCCTACCTCACCGACGACTTCGTCGAGGCGAACTTCGACTTCTACGGGCGGACCCTGAACGGCACCCCGGAGCTGCGGGCGCGGTGGAAGCGCGGCGTCGAGCTTCGTGGAGGGGGCGATCGGCGAGGCCGTCGGCGCGCAGTACGTCGAGCGACACTTCCCGCCGCGGTCGAAGGCGCTCATGGACGAGCTGGTCGCCAACCTGCTCGCCGCCTACCAGGAGTCGATCGCGGCGCTGGACTGGATGAGCGAGGACACCAAGAAGCGGGCCTACGACAAGCTCGCGCACCTTCCGGCCCAAGATCGGCTACCCCGACAAGTTCCGCGACTACTCCGCGCTGCGCGTCACCGCCGACGACCTGCTCGGCAACGTGGCAGCCGCGTCGGCCTTCGAGACCGACCGCCAGCTGGGCAAGATCGGCACCGACGGTCGACCGCGACGAGTGGTTCATGCTGCCGCAGACGGTGAACGCCTACTACAACCCCGGCGTCAACGAGATCTGCTTCCCGGCCGGCATCCTGCAGAAGCCGTTCTTCAGCCCGGACGCCGTCGCCGCCGAGAACTACGGCGGCATCGGCGCCGTGATCGGCCACGAGATCGGCCACGGCTTCGACGACCAGGGCGCGCAGTACGACGAGCTCGGCAACCTCGTGGACTGGTGGACCGCCGACGACAAGGCGGCGTTCGAGGAGAAGTCGCCGCGCGCTGGTCGCGCAGTACGACGCGCTTCTGCCCGCGGGCGCTGCCGGACGAGCACGTCAACGGCCAGCTCACCGTCGGCGAGAACATCGGCGACCTCGGCGGCCTCACCATCGGCCACCGGGCGTTCGTCATCGCCGAGGGCAAGGCCGGACGCGAGGCGAGCGCGGCGGACCGCCGCACCCTGTTCACCAACTGGGCCTACGTGTGGCGCACCAAGCGGCGCCCCGAGCAGGAGCGGCAGTACCTCACCATCGACCCGCACAGCCCGCCGGAGTTCCGCGCCAACATCGTGCGCAACCTCGACGAGTTCCACGAGGTCTTCGAGACCGCCGTGGGTGACGGTCTCTGGCTCGACCCGGGCCAGCGCGTCCGGATCTGGTGATCGGCTCGGCCCCGACGCCGGGTCCGACGGCGAGCGTCCCAGCGCCCCCCTGGGCTCGGGGCGTGCGTTCGGCGACGGCCGCACCTGGCGCGTGCCGGTGCTAAGCGAGTAATGATGTAATCATGATTACAGAGGACCTGCAGGAGCGGGTCTCGGGTTGGTTCCAGGGTCGGCTGCCGGCGTCCTGGCGGCACGGACCGCCGCGGATCACCGTCGACCGGGAGGAGATCACCGTCGTCCTCGAGATCGCGGACGTCGACTTCACCGAGGAGGTCTCCGACGTCACCCGCGCCGAGGCCCGAGCCGGCCGGGCCCGCGCCTTCCGCGAGGACACCCGCGAGGACCGGATGGCGATCGCCCGCGAGGCCGGCCACCGCTTCGACCTGCGGGTCTCCTGGGGGCTGCGGATGGGGGAGGGCGACGGCGCCCTCGACGAGCTGTGGACCCACCTGTCCGCGCCCGTGATGACCCGGCTGCGCCAGCCGGAGCGGCTGGTGCTCGACACCCTCGTCGACACCGGCGTCGCCCGGTCCCGCTCCGACGCGCTGTCGTGGTGCGTGCGGCTGGTCGGTCAGCACGAGGACGACTGGCTCGGCGAGCTGCGCTCGGCCATGCAGTCGGTGGCCGACGTCCGCGCGAAGGGGCCGGCGGCCTGACCCCGTCGGGGCTGCTCGGGGCGTAGTTTCGCGCCATGGCCGCCTCCTCCGACGTCCGGCACGCGACCCCCGACCGGGTCGGTGCGCGCTGCTGGGCCCTGGTGCTCGCCGTCCTGGCCAGCATCACCCTGCCCCTGGTGTACGTCGTGCCCGACGCCGACGAGCGCGGTGAGCCCGCCACGCTGTGGAACGCGGTGACCCAGGTGGTGTTCGCGGAGGGCTCCGACTTCGGCGACGGCGACCGGATCGGGTTCGCCGTCAGCGTCGCCCGCCTCGCGCTGGCGCTCCTGTTCCCGCTGCTCGCGGGCGCGCTCGGGGTCGCCGCCGTCTGGGCCGAGGTCGCCGCGGTCGACGACGTGTCGCGCTGGGTGCGCCGGGTCCTCGGCGGCGTGATCCTGCTCGACGTGGTGGCGCTGCTGCTCGCCGCCGGCCAGGTCGGCGACTCGGACGTCTCCGGCATCAAGCAGGGGCTCGACGTCGGCGCCGGCCTCTGGGCGCCCCTCGTGGTCGCCCTCGTGCTGCTCGCGCCGGCCGACGCGTAGCGTGGCGGCATGGCGAAGGACGAGGTCGACCAGGTCAGCATCGACGGCGGCATCGTGGTCGGTCACGACGGGTCGGAGGCCGCGAGCGACGCGGTGCGCTGGGCGGCCGGCCTCGCCGAGCGGCTCGGGGAGCGGCTGCACGTCGTCCGGGCGTGGAGCCTGACGAACGCGCCGCGGCCGAAGACACAGGAGCTCGGCTACATCCCGCCGGTCGCCGACTTCGAGAACGCCGTGCGCGAGGCGCTGGAGCACGACGTCGCCGCGCTCGCGCTCCCCGGCGAGGCGGATCTGCACGTCGTGCACAGCGGCGCGGCCAAGGCGCTGCTCCGCGCCGGCGAGGGCGCGTCGATGCTCGTGGTCGGTCGCCGCGGCACCGGTGGCTTCCGCGGCCTGGGGTTCGGCTCGACCGCCGACCAGGTGGCGAGCTATGCGCCGGTTCCCGTCGTCGTGGTGCCCGTCGACCCGCGGGACGACTGAGCGCGGTGATGCCTGTGGAGGACCGGCCCGGCCTGTCCCCGGCCCTTGCTAGACAGGCCGCATGAGCTCCCCGACCACCACCACCGACGTCCGCGCCGAGGCCGAGCGACACCTCCGCGCGCTCGTCGGCCCCCGCGACGGACAGGGTGACGCCGTCCTCCACGACGACCAGTGGACGGCGATCGAGGCGCTGGCCGTGGGTCGCCGGCGGTCGCTGGTGGTGCAGCGCACCGGGTGGGGCAAGTCGGCCGTCTACTTCGTGGCCACCCTGCTGCTGCGGGCGCAGGGGGCCGGGCCCACCGTCATCGTCAGCCCGCTCCTCGCGCTGATGCGCAACCAGATCGCCGCCGCCGAGCGGGCCGGCGTCCGCGCCGTCACCATCAACTCCACCAACATGGAGGACTGGGAGAGCACCCACCGCGCCATCGCCGCCGGTGAGGTCGACGTGCTGCTGGTGAGCCCGGAGCGGCTCAACAACCCGGGTTTCCGCGACGACGTGCTGCCGCGGCTGGCGGCCACCTGCGGCCTGCTCGTGGTCGACGAGGCGCACTGCATCTCCGACTGGGGCCACGACTTCCGGCCCGACTACCGCCGCATCCGCACCCTGCTCGGCGAGCTGCCCGACGGCATCCCGGTGCTCGCCACCACGGCGACGGCCAACCAGCGCGTCACCGACGACGTCGCCGAGCAGCTCGGCGACGACACCGTGGTGCTGCGCGGCTCGCTCGACCGCGAGTCGCTGCGGCTCGGCGTCGTGCACCTGAAGACCCCGCAGCAGCGGCTGGCGTGGCTGGCCGACCACCTCGCCGAGCAGCCGGGCTCGGGCATCGTCTACTGCCTCACGGTCGCCGCCACGCAGGAGGTCGCGGGCTACCTGCGCGAGCGCGGGCTCGACGTCGCCGCCTACTCCGGGCAGACCGACCCCACCGAGCGGATGGCGCTCGAGGAGGCGCTGGCCACCGGGCAGGTCAAGGCGCTGGTGGCCACCAGCGCGCTCGGCATGGGCTTCGACGCCACGCTCGGCTTCGTCGTCAACCTCGGGGCGCCGCAGTCCCCGGTGGCCTACTACCAGCAGGTCGGCCGTGCCGGCCGCGGCACCGACGAGGCGGTCGTGGTGCTGCTGCCCGCCGTCGAGGACCGCGACATCTGGGCCTACTTCGGCTCGCTGGCCTTCCCACGCGAGCAGCAGGTGCGCGAGACCCTCGACGTCCTCACTGCGGAGGGGCGCGCCGATGAGCACGCCGGCCCTCGAGTCGCGGGTCGAGCTCAGTCGCACCCGGCTCGAGACGATGCTGAAGGTGCTCGACGTCGACGGCGCCGTCCGCCGGGTGCGCGGCGGCTGGGAGGCCACCGGGCAGCCGTGGCACTACGACGAGGAGCGCTACGCGCGGGTCCGGGAGGCGCGCGAGCGGGAGCAGCAGGCGATGCTCGACTACCTGCGCACCGACCGCTGCCGCATGGAGTTCCTCCGCGAGCAGCTCGACGACCCCGGCGCCGCGCCGTGCGGACGCTGCGACACCTGCGGCGGGCTCGACCTGCCTGCCGACGTCTCCGGCGAGGCGGTGGCCCAGGCCGAGAGCCGGCTGGCCCGGCCCGGTGTCGTCGTGGAGCCGCGCAAGATGTGGCCCACGGCGCTCACCGCCCTCGGCCTCGACACCAAGGGCAAGATCGCCGGGGCCGGGCCGGGCCGCGCCGTCGCCCGGCTCACCGACCTCGGCCACGGCAACGCGCTGCGCGACCTGTTCCGCGAGGGCACCCCCGACGGCCCGGTGCCCGTGCCGCTGGTGCGGGCCGTGCTCGAGGTGCTGGGTGACTGGCAGCCCGAGCTCGACGCGATCGTGGTGGTCGAGTCGGCCACCCGCCCGCAGCTGGTCGAGGACCTCGCGGCCGGGCTCTCACGCCACCTGGGCGTCCCGGTGACCGGTCGCTACGAGATCGTCGACCCCGACGTCGCGCCGGGTCAGGGCGCCATGAACTCCGCGCAGCGGGTGGCCGCCGTCCGCCGCCGCTACGCGCTGCGGCTCGACGACCCGCCGCCGCAGCGGGTGCTGCTCGTCGACGACCGCACCGTCACCGGCTGGACCCTCACCTGCGCCGCGGTCGACCTGCGCGCCGCCGGGTGCGACACCGTGCACCCGTTGGTGCTCGCGTCCGCCTCCTGACCCCTTCGCGGGTCCATGATGCTGGGCATGAGCACCGCTACCGCCACTGCCGTGCAGCCCGTCGTCGTCGAGCCGCCCGCCCGCCGAGGAACCGCCGCCATCGTGGGACTGGGGGTGGCGCTGCTGGGCGCCGCCGCCGTCGTCTCGGCGTTCTACGCCCGTGAGGACAGCGAGCTCGACTGGTCGGTCTACGCCATCGGACTCGGCGTCACCGCCGCGCTCCTGCTGGTCACCCTGGCCGGCGCCGTCGGTCACGACCCGGAGGGCAAGCGCGCCCTCACCGGCTTTCCCGGCGCGGTCGGCGCCCTCGCCGCGGGCGTGATGGTCAGCGTCGGGTTCGAGAACGAGGACTGGGTGCAGTGGGCGGTCGGCGCGGTGATCCTCGGCGTGGCCGTGGTGGCTTACCTGCTGGGCCGAGCAGGTGCTCCCACGGTGGCGGCCGTCATCGGCCTGTTGGTGCTCTACCTGAAAGCCGTCGACGAGCTCATCGACCCGAGCGGCGACAACGAGCTCATCGTGGGCGGAGCGGTGGTCGTCGTCTTCGTGGTCGGGGTCACCGCGCTCGGCTGGCTGCTGCCGCAGCGGGCACTCGTCGGCACGGTCGCGGGGGCGATCGGCGTGGCCGGCATCGCGGGCCTGCTCGCCGCCGCGACGATCGCCGCGAGCTTCTTCGCCTTCTCGGCGTCGATGCCGCTCGCCGAGGACCCGACGACGACGCGCGCGTCGGAACTCGAGAACGACGTGTACGTGTTCCTGGCCTACTCCGCCGGTCTGATCCTGCTGTGGACCCTCGCCTCCTGGGCGTCCGGTAGCTCGGGCTTCAGGGTGCTCGCGGTCGTGCACGCCGCCGTGATCGTCCCGCTGTCGATGTCGGTACTGGTCGTCGAGCACCCCACCTGGTGGGGTGCCGGGCTCGCCGTGGCCGGCGGCCTCGTGCTGCTCCTCGCACTGGTGGCGGCCCGACGTGGCCGCCCGGCCGCCCCGCCGCGCGGCGACCGAGCCGCCGCGGCCGTTCTTCGACAACCCGCCGCCCCCGGCCACGCCAGCCTCCTCCGCGAAGCCCACCGGTGCCGCCAGCACGACGCCGCCGCCGGGTCGGACCGACGCCACGGTGATCACGCCCGCCGACGCTCCGCCGCCGCCCAACCCGACGGACCGTCGTCCGACCTGACCTGGGTCAGCGTCGGCGGCGGCTCGTATGGTTCCTGATGAAACCCCTCTTTCATCAGGAATCATCATGATCCCCAGCCCGTACACCCCCGGCGAGACGCCGCCCGTCCTCGTCGGTCGCGACGACCAGCTCGAGTCGGCGCGCTCCGACCTGGCGCTGATGTCCACCTACGGCCGGTTCCACGGCCGGATCCGGGTCGACCTCGGCTCGCGCGGCGTGGGCAAGACCTCGCTGCTCAAGGGGGTGCAGGACGCTGCGCTCGAGGCCGGCGCCGTCACCGCGTGGGTCACCGCGCGCGCCGACGAGAGCCTGGTCGGGTCACTGGTGCAGGCGCTGGCGGTGGCGCTGGACCGGATCGGCGTCGACGTCGGGCCGCGGGGCGAGTGGCTCCGCCGGCTGCGCGGGTTCTCGGTCGAGGTCGGCGCGCTCGGCGCGAAGGCCGGCGTCGAGATCGACCTCGCGAACCCCGCCGAGGGGCCGGCGGCGGCCTCCTCGGCCGCGCTCGCCGACCTCGTGGCCGACGCCGCGCTCGCGGTCCGCAAGCGCGGCTCGGCCGGGATCGCGCTGCTCGTCGACGAGATCCAGGCCGCCCCGCGCGAGGACCTGCGCACCCTGGCCTACGCCTGGCAGGAGCTGCAGGGCCGCCGGCCCGAGCCGCCCGCCGTCGTCTTCACGGTCGGCCTGCCCAACGCGCCCGACGTGCTCACCGCCGCCGTCACCTTCAGTGAGCGGTTCTGGTTCCGCACCCTGGAGCGGCTCTCGCCCGCCGACGCCGCCGAGGTGCTGGAGGGCCCGGCCCGCGATCACCGCGTGCGGTGGCACCCCGACCTCGTCGCCGACGTCGTCGACCTCGCCGACGGCTATCCGTACTTCCTGCAGCTGTACGGCGACGCCGTGTGGCGGGTCGGCCTGCCCGACGAGGGAGACGTGCTGGGGCGCGACCTCCTCGTCCCGGCCGGCGACCGCGTCGAGCAGGAGCTCGCCACCATGTTCCGGGCCCGCTGGGCCAAGGTGACGACCGCCGAGCGGCGGCTGGTGGCCGCCATGGCCGAGCTCACCGACGACGCCGAGACGCCCGTGCGCCGCGGCGCCATCGCGGACGCGATGGGGGTCAGCACCAACGACCTCTCCGTCGCCCGCCGCAGCCTGCTCGACAAGGGCCTTCTCGAGACCGTCGACCGCGGCACCCTGCGCTTCACGCTCCCCGGCTTCGCGGCCTTCGTCCGCGGCGAGACCGGCTCGTAGCAAGCGCGGTCAGGCGGCGAGGTCGTCGGCCACCAGCGGCCGCAGGTCGTCGTCGGTGGCGAGGTGCATCACCTCGACGGGGACGCCGGCCGCCCGGCAGGCGCCGACGAGTGCTCGAGCCCACGCGCGGTCGTCGTCGGTGACAGCGGCCCGTCCGGGCCGGCTGCGGAGGAACGCCCAGCGCCCGCCTGGGGCCACGTCGTCGAGCAGGGTGCGCAGCATCGCGGCGAAGCCGTCGGCCTGGGCCGGGGTGGGCGGATCGTCGGCCTCCTCGATCTGGGTGAGCTGGGGGAGCGGGCGGTCGTCGCCGCCGATGGGCAGGAGCCAGACGCTGTTGCCGGCGAAGCCGAGCGGCTCCATCAGCTGCCGCCAGGCCGACTCGAGGTCGGCCTGACTCCGGATCACGGGGCGGAACGGGGCTTTCGTGGGTTCGGTCATGGCGTCAACGCTGCCCCATCCGGGCGGAACGCTGCCGGCTTCATCCACAGGCCACCTGGGGGCTCGACCAGCACTCACGTCACGGCGTGACCGAGGTGCTCCTCGGGCTCGTACGGGTCCATCAGGTGCACCGTCCGGTGCGACGTCGCGATCCGGACTCGGTCCGAGACCTCGAGGACCGCGTCGACGGGCACCAGCCTGCGGACTCGCCCCAGCCCCAGGATCCCACCGGAACCGACGACGAGCATCCGCATCCGCTGGTCGGCGGGGTCGACGACGACGCCGTCGATCTCACCGACGCGGTGCGCGTCGGGGTCGACGACGACCAGGTCCCTGAGATCGTCCGGTGCGTCGGCGAGCTGGAGCCCGGCGTCGTCGAGGGGTGCTGAGCCGGTGGGCATGGATCCTGACATCGATTGGTCCCCTCGTCATCGGGTCGTCCTGGGCATCACGGCGATGGGCGCCGACCCCACCCGGGTCCGCTCGGAACCCGGGTGTCCGGTCGGCGTGCGGCCCACCCTGGCACCGGGAGGTGACACCGGGGTCGTCACTCAGATTGCAGTCTCGTGACGGTCCGCCCCGGCGGCCTCGGACGTCCGGGGGCCGCCTAGGGTCGGACCGGTGACGAGGCTGCTGGTGCTCGAGGACGACGAGGGTCTCCGATCGTCGCTCCGCCTGATGCTGGAGGACGCGGGCTACGAGGTCGTCGAGGCCGCCGCCGCCGAGCAGGCGCTCGTGCTCGTGCACGAGCAGGGTGTCGACCTGATGCTCGTCGACCTGATGCTCGGTGGCATGGACGGCTTCTCGTTCATCCAGCGGGTCCGTCCGGCCACCGAGGCTCCGATCGTGGTCATCAGTGCGCGCGACGGCGTCCAGGACGTCGTCGCGGCCCTCGAGGCGGGAGCCGACGACTACGTCTCGAAGCCGTTCGTCGTCGACGAGCTGAAGGCGAGGCTGAAGGCACTGCTCCGGCGACCCTCGATGGTCGACGGGGGACGCGAGTCCGACGAGGTCGTCGTGCTCCACTCCGGGGACGGACCGCTGGTCTTCGACCGGGCCGCGGCGATCCTCACGCGAGGCGACACCGAGATCCACCTGACGCACACCGAGTTCCGGCTGCTGAGCGTGCTGGCCGACAACGCCGGCCGAGTCCTCGGCCGCGGCGTGCTCCTCGACCACGTCTGGGACCACGGCTTCTACGGCGACGAGCGTCTGGTCGACGTGCACGTCCGCCGGCTCCGGAAGAAGCTGGAGCGTGAGCCGAGCTCGCCGACGACGTTGATGACGGTCCGGGGGCTCGGCTACCGGCTCGACCTGCGATGAGGTCACCTCGGCAGCACGGACTCCGCTCGTCGGTGACGTTCGCGTTCGCCTTCGGGGCGTTCGCGGTCTCGACGCTGCTGGCGTTGGGCACCTACTTCGCCGCGCGGCACCAGCTGGTCGAGCAGCGCGAGCAGACCGCGGCGCGGCAGGCCTTCGCCGACGCCGCCCTGGTCCGCGACAGCCTGCTCACCTCGGGCGCCCAGGTGAGCGACGTGCTCGGCTCGCTCTCCCCACCGTCGGGCGCGGTGATCTTCGTGCGGTTCGAGGGCGAGTGGTACTCCTCCAGCCTCGACCGGCTCGGCCCGGAGCTCACCGAGGGCGTGCAGTCGGTGGTGGCGGACGGGTCGGTGGGCGTCGGGTGGACCGACGCCACCGCACCGAACTCCGTCGTCGTCGGGGTGCCCCTCCCGGCCGTCGACGCGCAGTACTACGAGGTCGTCCGGGCCGACGAGCTGGACCGCACCCTCTCGACGCTCGCGCTCGCGCTCGGCACCGGCGCCCTGCTGACCACCCTCGCGGGCGCGCTCGTCGGACGGGCCTCGGTCCGGCGCGTCCTGGCTCCGCTGAACGACGTGGCCACGGCGGCGACCCGGGTGGCGGCCGGCGACGTGACGACCCGTCTCGACGACGGCGACGACCCCGACCTCGCGCCGCTGGTCGAGGCCTTCAACGACATGGTCGACGCCGTGCACGACCGCATCGAGCGCGACGCACGGTTCGCCGCCGACGTCAGCCACGAGCTGCGGACCCCGGTGACCACGCTCACGACCAGCCTGAGCCTGCTGGAGGGTGCTCCCGACCTGCCGCCGCGGGCCGCCAGTGCCGTGCGGCTGATGTCCGACGAGCTCACCCGGTTCCGGCGTGCGCTCGAGGACCTCCTCGTCCTCGGGCGCCTCGACGCTGATGTGCGCGAGAACGAGCGGATCCCGCACGCCGTGGGCGACCTGGTGCGACAGGCCGTGCTGCTCGCCGGAGGAACCGCGGACCTCGTGGTGCCGGAGCCCGCGGACGTGCTCGGCGCGCGGGTCGTCGTGGACCGGGCCCAGGTCCTGCGCGCCCTCGCCAACCTGCTCCGCAACGCCGAGCTCCACGGGGGAGGGGTGGCCCGGGTGCGGGTGGTCGGCTCGGGTGCCTCCGTCGAGGTGCGCGTCGAGGACGCCGGCCCGGGGGTGGCGCAGGCGGAGCGCGAGCGGGTCTTCGAGCGCTTCGCCCGCGCCGGCGGCCAGAAGGCCGGCACGGGGAGCGGGCTGGGCCTCAGCATCGTGCAGCAGACGGTCCACAACCATGACGGCCAGGTGTGGTGCGAGCCCGTGCCGGACGGCGGCGCCGCGTTCGTCGTCCGCCTTCCCACGGTCGAGGACGACACGTGAGGCGGCCCGTGGTCACCGGGGGGCGGGCAGCGACCGCAGGTGCCTTGACCGCGCTGCTCGTCGGCCCGCTGCTCGCCTCCTGCGGGGTACCGGGGGACTCACCGGCGGAGCGGGTGGAGGACGACGCCGTGCCCTATCGATTGCTCGACCCCACGAGTCCCGTGCCGCAGGCGCCTCCGGACGACCCGTCGTCGGGTCCGGCGCCCACCGTCTTCTGGCTGCGCGGGGAACGGCTCGTCCCCGCGGCGACCGAGGCGTCGTGCGCCGACGACCCCACCGTCGTGGTCGGCCGGCTGCTCGGCGTGCTCGCGGCCGGGCCGATGGAGGAGGAGCGCGCCACCGGGCGCTCGACGGCGATCCCGCCCGAGTCGGACCTCGTGCTGGTGGACCTGCGGGACGGCGTCGCCGAGATCGAGGTGGACACCGCCAGCGTGGTCAGCGCGGACCGGCTGCCCGCCGCGATCGGGCAGGTCACCCTGACCCTGACCTCGGCCCCCGGCGTGAGCGAGGTCCTCCTCCTCGACGGCGGCGAGCCCGTGCCCGTGCCGCTCCCGGGAGGGGTCCTCACCTCGGAGCCGGTGGACGCCGAGGACTACGCCAGCCTCCTCTCGCCGGGGTTGCGCCCGGGCGCTGTCGCCGGCTGCCGGATTGGCTGAGCACCGGGCCGCGGGCCGGAGTGTTGCAGTCCGATGACGCTCGGCGACCAGGATCGCGGCGATCCGGCCCGGAGGGTTGTCCGGCGCCGCGCGCGGTGAGTCCATGGAGGAGTGGCGACGGAGATCCCGCCGGCACCCGTACCGAGGAGGAGAAACACCATGCTCAGGATCACCTCCCGAGCCCTCACCATCATCCGCCGAGTCACCGATCATCCCTCGCTGGAGCCGATGTCCGGCGTGCGGATCGCGCAGGGCACGGAGCCGGATGCGCCTCTCCAGGTCAGCGCCGTGGCTGCCCCGATGAGGGAGGACCGCGTCGTGGAACGGGACGGCGGCCGCATCATCCTCGGACCCGGTGTGGCGGAGCACGTCGCCGGCGGTGACCTGGACACCACCACCGGATCCGACGGGCGGGTGCACTTCGTCCTGCGGGCGGCATCGTGAGACGCCATCGACTCGAACCCCGTCGGGGCGGCTGACCGCACGCGTCAACCGGTCTGGCCGAACCGCTCCACGCGGATGTGTTCGGCCGGCACGCCGCAGTCGAGCACCAGCTGCTCCGCATACGCCGCGAACCGGGCCGAACCGCACACGTAGACCACGTCGACGCCGTCGAGCAGGGGGGTCAGCTCGGCGGCGTCCGGCGGTCCAGCCGGCCGCGCGTCGGTGTCGACCCGGGTGTAGGCGAGCAGGGCGCCGTACCTCGCGAGCTCGTCGCGGTACGGCACGTGGTCGGGGCTGCGGCCGACGGCGACCACGCGGAGCAGCTCACGACGGCCGAGCCGGCGAGCGGTGCGCACCATCGAGACCGCAGGCACCACGCCGGTGCCGCCGACCAGTGCGAGCGCGGGGGTGCGGGCGTCCCAGGTGAACCACCGGCCGATCGGTCCGCGCACCTCCAGCACGTCGCCGACCTCGGCCACGTCGGCCAGGTGGGTGGAGACCTCGCCGTCCGGGAACCGCTCGACCAGCAGCTCGAGCAGCGGGTCGTCGTCGTCGCTGGCCACCGAGTACGACCGCTGCGCGGTGTAGTCGTCCGGGGCGCGCAGCCGCACCAGGTAGTGCTGGCCCGGCCGGTGGGGCTGCCGCCCCTCGACGTGCAGACGCAGCCGCACCGTGCGCTCGGTGGGGAGCTCCTTCTCCACGACCAGGCCGCTCGACCACGCGGTCTCGACCGCCCGGACGTCGTCGATCTCCGCCACGTCAGTCGCCCTGGTAGCGCTGCTCGGTCCAGGGGTCGCCGCGGTCGTGGTAGCCGTTCTGCTCCCAGAACCCCGGCCGGTCGGCGGCCATCAGCTCCAGCCGGGACACCCACTTCGCGGACTTCCAGAAGTACAGGTGCGGCACCAGCAGCCGCACCGGCCCGCCGTGCTCGCGCGGGAGCGGCTTGCCGTCGACCTCCCACACCAGCCACGCCTTGCCGCCGGTGACGTCGGCCAGCGGCAGGTTGGTGGTGTAGCCGGTGCTGGCGTGTGCCATCACGTACGACGCGTCGGCCGTCGGCCCCGCCGCCGTCACCAGGTCGTCGACGCTCACCCCGCGGAACGACACGTCGAACTTCGACCACGTGGTCACGCAGTGGATGTCGCCGAGGTAGGTCGACCGCGGCAGCTGCTGGACCTCCGCCCAGCTCCACGTGACCGGCCGCTCCACCAACCCGTCGACCGAGATCGACCACTGCTCGAGGTCGATCGTCGGCGTCGCCTCGGCCGTCAGCACCGGCCATCCCGAGCCGACGTCGTACTGCCCGGGCGGCAGCCGGTTCTCGTGGTCGCGCCGGCGTCCGGTGAATCCTCGGGTGACGGGCATCGGGACCTCCAGTGGCGCGGGTGCCGAGCCTATCCAGGGCGCGCTGTCGGAGAGCCGGGCTAGGTTCACCGCGTGTCCTTCGTGCCCGTCACCGGCACGGCGACCTTCCACCCGGCCGAGGCGCCCGCGCGGCCGCGGCGGTCGGTCGTCGAGTTCGCCGACCACCGGCGCACGGTCGCGCTCGAGATGACCGCGGCGCTGCCGGTGCTCACCAAGGCCCACACCCGGCCCGACCTCGCCGACCTCGACCCCAGCGTGCGGATGCTCAGCGGGGCCGCGCTGCTCGGGCTGCGGCTGGTGGCGGCGGGGCGGCTGCGTCCCGACGACGCCGACGTCCCGGCGTGGCGGATCGGCCCGCTGGGCGCCGACGACGAGGAGCGGGTGCGCGCTGCTCGCGGCCGCGCACGACGTCGACGTGGGGCGGGTGCGGCAGGTGCTCGACGCCGTCGCCGACACCCTGCCGCGCGGTGCGCCCGTCCCGGCGCGCCCACCCCGGCCCGCGGTGGTCCGGCGCGAGCCCGACTTCGGCGCCCGGCTGGAGGCACGGCTCGCGCGGCTTCGTGCGGTGGGGGAGCAGGCCGAGCTGCCGCAGCTGGTGCGGATCGCGCTCCGGGTCGAGGCCGACGAGGAGGAGCTGGTCGCGGGTGCGGTGCGCCTCGTGCTGCAGGTGCACGACGAGCGCGACGCGCTGCACGTCTGCGACGCCGTCGACCTGTGGGACCCCACGGCCGAGCACGGCTTCGGTGACCGCGCGCGCACCCACACCAGCATCGCCCTGCGCGCCGCGGCCGAGGCCTGGCCGGTGCTCGACCGGCTGCTCGCGCTGCGGGTGCCCGACGAGATCGCCCTCGACACCGACGAGCTGGTGAGCCTGCTCGACGACGGCGTCGGGGCGCTGCGCGAGCGCGGCGTCGACGTGCTGTGGCCGGCCTCGCTCGGCCGCGACCTCTCGGCCTCCGCGGTGCTCGACGCGACGGCGCGCCCGCGGCCCGGATCACCCCGTGAGGAGCCGCTCCAGGACCCGATGCTCGGCACCGACACCCTGTTCAGCTTCCGCTGGCAGGTCGCGCTGCACGGCGACCCGCTCACCGACGAGGAGATGGACCGGCTGGCCGAGGCCGCCTCGCCCATCCTGCGGCTGCGCGGCCACTGGGCCGTGGTCGACCCCGCGCTCGCACGCAAGGCCAAGAAGCGGCTGATCCGCACCGTGAGGCCCGCGCCCGCCGTGGCGGCGGCGCTCACCGGGGTCGTGGAGGTGGCCGACGGCGACGGCGCCACCACCGACACCCCGGTCGTGGTGGGCGCCAGCCTGCTCCAGGTGCGCGAACGGCTGCTCGCGGCCGCGTCGCGCGAGCCGGTCGCACCGCCGGCGGGGCTGCGGGCCACGCTGCGGGAGTACCAGCGCCACGGCCTCACCTGGCTGGCCGACCTGACCTCCCTGGGGCTCGGCGCGTGCCTCGCCGACGACATGGGCCTCGGCAAGACGGTCACGCTCATCGCCCTGCACCTGCACCGCCGCGAGCACGGCGCCACCGGGCCGACCCTCGTGGTGTGCCCGGCCAGCCTGCTCGGCAACTGGCAGGCCGAGATCGAGCGGTTCGCTCCCGGCGTCCCCGTGCGGCGGTTCCACGGTGCACGCCGAGACCTCGTGCACGTCGACGGCGGTTTCGTCCTCACCACCTACGGCACCATGCGGGTCGACCACCGGGCCCTCGCCGAGGTGCCGTGGGACCTGGTGGTGGCCGACGAGGCGCAGCACGTGAAGAACCCGGCGTCGTCGACGGCCCGCGCGCTGCGGGCGATCCCGAGC
This sequence comes from uncultured Actinomycetota bacterium, assembly GCA_963721965.1. Lineage (GTDB taxonomy): Bacteria > Actinomycetota > Actinomycetes > Propionibacteriales > Nocardioidaceae > Nocardioides. The sequence goes on along the minus strand of CAVRKT010000004.1, from coordinate 112,575 downwards.
GCGGCCCGGGTGGCGCTCACGGGCACACCGGTGGAGAACGAGCTGGTCGAGCTGTGGGCGATCCTCGACTGGGCCACGCCCGGGCTGCTCGGCAGTCGCAACGCGTTCCGCAAGGCCTGGGCGCAGCCGATCGAGTCCGGCCGCGACCCCGCCAAGACCCGCCAGTTCGCCGATCTCGTCGGGCCGTTCCTGCTGCGCCGCCGCAAGTCCGACCCGGGCATCGCACCGGAGCTGCCGGCCAAGACCGAGACCGACCACCCGCTGTCCCTCACCCGGGAGCAGGTCGTCCTCTACGAGGCGTTCGTGCGCGACACCATGGACCGCATCGAGCGCGCCGCCGGTGACGACGCCACCCGCCGCGGCCTGGTGCTCGCCCTGCTGACCGGCCTCAAGCAGATCTGCAACCACCCCGCGCAGTTCCTCAAGCAGTCCGGGGCGGTCCGCCTCACGGGGCGCTCGGAGAAGCTCGACCTGCTCGACGAGCTGGTGGCCACCGCCGTCGCCGGGGACGGCGCCGTCCTGGTGTTCACCCAGTACGTCGCCATGGCCCGGCTGCTCGAGGCCCACCTGACCGCCACCGGCATCCCCCACCAGCTGCTCCACGGCGGCACCCCCGTGGCCGAGCGGGAGCGGATGGTCGCGGGCTTCCAGGACGGCGCCGTCCCGGTGTTCCTGCTGTCGCTCAAGGCCGGCGGCACCGGCCTCAACCTGACCCGCGCCGACCACGTCGTGCACCTCGACCGGTGGTGGAACCCCGCCGTCGAGGAGCAGGCCACCGACCGTGCCTACCGGATCGGCCAGACGCGACCGGTGCAGGTGCACCGGATGCTGATGCGCGGCACCGTCGAGGAGCGCATCGCCGAGCTGCTCGAGCGCAAGCGCGCGCTCGCCGACGCCGTCCTCGGCCGGGGCGAGGCCGCCCTCACCGAGCTCAGCAACGACGAGCTGCGCGACCTCGTGGCGCTGCGCCGGGACGACCGGTGAGTGTCACCCACCCGGCCTTCCCCGCCCGGCGGGGCCCGGCGCGGATGACCACCTGGTGGGGCAAGGCGTGGCTGCGGGCGGTCGAGGAGGCCTCCTACAACGAGGCCGACCTGCGCGCCGGGCGCGTGCTGGCGCGCACCGGCGAGGTCGGCGGCCTCACGGTCGCGCCGGGGTCGCTGGTCGCCTCGGTGGCCGACCACCGGGGCAGGTCGACGGCGTACTGCGGGGTGGCGGTGCTCGACCCCGCGTCGGTCGACGCACTGGTGGAGGTGGTGGCCGCGGAGACCGGGCGGATCGGCGCGCTGCTGGCCGGCGAGCTGCCGCACGACCTGGTCGAGCACGCCGAGGAGACCGGGGCCGAGCTGCTGCCCACCGGGCAGGACGTGGAGACGTCGTGCACCTGCGACGCCTGGCTCGACCCCTGCCCGCACGCGCTGGCCGTGCTGCTGCAGGCCGGCTGGCTCGTCGAGGCCGACCCGTTCGTGCTCTTCACGCTGCGCGGCCTGCCCCGCGACGACCTGGTGGCCCGGCTCCACGCCCACCGGCCGAGGCGCGAGCACGACGAGAGCGCGGACGCCGGGGTCGACGCCGCCGTCGACGCCGCGGTGCGGGCGGCCCGGGTGCTCGAGCTGCTCGAGGCCGGCGAGTCCAGGGTCGAGCACCTGCTGTGAATTGCGTGTTTCCGACGTGTCGTTCTCGGGCTCTGCCTACAGTGCGACCATGAGCTCGCCTGCCACGGGGGCCGGGCGCAGCGTCGTCGTCTCGGTCTCCGCCCTGTTGATGCTCGCCGCGACCGTGGTCGCGCCGGCGCCCTCGCACGCGGTGTTCAACGACACCGAGGTGTTCGTCTCGACCTCGGCCGAGGGATCCGACCTCGACTCGCCGAACGACTGCCTGACCGGTGGGTCGCCGACCGAGCGCTCGCGGTTCCCCGCCATCGGGCAGCAGGGCGCCGTCGACTTCGACGACACCCTCACCGTCACCGACCCCGACGACTCGAACGACGTCGCCACCTTCCGGATCCGGGGCCGGTCCGTCGGTCGCGTGGTCGCCCGGAGCGGTCGGCCGGCCTCGGCGCACTTCGCGGCCCGGCTCCGGGTCGACGGCAAGTTCGACAAGGGGACCAACACCGGCTGCGACTCGCTCGGTCTGGCGCTGGCGGGGATGGTCACCGACTTCGACCTGCACCGGCCCACCTTGGTCAACCTCGCCGTGCGCACCACCGGTCGGCTGGGCGGGTCCTACTCGCTGGACCGGGTGAGCGACCCGATCGGCGGCGTGGCAGGGAGCGGCGAGGACCTCCCGAGCGTGCAGCGGACGACGGCCCTCCTGACCGCCGGCACCTACCAGCTGAGCGGCGACTTCGACACCGGCGTCTCGTCCCCCATCCTCGCGGGCGACCCCCGGAGCTCGGCGGGCACCGTGAGCATGACCGCCATCTTCACCCCCGCCGGCCTGGCCACCTCCGCGAGCCGCGGTGCCGGCCGGTCCCTGGTGACGCTGCCGGCCTCCCGCGCCTGCGCGCCGCGCACGCTCACCGCCACGCTCCGCTCCGGCGCGAGCCGACTCGACCGGGTGGTCTTCTACGTCAACGGCCGCCGGCACGCCGTCGTCGGCACCCCGGCGGGCGGCCGGTCGGTCGTGCTCCGCAACCTGCGCGGCAACCGCGCGGTCACGGTGCGGGCGCTGCTCGACCCGAAGCGCGGCCGCAACACCCAGGTCGTGCGGCAGTACGCCGCCTGCACCGCCTGACTCAGCCGAGCAGGGCGCGTTCGGCCATCTCGGTGAGCAGCCGACGCAGGTCGCGGTCGGGGAGCCGGCCGCTGTGCGGTGTGGAGTTGATCAGGCCGAACGTCGCGTGCGCCCGGGCTCGCGCCGCGGCGAGCGACAGCGTGTGGTCGTGGCGTCGCAGCTGCGAGGCCCAGAGGTCGACGTAGTCGAGCTGGAGCGCCCGGACCCGCTCGCGCGCGGCGTCGGGGAGCGAGGACCAGTCCCGGTCCTGGACGACGATCAAGGGTCGGTGCCGCAACGCGAAGTCGACGTGCCAGTGCACCAGCGCGCGGACGGCGTCCGCGGGCCCGTCGGCCTCGCCCACCCGGTCGCGCCCGACGGCGAGCAGCTGCTCGCTGATCGACACCAGCATCTCGGCGAGCACGGCGTCCTTGGAGGCGAAGTGCTTGTAGAGGGCGGGGCCGGAGATGCCGCACGCCGCACCGAGGTCGGCGACCGAGACGCCGTGGAAGCCGCGCTCGGCGAAGAGCTCGGCCGCCGTCGCGAGGATCTGCTCGCGTCGGCTCGCGACGGTCTCGGTCACCTCCCCAGGTTAGTGCCTGTTAACCGACGTCACCCGGCGGTGACCGGCTCCGGGGTGAGCTCGTCCTCGGCGAGCGGGTCGTAGCCGTGGCTGGGCAGCGCCACCACGGCGGCGACGGCGGCGGCCAGGCACAGCAGCCCGATCACCACGCAGGCGGTCGAGAGTCCGGCCAGGAAGGCGAGGTCGGTGGCGTCGGCCACCGCGGGCGCGCTGCGTCCGAGGGCGTCGGCCACGCCGACCGAGTCGCGCGCCGCGGCCAGCGGTCCGGCGGGGAGCCGGCCGTCGAGCAGCTCGGTCAGCCGGTCGCCGTACAGCGAGGAGAACAACGACCCGACGACGGCGACGCCGAGCGTGCCGCCGAGCTCGCGGGTGGCGTCGTTGACGGCGGAGCCGACGCCGGCGCGGGCCGGCGGGAGCACCTGGAGGATCGACTCGGTGGCCGGCGTCGAGATCAGCCCGAGGCCCAGCCCCATCACGACCATCTGGGGCACGATCACGGTGGCGTAGGAGGCGTCGACCGCGATCGTGGAGATCCAGAGGAACGCCGACCCGAGCAGCGCCAGGCCGGTGGTGACGACCAGCTTGGTGCCGAGCCGCGGCGCGAGCATGGCGCCGGCCACGGAGGCCACGGCGATGCTGAGGGCGACGGGCAGGATCCGGGCGCCGGTGCCGAGCGGGGAGTAGTCGCGCACGAACTGGAAGTACTGCGTGATCAAGAAGATGAAGCCGAACAGCGCGAAGAAGGCGACCGTCACCGCGCCGCAGGCGGCGCTGAAGCGGCGGTCGAGGAACAGGGTGACGTCGAGCATCGGGTGCTCCACCGCGCGCTCGACGGCCACGAAGAGGGCGACGAGCAGCCCGGCGATCGCGAAGCCGACGAGGGTCTGCGTCGACGTCCAGCCGTGGTCGGGGGCCTCGATGATCGTGTAGGTGAGGAGGCCGAGAGCCGCCACCGAGACGACCAGGCCGGCCTTGTCGAGCGCGGGGACGCCGGGGTCGCGCGACTCGGGCACGAAGGCGAGCGTCATCGCGATGGTGAGGCCGGCGACGGGGATGAGCGCCCAGAAGACGGCGTGCCAGGTGAAGTGCTCGAGCAGCCAGCCGCCGGTCACCGGACCGAGCGCGACACCGATGCCGGTGGCCGCGCCCCAGGCGCCGAGGGCCGCCGCGCGCTCCTTCCGCACGGTGAACGCGTTGCTGATGATCGAGAGCGTCGTCGGGAAGATCAGCGCGGCCGAGATGCCCATCGCGAACCGCAGCGCGATGAGCGCCCCGCTGCTGTCGACGAGGGCGGCTGCGCCGCTGCTGAGAGCGAAGCCGGTGAGGCCGAGCAGCAGCGCGGGCCGCCGTCCGAACCGGTCGGAGAGGCTGCCCATGGCCAGCACCAGCGCGGCGAAGGCCAGGTTGTAGCCGTCGACGATCCAGAGCAGGTCGCGGGTGTCGGCGTCGAGCGACGTCGCGAGGCTGGGGAGCGCGACGTTCACGATCGTGGTGTCGAGGTTGATCGTCAGGGCGGCCAGGCAGACGGTCAACAAGATGAGGGGCTTGCGAGCAGTCATGATGTGGTCCTCGATGTGGGCGGTGTCAACATTGAGGATGCACCGCAGTGTTGGCGGTGTCAACATCTAGGCCGCGATCGTCTACCCTCGGTCCTCGTGAGCACCACCGCCCGCTACCACCACGGCCACCTGCGCGAGGCGCTGGTGGCCGCCGCGGTGGCCGCGGCGCGCGAGCGCGGCCCGGACGGCCTGGCGCTGCGCGAGCTGGCCCGCACCGTCGGCGTCTCGCACAACGCGGCCTATCGGCACTTCTCCGACCGCGAGGCGCTGGTGGAGGTGGTGGCCGCCGAGGGCCTGGTGCGGCTCGTCGAGTCCTGCGAACGCGAGCTCGCCACGGTGAGCAGCGCCGACCCGGTGCAGCGCGCGCGGCTCCGGCTCGCGGCCCTCGGTCGCGGCTACGTGGCGTTCGCGGTGGTCGAGCCGGGACTCTTCAAGGTGCTGTTCGGCGCCTACCCCGAGACCCACGACACCGCGGAGGAGGAGACCGGGGCCGACCCCTTCGGCATGCTGAACGCCGCCCTCGACGACCTGGTCGATGTCGGCTTCCTCGCGACGGCCGACCGACCCGGTGCCGAGGTGAACTGCTGGTCGGCGGTGCACGGGTTCGCCGTCCTCGTCACCGAGGGTCCGCTGCGGGGGATCGAGACCGCCGAGCGCGAGGCGATGCTCGAGCACATCGTGACGGCGATCGACCGCGGCTACGGCGCCACCACGCCCGGCCCCTGGCCGGACCTGCGCTGAGGCGGACCGTGGACGCCGAGGTTAACGATCGCTAACCTGACGATCGTGACTGAGCTCAGTGAACTCGTCGCCGACCTGCGCGAGCGGCTCGCGACGGCCCGGCGCGGTGGCAGCGAGGCGGCGCGCGAGAAGCACACCGGCCGCGGCAAGCTGCTGGTGCGCGACCGCGTCGACCGGCTGCTCGACCCCGGCAGCCCGTTCCTCGAGCTCAGCCCGCTGGCCGCCACCGGCATGTACGGCGGTCCCGGCGAGTCCCCCGTGCCGAGCGCCGGGGTGGTCACCGGCATCGGCCGGATCAGCGGCCGCACCTGCGTCGTCGTCGCCAACGACGCCACCGTCAAGGGCGGCACCTACTACCCGATGACGGTCAAGAAGCACCTGCGCGCGCAGCAGGTGGCCGCCGACAACCGGCTGCCGTGCGTCTACCTCGTCGACTCCGGCGGGGCGTTCCTGCCGATGCAGGACGAGGTCTTCCCCGACCGCGAGCACTTCGGCCGGATCTTCTTCAACCAGGCCAACCTCTCAGCCGCCGGCATCCCGCAGCTCGCGGCCGTGATGGGCTCCTGCACCGCCGGCGGCGCCTACGTGCCGGCGATGAGCGACGAGTCCGTGATCGTCAAGGAGCAGGGCACGATCTTCCTCGGCGGACCGCCGCTGGTGAAGGCCGCCACCGGTGAGGTCGTGACCGCCGAGGACCTCGGCGGCGGCGACGTGCACGCGCGGACGTCGGGCGTGGTCGACCACCTCGCCGACGACGACCGGCACGCGCTGGCCATCGTCCGCGCGATCGCCGACACGCTGCCGCCGAACCCGGCCCCGCCGTGGGAGGTGCGCGAGCCCGAGGAGCCCGCCGTCGACCCCGAGACCATCTACGACGTCGTGCCGGCCGACACCCGCACGCCGTACGACGTGCGCGAGGTGATCCGCCGCGTGGTCGACGGCAGCCGGTTCCAGGAGTTCAAGCAGCTCTACGGCGAGACGCTGGTGACGGGATTCGCGCACGTGTGGGGCCACCCGGTCGGCATCGTGGCCAACAACGGGATCCTGTTCAGCGAGTCGGCCCTCAAGGGCGCGCACTTCATCGAGCTGTGCAACCAGCGCGGCATCCCGCTGGTGTTCCTCCAGAACATCACCGGCTTCATGGTCGGCCGCGAGTACGAGAACCGCGGGATCGCGAAGGACGGCGCCAAGCTGGTCACCGCCGTCGCCTGCTCGGTGGTGCCCAAGTTCACCGTGGTGATCGGCGGCTCGTTCGGTGCCGGCAACTACGGCATGTGCGGGCGTGCCTACGACCCGCGGTTCCTGTGGATGTGGCCCAACGCCCGCATCTCGGTGATGGGCGGCGAGCAGGCCGCCTCGGTGCTGGCCACCGTGGCCGGCCGGCCCGACGACGAGGACTTCAAGGCGCCGATCCTCAGAGCTTACGAGACCCAGGGCTCGCCGTACTACGCGACGGCGAGGCTCTGGGACGACGGCGTCATCGACCCCGCCGACACCCGCCGGGTGCTCGGCCTCGGCCTCGCCGCCGCGGCCCACGCGCCGGTGCCCCCGCCCTCCTACGGCATCTTCCGAATGTGACTGAGATGAAGACCGTCCTCATCGCCAACCGTGGCGAGATCGCGCTGCGGGTCATGCGTACCGCCCATCGGATGGGCCTGCGCACCGTCGCCGTCCACACCGACCTCGACGCCCGGGCGCCGCACGTGCACGCGGCCGACGAGGCCGTGCTCGTGCCGAGCTACCTCGACGTCGCCGCGATCGTGCGGGCCGCCGTCGAGGTCGGCGCCGACGTCGTGCACCCCGGCTACGGGTTCCTCTCCGAGCGCGCGCCGTTCGCCGCGGCGCTGGCGAAGGCGGGCATCGCGCTGGCCGGCCCGAGCGCCGAGGTGATGGAGCTGATGGGCCGCAAGGACGCCGCCCGCGACGTCGCTCTCGCCGCCGGCGTGCCCGTGGTGCCCACCGGCACCGACGCTCCGTTCCCGGTGCTGGTGAAGGCTGCGGCCGGCGGCGGCGGCAAGGGCATGCGGATCGTCCGGTCGGCCGACCAGATGGACGCCGCGGTGGCGGCCGCGAAGCGCGAGGCGCTCTCGGCGTTCGGCGACGACACCATGCTCGTGGAGAAGTACGTCGAGTCCGGCCGGCACGTCGAGGTGCAGGTGATGGCCGACGGCCACGGCACCGTGCTCCACCTCGGCGAGCGCGACTGCTCCGCTCAGCGCCGGCACCAGAAGGTGCTCGAGGAGTCGCCCGCCCCCACGCTCGACGACGCCACGCGCGCCCGCCTGCACGAGGCCGCGGTCGCGCTGGCGCAACAGGTCGACTACGTCGGCGCCGGCACCGTGGAGTTCCTGCTCGACAACGACACCGGCGAGTTCTACTTCCTGGAGATGAACACCCGCCTCCAGGTGGAGCACCCGGTCACCGAGGCCGTCACCGGGCTCGACCTGGTGGAGCTGCAGCTGCTCGTCGCCGACGGCGAACCCCTGCCGTTGAGCCAGCACGAGGTCCGCATCGAGGGCCACGCCATCGAGGCGCGGGTCTACGCCGAGGACGCCTTCGGCGGGTTCCTGCCGCAGGCGGGCACGACGTCGATCGTGCGCTGGCCCGCCGGGGTGCGGGTCGACCACGCCCTGGAGTCCGACCAGGTCGTGAGCACCGCCTACGACCCGATGCTCGGCAAGGTCGTCGCCCACGGCCCCGACCGCGAGTCCGCCCGACAGGCGCTGGTGCGCGCGCTCGACGAGACCTCGATCCTCGGGCTCACCACCAACGCCGGCTTCCTGCGGTCGCTCGTGGCCTCCGACGCCTTTCGCGACCACAGGATCGACACCGCCTGGCTCGACGACGCCGACCTCGACGTCGAGGTGCCGAAGCCCGACGACGAGCTGCCCCGGATGCTCTGCGCCTGGGTGTCGGCGATGCTCGCCGTCTCCGAGGTCGAACACCCGTTCCAGGCCGACGGCTTCCGGCTCGGCGGGCCGCCCGCGCCGACGATCGTCGAGCTCGACCGCGAGGTGGAGGTCGACCGGGCCGAGGGCACCGTCGACGGCGTGCCGTTCCGCATGCTCTCCGCCGCCGACCACGTGCTCGAGGCCGAGATCGCCGGACGTCGGGTGCGGGCCGTGGTGAACGTGCAGCCCGACGTCGTCGAGGTCGCCTGGCACGGACACCGGTTCGTGTTCACCCCGCCCGACCGGCTCGCCGGCGCCGCCGCCGTCAGCGACGGCAGCATCACCGCACCGATGCCCGGCACGGTGCTCGACGTGCGGGTCGCCGTCGGCGACGAGGTGGCCGAGGGCGTCGTGCTCGGCGTCATGGAGGCGATGAAGATGGAGCTCACGCTCACCGCGCCGTTCGCCGGCACGGTCACCGAGGTCGACGCCGCCGTCGGGCGCCAGGTGCCGCTCGGCGCCACGCTGTTCGTGGTCGAGCAGGCGTCGGAGTGAGCCTGCCGATGGTCGTGCCCGCTCCCGGGCTGCCGGAGCGCGTCACGATCTACGAGGTCGGCCCCCGCGACGGCCTCCAGAACGAGTCGGCGATCGTGCCGGTGGAGGTCAAGGCCGAGTTCGTGCGCCGGCTCGTCGCGGCCGGCCTGCCCGTCGTCGAGGCCACGAGCTTCGTGCACCCGACGTGGGTCCCCCAGCTCGCCGACGCCGAGCAGCTGATGACCGAGCTGGGCGAGGCGGGGCGCGACCTGCCGGTGCTCGTGCCCAACGACCGCGGCCTCGACCGCGCGCTCGCGCTGGGGCTGCGGCACGTCGCGATCTTCGGCTCGGCCACCGAGACCTTCGCCCGGAAGAACCTCAACCGCGGGCTCGACGAGCAGTACGCGATGTTCGAGCCGGTGGTCGACCGCGCCCGGGACGCCGGGCTCGACGTCCGCGCCTACGTGTCGATGTGCTTCGGCGACCCGTGGGAGGGCGCCGTGCCGGTCGGCCAGGTGGTGGACGCCGGACGGCGGCTGCTCGACCTCGGCGCCTCCCAGCTCAGCCTCGGCGACACCATCGGCGTCGGCACCGCCGGCCACGTCGACGGCCCTCGTGGCCGCGTTCGGCGAGGCGGGCGTGCCGGCCGACCGGCTGGCGCTCCACTTCCACGACACCTACGGACAGGCGCTCTCCAACGTGCAGGCCGGGCTGCGGGCCGGCGTCACCACCTTCGACGCCAGCGCCGGCGGCCTCGGCGGCTGCCCGTACGCGAAGTCGGCCACCGGCAACCTCGCCACCGAGGACCTGGTGTGGTTCCTCACCGGCCTCGGCATCGAGCACGGCGTCGACCTCGCCGCGGTCGTCGCCACGAGCACCTGGATGGCCGGCCACCTCGGCCGCCCCAGTCCCTCGGCCGTCGTCCGCGCGCTGTCCGGCTGACGCCGACTCGGCGCCAGATGTCACGTCAGGGACGCCGAGTCGGCGCGTCATGACGCGCCGACTCGACATCTAGCGCCGACTCGGCACTTCTCAGGTGAGAAGTAGCGCCGACTCGGCATCGGCTCAGCGCAGGGTCAGCCGGGCGTGGTGGATCGGGTGGTCGCTGGTGCCGACGTCGTTGCGCTGGTGGCCGTGCCACCCGACGCGCCCACCACCGGTGAGCCAGTCGATCGACATGCGGGCCGGCGGCCGGCACCGCTTCCCGGTCGATCCGCCCTTGGAGCTGGTGGCGTCGGTGCGGCGGGTGACCTTGCAGAAGAACTCGCGCTTGTCGTTCATGTCGCCGACGAGCAGCACGGAGCCTCGGTCACGCAGTCGCTGGTAGAGCCTGATCTCCCGCCGGAGGGCCCGGTCCTGGTTCCGCTCCTGGCTCTGCTTGGGGTTGTGCACGTTGATGACCGAGATGATGCGGCCGGTGGCCTCGTGGCGCAGCCGCACCCACGGCGCGCGACGGTGGGTGTTGCGGAACGGGGTGCGGATGAAGCCCTGGCGGAGCAGGTCGAACTGGTCACGCTTCCAGGCGACCTGGAGCTGGAAGCCCTGGTCGTGTCGGACCATGCCCGGGGCGAAGTGGTAGCCGGGCATCCGCTTGCGGAGGACGCGCAGCTGGTCGGGCTGGACCTCCTGCAGGCCCATCAGACTGATCCCGCGCCGCTTCAGCTGCCGCGCCACGCGCCTCGTGCGGGCCTTGTCGCCGCCGCGGGTGTGGATGCTCCCGAGGATGTTGAACGTGCCCACCCGCAGGGTGCGCGAGGCCCGGGTGGCCGGTCGGTCCTGCCGTGACTCCTGGTGGACGCCGGTGACGGCGGGGACGGCACCGACCGGGACGGCCGGCGCGGCCGCGACGTCCGCGGTGCCGACGCCGGCGAGCAGAGCGCCGGCGAGGATCGCGGGCAGGACAGGACGGCAGAACCTGGGGAGAGGCATCGCAGCACCGTAGGCACACTCAGGGGGCGAGGTCGAAACGAGCCGGGGTCGCGCCGCGCCGACCGGCGTGGTCGGCCGCTGCGGCACAATCGCGCCATGGCCGACGTCGTCTACCTCCACGTGGGCGCGCCCAAGACGGGGACGACCTACCTCCAGGACCGGCTCGCCGCCAACAAGCCACGGCTGGCCCGCCACGACGTCCACTACCCGACCGGGCTGAAGTCCGACATGTTCCTGGCCGCGCTCGACCTCGTCGACCGGCCGTGGGGCGGGCTCCGCGCCGAGGCCCACGGCGAGTGGGCGGCCCTGGCCAAGCGGGTGCGGCGCGCGTCGGGCACCGTCGTCGTCAGCCACGAGATCCTCGGCGCCGCGCGTCCCGAGCGGGTGCGGATGGCGATGTCGTCGCTCGGCGCGACCGAGCTGCACGTCGTCTACACCGCCCGCGACCTGGCCCGGCAGGTGCCGGCCGAGTGGCAGGAGCGGGTCAAGCACCGCCGGACGGTGCCGTTCAAGCGCTTCGTGCGGCGGGTGCGCAGCAACCCGGAGCACAAGGACGCCCGTCGGTTCTGGCGGGCCCAGGGACTGCCCGACGTGCTGACCCGGTGGGGGCACGGACTCCCGCCGGAGCGGGTGCACCTGGTGACCGTGCCGCCCCCGGGCGCCGATCCCGGTGAGCTGTGGCGCCGGTTCTGCACGACCGTCGGCATCGACCCCGGGTGGGACCTGGTCGACAGCGCCCGCCGCAACCCTTCGCTCGGCGCCGCCGAGACGCTGCTGCTGCGCCGGCTGAACCGGCGGCTCCGGGAGGCCGATCTCGAGCCCGACGACTACCGCAACCTCGTGCGCGGCCTGCTCGCCCACGAGACCCTGGCCCACCGCGAGGCCATGCAGCCGGTGCGGCTCGACGAGGAGTCGCACGGCTGGGCCGCCGAGGTGGCCGAGCACTGGATCGAGTGGGTCACCGGCTCGGGAGTGCACGTCGTCGGCGACGTCGACGACCTGCGGCCGCGGCCGTTCGAGCCTCCCGACCACGCGCGGGCCGTCGACGACCCGACGGCAGTCCGAGGTCGTCGACGCGGCCCTCGACGCGATCGTCGCCCTGCTGACCGAGACCTCCCGGCGCCGCGACCCCGCGACCGCGCTGTCGGCGAAGGTCGCCAAGGTGGCGAGGGGCCGGCGCCGGTGACCGGCCGGTGAGCGGCCGGGCCTGGGCCTGGTGCCGCCACCTGCGCGAGGGTGGCACGACGCCGTGGTCGGCGTGGACCGGCGAGGACCTCGACGGCACCGACGGCACCGGCGCGCGCGGCCCGTACCTGCCCGGCGCCCAGCAGCTCGAGCTGCTGCGACGGCTCAACCTGGCGGGTCGCCCGCCGGCCGTCCTGGCCGACCGGGTGCTCGCCGCGAGCGCACCCGGCCGCGGCCGCCCCGACCTCGAGCTGGTGGGCGCCGCGCCGCCGCGCGGCTTCGGTCCGCGGCCGGTCGACCCCGCCGCCCTGCCCGACGACGAGCTGCTCCGCGTCGCCGGCAGCCTGCTCGCCGAGGACGTCGTGGCGGCCGGGCTGCCCGACCCGCCCCGACCCGGCTGGGAGCGGCCGTGGCGGCGCTCCTACCGGCTGGCCGGCGACGAGTGGCGGGCCGCGCCGGTGCGCGAGGAGCTGGTGCGCCGCGGCCGTCCGCCCGGCGGCCGCCGTCCGCTCGTCGTGGTGCTGGGCTCCGATCTCGACACCCTGCTGCGCCACGCCTACACCGCCCGCGCGTTCGCCGGGGGCGGGCCGGCGTGGCCGGACTGGCTGGCGCGGGCCGTCGCCCGCGACACGCTGCCCCCGCGCGCCGACCTCGCCGCCACCGCCGCCCGGTGGGCGCAGCGGGTCGGCCGGGCGCGGGTCCGGATCGTGCTCGACGACGCCGCGGTGCCCCGGGTGCTCGGCACCCGCCGTCCGCTGCCGGCGCCGCCCGAGCCGTCGGCGGCCGCCGTCGACCTGGCCCGCCGGGTCGCGGCGCCGCTCGGGCTGCTCGTGCTGCCCGACCACCGGGCCGCGCTGCTGCGGCTCACCCTGCTGCCGCGGCTGGTCGACGCCGACCCGGCCGGTGCCCCGCTCGCCGTCCCGGCCCGGCACGCCGCCTGGGTCGGCGACCACGCCGAGCGGTTGCGCGAGGCCGTGGTCGCCGCTGACTACCCTGTGGTGGGCAGCCCGGACGGGCTCCGGGCAGCGGTCGGTGACCGGCACGGCCGACGCCCCCGCCGACGTCCTCGCACTCGCGGTGCGGCTGCTGCTGGCCGGACGGGAGGGGTGAGGCGATGAGCCGCAAGGTGCTCCTCCACGTCGGCACCCCGAAGACCGGCACGTCCTACGTGCAGGACGTGCTCTTCCGCAACCAGCACACCCTGCTGAACCACGGGATCCTCTACCCGGCCGACCGGCACGACGCCCACTTCCTCGCCGCGCTCGACCTGATGCGGATGCCGTGGGGCGGCCTCGAGACCGAGGCGATCGGCGCCTGGGACGCGCTCGCCGAGCGGGTGCGCGGCCACGACGGCACCGCGATCGTCAGCCACGAGATCCTCGCCACGGCCTCCCGCTCGCAGGTCGGGCGGGCGCTCGGCACCCTGGGCGACCCGGCCGACACCGAGGTGCACCTGGTCCTGTCGGTGCGCGACCTGGTGCGGCAGATCCCCGCGGAGTGGCAGGAGAACGTCAAGCACCGGGCAGCGCTGTCCTACGAGTCGTTCCTCGAGCAGATCCGCGACCCCGAGCGGTCCAGCCGGATCGCCAGCTGGTTCTGGGGCGTGCAGGAGGTGCCGGAGATCCTCCAGCGCTGGGCGCACGACCTGCCGCCCGAGCGCGTGCACCTCGTCACGGTGCCGCCGCCCGGCGGCGCCCCCGAGGTGCTGTGGAAGCGGTTCAGCCAGGCGCTCGACCTCGACGGCATCGACCTCGACCTCGACCACGACGGCGGTCGCGCCAACCCCTCGCTCGGGGCGCCCGAGACCGCGCTCATCCGCCGCATCAACCAGACCGCCAACCGCGACCTGCCGCCGGCCCACTACCGGCCGCTGGTGCGCGAGCTGCTCGCCCACCAGACGCTGTCGCAGCGGCGCACCTCGCCGCGGCTCGGCCTGCCGCCCGACCTCTACCCGTGGGTGTCCGCGGTGGAGCAGAGCTGGGTCGACGCCATCCGGTCCCGCGGCTACGACGTCGTCGGCGACGTCGGTGAGCTGCTGGGGCCGCGTCCGGAGGCGTGGAGCGACCCGGACCGCCCCGAGGAGGCGGAGGTGGCGGGCGCGGCGGTCGACGCCATCCGCGCGCTGCTGCTCGAGAACGCGAGGCTCCGCGACACCGAGAGCCGGCTCGAGGGCGAGCTCGACGAGAGCCGGCGGGCGCTGGAGCGCTCCTACCTGCGGCCCACCTACCGGTTCCGGGAGAAGGTGGTGCGCCGGCTGCAGGCCGGCGGCGTCGGGCGGGTGCTGCTGAAGGGCTACCGCGTGGTGCGCGGCAGGAACTCGCGGTCGGCGTAGCGGCCGACCCGCCAGGTGGAATAGGCGTCGGTGCCCATGCCGACCAGGCCGCCGAGGAACGGCACCTTCTTGCCCACGAACGCGGCCGCCCGCTTGCCGGTGATGCGGTCGAGCACGTCGGCGGCCACCTGCGCCGAGACCACGGGGTCGAGGGTCGTGTCGTGCGCCGGGGCGGTGGCGAGCGCCATCGGTGGCGCCGGCAGCTTCTTCTTGCGCACCAGCTTCGCCACCTCGTCCTCGCCGAGGATGGTGACCAGGATGGCGTTGCGCACCCGCGGGTCGGCGAGGTCGTAGCCGCGCAGGTGCACGATGCCGGCGACCATCCGGCACTGCAGCAGGGTGACGCCCGCGATGTTGGCCGGCACCGTGACCGCCATCGTCACCAGGCCGCCGAGATTGGTCGCGAAGCCCTGGGCCCCGGCCCACCGCACGTTGTTCTCGATCACCTCGTGCACCGCGCGCTCGACGTCACCGTGCTGCTCGGCGAGCTGCTTGTCGGCGGCGGCGGCGGCCGGGGGCAGCGGGCCGACGCCGTCGATGGCCCGGGCGAGGGCCTCCCGCACGAACGAGGAGGAGATGCCGGGCGCCATCTCGGCCAACCTGGGCGCGAGCACCGGTGCCAGCTTGGTGCCCAGCTTCTGGGCGGCGGAACGCGAGACGGCCATGGTCGAATCGTAGTGAGAGGCGCCCAGCGGCCTAGTCTCACGGGAGTGGAACCGGTCGAGCCGACTGCGACGCCGTGGGCGTTCCCCGACCCGGCCGCGTTCGACCCCGGTGACGACCTGGTGGCGGTGGGGGCGGACCTGGAGCCCGGCACCGTGCTGGCCGCCTACCGCAGCGGGCTGTTCCCGATGCCGATCGGCGGACGCCGGCAGCCCATGGCCTGGTGGTCGCCGGTCCGGCGCGGGGTGCTCCCGCTCGACGCGCTGCAGGTCTCGCGGTCCCTGCGCCGGTCGTGCCGCGAGATCGAGATCCGCGTCGACACCGCCTTCGGCGAGGTCGTCGACGCCTGTGCCGACCGGCGGCGGCCGGGCGCCTGGATCGACGCCCGGATCCAGGGCGCGTACCAGCGGCTGCACGCGCTGGGGTGGGCGCACTCCGTGGAGTCGTGGCGCGACGGCCGGCTCGTCGGCGGCCTGTACGGCGTCGCGGTGGGCGGTCTGTTCGCCGGTGAGTCGATGTTCCACCGGGAGCGGGACGCCTCGAAGGTGGCGCTGGTGGCGCTCGTCGAGCGGCTGCGCGACGAGCACGCCGACCGCCGGCTGATCGACGTCCAGTGGGTGACGCCGCACCTCGCGAGCCTGGGAGTCGTCGAGATGGAGCGCAGCCGATACCTGTCGCTGCTGCCCGCGCTCGTCGCCGTCCCGCCGCCGGACCTCGGCCGCCCCTAGCCCGTCCGGTCCAGACCGAAGTGGGCGAACCGGCGGTTTGCACTGGCACGACGCGCTCCGGTGGGGGAGGGTTCGCCCCGAACACCCACGGTCCCCGAAAGGACACTCATGACCTCGATCACGCGCAGCATCGGCACCGCCGGTGCCGCGGTCCTGCTGGCCGCCGCGCTCACCGCCTGCGGCGGTGGCGCGTCCGGTGCCCCCGACGACGCGAGCAACAAGGACTACTGCAAGGCCTTCACCGACCAGCCGAAGGACGCCAACAGCAAGGACACCGACAAGGCGGCCGACTCGGTCCACGAGTACGCCGACAAGCTGGCCGAGGTCGGCACGCCGAAGGACCTCGACGGCGACGCCCGTGAGGGTTTCGAGATCTACGTCGACTTCCTCGCCGAGATCGACGGTGACGACGTCAAGAAGTTCTCCGATGCCGAGAAGTCCGACGAGGTGTTCGACGGCGACGAGGCCGACAAGGTCGACGCGTTCATCGAGAGCACCCTCGAGGTCTGCGCCGAGCAGCTCGGCGGCGGTGCCGAGTGATGCTCCGACGCGTGCTGGCCGCGGTGGCGACGCCCCTCCTGCTCGCCGGCACCCTCACCGCCTGCGGTGGTGGGGCCCCGACCGACGCGAGCAAGAAGGACTTCTGCGAGTTCCACGACGCCGACCCGGACCTGTCCGGGCTCGACGAGGACTCGTCGAACAAGGAGATCGCGGAGGTTCTCAAGGAGGAGCTGGACAAGCTCGTCGAGGACGCCGAGGAGATCGGCACTCCCGAGGACATTCCCGACGACGCCCGCGAGGGCTTCGAGATCAACCTCGAGACGTCCAAGGAGCTGGACGAGAGCGACATCGAGAAGGCGGTCGAGGACGAGACGGACCCGTTCAAGGAAGAGCTCAGCAAGGATGAGAAGAAGAAGGTCGAGGCCTACGAGAAGTGGTCGGACGAGTACTGCGGCAGCGACTCCGAGGGGTGACGCGTCGCTGACGAAGCACTGAGCACGGCCGACAGGGCCGGTCCCCGATCCGGGGGCCGGCCCTGCGTCGTCGGGGTGGGGGGCGCTAGACGACCTGCGGCGGACGACCGGTGTCGCTCACCATCGGCCTCCCGGCGTCGGCCCAGTCGACCATCCCGCCGTCGAGGTTGACGGCGTCGCGGCCCTGCTGCACCAGCCACCCGACGGCCCGGGCCGAGCGGCCCCCGACCTTGCACACCACGAGCACCTGCCCGTCGGGCACGTCGTCGACCCGGTCGGCCAGATCGCCGAGCGGCACGTGCACGGCGCCGTCGATGTGGCCGTGGTCGTACTCCACCTGCTCGCGCACGTCGAGCACCCGCAGGCCCTCGGGCAGCGGGTCGGGCACGCCGGAGACGGCGACGGTCGGCACGTTCATCGGGACCTCATCACGTCGGATCACTTGAGGAGCTTGGACATCCGCCGGTCGGCGAGCGGTCTGCCGCCGGTCTGGCAGGTGGCGCAGTACTGGAGGCTGCGGTCGGCGAACGACACCTCGCGCACGGTGTCGCCGCACACCGGGCAGACCTCGCCGGTGCGGCCGTGCACCGCCATGTTGCTCTTCTTCTCGCCCTTGAGCTCGCTCGCGGCCAGCCCGCGGGAGCGGTCGACGGCGTCGCCGAGCGTGGTGCGGACGGCGTCGTAGAGCACCGCGAGCTCGTCGTCGTCGACGGTGGAGGCCGGCTTGAACGGCGACATCCGGGCGGTGTGCAGGATCTCGTCGGAGTAGGCGTTGCCGATGCCGGCGATGGTGCCCTGGTGGCGCAGCACGCCCTTCAGCTGCTTGCGTCCCTCGCGCTCGAGGATGGCGCGGAAGGACTCGAGGGTGAAGTCGGCGGTGAGCGGGTCGGGGCCGAGCGAGGCGATGCCGGGCACGTCGAGCGGGTCGCGCACGACGTACATCGCCAGGCTCTTGCGGGTGCCCGCCTCGGTGATGTCGAGCCCGGCGCCCGAGTCGAGCACCACCCGGACGGCGAGCGGCGACTTGTTGCTGGGGCGCGGCGGGACCGCCGGCACCTCCTCGCGCCACCGCACCCAGCCCGCGCGGGCCAGGTGAAGCACCAGGTGGAGACCGGAGACCTCGATGTCGAGGAACTTCCCGTGCCGCGTGACGCCGTCGACGAGGGTGCCCTGCAACGCGGTGACCGGCGGGTCGAACGTCTTGAGGGCGCTGAAGGCGGCGAGGTGCACCATGGTGATCGCACGGCCCTCGAGCCGCCCGCCCAGGTCGAGGGCGAGCGCCTCCACCTCGGGCAGCTCGGGCACCGGGACAGTCTGTCACCCGGCGGGTCTGACGGCGGGCTGAAGACTCCCTGAGGGCTTGCTGAGGGACCCCCGGTCGGCGTCGACCGTCGGGCAGGATGGCTCACATGACCACCGCGACCGCCCGGGCACGCCGGCGTGCCCGGGGCGCTGCAGCGCTGGCGGCCTCCCTGACCACGGTGAGCCTCCTCGCCGGCTGCTCCGGCGACGACGAGGACGGTGGGAACACCGCGCCGTCCTCCTCCGTCTCGCCCTCGGAGGGCGCCACCGCGAGCACCGACACCATCTCCCCGCCCGACCTGCCCACCCCGCCGCAGGTGCGCAACTCCGCCGGCGGCGTCGCCGACGTCACCTACGACGAGTGCGGCACCGAACGCGGTGACCAGACGCTCGCCGGCACGGTCACCAACCCGACCAGGCGCAGCCTCGACTACGTCATCACCTTCAACTGGATCAACGACACCTCCGACGTTCTCGGGCGCGGCTTCGTCGTGGTGCAGGACGTCGGGGGTGGGAAGTCGGCAGACTGGTCCCTCGAGGCCAGGGTCGAGGACGGCGCCACGCAGTGCGTGCCCAACGTGCTGCGGGGGACGGTCAGCGCCCGGGGCTGAGCCCCACCCGAGTTCCCACGAGCCAGGAGCAGCCGATGTCCCCGCAGGTGGTGGCGCACCGCGGCGCGAGCCACGACGAGGCCGAGCACACCCTGGGTGCCTACCTGGCCGCGCTCGACGGCGGCGCCGACGGCCTGGAGTGCGACGTGCGGCTCACCGCCGACGGGCACCTGGTCTGCGTCCACGACCGCAGCCTGCGCCGCACCGGCGGCTCACCGGGCCTGGTGTCGACGATGGAGCTCGCCGAGCTCAACGAGGTCGACTTCGCCTCCTGGAAGCACCCCTGGGCCGATCTCGACGACGAGTCGCCGGACCGCGACGACACCCTCGACCGGGTGCTCACGCTGCGCAAGCTGCTGGAGACCGCCGCCGACTACGACCGCCGGGTGGAGCTGGCGATCGAGACCAAGCACCCGACCCGGTTCGGCGGGCTGGTGGAGCGGCGGCTGGTGGAGCTGCTCGCCGACTTCGGCTGGGACCGGGCCGACTCGCCGGTGCGGGTGATGAGCTTCTCGTTCACCGCGCTGCAGCGGGTGGAACGGGCCGCGCCGGAGATCCAGCTGGTGCAGCTCGTCGACAAGCCGCAGAACTGGGCGATGCTCAAGCGCGTCCTCGGACCGCACTGGTGGGTCGGGCCGGGCGTCGAGCTGCTGCACGACCACCCGCGCACCTCGGCGAGCATCCGACGGCGGGCCGAGCGCGTGCACGTGTGGGTGGTCAACTCCCGCCGCGACCTCGACGCCTGCCTCGACCTCGGGGTCGACGGCGTCATCACCGACCGCCCGGCCTACATCCTCGGCGAGCTGGGTCGGTAGCGTCGCGGGGGTGGCCAAGAAGTCGCGCAACCGCCAGTCATCCGCCGCCGACCCCGCCCCCGCCGGCGCGGTCGGCCCCCGCCAGCCCTGCCCCTGCGGCTCGGGCAAGCGCTACAAGGCGTGCCACGGCGCGCCCGGGGGCGGTGATGTGTGGGTGGCCCGGCCGTTCGAGGGGCTGCCGGGCGAGTGCGACGTGGTGGCGCTGCGCGAGCTCGTGCCGGCCGCCACCGCGCCGCTGACGGTGACGGTCGACGGCACCGAGCACACCGTGCGCCTGGCCTCGCTGCTGCCCGCGGCGGCGCCCGCGATGGTGCGCGAGTCCGGCGAGGTGTGGCTGGGACTGCAGGTGCAGCACGGCTTCGGCGACCCCTCCCGCGACCTCGCCGCCGTCCTGCTGCGCGCGCTGGAGCACGCCGCCGCGGGCGAGACCGGCATCGTCGGCCTCACCGACGACCCCGGCACCGGGCCGCGGCTGCAGGACCTCGTGACCTCGACGTCCCTCGACGTCACCGTGCACGACGGCTTCGACTACTGGATCGACGACGTCGACGAGGAGGAGCGGGAGGCGCTCGAGGCGGCGCTCGAGCAGGCCAACGGTGGCATCGCGCCGTCGGCCCGGCTCGCGAGCGTCGAGGGCGCCTACTGGACCGACGTCACCACCAAGGAGCACCTGCGTTGGGTGCGGCCCGAGCCCGAGGACGACGTCCTGGACGCGCTGGCCCGGCTCCACGTGTCCGGAGCCGACGTGATCGTGCCCGACGCCCGGCTGGTCGGCATGTTCCGCGCCCACGGCCTGCTCACGCCGGTCTGGGACCTGCCCGTCGGCACCGGCGCGGAGGCCGTCGAGCAGCCCGCCGCCGAGTTCGGCGCGGCCCTGGAGAAGGCGATGGCCGACGGCAGCCCGCTGACCCCCGAGGAGCGCTCCGCCCGCTCCGGCCTGGCCGCGCGCCAGGTGAGCATCCGCTAGGAAGTCAGGCCACCTCGGCCCTCACGCCCGTCGCAGCGCCCAGGCGGGCAGCTTGGAGTAGCCCTTCGCCGAGAGCCGGTGCACCCGGCGCAACGCGAACGGCGACCCGTCGTCCGCACTGAGGGCGTCGTGGGCGCCCTCGTCGACGAGGACGGTGCCGGGCCGGGCCGCGGAGGTCAGCCGGGCGGCCAGGTTGACGGTGCCGCCGAAGACGTCGCCGAGTCGGCTCACCACCGGACCGTGGGCGAGGCCCGCCCGCACCTCGGGGAAGTCGTCCTCGTCGTCGGCGCCGAGCTCGGCCATCCGCAGCGCCACGTCGGCGGCCGCCGGGAGGTCGTCGGCGACGAAGAGCACCTCGTCGCCGATGTTCTTGATGATCCGCCCGCCGGCCTCGGTGACCAGGTCGAGCGAGGTGCTCTCGAACCGCTCGAGCCACGCCACCAGCTCGGGCTCGTCGAGCGCCTTGCTGCGCGAGGTGTAGCCGACGATGTCGACGAACCCGACCGCGGTGGTGCTCTCCCCGGTGTCGGTGACGGTCAGCAGTCGCGAGCCCGCGCTCACGAGGTGACGGCGCCACGCGTAGGCCTGCAGCGCCTCGACGCGGGGCAGCACCTCGGCGGCGAGCCCGGCCAACGCCTCGACCGGGTCGTCGCCGTCCTCGCCGGCGACGTCGACGAGCAGGTTGCTCTGCCACTCGGCGAGCCGGGCGAAGCTGCGGCCCCAGGTGCGCACCAGCGCCGCCTGTCGGTCGGGGCTCAGGATGCCGAGCTTGACGAGCTCGTGGGACTGGCGCAGGGCAGTGACGTCGGCCTCGGTGAACGCCACCTCGTCGTCGGTGGTGCGGGCGAAGCCGAGCAGCCGCCACAGCTCCTCGGCGATCTCGAGCGGCACACCGGCCTGCTCGCAGACCGCCACCCGGTTCAGGTGCGGGGCCTGGCCGAGGATGAGCTCCTCGAGGCCGTCGGCCGGCGGGGTGGCCGCCTGGTCAGCCAAGCCGGGCCTCGACGACGGCGGTGATCTTGTCCTTGAACGACGGCATCTCGACCATCAGCGCGGTGATGTCGTCGTCGGTGAAGTGGATGGCCTTGAGCGGCGTCAGCGCCACCACCGTCGCCGTGCGGAGCGAGTGGCCGACGATGGCGGCCTCGCCGACGATGTCGCCGGGGCCGAGCTGGGCGATCTCGGTGCCGTCGCGGCGCACCGACACCGATGCCGTCGAGCAGGATGTAGGCCTTGTCGGCGGGCGTCTGCTCCCAGATCGGCGACCATCCCTCCGGCAGCGTGACCCGACGGCCGTGCGCGCTGATCTCGGCGACCTCGCGCGGGGTGAAGGAGTCGAAGAAGGTGGGCATGGTGCATCGTCTCGGACCGGATCCGGCAGTGTCCAGCGGGGCCGCCACGGCGAGGCCTTGGTGCGAGGAACCCCGAGCGTCACTGCGGCAGCGGGTCGCGCTCCATCGGGCAGCTCATGCAGCGCGGGCCGCCGCGACCGGAGCCGAGCTCGGAGCCGGCGATCGGCACGACCTCGATGCCGGCCTCCTCGAGGCGGGCGTTGGTCTCGTCGTTGCGCTCGTAGGCGACCGCGACGCGGGGGGCGATGGCCAGGGTGTTGTTGCCGTCGTCCCACTGCTCGCGCTCGGCGGTGACGGGGTCGAGTCCGGTGTCGATGCGGCGCATCCGGTCGATGCCGAGGGCGTCGGCGGCGGCCTCGAGGAACGGGCGGGAGCCGGAGACGTCGAGCGCCAGGTTGCCGCGGGCGTCCTCGCCGTCGGGCGTCACGGTGTAGGCCACCAGCGAGTCGGCGACGTTCTCGTAGACCACCATCAGGTCGACGTCGACCATCGTGCAGATCGTGTCGAGGTGCATCGTCGCCCGCTCCTGGGCGATCGGGACGGCGAGCACGGTGTGGGCGAGGTCGTCGTCGAACACCTGACGCGCGAGCCGCTCGACGCCGGCCGGGGTGGTGCGCTCGCCGACGCCGACGGCGATGACGCCGGGCCCGAGGAGCAGCACGTCGCCGCCCTCGACGTGCTCGTAGTGGTGGCCGTGGATGCGGGGCGAGCCGGCGAAGCGCGGGTGCAGCGAGTAGATGAGCTCGGTGAGCTGGGTCTCGCGCTTGCGGGCGGGCATCGCCAGCGAGGTGACGGCGACGTGGTCGCGCACCCACACCGAGGAGTCGCGGGTGAAGAGCAGGTTGGGCAGCGGGTCGATGAGGAAGGCGTCGTGGGGGAGCAGCGACGTGACCAGCCCGAACCCGCCGCGCACCTCGTCGTTGCGGATGCCGGCGGTGAGCAGCGTGGTGAGGTCGGCGGGGGCGGCGTCGCCGAGCACGCCCTCCAGGTGGTTGCGCATCGTGACGCCGAGGTCGAGGTCGGCGAGCGCCGTCTCGATCGCCGCCACGCGGGCCTCCGGGAGCGCGAGGGTCTCGGTGAGCAGGTCGGTCAGGTAGAGCACCTCGACGTCGCGCGCCCGCAGCGCCGCGGCGAAGGCGTCGTGCTCGTCCTGGGCTCGCGACACCCACGGGATGCCGTCGAAGAGCAGCTGATCGTTGTTGCGCGGTGTCAGCCGCTTGAGCTCCGGGCCGGGCCGGTGCAGCATCACCGTGCGCAGCCGTCCCACCTCGCTGTCCGCACCCGTGGTCACCATGCGCGGCAGCCTAGGCGCTACGACACCAACTCGTAGACGGTGAGCGCGGCGAGGACCACGCAGACCCCGGCTCCCACGAAGTGCAGCACGTGCACGGGCACCACTGCGAGCAGTCCGCGACCCACCACCACCGCGAGCGCGCTCACCGTGAGCAGCGCGCCGAGGGCGCCGAGGAAGACCTCGAGCGGCGCCTCGTAGCGCGCCACCAGCGACAGCGTCAGCAGCTGGGACAGGTCGCCCCACTCGGCGGCGAACAGCACCAGGAACGAGGCGAGCACGGCCCGCCAGCCGGTGGCCGGCTGGGCCCTGTCGGCGAACTCCGCGCCGTCGTCCTGGGCGGCCGCCTGGTGCTTGAGCCCCTCGCGGAGCAGCACGACGGCGCCGACGACGAACAGCAGCGCGGCGGCACCGCGCACCACCTCGGGAGGCAGGTAGGAGGCCGCGTGTCCGAGCGCCACCGCGACGGTGGTCTGCACGGTGAACGCGAGACTGACGCCGATCCACACCAGCAGCGGCCGGTAGCGGGTGGAGAGCACGAGGGTGGCGAGGAACGTCTTGTCGGGCAGCTCGACCACGAAGATCGCCCCGAAGGTCAGCACGAGGGCCGCGACGTCCACCGGACCATCCTGCGGGCGACGCGCGAGCGCGCCTCCACCGGCCACCCCGGCGGGCGACCTAGCGTGAGCGCGTGCCCACGGTCCTGGCGGCGACCGCACTGGTCGTCGCGCTCTGCGCCCTCGCGCTCGCGCTGCCCGCGCGACGTGCCCGGCGGCTGCGCGCCGACGGCTCCGACCTCCCGGCCGACCTGCTCGGCCTGCGCCGCGAGGTGGCGGCGCTGCGCGCCGAGGCCGGTGACGGACTGCGCCACCTCGCCGTCGTCCGCTACGACGCCTTCGGCGACATGGGCGGCCACCTGTCGTGGTCGCTGGCCCTGCTCGACGACGGCGGCAACGGCGTCGTGCTCAGCTCGATCCACGGCCGCAGCGAGGCCCGCAGCTACGCCAAGAACGTGGCCGGCTGGTCGTGCGACCAGCAGCTCTCGCCGGAGGAGCGCGACGCCGTCGACCGGGCCCGGGGGCGCAAGGGCGCGGCTGCCTGACGCCGGCCCGTGCCGTCCGCACCGCCTGCGCAGCTCGTGGCTAGCGGTGCCCCGCCACCGCGTGCGGCTGGTAGCCCGCGCCGAGCTCGTCGAGCTCGTCGTCGGTGAGCTCGAGGTCGACCGCCGCCACGGCGTCCGTGAGGTGCTGCGGGCTTCGTGACGCCGACGATCGGCGAGGTGACGACGTCCTGGTGCAGCAGCCACGCCAGCGCCACCTGCGCCCGCGGCACGCCACGACGCTCGGCCACCCGGGCCACGGTGTCGACGATCGCGCGGTCCTCGTCGCGGTAGAGCGTCGAGCCGAACTCGTCGGTGGCGCTGCGGCCGGTCTCGGCGTCCCAGTCGCGGGTGAGGCGGCCGCGGGCGAGCGGGCTCCAGGGCAGCACGCCGACACCGTGGTCGTCGCAGAGCGGGAGCATCTCCCGCTCCTCCTCGCGGTAGAGCAGGTTGTAGTGGTTCTGCATCGAGACGAACGGCGTCCAGCCGTACGACTCGGCGACGTGCTGGGCCTGGCGAACTGCCACGCCCACATCGACGACGCCCCGAGGTAGCGCGCCTTGCCGGCCCGCACGACGTCGTGCAGCGCCTCCATCGTCTCCTCGATCGGGACGTCGGGGTCCCAGCGGTGGATCTGGTAGAGGTCGACGTGGTCGACACCGAGCCGGCGCAGGCTCGCGTCGATCTCGCGCAGGATCGCCACCCGCGAGAGGCCGGCGCCGTTGGGTCCCGGCCGCATCCGGCCGTGCACCTTGGTGGCGATCACGACGTCGTCGCGGTCGGCGAAGCTCCTTCAGCAGCCGGCCGGTGATCTCCTCGCTGCTGCCGCCGGAGTAGACGTTCGCGGTGTCGAACGTGGTGATGCCGGCCTCGAGGGCGGCGCGCGACGATCGGCCGGGCGTCGTCCTCGCTCAGCACCCACGGGTGGCCGCCCCGAGCCGGATCGCCCCAGCTCATGCAGCCGAGGGTGATCGCCGAGACCTCCAGGCCACTGGCGCCGAGTCGTCGATACTCCATGCCGGTCAGTGAACACGAGGTGCCATCCGCTCTAGTCCGCTGGTCCGACTCCCCCCCGGAGCAGGTGCGAGCGCTCCGGACCCTCTAGCCTCCCGTCGTGACCGAGACCTTCGTCGAACTGCCCGCCGAGCCCGCCGAGGGCCGGCTGACCATCCTCGCCGCCGTCCTGCTGGGTATCGCGGCCACCCTCACCGCTCTCTCGGCCTACCAGGCCGCGCTCACCGACGGCGACGCGCTGCAGGGCTACAGCAACTCGAACGCGGCCCTGGGCGACGCCAACTTCTTCTACAACCAGGGCAACCAGACCCTCGCGCAGGACCAGCAGATCTTCATCCAGTACGCCACTGCGACGCAGGAGAACAAGGTCGAGCTGTCGGAGTACCTGCGCACCAGCCTGATGCGCCCCGAGCTCATCGAGGCCGTGGACTGGTGGCTCAACGACGAGGACGCCGTCACGCCGTTCGACGAGGACGAGACCAACCCCTACGTGATCGCGGAGTTCGCCGAGGCGGAGGCGAAGCAGAAGGAGGCGGAGAAGCTCTACGACGAGGGCTCCGCGGCCGACGAGGTCGGCGACCAGTTCGAGCTCTCGACCGTGCTCTTCGCCCTCACCCTGTTCTTCGGTGGTGTCGCCACGCTCTTCCGGCGGCGCTCGGTGTCGATCGCGCTCCTGGTCATGGCCGCCGTGGCGCTGGGCGCCGGCAGCATCCAGCTCGCCGCGGCGTTCGGGGCCTAGCGACAGGTGTGGGACGCTGCACCGGTCAGCGCGCCACCCGCACCAGCAGCCGGCCGTGGATGCACTCCATGACGACGTCGCCCTGATCGCACTTCCGATGCTGCGGCCGCTGCGCACTCCTGAGGCTTCTCGCCTTTGCCAGACCTTTGAACCGAACAGCGGTCTCTGGCCTGGCCGGAAGGGTCGGCGATCCTGGACGCAGAGCGGGACGCGGACGGAGCGACGATCACAAGTGCTGGCGATGCCCTGTGGTGGGCTACGGCGACTATTACCCGGTGACCACCGCAGGCCGGTTCGTCGCGGTGGGTCTCATGGTGGTCGGTATCGCGGTCGTGGGCTCGGTGACGGCCGCCGTTGCGGCGTGGCTCATCGGGCAGGTGGCGAAAGAAGAAGCGGACAAGGTGAGCGCCTGAGCCGACTCGCCGAGAACCTGTGAGGGTCGGAGCAACCTCGGACGTTCTTGGACGTCTACTAGGCGTGAGCATCGAGACGAGGGTGGGGGGCGCCGTGGCCGACCTGGCCGAGCTCTACGCCGCGCACCGCCTGTCGCTGGTGCGACTCGCGATCCTGCTGGTCGACGACCTCGCCTCCGCCGAGGACGTCGTGCAGGACGCGTTCGCGGCGCTGGCCGGCCGCGCCGTCCGGCTGCGCGACGACCATGCCGCGCTCGCCTACCTGCGCACGTCGGTGGTGAACGGGTCCCGCTCGGCCCTGCGCCGACGGCGCACCCAGCGGGCGCACACGCCACCGGCCGAAGCCGCTACCCCCGGGCCCGACGATTTCACAGTGCTGGCCGAGGAACACCGCGAGGTGCTCGCCGCCCTCGGCCGGCTCGCCCCCCGCCAGCGGGAGGTGCTCGTGCTGCGCTACTGGTCCGGCTTGTCCGAGGCCGAGATCGCCGAGGCCTGCGGGATCTCGCGCGGTGCCGTGAAGTCCACCGCCAGCCGCGCGATCGACGCGCTCGAGAAGAGCCTGGGGGAGAACCGATGACCACCCTCGAGGACCGCCTCGCCGAGGCCCTCCACGCCCGCGCCGACCAGGTGACCCCGGAGCGGCTGGCACCGCCCGCGACACCGGCGGAGGCGACGCCGCTACGACGCCGCGCTCTGCTCCCCGCGCTGGCCGCCGGTGTGGCCGCGGCCGTGGTGGTCGCCGTCGTGGTCGTGGCCGGTCGGGACGACGACGCGGACCAGCAGCCGGTCGACCGTCCGACCGTCACCGAGTCGTCCGACAAGCCGCCGCCGTCGACGCCGCCCGAAGCCCGGCCACTGCCGCGGTTGCTGCCCGAGGACGACCAGAGGTGGGTGCGCGAGGGGCGGGACGTCACCTTCCCCGACGGCTCCATCGGGAGGCTGGGGCGGACCGACCTCACGATCGAGTTCGAGGGCAGCGGGGCCGGCGTCAGCCTGCCCGACTATCCCGGCGCTCCCGGCTCGCTCTCCCAGGTGCAGCTCGCGTTCGCCGCCAGACCCCTCGAGGTTCCCTACGGCCACGGTTACCTCGTGCGCCACACCTCCGGCGGCATCGAGTCGCTCGACGTGGTGGTGGGCGACGCGAGCGGCGGGCTCGTCGTCGTGACACCGAACCTGAACCGCCTGCCGTTCGGGATCTCCGACCCGCTCTACACGACGTGGACAGGCGGGAACGGTGCCGGGCTCTACACCCGGGTGCGGGTGGGTGGCCGGGATCCGAACCGGTTCGAGGTGTACCGGTGGGGGACGGTGACGCTGCGAGGAGACGTCGTCCTCCTGCCGGGCTCGCTGGGCATCGTGTGCTTCGACCTCGACGGCGGCACCTACGAGCGTTGCTAGCCGGCGAGCTCCGCCGCCATCGCCTCGATGAGCGACTCCAGGCCGCGCAACGGGCGCACCATCACGGTGAACGAAGTGAGCCGGCCGTCGTCGTCCCACCGCAGCATGTCGACGCCGTGCACGGTGCGGCCGCCGACCTCGGCCTCGAACTCGAGCACCGCCGAGCCCTCGCCGTGCCACTCCTCGACGTAGCGCAGCGTCGGGCCGAGCACCACCATCGCCGCCGAGAGGTAGGCGGTGGTGAGAGTCTTGCCCTCCTGCGGCGCGTTCACGGCGGGTGAGCAGAAGACGCAGTCGTCGTGCAGCAGGTCGGCGAGGCCGGCGGGGTCACGCGACTTGGCGATCCGGTGCCAGGCCGCGACGGGCTCGGGGACGGTCATGGCGGGGAGTCAACCACCCGCCCCACCCTTCCCACTTGTCGGCCGATTCCTGCACTTGCCAGCCGAAATTTCGGCCGCCAGGTGCAGGAATCCCCGGTCGGCCGGGGATTCCTGCACCGGTCAGCGCGCCACCCGCACCAGCAGCCGGCCGTGGATGCACTCCATGTGCAGCTCCTTGCCGGGGCCGATCGAGTCGCCGTCGAGCTGGCGCGGGGTCTCGGCCGAGGCGCGGATCGAGACGGTGCGACCGGTCATGCGGTTGATGGTGTCGTCGGTGCGGGACCGCTTGGCGAGCACCCGGTAGGCGAGCGGGATCCACGACAGGAACCGCCGCGGGTAGAGCAGGACGACGTCGAGCTGGCCGTCGTCGATGGCGGCGTCGGGGAGGAGCGGCATCCCGGCCTGGAGGTAGCCGACGTTGCCGACGACGATCGTGCGGGCGCGGTGCTTGGTGTACTCGGCGCCGTCGATCGAGATCTCGACCTTCGACACCGGGTACATCAGCGACTTCAGCGCCGACAGCACGTAGGCCAGCCAGCCGACCCGCTCCTTGATGGCCGGGTTCACGCCGTCCATGATCGCGGCGTCGAAGCCGAGCCCGGCCATCACCATGAAGTGGCTGCGGAACTCGTCCTCGGTCGGGATCTCCTCGCCGTGCTCGTCGGCCTTGGCCCGGTCGCCGCGCACGGCCACCATGTCGATGGCGCGGTCCTGCCCGGTGAGGGCGATGTCGATCGCGGCGCGCAGGTAGAGCGGGATGTCGAGGTTGCGGGCCAGCAGGTTGCCGGTGCCGGCCGGCACGATCCCGACCGGGATGCCGGTGCCGGCGAGCTCGGCGCACACCTCGCGGACCGTGCCGTCGCCGCCGCACACGATGACGAGGTCGGCGCCGTCGACCGAGGCCTGCTCGGCCTGGCCGGTGCCGGAGTCCTCGACGGTGGTGAGGTGCCAGGTCGGGTCCTGCCAGCCGGTCTCCCGGGCCATCGAGGTGACGGTGGCCTGGAACGCCTCGACGTCCTCGACCTTGACCGGGTTGAGGATGACGGCGAGCCGCTTGCTCGACGGCACCACCTCGGCCAGCGGCACCGCCTTCACGGCGTGACTGCGCGGCTGCGGGTCGATGAGGACCAGCCCGAGCAGCACGAGCGCGCTCCCGAGCAGGGCCCCGCCGAGGACGTCGGAGGGGTAGTGGCGGCCGAGCAGGACCCGGTCCAGCGCCACGACGACGGCGACCAGCAGCATCGCGTTGCCCAGCAGCTGCCGGATGCCGCGCCGCCGCACCAGCATCGAGAGCAGCACCAGCACGATGCCGGCGAACGACACGATCGCCGAGGTGTGACCCGACGGGAACGACCCGCTGTCGAGCAGGTCGACCGGCGTCTGCCACTCAGGGCGCGCACGGCCGACGAGCCCCTTGACGGCCGAGGTCACTCCCCAGCAGGCGGCCATCACGACCACGACGAACAGGGCGGCCCGGCGATGGTTCTTCACGAACATCGCGACGGCCAGGACCGCGGTGTAGATGATCATGCCGGTCGTGTTGAAGAGGTCCTCGACCACCCGCAACGCCTCGCGCAGACCGGCGTCCTCGACCGCCCACCGCTCCGCGCCGCTGCCGCGGTTGTCGACGTCGGCGAGCCACTCCCACCGCTGGTCGACCGCCACGGCGAGCAGCCCCAGCAGGGCCAGGCACGCGACCGCCAGGGAGAGCTGGACGGTCCGGGATCGGGCGAGCAAGCGCGTTCCTCTCGAGGGTGCGGGTGAGCTGGGGCGGGAGCAAGGATAGGCGTGCGAGCCGTCCCGATAGATTCGCCGCATGATCGACCCGCGAGTGCTCCGCGACGACCCCGACCGGGTGCGTGCCGCCCAGGCCAAGCGCGGGTTGTCCGCGGACTCGGTCGACCGCGCGCTCGCGGCCGACGCCGCCCGCCGTACGGCGATCGCCGCGTTCGAGACCAAGCGGGCCGAGCAGAAGCAGCTCGGCAAGCAGATCCCGCAGGCGCAGGGCGAGGAGAAGCAGGCGCTGCTCGCGCAGACCAAGGCACTGGCCGCCGAGGTCAAGGAGGCCGAGGCCGCCCAGGCCGCCGCCGCCGACGAGTGGTCGGCGGCCGTGATGTCGATCCCCAACCTCGCGGCCGACGAGGCACCGTCGGGCGGTGAGGACGACTACACGGTGCTCGAGACCATCGGCACGAAGCCGGAGTTCGACTTCGAGCCGCGCGACCACGTCGAGCTGGGCCGGATGCACGCCGCCATCGACCTGGAGCGCGGCGCCAAGGTGTCGGGCTCGCGCTTCTACTTCTTCACCGGCATCGGCGCCAGGCTGCACCGCGCCCTCATCAACATGGCGCTCGACCAGGCGGCCGGCCACGGGTTCATCGAGGCGGTGCCGCCGTCGCTGGTGAAGCCTCGCGCGATGGAGGGCACCGGGTTCCTCGGCCAGGCCGCCGACGACGTCTACCGGATCGAGGGCCAGGACCTCTACCTCGTCGGCACCTCCGAGGTGCCGATGGCCGCCTTCCACTCCGACGAGATCCTCGACGCCGCCGCGCTGCCGCTGCGCTACGCCGCGTTCAGCCCCTGCTTCCGCAAGGAGGCCGGCTCGCACGGCAAGGACACCCGCGGCATCTTCCGGGTGCACTGGTTCGACAAGGTCGAGATGTTCGTCTACACCACCGTCGAGCAGTCCTTCGCCGAGCACCAGCGCCTCCTCGCGTGGGAGAAGGAGTTCATGGACAAGCTCGAGCTGCACTACCGCGTGATCGACGTCGCCGCCGGCGACCTCGGCACCTCCGCGCAGCGCAAGTTCGACTGCGAGGCCTGGATCGCCTCCCAGTCGCGGTTCCGCGAGCTCACGTCGACGTCGAACTGCACCGACTTCCAGAGCCGCCGGCTCGACATCCGCAGCCGGGGCGGTGAGAGCGGCGACACCACGCACGTCGCCACCCTCAACGGCACGCTCTGCTCCACCAACCGGCCGATCATCGCGCTGCTGGAGACCCACCAGCGGGCCGACGGGTCGGTGCGGGTGCCGCAGGCGCTGCAGCCCTACCTCGGTGGGCTCGAGGTCCTGGAGCCCGTCACCGCATGAGCGACTGGACGCCGCGGCTGGTCGCGCTCGACATCGACGGCACGCTGCTCAAGTGGGTCGAGGGCGACCGGGTCGACTACGAGAAGATCGCGCCGCGGGTGCACGACGTCATCCACCGCGCGCTCGACGCCGGCGTGCACGTCGTCCTGGCCTCCGGCCGCTCGCCGCACAGCATGCTGGGCATCGCCGACCTGCTCGAGCTGCGCGGCCAGCCGCTCGACGGCGCGGGCGAGGCCGACCGGCTCTGGATCGTGGCCAGCAACGGCGCCGTCATCCTCCGCTACCGGGTGGGGGAGGAGATGGAGGTCGTCCACGAGGAGACCTTCGACGCCGCCCCCGCCGTCGAGGCGCTGCTCGCGCAGCGGCCCGAGGCGCTGGTGGCGGTCGAGGAGCGCGGCGTCGGCTACCGCGTGAGCGGGCCGTTCCCCGACGGCGAGCTCGTCGGCGAGATGATCCAGGCCGACGTCGAGGACCTGGTGGCCCGGCCGGTGAGCCGGGTGATCATCCGCGACCCGCAGGCCACCGCCGACGACTTCGTGGAGCTGGCGGCGAGCCTCGGCCTCCACGGCACCGACTACGTCGTCGGCTGGACCGCCTGGCTCGACCTCACCCCGGTCGGCGTCTCCAAGGCCTCCGGCGTCGACCACGTGTGCACCGCGCTGGGCCTCACCGCCGCCGACGTCCTGGCCGTCGGCGACGGCCGCAACGACATCGAGATGCTCCGGTGGGCCGGCCGCGGCGTCGCGATGGGCCAGGCCGTCGAGGAGGTGCGCGCGGCCGCCGACCACGTCACCTCCGAGGTCTACGACGACGGCGTGGCGGTCGAGATGGAGCGCTACTGGTGAGCGCCGTGGAGTCGCCCGCTCCCCGCGCGTCTGGTGTCATGGTCGCGTGAACGCGACTCTCCGACGTCTCGCCGCCCTGGTGCTGGTGGCGCTCGTCTGCGCCCCCACCGGCGCGCTGGCGTCGACGCCGGACGTCGTCTCGTCGGCCACCGGCAGCCGCGCCGACACCGGCCCCACCGACATCTTCACCGGCGTCATCCTCAGCCGGTTGCCGCCGCCGCGCCGCGGCGACCAGGTCCCGCTGTACCGGATCGGCGTCGCCGAGGTGATCAAGGGCGAGCTGCAGGAGAGCGCGACGGTCACCCTCACCAGCGCACCCGCCTTCGCGCGCTGCGACGGCGCCGACCTCAAGGCCGACCGCGCTCGCCAGTACGTCTTCCAGCTCACCGCCGACGGCACGGCGCTCCTCGCGGTGCGGTGCGACGACCTCCTCCCGGCCTCGCCGCGGCTGCTGCGCGAGCTCCGTCAGCAGGTGCAGGCCGAGGAGGCGGAGCGGAACCCGCCGCCCCCGCCCGCCGAGCCGGAGCCCGTCGTCTACCGCGACGTCGCCGTCGACGCCCCCCGCCCGTTCGCCCGTTCCGCGGCTCCGGGCCTCGCGATCGTGATCGTCGGCGTGCTGGGGCTGCTGCTGACGGGCCGGCTGACCCGACGTCGCTGACGGTGGACCCAGATCGTTCAATTGAACGGCTGGGACAGATTGCGGGCCGTTGGACCTGTCACAACCGTTCAATTGAACGATTCGTGCAGCCCCAGCCCCCGCAGGTCAGCTACAGGTACATCCCACCGGAGCCAGGCTGCGGGTCGCCGTCCTGACCCTGCCCCTGCCCGGGCTGCGGCGGGCCGGTCATGCCGGGGGGCATGCCCTGGGGCAGGGCCTTGCGGATCTGCTCGAACTGGGCGCGCGCGGCCATCTGCTGGGCGTAGATCGCGGTCTGGATGCCGTGGAAGAGGCCCTCGAGCCAGCCGACCAGCTGGGCCTGCGCGATGCGCAGCTCGCTCTCGGACGGCGTGACGTCGTCGGCGAACGGCAGCGAGAGGCGCTCGAGCTCCTCGACGAGCTCGGGGGCGAGACCCTGCTCGAGCTCCTTGATCGACGACTCGTGGATCTCCTTGAGGCGGTTGCGGCTGGCCTCGTCGAGCGGCGCAGCCTTCACCTCCTCGAGCAGCTGGCGGATCATGCTGCCGATCCGCATCACCTTCGCGGGCTGCTCCACCAGGTCGGTGATCGCCCGCTCCGGGTGCTCGCCGTCGTCGTCGTGGTCGCCGACGACGGTCAGCGCGGAGGCCGGAACGGACCCGATGGGGCTGCCGTCGGGACCGACGACCATCACCCGCTGCTCGTCGGGCGTCGCCTCGGCGGACTCGGGCTGCGAGGTGTGCTGCTGCTGCTCGGTCATGGGCCGAGGCTAGCCGTCAGACGGTGAGCACGATCTTGCCGGTGTGGGCGCCGTCGTCCATGCGGCGGTGCGCGTCGCCCACCTGCTCCAGCGGCAGCACCGTGTCGACCACGGTTCGCACCGTGCCGTCCGCGACCAGCGGCCAGACGTGCTCCACCACCGAGGCGCAGATCGCGCTCTTGCCCTCCACCGGGCGCCCGCGCAGCGAGGTGGCGATCACCGCACCGCGCTTGCGCAGCAGGACGCCGAGGTCGAGCTCGCCCCGGTTGCCGCCCTGCATGCCGATCACGACCAGCCGGCCCTCGGTGGCCAGCACGTCGACGTTGCGGCCGAGGTACTTCGCGCCCATGTTGTCGAGCACGACGTCGGCGCCGGCGCCGTCGGTGTGCTCGCGGACGACCTCGACGAAGTCCTCCTCGTGGTAGTCGATCGCCACCTCGGCGCCGAGCTCGCGGCAGAACGCCCGCTTCTCCTCGGTGCCGGCGGTGGTGAACACCCGGGCGCCGAGGGCGACGCCGAGCTGGATCGCGAGGTTGCCGATGCCACCGGCGCCGCCGTGCACGAGCAGCGTCTCGCCGCGCTGGAGGCCGGCCACCATGAACACGTTCGACCACACCGTGCACGCCACCTCGGGCAGGGCGCCGGCGGTGATCAGGTCGACGCCGTCGGGCACCGGCATCAGCTGACCGGCCGGCACCGTGACGAGCTCGGCATAGCCGCCGCCCGCCAGCAGGGCGCACACCTCGTCGCCGACCGCCCAGCCCTCGACGTCGGGGCCGAGGGCGGCGACCGTGCCGCTGCACTCGAGCCCGATGATCTCGCTGGCGCCGGGCGGCGGTGGGTAGAAGCCCTGTCGCTGCAGGGTGTCCGCGCGGTTGACCGCCGTGGCGGCCACCGTCACCAGCACCTCGCCCGGGCCGGGCTCGGGGTCGGGCACCTCGCCCACGCGCAGCACCTCGGGCCCACCGGCCCCGTCGGTCACGACAGCTCTCATGGGACCGAGGGTGTCAGACCTCTTCGAACTGGTCGGTCGAGTGGTCGATGGAGGCGTCGTCGGGGATCTCGTCGTCGATGTCATCGGGGTCGGCGGCGTCCGCGGGCCGGTCCCAGCCCTCGGCCAGCCGCTGGGTGCGGGCAGCGAGTCCCTCGACGGCCTCCGGTTTCGCGTCGGTCGCCCCCGCGGCGAAGCCCACCAGGTAGGCCGTGACCGGTCCGGCGTGCTGGTCGACGTTCTCGTAGGCCATCTGCACCAGGTCGCGCACCAGACCCTCGTCGACCTCCGTCTCGAGGTCGAGCACGTCGGAGAGCTCGTCGATCCAGTCGTGCAGGTTCACAGAGTCCAGATTGGCGACGCAGGCGGCTGATGGCAACCCTCCTGAGAAGACGGTCACGGTTCCAGGTCGCGCAGGTCCCGCAGGTCCCGCAAGGTGTCGACGTCGCGATGCTCCTCGCCCAGGGCCGGCACCGCCGCGAGGTCCAGCGGACCCAGCAGCCGGTGCACCGCGAGGTCGTGCTGCTCCTCGTAGGACGGGCGGACCTCGGCGAGCCGGGCGCGGTCGAGCACCAGCACGAGCTGGCGCCGTCCGTCCGGTCCCGACCAGCGCGGCGCCGTCGCGACCGGTGGCCGCGTCGCGCAGGCGGGCGAAGGTGCCCGACGTCAGCCGCGGCATGTCGACGGCGGTGACGGCGACCAGCCGGCACGGGCGCAGCAGGGCGTCGACGCCGGTGAGCAGCGCGGCCACCGGGCCGCCGAACCGCGGGTCCTCGAGGATGAAGGTCACCGGCCGCTCGGTGGGCACCGGCTCGCCGACCACCACCACCTCGCCGGCGTCGACGACGGCGTCCAGCGCGGTCGCCAGCAGCGTCCGGCCGTGGACCTCGATGCTCGCCTTGTCGGCACCGTCGAGCCGGCTGCTGCGACCACCCGCGAGCACCACTGCGGCGTAGGCGTCGAGCAGGGGAGCGGGCACACCGCGATCGTGCCACTGCGGACTGGCACCCTGGACGGGTGGACACCCTGGACGTGATGCGCGTCGCGCTGGTGCAGGAGGCCTCCGGCCTCGACCCGGCCGAGAACCGCGAGCGGGTGCGCGGGCACACGCCGCCCGGAGCCGACCTCGTGGTGTGGCCCGAGGCGTTCGCCCGCGACTTCGGCGAGGCGGGCAGCGACGTCAGCCCCTTCGCCGAAGCCACCGACGGACCGTTCGCCACCGCGGTGGCCGAGACGGCGGCCCGGCTCGGCACCACCGTCGTCGCCGGCATGTTCGAGACCGGACCCGATCCCGCGCGGCCCTACAACACCGTTGTCGTGCGGGGTGCCGCGAGCGCCGACTACCGCAAGCTGCACCTCTACGACTCCTTCGGCTACCGCGAGTCCGACCGGCTGACGGCGGGCGAGGTGACGCCGGTGGTCGTCGACCTCCACGGCTGGCGGGTCGGGCTCCTGACCTGCTACGACCTGCGGTTCCCCGAGCACGCCCGGCTCCTGGTCGACGACGGCGCCGAGGTGCTCGTGGTGCCGGCCGCCTGGGTGGCCGGCGAGCGCAAGGTCGACCACTGGCGCACGCTCGCCCGCGCCCGCGCGATCGAGAACACCGTCTACGTCGTCGCCGCCGGGCAGCCCGGCCCGCGCTACACCGGGCACTCGCTCGTCGTCGACCCGCTCGGCGACGTGCTGGCCGAGGCCGACGACGGTCCCACCGTCCTCACGGCCGAGCTGTCGCGCGCCCGGCTCGACGAGGCCCGTCGCACGAACCCGTCCCTGGTCAACCGCCGCTTCTGACCTCGGTAGCCTTCGCGCCGTGTCTCGTCCCGCCGGTCGCCGTCGCGCGGCGACCGGTCGGACCCGTCGCCGATCCAGGGCGCTCGAGTCGCGCATCGGTGCCGCCCGTCGCCCCGGCGACCGTGGCGCCCGCCGCCGACGCCGCCGCCGCGCGGCCCGATGCGCCGGCCTGCGCCTCCTCGAGCGGGTCGCGGAGAGCCGGGCGCCGCTGCTGGCTGGTCTGGTCCTGGTGCTCGCCGGGCTGGCGGCGCTGGTGGCCTCCGCCGTGCCGGTCGGGCCGGAGTGGCTGGGGCAGGCGGGCGCCGTCGCCGTGGCGTCGGTCTACTCGTGGGCGCTCGCGGCCCGCACCGGCGGCCGGCCGGTGATCTTCGGCACGGTCGCCCTCGGCGTCGGCCTCGTCACCGTGCTCGACCGACGAGGACTTCCTGCACACCGGCGCGGCGGTGATGACCTCCGTGGTGGCGGCCGTCCTCGCCGTCATGGCCACCGTGCCGGCCCGCACCTTCTGGCGGGCCGGCGCGCGAGTGCGTCCTCGCGGTCGTGATCGCCGGGGTGGGCGCGCTGGCGACCGTGGGCTTCGAGCCCACCATCGAGGTGACCCGCTTCGAGTACGTCACCTTCGGGCTCGCGCTGGTCGGTGCGTTCGGCGTCGTCTACCGGCTCGGCGCCGGCCTCCACGGCCTCGGCCGTCGGGGCCTGCGTGGTCGTGCTCGTCGGCGCGGTGCTGCTCGCCGTCACGCTGGCCTACGCCGAGCTGCTGCGCCGCTACGCCAGCACCGACCTCGTCGAGCAGCTGCTCGACGGCGTGCGCTGGAGCCGCCGCGAGCTCGGCGCCTTCCCGCGGCCGATCGAGTCGGTGCTCGGCATCCCGGCGCTCGCCTACGGCTGCCACATGCGCGCCCGACGCCGCCAGGGCTGGTGGGTGTGCGCGTTCGGCGTCGCCGGCACGTCCGCCGTCGCGAACTCGCTCGCCAACCCGGCCATCACCTACCAGGAGAGTGCGCTGTCGGTCGTCTACGGCCTGGTGGTGGGCCTGGTGCTCGGCTACGTCGTGATCCGGCTCGACCTCGCGCTCACCGGCGGCGGCCGGCCGCGTGGGTCCCGCGGCCGCCGCAGCCGTGCCGACGAGGCCGCCGCCGCGCTCCGGCCCGAACCCGGCCGGACGCAGGCCCTGCTCTGACCCACTGCGGCCTACGCCGGAGTAACGGCTAGCGTCACCTGCATGCCGACTGTCAAGCCGCTGCGTCGTCGTCGCCGAGATGGTCGCCAACATCCTCGAGGTCGCGGTGGCGGTCGGCGACGAGGTCGCCGTGGGCGACGAGGTCATGCTCCTGGAGTCGATGAAGATGGAGATCCCCGTCATCGCGGGGGAGGCCGGCGTGGTGACCGCCGTCAAGGTGGCCCCGGGCGACGTCATCCAGGAGGGCGACATCCTCATCGAGCTCGCACCGAGCTGAGCCTTCTACACTCGGCGGCACCGGGAGGGGTGCCGGAGTGGCCTAACGGAACCGCCTTGAAAGCGGTCGCTGGCAGAAGTGTCAGCCGCGGGTTCGAATCCCGTCCCCCGCTCGGCTCGCGTCGGGTACGCCGCTTGCTGGTTTCGACGCGCCCTTCCGGCTTCGTTCCTCAGCCGGAGGCTTGCTCTACCTGCGCTGCCACCGGCGGCTCGTTCCTCGCCGCCGGCTACTCGCTTCCCCCCAGCTCCAGCTCCACCTCGTCGTAGGCGAGGTCGTTGACGCGCTGCACGTGACGGGTGATGTCGCCGACCAGTCGGGCGATCTCGGCGCGCACCGCGACGACGTCCGGCTCCGCCAGCACCCGGCCACCGAGGTCGCCGAGCCGGGTGAGCAGCGCGTTGCGCTCGCGGAAGGCGACGCCGCCACGAGCGGCGAGCCAGCCGTCGGAGGCGTCGCCGGTCTCCTCGAGCAGGGCGTCGCGGACGGCGGCCATGCGCTGTCGCACCGTCCACCGCCAGCTGCCGAGCGAGGCCCCTTCGCGCCGGGGCATCTCGATGGCCGCGGCCAGCCCCTGGAGGGCGGCGGTCATGGTCGCGCTGGCAGTGCCCACGGCGCCCTCCCCTCGCACCGGGCGGTGCGATGTGGTCCCTACTGTGATCGCCGTCACCCCCGGGGGCAAGGGGTGGGTCGCCTGGCGACCCGCGAGGATGTCGGGATGCGGGACGACGGCCACTACCGGATGACGCCCCCGCTGGTCGCTCGGCTGGCCGCCGGCCCGCTCGTCCTCCTCGGCGTGCTCGTGGTCGTGACGGGCGTGGTCGTCGCCGTCCTGGGGTGGCCGCGGCTCACGGTCGTCCTCGTCGCCGCCGTCGGCCTGGCCGGCGTGCTCGGCTTCGCCGCCTGGCTGCGGTGGGGCGCCGACCTGGTGCGGCTCGACGACGCCGGCTACCGGATCCGGTTCCTCCGTGACCTCGGGCCGCGCACCGGCGCCTGGGCCGAGGTGCGCGAGGCGGTGGCGGCGAGCCCGGGGGGCGTGCCGTGCCTGCTGCTGCACCGTCACGACGGGCAGGACACGGTCGTTCCGGTGAGCCTGATCGACGTCGACCGCGACCGGTTCGCCGAGGACGTCGTCGCCCGGCTCCAGGCGGCGGCCGCATCTGATTCGTCCCGTCCCGCAGCCTCCTAGTAGCCTGTGGCCGCCGTCCGCGAGGACGGTATGGAGGCGTCGCCTAGTCCGGTTTATGGCGCCCGCCTGCTAAGCGGGTTGAGGAGTGTTCCTCCTCTCGCGGGTTCAAATCCCGCCGCCTCCGCCGTCCCGAGCCCGCCACCGTCCCGGTGGCGGGCTCGGTCGACAGCAGGTCGCTCGACCGACGGAGGTCTGGCGCCCGTGGTCCACCCGTGCCAGGCTGGACGCCGCACCAGATCGCTCTGCACGATTCTGCAATGCACGAACTGGAACGACCGTCGTGCTGCGTCCTTCCCCCCAGAGGGGCGACACTCAGCACACGGGTCATTCCGTTGATCCGAGAGATGAGATGTGAGCTCCCCATGAACATCATGCGCAAGCTGGTCGTGGCCTCCTGTGCCGCCATCCTGAGCCTCGGCGTCGTCGCCACCGTCGCGCCCGCCGCCAACGCCGACACCAGCTGGGCCTGCCCCGGCTGCCGATGAAGCCAAGCCGCTAGACCCCGGACGGGCGGTCTACCCGCCCGTCCCCTCCTCGCCGGAGACGCCCAGCCGGCCCATCGTGTAGCCGAGCTGGAAGCGCGTCTCGGCCTCGTGCTCGGCCTTGAGGTCGGCCACGTAGCCCGCGTAGGTGCGCGGGCTGACGCCGAGCCGCTTCGCGCTGACCGGGTCCGAGTGCCCCTCGATGAGCATCCGGATCGTCATCGCGCGCTGCTCGGCCGCGATGTCCTTGAGCGTGCCGCTCTCCCGGTTGGTGAACGGGCGGGCGCGCTCCCAGGAGCGCTCGAAGATGTCGACGAGGAACTCCACGACCGACGGCTCCCGGATCGCGACCGCGCTCGAGTAGTCGTCGCTGGCCGGGATCACCGCCGTGCGCCGGTCGGCGATGATCATGCGCCGGAAGAACTCGTCCAGCGTGCGCACCTCCGCGCCGCGGGCACTCACCGCCGCCACGTAGGTGTGCGTCACCGAGCTGCGCCGGGCGCTGTGCTGGTAGAGCGTGCGCAGCCTCACCCCGCGCTCGAGCATGGCGGTGTCGCGCAGCGCGGCGTCGGCCAGCGCTGCGGCGCCGCGGCCGGTCTGCGGCTGGGCGGTGAGCACCTCCTCCTCGGCCTCGGCCACCACGCCCTCGAGGAACGTGTTGATGGCGGGGCCCTGCAGGTGGGTGAACGGGCCGCGGGACTCCGCCAGCGGCGAGCGGCGCCAGGCCTGGCTCAGACCGGAGAAGGCCTTCGCCCACTGCGTGGACTCCTCCAGCAGCCGACCGGCCTCCTGGCTGAGCGGGGACACCACGCGCGACTGCACGGTGGCGGGGTCCTCCGGCAACCACGCCTCGCCGTCCTGGCTGCGCTGCACCAGGCCGAGCTCGCGGAGCTGGTCGAAGGCCGCCCGTCGTTCGCCGCCCTCGGCGATGCGGGGGTCGTCGCCGGCGAGGGAGCCGGCGGCGAGGATCTCGTCGTAGAGCAGCGCCGTCTCGGACTCGAAGAGGGTCCGATCGTCGGGGCCGTGGAGCGACATCCTGCATCCTCCTGTGGCGGCGCCGGTTGCAACTTCCTGCAATCCCCAGATGACTGCATGGTGCCACACCCGGCGCCCCGCGAGGGCTGGGCGTGGGGTCAGCCCAGGCGCTCCCGCAGGCCGTCGAGCTCGGTCCAGAGCACGGCCGGCAGGTCGTCGCCGAACTTCTCGAACCACTCCTGGATCTGGGGCAGCTCGGCGCGCCACTCCTCGGCGTCGACCGACAGCGCCCGCTCCAGCGCCTCGGCGGTCATGTCGAGCCCGTCGGTGTCGAGCGACCCCGGCGCCGGCACGTACCCGACCGGGGTCTCGACGGCAGCGGCCTGACCGTCGATGCGCTCGACGACCCACTTCAGCACTCGGCTGTTCTCGCCGAAGCCGGGCCACAGGAAGCCGCCCTCGTCGTCGCGACGGAACCAGTTGACGTAGAAGATCCGCGGCAGCTTGGCGGCGTCGTTGTCCTTGCCGATGTTGATCCAGTGGCTGAAGTAGTCGCCGGCGTTGTAGCCGATGAACGGCAGCATCGCCATCGGGTCGCGGCGCACCACGCCGACCTCGCCGGTGGCGGCCGCGGTGGTCTCGCTGGAGAGCGTGGCGCCGAGGAAGGTGCCGTGGGTCCAGTCGCGAGCCTCGAACACCAGCGGGACCGTGGTGCGGCGGCGGCCGCCGAAGAGGATCGCGTCGATCGGCACGCCGCGCGGGTCGTCGTACTCGGCCGCGAGGATGTCGCACTGCTTGATCGGCGTGCAGTAGCGGCTGTTGGGGTGGCTGGAGAGCTCCTCGGAGCCCGGCCCCCACGGCTCGCCCTTCCACGAGGTGGCCTTGGCCGGCTCGTTCTCCAGGCCCTCCCACCAGATGTCGCCGTCCTCGGTGAGCGCGACGTTGGTGAAGACGGAGTTGCCCTTGTTGATGGTGGTCATCGCGTTCGGGTTGGTGTGCTCGTTGGTGCCGGGCGCGACGCCGAAGAAGCCGTACTCGGGGTTCACGGCCCACAGCCGGCCGTCCTCGCCGATGCGCATCCAGGCGATGTCGTCGCCGAGCGTCTCGACCTTCCAGCCGGGGATGGTGGGCGCGAGCATCGCGAGGTTGGTCTTCCCGCAGGCACTGGGGAACGCCGCCGCGACGTACTTCCTGACGCCCTGCGGGCTGGTGAGCTTGAGGATCAGCATGTGCTCGGCGAGCCAGCCCTCGTCGCGCGCCATCACGCTGGCGATGCGCAGCGCGTAGCACTTCTTGCCGAGCAGCGCGTTGCCGCCGTAACCGGATCCGTAGGACCAGATCGCGCGCTCCTCGGGGAACTGCACGATGTACTTGGTGTCGTTGCACGGCCAGGAGACGTCGGACTCGCCCTCGGCCAGCGGGTGGCCCACCGAGTGGAGGCACGGGACGAAGTCGGCCTCGAGCTCGGTCATCTTGTCGAGGATCTCGGTGCCCATGCGTGCCATGACGCGCATCGAGGCGGTGACGTAGGCGGAGTCGGTGAGCTCGATGCCGAACATCGGCTTCTCGGCGTCCGGGTGACCCATCACGAACGGGATGACGTACATCGTGCGGCCCGCCATGCAGCCGGCGTACAGCCCGCGCATGAGGTCCTTCATCTCGCCGGGGTCCATCCAGTTGTTGGTGGGCCCGGCGTCCCGCTCGTCGACCGAGCAGATGTAGGTGCGGTCCTCGACGCGCGCGACGTCGATGGGGTCGGACGCCGCGTGGAACGAGTTGGGCTTCAGGTCCGGGTTGAGCCGGGTGAAGGTGCCGGAGGCCACGAGGGCGTCGGTGAGCTCGGTCCACTCCTCGTCGGAGCCGGTGCACCAGTGGATGCGGTCCGGGGTGGTCATCGCCGCGACCTCCGCGACGAAGTCGAGGATGCCCTGGTGGCTGGTGGGAGCCTCTGCGCCCCGCTCGAGTGACGTGGCGACGTCGGGCTTCTCCTGGATGGCGGTCATGGGGTCCTCTCGAGGCAGGTCAACAGATGTGTCGCGCGGCTCCCTCGACGCCCGATCCAGTGGTCGCGGACGCTACCGGCGGGCCGGCCGGGCACATATTGGAACGTGCCAATTCGCTCAGACCCGCTCAGCGATGGGCCTCCGGATGCACCCGGGGTGACCTAGGCCACTCCCGAGTGGGTACCGTGCCCGCCACCAACGCGGAAGGGTGGCGCACATGCCTGACGGACTCGACGTGGAGAAGGTGCTGGACGAGGCAGGGGTGAAGAACCCCCACGTCCGGGAGTACGTCGCCCACTGGGCCGGCATCACCGAGCCCGACCGGATCGAGGTCGTCAACAACGAGGACGACGCGCGCCTGGTCGCGGAGGCGCTCGAGGCCGAGGAGCTGTTCCCCGCCGGCGAGGGTCGCTACTACTCGCGCAGCTACTTCAAGGACACCGCACGCTCGGAGGAGCGCACGATCGTCGCGACGTCTGATGAGTCGGACCGCGGCGTCTACAACAACTGGCACCCGGCCGAGGAGATGACCGAGGCCCAGGTCGGGCGGATGCGCGGGCAGTCGCGCGGCAAGACGATGTACGTCGTCCCCTACCTGATGGCACCGCCCGGCTCGCCGCTCGAGGCCTACGCCGCCGGCGTCGAGCTCACCGACAACCGGCCCGTCGTCCTGCACATGATCCGGATGGCGCGGGTCGGGGTGGCCCACCTCGACAACCTGGAGGACCCCGCCACCTTCGTGCGCGCCGTCCACGTGACCGGCGACCTCGCCAACCTCGGCCAGGGCACCGACGACGACCAGCGCTACTTCGTCACCGTCGCCGACCAGCGCACGATCCTGCACTTCGGCTCGTCGTACGGCGGCAACGCGCTGCTCGGCAAGATCGCCCACGGCCTGCGCCAGGCCTGCTACGACGGCCGGGCGTCGGGAATCTTCCTGGCGGAGCAGTTCATGCTCCTGGGCATCAGCGACAAGGAGACCGGCAAGCGCTGGCACGTCTGCGGCGGCTTCCCGAGCGCCTCTGGCAAGACCAACCTGGCGATGACCCTGTCTCCCGACGCCCTCGGCGACCGCTACACCGTCGAGTTCTACGGCGACGACATCGCCTGGCTCTGGGTCGACGACGAGGGCCGGGTGCGCGGCATGAACCCGGAGAACGGCGTCTTCGGCGTCGCGAAGGACACCAACGAGAAGACGAACCCGACCGCACTCGACTCCATCGGTGACGGCAGCGGCGTGATCTTCACCAACGTGGCCTACAACCCGCTCACCCAGGAGGTCTGGTGGGAGGGAAAGACCAAGGAGCACCCCACCGACGAGGGCTGGCTGGACTGGAAGGGCGAGCCGATCGCCGACCGGTCCGAGCGCGACGACTCGCCGTGGGCGCACCCGAACAGCCGCTTCACGACCACGCTGGCCAACGTGCCGAACGTGGCACCGGACTTCGAGGAGCCCGCCGGTGTGCCGATCGACGCGATCATCTTCGGCGGCCGCACCAGTGACCGCGAGCCGCTGGTGCGCGCGATCGACGACCTCGCCGAGGGCGTCTACGACGGCCTGACGCTCGGCGCCGAGGCCACGTTCGCGGCCGACGGCCTCGACGGCCAGCTGCGGTACGACCCGATGTCGATGCGGCCGTTCCTGGCCTACCACGAGGCCGACTACGCCGCGCACTGGCTGAAGATCATCGGGGCCGCGAAGGACCAGCCGGTGTTCGCGCACGTCAACTGGTTCCAGAAGGACCTGTCCGACGGCGGGGACGGCCACTTCCTCTGGCCCGGCTACCGCGAGAACCTGCGGGCGCTGCTGTGGCTGTGCCGCTACCGCGACGGCGACGTCACCGGCGTCCAGACCGCGGTGGGCGTCATCCCGACCGAGGAGGAGCTCGACCTCACCGGCCTCGAGATCCCCGCCGAGGACCTCGAGCGCATCCTGACCCTCGACGTGCCGCGCTGGCGTGAGGAGATGGGCTTCCGCGAGGAGCACCTGAAGCAGTTCGACGACCTCCCCGAGGAGATCTGGACCGCGCACCGCCGGGTGGCGCAGGCGCTCGACGAGGCGACCTGACCGACGCGCGAGCCGCCGTGCGCGGGGGGCCGGCGCTCCTCGCGGCGGCGTTCGTGCTCGTGTGGTGCACCGGCTACATCGCCGGGCCGATCGCCGTCGACGCGATCGGGCCGTTCTCGTCGCTCGCCTACCGGTTCGGCATCGCGGCGCTGGTCGCGGGGCTGCTGGCCTGGCGGCGGCACGGCCTCCCGGCCGCGTGGACCGGCGTCGGCCGGCACGCCCTGGTCGGCGTCCTGCTGAACGCCGTGCAGTTCGGCCTGATGTACGTCGCCTTCGAGGCCGGCCTCCCCCCGACGCTGGCGGCGCTGTTCCACTCGCTGTCGCCGGTGATCGCGGTGCTCCTCGCCGGGCTGCTGCTCAGCGAGCGGGTCCGCCCGATCCAGGTGGCCGGCTTCGTGCT
Source organism: uncultured Actinomycetota bacterium (assembly GCA_963721965.1). GTDB lineage: Bacteria > Actinomycetota > Actinomycetes > Propionibacteriales > Nocardioidaceae > Nocardioides. The sequence continues at coordinate 67,674 of CAVRKT010000004.1, read as the reverse complement.
CGGCCTGGCCGGCGTCCTGCTCGTGCTGGGGCCGGAGGTCGACGAGGCCGGCGGCCCGGTCGGCGTCGTGCTCGGCGCCCTCGCCGCGCTGGCGCTGGCGCTGGGCTGGCTGGGCCAGCGGTGGACGGGCAGCGACCTGCCCGCGGAGTGGTCGGCGACCGTGCAGTTCGCGGTCTCGGTGCCGCCGACGCTGTCGCTCGGGCTGCTGCTCGAGGGCGCCACCCCGGTCGAGGACACCTGGCCGGCCGTCGGGTCGGTGCTCTTCCTCGCCGTCGTGAACTCCGTGCTCGGTCTCCTGCTGATCGTGGCGCTCGTGCGGACCAGCGGTGCCGCCGCGTCGTCGAGCGTCCTCTTCCTGAGCCCGCCGGTCACGGCGGTCCTGGCCTTTCTGGTCTTCGGCGACGTGCTCGACCTGCGGGAGGGCGTGGGGCTGGTGATCGCCGTCGTCGGCGTCGCCGCGGCCACCCGCTCGGGCCGCCGCCCGAATTCTGAGCGCCCCCATCCGATTGGGGCCTAGCCGACGGGCTCGGCTATCCTCGACCGGTCCTCGCACGCGAGGGCGAAGCGCCTGTAGCTCAACGGATAGAGCATCTGACTACGGATCAGAAGGTTTGGGGTTCGAATCCCTACAGGCGCGCAGCTCGGTCACACCGCGCGACCGGCGAAGACGCGGACCGCTCGAGGATCGACCGCAGACCGCCAGCCACCTCTCCGGCGGCTCAGATTCCGGCTCGAGTACGTCGCCCGCCCGCCCAGCCCGCCCGCCAGCCAGCCCACCGCGCCGCTGGCCGGGCCGTCCCCGCTCGGCCCGACTGCCCATCCTTGAGCCGGGCACGAGGTGGCCGCGGGCCTGCATCGAGTGAACTGAAGCAAAAGGCAAGCAACATCTGTTGGACAGTGGATTCGTCGGAAGCGAGCATGGCGGGGTCCGGCGGTCGCGCTGGAACCGCGGCTGTCAGGCGGTCGGCTTTGGTGGAGGTTAATGTGTCGAGCCAAGAGACGGAGGTCCTCGTCGTCGGTGGCGGCCAAGCGGGGATCGCGATGAGCGAGCACCTGAGCAGCCGGTATGCCGCACCTCGTCGCTCGAGCGCGATCGGATCGCCGAGCGCTGGCGTTCGGCGCGGTGGGACTCGCTGGTCGCCAACGGGCCTGCCTGGCATGACCGCTTCCCGGGCCTCGAGTTCTCGACCTCGACTCCGACGCCTTCGCCCGCAAGGACCAGGTGGCGGACTACTTCGTCGCCTACGCCGAGAAGATCGACGCGCCGTCCACTGCGGCGTGGAGGTGAGGTCCGTGCGTCAAGAGCACCGGTCGTCCCGGCTTTCGCGTCGAGACGTCCGAGGGGAGCGATCGACGCGCGGTTCGTCGTCGCGGCCACCGGGCCGTTCCAGAAGCCCGTCATCCCGCCCCTCGTTCCCGACGGCGCCGGTCGGCACCAAATCCACTCCAGCGACTACCGCAACCCGCGCAGCTGCCCGACGGTGGCGTGCTGGTCGTCGGGGCCGGGTCGTCCGGGGTGCAGATCGCCGACGAGCTGCGCCGGGCCGGCCGCGACGTCTACCTGTCGGTCGGACCGCACGACCGTCCGCCGCGCGGCCTACCGCGGTCGCGACTTCTGTTGGTGGCTCGGTGTCCTGGGCAAGTGGGACGTCGAGACGCCGCCGCCTCGGCGCCGAGCACGTCACCATCGCGGTGAGCGGTGCGCACGGCGGGCACACCGTCGACTTCCGGCGATCTGGCCGCCAGCGGCATCACGCTGCTCGGCATGACCGACCGCTACGACGACGGCGTGATGACCTTCGCGCCGGACCTCGCGAGAACATCGAACGGGTGACGCCGAACTACCTGTCGATGCTCGACGAGGCCGATGCCTACGTCGCGCGCAACGGTGTCGACCTCCCGGAGGAGCCGCAGGCGCGCGTCCTCGGGCCCGACCCGGACTGCGTGACCGACCCCATCCGCTCGCTCGACCTCGCCGTTGCCGACGTCACCTCGATCGTCTGGGCCACCGGTTTCGCCTCCGACTACGGCTGGCTCCAGGTCGACGCCTTCGACGAGCGACGGCAAGCCGCGCCACCGCCGGGGCGTCTCGACCGAGCCGGGAATCTACTTCCTCGGCCTGCCGTGGCTGTCCCGACGAGGATCGAGCTTCATCTGGGGCGTCTGGCACGACGCCAAGTACCTCGCCGACCACATCGCCATCCAACGCAGCTATCTCGCGTTCGAGGACCGCCAGGCCTGAACGACTACTCGTCGAGCAACTGATACGGAGTGAGCACATGTCCAGCTCGTCCCCCTACGACGTCCTGTTCGAGCCCGTCAAGATCGGGCCGCTGACGACGAAGAACCGCTTCTACCAGGTGCCGCACTGCAACGGCATGGGGTACCGCGACCCGAGCGCACAAGCCGCGATGCGGCGGATCAAGGCCGAGGGCGGCTGGTCGGTGGTCTGCACCGAGCAGGTGGAGATCCACCCCACCTCCGACATCGCCCCCTTCATCGAGCTGCGGATCTGGGACGACCTCGACCTTCCGGCGCTGGCCGCGATCGCGGACGCCATCCACGACGGCGGAGGCCTCGCCGGCATCGAGCTGGCGCACAACGGGATGAACGCCCCGAACCAGCTCAGCCGTGAGACGCCGCTCGGCCCGGCCCACCTGCCCGTCGCGCCCGACACCATCGCTCCGGTCCAGGCGCGCGCCATGAGCAAGCGCGACATCGCCGATCTGCGCCGCTGGCACCGCAATGCGGTCCGCCGCGCGCTCGAGGTCGGCTACGACCTCGTCTACGTCTACGGCGCCCACGGCTACAGCACGCTGCACCACTTCCTCTCACCGCGGTACAACACCCGCACCGACGAGTACGGCGGCTCGGTCGAGAACCGCATGCGGCTGCTGCGGGAGCTTCTCGAGGACACGATGGAGGAGGTCGACGGCCGCGCAGCCGTGGCCTGCCGGCTCACGGTCGACGACGAGATCGGCGAGAGCGGCATCACCCGCAGCGACATCGAGTCCGTCCTCGGCGACCTCGGTGAGCTGCCGGACCTGTGGGACTTCGCCATGGGCACCTGGGAGGCCGACTCCGCCACCTCGAGATTCGCTCCTGAGGGACGCCAGGAGGAGTTCGTGGCGGGCCTGAAGAAGCTGACGACGAAGCCCGTCGTCGGGGTCGGTCGGTTCACCTCCCCTGACGCCATGGTGCGCCAGGTCAGGTCCGGCATCCTCGACCTCATCGGCGCCGCACGGCCTTCGATCGCGGATCCGTTCTTGCCGAACAAGATCAAGGAGGGCCGCCTCGAGCTCATCCGCGAATGCATCGGTTGCAACATCTGCGTCACGGGCGACCAGACGATGTCGCCGATCCGGTGCACCCAGAACCCCAGCATGGGGGAGGAGTGGCGCCGCGGCTGGCATCCCGAGCGCAGCCGCGCCAAGGAGTCCGACGCGCGCATCCTCGTCGTCGGCGCCGGTCCTGCGGGTCTCGAAGCGGCCCGTGCGCTGGGCGTGCGCGGGTACGACGTCGCCCTCGTCGAGGCCAGGCGCGAGCTCGGCGGTCGAGTGACTCTCGAGTCGCAGCTGCCCGGCCTGTCAGCCTGGAACAGGGTTCGCGACTACCGCGAGGCCGCGCTCGCGGAGCTGTCGAACGTGGAGGTGTTCCGGGAGAGCCCGATGGCGGCGGACGACGTCGTCGAGTTCGACTTCCAGAACGTCATCGTCGCCACGGGCGCCACGTGGCGGACCGACGGCGTCGGTCGCTGGCACACCCACCCAGTCCCGATCGCCCCGGGTGCACAGGTCCTGAGCCCCGACGACATCTTCGCCGGACGCCTCCCCGAGGGGCGCCGAGTCGTGGTCTACGACGACGACCACTACTACTTGGCCGGCGTCCTCGCTGAGCTGCTTCGCATCAAGGGTCACGACGTCGCGATCGTCACCCCGGCGGCGCAGGTCTCTCCGTGGACCGTCAACACCTTCGAAGTGACGAAGATCCAGCGACGCCTGATCGAGGCGGGCATCGAGCGCAGGACTGACCAGGTCCTGACGAGCGTCGGCGCGGGCGGCGTCGAGCTGGCCGACGTCTACACCGGGACGACGCACGAGTGCGAGGCTGACGCAGTCGTGATGGTGACGGCGCGCCTGCCGCGTGAGGACCTGCTGCTGGACCTGATGGGGAGGCAGGAGCGGGGTGAGCTCGCCACGGTGCGGGGAGTCGGCGACTGCTGGGCGCCCGCCACGATCGCGGCCGCCGTGTGGTCGGGCCGGCGTGCGGCCGAGGAGTTCGATGCCCCGGTGCTCTCGAACGACGTGGTGCCGTTCCGCCGCGAAGTCACCCGGCTGGCCGACGACACCTTGCCCGCCGAGGTGCAGCACCAGTTCATCGGGATGCCGGCACCGCGGGGGCTCTGACTGACCGGCCCTCCGGGGAAGGCATGAGGGACGGCCGCGCCCCTGCTGCGGGCCTTCGCTCAGTCCACGTCACGCGGTTCGGACCGAGCCCGCTTCGCGGACTCGATGAAGGCCTGTGCCCGCCGTGTCAACCGGACTCCGCGCATCGATGCCAGCACGACCGTGAGCGGCTCGATGTCGTCAGACAGATCCAGGGCGACGACCTCGGTACCGCCGTAGGTGACGGGGCTGGCAGGTCGCTGGTTGAGCACGGACCAGCCGTGGCCGTGAGCGACCATCGCACGGACCGTCTCGAAGCCGGAGGTCCGGTGACGTATCTCGGGCTCGATGCCAGCCGAGGCGACGAGGCGCTGGAGGTACTCGCTGCTGTGCGGGAGATCGAGGAGGATCATCGGATCCCCCTCGAGGTCGCGAAGCGACACCGTGCGACGCGAGGCGAGGCGGTGGTCCCTCGAGACGAGCACGTAAGGAGGAGCGTCGCGGACTCGGACGTGGTCGACGTCGTCGTCGAGGTCGTAGCCGTACATCAAGGAGAGCTCGCAGCGGCCGCTGCGCAGGTGCTGCTTCAGTGCCGCGTGCTCGTCCTCGATGACCGAGACGCGGATGTCGGGGTGGTGCCGCTCGCTCGAGCTCAGCAAGCGTGGCAGCTCGAACGGCCCCAGCGTGGAGAAGCAGCCGATCGTCAGCTCCCCGATCAAGGCCTCGCCCGCGCTCCGTGCCACCTCGGCGAGCTCCCGCGTGTGGACGAGGTAGTTGCGCAGCTCGCGTGCGAAGTGGTCGCCGGCCGCCGTCAAGGTGAGCCCCCGAGCGTGGTGGCGCAGAAACAGCTGGACCCCGAGCTCACGCTCGAGCTGCGCGACCGCGGTCGAGACTGCCGACTGGGACACGCTCAGCTGCTTGGCCGCGGCCGTCATGCTGCCCAGCTCGGCCGCGGAGGCGAAGTACCGCAGCTGGACCAGGGTGAAACCGGCTCCGGACTGATCGATCACGAGGCGGCTCGGATCTCGGGGCGCAGCATGTGCTTCATCCTGATACAGATCATCAAGATTTTCCATGCTGCTAGTGCTTCCCACAACAGTTGCTGATGGGGATGCTACTCGGCAAGCCGCAGGAGTGTCGTCGGCCCGGCTCGGCGGATCGCCGGAGACCGCTTCGCACCACTGCACCCGAGAAAAGAGTGGACGATGGAACAACCGACTCGCACAGCGCTGGCTGCCGAGCAGGAGTCACACCTGCACAAGACCCTGGGACGTTTCGACATCGTCTTCTTGATGATCGCCGCGGTGGTCGGGGTCGAGACGCTCGCGCAGGTCTCGACCTACGGGGCCGAGGCGTTCACCTGGGCCCTGGTGCTCGTCGTGACCTTCCTCGTGCCCTATGGCCTGATCTTCGCCGAGGTCGGCGCCGCGTTCCGTGAGGAGGGCGGTGCGTACACCTGGGTGCGCAATGCCTTCGGACGCCCCGCCGGCGCCATCGCTTCGATCCTGACCTGGGTGACCCAACCCGTGTGGGTCGGTGGATCCATCGCCTTCCTGGCCGCGGAGACGTACAGCACCTGGATCTCCCCCCTGTCGCACGGATCGCTGGGGGACTGGGTGTTCAAGCTCCTCTTCGTCTGGACAACTGTCCTGGCGGCCATCGTGAGCCTCCGCTACGGCAAATGGCTCCCCACGGTCGGCGCGATCATCAAGATCGCCATTCTCGGATTCTTCGTCCTCACCACCGCGATCTACGCGGCTCAGAACGGCGTCGCTGGGCTCAGTGCCGGCGACTTCAGCCCCAGCATCATCGGTCTGTTCGGTTCGGTCCCGATCCTGCTCTTCGCCTATCTCGGCTTCGAGTCCTCGAACAGTGCGGCGGGCGAGATGAAGAACCCTGCTCGCGATGTCCCGGTGTCGATCGCACGCTCGAGTGCCATCGCCGCCCTGTGCTACCTCATCCCGATCCTCGCCATCCTGGTGGTGGTCCCGAAGGGGGAGATCACTGGCATCGGCGGGCTGCTGGACGCCGTCAGCACCGTCTTCACCGTCTACGGGTCCGCCGCCGGAGCCCTGATCAAGGTGACGGCCGTCTGCTTCGTCCTCATGCTCGTGAGCCAAGGGGGGGCCTGGATGATCGTCTCCGACCGCATGCAGGCGATGGCGGCTGCCGACGGCGCATTCTTCGGCGGGTTCTTCGGCCGGTTCCACCGCGGACTCGGCACGCCGGTGCGCATGAACCTGCTGTCGGGAGCCGTCGCCACCGTGTTCCTCATCGCCTCGATGCAGCTCGCGGGCGACAGCGCTGCAGTCTTCGGCGTGGTGCTGACCATCTCCATCTCGACGTTCCTGCTCAGCTACCTCCTGATCATCCCGGCGGCGATCCGGCTCCGCGGCATGTTCCCCGACGTCCCCCGGCCCTTCAAGGTCCCGGTCTCCGACGCCGGGTTCAAGGCGATCGGCTCCCTCTGCTTCGCCTGGGTCCTGCTCGGCTCGTGGGTGGCGGTGTTCCCGGGCACGCTCGAGGCGCTGTTCGGGATCGACTACCCGTTCGAGGACATCTGGGGAGTCACCCAGGCCCGCTTCGAGTTCTTCACCCTCGGCACCCTCGCCGTGCTCCTGGTGCTCGGCGTCGCCGGCTACCTCCGGGGAGCAGCTCTGCGCCGCAACCTGGGACCCGTGTCGCTGACCAACGCCCCCTCGCTCGAGGTCCTCGACGACAGGACGAACACGTCACCCTGACGCCGACCTCGAGCTGGCGCAGTGCCTGCGCCGGAAACAAGGAGATCACGTGACTGCACGACCGCCCTTGCGCAACGCACACCTGCGGATCCGGCCGTTCAACACCCGCGACACCTATCCCGAGCAGCAGCTCGACAACGACCTGTGCCAGGCGGTCGTCGCCGGGAACACGGTCTACGTCCGCGGGCAGATCGGTCAGGACCTCGTCACCAGTGAGTCCGTCGGCATCGGCGACGTCGAAGCGCAGACCGAACGCGCCATGGGCAACATCGCCCTGTTGCTGGAGGAGTCCGGAAGCTGCATGGACCACCTGGTCAAGCTGACCATCTACATCGTCGATCCGCGCTACCGCGAGGTCGTCTACCGGACCATCGGTCGCTGGACCCGGGGTGTGCACCCCATCTCGACCGGCATCGTGGTCTCCGCCCTGGCTCGTCCCGAGTGGCTCGTCGAGGTCGACGCCATCGCAGTGATCCCTGCTCAGGCACAGGCGTGACGTTCTCCGTCGTGGGCATCGACGGCAACGGCGCCGTCGGCATCGCGGTGTCCTCCTCGAGCCCCGCCGTGGCCGCACGGTGCGTCCATCTCCGAGCCGGGGTGGGCGGGGCAGCGTCGCAGAACGTGACCGACCCCCGCCTGGGCGCCAGGCTCCTCGACCACCTCGAGGCCGGCATGGCTCCGCACGCCGCCCTCGACGCCGTGGTCGCGACCGCCGAGCACGTCGAGCACCGGCAGCTCGCCGTCCTCGACCTGAGCGGCGTGGCAGCCGCCTACTCCGGCTCGGAATCCCTCGGCGTGCACCACCACCACGTCGATGAGAACGTCGTAGCGGCAGGCAACATGCTGGCCGCAGCCGACGTCATCGACACGGTCGTCTCGGCCTTCCGATCCTCGGACGGCGAGCTGGAAGAGCGGTTGTTGGCCGCGCTCGAAGCCGGCGCGGCTGCCGGTGGAGAGGCGGGCCCGCTCCACTCCGCCGGCCTCGCCGTAGTCCGACGCCGGGTGCCCTGGCGCGAGACGGACCTGCGGGTGGACTGGCACGACGATCCGATCGGGGAGCTCCGCCGCCTGGTCGGCGTGTGGCTCCCGCAGCGCGACGACTACGTCACTCGCGGTCTCGATCCCCGATCAGCGCCCAGCTACGGCGTCCCCGGCAACGAGTGATGGACATCAAGACCCGTGCGGCCATGACAGTCGCCTCGGACCGTGAGCAGCTCGTAGGCCTGTCCGAGCGCCTCCACGCCAACCCGGAGATCGCATGGGAGGAGCACCGGGCCGCTCGCTGGGTGGCCGAGCTGCTCGACGGCGCCGGCTTCAGCGTCACCCCCGGCTACCTGGGACTCGAGACGGCGTTCCACGCGACCATCGGCTCGGGGCCGTTCCGAGTCGGTCTCTGTGCCGAGTACGACGCCCTTCCCGGCCTGGGCCACGCCTGCGGGCACAACCTCATCGCCGGCTCGACCGTCGGTGCGGCCAGAGCCCTGGCGCCCCTGGCCGACGAGCTCGGTCTCACTGTCGAGGTCTACGGCACACCGGCCGAGGAGGGCGGGGGCGGAAAGATCGAGATGCTCGACCGAGGTGCGTTCCACGGCCTCGACCTCGCCTTGATGACGCACCCGGCGCCGGTCGACGTCGCCGAGGCGCGGCCGTTCGCCGTCTCCCACTCCCACGTGACCTACCGCGGCAAGGCCGCCCACGCGGCGGCCTACCCCGAGCACGGCATCAACGCCGCCGACGCGTTCACCCTTGCCCAGGTCGGCATCGGCCTCCTGCGTCAGCACCTGGCGTCCAGCGTCCGAGTTCATGGTGTGGTCACTCGCGGCGGCGAGGCGCCGAACTCGATCCCCGAGGTCACCGAGGGACGGTGGTACGTCCGGGCCGAGACGTTGGCGGAGCTGGCCGAGGTCGAGCCGAAGGTGTGGCGCTGTTTCGAAGCCGGTGCCCTCGCCACCGGCTGCGAGCTCGAGATCGTCCCGGAGAGCAAGCCGTACGCCGAGTTCCGCGCCGACGAGGCCGCGATCGTCGCTTACCGCGCCAACGCCGAGCGCCTCGGACGTACTTTCGCGTCCGGTTCGGACGCCGCACGCATGAACCGGGCGTCCACCGACATGGGCAACGTCTCCCAGGTGGTAGCCGCCATCCATCCCTACATCGGTATCGGGTCGTTGCCCGCTCTCAACCATCAGCCGGAGTTCGCAGCGCACTGCGTCGGACCCGAGGCTGAGCAAGCGCTGACCGACGCGGCCACCGCCATGGCCTGGACCGTGGTGGACGTCGTCCGGGAGCGGACCGCGGACCGATGACGTCACTTCCGGTCGAATCCACACGCGCCGAAGGTGACGTCGTCGGTGCGCGGCCGGGGCCTGATGAGGCCCCGGTCCGAGTGCAGCGAGTTGATCTCCCGGTCAGCACAGGAGGAGAAGGCAGATGAGCGACCAGACCGTCAGGACACGCGAGTACTGGAGCCGGTTGGCCTCCACGATCGAGCCTCGCCACGAGCTGTGGATCGACGGCGGATTCCGGTCCTCCCGATCCGGTGAGCACCTCGACTGCCGCAACCCGGCCACCGGCGAGCTCTTGGCAGAGGTTGCTGCAGCTGGTGAGGCGGACGTCGATCTCGCGGTCGCGGCCGCCCGGCGCGCCTTCGAGGACGGCCGGTGGCGTGGTCTCGCGCCCTCGCAGCGGAAGGCTGTACTGCTGGTACTGGCTGACCTCGTCCGTACCCACGCCGACGAGCTCGCGCTTCTCGACTCGCTCGACGCCGGCAAGCTGATCGCCGACACCTCCACCATCGACATCCCCGGATCGGCAGCGATCCTCCAGTGGTACGCCGAGACCGCCGACAAGCAGTACGGCGAGGTGGCCCCGACCGGCAGTACGGACCTCGCCCTCGTGACCCGTGAGCCGGTCGGCGTCGTTGCGGCAGTGGTGCCGTGGAACTTCCCGCTCGAGATGGCGATCTGGAAGCTGGCACCGGCTCTGGTGACCGGCTGTTCGGTGGTGCTCAAGCCGGCTGAGGAGTCGCCGCTCTCGGTGCTCCGCTTCGCCGAGCTGGCCGCCGAGGCTGGGCTGCCGGACGGCGTGCTGAACGTCGTGCCGGGTGTCGGCGCCGTCGCTGGTCAGGCGCTCGGTCTGCACGCCGACGTGGACGCCGTCACCTTCACCGGCTCGACGCCGGTCGGCAAGCTCTTCCTCCAGTACGCCGGCCGGTCGAACATGAAGCAGGTGTGGCTCGAGTGCGGCGGCAAGTCGGCGAACGTCGTGCTGTCGTCGGTCGCCGACCTCGACTCGGTCGCCGACGGGGTCTGCTTCGGGATCTTCACGAACACCGGTCAGGTCTGCTCAGCCAACTCGCGACTCCTCGTCCACCGGGACGTCAAGGACGCCCTGGTCGAGAAGGTCGTCGAGCGTGGCCGCGCCATCTCCGTGGGCGATCCGCTGGACCCGGACTCGGGCATGGGCCCGCTCGTGAGCGCCGAGCAGGCACAGCGCGTCCGCAGCCTCATCGAGGTGGGCCGGAACGAAGGTCGTCTCGTGCTCGGCGAGCAGTCCGTTCCCCAGGGGAACTACGTGGCACCGACGATCTTCGACGACGTCTCGCCGACCGCGCGCGTCTCGAGGGAGGAGATCTTCGGACCGGTTCTCACGATCACGACCTTCGACGATGAGGCAGAGGCCATCGCACTCGCCAACGACTCTGTCTACGGGCTCGCGGCGTCGGTGTGGTCCGACGATCTCCGTCAGGCCCACCGGGTCGCTGGAGCGTTGCGAGCTGGAACCGTGTCGGTCAACACGGTCGATGCCCTGGACGTCACGACGCCCTTCGGTGGGTTCGGTCAGTCGGGATTCGGTCGCGACCTGTCCCTGCACGCGCTCGACAAGTTCACGGCCCTCAAGACGACGTGGTTCAAGCTCGGCTGACGCCAGCCTCCCCAGAGGCGTCAGCCTCGCGCCCGATCGTGGGTTGAGGGAATCGTTGGCGCTCGGGCCGTCGTTCGCAGGGGTCAGCCGAGCGTGTTCTTCATGGTCTCGATCTCGCCGGACTGGGATTCCACGATGTCTCCGGCAAGGTCAACGGCGGGCTCGTACTTCCCGTCCTCCTGCTCGAGCTTCGCCATCTCGACCGCGCCCTCGTGGTGCTCGATCATCATCTCCAACCACAGGGTCTGGAACTCGTCGTCGGGGGCGTTCTGTAGCGCGTCCATGTCTTCAGCGGACATCATCCCCGGCATGTCAGTGTCCATGCCCTCCATCGAGTCCGACATGTCGCCATCACCGTGACCTGCGTTGGCATGGTCACGCATGGTCTCGGGGATTTCCTCGTCCCAGTCGGTCAGCCAGTCAGCGAAGGTCTCGATCTCGGGGCTTTGGGCCTCCCGGATCTGCTCTGCGAGCTGCTGCACCTCGGGGTCGAGGGTGCGGCCCATGGTCAGGTCCACCATCGAGAGGGCCTGAGCGTGGTGCTGCAGCATGTCGGTCGCGAACGCGACGTCGGCATCGTTGTGCTCGGTCGTCGACGTCTCGCTGGACGTGCCGGAGCCGGGGCCGACGTCGTCGCCGCAAGCGGTGACGGTGAGCGCGAGTGCGGCGGTGAGCATGGTGGCGCCGATGGTGCCAGTGACGCGGTGATGCATGAGCCGACGACTCGCTGCCGTTCTCGCGGTGGTCTGCATGTGCCATCACCCTCTCAGCGCACATGCTACGGACCCCAACCGAGCAAGCGGGAATATACCCCCATGGGGTACCACTTACGTGGATATGAAGGCAACGAGCATCGAAGGGGATCACCTCATGACCGAGGCGTCGCACGACCGTTCCCGGCACGCTGAGGACGACCACGCATCCCGCGACCAGGCCTCGATGGGGACGCGGTCCATGGCCCTCTCCGCCACCCTCCACTGCCTGACCGGCTGCGCGATCGGCGAGATCGCCGGTCTCATGGTCGGTACCGCCATCGGGTTGAGCACCGGTTGGACCATCGCGCTCGCGGTCACGCTCGCGTTCTTCTTCGGCTACACGCTCTCCACGCTGCCGCTGCTCAAGGCCGGGCTCGGAGTGGGAACCGCGCTCAGCGTCGTGCTGGCCGCTGACACCCTCTCGATCGCCACCATGGAGATCGTCGACAACACCGTCATGGCGCTCATCCCCGGTGCGATGGACGCCGGGCTGGTCAACCCCCTCTTCTGGGTCGGGATGATGGCCGCCCTGACCGTCGCGTTCTTCGCGGCCTACCCGGTCAACCGGTACCTGCTGGCACGAGGCAAGGGCCACGCCCTGACCCACGAGTACCACGAGGCGAGCGGTGGAGCGACCGGCGCACGACGCTACCTCCCCTCCTTCCCCACCTCCACCCTCGTGGCGGTCGTCGTCGCGTTCATGCTCGGCGGCCTGGTCGTCTCCATCGCCGACGAGTTCGAGAACGACGACGGCACGGGCGGCAGTCACGCCCAGCCGTCCCTGGTGACCATCCACCGGTGAATCAGGAGCTTCGCGCCCAGTCGACCTGCCGACCTGCGGTGACGCGGCGTATCTTTGCCTCGGCTTCTCAGGGGCGGCTCCCAGGTACGCTCTCGCCGCCGCGACGGTCGGGAAGTCGCCCCCTCGGGAGTGGGCACCATTCGCTCCACCGAGACAGGACCCAGCTCATGACTCAACACACGTCCCAGAGCGACGTCGACGTCGTCATCGTGGGTGCAGGCGTCACGGGGCTGACGGCCGCGCGACGGCTCGTCGCCGACGGCAAGCGCGTCGTCGTCCTCGAGGCCCGCGACCGCGTCGGCGGCCGTCTGCTGACGGAGGTGAGGGACGGTGTGCGTCTGGAGGTCGGGGGGCAGTGGGTCTCGCCCGACCAGACCGCGCTTCTCGGGCTCCTCGACGAGCTCGGACTCGAGACCTACCCCCGGTACCGCGAGGGCTCATCGGTCTACATCGGCCACGACGGAGAGCGCCGCCTGTTCACCGGCGAGACCGTCCCGGTGCCGGAGACCACCGGAGGCGAGATCGCCCGCATCACCGGCGAGCTCGACCGACTGGCCGCGGCGATGGATCCACTGGAGCCGTGGAACCATCCCGACGCCGATGCTCTCGATCGGGTCTCGTTCGCGAGCTGGCTCGAGTCGATGACCGACGACCAGGAGGCCCGCGACAACGTCGGTCTCTACGTCGGCCCCGCGATGATCACCAAGCCCACCGAGTCGTTCTCCGCCCTCACGGCGGTGCTGATGGCCGCGAGCGCCGGCGGGTTCAGCAACCTGGTCGATGCGGACTTCATCCTGGACCGCCGCGTGGTGGGTGGCCTGCAGGAGGTGCCGCTGCGCATGGCAGCGGAGCTCGGCGACGCGGTCCGTCTGTCGTCTCCGGTCTCGTCGATCCGGTGGACGGACGATGGGGTCGAGGTCAGGTCCGACTCCGCGAGCTACCGCGCCGCCCACGTGCTGGTGGCCCTCCCGCCGACGCTGGTCAATCGCGTCAGGTTCGACCCGCCGTTGCCGTACGTCCACCAGCAGCTGCGCCAGCACCAGTCCTTCGGTCTGGTCATCAAGCTCCACCTGACCTATGACACGCCCTTCTGGCGCGACCAGGGATTGTCCGGGACGGCGTTCAGCCCGTACCAGCTGGTGCACGAGGCCTACGACAACACCAACGAGGACCTGGGGGACGACCCACGTGGTGTCCTGGTCGGGTTCGTCTCCGACCGCCGTGCTGACGAGGTGCTGGCCCTGACGCCGGACGAACGACGGCGACAGCTGCTGACGTCGGTCGCGTCGTACTACGGGGAGCAGGCACTGGCGCCGGTGGCCTACTACGAGAGCCCGTGGATGGCGGACGAGTGGACGGCAGGTGCGTATGCGACGAGCTTCGACATCGGCTCACTGACCCGGTACGGCGCGCACCTGCGCCGAGCCGTGGGGCCGATGCACTTCGCGAGCAGTGACGTCGCCGGACTCGGCTTCCAGCACGTCGACGGAGCCATCCGGATGGGGGAGGCCGCAGCCGCTGCCATCACGGCTGCGATCGTCCCGGATCACTCCTGAGTCGCGGCGGTCCCGAGCCGGGCCGTCAGTGGTGGGCAGTCCGATGGACGGCCAGGACGTCGAGCCCGAAGTCGTTGTCGGGGTCGCGCCACACCGAGTGGCCGTGGTTGGCGTCTCGTTGGGTGTTGTCCCACTCCGCGAGGAAGCGCGGGCTCTGGAGCCGGTAGTAGTGCGGTTCCCCCGGCACCATCGAGCCCGCCCACGCCAGGTGGACATCGTTCAAGGGGAGCGTCGGCGCGAGGGAGGTCGGGACGCGGCCGGTGTAGGTCGCCACCAGCCGGCCGAGCAGCTCGTGCTGGGGCGCCGTCAGCTCGGCGCCAGCGAGTCCCTGGGACTCCTCGGTCAACGCCAGCCGGGAGTGGTCGGCGCCGGACAGTCCGGCAGCGGCCTCGGCGGCGTCGCTGACCGCGGCGATGCGAGCCACGAGGTCGGGGTCACTGAAGTGCCCGCGCCACACGTCGGGCAGCCGGAGCATGCGGTCGCCGGCGGCGACGCGGGGCCGGTTGCCGCCGACGATGTCGGTCGGCGCCCGGTCAAGCAGCAGGGCGCGTCGGCGCTGGTCGGCGTCGAGGGAGCCGACGAGCTCGTGGGCCAGGTCCTCGACCTGCGCCAGCGGCCGGATCCTGCCCGCACCGAGCGCCGGGGCGCTGGCGGGGTCGGAACCGAGGAAGCAGGGGGTGACGGCACGCACCTGGCCGTCGACGACGAGGTAGTTGAGGGAGACGTGGTGCCCGCCGAAGCGCCAGGCCCACACCCGGTCCGAGGCCGGGTCGCCGAACACGCGCAGGTAGTAGAGGCCGGGGTCGCGGGCCCGCTCGCGCCCCCACGACTGGGCGAAGTCCTCCACGAGGTCCAGGACGTTCTCCCACCCCAGGATCGTCGCGACCGTGACGTAGCCCGGGGTGGACAGCCCGGTCGAGACGAGTCGCATCGTGAGTCGCTGCTGCGCGGGGCGCTGGGAGCCGAGGGGCAGGCCCCCGTGATCGGTCGGTGTGTAGAACCACCGGACGCGCTCCTCGTCGGTCGCATCGACGCCCGGTGCCGGCCACCACGCCGCTGCCCGTTGCTCCTGCGACAGCGACTCCAGCCAGGCGGTGGCTGCCGCGCTCATCCGCTCGGCGATCTCGGCCCTCGAGCCCCCCACCTCCGGCACCACGACGTCGTCCCAGCCGCTCAGCGGTGCTCGTCCGAGCCGACGACCTGGCGGATCGCCGCGCGGAGCAGGACGGGTTCGTGCGTCGGCGCCATCTGGGCGAGGAGGCTCAGCGCGGCGCGCGAGAGGTGCAGGGCCAGCAGTCGGGTGGCACCCGGGGCGTCACCGGAACGGCACAGCTGAGCCAGGACGAGGTGCTCGCCGGCACCCTGGGGCAGGCCGCGCCCGCCCTCGGCGTAGGCACGCCGGTAGCGCTGGGTGTGGGCGGCCCACTCGGCGGCGGAGGAGAGCATCCTCGCGCCGCTGTGGGCGAGCAGCAGGGCGTGGAAGCGCTGGTGGACCTCGTCCCAGGCCTCGAAGTCGAAGGTGGCCGGGTCGGTGTGCATGAGCACCGCGGCGAGCTCGTCGAGCTCGTCGAGCTCGGCTCCGGTGAACGACGGGACGCTGACCGACAGCGCCACCGACTCGTTGAGCACGCGCAGCGCGTACAGGTGCTCCAGGTCGTCGACGGACAGGCCGGCGACCCGGGCGCGGTAGTTGATCCGCGTGTCGATGAGCCCGTCGCGCTCGAGCAGCCGGAACGCCTCCCGCACCGGCCCGCGGCTCACCCCGAACGTGGCGGCGATCTGGACCTGGTTGATCTCCGAGCCGGGGTCCAGTCGGCCCTTGAGGATCTCGGTGCGGAGGTGGTCGCGAATCAGGGCCGCGGCGTCACGGCTGCCGGGCCGCACGTGCGTGGGTGCGCCCGTCGTCGTCGTGCTCGTCGCCATCGCTCGATCCTGCCCGTCGCTACCGGCCCGGTCCGTACAGCCCGAAGACGAGCCTCGGGTCGCCCGCCCGGAAGTCACCCCTGGACTGTGAACTGTCGCCGATCTCGCGGGTCCGGGCCAGCAGGCTCGCCCCCAGGCGCAGCTGCCGCTCCTCCCAGCGCGGCAGGGCGACGCCGACGTCGCCGTCCGCGCGGACGAGCTCCTCGGCCAGAACCCAGCCGTCCTCCGCCGCCTTGGCGGTGCCGGCGGCGGCGTGCGGACGCACGGCGAACGCGGCGTCGCCCACGAGGCAGGCCCGGCCGCTCGCCATCCGCGGGACGTCGATGTCGAAGACGGCCTGGACGAACGGCGTGGCCACCGAGCCGACCATCTCCGCGATGGGTGGTGCGAGGTGCTCCTCGGCGAACCGGCGCAGCTCGCCGACCTGGTCGTCGCGGACCAGGCCCGGTGGCACGGAGACCTCGCGGCGCACGCCGCCGCGGTCGGTCAGGAACTCCCCGAGCTCCTCGGCCGACACGTTGCGATACCAGACCATGTTGACCAGGCGGCGTCCCGGCTCGATCGACCCGTCCGCGCCGGGGATGGGGTAGACGAGGATGTGGCTGCGCGGCAGCACCTGGTAGGTCAGGGCGTCGTGCAGCGCGTCGTACGTCGCCGCACTGAGCTCGGACTCGGGCACGGTGCCGCGCCAGCCGACGTACCCGGCGTAGCTCGGTGCGACCTCCGGGAGGAGCTGCCGACGAGCGGCGCTGGTAATGCCGTCGGCGCAGACGAGCAGGTCGGTCTCGCCCACGACACCGTCGGCGAAGCTCAGGTCGACGCCGTGCTCGTGGGCGACGAAGGAGGTCAGCTCGCGGCCGAGCCGGTACCGCTCGGCGGGGAAGGCCCCGAGGAGCACGCGGTAGATGGTGTTCCACGCCGAGAACCGGTGGGGCCGCTGCTCGGCGTATGCCGTCGACCCGTCCGTCGCGAGGAACCGCACCCACTGCGTCCGGGTGCTGACCTCGTCGGGCGCGACACCGAGCCGCTCGACGGGGTATCTCAGCGTCTGGTCGAGGACGGCGATCCCGGCGCCTCGTGCCTCGAGGGTGGCCGGTGACCGCTCGTGGACGGTGACCTCGCAGCCGGCGTCCCGCAGCAGCAGCGCCGTGGTGAGCCCGCCCAGGGAGCCGCCGACGACCGCCACGTCGGGCATGGTCACGACCGGTCGCCGCCCACCCGGCTCCGGGGGTTGCTCAGGGCCCGATCCCTTAGGGCTGGCCGAACGTGGCGACCGTGTCGACCTTCAGCTCGAAGAGCACCCGGCGCTCGTCGAAGGACGGGTCGCGCAGCGCGTACTCGTCACCACCGGTGTACTTCTTGAAGATCTTGTTGAGCTGGTCGGTGACCCGCTGACCCTCCTCCGGGTCGTCCTCGGAGATCTCGCGGGAGACCGTCGCCTTGATGCTGAGCCAGTGGTAGGCGTTCTCGGGGTTCATCAGGATGAACGTCGCCTGGGGGTTCAGGCGCAGCCAGTCGACCTTCTTGCGATGGGTCGCGAGGTTGAGCAGCACGGTGTCACCCTCGTAGTCGAACCAGACCGGGGTGAGGTTGCTGCGCCCGGACGGGCTGATCACGCCGATGATGGCGGTGACCTGGTCGTCCAGGAGGCGCTTGTAGATCGGGTCGAGGCTGTCGAGCGTCTGCACCGCGTCGTGGTCACCGACGGTGAACTGGCCGGCCTGGGTGCCTTCGGCGACGTCCAAGAACTTCGCGACGGTGATCGACATGCCTGCTCCTGATCAGTGGGTTGCTGAAAGTGTTGACACTTCTGTCAGTCTAGTGACCCATGTCACGGACCGTCCACCTCGCAGGCTCGGTCCTCGCCGCGGACCAGCCGACCGTCGGCGTCGAAGTGTCAGCATCGTCAGGGGGAAGTGTGGACGTCGAGCCGGAGGTGAGCCTGCTCCAGGCCGTCCGGGCCGCCCTGGCCGACGCCATGGCGGAGTGCGACGACGTCATCCTCCTGGGCCAGGACGTCGGGCGGCTCGGGGGAGTGTTCCGGGCGACCGAGGGGCTGGTCGACCAGTTCCCCGGCCGGGTCCTCGACACCCCGCTCGCTGAGGGGGCCATCGTCGGCGCCTCGGTGGGCCTGGCCATCGGGGGACTGGTGCCCGTGGCGGAGATCCAGTTCCTCGGCTTCCTGCACCAGGCCTTCCACCAGGTCACCCAGCAGCTGGCGAGGTACCGGTTCCGCTCGCGCGGGCGCTTCCACCTCCCGGTCACCATCCGGGCGCCCTATGGCGGCGGCCTGCGGATGCCGGAGTTCCACCCGGACTCGCTCGAGGCGCAGCTGGCGAACACGCCGGGGCTGAAGGTCTTCGCCCCGGCCTTCCCCGACGACGCCTACACCATGCTGCGGGCCGCGATCCGGGACCCCGACCCGGTGATCTACCTCGAGCCGCAGCGGCTCTACCGCTCGGTGCGCGGCCCGCAGACGGCCGCCACCGACGACGAGCTCGGCGCCCGGCTGCGCCGCGAAGGCGACGACCTGCTGCTGGTGAGCTGGGGTCCGGCGGTCCACACGTGCCTGGCCGCCGCGCGCCAGCTCGAGGAACGCCACGGGGTGCGGTCCGCCGTCCTCGATCTGAGGCGCCTGAGCCCGATCGACCACGAGGGCCTGCACGAGGCCGCGGCCGCGCGGCGGCGCGTCGTCGTCGTCCACGAGGGTGTGCGGAGCGCGGGCCTGGGGGCCGAGATAGCGGCGAGCCTGCAGGAGGCGCTGCCGACGACGATCTTGTTGCCGATCCTGCGGGTCACCGCCCCGGACACGCCGTACCCGCCCGGGCGTCTCGAGGACCACTTCCTCCCGTCCTCGGAGTCGGTCGTCGAGGCCGCGTTGAAGGTGGTGGAGTGGGAGTGACGGACGACGAGCAGCGCCCGAGCGACTGGGCGGCCGCCTGGGCCGAGTCCGACGGCGAGCCACTGCAGCTCCTGGCCCCCGACGGTCAGCTGGTCCGCCCGGACCTGCCCCGCCCGTCCGACGACCTGGTGCGGGAGGCGCTGCGGCTGATGCAGCTCTCCCGCGCGATCGACGAGCGGTGCACCACCCTGCACCGGCAGGGGCGATTGGGGCTCTACGCCCCGGTGCTCGGCCAGGAGGCCGCGGTGGTGGGCTCCCACCAGGCGATCGATCCCGCGGTCGACTGGCTGGTGCCGGCCTCGCGCGAGCAGCCGGCGATGCTGCGCCACGGCTGGCCCCTCGACCGGCTGCTGGCGTCCCTGCTCGGCCGCATCGAGGCCGCTCGGATCCCCGACGACGTCCGGATGCTCCCGCGGCAGCAGTCGATCGCCACCCAGCTCCCCCACGCGGTCGGCATCGCCTGGGCCTCGTCGATCCGGGGACTGCCCGGAGTCACGCTCGCCTACTGCGGCGACGGCGCCACCTCCGAGGGCGACTTCCACGAGGCGTGCAACCTCGCAGGGGTGATGAACGTGCCGCTGGTGCTGGTGATCATCAACAACCAGTACGCCATCTCGACGCCGGTCTCGAGGCAGACCCGCGCGGTCCGGCTCGCTGATCGGGCCCGCGGCTACGGCTTCCCGGGCGTGGCCGTGGACGGCAACGACCTGCTCGCGGTGCACGAGGTGACCCGGGAGGCGGTCGAGCGAGCACGCGCGGGTCAGGGGCCCACCATGATCGAGGCGGTCACCTACCGGGTTGGCTTTCACAACACCTCCGACAACCCGTCGCTGTACCGCGACCCGCAGGAGGTGGCGGCGGCCACCGATCTCGACCCGGTGGCCCGGCTGTCGGCGTACGTCGTGGGCAACGGTCTCCTGGACCTGGACGCGATCGACGCACTGAGGGTCGAGGTGCGGGCAGAGGTGGACGTGGCGCTCGAGCTCGCTCTGTCTCATCCGGCCCCGATGCCCGAGGAGGTCTTCCGGCACGTCGTCGCCGACTGAGGATCGGCGCGTCTCGCCGGACCTGATCGTCAGGCCGGCCCGGGTCTCGTCAGTCCGGCGCTCGGACGCCCGGATCGGTGAGCGCCTCGCTCCCGGTCGCGCGCAGCGCCACGACGGCGATGTCGTCGCTCGCTTGCGCCGACTGGAAGCGGAGCACGTCCTCGGCGATCGCATGGGTGATCGCGGCCGGGTCGCACGGGGTCGACGACACCAGGTCGACGAGCCGCTCGTCGCCGTACATGCCCTCGGGCGACCGGGCCTCGGTGACGCCGTCGGTGTAGAGGACGAGCGCGTCGTCGGCCAACTGGTGCTCCACGGTGTGGAACTCCGGCTCGGAGATGAGGCCCACCGCGCTGCCGTAGGTGCCGAGCTCGCGCACGGTGCCGCCGGCGCCGACCAGCAGCGGTGGTGGGTGCCCACCGAGGCTCAGCCGCACCGTCCACGCGCCCTCGGTCTCAGTGAGGGCGGCGACCACCAGGGTGCAGTAGTGCTCGGTCTGGTGCAGGTGGAGAGCACGGTCCAGCTCGCGGAGAAGGACGCTCGGATCCGGGTGGCGCATCGCGAGGGCGCGGATGGTGTACCGGACCATCGAGGTCACCGCGGCGGCCTCGACCCCCTTGCCGCTGACGTCGCCCAGCGTCACGAGCCAGCTGGACGGTCCGAGCTGGAAGACGTCGTAGAAGTCGCCGCCGACGGTGCTCCCGTCGCCGGCCGGTCGATAGGTCGCCGAGATCGCGAGGTACGGGATCGTCGGTGGCGCCGGCGGGATCAGCGACTGCTGGAGCGTCTGCGCGAGCGCGGTGGCCTCCGCGCGGGAGCGCTCCGCCGACCGCTTGGCGACGAGGAGGTCCTGTTCGTAGCGGTACCGGTCGCGGGCCTCCATGAAAACCGCCCACACCGTGCGGCCGTCCGCGGTCGTCGAGGCGTTCATGAGCACCGGGACCCGAGCGCCGTCGGCCCGCACCAGGTCGATCGAGACCTCGCGGACCTCCGCGTCGTGCTCGATCACCGGCCACAGGTGCGTCTCGAGGTAGATGCGCCCGCCGACGGTCAGCAGCGAGGCGAGCGAGCGGCCGACCAGCGCGCCCGGGTCGCGCCCGACGAGGCGGTGGAGCTCGGTGTTGGCGGCGAGGACCGTGCCGTCCGCGTCGAGGACGGCGTACCCGCAGGGCGCGCCTTCGAAGAGGCCGACTTCGTCGGCCGCGCCGTGGGCAGCGCCCCCGTCGGTCACGGCCCGTTCTGGTCGGCGACGAGGAACCCTCGGATGGCGGCGATGGTCTCGTCGGGGGCGGTCAGCTGGGGGCAGTGCCCGCGGGTGTCGATGACCTCGAAGGTGGAGTCGGGGATCTCGGAATCCACGAACTGTCCGGCGCTCATCGGGGCGACGGCGTCGACCTGGGACTGGAGCACGAGCGTGGGCGCGGTGACGTGGCGCAGGTCGGCCCGGTTGTCGCCGCGGAAGGTGACGGAGGCGAACTGCTCGGCGACCTCCGGGCGAGTGCGGCAGAACGACCGCTCCAGCTCGTCCTTCACCTCGGTCTGCTCGGGTCCGGCGACCATCGACGAGAGCGGGTCCTGCCAGCCCAGGTGGTTGCGGCTCATGAGCTGGAGCAGGTCCTCGATGTCGGACTCCTGGAAGCCGCCGACGTAGTCGCCGTCGTCGAGGTAGCGGGCCGAGGGGGCGACCAGCACCAGCCGGTCGACGAGGTCGGGGCGGGCACGCTGGACGAGCACACTGATCATCGCCGCGACCGAGTGGCCGACGAGCGTGACCGATCCCGGCGCCAGCTCGTCCAGCAGCGCGACGACGTCGTCGCGGTAGCCCTCCAGCGAGTCGTGGCGGACGGTGTCGTAGGCCGACTCGTCCGCGTTGCCCGACCCGGGCAGGTCGAAGAGCACCACCCGGTGGTCGTCCTCGAAGGCCGGCGCGACGTGCCGCCACATCTCCTGGCCGCACCCGAAGCCGTGCACGAAGACGAGGGGGGGCGCGGCGGCGGGTCCGCGCACCGCGACGTTCAGCAGTACGCCCAGGTTCACCCGGCGCAATCTAGTCCCTCGTCAGCCGCTGCACCGCGATACGCCGAGGTTGCTGTTCGGAGGACCTGAACCGCGCTCTCCGCCCGCCCCGCAGGGTGGAACGGCGCGACGCCATCCTCGACATGATCGTGGCTCCCGATGGATGGAGGAGCTCATGAACACTCGTGCAATCGCTGTCGCCGCATTCGTCATCGCGGTGATCGTCCTGCTGATCATCCTGCTGCGCTGATCATCGTGCTGTGAGCCGGTGCGGCGCCGCATGCGCGGCGCCGCCCCTCAGCAGGTGACCGTCGCCCGCTACTCGGGCAGTTCGGCGACGCCGCCGAAGAAGTCGTCGATCTGGCGGACGACCTCGGTGAACTGGTCGAAGTCGACCGGCTTGGAGACGTGCACCGAGGCGTGGAGGTCGTAGCTCTTCGCGACGTCCTCCTGCGCGTGGCGAGGTGGTGAGCACGACCACGGGGATGCGGCGCAGCGCGGGGTCCTGCTTGACCTCGGCGAGCACCTCGTGGCCCGACTTCCGGGGCAGGTTGAGGTCGAGCAGGATCAGGTCGGGGCGCGTCGGCGTCGGCTGTAGACGCCCTCCTGCTGCAGGTAGCGACATCGCCTCGACGCCGTCGGTGACGACGTGCAGGTCGGTGGAGAGCCGGCCGGCGGCCAGTGCCTCCTGCGCGATCATGACGTCACCCGGGTCGTCCTCGACGAGCAGCACCGACAGCGGCTGGTCGGGCTGGAGCGAGTGGCGCGGGTTCATCGTCGTCCATCGTCTCTAGCGGGGGCCTGAGTCAGGGGCAAGGTGAACTGGAACCTGGCACCGGGGCTCGGTCTTCTCGGCCAGCCAGATGCGGCCACCGTGGAAGTCCACGATCTTGCGACACAGGGCCAGCCCGATACCGGTGCCACCGTACTGGTCGCGCAGGTGCAGCCGCTGGAAGATCGCGAAGATCCGGTCGGCGTACTGCCGGTCGATCCCGATGCCGTTGTCGTCGACGGTGATCCGCCAGACGTCGCCCGCCTGCTCGGCGCCGCACGGTGATGCGCTGCGGGGCGCGTCGGGGTCGCGGTACTTGACCGCGTTGCCGACCAGGTTCTGCAGCAGCGCGGTGAGCAGCGTGGTGTCGCCGGGCACCGTCGGCAGCGGGTCGTGGTCGACGACGGCGCCGGCCTCGCCTGATCGGGTCGTCGAGGTTGCCGAGCGCCCGGGTCGAGGGCCTGGTCGAGGTCGACGTCGACGAAGTGCGTCGGTGGTGCGGCCGACGCGGGAGAACGCGAGCAGGTCGTTGATGAGGATCTGCATCCGCTTGGCGCCGTCGACCATGAAGGCGATGTACTGCCGCGCCTTGTCGTCGAGCTGGTCGCCGTACTGCCGCTCGAGCAGCTGGCAGAAGTTGGTCACCTTGCGCAGCGGCTCGGACAGGTCGTGCGAGGCGACGTAGGCGAACTGCTCGAGGTCGGCGTTCGAGCGGGCCAGCTCGGCGCTGCGCTGCTGCGAGCCGGACCCGGGCGCGCTCGATGCGCTCGAGCTGGGCGGCGAGCGTCTCGCCGCATCAGGTCGACGTCGCGCCCGAGGCCGACGATCTCCGAGCGGGCCGGCCTGGGTCGATCTGCGCGGTCGAGCTCGCCCGCCGGCGACCAGCCGGGTCTGCGCGGCGAGCCCGTCGATCGGCGCGAGCACCGCGCGGCGCAGTCCGCGCCACGAGCACGAGCACCGGCGACGAAGAGGACGACGGTCCCGAGCGCCGACCGCGACCCACACCTAGGTGAA
The DNA here is from genome assembly GCA_963721965.1 of uncultured Actinomycetota bacterium. Lineage (GTDB taxonomy): Bacteria > Actinomycetota > Actinomycetes > Propionibacteriales > Nocardioidaceae > Nocardioides. Next base: position 43,841 of record CAVRKT010000004.1, on the reverse strand, counting down.
GGCCGCGCTCGCGGGCGTCGGCGACGCTCGTCGGCGCTGCGCGTCGATGCGCGTTGGTCAGCGTCGGCAGCGGCGTCGCGGATCTGGTCGAACGACGACCTTGGCCTCGGCCGACGCCGAGCGGTCGGCGCGCCGCCGGGTCGCCGGCCGCGACCGCCGCGATGACCGGCGTCCGCGACGTCGACGTGCCAGTCGTCGGACGGCGGCTCGAAGCGCGTCGAGCAGCGTCAGCAGGTCGGCGTAGTCGAGCAGGTAGCTTGCGCAGCGTCGCCCGAGGCGCGGCCCTCGAGACAGAGGTAGCGCGTTGTACGGCTCGAGGAACGCCTCGTCCTCGCCGAGCGCGAAGCCGCGCACGCCGGTCTCCTGGTTGACCATGGCGGTCAGCGCGTTCTGGCCGATCGAGAGCGCCGGGTCCCAGTGGTCGACGAGCTCGTCGCCGGTGCTGCTTGGCGTGGCAGAGGAAGTAGACGACGAGCGCGACCAGGAGCAGCAGCAGCACGCAGGACGCCGACGATGGCGCGGGTGACCCGGCGTCCGCAGCCTCCAGCCGCGCGGCGTCGCGGGTCACGGCGCCGCGCCACGCACGGTGAGCACCACCAGCGCGGTGTCGTCGACGGCCTGCATCGGCGCGCGGCGCACGACGGTCGGCAGCAGCTGGTCGAGGCGTCTCGCCGGCCGGCCAGCGCCTCGGTCGTGACCTCGACCAGCTCGTCGAGGCCGACGCTGGTCGAGGCTCGTCGACCTGGCGGTAGGCGTCGAGCAGACCGTCGGTGTAGAGCACCAGCGACGTCGCCCGGCTCGAGCTGGCGTGCGGGTGACCGGCCAGCCCTGGTCGGTCCTGCGTCGTCGCGGATGCCGAGCGGCGGCCCGACGGCGACGTCGAGGTAGCTCGCCGCCGCGCCGCGCAGCGCAGCGGCGGCGGGTGGCCGGCCACCCGGACCGTCAGCGCCGAGGTCGCGGTCGAGGGTGACGTCGCAGACGGTCACGAAGATGCCGCCGCTGGCTCTCGGCCTCGAGCAGCCGGGCGAGCGTGGCCGAGGATCTGCTCGTCGGCGCACGTCGGCGAGCACCAGCGCCGCGCCACGCCACCCGCAGGTGGACGCCGAGCGCGGCCTCGTCCGGGCCGTGGCCCATCACGTCGCCGATCACCGCGCGGATCCGGCCGTCGGCGGTCTCGACGACGTCGAAGAAGTCGCCGCCGAGCACGGCGCGGGCGCGGCCGGGCCGGTAGTGGCTGGCGCAGCTGACGAAGTCGGTGCGCAGCAGCGGCCGGGGCAGCAGCCCGCGCTCGAGCCGGGAGTTCTCGGCGGCGAGCAGCCGCTCCTCGCGCAGCTGGCACTCGGTCACCTGCGTCTGGCGGCGCTGCGACGGCGTACCGGATGGTGCGGTCGAGCAGCTCGGGGGTGATGTCGTCCTTGACCAGGTAGTCCTGGGCGCCCGCCGCGACCGCCTCGACGCCGATGCGGTCGTGGCGGCCGGTGAGCACGATGACCGGCGTCGTCGCTGCCTGCGGCGACGACCGTGTGCAGCGCCTCGAGGCCCTGGGCGTCGGGCAGCCCGAGGTCGAGCAGCACGCACGACGGCTCGTCGACGCCGAGCGCGGCGATGCCGTCGCGCACCGTGCGGCGCCAGATCGACGTCGTCGTCGGCCACGCCCGCCTCGCGCAGGCACTCCGGCACGAGGAGCGCGTCGCCCTCGTCGTCCTCGACGAGCAGGACGCGCAGGCTCTGCGCCATCGTCTCCCCCTGTCGAGCAGCCCCCACCGCTGCGCCGCCGTTCGCCACGCGCAGACTAATGGCCGACGAGGCCGCCGTCCGGAGTTTTCAGGAGCGTTCTCACGGCCGCGACTCCGACGACGGGTGGCGCTCGAGCCGCCCGTGACTAGTACGAAGGTGTTATTGCGGGGGCGGTGAGGTCTCGGCAGACTTGTCGGCTTCAGCCGATTCTTGCCCACCGCTGGCACCCGGGCCTTCCCCGATCGCTCCGCGGTCCGGGAGGAGCCCCCCATGACCGCCTGGCAGTGACGATGCCGCCCGCAGTGCGGCTGAACCTGCTCAGCGGCTTCGAGCTCGTCGTCGACGGGGCTCGGGTCGAGGTGCCGTCGAGCGCGCAGCGCGTGGTCGCCTACCTCGGCCTCGGCGGGCGGCCGCTGGCGAGGACGACGGTGGCGACCAGCCTCTGGCAGGCGGTCTCCGAGCAGCGGGCGGCGGCGAACCTGCGCGGGGCGCTGTGGAAGCTGCACGACGTCAAGGACCGGCTCGTCGCGGCGCAGACCGACCGGCTCTGCCTGCGGCGCGAGGTGGTGATCGATGTCGCCGAGACGGTGCGCGAGGCGCGGCGGCTCCTCGAGGGCGGGCCGCCGGAGGCGGGGTCCCCGCCGCCGGACGAGCTGATCGACCGGCTCTCCCGCGACGTGCTGCCCGACTGGGACGAGGACTGGATCGTCTTCGAGCGCGAGCGGGTCCGGCAGCTGCGCATCCACGCGATGGAGGCGCTGTCGGCGCAGCTGCGCGAGTCGGGCCGGCTCGGGGAGGCGGTGGAGGCCGGGATGTCGGCGGTGGAGGCCGACCCGCTGCGGGAGAGCGCGCAGCGGGTGCTCATCGAGGCGCACCTCGCCGAGGGCAACGCCGCCCAGGCCTGGCGGCAGCTCGGCTCGTTCAGCGCGCTGCTGCTCACCGAGCTCGGCGTGACGCCGTCGCCGGGTCTGGTCGCGCTCGTCGCGGTGCCGGCCCCATCGACGGATCAGCCGACGGCGGCCACCGGACGCGTGATCCCGGCGGTCAGCATCGCCTCCAGGTCCGACGGCACGCTCGCGCACGGGTCGGAGCCGAGCCGGATCCGGTAGCCGTCGAGGGTGCGGCGGGCGTCGTGCTCGTTGCCCTCGGCGAGGTGCGCCTCCATCAGCAGCCGGTAGGCGGCGGCGCGCAGCGGGTCGATCGCCATCGCGGTGAGCGCGAGCTGGATCGCCTCGCCGGGGCGGTGGTCGTCGATCGCGCGCCGGGCGCGGGCGTCGAGCACGCGCAGCGTCAGCTGGCGCAGCCGCTCCCGCTCGATGGTGAGCCAGTCGTCGTACCAGTCGGGCAGCAGGTCGGCCATGAGGGTCTGGAACGGGAGCGGGGCGTCGAGGTCGGCGCCGTCGCTCTCCAGCAGCAGCCCCTCGACGCCGTCGCGGGCGTCGACCCACACCTCGGTGCCGAGGCAGAGCCGGCTCGAGCAGCTCTCCACCAGCCCGGGTGCCACCCGCCGGATCCGCCACAACGACGAGCGCAGGTTGGCGCGGGCCTTCTCCTCGGTGGTGCCAGGCCACAGCTGGAAGGCCGCGAAGTCGCGCTCGACGCCGTGCGGCGCGAGCGCGACGAAGGCCACCAGCCGCTGGGCGGCGGGCTGGAGGCTGCCGACGCGGCGGCCGTCGACGGCGAGCTCGAAGCCACCGATCACGTGGAGTCGCAGGTCCGTCATGGTCGGGATCGTCGCGGGCCCGCGGCTCGGCGGCGTCACCGCGCCCGTCGCTGGGGTGTCTCCGGCCCGTCGCTGGGCCCGTCGCGCCAGGGCGGGAGCTCGCCGGCCTCGAAAGCTCGCACCGCCGTCTCGACGGCGGACAGCACCGCGTCGACGCCGAGCAGCGGCAGACCCTGCTCGTCGTCGGCCTGCACCAGCAGCCGGCCCCGCACCCGGACGTCGCCGGGCTCGGCCCACAGCCGGAGCACCACGAAGCTCTCGCGCGGCCGCCCGGTCACGGCACGCCCGCCAGCTCGCGCGCGGCCGGGCGCCGCCCGAAGTAGCCGCCGGCGCCCGAGTCGGCGGGTCGGGGGAGCGGGAAGGTCAGGTGGGTGACCGCGCGGCGCAGCAGCCCCCAGACGAAGAACGACGCCCCGGCCACGGCGCAGACCCCGAGGGCGACGCCCAGCGACCGGAACACCGGCACGCGGCGGTGGCCGACGTCGACGGTGAGCCGGGGCAGCGCCTCGAGCACCCGGTTGAGGTCCACGACGGCACGGTCGGACGGCGACGTCACGGAGGCGTCACCGGGGCAGTTCGGTGGTGGACGAGGTTGCGCGGCAACCGTCCCGAAACCACCCGAGTGGGGGCGGTGACGGGGCGGTGACGCGCGGTTCCCAGAGTCGGGCCGTGGCGAGATCCATGGCCATCGCAGCGGTCGCGCTCAGCCTCCGCGAGCTCCTCAACCGCTACTTCGCCGAGCTGTTCGCCGCCGACGCCACCGCCTTCCGTGCGCTGCCCACCGCGCGCCTCGTGAGCACCGAGGACTACAGCCAGGTGGGCAGCGCGGCCGGCGCCGTCATCCGGTACCCGTCACTGGCGATCTTCTGCTACCGCATCGACATCAACCGCACCATGCGGGCGCCGTGGTCGGCGGTGGCCCACCAGGACGGCACCATCCACCTCCCGCTCGACCTGCACTTCCTGCTCACGCCGTTCGACTCCGACGCCGAGGCCGAGCTGCGCATCATGGGCGCGACGATGCAGTGCCTGGAGCGGCACCCGATCCTCAACGGCGTGCGCCTGCACCCGCTCGGGCAGTGGGAGACCGGCGACGCCATCCAGCTCACCAACGAGGACCTCGTCACCGAGGACGTGCTGCGCACCTTCGACACGCTGCCCACCGACTTCCGGCTCAGCGTCAGCTACGTGGCCCGGGTGATCCGGCTCGACGCCCCCGATGAGCCCGACCACCCCGACGTCCGGCGTGAGGTGTTCCGGAGCCGGTCGGCGCGTGGCGCACCTGGCGGCCCGGCGACACCCTGACCGGCGCAATGCCGCGGATGCCTCGGCACCGGGGCGGGCCGGACCCGCCTGCTCGGTGGCGCGGAGCGGCCCCGCTCGCTCGACCCGTCGCCCTACGCCGACGCCGGCGACGACACGGAGGTGCTGCTCGTGCTGGTGGCCTCCGGTTGGGCGATCAGACCGTCGTCCGCATCACCCAGCCCGCGCACCGGCACGCTGGAGTCTCTGTTGCACCTCCTCACGTCCGCATCGGTGGGGTCGGTGGGTCGCGGTGGGCGAGGGTGTGGTGGCGGGGGCAGAGGAGCTGGGCGTCCTTGATGTTGGTCTTGCCGCCGCGGGTCCAGGGGGTCTGGTGGTGGACGTGGCACAGCCAGGCCGGGACGTCGCAGGTGGGGTGTTGGCAGTGCTTCTGCGTCACGGCCAGTGCCAGGCGTTGGGGTTCGGTGTGGAAGCGGTGGAGTCGTCCGACGTCGAGGGGGCGGGAGTCGCCGTCGAGGACCATCGGGACGATCCCGGCCTCGCACGCGAGCCGGCGGGCGGCGCCGGCCGACTAGGTGGCCGCCGGTGTCGATGGTCGCGGACTTCAACCCGCCGAGGAGCGTCGAGAGGTCCATGGTGACCACGACGGTGGCGTTGATGCCGCCGGCGTGGGGGAGCTTGTCGGCGGGGTAGCGGGCCACGTACTCGGCGAACGCTTGGCCGAGGCGTTCGTGGGTGGGGCGTTCGTGGTCGTAGATCTCACCGGTGGCGCGGACGTGCTTGGGGGCGGCCATCGCCATCACGGCCTTCTTCAGCATGCCGCCCTCCAGGATCGGGAGCGTGAACTTGCCTCGGTAGGTGCCGTCACCGGTCTCCCAGATCGAGAACGACGTCGCCTTCGCCGCGGCACGCTCCTCGCGCTTCGAGGAGCTTGGCGAGGTGGGCGTCGGCGGCCTCGGGGTCGACGATCGCCAACACCTTGCGACCCTGCTCCTTCAGACCCTTGGCGTCGTAGTGCTCAGCCAGACCGACGAGCTCCTTCTCGCACAGCGCCCGCACCCCCGGATCGGCGGGGAGCTCCTCGACCGCGACGCAGATCGCAGTGGCTTGGTCGGCCAGCACCTGCCCGGCGGCCATGGCCTCGCGGGTGGGGTCGTGGCGGTCGAGGGTGGTGGCGAGCTTGGTGCGGCGGCGGGCCTCGGTGTGGGTCATCTTGGTGGCGTGCGCCAACCAGGCCGCTGCACTCGCGGCACCGGTCTCGTCGAAGGCGCCGTTGGCCTCGCCGGCGCGGATCAGCCGGGCCTCGAGCTCGTCGTCCATCGCGCGACGGCGCACCAGAGCGACCAGGCTCTCGCGGACCTCGGCCGGCCGCAGCGACCAGGTCGGGGTCTGGGCCACCGACCTGATCTCGGCCGCCGAGCGCGCCACCGCTACCGGGATCGGGTGACCCGATCCGGTGCTGTGGGTGTCTTCGGCCATGTCTTCATCGAAGCACCGGCCACCGACAGTCCGACACGGGTTTCCCGCTCAACCACAGGGATCTGTGGATAACTTTCTGAAATTGTCCCCGTGGTCTCGAGACGGGCGACAGCGCGCCTTCCACAACCACCGGTCGGGTCGAGCTCGGCCCGGGTGCGGCCCTTCTTCTCCACCCTCGCGACGTCGTGGGGGTACACCGAAGCGACGCTCGCCGTGAAGATCCGGCTCGACCGGCGAAGGGCAGTAGTTCAGTCGAGGTGTGTGCCTGCCGATAGGAGAGTGACGGCATCCAACCGGGGTGCCCATCACCCCTGGAGTGGCTGTCCCATGTCCGAGCATCGCGCCCCACGGCGGAAGCGCCGCCCGAGCCTGCCCGCGGGGTTCGCCCGTCGGGCGATGGCGGGCTCGGCATGCGTCGTCGTGACGGGGGCTGCGGTCGTGGTGGGGGTGATGGCGACGCCGCAGGCCCGACCTGACGTCGTCGCGCCGAAACAGCCGGTCATCCTCGAACCGGCGGCTCAGCCTGCAGCACCTGAGCCGCCGGTCGAGGTGCCCGTGGAGGTCCGACCGGTCGCGGGCTTCGAGGAGCCGGCGACCCTGGGGGAGACCTCCGGAGCGGGCCGCTACGTGCCCCCTGCGATCGGGCCCGTCGACGAGCAGTCGATCGAGAACGTCCCGGACGAGGCCACGGCGGCCTACCAGCGCGCCGAGACCGTCATCGGCGCCGCGCGCCCGAAGTGCCACCTCGAGTGGCCGGTGCTGGCCGCGGTCGGCCGGGTCGAGTCCGACCACGGCCAGGTGGACGGCGGCACGCTCGGCACCGGCGGCAAGGTCAGTCCCGCCCGGTTCGGTGCGCCCCTCAACGGCAAGCGCGGTCGCCAGAAGGTCCGCGACACCGACGCCGGCGCCATGGACGGCCAGCGCCGCTGGGACCGGACCATGGGTCCCCTGAACTTCCTCCCGTCCACCTGGAACGTGGTGGGCGTCGACTCCGACGGCGACGGCCGCCGGAACCCCCAGGACATCGACGACGCCGCGCTCGCCGCCGCCGTCGTGCTGTGCGGCAAGGGCCTCGACCTCGCCACGCCCGCCAACCTGGCCGTGGCGCTCAAGCACCTCAACCGCGCCGGCGGCTACTCCCGCGCGGTGATCGGCATCGCCGACGACTACACGACCGAGCTGCAGGAGATCGCCGAGGCCGAGCCGGTCGTGGTGGAGCTCCCGAGCCCCGAGATCGACCCGACCGACCTGCCGGTCACGCGGAACGCGCGCCGCAACCACGACCGCGACCGCGACCGCCCCCGCGACCGCGACCGCCCCGGACCGCCCCCGTGACCGTGATCGCGATCGCGATCGCGACCTCGGCCTCGGCCAAGGGCGGGACCGCGGAGACCGCGGACCCGGGCCGGTCGACCCGAGCCTCGCCCCCTAGCCGGGCCTCCCGATCGAGCCCCTTCCCGCGACGCCGGTTTCGCGAGAGGTTGGGCCGATGGAGTCCTACGCTCGGGGCGAAGACGAACCGGCGCTGCTCGACCGCACCATCGGTGCCGACCTCGAGCAGACCGTGGCGCGCCACCCGGACCGGGAGGCGCTCGTCGAGTTCGCCACCGGACGCCGCTGGACCTGGGCCGAGCTCGACCGCGACGTCGACGGCGTCGCCCGTGGCCTGATCGCCGCAGGGATCGAGAAGGGCGACCGGGTCGGGGTGTGGGCGCCCAACCGGTCGGAGTGGACGCTCACGCAGTACGCCGCCGCGAAGGTCGGGGCGATCCTCGTCAACGTCAACCCGGCCTACCGCACCCACGAGTTCGCCTATGCCGTGAACCAGTCGGGGATGAAGCTGCTGGTGACGGCCACGGAGTTCAAGACCAGCGACTACCGCGCGATGGTCGCCCAGACCCGCACCGCGTGCCCGACGCTGGAGCGGGTGGTGCACCTCGACACCGAGGACTGGGCTGCCCTCGTCGCCGAGGGCGAGCAGGTGCCCGCGGCCGCCGTCGCGGATCGGATGGCGACGCTCGCGCCCGACGACCCCATCAACATCCAGTACACGTCCGGCACCACGGGCTACCCCAAGGGCGCCACGTTGAGCCATCGCAACATCCTCAACAACGGCTACCTCACCACCGAGCTGATCGGGTTCACCGAGGCCGACCGGCTCTGCATCCCGGTGCCCTTCTACCACTGCTTCGGGATGGTGATGGGCAACCTCGGCTGCACCAGCCACGGCGCGACGATGGTGATCCCCGCGCCGGCCTTCGACCCCGAGACCACCTTGCGGTGCGTAGCCGAGGAGCGGTGCACCGCGCTCTACGGCGTGCCGACGATGTTCATCGCGATGCAGAACCACGCGAGCTTCGCCGACCACGACCTGAGCTCCTTGCGCACCGGCATCATGGCGGGCTCGATCTGCCCGGTCGAGGTGATGAAGCGCTGCGTCGACGACATGCACATGCCCGAGGTCGCCATCGCCTACGGCATGACCGAGACCTCACCGGTCTCCTGCCAGACCCGGTCCGACGACGACCTCGAGCGGCGGACGTCGTCGATCGGCCGCGTGCACCCGCACCTGGAGGTGAAGATCGTCGACCCGGCCACCGGGGAGACCGTGGAGCGGGGCCGGCCCGGCGAGTTCTGCACCCGGGGCTACTCGGTGATGCTCGGCTACTGGGAGGACCGGGAGAAGACCGACGAGGCCATCGACGCCGACGGGTGGATGCACACCGGCGACCTCGCCGAGATGCGTGAGGACGGCTACTGCAACATCGTCGGCCGCATCAAGGACATGGTGATCCGCGGCGGCGAGAACATCTATCCGCGGGAGGTCGAGGAGTTCCTCCACGGCCACCCGGACGTCGAGGACGTGCAGGTCGTCGGCGTCCCCGACGAGAGGTACGGCGAGGAGCTGTGCGCCTGGGTGCGGATGCGCAACGGCGCCGAGCCGCTCGACTCCGACGCCGTCCGCCAATACTCCGCCGGCCGGCTCGCGCACTACAAGATCCCTCGCTACGTGCTGGTGGTCGAGGACTTCCCGATGACCGTCACCGGCAAGGTGCGCAAGGTCGCGATGCGCGAGGAGTCCGCCGAGAAGCTCGGCCTGCGCTGACCCGCCCGAAACTTTCGGGCGGGTCGACCGAGTCCCCTGCTCGTGGCGGGCCTGTCGCGCTCCGGGATCCGGTGACCTCTACCGTCGCGGGGTGGAGACCTACGGCACCCTGCCCGACGGCCGTGAGGTGCACCTGCTGCGGCTCGGCTCCGCGCCCGGCGTCGAGCTCGAGGTGCTGACGCTCGGCGCCACCGTGCACCGGCTCGTGGTGGGCGGCGGTGACGGCGAGCGCCGCAACGTCGTGCTGGGCCACGGCTCGGTGGCCGACCGGCTCGCCTCCGACCTGTACGTCGGTGCCACCGTCGGCCGTTACGCCAACCGCATCGCCGGTGGCCGGTTCCGGCTCGGCGACCGCGACGTCGAGGTGAGCGTCAACGACCGGGGCAACGCGCTGCACGGCGGCGCCGACGGGTTCGACCGCCGGCTGTGGGAGGTGCGCGAGCACACCGCCGACGCCGCGGTGCTCCGGCTCGTCAGCCCGGACGGCGACCAGGGGTTCCCGGGCGAGCTCACCGCCGACGTCCGCTTCGAGGTCGATGGCAACACCGTGCGGGTCACCCACACCGCCACCACCGACGCCCCCACCGTCTGCAACCTGACCAACCACGCCTACCTGAACCTCGACGGCGACGGGGCCGGCACCGTCGACGACCACCTGCTCACGCTCGCCGCAGAGGAGTACGTGCCGGTCGACGACACCGGCATCCCCACCGGCGGCACCGCACCGGTCGCCGGCACCCCGTTCGACTTCCGCACCGCCACCCGGATCGGCGGCGCCGTCCGTACCGAGCACCCGCAGCTGGTGGCCTCCCGCGGCTTCGACCACGACGTCGTGGTCACCGGCGACGGGCTGCGTCGGGCCGCCGTGCTCGAATCACCGGCCAGCCGCACGCGGGTGGAGCTGTGGACCGACCAGCCGGGCCTGCAGGTCTACACCGGCAACTTCCTCGACGGCGCCCACCGCTCCACCACGGGCGTGGCCTACCGGCAGGGCGACGGGATCGCGCTCGAGCCGCAGCTGCACCCCGACTCCCCGAACCGGCCGGAGTGGCCCTCCGCGACGCTCGCGCCGGGCGAGCGGTACGAGTCGCGGCTCGAGTGGCGGTTCGGCTGAGGCCGCGGTTGTTGGTGCCGCTCGACAGACTCGACGCATGACGCGCCTCCGACGACCGCGCGGACGCGCGCTGGTGGCGCTGGTGGTGACCGCGGCCCTGGTCGTCGCCGCCGTCGTGGTCGGGGTATCGGCCGCGGGCGACGACGAGGTAGCGGTGCGCGAGGAGGAGTCGTCGGTCCCGGTCGGCCCGGAGCCCGACGGTGACGAGGTCACCCTCGACGTCTCGGTGTTCAGCCCGCCCGCCGCCACCCCCGGCGCCGACGACGACGGACGGCGGGCCGCGGTGGTGCTCGCCCACGGCTTCGGCGGCAACAAGGACCAGCAGTCCGGCCAGGCGCGCGAGCTCGCCGCCGAGGGCTACGTCGTGCTCACCTACACCGCCCGCGGGTTCGGCCGGTCCGGCGGCCGGATCCACCTCGACTCGCCGGACTACGAGGTCGCCGACGTGTCGGTGCTGCTCGACCTGCTGGCCGAGCGCGACGACGTCCTGCTCGACGACGGCGGCGACCCGCGGGTCGGCATCGCCGGCGGGTCGTACGGCGGCGCGGTGGCGCTGATGGCGGCCGGCTACGACGACCGGGTCGACGCGATCGTGCCGGCCATCACCTGGAACGACCTCGGCGAGAGCCTGTTCCCGGGCGGGGTCTTCAAGCGGCGCTGGTCGTCGATCTTCTTCGCCACCGGTGCGTTCGGCGGTCGCGACGGCGGGTCGTCGGAGGGCGCCGGGCCCTGCGGCCGCTTCGATCCGGAGGTCTGCGCGCTCTACTCGGACGCCGCCACCACCGGCCGCGCCACCCCGGCGATCCTCCGGCTGCTGCGCCGCTCCTCGCCGGCGCCGGTGCTCGACCGGATCACCGCGCCCACCCTGCTGCTCCAGGGTGAGCAGGACTCGCTGTTCCCCCTCGACCAGGCCGACGCCAACGCCCGCGGCATCGCCGCCGCCGGGACCGAGGTGGCGGTGCGGTGGCTCGACGGCGGCCACGACGCCGGCGGCGCCGAGACCGGCGACGAGCTCGTCGAGGTCGCACTGTCCTGGTTCGACCACCACCTGCGCGACGGGCCGGACCCCGGCGACGACTTCGAGTTCGCGCTCCCGCCCTCGTCACTGGAGGCCGACGAGTCCGGCGAGCGGCTCCGCACCGACCGCTACGACGAGTCCGACGACCAGCGGGTCGAGCTCCGCGGGGCGACGCAGCCCGTCGTCGCGCCGCCCGGTGGCGAGCCGTCCGCCGTCACCTCGCTGCCGGGCACCGGCCGTCTCCTCGGCGCGGTCGGTGTCACCGGCGCGGGCTACGACCTCGCCGCGCTGCCCGGGCAGTCGGCGGTCTTCGAGACCGCTCCCGCGACTCGCTCGCTCACGATCGCGGGCGCGCCCCGGGTGCGGCTGTCGGTCACGTCGTCGGCCCGCGACGCCGTGCTGTTCGTCTCGGCCTGGGTGGTCACCGCCGACGACAACGCCACGCTGCCCCGTCAGCTCGTGACACCCCTGCGGTTGACCGGGTTGCGGCCCGGCGAGCCGCGCGAGGTCGACGTCGCGCTGCCCACCTCGGCCTACCGGGTGGAGTCCGACCAGCGGCTCCGGGTGGTGGTGTCGACCACCGACGCCGCCTACGCCGTGCCCGACGACCCGCGGGTCTACCAGGTCGGCCTGGCCGAGCAGTCGCTCGTCCTGCCGACCGTCGAGGCGTCGCGGGTCCCGGGCACCGGAGCGCTGGTGCCGACCTCGCTGCTGGTGGTGCTCGGGCTGGTGCTGCTGGGTGCCCTCGGGCTCGGCGTCGTCGCCCGGTGGCGGCACCGCCCGCCGGCCACCGACGCCGACCTGCGCGACGTGCCGCTCGCGGTCGACGGCTTGGTGAAGCAGTACTCGAGCGGGTTCCGGGCCGTGGACGGCGTCACCTGGCGGGCCGAGCGCGGCCAGGTGGTCGGGCTGCTCGGCCCCAACGGCGCGGGCAAGACCACGACCATGCGGATGCTCGTCGGGCTGATCAGCGCCGACGCCGGCACCGTGCACGTGCTGGGCGAGCGGGTGCTGCCCGGTGCGCCGGTGCTCGCCCGGGTCGGCGCCCTGATCGAGGGGCCGGGCTTCCTGCCGCACCTCACCGGGCGGGAGAACCTGCGCGCGTACTGGGCGGCCACCGGCCGGCCCGACGACGAGGCCGGCTACGACGACGCGCTCGACGTCGCCGACCTCGGGGTCGCCGTCGACCGGCCGGTGCGCTCCTACAGCCACGGCATGAAGCAGCGGCTCGGCATCGCGCAGGCGATGCTCGGGCTGCCCGACCTGCTGCTGCTCGACGAGCCCACCAACGGCCTCGACCCACCGCAGATCCGGGCGATGCGCGGCGTCCTCGCCCGCTACGCCGCCGCCGGCCGCACCGTGGTGATCTCCAGCCACCTGCTCGCCGAGGTCGAGCAGACGTGCAGCCACGTGGTGGTGATGCACCGCGGCCAGGTGGTGCTCGAGGGTGCGGTCGCCGAGCTCGTCGACGACCGGCGGCACCTCGAGGAGGTCTTCATGGGCTACGTCGGTGACGGCGGACCCGCCCAGGTCGGGGTGACCACGTGAGCGCCCCGCTGCCCGTGCGGGCCGAGATCCGCCGTCAGCTCGGACGCCGCCGCACCCAGGTCTCGTTCGGGTTCCTGGTGCTGCTGCCACTGATCCTCGTCGGTGCCTTCGCCCTCGGCGACGGCGACAGGGACGGCGGCGCGCCGTCCTTCGTCGACCTGGCGCAGGTGGGTCCGGCCAACCTGACCGTGTTCACCCTCTTCGCCTCGGCCGGGTTCCTGCTCGTGGTGCTGGTGGCGCTGTTCGCCGGCGACACCGTGCCGTCCGAGGCGAGCTGGTCGTCGCTGCGCTACCTGCTGGCGGCGCCGGTGCCGCGGGGGCGGCTGCTCGGCGTCAAGGCCGTCGTCGCGCTGATGACGGCGCTGGCCGCGCTGGTGGTGCTGCCGGTGTGGACCCTGCTCGTCGGCCTGGTCGCGTACGGCACCGACTCCTACCAGGGCCCCACCGGCGAGCAGCTGTCGTGGTCGCAGTTCCTGACCCGGCTCGCCGTCGTCGTCGGCTACCTGTTCGTGAGCCTGCTGTTCGTCGCGGCGCTGGCGCTGCTGGTGGGTGTGCTCACCGACGCCCCGCTCGGCGCGGTCGGCAGTGCCGTCATCGTGATGATCGTGTCGAGCATCCTCGACACCATCGATGCGCTCGGCGACCTCCGCGAGGCGCTGCCGACCCACCAGCAGTTCGCCTGGGCCGGCGCGCTGCAGCGTGACGTCGAGTGGTCCGGCATGGCCACCGGCGCGGTCTGGTCGGTGATCTACGCCGTCGTGCTGACGGCGGTCGCGTTCGCGCTCTTCCAGCGCAAGGACGTGCTCAGCTGACGCTGAACCGGGCCACGTAGGCCCGCAGCCCGCCGTCGAGCGCGTGCGGCTCGATCACCACGCCGAGCTCGACCTCGGTGCCGTCGGCGCGGACCACCGGCACCGTGAGGTCAACGCCCAGGAGGGCGCTGCGGCCGTTGGTCTGGTGCAACGCGTAGCCGGCGATGTGCGCCTGCTGGAAACGCTGGGGGATCACCACGACGACCCTCCGTCGCAGCAGGTCGGCCTCGTCGTCGTAGCCCAGGATCTCGAGCAACGGCGGTGTGACCGCCACGATGCGCAGGTCCTCGTCGGCCACCATGAGCGTCCCGCCGTCGTCGGCGAGGGCGCGCAGGGCGGGGGGGATCTCGTGGCTGAGCGCCGAGGTGTCGGCCTGCACGGTGTAGGGCGTCGGCTCGCCGATGCCGGCCCCCTGCCGTCGAATCTGCAGGCACATCCACTGCCGCATCGCCGACATCTCGGGCTGGGTGGGGGTGGCGAGCAGCTCGCCGCTGCGGGCCAGGGTGACGGCCTCCTCGATGAGGCTCTCCAAGACCTCGAAGTCCTCGAGGTGCTCGCGCGGGATCCGCAGCACGAGCTCGGGCTCGGAGACGGCGGGCTCCACCGTGCCGACCATGATGAGGTCGGGGTCGTCGGCGAGCTGCGGGTGCGGCACCTGCTCGAAGAGCAGGCTCAAGGCTGCGCTGGCCCGTGCGTGTCGCTCCAGCACCGTCGGGTCGTCCTCGAGCCGGGCGAGCAGGTACTCCCGCAGGAGCGCGGAGATCTGCTCCTGCCAGGCCATGTGGATGAGCAGGGGCATCTGCCGCAGCACGATCTCGACGTCGGCGCCGCCGTCGCGGCCGGACGTGTCGTCCGGCACCAGGTGCAGCGGCTCACCGATCTCGAACCAGATCGTCTTGCCGTCGGCGTGCGTCTCGATGTCCCACCGGTCGACGCTGCTCTCGACGAGGTGGAGGCCGCGGCCGGTGACCGCCGTGAGCGCGTGGGTGCGGGCGGTCGGCGCCTGGGTGCTGTGGTCGGCGATCTCGACCCGCAGTGAGGCCTCGGAGACGAGGACCCGCAGCTCGATGGAGGTGCCGGCGTGCACCACCGCGTTGGTGACGAGCTCGGAGACGGCGAGCGCCGCCCGCTCGGCCCAGTCCTCGCTGTGGACGTGTCCGGACTCGGAGATGACCGTGCGCACGACGCTGCGTGCCGCCCGCACGCTGCGCGCGTCGGCAGGGAGCGACTCGCGCCGCACGACCTTGTCCACTCCTGCGATCTGCTCCAGCCCCCCTCGACGTCGGCCCGAGCCAGTCCTCCACCGCGGCGCCAGGCGGAGCAGCCCGGCTGTAGAGCGGACATTCAACCACCGCACGGGCTCCGGGTCACGGATCCCGCACCACCGTGAGGACATGACCAGACCGGTCGTGGGGGGAATGCGGCGTGTCCCGCTCCGCGACCTGCCTGGCGTGGCGGGAGGCCACGACGCTGCGGGCGGGGTGGGCGCCCTACTTCGCGAGCAACCCGTCGAACGCCAGCCCCGCGAGGTCGCGGGCCAGGACGTCGGGCTCGAGCGGGCCGCCGGGGCGGTACCACTCGACGAGCGAGTTGACCATGCCGAAGAGCAGGCGGCTGACGACGTCGGGCGGGATGTCGGCGCGGAGCTCGCCGGCGTCGACGGCCTGGCGGACCAGCGAGGTGAGCCGGTCGTCGATCTCGCGGCGGCGGCGCAGGGCGTCCTGCTCCACCGGGCTGTTCCCGCGCACGCGGAGCAGCAGGGTGACGGCGGGCAGGTGGGCGAGCAGGATCCGCACCGACTCCTCGACCGTGGCGCGCAGCCGGGCCAGCGGGCTGTCGGAGGGGTGGTCGAGGGCGGTGTCGATGGCGCGGGTGAGGCCGTCGAGGGCCTCGTCGAGCGCGGCCGCCAGCAGGTCCTCCTTGCTGGCCACGTGGTGGTAGACCGCCGACTTGGTGACGCCGAGCTCGCGAGCGACGTCGCCGATGCTGGTGGCGTCGTAGCCCTGCTGGTTGAACAGCTCGACGGCGCGGCGGAGCACCGTCTCGCGGTCGTGGCCGGGCCGCCCCCGGCGGGCCGGCCCGGTGCCCCGGTCGGTGTCCCGGTCGGTGCCGTCATCGGCGGCCATGGCGGCATCCTGCCAGCGGTTGCATAGGGTCGCTCGCATGTCGGGTTCGATCGCTCGGGAGCTGGTGCTGCCCGCACTGCGGCTGGACGTGCCGTCCCGCCCGTCGCGCGAGCACCTCGCCGTCCTCGCGGAGCGCAGCGCCGAGGAGTGGACGACGGGCGCGGCCGAGTGGGCCGGCGCCCAGGTGGTGCGGCTCGCCGTCGCGGCGCTGCTCGAGGCACGGCTCGCGCAGGCGGCCGTCGAGCAGTCCGGCCGCACGCCGCTGCCCGCCGACCCCGCCGAGGTGACCGTCGGCCGGCTCGCCGCCGCGTTCCGCCCGCACGTCGACCTCGTGCGCCAGGCCTTCCAGGTCGGTGTCGTCGACTCCGTCAACGGCGGCGTCCCCGCCGTCGCCGATCCGCTGCGCGAGGGTCTGCGCCGGGTCGGGGTCACTGGCCGCGACCCGATGCGCGTGCTCCTGCTCGGGCTCGACCGGGTGCCGACCCGCGCCCGCCAGGAGTTCTGGAAGGCGTCCCGCGGCTCGGTGGGCGTCACCGCGGCGCTCGACGCGCTGACGGCGGGCTCCGGCTCCCACGACGTGAGCAAGCTCGACCGCAGCCACCTCGCCCGCGCCGACGCGCTCGTGCAGGCGGGTGGCCGCACCACCCCGATCGCCGTCGACCCCGGCTCGCCCCGGTCGCGCGACGAGGGCGGCTCCTGGCTGAAGGTCCCGCTCACCGTCACCCGCGGCCAGGGCGGCCAGGGTGGTCACGGTTCTCGCTCGGCGAGCACCGAGGTGGCGTTGAGCGGCGGCGGGTGGCACGACGTGTTCGACGCCGCGCTCGCCGGCGTGGGCGCCGCCATGCATCGCGTCGACAACGGCGGCGCGCCGCGCGGCCGCGCCGCGGGCGTCGCCGACGCGGTGGCCGAGCGGCTCGCCGGCGCCAAGGACCGCACGGTGGCCGAGGTGTGCGCGTCGCTGCGGGCGGTCGACCCCACGGTGCTCGAGCTCTACGGCGACCAGGTCACCACGTCGACGGTGCCCGTGGCGGTCAACGTGGTCGACGACGACCAGTTCGTCCAGCTGTGGCTGCCCACCTCGGCTCTGGCCGGCCCGCTCGTCACCGGCGCGGTCGACCTGTTCCTCGGCGGTCGCACCGAGGTCCGGTCACCGGGCGGCAAGCGGCCCGGGCCGCGCAAGGGACCGCCGCCCCCGAAGGGCGGCAGCCGGGGGCAGGGTCAGCCCCGACGGCGCTGACAGTCCGGGCACACCCCGAACAGCTCGATGGTGTGCTGCACCTCGGCGAAGCCGTGGTCGGCGGCCTGCGTGCTCGCCCACCGCTCCACGGCGGGACCCTCGATCTCGACGGTGAACCCGCAGTGCCGGCACACCAGGTGGTGGTGGTGCGAGGGGCTGCAGCGGCGGTAGACCGCCTCGCCGGCGTCGGTCTTGACCACGTCGACGGCGCCGGCCGTGCTCAGCGCCTGGAGCGTCCGGTACACGGTGGCCAGGCCGACCGCCTGCCCGTGGCTGCGCAGCGCCTCGTGGATCTCCTGCGCGGTCCGGAAGTCCTCCGACGCCGTCAGCTCCGCCTCGACCGCACGCTTCTGGCGTGTCGAGCGCGCCGGAACGGCGGTCTGATCGGTGCTCTGCGGGTCCACCACGTCCTCCGGGGTGCGGGTGCGTGCAACCTACCGCGACGGTGGGAATCGTTCTCAACAGTCCAGCTGGGTGTGACCCCTGTGACGCCTGGGGCGATCAGACGTCGGGCGCCGGGTCCGGCACGACCGATGTTCATCCAAGACTTGGGGGATTCTCATGTGCGGTTTCCCGTCGTGTGCTGAGATGGCTCGGTGAGCAGGACGCCGAACTCTCGGGCGTCGTCGGCAGGTCGGCGGCAGCGTGTCCTCACGCTGCTCCCGTTGGCCATGCTGTCGAGCGCCGTGACCGTGCACCTGGCCGCGCCCGGCCCCGGTGTGGTCACGGCCGCGCCCGCCCCGCCGTCGCAGTCCGCCCCGCAGACCCCGTTCCTGAGCTCCCCCCCGATGACCCCGGCCAGCGTCTCCACGCTCGTGGCCGACGAGGCCTCCACCACCGGGATCGTCGCCACCACCGCCGTCGCCGACGTGCAGGGAATCCCCGCCCCGGCCCTCGCGGCCTACCAGCGCGCCGAGACCGTCATCAACGCCGCCGACGAGGGCTGCAACCTCAGCTGGCAGCTGCTCGCCGCGATCGGCGACGTCGAGTCGCACCACGGCAGCTTCGGCGTCTCGCAGCTCAGCAGCGACGGCGTGGCCACGCCCCCGATCATCGGCGTGCCCCTCACCGGCTCCGGTGGCACCGCGCTGGTGCGCGACACCGACGCCGGCGTCCTCGACGGCGACCAGCAGTTCGACCGCGCCGTCGGCCCGATGCAGTTCATCCCGTCCACCTGGTCGGTGGTCGGCGTCGACTCCGACGACGACGGCGAGCGCAACCCGCAGGACATCGACGACGCCGCCCTGGCTGCGGCCGTCTACCTCTGCTCCGGCTCCGAGGACCTCTCCACCGACTCCGGCCAGGTGGTGGCGGTCAACCGCTACAACCACAGCGCGGCCTACGTGGAGCGCGTGCTGACCCTCATGCAGCAGTACCTCGCCGGCGGCTACGCCGCCGGCCCCACGGGCAGCCTGCCGCCGGTCAGCACCAACACGGTGGCCGCCGGACGCATCGACGGCCTCCACCCCGACGAGGACGGCCGACCCGGCGGCTCGCTCGCGCCGGCGGAGCCGCCGCCGCCGCCGAACCCGACCTGGGAGGGCGGGAGCGGTGGGCAGCCGCCGGACGACGAGACCGACATCGAGACCCCGCCCGATCCGCCCGACCCCGTCGAGCCGCCGCCGGTCGAGCCGCCGCCCGCACCCGCCGCCGTCGCCCTGCCTGCAGCCCCCGCGTCGACCGACCCCTGCGGTCCGGCCAACGCGGCCTGGGTGCTGCCCGCGAACACCAAGGGCCTCACGTGGGGCGACAAGGACGGCCGTCTGGTCGTCACGATCACCGACCGCTCGGTGTTCGACGGCGGACACAAGAGCCACGACTTCGGGGTCGCCCTCGACTCCGGCGTCCCGTGCGTGCTCGCCGCCGCGCCGGGCCAGGAGGGCTGGCCGCTCCAGCCGGGCGGCAGCACCCCGTGGGCCCCGGGCAAGGCCGAGCAGGCCAGGACGCTCTCGCTCGAGAACGCCGTCGCCCGCTGCGCCGACGAGGGATTCGTCGACGGAACGCGCGACTTCCTGACGTGCCTTGCCCACTACGCGGCCGCGGGCACGCCGGGCGCCCCGTCCCCCGGCCAGCCCTGGGGCCAGGAGGCCGCGGCCACCGACCCGCAGTCCTGATCCCTGCCCCGGCCCGCGGTCCTCACCCGGGGCGCTGGTAGGAACGGGGCATGGCCACCACTGCGCTCGACGGCACTCCTGCCCACACCGTCGGCGAGCTCCCCGCGCTCGGCTCGACCGCCCCGACCTTCACGCTCACCGGCACGGACTTCAGCGAAGTCACCCTTCCGGCCGGCACCCGTACCGTGCTCAACATCTTCCCGAGCGTCGACACCGGCGTCTGCGGGGCCGGCGTGCGCCGGTTCAACGAGATCGCGGCCGGGCTCGACGACACCACCGTGCTGTGCGTCTCGGCCGACCTGCCGTTCGCCCAAGCGCGGTTCTGCGCGGCCGAGGGCATCGAGAACGTCGTCGCGGCCTCCTCGTTCAAGTCCGGGTTCGGCACCGACTACGGCGTCACGCTCATCGACGGCGGGTTCGAGGGCCTGCTCGCGCGCTCGGTGGTGATCCTCGACGCCGAGGGACGGGTCACCTACACCCAGCTGGTGCCGGACATCGGCCAGGAGCCCGACTACGACGCCGTGCTCGCGGCGCTGGGCTGACGAAGCGGCCCATCGTCAGGGCGTGACGGCGCGGGCCAGCCCACGCAGCGCGCCACCACGACGCTGCCGGTGCTCATCCTCTGAACCCTAGGACTCCCGGGGGACGGCGAGCTCGGTCTCCTCCGAGCGGCCGCGCAGCGTCTCGGCGCCGTGCCGCTCCCAGTGCCCGGCCTCGTCCTCGTCGGCCGCCTCGACCGACGCCCAGGCGGCGACCAGCCGGCCGCCGCCCTCCTTGGCGAGGTCGGCGAGCCGCGCGGCGGAGTTCACGGCGTCACCGACCACGGTGTACTCGAACCGGGAGGCGTGGCCGACGTTGCCCGCCACCACCTGTCCGGTCGCCACCCCGATCCCGGCATCGACCTCGGGCACCTCGTCGGCCAGCCGGCGCGCCATCGCCCGGGCCGAGGCCAGCGCGGCGGCGGCGTGCCCGTCGTCCTCCACCGGCGCCCCGAACACGGCGAGCACCGCGTCGCCCACGAACTTGTTCACCAGCCCGCGGCGCTGGTCGACCTCGTCGACCACGACGCCGAAGAACCGGTTGAGCATCTCCACGACCTCCTCGGGGGAGTGCTCGGTGGCGAAGCTCGTCGACCCGACGAGGTCGACGAACAGCACCGACACCTCACGGGTCTCGCCGCCGAGCTGGACGTCGGCCGAGCCCTCGGCGGCGGCCTGGGCGACCTCGCGGCCGACGTGGCGGCCGAACAGGTCGCGGAGGTGCTCGCGCTCGCGCAGCCCCGCCGCCATCCGGTTGAACCCGGCCTGGAGCAGCCCGAGCTCGGTGCCGTCGTAGACCTGCACGACGACGTCGAGGTCGCCGCGCTCGACGTCGAGCAGCGCGTCGCTCACCGACACCACCGGGGCCACCACGGCCCGGGCGTTGAGCACGGTGACGAAGGAGCCGAACACCAGCACGGTGCCGGCGATCACGAGCGCGATCACGGCCAGCCGGGTACGGCCCACCTCGTCGCCGGTGAGCGCGAGGAGCGCGGCCACCACCAGGCCCAGGATCGGCATGCCCGTGCCGAGCGACCAGAAGATGACCATCTGGGCGCCGACGCCGGCGCCGCGGGGCCGGCGTCCGACCGGCTGGTCGGCGAGGGCCCGGGCGGCCACCGGCCGCAGCGCGAACTGCGACAGCAGGTACGCCACGGCGCTGACGACCATGCCGGCGATCGCCACGGTGAGGCCGGTGCTGAGCGCCCGGTCGGGCTGGAACACCAACGCCAGCACCGTGAACACGACCGCGCCACCGAGCCAGAGCAACGACTGCAGCAGCGTGAGCCGGACGGGGACCCGCAGTGCCGCCGTCCGCTCGTCGGCGTCGGGCTCGGTGGCCTGGGTGGCCCACCGCAGAGCCCGCAGCGACAGCGAGGTGCCCACCACGGCGCCCACCAGGATGGCGACCCCCACGTAGGCCGGCACGGCGATGGCGAGCGAGAGGCGGGTGGCGTCGGTGGCGTCGGCCGTGGGCACGAGGAAGGTCGACACGAGGAACACGACCGCGGCGCCCACCAGGTTCGTGGTCACCAGCAGGGCGGTGAGCAGCAGCTGCACCCGGACCCGCAGCGCGCGCGGGCTCTGGTCGGCGGGCCCGAGCAGGATCGACCCGAACGGGCTCCGCCCCACCCGACGACGGGTCGTGCGTTCGGCCACGGGCGCACCGTAACGGCGTTTTGGGCGCCGTACGCAGCGCCCCGCATGCTGGTTCGGTGACGGGGGGACAGCCGCTGCGTGCCGCGGCCGTGTTCCTGGTGGTGCTGGCGACCGTCGGCCTCGCCCTGTTCTGGGTCCAGGACAACCTCTACGGCGACCGCGAGGTCCGCGACCTCACCCCGGGTGGGACGCCCCGGTACGCGTCTCCGCCCGCCGCCGCGCCCGCCGTCCCCCGCGCCGGTGGCGCGGGTGAGCCGCGGCTCGACCAGCAGTGGGTGAGCCGCACCGCGTCGGCGTCCGGCGTGCCCGCGGTGGCGCTGGGGGCCTACGCGCGGGCCGAGCTGCAGTCCCCGCCGGGGTGCGGTCTCGGGTGGACGACGCTCGCCGGCATCGGCTGGGTCGAGTCGCAGCACGGGACCCTCGACGGCCGCGCGCTGGGCGGCGACGGCACGTCGTCGCGGCGGATCCTCGGCCCGGCGCTCGACGGCGGCCCCGGGGTCAAGGCCATCGCGGCGACGCCGGCGTCGACGGCGCTGCACGGCGACCCCGACTGGGACCACGCGCTCGGCCCGATGCAGTTCATCCCCTCCACCTGGGACACCTGGGCCGCCGACGGTGACGGCGACGGCGTGGCCGACCCGCACGACCTCGACGACGCGGCGCTGGCCGCGGCCCGCTACCTGTGCGCCGACGGCCGCGACCTCACCTCGGCCTCCGGCTGGACCAGCGGCGTGCTGTCGTACAACGGCGCGGACTTCTACCTCCGCGCCGTGCACGCCGCCGCGACCACCTACGCCGGCCGCACCGGCTGACGAAGGTCGGCTACCCGCCGCGGCACCGTGGGAGGATGCCGCCATGACGGCGCCCCGGTTCTCCGCGGCCGAGATCACCGAGGCGTACGCGGCGATGCACGCACGGGTGCAGGAGCACGCGCGCAGCGGCGACTGGCACGACTTCTGCCTCAACTTCACCGACGACGCCGAGTACGTCGAGCACGCCTACGGCACCTTCCGCGGTCGAGACGCCATCCGGGAGTGGTCGGTGGCCACGATGACGTCGTTCCCGGGCTCGGCGATGACCGGCTTCCCGGTGGCCTGGCAGGTGGTCGACGAGGCGGACGCGCGGCTGGTGTGCGAGATCAGGAACCTCATGCCCGACCCCGGCGACGGCTCGGTGCACGAGCAGTCGAACCTCACGATCATGACCTACGCCGGCGACGGCCTGTTCTCCCGCGAGGAGGACGTCTACAACCCGCTGCGATTCCTGCGGATGACGGTGCGGTGGGCGAAGGTCGCGGAGGCGCACGGCACCCTCACCGACGAGGGTCGGGCCTACCTCGACCAGTACGCGGGCACACTCTCCTCATGAAGGCGGCGGCCAAGCGGGTGGGGATCGAGGTCCTCGGCTGGGGGCTCGTCCTGGCGGGCATCGCCGCCCTCGTGCTCCCGGGCCCCGGGCTGCTGCTCCTCTTCGCCGGGCTCGCGGTGCTGTCGCAGCAGTACGAGTGGGCCGAACGCCGGCTGGCCCCGGTGAAGTACCGCGCCCTCAAGGGCGCCGCCGAGAGCGTGGAGACCGCCACCCGGATCGTGCTGTCGAGCCTCGCCGTCCTCGTGCTCGTCGCGTGCGGGGTGCTCTGGACGATGTCGCCGCCGGCCCCGGGGTGGTGGCCGTTGCGCGAGTCGTGGTGGCTCCCCGGCGGCCTCGCGACCGCCATCACCCAGTACGCCTCGGCCGCCATCGCCGTCGCCACGCTCGTCTACAGCTACCGCCGCTTCCACGGCAACCCCGACGCCGTCGCCGAGCTCGAGGGGGAGATCGAGGAGGCGGACGAGGAGTTCCGCCGCGGCTGACGGGTGCCTCCGGAGCGCGCACGAGTCGTTCGATCGAACGATTCGGTGCCCCGTACGGCGCGGCCCACGACCCGGCCTGGCAGCGACGACGGGATCCGTCTTCCTGTCCTTCGGCGACGAGTGAGCGCCAGACTGCGGGCGTGAACCTCTTCTGGCCAGGTGGGTCGACCACGATCCCGACCGTCACCGCCGTCCGGCTCACCGGGTCGGCCGACCGGGCGAGCCTCCCGCTGCTCGTGCTCGGCCCCTCGCTCGGCACCTCGGCCGCCACGCTGTGGCGCGACTGCGCCGCCCACCTCACCGACGCCTTCGACGTCCTGGCCTGGGACCTCCCCGGCCACGGCCACAACCGGGCGGTCGCCGAGGAGGCCTTCGAGATGGCCGGGCTCGCCGCAGGCGTGCTCAGGGTGGTCGACGACGTGCTGGAGCAACGCGGCGAGCACGGCGGGTCGTTCGGCTACGCCGGTGACTCGGTGGGCGGGGCGGTCGGCCTCCAGCTGCTGCTCGACGCGCCGGACCGGGTCGACGGCGCCGTCCTGCTCTGCACCGGCGCACGGATCGGCACCCGGGAGACCTGGGACGAGCGCGTGGCGCAGGTGCGCGCCGGCGGCACCGCGTCCCTCACCGACGCCGCGGTGGCGCGCTGGTTCGCGCCCGGGTTCCTCGACCGCGACCCCGACGCCGGGTCGGCGCTGCTGCACGCGCTGCAGCAGACCGACGACGTCGGCTACATCCAGGTGTGCGGCGCGCTCGCCGGGTTCGACGTCCGGGACCGTCTCGGCGACGTCCGCGCGCCGGTGCTCGCCGTCGCGGGTGCCGACGACCCCGTCACGCCGCCGGACCTGTTGTCCGAGGTGGCCGACGGCGTCCCGGACGGCCGGCTCGTCGTGCTGCCGGATGCCTCCCACCTCGCCCCTGCCGAGCGGCCCGCCGAGGTCGCGCGGCTGATCCGGGCGCACCTGCTCGACGAGCCCGAGTCCGCGGGTGACCGCTACGACGCCGGCCTCGCCGTCCGTCGTGAGGTGCTCGGCGACGCCCACGTCGACCGGGCGCTGGCCGGCACCACCGACCTCACCCGGCCGTTCCAGGAGCTCGTCACCGAGTACGCCTGGGGATCGGTGTGGACCCGCCCCGGCCTCGACCGCCGCAGCCGCTCCCTGATCACCCTCACCGCGCTGGTGGCCGGGGGCCACCACGAGGAGCTCGCGATGCACGTGCGCGCCGCACTGCGCAACGGGCTCACGGTCGAGGAGATCCGGGAGTGCCTGCTCCAGACGGCCGTCTACTGCGGCGTACCTGCCGCCAGCACCGCGTTCCGCATCGCCCAGCAGGTGCTGGACGACGACGAAGGAGACACGTGACCCGCTCGAACTCAGCTCATCTGTACGCCGCCGCCCGCACGCCGTTCGGGCGCTTCGGCGGCGCCCTGGCCGACGTCCGGCCCGACGACCTCGCCGCCACCGCGCTGAACGGCGTGCTGGCCAAGGTGCCCGGGCTCGACCCGGCACGGGTCGACGACGTCGTGTGGGGCTGCGCCAACCAGGCCGGCGAGGACAACCGCGACGTCGGCCGGATGGCGGTGCTGCTCGCCGGGCTGCCGACCTCGGTGCCGGCCACCACGATCAACCGCCTCTGCGGCTCCTCGCTGGACGCCACGATCCAGGCGGCGCGGGCGATCGAGACCGGCGACGCCACGGTGGTGGTGGCCGGGGGCGTGGAGTCGATGACTCGCGCGCCGTGGGTGCTGCCGAAGCCGTCGCGCGCGTTCCCGGCGGGCAACGTCACCGCCGTCTCCACCACGCTCGGCTGGCGACTCGTCAACGAGCGGATGCCGGCGGAGTGGACGGCGTCGCTCGGGGAGTGCAACGAGCAGCTCGCCGAGCGCCTCGGCATCTCCCGCGAGCGGCAGGACGAGTTCGCCGCCCGCTCCCACGTGGCCGCGCACGCGGCGTGGGAGTCGGGCTTCTACGACGACCTCGTCGTGCCCGTCGACGGAGTGGACCTGACCCGCGACGAGTCCATCCGCGGCGACTCCTCGGTCGAGAAGCTCGCCGGGCTCAAGCCGTCCTTCCGGTCCGACGGCACGATCACCGCGGGCAACGCGTCCCCGCTCAACGACGGGGCTTCCGCGCTGCTGCTCGCCGCCGAGGGCACCGACCTCGGCGTCGACCCGCTGGCCCGCATCGCCGGTCGCGGCGTGCACGCGCTCGACCCGCAGGACTTCGGCATCGCGCCGGTGGAGGCCGCGGAGAAGGCGCTGGCCCGCGCCGGCATCGGGTGGGACGACGTCGCCGCCGTCGAGCTCAACGAGGCGTTCGCCGTGCAGTCGCTCGCGTGCCTCGACGCCTGGAAGGTCGACCCCGAGATCGTCAACGCGAAGGGCGGCGCCATCGCGATCGGGCACCCGCTCGGCGCGTCCGGGGCCCGGGTGGTCGGCACGCTGGCCCACCGGCTGCGCGAGTCCGGCGACCGGTGGGGCGTGGCCGCGATCTGCATCGGCGTCGGTCAGGGCCTCGCCGTCGTCCTGGAGAACGTGTCGTGACGCGGGTGTGCGACGGCCGACGGGGCCGTCGCCGGCCGCAGCAGATCGACCCGCCCGAAACTGACCCGAAAACACGCTGACCCGCCCGAAAGTTTCGGGCGGGTCGGCGTCGTCGGTGCCCGGCCCTAGGGTCTGACACCGATGGCTCTCCACGTCCACCGCGCCCCGCGCACCGACCAGCTCGCCGACGCCCTCGGCGAGCTGTTGTCGTCCCCGCTCGACGACCCGTTCGCCGAGGAGGTCGTGGTGGTGCCGGCCAAGGGCGTGGAGCGGTGGCTCACCCAGCGGCTCTCGCACCGGCTCGGCGTCGGGCCGCGCGGGGGTGACGGCGTCTGCGCGGGGGTCCGGTTCCTCACCCCGCACTCGCTGGTGTCGCTGG
This sequence comes from uncultured Actinomycetota bacterium, assembly GCA_963721965.1. GTDB lineage: Bacteria > Actinomycetota > Actinomycetes > Propionibacteriales > Nocardioidaceae > Nocardioides. Next base: position 17,595 of record CAVRKT010000004.1, on the reverse strand, counting down.
TGCTCGACCGCGACCGCGACGACGTCTGGGACGCCGACCGGCTGGTGTGGCCGCTGCTCGCCGCCATCGACGCCTCGCTCGACGAGCCGTGGTGCCGCACCCTCGCCGAGCACCTCGGTCACGGCCAGTCCGGCCACGACGGCGACCTGCGCCGCGACCGCCGCTGGTCGGTAGCGCACCGGCTCGCCCGGCTGTTCGCCGCCTACGCCGTGCAGCGCCCGCAGCTGGTCACCGACTGGCGCGAGGGCCGGCTCACCGACGGCGCCGGCCTCGACCTCCCCGACGACCTCGCCTGGCAGGCGCACCTGTGGCCCGTGCTGCTCCGGCAGGTCGGCACCGAAGCACCCGACGTCCGGCTCGCGCGCGCGGTCGCGCTGCTGGAGGCCGGCGGCGACGGGCTCGACCTGCCCGGCCGGCTCTCGCTGTTCGGGCACACCCGGCTGCCGGTCACCGAGGTACGGCTGCTGCAGGCCCTGGCCGCCACCCGCGACGTCCACCTCTGGCTCCCCACACCCTCGCCGGCGCTGTGGGACGAGCTCGCCGAGCTGGTCACGGGTCCGGGCGGCGTCGTGCGACGCGACGACGACCGCTCGGCCGAGCGGGTCCACCACCCGCTGCTCGCCTCGCTCGGCCGCGACACCCGCGAGCTGCGCCGCACCCTCGCGGTGCCGGCGCTCGACGTCGCGGTGGCCGCCGACGTCCCGGCGCCGAGCACGCTGCTCGGCTGGCTCCAGCACGACCTGCGCGCCAACCACGCGCCCACCGTCGAGGAGCGCGCCGCGCGGCCGGTCGACGTCGCCGACCGCAGCCTCCAGGTGCACGCCTGCCACGGCCCGGCCCGGCAGATCGACGTGCTGCGCGAGGTGCTCGTCGGCCTGCTCGACGACGACCCCACCCTCCAGCCGCGCGACATCCTCGTGATGTGCCCCGACATCGAGACCTACGCACCGCTGGTCTCCGCCGGGTTCGGTCTGGCCGACGTCGTCGAGGGTGACGCCGGGCACCCCGCGCACGGCCTGCGGGTCCGGCTGGCCGACCGCGCCCTCACCAGCACCAACCCGCTGCTCGCCGTCGCGGCGTCGCTGGTCGAGCTGGCCGGCGGCCGCGCCACCGCCTCCGACGTGCTCGACCTCGCCGCCACGCCTGCTGTCCGGCTGCGGTTCGACCTCTCCGACGACGACCTCGACCGGGTCGCCCGCTGGGTGCAGGAGTCGGGGGTCCGGTGGGGCCTCGACGCCGCCCAGCGCTCGCGGTTCGCGATGGATCGCTTCCCGCACAACACCTGGCGGATGGGCCTCGACCGGGTGCTGCTCGGGGTCGCGATGAGCGGCGACGACCACCGACACGTCGGGGTCGGACTCCCGGTCGACGACGTCGGCAGCTCCGACGCCGACCTCGTCGGACGACTCGCCGAGCTGGTCGACCGGCTCGCCGCCTGCGTCACCGCGCTCGACGCCGCCACCGACGCCACCGCGTGGATGGGCGCGCTGCGCGACGGCGTGCGCGGGCTCACCGACGTCGGCCCCGACGACGCGTGGCAGCTGCCCCAGCTGGAGCGCGAGCTGGCCCGGGCGGCCGCCGCCTCCAGCGAGGGCGAGGGCGCCGCCGTCGGGCTGCGGCTGGCCGACGTCCGGGCGCTGCTGTCGTCGCGGCTGGCCGGCCGTCCCACCCGCGCCAACTTCCGCACCGGCACGCTGACGGTCTGCACGATGGTGCCGATGCGGTCGGTGCCGCACCGGGTGGTCTGCCTGGTCGGGCTCGACGACGGCCTCTTCCCGCGCCTGGCCACGGTCGACGGCGACGACGTGCTGGCCCGCCACCCGCTCACCGGCGAGCGCGACGTGCGCAGCGAGGACCGGCAGCTGCTCCTCGACGCGCTGCTCGCCGCCACCGAGCGGGTCGTCATCACCTACACCGGCGCCAACGAGCACTCCGGCGCCACCCGCCCGCCGGCGGTGCCGCTGGGCGAGATCCTCGACGCCGCCGACCGCACCCTGGCCACGCCGGTCCGCGAGCACGTGCTCACCCGGCACCCGCTCCAGCCCTACGACCCGCGCAACCTGCTGCCCGCCACGCTGCTGCCCGCCGACCCACGGCCGTTCAGCTTCGACGCCGCCGCGCTCGACGGCGCCCGGGCCGCCGCGGGCGTGCGGGTGCCCCCGCCGCGGCTGCTCCCCGGCACGCTGCCCGAGCGCGACGTGGAGGACGTGTCGCTCGCCGACCTGCAGGAGTTCCTGCGCCACCCGGTGCGCGCGTTCCTACGGCAGCGGCTCGGCGTCGCGACCCCGTGGGAGCCCGACGAGATCGGCGACGCCATCCCGATCGAGCTGAACGCGCTCGACACGTGGCAGGTCGGTGACCGCCTGCTGCGGGCGCTGCTGCGGGGCGAGGCGGCCGAGGCCGTGATGACGGCCGAGTTCCTCAGCGGCACGCTGCCGCCCCGAGCCCTCGGCGAGCGCGCCCTGGAGGGGATGGTCGAGGAGGCCGACCTCATGCTCACCCGCACCGCCGACCTCCGCTCCGGCGAGGTGCGCGCGGTCGACGTCGACGTCGACCTGGGTCACGGGCGCCGGCTCAGCGGCACCGTCTCCGGGGTCTACGGCAACCGGCTGGTGTCGATCGGCTGGTCGCGGCTGAAGGCCAAGCAGCGGCTGGCGACGTGGGTCGACCTGCTCGCGCTCAGCGCGGGCCGTCCCGACGAGAGCTGGACCGGCCACGCCGTCGGCCGCGAGAAGGCCGGGCCGAAGCGGGCATTGTCCGGTCCGCTCGACCACCGCTCGGTCGACTGGCTGCGCCGCCTCGTCGCCCTCCGCGACGAGGGGCTGCGGCGTCCGCTGCCGGTGCCGCTCGCCACCGCCCACGCCTGGGCCGAGGGCCACGCCCGGCAGCTGCTCGGCGAGGACGTCTCGCCCGACGCCCGCGCCGAGCGCGAGTGGGTCACCGACCCCTACAACGAGTGGGGCATCCTCGGTGAGGACGCCGATCCCTATCACCAGCGGGCCTTCGGCGACCGCGCGCCGCTGGGCGTGCTGCTCGACGCCGGCCTCGGCACCTACGCCTGGCAGGTCTGGGAGCCGCTGCTCACGGGCCACGAGAAGGTCGGTCCGCTATGACCACCCCACGACGTTCTTCGTCTCCCCCGCTTCGCTCCTCCGACGAACAACGCCGCGGGGACCCCGGTCCGTTCGGGGACTCGGGCTCTGCGGTGCTGGAGGCCTTCGACGTCACCGGGCCGCTCCCCGAGGTCGGCACCACGCTGCTCGAGGCGAGCGCCGGCACCGGCAAGACCTGGACCATCGGCGCCCTGGTCACCCGCTACGTCGCCGAGGGCGTCGCCACCCTCGACGAGATGCTCGTCGTCACCTTCGGCCGCGCCGCCAGCCAGGAGCTGCGGGAACGGGTGCGGGCGCAGCTGGTGGAGGCCGAGGGCGCGCTGAGCGGCGAGCCGACCGTCGACCCGTCCTCGTCGCGGCTGCTCACGCTGCTGCTCGAGGTCGACGACGACGAGCGGGTCCGCCGTCACGCCCGGGTGGTGGAGGCCCTCGCCGGCTTCGACGGCGCCACCATCGCCACCACCCACCAGTTCTGCTCGCTGGTGCTGGAGTCGCTCGGCGTCGCGGGCGACACCGACGCCCGGGCCCGGCTGGTGGAGAACCTCGACGACCTGGTGCGCGAGGTGGTCGACGACCTCTACCTGCGGGCTTTCGCCCTCGTCGACGGCGATCCGGCGTTCTCCCACACCGAGGCGATGGCCATCGCCCGGGCCGCCGTCGGCGACCCGCAGGCCAGGCTCGAGCCGGCCGGAGCCGACCGCGCCACCCCGCACGGACGCCGGGTCGCGTTCGCCGAGAAGGTGCGCGAGGAGATCGAGGTCCGCAAGCGGCGGCTCGGCGTCCTCTCCTACGACGACCTGCTCTCCCAGCTCTCCGCCGCGCTCGAGCCCGCCGACTCCGCGGCCCGCACCCGGATGCGCGACCGGTGGTCGATCGTGCTCGTCGACGAGTTCCAGGACACCGACCCGGTGCAGTGGGAGGTGCTCGACCGCGCGTTCTCCGGCGTCGCCCGGATGGTGCTGATCGGCGACCCGAAGCAGGCCATCTACGCCTTCCGCGGCGGCGACGTCACCACCTATCTCGCCGCCACCGAGGCGGCCACCCGGCAGACGCTCGCGGTCAACCACCGCAGCGACGCCGGCCTGCTCGACGCGTTCCAGGAGCTGCTCGACGGCGCCGAGCTCGGCGACCCCCGGATCGTCGTCCGGCCGGTCACCGCGCACCACGGCGCGAGCCGGCTCCAGGGCGCGCCGGTGGCCGCTCCGCTGCGGTTGCGTGCGGTGCGGCGCGACACGTTCGGCAAGGGCCCGCGCGCGATGCTCACGGTCGGCCAGGTGCGCCCGCACGTCGCGGACGACCTCGCCGCCGACGTCCGGCGGCTGCTCGACGCGCACCCCACCTTCGACGGCCGGCCGCTGGAGCGGCGCGACGTCGCCGTCATCTGCTACCGCCACGCCGACCTCGCCGCGGCGCAGGAGGCCCTGCACGCGGTCGGCGTGCCGGCGGTGATCGCCGGCGGCGGCAGCGTGTTCGCCACCCCGGCCGCCGTCGAGTGGCTGACGCTGCTCGAGGCGCTGGAGCAGCCGCACCGCAGCCCACGGGTCCGGGCGGCCGCGCTCACCTGCTTCTTCGGGCACACCGCCGCCGACCTCGACGCGCAGGGCGACCGGCTCACCGACGACGTCGCGGAGACGCTGCGCCGGTGGGTCGACGTCGTGGCGCGGCGCGGGGTGGCCGCCGTGCTCGAGGCGGCGTCGGCGGCCGGGCTCACGGCCCGCGTGCTGCGCGAGGTCGGCGGCGACCGGCGGCTCACCGACCTGCGCCACATCGGCGAGGCGCTGCACGAGATGGCCACCGTCCACCGGATGGGCGTCGTCGCGCTGCTCGCCTGGCTGCGCGACCAGGTGCGCGAGGGCCGGACCGGCCGCGGCAGCGAGCGCACCCGGCGGCTCGACTCCGACGCCGCCGCCGTCCAGCTCGTCACCATCCACGCCAGCAAGGGCCTCCAGTACCCGGTGGTCTACCTGCCCGCGCTCGCCGACCGGTTCGTGCCCAAGCCGACCCGCCCGCTCTTCCACGACGCCGACGGCGCCCGCTGCCTCGACGTCGGCGGGGGCGGCGGGCCGGCGTGGCACGACCACGTCGACCGCTGGACCCAGGAGGAGGCCGGCGAGTGGCTGCGGCTGCTCTACGTGGCGATCACCCGGGCCCAGTCGCAGGTGGTGGTCTGGTGGGCGCCGAGCAAGAACGCGGTCGCCTCGCCGCTGCACCGGCTGCTGTCGCGGCCCGCCGGCGAGTCCGCCGTGCCGCCGAGCCCGCCGGTGCCCTCCGACGACGACCTCGTCGGGATGTTCGGCGCCTGGGCCGCGCGCGGCGGCCCCGCGCCCGAGGCCTCCCGGCTCGTCGAGCCCGGCCCGCCGGCGCCGCCCGACGCCGTCGGCCCGCTCGCCGTCCGCCGGTTCGGCCGCGAGGTCGACACCACCTGGCGCCGCACCTCCTACTCCGCGCTGAGCGCGGTCGAGGTGGTGGCGCCCACCGCCGGCGTCGGCAGCGAGCCCGAGGTCACCGCCAAGGACGACGAGCCCGTCGACGCCGTCCCGGTCGAGGCCGCCCCGGAGGCCCTCGACGGCGACGTGCCGTCCCCGATGGCCGGTCTCCCGGTCGGCGCCACCTTCGGGTCGCTCGTGCACGCCGTGCTCGAGCACACCGACCCCGCGGCGCCCGACCTGCGGGCCGAGCTGCTCGGGCACGTCGAGGAGCAGCTGTCGTGGTGGCCGGTCGACGTCGATCCCGGTGCCCTGGCCGACGCCCTGGTCGCCGTCTGCGACAGCCCGCTCGGCCCCCTCGCCGACGACCGCACCCTGCGCAGCCTCGGCCTGCCCGACCGGTTGCGCGAGCTCGACTTCGAGCTGCCGCTGGCCGGCGGCACCCGGCTCGGCGACCTCGCACCGCTGCTCCGCGACCACCTGCCCGACGGCGACCCGGTGCGCCAGTACGCCGACGCCCTCGACCTGCCCGCGCTCGGCGACCAGCCGCTGCTCGGCTACCTGACCGGGCTCGGTCGACATCGTGCTGCGGGTCGGCGCCGATCAGCAGGCCCGCTACCTCGTCGTCGACTACAAGACCAACTGGCTCGGCCCGCGCGAGGAGCCGCACACCGCCGCCGCCTACCGGCCGGCCGCCCTCGACGCCGCCATGAGCCACTCCGACTACCCGCTCCAGGCGCTGCTCTACGCCGTCGTGCTGCACCGGTTCCTGCGGTGGCGGCTGCGCGGCTACGACCCCGAGCAGCACCTCGGCGGCGTGCTCTACCTCTACCTGCGCGGCATGTGCGGCCCCGCCACCCCGCGCGTCGACGGCGCCCCGTGCGGCGTCTTCGCCTGGCGGCCCCCGGTGGCGCTGGTCGAGGCGATCTCCGACCTCCTCGACGGGGAGGCGGCCCGATGACCTTTGACTCCGACGTCGACCGCCGACTCGCGCTCCGGGCGCCCGGAGCCCTGGCTACCTTCAACGCCGCGGGAGTGCTCGAGGCGGCCGACGTGCACGTCGCCGTCCGCACCGCCGACCTCGCCGGCGACGCCGACGAGCGGGCGGTGCTCGCGGTGGCGTTCGCCGTGCGCGCGCTGCGCTCGGGCTCGGTGTGCGTCGACCTCGCCACCGTGGCGGGCTCGGTCGACGCCGATCCCGAGGGTCCGGCGCTGCCGTGGCCCGACCCCGCGGCCTGGCTCGCCGCGGCCGCCGGCTCCCGGCTCGCCGACGCCGGGGTGCTGCGGGTCGAGGGCCCGCTCGTCTACCTCGACCGCTACCACCGGCTCGAGGCCCAGGTGGCCGACGACCTGCTGTCACGGCAGGCCGCCGTCCCGCCCGAGGTCGACGAGGCCCGGCTGGCCGCCGCCCTGCGCCGGGTCAGCGGCGGCGAGTTCAGCGACGAGCAGCGTGCCGCCGCCGAGCAGGCGGTTCGGCAGTGGACCACGGTCCTCACGGGCGGTCCCGGCACCGGCAAGACGACGTCGGTGGCCAGGCTCCTCGTCCTGCTCGCCGACCAGGCAGACGGCCGCCTCTCGGTGGCGCTCGCGGCCCCCACGGGCAAGGCGGCCACCCGGCTGCAGGAGGCAGTGCTCGGCCAGCTGGCCGGCCTCGGCGCCGACGGCGAGCGGGTCGGCGCCCCCGACGCGATGACCCTGCACCGGCTGCTCGGCTGGCGCCCCGACAACGCCACCCGGTTCCGCCACCACCGCGGCAACCGGCTCAAGCACGACGTCGTCGTCGTCGACGAGTGCTCGATGGTCGACCTCACGATGATGGGCCGGCTGCTGGAGGCGGTCCGGCCGCAGGCGCGGCTGGTGCTCGTCGGCGATCCCGACCAGCTCACCTCGGTCGGGGCCGGCGCCGTCCTCGCCGACGTCGTCGCCGGGTTCGGCGGCGCGGGGCCGGTGGCGCCGTTGCACCAGAACCACCGGTTCCGCGGCGAGATCAAGGCGCTCGCCGAGGCCCTCGACCGCGGCGACGCCGACGAGGTCGTCGAGGTGCTCCGGGGTTCGAGCCGGGAGGTCGAGTACGTCGAGCACGACCCCGAGGCCGTGCTGCGCCCGCGGCTCCTCGACACCGCCCGGCGACTCCGTGACCTCGCCCTCGCGGGCGACGCCGACGGCGCCCTCGGCGTCCTCGACGAGCACCGGCTGCTCTGCGCCCACCGGGAGGGACCGTTCGGCGTGCGCCACTGGAACCGGCAGGTCGAGCGGTGGCTGGCCGAGGAGTCCGGGCAGCCGCTGCCGGGGGAGTGGTACGTCGGCCGCCCGCTGCTCGTCACCAGCAACGACTACGCGCTCGACGTCTACAACGGCGAGACCGGGGTGGCCGTGCGGGCGCCCGACGGCCGGCTCCGGGCGTGGGTCGACGGCTCCGGCCACCGGCGCGACCACGCCCCCGGGCGGCTCGACGCCGTCGAGACCATGCACGCGATGACGATCCACAAGAGCCAGGGCAGCCAGGCCGGGGAGGTCACCGTGCTGCTCCCCGAGCCCGGGTCGCGGCTGCTCACCCGCGAGCTCTTCTACACCGCGATCACCCGGGCCCAGCAGCACGTGCGGGTGGTGGGGTCCGAGGCCGCCGTCCGCGAGGCCGTCGTCCGCCGCGCCGACCGGGCCTCGGGACTCGGCGCGCGGCTGAAACAGTCCTGACACCCCCGGCCGATACTGTCGCCCGGTGCCGTACCTCCTGCGTGTGGAGCTCCCCGACGTGCCCGGCTCGCTGGGTCGGCTCGCGAGCGCGATCGGTGAGGCCGGCGGCGACATCGAGGCCATCGAGATCGTCGAGAAGCGCCACGACGAGGGCACCGCCGTCGACGACGTGCTGCTCGAGGTCGACCCCGGCGTGATGCCCGACTCGATCGTCTCGGCCTGCACGAAGCTCGACGGCGTCGCGGTGGTGTGGATCAGCCGCTACGCCGCGGGCGGGCTGATGTTCGACCTCGAGGCGGTCGAGGAGCTCACCTCCGAACCCGCCCGCGCCCTCGACCGGCTCGTCGACCTCCTGCCGACCGTGTTCCGCGTCGACTGGGCGGCCCGGGTGCACCGCGCCCACGGCGTCGTCCGCACCACCGGCGCCGCCCCGGACGCCCTCACCTTCTCCGAGGTGGAGCGCCCGCAGCGGCTCGAGGGCGACGTCCTCGGCCAGCCCCGCGACGACGAGACCCTCTACGCCGCCGCTCGCGTCGACGGCAACGAGGTCGTGGTCGTCGCCCGCCGCGGCGGCCCCGAGTTCCTCGACTCCGAGCTCGCCCGCCTGGGCCACCTCGCCGGCCTCGCCGCCTCCATCGCCCACTCCTAGGTCGACCCGCCCGAAACTGCAGCAAAACCACGCCGACCCGCCCGAAACTTTCGGGCGGGTCAGCGCAGTTGGTGTGAAGTTTCGGGCGGGTCAGCAGCCGACGTCGGTGACGTCGCCGTCGCGGCGTGGGCCGAGGGCGTAGGCGGAGCAGTAGTAGAAGCTGAGCAGCCGGTCGCGCTTCAGGGTGACCGGCTCCCAGCGGCCCTCGCCGACCGGCTCGAGGTAGCGGAACGAGCGCGCGAGCAGCGACGACGTCGAGCCGGTGTGCTTGAGGTAGTGACCCAGCCACCGCTGCACGTAGACGCTGGTGAGCGCCTGGCCCCAGCGGCTCGCCGGCAGCACCAGCGGGATGTCGGTGTAGTCGAGGTGGGTCGAGGCGCGGGGGACGACGAGCATCGAGTCGACGCCGGCGCGGTCCCAGGCGTCGAAGCCGCTGGCACGCTCGCGCCGCGGGTCGGGCCCGTCAGGCGAGGGCTGCGGAGCCAACGAGCTGCCGCCGCTCTGCCACCACGGGGTCACCGAGAAGCCGTACTCCGACTGCACCGCCAGCGCCGGCACCACCGGCTTCGCGCCCTTCTGGAGCTTGTCGAGCGCCACCACCGTGGCGATCCGGCGGTCGACCGCCTGCACGCCGGAGATCGCGAACGCGCCGAGCGAGTGCCCGATCACCGCGATGCGGGTGGTGCGGCCGGGCGTCGCCGTCCGGCGGTCGGGGGAGCGGTCGAAGAGCCGCCAGGCGGGGTTGAACCGGGTCACGGCGGCGCCCTCCGCGCCGGGGTTGCGGTAGGGCCGGCCCGGCGTCGAGGTGAAGAACGACAGCGCGTTGCGCGTGCCCACCACGAAGTTGGCCTCCTGCTGGGACGGGACGCCGTCGCAGCAGGTCGGCAGCGGGCCGTCGTGCGGGAGGGTCTCGCTCTCGCCCTGGCCCTGCACGTCGTAGGTGAGGACGACGTAGCCGCGCTCGGCGAGGTCCTGCGCCAGCCACTCGTACATCTGCGACGAGCCCTGCACCGAGCCCTCGGTGAGCACGACGCCCGGGAACGGCGGACGCAGCACCGCGCCGGTGTACGGGTCGCGGGCGCCCGGCTTGGGCGTGAACACCCGGCCCCGCAGCAGTGCGCCGTGCTTGTTCGTGAAGGCCACCTTCGTCACCCGGCCGCGGGTGCGCTCCCAGCCGGCGCGCAGTGGGTTGCCGACGTTCCAGCCGGGTGCCACGTTGCCGGGAGTGACGGCGGGCCGCGTGGGCGAGGCCACCTGCTGGAGCAGCTGCTCGACGCCGGTCTGCGTCGACTCGGTCACCAGCGCCGGCAGGTACGCCGGGTTCCGGAGCTGGCCGCCCGGGCCGGTGATCCGGCCGTACGCGTCGGCGATGTTCTGGGTGTCGCGCTCGGTGTACGCGGGGTCGCTGGGATCGGGGGCCGCCGTCGCGCCGGGCGCGAGGACGACGGCAGCGGCGAGCGCGATCAGGACGGCGAGCAGTCGGTGCACCTCCGTACAACGACCGCCCGCCGGGCGGGTGACGCCTGGGGATCTCGACACGGCTCGATCACCGGGGGTCGCCGGTGGTCGAGCCGCTGCGAGCTCTGCGAGCGGCGAGTCGAGACCCCCGGCCCGACGTCAGGAGTCGACGCGCTCCAGCAGGAAGACCGGGATCTCCCGATCGGTGTTCTCCTGGTACTCCGCGTACGGCGCGTAGGCGGCGACCGCACGCTCCCACCACTCGGCCCGCTCCTCACCCTCGGCGACGCGGACGGAGTAGGTGTGCGGCTCCGGGCCGTCCTGCAGGTCGACCTCGGGGTGGGCCACGAAGTTGTAGTACCAGGTGGGGTGCTCGGGCGCGCCTCCCTTGGAGGCGATGGCGGCGTAGACGCCGTCGTGCTCGACCCGCATCACCGGGGTCTTGCGCAGCTTGCCCGACTTGGCGCCCCGGGAGGTGATCACCACGACCGGCCACTCGGCATGGCCCATGAGGGTGTTCGCCTCCTGGCCGCCGCTGGCCTCGTAGGCCGCGACCTGGTCGCGGACCCACTTCTCCGGGCTGGGCTCGTACTCGCCTTCGAGAGTCATGGAGGCCACGTTAGTTTGCGTCCATGAGTGCCATCGAGGGCGTGTCCGAGACCTTCGACCCCGACGCCTGGGACGACGTCCCCGGATTCGACGACCTGGTCGACCTGACCTATCACCGGGCGAAGGCGCACGGCACCGTCCGCATCGCCTTCGACCGGCCCGACGTCCTCAACGCCTTCCGCCCGGGCACCGTCGACGAGCTGCTCCGCGTGCTCGAGCACGCCCGCACCTCCTCCGACGTGGGCTGCGTGCTCCTCACCGGCAACGGCCCGAGCGCGAAGAACGGCAAGTGGGCGTTCTGCACCGGCGGCGACCAGCGGATCCGCGGCCGCACCGGCTACATGTATGAGGATCAGCACGGCGCCGAGGGTGGGACCGAGGAGCCGGAGGTCGTCGACAAGGCGCAGCTCGGCCGGCTCCACATCCTCGAGGTGCAGCGGCTGATCCGGTTCATGCCGAAGGTCGTCATCTGCGTCGTGCCCGGCTGGACGGCGGGCGGCGGCCACAGCCTGCATGCGGTCTGCGACCTCACCCTCGCCAGCCGCGAGGAGGCCCGCTTCAAGCAGACCGACGCCGACGTCGGCTCCTTCGACGGCGGCTACGGCTCGGCCTACCTCGCCCGCCAGGTCGGCCAGAAGTACGCCCGCGAGATCTTCTTCCTCGGCCAGGAGTACTCCGCCGAGGACGGCATGCGGATGGGCACCGTCAACCGCGCCGTCCCGCACGCCGAGCTCGAGGCCACCGCCCTGGAGTGGGGCCGCCTGATCAACGGCAAGTCGCCGACCGCCGTCCGCATGCTCAAGTACTCCTTCAACCTCGTCGACGACGGCCTGGTCGGCCAACAGCTCTTCGCCGGCGAGACCACCCGCCTCGCCTACATGACCGACGAGGCCCAGGAGGGGCGCGACCAGTTCCTCGAGAAGCGCGAGCCCGACTGGTCGCCGTTCCCCTGGTACTACTGATCCGTCGCGTTTGCGCAGGTCAGACCGGGTGCCGGGCCGAAGATCCCGCGTCCTGGTCCGCAAAAAGTCCGCAAGAATCCGACGTGAGTCGGCTGCGACCGTCTGGGATGGGCGCCGCCAGCGGTCGCGTCGGCCTCGCTGCGGTGTGCGATTCGTCGACGTTCATCGTGACGAGATCAACGCACGGGTCGAGGCCTCCCCCGAGAAATCGACTGGGACCGACGTGGCGGCGGTCGTGATGATGACCGGCTTCAACTTTGAAGAGTTTGACGAAGTCGGCGGTCTGTCGGAGTAGAACCAGCTCATCCTCCTAACAGCCGTGGATTTAGGAGGATGAGTTAGGAGGACCTCTCAAGGTCCTCAAAGAGATCGACATCATCCTTGATTTTGTGCGTATCATCCTAAGCGTACACAAGCTGAGGAGGAGTCCATTGCCGGCAGACATCGATGTCCTTGTCGCAGAACTGCGCAAGTTCGGTGCGGAGGCAACCGCGGTCGAGGTCAAGCTGCAGCGGGCGGCCTTCCGAAGAGCGCCCGCGAGACGCTGTCGAGCTTCTCGAACACCCCCGGTGGCGGCACGCTCGTGCTCGGATTGGACGAGGTGTCCGGCTTCGCTGCGCTCGGTCTTGAGGATCCAGCAAAGATGATGGCCGACCTTGCGTCGATGTCCGCGAGGACGTGGTTCCTCCGCTGGCCCCGGAGATCGAGATAGCTGAGGTCGATGGTCGGGCCATCCTCGTTGCGGACATCCCGGAGCTCGGGAAGGGACAGAAGCCCTGCTACGTCCGTTCTCTGGGCAAGGAGCGCCGGAGCTTCCTCCGAGTGGGCGAAAGCGACCGACGGCTTACCCTCGGAGGAGGTGCAACAGATCGTCGCGGATCGAGGCCAGCCGCAGTTCGATCAGGAGGTTGTCCTGGATGCGACGCTGGAGGATCTCGACCGGGCCGCCGTTGATGCCTACGTCAGTCGGGCGCGTGAGAACAACCCTCGCATATCCGCTGAGCGAGTCGGCTGACGTTGTCCTACGCATGACGAAGGTGATCGGCCGGGGTCCGGAGGGCGCGGAACGCCCCACAACGGCGGGTCTGCTCGCCCTGGGACGTTATCCGCAGCAGTTCTTTCGGCAACTGGACGTGACGTTCGTGCACTACCCAACCGCCACCGGCGAGAACACCGAAGCCGGCGTCCAGTTCCTCGACAACGTGAGCCTTACGGGCCGATCCCGTCGATGGTCGCGGAGACGATGAGCGTCATTCGCAGAAACATGAGCCGACGTGCGCTCATCACCGGTGAGGGGCGCCGGGACATGTGGGAGTACCCGCCTGAGGCACTTCGTGAAGCCGTCGTCAACGCGTTGGTGCACCGCGACCTCAGCCCGGGATCCCGTGGCGCAGGTGCGAGATCGAGATGTATCCGGACCGACTGCGCATCATGAACCGGGCGGTCTCTTCGGCGCGGTCGACATCGATCGTCTCGGCGAGGAGGGGCGGTCTTCCGCCCGGAACAGCCTCCTCATGAAGCTGCTAGAAGATGTCCAGGTTCCCGACGAAGACCGCACGGTTTGCGAGAACCGAGGATCCGGCATCCGCGCCATCCTGGCTGCGTTGCGCCACGCCGGGATGAGTCCGCGACGCTTCGAGGACTCGACCACCCGCGTTCGAGGTCATGCTCCCGAACCACACCCTGCTCGACGACGAGACGGTCGCCTGGTTGCAGCTTCTGGGTCGAGAAGGCCTGCGCGATTCGCAGTGCACTGGCCTCGCTCTCATGCGACGCGGGGAGGTGATGGACAACGCGAAATATCGCGCCGCCACCGACGTCCTGCAGCCGGGTCGCGACATTCGAGCTGCAACACTTGGTCGCGCGCGAGTTGGTTGCTCAGACGGGAACGCGCGGTGGTGCTCGCTACACGCTGTCCGAGTATGCGATGACTGCCCACGTGCGAGGCCGACGTGCTCGCCCCAATCGGCGACGTCGAAATCCTTGATCTGCTTGCGCTGCACACCGAGTTGTCGAAGTCGGAGATCAGCGAGCTTGCGGGGCTGAATCCCAAGACCGCCGAGCACTGGCTTCGAACCTTGAAGGGGGAGGGCAGCGTCGAGCCGACGCAGCCGGGCCGCGGCAGTAAACACCGAGGTACCGCCTTAGCGCGAAGGCAATGCAGCAGTCTCTGTTTGGAGAGGCTGACCTCTGACCGAACCGCTCGGGAGCTCCGGTCGCGGCTTCATCGCCTGCCGCATCAACCCAGCTGCTGCCGCCCGCGTCCGATCCTCCGCCGTCGGCCACAGATGGCTGTAGGTGTTCAGCGTGGTCGTCGCCGACGAGTGCCCGAGCGCCCGCTGGACGGTGACGACATCGCAGCCCGCCGCGATCAAGCCGGAGGCGTAGAAGTGGCGCAGGTCGTGCAGTCGGACGTGCGGGAGTCCGGCTGACGTCCGGGTCGCACGCCAGCGCCAGTCGATGTCGTTGTCGTACATCGGGCCGTCGCCAACGGTGAACAGCCACCGGGTCGGCTCAGAAGCCAGGTGAACCTCGATTTGGGAACGCAGCATCGCGACCAGCTCGTCCGGCAGGTGCACGACCCGCTCCGAGCCGTACTTCGGCAACCGGACGACGAACGTGTCGCCGTCGCGCTGCAATTGTCGGGAGATGGCCAGCTGCCGACGGGCAAAGTCGATGTCGCCTACCTGGACGGCTGCGGCCTCGCCCTTTCGGAGCCCAGAGAACGCGCACAGCGCGACGTACGCGCGGAAGCCGTGACGAGTCGACACCCGTCGACTGTCCGCGTGCGCCAACAGCAGACCGACCTGCGCCACAGTCGGGATCCGCATCGCGGCCTCGACCTTCCGGCGCCGGGGGAGCGCGACCCCGACGGTCGGGTCGGCGGCGATCACCCGGTCCGCGACCGCGGCTCGGAACACCGAGCGCACGATCACGAACCGCGTCTTGATAGTCGTCGGCGCCCACCGCGTCGAGATCGACTTCACCCACGTCTCGATGTGGGAGCGCCGGATCGTCTTCAGCGGCAGCACCCCGAACGACACCGACCGGACCGCCAGGTCCGCGTTTGCCCGCGTCGATGGCACCCAGAGTTGTCGGGGCGCCCAGTCGTCGTAGAACTGCTGGAACGTGACGTTCCCGGCGCGCGGGTTGACGTAGGTCCCCGCGTGGAGCGTCGAGGTCACCTCGTCGAGCCACGCGGCCGCGTCGACCTTGCGCGCGAAGTGACGCGACCGCTCGCGCCCGGTGTCGTCGCGATAGCGAGCGCGCCACCGCCCGTCCGGTCGCTTGGCGATGCTTCCGGCCATGGGAGTCCTCCTTTCCGGCATCCGGTCAGCTCTGAGCACGACGACCGGCGAGCGCGCATCGTTCAGTGGTGATCCTGTGGACGACTGGTCTGTTCCGAGAGCCAGAGGATGAGATCGGCACGCCAGTAGCGGACGTGGCGGCCGACCTTGAAGCTGCGCGGCCCGCAGCCGAGGTGGCGCCAGTAGCGCAGCGTCCCTTCGGCGACGCGGAGGAAGCGGCAGGCCTCCTGGAGGGTGAGCATCTCGTCGCCGGGGTTCTGGATCGGGCGTCGGTTCTCGTCGGGGTTGATCGGTGGTGCGGTCATGGCGCCTCCTCGCTGATGGTCGACGACGAACGGCGGGTTCGTGGTGGGCCGCGTGGGCCGACAGGTGTCGGCGATTTCAGGGAGCGTGAGGGGAATACCTGCCCGGGGACGGGGCTCAGTTTCCGCAGGTCAACAGGTATTCCTAAGTCGTTTGCCGGGTTGGCTCGCGAACGATTGTTCGCATTGGTCAGCGTGGAGTCAGGGGTGTTACCCGAATTCGGAAACTGGCGGGGGGAACGCGCAGGGGGAACCCTGCGTTTGTGCAGGTCAGCAGGTTCCCTCCGAGCCTTGGGGCCGCGACGTTTGCTACAGGCCGATCCCGGGCCCTGTCGGTGTTGCTGGCTGCCGCTCGGGCGCGGAAGCCTGCGCAGCCAGCGGGTTACGCCGGCGGCCCGTACCGATCGATCGCGTCGATCGCCTGCCGACGGGCATAGCGCAGGGCCGAGGTCGGCGCGGTCCCGACCGAAGACCTCAACCCACTGCCTGCCGGCCTCCTCGACGGACTCGGCGACGAGGTGGGCGCCGTTGCTGTGGCGGCCACGGGTCATGGCGACGTACGCCGACGCGGCACCTGTCGCGTTCGCCGATCACGACATGGGCGTAGTCGACGGTCTCGCCCTGGGTGCCGTGGACGGTGGTGGCGTAGGCGAGCTCGACGTACTCGTTCGGCGTACGCGGCGGGCAACTCGCGATCCCGTCCGTATGCCGGGTGCGTGACGATGAGGCTGCCGTCGTCGCCCACGGACCGTCGACGGTCCACGTCTGGCGGTTCGTGACCCGAGATCTGGGTCGTTGCGTCGGGTCGCGATCTGGTCGCCGGGTCCGATGCGTCGCCGCGCTGGGTAGTGACGCCTACGGTGACCGTCGACGGGGAGTGGTCTCGGATGGCGATGTTGAGGGCGGCAACCTGCTCGCGAGTGTCGGCGACCACGAGGGCTCCCGCGGCGCCGGGTCCGCAAGCGACGGCGGTCCGCTCAACCTCGGAGGCGTGGATGACCACCTGGCCTCGGCGGGACGGGCCGGTCGAACACCGAGTCGGCGTCGCCGTTCGCGCATCTGGAGGCTGAGCGTCGCGTACTCCGGATCGGTGAACCGACGCACCTGGTCATCGGGATCACGGCGGTGGGGTGTGCCCACGCGATCGCGTGGTCGAGAACGCCACCGCGACCGACGGCGGCGAGCTGGTGGCGGTCGCCGACGAAGGCGATGCGTGCTCCGGCCTCGTCGGCGATGGTGAGCAGTGCGAGGGCGGTGTCCTGGTCGAGCATCCCGGCCTCATCGACAACCAGCAGATCACGGCGCCGGAGCCTCGCTGCAGGTACGGGTTCGGACGGTTGTCTGGTCCGGTGCCCCATCGTTGTCCCGGCGCCATCCGTGTTGGTGAATCAGCCATGCCGCGGAATGGCCCCTCGGCGCCGGTCTCTCGGGCGGCAACTTCGGCGGCCTTCCAGGGTCGGCGTGACGACGAGCAGCCGGTGGCCACGCATCACGAGATGCGTCTGTGCGGCGTCGAGCGTCGTGGTTTTCCCGGCCCCGGCCGCTCCCTCGATCACGATCAACGCACCCCTGCCGGTGAGGCTGCAGCGACGCACCCGGGCTTGTTCAGCCGACAGCCGTGTCAGCGTCGCGCGATGAACCCTTGCCGGATCCGCCGGTGTTGCGCGACGCAGCAGCCGTTCCAGGAGCTCGGTCTCCACGGCCAGGACCGCAGGTGAGGTCAGGGACCGGACGTGCTCAGGTAAGTCCGGTCCGCAGCCAGCAGAGGAGAGCAGAGTGCGACTGCGCGTGCGGTCAGATCCTCCGCGAGGCCGATCCGCACCGCTGCGTCGGCGACGAGCCCTGTCTGGGTGATCTGCGCTTCGACCTGGCCGCGTATATCGGCCGCGTTCCACGCCGATCGCTTCGCCCCGAGTCGCGACAACACCAGATCGACCGCGATCTCTCGGTCAAGATCAGCCACGCTCGGCGACATCAGCGGGACCGGTCCGGTCGGGTCGATGAACCCGAGCGCTCGAAGCTCCTCATTCCAACGAGCGATGACCTCGGCGCCGTTCTTGGGTACGACCTTGTC
>CAVRKT010000003.1:0-26989 GCA_963721965.1 uncultured Actinomycetota bacterium | reverse complement strand
AACGTGTAAAGCCGCAGGTCAGAGGCCCTTGATGGCAGATCTGCCCTCACAGTGCCCTCAGTAGAACGGTTGACCTCAACAACTAAAGACGCGGCCGCTTGGCGAACTCGGTCCTCGGCCGTGGGCCACCAGGTGGGCGTACGTCGTCAGCGTCGTGGTCGATTTCGCGTGACCGAGGGCGCGCTGGACGGCCCACGCGTCGCAACCAGAAGCGATCAGACCTGATGCGTAGAAGTGCCGAAGGTCGTGCAGCCGCACCCCCTCGACCTCGGCCCGTTCAGCGTCGCGCGCCACCGGTGCCCGATCGTGTTCTGGTGTGGTGGAACGTCCTCGACCCCGGAGAACAGCCACTCGTTGGCCAGGCCGAGACCGACGTGCTGGGCGAGCGTCTCGAGCCAGCGCGTCCCGGACAGCGACGGTGCGCTCGGAGTTGTACTTCGGCAGCCGGATCTCGACCGAGCCAACGGACCGAGCCTGACCGTTGGCTTCGCGAACCGGTAGGGGTCCCGGTGCCCGGTCGGTGCGCGGTCGCCGCCTGCATCGGGGCGCTGCGCCCGGCCATCAGTGACATGCGGGTGATCCGCCCGAAAATGCCGATGAGAGGGCTTCCTAGGATGTACAGACATGGGAGTGACCATTCGGACGGCTACTACTGACGACCTTGACGGGACCGTCGCGTTCGGTTCAGCGGTGGTTCCGCAGTACTACACGCCGATCCTCGGTGAGAGAGCCGCTCACGAGCAGTTGGCGTGGTGGACACGAGAACGCCTGTCACCCGCCGTTCAAGCCGGCCGCCTCCACGTCGCCAGCACCGCGGATGGCAACGTTGTGGGGGTGTGCCAGACCGTGAATCCGCACCGCGACCAGGTGATCTGGAAGTTGTACCTGGCCCGGAATACCGGGGGCGTTCCTGGGCGTTGAGCTCCTCCGTCACGCGGTCGCCCTGCTCCCGGACGGGGTGGATCACGTCGACGTTGAACACTTCGCCGGCAACGTTGGCGCGGCCAAGTTCTATGACCGCGAGGGGTTTGCGGTAATCCGGACGGACCCCGCTCCCTCGGGCGAGTCACCCAACGCCGCGATCGTCTGGCGTCGGCTGCCACTGCCATAGCGCACGCACATGCCGGCGCTATCCGGGCGCACCCACGTGCCGATGAGCGAGCGGCTTGAGGCACTCGCATGTTGGAATGGCGGCCATGGAGCCCCGCAGGGAGGACTCGCCACCGCCGTATTTTGGCGACCACCCGAACGGTGACTACTGGTCGGCCGTCCGCCCGGACGGCTCAGTCGATGGCGACGCCGAAGCAGAAGACGACTTCTCCGTCGAGGGCACCCGGCTTCGGATCATGTGGGACGAAGGCGCTGGACCATTGTGGGGCGATGAGGGCCTACTCCCGGACGACCCGGGCTGGCTGCGACAAGCGCTGGGCCTGAGTGACTCGCCGATCGCCGACCTGCTCGAGTGGGTGCGCGACATGGATGCGGCCCGCGAGCGAGGCCAGTCGCAGGCACTTCTCAACCCTCGGGCGCTCCAACTCGCTGATCGTCTGCCGGCCGAGGTCGGTTCCCGGTTCCGGGTCAGATTCCACCCGTAGCCGGAGCGCTTCGGTGTCGGGGAAACGTCCGCATCTGCCGCGCTGCGGGCTCCGCCCGACCATGCCGCGCTACGGGCTCCGCCCGACCATGCCGCGGATCGCGTGCGGGCGAATGGCCAGCCGCAGCTCTGGTTAGAGCGCTTGCCCGCGTTCCGCGGGCGTAACCTGAGGCCATGTCACTGAGCGAGACGGAGCTCTACGAGGCCGGGATGTCCCTGCCGCCTGACGTGCGCAAGCACGTGGCTCTGCGGCTGCTCCAATCGGTAGACCCGGGTGAAGCCTTCGACCAGGGGGCGGAGTCGTGGCTCCGCACCGAGGCCGCCACTGCCTACGATCTGTTGAAGGCCGATCCTTCCCGCGCCGTCCCGGCTGAGGACGTCCGGACGCGGCTCGAGAGCAAGTGGTCCGCCCGTCGATGACGGGACGGATCAACTTCAACCCCCGAGGCCGAGAACCAGCTCGACGAGATCGACGACTGGATCACCAAGTCGGCCTCTGCTGATGTCGCTCAACGCTTCGTCTCGGCAGTCCTCGATCACATCAACACCATCGTTGACTTCCCGATGGCCGGGCGGTCCCGTGACGACGTCCGACCTGGCATGCGGACGTCTACATTTCGGAAGCGAACGCTCGTTGCCTACGACGTGGACGGGTCCGCTACCGAGCAGGTGATCAACATCCTCGGTGTCTTCCACGGTGGCCAGGACTGGGAGTCAGCACTCAGCACCGACGTCGGCCCCCACGAGCAATAGCCCTCCGCTCGCACGTCCGAGTCCACGGTGCTGACGTCTCCCTGACCTGGCCGTGACAGCGGCGTGTCCGACCGGTCCAGTACGGCGCCTGCAACACGTCTCCGCCCGTCGCGATTTCGAGAATTAAGGACGCTCTCGGCCGCGGTCCGCCCTCAATCTGCCCTCACCAGAACGGCTAGAGTCGCCAATCAGCGCGAACTGATGGGCGTCGGTTCAGCACTGTTTGCCCAGGTCAGAGTACATTTCTGGCAATGAAGACGAAGGTTCGAAACCGCCGTCAACGTTCCGCTTGGGTGAGTCCCCTGGGGTGGTGGAAGTAGCGGGACCAGCCTGACCACGGACCAGGCCCCGTTCGGGGTGTCGTCCGGACGTAGGCGGGTCACCGCGTGAGGCTCTGCGAGAAGGCTCTAATCAACTCGTAGAACAGGACTCACGCGATGACCCTGAACCAGTCTGCCCTGCTCCAGATCACCGAGGCGCTGCGCACCGCTGATGGCGGTGACGTGATGCGTCAGATGCTCGGCTTCATGCTCCAAGCCCTCGTCGAAGCCGAGGCCACCAGCGCGATCGGCGCAGCTCCACACGAGCGAACCGAGAACCGCACCGCCCAGCGCAACGGCAGCCGCAGCAAGACCGTCTCGACCACGGCCGGGGACCTGACGGTGAAGATCCCCAAGCTCCGCACCGGGTCGTTCTTCCCGACCTTGCTCGAGCCCCGCAGGCGTGTCGACGTCGCGTTGCACGCGGTCGTGATGGAGGCCTACGTCCACGGCGTCAGCACCCGGAAGGTCGACGACCTGGTGGCCGCGCTGGGTGTCGATACCGGGATCAGCAAGTCCGAGGTCTCGCAGGATCTGCGCCGGCCTCGATGAGCAGGTCGCGGCCTACGACACCCGGCCGTTGGACCACTGCGCGTTCCCGTACGTGTTCCTCGACGCGACCTACTGCAAGGCCCGCCTCAACGGCCGGGTCGTCTCCCAAGCGGTCGTGATCGCCACCGGCGTCTCCGCCGACGGGCGGCGTGAAGTCCTCGGCTCCCGCGTCGGCGACAGCGAGAACAAGACGTTCTGGACCGAGTTCCTGCGCGGCCTGCGCGAACGCGGCCTGGGCGGTGTGCAGCTGGTCATCTCCGATCACCACCGCGGGCTGATGGCCGCGATCGACCAGGTCATGGCCGGCTCGACCTGGCAGCGGTGCCGGGTCCACTTCATGCGCAACGTGCTGACCAGGGTGCCCAAAGCGTCCTCGGCGATGGTCGCCACCACGATCCGCACGATCTTCGCCCAACCCACCGCAGCGCTGGTTCGCGAGCAGGTCGAGGTCGTCGCGGCCATGCTCGAACCGAAGCTGCCCGACGTCGCCGCAATGCTCCGCCAAGCCCGCGAGGAGATCACCGCGTTCGCCGACTTCCCCGAGGCGCACTGGCCCAAGATCTGGTCGACCAACCCACTCGAGCGACTCAACCGCGAGGTCAAGCGACGCACCGAGGTCGTCGGGATCTTCCCCAACCCCGCCGCCCTGCACCGACTCACCGCCTGCGTACTCATCGAGGCCCACGACGAGTGGCAAGTCGCCGATCGCCGCTACCTCTCCGAAGGCTCCATGGCCCTGCTCAACCCGCCAGCACCCACCGCAATCAACCCCGTCATCACCACCAGCAAGGAGGACATCGACACCCCCGCCGCCGTCACGGCATAGTACGAATCAGCAGAGCGCTCACGCGCCGCTACTTCCACCACGCCACGGGGCTCGATCTTCCGCTTCAACGTGTAAGCCCCAGGTCAGAGGCCATTGATACCCATTCTGCCCTCACAGTGCGTCACCAGACCGGTTGACCGCGGCACTAAAGATGTCGCCGGGGTCTTGATGGTCTCCTACGCAGTGTGGCTCTGGCTGGCCTTCAGCTCAAGAACCTGCAGGCACTATGACCTCGAGAACGCCGAGACGAGCCCGCCGCCGTCGGCGTCCTCGACGTGCTGCGGGAGATGCGCGACCACGTGGTCCCGACTATGTGGTCCCGCATCCTGGAGGACCGCTCCCACTCGTCAGACCGCGTGACGGGCTCCGCCTGGCATTGCCGCGCTGACCCGAGCATTTCGCCGATCAGCGCAGCTCGTTGGGTTCAATCATTGCCACGGTTCACCGATCCAACGCATCACTGAGTGAGGAACCGGCAGGGACTCGTCGAGCCAATCCTCCCGGTAGCCATCCCCGCCGCCGGTCCATCCATCGATGGTCCGGGTGATTCGTGGCGGCTGGTCGCGCGCGTGAATGACCCCACCCCGGGCAACTGTCAGGACCCATCCGTCGAAGGTGTCCAGCAGGTCTACGGAGCCCGTGTCACAGGCATCGCAGCCGCAGTCGGGCACGGCAGCAACGAAGACGGTCGACATGCCAGATTGGCGGACCCCGATGTCGAAACCGAAAGGATTCCCGTCAACGAGGGTCGAGGCCAGCGCCAGCGTCAAGCCGCCAGGACGCTCCGGCTCGAACACCAGCACCTTGTGGACGTCCTCTGGACGACGGAGCCAGTCAACCCAGGGCTCTGGCGCGGCTTCGGTGATCCTCGCCACCGCCCGTCCCTCGAGAACCTGGACCCACGCATCGGCCCGGGCATCCAGGATTCGGTACTTCTCCGGATCCAAGCACCTCGAGTACTCCTCATCGGCAGGTTCCCGGTCGGGGTCCGGGTCGTCCCAACCAGGAGTCTGCGCACCCGTAACGGCGAAGGCTTGCTCGACCGACGCAAGGAGGTCGCCGAACCAGGCCGGCTGGCTCGGCGGGCTGAAAGAACTCACAGCAACAGCATCGAACCCCCCGGATCGACGTGGCAACTGGTATCCGACCTCAGCCCGACCCGTGCCGCACAACGGGCTCCGCCCGAACAGGTCGATGAGCGGTCGGCCTCGGAAACGAGTCGGTCAACTCGGGTCCATGACCTCGATGCCCGGATGAACTCCTGCGCGCAACCGGTTCGTGAGTTCTTGTTGCCTGGCCAGATGCCGCGCGCTCCACTGAGCACCACGCTGGGGGGTGAAGGTGGCCCCTCCGAACTCGTCGTTCCAAGCCATGACGTCGTCGAACAGTGGACGAGTGATGAATGGCCTCAACGTGTCAAGCCGTAGGCCGGAGGCCATTGATGGCCGTTCTGCCTCTCAGTGCCCTCGGTAGACCGGTCGACTCCGGCAACTAACGACGCGGCCGCCTCGCGGACCCCCCTCGACGCCGGCCCGCCGCAGCGTCGTGCGCCACCGGTGCCCGAGCCTTGCCACGCACCGGTCCTGAGGTCAGTGCAACAAGTGGCCACGAGCTGGGCGCTTCCGTCATCGAGCGAATGGGCGAGCGAGCGGTGGCGAACCTGTCATCGTGTGCAGTCGGCTTCCCGCGCGTGTGCCGCTCAGCGCGGCGACGGGGTGTCGGTGACGGTCGTGCCGGGGTCGAGCGGGTTCGTCAGCGTGGTCGGAGGAGGGGGCGCCTCCTCAGGGGCACTGGCGCGTGCGTCGGCGAGGACATCGGGTGGCACATGTTCCTCGAGGTACCGCCGGCCGACGCGGGTTGCCGGGTGCATGGCAGCCGCCGCGGCTCCGACGATGGCGGCGATGGTGAGCCAGCCGACGGCGCCCCACTCCATGGCGAGGAAGCCGTAGACGGCCGGCGCCCAGAATCGCCCCAGGGTGTTGCCGAGCTCGGAGACGCCTTGGTAGTCACCTCGCCGACGGGGATCCATGAGCTCGGCCTCGAAGGTCCACCCCGATGCGGAGAGGTAGAGCTCGGCCCACGTCAAGACGATGTGGCCGATGAAGAACAGCACCACCGTGACCCAGCCGACGGTCTCGTGGGTGGCCAGGGTGACGACGCAGGTGAGCGCGAAGAAGACCGCGGACAAGCGCACGGCGCGCAAGGCTGTGCCGATGTCGCGGATGCCGCGCGAGGTCAGCCGCGGCAGCACGATGCACATCACCGTGTTGGTGGCGAACAGCAGCGCTACGAGCTCATGGGGCGCGTCGGTCTCGATCACCAGCCACAGCGGGATCACGGTGTGGAGCAGCACCTGGTTGGACCACAGCACGCCGGTGAGGAAGGTCACGAGGAGCCAGCTGCGGTTGCGGATGGCCGGTGGTCCCTCTGGCGGCCGGCGTGGCTCGGTCGACCGGACGTCGTGCGAGGCGTCCGGGAGCCGGAGGATCGCGACCGCGTTGACCACGAAGAGGACCGCGGAGAGGATCGGTGCCCAGCGCAGCACGTCGGAACCGAAGGCGATGGCGCCGCCGCCCAGAAACGCTCCGAGACTGAACCCGACGTTGAGCGCGGAGTACATGTAAGCCCGGGACTCCACGCGCTCGCCGGGCGGCAGCACGTCGAGGACGTAGGCGCCGTGGGCAGCCCCACCGAGGCTCCCCGCCACCTCCATCGCCACCGCGAGCGCAACGAACTGCGGAAAGTTGTCGATGAACGGCCACGCGAGGAACAGCGCTGCTTGCAGCACCGCGCTCAGCGACCACATCCGCTTGGGGCCGAACCGGTCGACGAGCTTGCCGGCCGGCATCGCTGTCAGGAAGCTGGCAGCTGCCGCCACCGTGAGTCCGATACCGACCTGTCCGAGCGACAACCCCAAGATGACGCCGAAGTAGACGGCGGATCCCGCCAGGAAGGCGCCATCGCCCGCGGCGAAGAGCAGCGACTGGACTGACAAGCGCCCGGCCAGGGAGGACGGGGGTGTGGCATAGGTGCGGAGCGCAGTGAGCATCGCGGCCGATTGTCCCCTGTGGCACGTGGAACCGCCGCTCGATTTCGGACGGCCCAGGTCGATCGCTGCCTGAGACCGCCGCTCTCGCACCACGCTGAACCTGCCGCTCTCCGGCTCGGCCGGCGCCCAGCCCCCGCGGTCTTGCTGAAGGCACGACGACGGGGCGCGGCACTCCCCACAGCGCGCAGGACCTCGTCTTTCCCACACCGCGCGAGCCGGTTGGCCGGCGATGGGTCCCGCGGGTCATTCGACGGGCAGGGTGACCCGGAAGGTGGTGCCGGTGCCGAGCTCGCTCTCGACGTCGATCCGTCCGCCGTGCCGGGTCACGATCTGTGCCGCGATCGCCAGGCCGAGCCCGGTGCCTGGGCGCTGCAGCGCTTCGGGGTTGGTGGAGCGGAAGAACTCGGTGAAGAGCCGTTCCTGGTCCTCGGTCGAGATACCGAGCCCGCTGTCGGCACAGGTGAACACCGCCTCGCCTGCCTGGGCCTCCACCGACAGCTCGACGGTGCCACCGGGCCGGGAGTACTTGATCGCGTTGCTCACCAGGTTGACGAGCAGACTTCGCAGCTCCTCGGGCACACCAGCAACCACCGCCCGGCCCAAGCAGGGGATGGTTCGCAGCTCGACGCCGTGCTTGGCGGCACGGATCACCTCGTCCTCGACGACCTCGGCAAGCACCGCATCGAGAGCGACCGGCACCCGCTCGATCGAGCTCGCCGGGCTGCTCGTCTGACTCAGCAGCAACAGGTCGTCGACGACCGCGGCCAACCGAGCCGAGCCCCGCCCCAGCGCGCGCAGGGAGGCTTCGGCGTCCGAGGGCAGGTCTGGCACCGACTCGAGCATCTCGACGTGTCCGGCGATCACACCCAGCGGGTTGCGCAGCTCGTGGGAGACCGTGGCGATGAGCTGGCGCCGGTAGTCGTCCAGCCGCCGCAGCTCCTCGATCAGCCGTTGCTCGCGCTCGTGGGCGCGGGTGCTGAGCAGCGCGCGGCCCAGGTCGTGGCCGACTCCCAGAGCGGCCGCGCTCTCACTCCCGGTCCAGCGCTCGCCCTCACCCTCGCGGGCGACGACCAGCACCCCCATCGGCTCGTGCCCGGCGCCCACGGGCACCAACAACACCTCCCCCACCCCGTGCCGGAGAAGGTGATCGGTCAGGTCGTCTCGGTGGTCGCGGTCCAGCTCGTCGTCGCCCCAGACGCGGTCGGTGTCGGCGATGATCATCGTGTGCGCGCCCCAGGCTCGCCGCGTCGCCGCCTCGATCGCCGGGCGCATCGCCCACAGCGCGGATCCCACCTCGGGCTCGCCGGTCGGCTCACCGGGCTCGTCGAGGAACCACACGGCGAGCGAGCGCGCGCGGAAGCCGGCGATGAGTGTGGGGTGGACCGCAGCGACCAGCTCGTGAGCAGTGACCTGCTGGGAGGCCGCCCGCACCACGGCGCGGGCGGTGTCGTCGAGGCGGGCCTTGCGGGTCAGCTCCTCGCGATCGACGATGGCCAGGATGGCCTGCAGCGCCAGCTCCAGGCTGTCGGCGATCGCCTGCAGCTCGTGCGGTCGGGGACGGCGTCCACCCAGTGGCTCGTCGAGGTGGAACAGGACACGAGTGCGGCCCGAGGCGTCGTCGACGTGCGCCACCAGCATGTCCAACTCCCGCCATCGCCCGGGATCGCTCGAGACGGGCAAGGACGGCACGTAGCCGTACCCCCGGATCGCCTCCTGGAGCGCCGGGTCCATGTCCTCCTCGGCGAGGAAGACGAACTTGCCGTAGCGGTCGCCCTTCTCCATGACTCGGCGCACATGACTGAGCGGGTAGGTCTGGCCCCGGCCGGCCTCGAAGTCCGCGTTGCCGGTGGAAACGACCTCCTCGAGCAGGCCATCAGCACGCAGCACCTCGACCGCACACACAGCGAACCCGGCCCGGACCCGAGCGTCATCGGCGATCCGGCGCAGCTCAGCCCACACCTCCGGACCGCCCCAGCTGCTGGTGCGCGCGCCTTCCGCGGACGGCGCATGCGCGTCCTCGACATCCATCAGGCACTCCCGCCCCTCGCGGTGAGAGGCCAGTGTGCCGTGGATCGGACAGCCGTCGGGACAGTTGGCCAAAGTCCGACCCGCTTCCGACCACGTTGTCTGGAAACCGCAGGGACTGTCGATCATCGGGACCACACCGCTGCGGTCAGTCGCCGCCACAGCGGACACGGGTGGCTGATTCCGATCGAGGCACTTGTCGGCAGGCATGCCTGCCTCGATGTCGCCCGGCTCTGGCACGGTGAGGCCCGTGACCGACTACCTGCGCGAGGACTGGAGCCACAGCCGCTTCGAGGAGGTCGACTTCAGCCAGTCGCGCTTCCACAACGTCTACTTCCAGGACGCGGTGATCCGTGGCGCCTGGCTCCAGCGGGTGGAGATCGACGGCCACGTCGAGGACGTGACGGTCAACGGAGTCGACGTCGGCCCGCTGATCGAGGCCGAGCTCGACCGTCGCGACCCCGACCGCACGCTCGTCCGCCCCACCGACGCCGACGGGTTCCGGCAGGCGTGGGACGTCGTCGTGCGACGGTGGGAGGCCGCAGTGGAGCGCGCCCGGGCCCTCCCCGAGGACCTGCTGCACGAGCGGGTCGACGGCGAGTGGTCCTTCATCGAGACCCTGCGCCACCTCGTCATGGCCACCGACGCCTGGGTGCTGCGGGCCCTCATCGGTGAACCTGCGCCCTATCACCCGCTCGGCCTGGCGCACAGCGAGATGCCGGCCGACACCCCGGGGGTTCCCCACGACGCGGACGCTCGCCCCGCCCTCGAGGAGATCCTGGCCGTGCGCGCCGAACGGATGGCCACAGTGGCGCGAGTGATCCACGAGCTCAGCGACGAGCGGCTCGAGGAGATGACCCAGCCCGTGCTCGAGCCGGGCTACCCCGCGTCCGAGTCCTTCGCGATGCGCCGTTGCCTCAGCGCGGTGGTGCAGGAGGAGTGGCTGCATCGCGAGTACGCCGAGCGCGACCTCTCCGTCCTCGAGGGCCGACCGGCATGACTCCACCCGAGGGTGCCGATCCAGCGTCCTGGGTCCGAGCGAGTAGCCGGGCCGATCCGCGGGCTGGGCCTAGGCTCCGGGCATGACCGAGGGGGCGCCCGAGCCCGACGACCTGCTGTCGCGGCTGGTGATGCGGCGACTGATGAGCGTCGACTTCCACCTCGACCGCCTCGAGCTGCACTTCGACGGCGACGGCGACGACGACCGGCCGGTGCTCACCTGCGAGGCCTGGCCCGAGGTCCGGCAGCCGGGGGTGACGCTGCGGCAGGAGGGGTTCGGGTACGCCGACTCGCTGCGCGCGCTCGTGGGCCAGCTGGTGATGGGCACCACCGAGGCGGCGGGGGAGGGGATCGTGCTCGAGCTCCAAGGTGCGTCCCTCGTGCTCAACCCTGCGCCGGAGGACCTGACCGGGCCGGAGATCGCGCTGCTGAGCGGGTTCGGTGACGCCCGGTGGACGGCGTGGCGCCCGGGCGCGGGGACCTTCGAGCACCTCGCCTGACGGCTCGTACGCGGACACCTGAACCCGACTTCGTCCAGCGACATTACGCTGAAAATCCGTCGACTCGAGGAGCATCCGATGACCTACCGTCCCGAGACCCTGGCCGTGCACGCCGGCCAGGAGGAGCACGACCCCACCACCAACGCCCGGGCCGTGCCGATCTACCAGACCACGTCGTACGTCTTCAACGACACCGAGCACGCCGCCAACCTGTTCGCGCTCGCCGAGCCGGGCAACATCTACACCCGGATCATGAACCCGACCCAGTCGGTGTTCGAGGACCGCATCGACCCAGCTCGAGGGCGGCGTCGGGGCGCTCGCCACGGCGTCCGGGTCGGCGGCGACGACCTACGCCGTGCTCAACCTGACCTACGCCGGCGACAACATCGTGGCGCTCTCCACGCTGTACGGCGGCACCTACGCGCTGTTCGCGCACACGCTGCCGCAGTTCGGGATCGAGGTGCGCTTCGTCGACCCGGAGAAGCCCGAGGAGCTCGCGCAGCACGTCGACGAGAAGACCAAGCTGGTCTTCGCCGAGACGCGTCGGCAACCCGAAGATCAACGTGGTCGACGTGCGGGCCTGGGCCGACGCGGCGCACGACCAGGGGCTCCCGCTCATCGTCGACAACACCGCGCCGACGCCGCTGCTGTCGCGTCCGTTCGAGCACGGCGCCGACGTGATCGTGCACTCGGCCACCAAGTACATCGGCGGCCACGGCACCTCCATCGGCGGCGTCATCGTCGACGGCGGCACGTTCGACTGGGCCGCCCACGCCGACCGGTTCCCCGGCCTCACCCAGCCCGACGCCGCCTACCACGGCGTGGTGTGGACCGAGGCGGTCGCCGAGCTGGCCTACATCATCCGGGCGCGCACCGTGCTGCTGCGCAACACCGGTGCCGCGATCACGCCGATCAACTCGTGGCTGTTCCTCCAGGGACTCGAGACGCTGCACCTGCGGATGGAGCGCCACAGCGAGAACGCCCTGAAGGTGGTCGCCGAGTACCTCGAGGGCCACGACAACGTGTCCTGGGTCAGCTACCCCGGCCTCGAGAGCTCCCCCTACAAGGCGGTGGCCGACCGGATGTTCACCGGCCGCGGCTACGGCGGCCTGGTGAGCTTCGGCGTGAAGTCCGGGCGCGACGGCGGCAAGCGGTTCGTCGAGGCGCTGGGCCTGTTCAGCCACCTGGCCAACATCGGCGACGCGAAGTCGCTGGCGATCCACAACGCCACCACCACGCACTCCCAGCTCACGCCCGACGAGCTCGAGGCGGCCGGCGTGCCCGAGGACATGGTGCGGCTCTCGGTCGGGCATCGAGAACGTCGAGGACCTGCTCGCCGACCTCGAGCAGGCGCTGGCCGCCAGCAAGTGACCCTGCCGTGACCGGCGCGCCCGAGCGGGTCGGTCCTCGCCACCGAGGACCACCCGCTCGTGCTCGAGCACGGAGCCCGGCTCGAGCACGTCGAGGTCGTCTACGAGACCTGGGGCGAGCTCGCCCCGGCCCGCGACAACGTGGTGGTCGTCTGCCACGCGCTCACCGGCGACGCGCACGCGGCCGGGGCGGACGGCTGGTGGGCGAGCATGGTCGGCCCCGGCCGCCCGATCGACACCGACCGCTTCTTCGTCGTCTGCCCCAACCTGCTCGGCGGCTGCCGCGGCACGACCGGGCCGTCGTCCCCCGACCCCCGCACGGGACGGGCGTAGGGCCTGGACTTCCCGCTGTTCACGATGCGCGACCTCGTCGCCGTCCACCGGCGACTGCTCGGCCACCTCGGCGATCGAGCGCGGCTCGCACGCGGCGATCGGCGGCTCGCTCGGCGGCATGCAGGTGCTGCAGTGGGCGATCGACGCGCCCGGACGAGATCGACCGGGCGGTGCTGGTCGCGGCGTCGTCGCGGCTGTCGGCCCAGAACATCGCGTTCTCCGCGGTGGCGCGGGACGCGATCCTGCGCGATCCCGACTTCCGAGACGGCCGCTACCTCGACACCGACCGCCGCCCGACCCACGGGCTGGCGGTCGCGCGGCGGATGGCTCACATCACCTACGTGTCCGAGGAGTCGCTCGAGGCGAAGTTCGGCCGCGCCAGGCTGGACGACGGGCCGCCCCGGCACGGCACGGACTTCCAGGTGGAGAGCTACCTCGACCACCAGGCGGAGATGTTCCTGGCCCGGTTCGACGCACTCTCCTACCTCTACCTGACCCGGGTGATGGACTACTTCGACGCGTTCGCGGACCCCGACGCGCGCGGCGGCCCGGCTCGGGCGGGCACGCAGTTCCTGGCGGTCTCGTTCACCTCCGACTGGCGCTTCCCCACCGCGCACTCGCGCCGCCTCCACGACGTGCTCTCGGCCGCGGGCGCCGTCAGCCGGCACCTCGACCTCGAGTCCCCGTGGGGCCACGACTCGTTCCTGCTGGAGGTGCCCGGCTACCAGGAGGCGGTCGCCGAGTTCGTCGGCGGCTGACGCTGCTCAGCCCCTGCGTCGGATCCGGATCGGCCCGCGCGCGGTGCCGAGGTCGACCACCTCGCCGCCCTGGGTGACCTCCACCTCGCCGGCGTCGACAAGACGGCCGGCGGCGTCGCGCGCGGGGTCCATCAGCGGTCGCCAGTCGCCGTCGTCGCCTGCCACCGAGCGGGCGGCCTCCGAGGGGCAGATGGTGGCGCCGTCGGCGCGCGCGGCCAGCAGGTCGCGGATGGCCTCCTCGAGCGCGCGGTCGGTGTCGGTCACCCTCCCAGCGTGCCACCGGACGCCATGGCTAGCGTCGGGCGCGTGACCTCGGTCTTCGACACCACCACCGCCGTGACGCCCGACGGCGACGCGCGCTACTCCGCCACGCTCGATCCCGGCTGGGTGGTCGGCGGCGGCGTCAACGGCGGCTACCTGCTGTCGGTGATCGGCCGGGCGATCCGCGAGGCGGTGCCCGGCAAGCCCGACCCGCTGGCGGTCAGCGCCTACTACCTGTCGGCCTCGGTGCCCGGGCCGGCCGCCGTCGAGGTGCGCACGCTGCGCGAGGGCGGCAGCGTCGCGACCGTGGCTGCCGACCTCTCCCAGGACGGCGTCGCCCGCATCTCCGCCCTCGCCACCTACGGCGACCTCGGCCGCGAGGTCGGCGACGTGCTCACCACCGCGGCCGAGCTGGACCTGCCGCCCGTCGAGCAGTGCGTGCCCGGGTCGATGGCGCCGGAGGAGATCCGCCGGATCGCCCCGCTGATGGAGCGGTTCGACCTGCGGTTCCACCCCGACCACGTCGGCTGGGCGCTCGGCGACCCGAACCACTCCGGCGAGCTCGCCGCCTGGTTCCGGCTCGAGGACGGGCGCGAGCCCGACCCGATCTCGCTGCTGACCGTCGTCGACGCACTGCCGCCAGTCACCTTCACCCACGGCCGCATGGGGTGGGCGCCGACCCTCGAGCTCACCGTGCACGTGCGCGCCGAGCCCGCGCCCGGCTGGCTGCGCGTGCGCCACGCCACCCGCAACATGGCCGGCGGCCTGTTCGAGGAGGACTGCGAGGTGTGGGACTCCGCGGGTCGGCTCGTCGCGCAGTCCCGCCAGCTGGCCCGGCTGCCTCGCTGACGTTTGCGGTGTCTCCCGGACCGCACGAATCGTTCGATCGAACGGGAACGACGGGTCAGTCGAACCAGGAGCGCTTCATCGTGAAGACCCACCGGCGGAGAGGGTGCTCGGTGACGCTGAGCAGCTCGTCGGAGCCGGGGAGGTAGGCGAGGTCCTCAGGACCCATCGGGGTCGCCCATCGGTGCTGCTCGAGGGCGGCACCGCTCGGCCCGCTGTGCACCGACCCGGGCGTCCACGGCCCGTGGGAGGTGGTCACGTGGAGCCGGCCGCGCGCCACCACGGCGCCCTGCATCTGACCGACGCCCTCCTCGAGGCCGAGTGGCCGGGCGGTGCCGTCCTCGCCGGTGGCGGGCAGCATCGTGGCCGGGTCGAGCGGGAACCGGGTCAACCGCCGGGTCTTGCCGGTGCCGCGGCCGTACTCGCCGACGATGAGCGAGGGCGGGTCGGACTCCCGGTCCAGCGACATGAACGAGTAGCGCAACCGCTCGACGCCGTCGTCGGTGGTGGCCTCGTACTGGAACCGCACCGGCATGACGTAGCGGTAGCCGAAGGTGTCGAGGGGAGAGTCGTCAGGCACCCGCAGCACGTCGGCGGTGCGGCAGGAGTAGAAGCCGCGGGCGGTCGCGGCGACGTGCAGGTACCCGCCGCACCACACGATCCCGCCGGCGTGCACGTGCAGCGGCTCGAGTCCGGCGACGCCGTCGCGCAGGGTCGGCGCCACCAGCAGCACGTGGCGGTAGCGGCGCGACTCGAGGTCGAGGAACGTGACCCGGCTGCCCTGCCGGCTGCCCCCCGGCAGCTTCTTGGCGTACCAGGCGACGGCGGCGATGCGGCGCCCGGCCACGCCGTCGACGTCGGCGCCGAACGACGCGTCCTCCGACGACGACACCCCCTGGGGCCACCACCGCACGTCGCGCTGGTCGACGCCGTCGAACCGCCACGCGCGGTGCACGGCGCGCGCCGGCACCCACCAGCGCCGGGCGCGGCGCGGCAGGTCGGAGAGCGCGGCGGCCAGACCGGCGCGACCGCCGACCGCTCGGGCGAGGGCCTCGACCTCGTCGATGCTCTCCTCGGTGCGCACGAGGTGGAAGCCGGGCTCGGTCACGGGACTAGCGTGCCCGACATGGGCGAGCCTCGGTCGGTGGTGGGTGCGGCCGTGCTCCGCGACGGCCGGGTGCTGGCCTGCCGCCGGACCGCGCCGCCGGAGGTCGCGGGGCGCTGGGAGCTGCCGGGCGGCAAGGTCGAGCCGGGGGAGTCGGCCGAGGCCGCGCTGGTGCGCGAGGTCGCCGAGGAGCTCGGCGTCGACGTCACCGTCACCGGCTGGCTGGACGGCGCCTCACCGATCGGCGAGACCCACGTGCTCACGGTCGCGACGGCCGAGGTGGAGCGCTGGACGCCGTGCCCGGTCGAGCACGACCAGCTCCGCTGGCTCGGCCCCGCCGAGCTCGACGACGTCGACTGGCTGCCCGCCGACCGGCCCTTCCTCGACCAGCTGAGAGCGATGCTCGACTAGGCCTCGATCTTTTCGTGGCTAGGGGGCGCAGGCGAAGAACGCGTCGCCGTCCAGCGCCATCCGGCGTCCGGCCGGCGGGCGCTCGAGGTCGAGCTCCATCGTCACGATGCTCCCGTCCTGCTCCAGCTCGGCCGAGCCGAGGTCGGCGATCGGCTGGGCCGTGCGCAGCGACACGCCGTCCGCCAGGTAGGTCTCGCGGGCGTCGAGGTCGGACTCCGCGGCGTCGCCGTCGCCGAACACCAGCCGACCCGAGGTCGCGGCGCCGTCGCCGTCGCCGCTCACGAAGTAGCCGAGTGCGTCGGGGGTGCCGAGGTCGCCGGTGTCCGCGGCCCCGGTGGTCTGCTCGCTGCTGCGGCCGCACGGCGGGTCTTCGGCGAGGTAGGCGAGCTCGACGTCCTCGACGCCGTCGACGACGTCGTCGAAGGCACCGATGTCGACGAGCGAGTCCTCGTCGTCGTCCAGCACGTCGACCACCTGGTCGAGCCCGACTCCGACCCCGACGAGGTCCTCGTCGGGGTCGACCAGCACGCCGAACCCGAACTCCGGCGGGTACCGGTCGTCGATCAGCCCGCTCAGGGGGTCGGCGAGCTCGGTGGGGGTCCCGGTCGTGAGCAAGGTGCGACCGTCCAGCTCCTCGCTCTCGAAGCCGACGTCCTCGAGGTCGCTCACGAGCTCGTCGAGGTCGACGTCCTCGACCTTGTAGACGTCGACCGGCGCCTCGCCGTCGACCGCGGCCTCGCACCCACCACTGCACGTCGAGCTCGCTGAACGCGGCCTCCTGCATCGGCGCGGTGAACGGCGTCAAGGGGGTGCCGCCGACGGCGTCCTCGGACATCGCGTCGAGGTACTCCTCGAGGTCCTCGTCGCCGGCCCCGGACTCGACGTCGTCGACGCCGAGCCGCTCGGCGGTGGCGGCGCGGTCGACGAAGGTGACCCGGGTGGCGTCGCCCGGCACGACCTCGAGCGCATCGTCGAGCGAGGAGCCGGCGCCCAGCAGCTGGCACGACGTGAGCGCGCCGAGCACGAGGACCACGGCGACCGGAGGCAGGCATCGGCGAGCGGTCACGGAGGCATCATTACGCTTCCCGCATGCCCGAGAACCCGCGGTACCGGATGCTTCTGGTGCACGCCCACCCGGACGACGAGTCCATCGGCCAGGGCGCCACCATGGCCCGCTACGTGGCCGAGGGGCGCGGCGTCACCCTGGTCACCTGCACCGCCGGCGAGCTGGGCGAGGTGCTGGTGCCGGAGCTCGGGCACCTGGCCTCCGACCGCGACGGCGGCCTGGCCGAGCACCGGCGCGGCGAGCTGGCCGACGCCATGGCCGCGCTCGGGGTCACCGACCACCGGTTCCTCGGCGGGTTCGGGGCCTACCACGACTCGGGCATGGCCTGGCACGAGGACGGTCACGCGATCGCCGCCCCCGAGGTGGGCGACGAGGCGTTCTGGCGGGCCGACCTCACCGAGGCGGCTGCCCACCTGGTCGCCGTCATCCGCGAGGTGCGGCCCCAGGTGCTCGTCACCTACGACGAGTTCGGCGGCTACGGCCACCCCGACCACGTGCAGGCCCACCGGGTGGCGATGTACGCCGTGCAGCTGGCCGCCGTGCCGTCCTACCGCACCGACCTCGGCGAGCCCTGGGACGTCGCGAAGATCTACTGGGGAGCGATGTCGGAGTCCCGGATGCGCGAGGGTCTCCGAGCGCTGCGCGAGTCCGGCGACACCGAGACGTTCGAGGGCATGGACCCCGACGGCCCGCTCCCGCCCTTCGTCACCGCCGACGAGAACCTCGCTGCCGCCGTCGACGGCGCGTCGTACCTCGAGCAGAAGATGGCCGCCCTCCAGGCCCACGCCACCCAGATCACCACCGACGGCCCGTTCTTCGCGCTCTCCAACCGGCTCGGCAGCCGCGTCTGGGGCACCGAGTACTTCCGCATCGCGAAGGGCGAGCTCGGCCCGGTGGACGAGACCGGCCTCGAGACCGACCTGTTCGCGGGTCTCTGACCACCGGGGCCGTGCGGCACGTCGCCGTCGCCGGGCGGGTCATCCTCCTCGCCCTCGTGGGCGTGGTCGTCGGCCTCGCGTCGGTGGCCGTGCACGGCCTGACGCTCGGGCTCCTGCTGGCGGTCTCCGCGACCGCGGCCACCGCGTACGCGCTCCCGGGCGGCTGGACCTGGCGGCTCCCGTTCGCCGCCGGCTGGTGCCTGGTCGTCGCGCGGGCCGCCCTGCCGCGCGGCTCCGGCAGCTACCTGGTGGCGGCCGACCCGGGCGGCTACGCGCTGGTCCTCGGCGCCGTCATGCTGCTGCTGTTCACGGTGCTCACGGCGACGCGTCGACCGCCCCCACCCACCGCGGAATCCAGTACTGACCACTCCATTTCCTAGACTCACCGCCGTGAGCAAGACCAGGAGACCCGACGACGACCGCGACCGTGCCGGCGGCAAGGTCGTCATCGCCGTCGTCCTGGCCCTCGCGCTCCTGGCCGGTGGCGGCTACGCCGCGGCCTACCTCGCCGCCGGCGACGGCCTGCCGCGCGACACCACCGTCGCCGGGGTCGAGGTCGGCGGGCTCGAGGCGGACGTCGCGGCCTCGCGGCTCGAGGAGGGCCTGGCCGACCGCCTCGACGGCGGCATCCAGGTGGGCGTCGAGGGCGGCGAGTCGATGACCGTCACCCCGGAGCAGGCCGGGCTCGCCGTCGACTACGACGCCTCGGTCGACCAGGCGGCGCGCGAGCAGAGCTGGCGCCCCGACTCGCTGTGGGAGGCCTACACCGGCGGCGAGGACCTCGACGCCGTGATCACGGTCGACGACGCCCGGATGCAGGCGCTGATCGACGAGCTCACCCAGGGCCTCGGCACCGCCCCCCGCGACGCCACCGTGCGCTTCGACAGCGGCCGGGTGCGCACCACCGACGCCCGGGAGGGCCGCGGGCTCGACCCCGACGCCACCGCCGACGCCCTCGCAGGCGCCTTCCTCGCCGAGGACGACGCCGACCGGGAGGTCGAGCTCACCCCCACCACGCTCGAGCCCGACATCACCGACGACGACGCGCGCACCGCCGTCGAGGAGTTCGCCAACCCCGCCCTGTCCGCCCCGGTGGTGCTGGTGTTCGGCAAGTCACCGGTGCGTCTGCGGCCACCCGACTACGCCGACGCGCTGTCGCTGGAGCCGGTCGACGGCGAGCTGGTGCCGCGCGTCGACGGCGCGGTGCTCGACCGGTTGGCGCGCCGGGCCACCGGCCGCGCCGGCCAGCCCGTCGACGCCACGTTCGAGGTGGTGCGCGGCAAGCCGCGCGTCGTCCCGGCCAAGCCCGGGGTGAAGTTCGAGAGCGGCAGCATCGAGGAGACCTTCCTCGAGACCGTCACGCTGCCCGAGGGCGAGCGGCGGCTGACGGTGCCGGCCACCGTGGCCGAGCCGGAGTTCTCCACCGCCGACGCGCGGGCGCTGAAGATCCGGCGCAAGGTCTCGGAGTTCACCACCAACTTCCCCTACGCCGAGTACCGCAACATCAACATCGGCCGGGCCGCCGAGCTGGTGAACGGCACGCTGCTGAAGCCCGGCGACGTGTTCTCGCTCAACGACGTCGTCGGCGAGCGCACCCGTGAGAACGGGTTCACCGAGGGCTTCATCATCAGCAACGGCATCTTCAAGGAGGACCTCGGTGGCGGGGTCTCGCAGATGGCCACCACCGCCTTCAACGCCATGTTCTTCGCCGGTCTCGAGGACATCGAGCACAAGCCGCACTCGTTCTACATCGACCGCTACCCGGTGGGCCGCGAGGCCACGGTGGCCTGGGGATCGGTCGACCTGCGGTTCCGCAACAACACCGACTACGGCGTCTTCATCACCGCCGACCTGAGCCCGTCGTCGCCGTCCTCCCAGGGCGCACTGACGGTGCGGATGTACAGCACGAAGATCTGGGACATCGAGTCGATCACCTCCGACCGGTACGCCTACGTCTCACCGGCCACGCGCACCCTCTACACACCCGACTGCTACCCCAACTCCGGCTACTCGGGCTTCCAGATCGACGTCACGCGGGTGTTCCGCAAGAAGGGCGAGGACGCCGTCGACCGGCGCGAGACCTTCCACACCGACTACACCGCGAGCGACACCGTGATCTGCCGGCCGCCGGGGTCGCAGGGCGGTGGCGGCGGCCAGGACCCACCCGACGACCAGTGACCGCCGCGCCGGCTCAGCGCGGCGCCGCGAGGTAGCGGTGCACGTGGTGGGTGCGGAACCCCAGCCGCGCGTAGAGGGCGAGTGCCGGGTCGTTGTCGGCGAGCACCTGCAGGTAGGCCGTGGTCGCGCCCTGCTCGGCGCCCCACTCGGCCAGCGCGGCCATCACCCGTAGCGCGAGTCCCTGACGCCGGTGCTCGGGCGCCACCTCGACGGAGCGCACGCCCCACCAGTCGTCGCGGACGGCGGCCAGCCCGGAGGCGTGGTCGCCGCACCGGGCCCGGGCCGCCCCGTCGGTCACGTCGACGCGCACGTCGGCGTCGTCGACGTCGCGCAGCGCGCGCGCCACCTGGGCCATGCCGGCGATCTGGAAGAGCGCGTCGGCGTCGCCGCTCTCGGGCACCCAGCCGAGCCCGCGCAGCCGCTCCTCCTCCGGCGAGCCGGCGAGCACCGCCGCGACCGGCCGCTCGTAGTGCTCGACCACCCGCTCGACGTCGTCGGCGACGCCGGAGGGTCCGAAGGCGAGCACCGAGTTGCGCGCGGCGGTTGGGGGCGGTGGCGGAGCGGCGGAGCACCCACTGGCCGACGGGCTCGGTGACGAGGTCGGGGAACAGTGCGGCCGCGCGCAGCTGCGCCTCGCGGGCGGGCACCCGCTGCCGGACCGACGCCGCGGGGAGGCACCGGCTTGCCGGTGACGATCTCGGCCAGGGGCACGGTCACGGGCGGACCGTCCTCGGGACGCACGACGCAGCCGTCGTCGCCCCAGGCGAGGCAGGTGCCGAGGACGTCGGTCATCGCGGGGCCGCCGCTGGGGCCGGTCTCGCCCGGCACCAGCCGACGCACCACGACCCGCTGTCCGACCACGTGGGGGCCCAGCGTGTGGCCGGGTGTGGGATCGCCCA
This sequence comes from uncultured Actinomycetota bacterium, assembly GCA_963721965.1. Taxonomy (GTDB): domain Bacteria; phylum Actinomycetota; class Actinomycetes; order Propionibacteriales; family Nocardioidaceae; genus Nocardioides. The sequence goes on along the minus strand of CAVRKT010000003.1, from coordinate 6,206 downwards.
CGTCCGCAGGGTGGGGCTCTGGCGTCCGCGGCACACCGAGGAGACTAGGCTGGCGGCGCTCTCGGACCCCGCTCCGACTGCCCACCACGACTGCACCGGAGGACAACCCGATGACCTACGTCATTGCGCAGCCCTGCGTCGACCTGAAGGACCGGGCCTGCGTCGACGAATGCCCCGTCGACTGCATCTACGAGGGCAAGCGGATGCTCTACATCCAGCCCGACGAGTGCGTCGACTGCGGCGCCTGCGAGCCGGTGTGCCCGGTCGAGGCGATCTTCTACGAGGACGACACCCCGGAGGAGTGGAAGGAGTACTACACCGCCAACGTGGACTTCTTCGCCGAGATCGGATCCCCGGGCGGGGCGGCCAAGATGGGCGAGATCGACCACGACCACCCGATCGTCGCCGCCCTGGAGCCGCAGGAGCACGACCACTGACCCACCCGCGCGCCCGGCTCTCCCACCGGCTCCCGGTGGCGGTGCAGGCCGGGGTGGCGGAGGTCCGGCGTCGTGCGGCCGCCTTCGACGGTCCGGTGGTCGACCTGTCGATCGGCGCCCCGATCGACCCGACGCCGGCGGTGGCGCAGCGTGCCCTGGTCCACGAGGGCGACGCGCCGGGCTACCCGCTCACCGTCGGCCGCCCCGACCTGCGGCAGGCCTACGCGAACTGGCTCGACCGCGGGCACGGCGTCCCGCCGGTGCCGCTCGACGCCGTGCTGCCGGTCATCGGCCTCAAGGAGGCGATCGGCTCGCTCGCCCTGCACCTCGACCTCGGCCCGGACGACGTCGTGGGGCTGCCGTCGCTGGCCTACCCCACCTACGCCGTCGGCGCCGCCCTGGTGCGCGCCCACACCGTGCTGGTCGACGGACCCGACGATCTCGACGGGCTCGACGCGCCGCCGGCCCTGCTGTGGGTCAACTCGCCCGGCAACCCCACCGGCCAGCGTGCTCGACGCCGAGGCGCTGCGCCGGATGGTGGCGTGGTGCCGCGAGCACGGCACGCTCCTGGTCTCCGACGAGTGCTACCTCGACCTCGGCTGGGAGGCCACACCGGTGAGTGTGCTGCACCCGGACGTCAGTGGTGGCCGCCACGACGGCGTGCTCGCCGTCCACTCGCTCAGCAAGCGCTCCAACCTGGCCGGCTACCGGTGCGGGTTCGTGAGCGGTGACGCCGCGCTGGTCGCCGAGCTCGCCAGCGTGCGCCGCAACCTCGGTCTCGGGATGCCGTCGCCGCAGCAGGGCGTCGCGATGGCGGTGCTGCGCGACGACGAGCACGCGGAGCAGCAGCGGGAGCGCTACGCAGCCCGCCGCGCGGTGCTCAAGCCCGCTCTCGAGGCGGGCGGGTTCCGCGTCGACCACAGCGAGGCCGGGCTGTACCTCTGGGCCACCCGCGGCGAGCCCGCCGCCGACACCGTCGGGTCGCTCGCCGACCGCGGGATGATCGTCGTCAACGGCTCGGAGTACGGCGTCGCCGGCGAGCAGCACGTGCGGCTCGCGCTCACCGTGCCCGATGACGACGTCGAGCTGGCCGCCGCACGCCTCAGGAGCTATTAGATGACTGCCCCGCTGCCCGTCGTCCAGGCGTCGCTCGCCCACGCGTCCACCGACCCGCCGTCGCTGGTCTCCCGCGCCCGGGCCGCGCTCGGCTGGGCAGGCAGCGACTTCCTGGTGGGGCTGCGCGGCTACCCCGAGCTGATGGCCACCCTGGAGGCTGCCCACGACCTCGAGGGGCTGGTGCGGGTCGGCGACCCCAGCTCGCCGCCGGTCCGCCTGCTGCGCGCCCTCAACGCCTCGGCCACCGGACTGCGGGTGGTCCGGGTCGCCGACGTCCCCTCGCCGTGGCGGTGGACCCGCACCGGCCCGGGCGACGCCGAGCTCACCGGCTGCGCGCTGCGCCAGCAGACCTATTCCGACGTCGTGGCGGCGCTGGGCACGGCCGGCGTCACGTTCCGGGTGCTGCCTGACGCCACCAGTACCGACGAGCTCTACGACCTCGCCGGGGCGCTCGGCTCGGCCGTGGTCGACGTCGACGAGCTGCGCGACCCCGAGCGCGTCGTCGACGGACACCTCGCCGACCTGCCGCCGCTCTCCTACGGGCTCGTCTCGCGCGCCGAGCCGCTGCAGGTCGACGGCGTCTGGCTGTCGATGGCCGCCGACCACGAGGCCAGCGGCACGCTGATGATGGCGCTCCAGCAGGTGGCCGACCTCGGCATCGACCTCCAGTTCCTGCACAGCGACCCGCACCACGACGCCGACGGCGCCGGGCGTCACGACTTCTACGTCGGCTTCCGCACCGACGCCGGACGCGTGGCCGAGCTCCAGGAACGGCTCCGCTCGGTCTCCTTCACCAGCCGCGTGCTCGCGGCGTTCCCGGCATGAGCCCCTCGTGAGCACGGTCGCGTTCCTCGGCCCGCTCGGCACGTTCACCCACCAGGCCGCGGTCGGGCTGCGGCCGGACGCCGAGGCGGTGCCGGTCTCGTCGGCGGCGGAGGCGTTCGCGCAGGTGGCCGCCGGCGCCGCCACCTGGGCGGTGGTGCCGATCGACAACTCCGTCAACGGCGTCGTCGTCCCCACCCTCGACGCGCTGCTGCAGCGCCCGCAGCTGTCGATCGTCGACAGCGCGGTGCTGCCGATCTCCTTCGATGCGTGGAGCCGCGACCCCGGCGTGGCGCCCCACGTGGTGGTGAGCCACCCGCACGGGTTGGCTCAGTGCCACGACTGGATCGCCGCGCAGGGGCTGGCGACCCGCGAGGCGTCGTCGACCGCCGCCGCGTGCCGCGACCTCGGACCCGGCGAGATCGGGATCGGCCCCTCCATCTGCGGCGCGCTCTACGACCTGCACCTCGTCGACCGTGCCGTCGAGGACCACGCCGACGCCTACACCCAGTTCGCGCTGGTGTCGGCCGACCGGCTGCCGGTGGCCGGCGACGGCGACGTCGGGCTGCTCGTCGCGCTGCTGCCGGACCGCAACGAGCCCGGCATCCTGCGCCGGTTCCTCGGCGTGCTCGAGGACCGCGGCGTCAACATGACCAACCTCGTCACCCGGCCGGTGCCCACGACGCCCGGGCGGTTCGAGTTCCTGCTGTTCCTCTCCGGCAGCTTCACCGCCGAGCACTTCGCCGCGATGCGCGAGGAGTGGGCGGCCCAGGGCGGCACCGCCCGCGCACTGGGCCGGATCTCGCCGCTCGCCGAGCTGGCGGGTCGATCGTGACCGCCCCACGGATGAGCGGCTTCGCCCGGGTCGCCGTCGTCGGCGCCGGGCTGGTCGGCGGGTCGGTGGCGCTGCGGCTGCGCGAGCTCGGGCTCGACGTCGTGGTGGTCGACCCCGACCCGGGCACCGCGGAGGCCGCGTCCGACGCCGGGCTGTCCGCCGCCGATGCCGTGCCGGCCGACCGCGACCTCGTCGTGCTCGCCACGCCCCTCGACGCCCTGCCGGCGGCGCTCACCGCGGTGGCTGCCGCGGCGCCGGCTGCCCTCGTCGTCGACCTCGGCAGCGTCAAGGGCACCCTGACGCCGGCGGCCACCGGCCTCGGCGCCCGCTACGTCGGCGCCCACCCGATGGCCGGCGGCCACCGCTCCGGCTTCGGCGCGGCCGACCCCGACCTGCTCGTCGGCGCCACCTGGGCCGTCACCTACCCGGCCGAGCGGCCCGCGGGCTGGGCCACCCCGGTGGCCGAGGTGGCCGGGTTCCTCCTCACGTCGTTCGAGGCCACGGTGCTCGTCACCACCCCGGCCGAGCACGACGCCGCGGTCGCGCTCGTCAGTCATGCCCCGCACGTGCTCGCCAACGCCCTGCTCGACGTCGTCGCCGCCAGCGGCGTGCCGGCCGCCCGCCACCTGGCCGCCGGCAGCTTCGGCGACGTCACCCGGGTCGGCGGCCGCGACGCCGCCCGCACCCGCAACATGCTCACCGGCAACGCCGAGGCGCTCGCGGGAGTGCTCGACCGGCTGCTCGTCGTCCTCGCTGACTACCGCGCCGAGCTCGACGACTCCGAGGCCCTGCACGCCCGGCTCGAGGCGGTCGCCCTCGACGCCGCCGCCCTCCGCGACCACGACCGCGCCTGGACCCCCTGCGACGACCTCCCCGCACCTCCTCACCGACCACGCCCCCGCCACCGTGCTCCTCCAGAGCCAGGCCGGCGCGCTCGGCTGGAGCACTCCGTAGATCGACCCGCCCGAAACTTCGCTCAGAACACGCTGACCCGCCCGAAAGTTTCGGGCGGGTCAGCGTGAAGGTCACTCGAAGACGTCGACGTGGACGTGGTCGCGGTGCTCGAGGATGGCGCGGTCGCCGGAGCGGGCGGGCGGGTCGTAGTCGCGCCACGAGTCGTCCTTGCCGGCACGCCAGATGCGGTCGTCGAAGATGACGGTCTGGACGTCGAGGCGGTCGGCGTGGGCCACCAGGTAGTGGGCGAGCGCCCAGCCGCTGCGCTGGTTGTCCGGGTTGACCGGCCGGAAGAACACGTCGACGGCGCGGCCCTCGTAGTGGGTCGAGCCCTCCTGGTGACCGTCGCGCACGCCGCCCGGGGCGAACCCGCCGAGCGGCGAGGTCGCCGAAGACCGCTTCGACGTCGTCGCGGACGTCGTGGGCCCGCGCGGTGAGGCCGGACGGCGTCAGCCGGTCGGAGGCCTCGTCGGCGTCGCCGTCGACGTCGCACGCGAAGCGCCCCGGCGGAGTAGCCGGTGAGCGCCGAGGCGAGCGCGCGGGCGTCGTCCTCGTGGTCGGCGTAGGCGTCGGGGAAGCCGGAGCGCTGCACGGTCTGCGCGGCGTCGGTGATCTCGAGGCTCGCGGTAGCCCGTCGACCTCGGCGAGCCCGTCGTAGAAGGCGTTGGTGGCGTAGACCGGGTCGATGACCTCCGCCTCGGTGCCCCAGCCCTGCGACGGGCGCTGCTGGAAGAGGCCGAGCGAGTCGCGGTCGCCGTAGTCGAGGTTCTGGAGCGTCGGACTCCTGGTACGCCGTCGCCAGCGCGATCGACGCCGCCCGCGCCGGCAGGCCGCGCCGCACCGCGATCGCCGCGATGAGCGAGGCGTTCTCGGCCTGCTCGAGGCGACAGGTCGACCCGGTGACCGTCGACGTCGGCCACGCAGCCGGGCCGGCGAACGGGACCAGCGAGCTCGTCCGGCTCAGCGTGACGCCGACGACCACCGCGGCGACCACCACCACCGCGCCCGACGACGACCGCGACGACCCCCGTCCTCATGGCGCCAGTGTGCGGGAGCGGTGGCTTCGCTCAGTTCGCGTGCAGCGCCTCGTTGAGCGCGATGCCGGTGCCCTCCGCGGCGACCGCCTCGACGGCGCCGGTGACCGAGTTGCGGCGGAAGAGCAGCCTGGTCGCGGCCCGACAGCTCGCGCGGCCTTGACGACCGTGCTGCCGTCGCGCCGACAGCGGTGACCTTGGTGCCGGCGGTGACGTAGCAGCCGGCCTCGACGACGCAGTCGTCGCCGAGCGAGATGCCGATGCCGGCGTTGGCGCCGAGCAGGCAGCCGCTCGCCGATGCGGATCGACCTCCTTGCCGCCGCCCGACAGCGTGCCCATGATCGACGCGCCGCCGCCGACGTCGGAGCCGTCGCCGACGACGACGCCGGCCGAGATCCGGCCCTCGACCATCGAGGCGCCGAGCGTGCCGGCGTTGAAGTTGACGAAGCCCTCGTGCATGACGGTGGTGCCCTCGGCGAGGTGGGCGCCGAGGCGCACGCGGTCGGCGTCGGCGATGCGCACGCCGGTGGGCAGGACGTAGTCGACCATCCGCGGGAACTTGTCGACGCCGCAGCACGGTGACGCCGCCGGCCGGCGGCGCGCAGCCGGGCGCGGGTCGCTCGAAGCCGGCCGACCGCGCACGGGCCCGCGGATGGTCCACACCACGTTGGTCGAGCAGGCCGAAGACGCCGTCGAGGTTCGCGCCGTGCGGCCGCACCAGCCGGTGCGAGAGCAGGTGCAGGCGCAGCCAGACGTCGTCGGTGCGACGCCGGCGCGCGCCGCAGGTCGGCTCGACCAGCGCGCACCTCGGACGTCGTGCCGCGGGCGTCGTCGGCGCCGGCGAGCGCGGTCGAGCTCGTCGGGCGCCGTCGGGGCCGTCGTGGCTCGCCGAGCGCGGGCGCGGGGAACCAGGCGTCGAGCACGGCGCCGTCGGCGTCGAGGGTGAGGAGGGCGTGGCCCCAGGCGGTGGTCGCGTCGGTCACGCGGCCGACGCTAGTGCTCCGGCCG
>CAVRKT010000002.1:0-12383 GCA_963721965.1 uncultured Actinomycetota bacterium | reverse complement strand
CGGTGTTGGTGACCTCGGTGGTGCGTCCGCCGTAGTGGCGCAGCACGTCGCCGGGCCGCATCGCCGCCGCGCCGACGGCGTTCTCGGCGATGGGCACCAGGCCGACCACGCGCACCGGGCAGCCGACGTCGGCGAGGGCGGCCATCACCGAGATCACGACGCCGCCGCCGGTCATGTCGCGCTTCATCGGGACCATCGCCTCGTGCGGCTTGAGCGAGAGCCCGCCGCTGTCGAACGTGATGCCCTTGCCGACCAGGACGACGGTCGGGGTGCGCCGCCGCGCCCTCGGGGGCGTGTAGTCGAGGCGCACCAGCCGCGGCGGCGCCGCGGCGGCGGAGCCGACGGCGAGGATGCCGCCGAAGCCGTCGGCGGCCAGCTGCTTCTCGTCCCACACCCGGACGTCGAGGCCGGCCTCGCGGGCCACCTCGCGAGCCTGCTCGGCCAGCCAGTCGGGCGTCTTCACGTTGGACGGCACCGAGGCCAGGGTGCGGGAGCGCCACCCGGCCCGGGCGAGCGCGCCGGGCGCGGGCGAGCGCCGGGGCGGGCGTCGTCGGACAGGCCGCAGAGCACGACCCGCGTGACCGGCGTGCGGTCCGGGCGCGGGCGCGCGCATGAGGAAGCCGAACGACCCCGAGCACGACGCCGGTGACGACGGGCTCGAGCCCGTCCTCCAGCGCGGCCAGGGTGGTGGCGACGGCGTTCCGGCCGCGGACCTGGCGGGCCAGTGTCGCGGCCGCCCGGCGCAGATCGGCGGGCCGGCACCGGCCGACGCCGACCAGGCAGACCTCGCGCAGCGCGGGGTTGCCGGGCACGCCGTCCGGGACCGGGAGCGCGACCAGGTCGCCGACCTCGCCGGTGGCACGGCCGACTCGGCGACGGCGAGCAGGTCGACGCCGAGCGCGTCGCCCACCGCGTCGGCGCCGGGGCCGAGCAGCACGCCCGTCGCCGTCGCCCAGCAGCGCCGGGCATCACCGGCACGGCGAGGACGTCGACACCGGGCGTGGCGGCGAGCTCGGACGGCCGACCGGCCGCCCAGCTCGACCTCGGGCGGCGTGAGCCGACCGAGTGGATCAGGAACGGGTGAGATCACCCGACGACGTTCTTGAGGGCGTCCCCGAGGGCGCCCGCCTCCTCGGCGTTGAGCTCGACCACGAGACGGCCACCGCCCTCGAGGGGCACGCGCATGACGATGCCGCGGCCTTCCTTGGTGACCTCCAGCGGACCGTCGCCGGTGCGAGGCTTCATCGCCGCCATGCGGCACCCACTTCCCTCATCGAGCTCATGTTCTGGACGGGGACGGCTCAGGACCGCCGTCACCTGCAGAACCATTATCCCCTACGCGTGGGGAGGTGCGCACCCGGACCGCACGGACCGGCACTGGCAGACTTCCGGGCCATGGCCGACTCCGCAGCCCACGCCTCCGGCGACTCCGTCCTCCTCGACGTCACCGACGGCGTCGCGACGATCACCCTCAACCGCCCCGACGCGATGAACAGCCTGGACATCGCGACCAAGGAGCTGCTCCTCGACACCGTCACGCAGGTGGCCGCCGACGACGCCGCGCGCTGCGTCGTGCTCACCGGCACCGGGCGGGCCTTCTGCACCGGGCAGGACCTCAAGGAGCACATCGACCTGCTCGAGAACGGCGGCAGCGACCAGCTCTTCACGACCGTCGACAAGCACTACAACCCGATCGTCACCGCCCTGGTGGAGATGGAGAAGCCGGTGGTGGCCAAGGTGAACGGCGTCGCTGCGGGCGCCGGCGCCAGCCTGGCGTTCGCCTGCGACCTGCGGATCGTCGCCGACACGGCCGGCTTCAACCTGGCCTTCGCCAACGTCGCCCTCTCCTGCGACACCGGCGCCAGCTACCACCTGCCGCTGCTGGTGGGCCGTGCCAAGGCGATGGAGCTGCTCTACTTCCCGCGCACGGTGAAGGCCGAGGAGGCGCTCGAGCTCGGCCTGGCGACCGCCGTCGTGCCCGCGGCGTCCCTCGACGCGGAGGTCGACGCGCTCGCCGGCCGGCTCGCCACCGGCCCGACCGTCGCGTTCGGTGCGATGCGACGTGCCGTCAACCACGCGGCTGCCGGTGCCACGCTTCGCCGAGGCGCTCGCGCTCGAGGGCGAGATGATGACGAGGACCGGCGCCACCGACGACCACCGCGCCGCCGTCGCCGCCTTCGTGGCGAAGGAGAAGCCGGTCTTCGAGGGCCGCTGACCCGCGGCGGCCCCGCTGCGAAGCGAGGTCGTGCGGCACCCCGGGCTACTGTCCGAGCAGGACTGCAAGCTCCGGGTCGCCGATCGTGGGCTCCACGACGACACCGACTCCGCCGACGGCAGCAATCCGAGGCGGTAGCCCAGATGAACCTGCACCCTGTCCAGCTCGCGTTGATCTCGTTCGTGTGGGCGGCGGGTGAGCGCTTCCTCGCCGGCACCGGTGGGACGCAGAACTACACCGCCGGCCACGTGCGCGAGCTCAACCGGCGCGGCATCGCCGCGCAGGTGGTCACGGTCGGCGTGGGTGAGGCGGACGGTCGCGACGGGTTCGCCGACGTGCCCGTTCCGCTCGCTGCCACCGTCGCCGACGTCGGCCGGCTGGCGGGCACGGTGGTCTTCACCACCACGTTCCCCGCCGTCGCCACGGCGCGGCCCGCCTACCAGATCCTCCACGTGCCGCCGCCCGTGCGGGCCGGCGACCGACGGCGCATGCGCGCGCAGACGCGGGACCGGCGACTCGTGGTGACCAGCCGCTTCGCGGCCCGGCTGTGGGCGGAGTTCCTCGACGTCGACGCGGCGCTCGCTCGCCGTCGTCTACCCCTACGCCGAGTCGTGCTTCGGCCTCGAGCAGCGCCCGGCCGCCGACCGCCGCGACGTGCGCGTGCTCTACGCCGGCCGGCTCACGCCCGAGAAGGGCATCTACACCCTGCTGGAGATGATCCACGGCGACCTCGTCGCCGACCGGCTGCACCCGGACGCGCGGGTCACGGTCACGGTGACCACCGCCGGTGCCGACAAGCCGCACGGCCGGATGCTGCGCCGGATGCTGACCGACCACCCGGCGTGCGGCTCGTCCCGCGTGCACGACGTCGGTGTCGATGGCCGCCTGATGGCGGCCCACGACGTGGTGGTGATGCCGTCGAACAGCCAGTACTGGCACGAGACCTTCGGGATCGTCTCGATCGAGGCCCAGCACGCCGGGTGCCGGGTGGTGGCCTCCGACGACGGCGGGCTGCCCGAGACCGACTGCGGCGCGATCACGCTCGTCGCACCCGACGACGCGGTGGCGCTCGCGCACGGCATCGGCGTCGCCGTCGGCCGCGGCGCGGTGCCGGCCGCGCAGCGACGCGCCGCCGCGCGGCGCTTCACCGTCGAGCGCTCCGTCGACGCGCTCCTCGAGGTCCTGACCGACGACGTGGCCGTCGACGTCCCGCGGCCCGCCGATCCTCCAGCTCACCCCGTCCCTGACCTCCTAGGCCCAGCAAGAGGAGCACCGATGAACGACAAGTCACCGCGACAGAACCTGTCGAAGAAGTCCGCCAAGTCGTTGAAGGAGAAGCGCGAGGAGAAGCGGGCCAAGCGCGACGGCGCCGACGACACCATCCCGACGACGTCCCGCAAGCGGCGCAACGGCGCCTGACCCGCGTCAGGTCAGCCGGCGGGCTGCCAGTCCTGCTCGCCGTAGGTGATCCCGAACAGCCGCATCAGCTGCCGCGGGACGGCGGTGCGGAGGTACCGGCGTCGCGGGCTGGCAGCCGTACTCGACCGTGAGGGCGGCGCCCGCGAAGGCGTTGTTGTACCAACCGGTCATCGTGCCGTGGCAGACGCCGCCGCAGTCGAAGGTCTTGCGCGGCAGGTCGAGCGCGCGGGCGACGCGGCGGGCGAACGCACGGTTCTTGGTGTCGGTGTCGACGCCGTTCAGAGGCTGGTGGAAGCTGAGGATGCGGGCCGGGCGCACCGCGCGCAGGAACCTCATCACCGCCCGGGTCTCCGGCTCCGAGCCCGGCCCGCGGGCCGGACTCGTAGCTGCCGTCGAGGTCGGCCCAGCGGTAGGGGAAGTTGCGGTTGAGGTCGACGCCGCGAGCGTTCTTCCGGGTGCCGCGGGCCAGGCCGTCGGGGTTGTAGTCGGGGATCAGCCACACGTCGGCGCCCAGCACCTGCCGGCCGTCGCGCAGCGCGAGCAGGATCTGCCGGGTGGCGCTCTCGTTGCCGTGCATCGTCGCGATGAGCACGATCCGCGGCACCCCCTCGCGCTCGCCGATCCGGTAGGCCCGGATCGGCCGGCCCTGCACGGAGCGGCCGATCACGCGCTGCTCGATGGTGGCGGAGGCGTCGGCCCGGCGCGCGGGTGCTACCGGAGCCGAGACGGCGGCCGTCGGCAGCAGGGTCACCGCCAGGACGAGGCCGAGGAGGGCTGCGAGCACGTGGCGCACGATCAGACCTTGTCGAACAGGTAGGCGTAGGTGAACACGGCCACGCCGACCACCATCCCGAGGTGGCCGAGCAGCGAGAGCCCCGGCCCCTCCGACCAGGTGTCCTCGGTGGCGTCGGCGGCGTGCTTGCCGCGCGACGGGAGCCAGCGCACCAGGATGAGCAGCCCGGCGAGCGCCACGATCCACCACAGCAGCACCGCGGCGATGCCGATGAGGCTGACCGTGCCCTCGGAGAAGCGGCCGTCCGCGAGCAGGTAGGTCACCCAGATGCCGAGCGCGAGGACGCCGGCCACGGTGTGGACCGCGACCGGAGCACGTGCGATGTCGAGGCGCTTGGCGCCCTCGCGGCCGGGGCGCAGCCGCAGACGGGTGAGCACGACCACCACCGCGGCCAGCGCGGTGAGCACGTAGACGACGATCTCGGTCGACACGGGCCGCAGTGTGTCACCCGGAGGTGCGACGTGCCCTCAGGCGGGCCGGTCGGTGTCCGAGGATGTCGGAGGCGGGTCCTCCGGCGTCGCCGCCGGCCGGCGGTGCTCCTCCTGCTCGCGCTCGGTGGCGAGCCGGTCCAGCAGCGCGTCGACCTCGCTCATCCGGTAGCCGCGGAAGCCGAGCGTGAACCGCACCCGGCGCAGGTCGGCGCCGGTGAGCCGGCCGGTGCGCGGCACGGTGGCGTCGGGCCGGTCGTCGTACTCCTCAGCCATCGGCGCACCCCGGCCCGCAGCCACGACGGCGATGCCCCCGAGCAGCAGGACGAGGAGGACGGCGAAGGCCCAGGTCACCGACGACCCTCCCGGGTGGCCACCATCAGGGCCACCGCCTCGTCGACATCGTCGGTGACCAGCAGCCGATCGAGGTCGGCCTCGCCGATCTTGCCCTCGGCCAGCACGGTGCTCGCGCAGCCAGTCGATGAGCCCTGACCAGTAGGCCGTGCCGACGAGGACCACCGGGAACGAGGTGATCTTCTGGGTCTGGGCGAGCGTGAGCGCCTCGAAGGTCTCGTCGAGCGTGCCGAGCCCCCCGGGCAGCACGATGAAGCCCTGCGAGTACTTCACGAACATCGTCTTGCGCGCGAAGAAGTAGCGGAAGTTGATGCCGACGTCGACCCACTCGTTGAGACCCATCTCGAACGGCAGCTCGATGCCGAGGCCGACGCTGACCCCGCCGGCCTCGCTGGCGCCCTTGTTGGCGGCCTCCATCGCGCCGGGGCCGCCGCCGGTGATGACGGCGAAGCCCTCCTCCACCAGCCGCCGCGCGACCTGCTCGCCGCGGGCGTAGTCGGGACTGTCGGCCGGGGTGCGGGCGGAGCCGAACACGGCGACCGCCGGGCCGAGCTCGGCGAGCGCGCCGAAGCCCTCCACGAACTCGGCGGTGATGCGCATGACGCGCCAGGGGTCGGTGTGCACCCAGTCGGCGGGACCGCGGGAGTCGAGGAGCCGCTGGTCGGTGGTGGAGCCGTCGACCTGGTCGCGCCGCTGGATCACCGGGCCCTTGGCCTTGGACCGCACCATCACGCGCCCCCGCTGAGCCAGGCGCGGAGCTGCTGCTCGCAGCGGGTGATCTGCTCCACGGGCACGAACTCCTCCTGCTTGTGGGCCAGCATCGGGTCGCCCGGGCCGAAGTTCACGGCGGGGACGCCGAGCGCGGAGAACCGCGACACGTCGGTCCACCCGAACTTCGGGTTGACGAGGCCGCCGACGGCGTCGACGAACTCCTTGGCCGCGGGTCGGTCGAGACCGGGCAGCGCGCCGGGGGCGAGGTCGGTGAGGGTGACGTCGTAGCCGGCGAAGAACTCGCGCACGAACGCCTCGGCCTCCTCGCCGCTGCGGTCGGGGGCGAAACGGTAGTTGACCTCGACGACGCACTCGTCGGGCAGCACGTTGCCGGCGACGCCGCCGCGGATGCCGACCGCGTTGAGGCCCTCGTGGTACTCCAGCCCGTCGATCACCGGCAGGCGGGCCTCGTAGGCGTTCAGCCGCGCGAGCACCTCGGCGGCGCCGTGGATGGCGTTGACGCCCCTCCAGCTGCGGGCCGAGTGGGCCCGCTCGCCCCTGGTGCGCACCTCGACGCGCAGCGTGCCCTGGCACCCGGCCTCGACGACGGCGTCGGAGGGCTCCATCAGGATCGCGAAGTCGGCGGCGAGCAGATCGGGGTCGCTCTGGCTGAGCTGGAACAGCCCGTTGTGCTCCGACTCGATCTCCTCGCCCTCGTAGAGCACGAAGGTCACGTCGCGCACCGGCTCGGGCACGGTGGCGGCGAGCCGCAGGATGACGGCGTCGCCCGCCTTCATGTCGCACGTGCCCAGGCCGTGGAGCAGCCCGGCGGCCTCATCGAGACGGCTCGGCAGGTTGTCGTTCACGGGCACGGTGTCGAGGTGGCCCGCGATCACCACCCGGTCGGGGCGGCCGAGGTCGGTGCGTGCCACCACGGTGTTGCCGCGGCGGGTGACCCGGAGGTGGCCGAGGCCGGAGAGGGCCTGCTCGACGGCGTCGGCGATCGCCTGCTCGTCCAGGCTGACCGACTCGATGTCGACCAGCTGGCGGGTCAGGGTGACGGCGTCGGCGGAGAGGTCCAGCGCAGGCATGCGGGCCAGTCAACCAGCCACGCGCGACACACCGATCTCCACAGATCGGTAAAAGCGGTGCAGACCGGGTTCAAGGGGCGTTCCATGGGTGACGACAACCTCTGTGACCCACTTCACCTCCTGGAAGGGATGCACGACGATGTGCGACCACTCCCCCAGCTGTCCCGACAGCTCGTCGACGAACTGCTGCACCGCGCACGTCGTCGTCGACCACTCCGAGCAGGGCTGGTGCCGCCTCTGCAACGGCGTCATCCTCTTCAGCGACGGCGGCTACCTGACCCCGGACCGCCAGGTCCACCGGCTCGCCCGCACGGCCTGAGCTCCTACTTCTCGGGCGGGAACACGCAGAACTCATTGCCCTCGGGGTCCGCGAGCACCGTCCACCGCTTCGTGTCCCACAGCTGGGTCGCCCCGGCGGCCAGGAAGTCGTCGACGTTCCCGTAGACGTCCCAGTGGATGCGGTTCTTGACCGTCTTGGGCTCCGGGACCGCATCGAAGACGAAACACTCGAACGGCATCCCCGGCACGTCGCCGAACGACCACTCGGAGCCGCCGTCGTTCTCGGCCGTCGACGCCGAACCGCTCGGCCCACCAGCGGGCGATCCGCTCGGGGTCGACGGAGTCGACCACCACCTCGTAGAGCCGGTAGTCCGACACCTCCTCGCGCAGGAAGGCGCAGAGCTCGCCGCCCTCCGGATCGGCCATCACCGTCCACGGGATCTCCTCGTCCGGCTCGCGCAGCACCCGCGCACCGGCCTCCACGAGCAGCTGGACGTCGGCGGTGTGCACGTCGAGGTGCACCCGTTGCTTCACCGTCCGCTCCTCGGGGACCGGGCACATCGCGAGGGCCCCGCCGGGCGGGGTGTCGACGACGTCGCCCGGGTCGGACTCGTCCTGCGGCTCGCTCACCCGGCCGCCGACGGCGGCGGCCCAGAACTGGGCCATCCCGCTGCGCGGGTCGGTGACGTCGATGCAGAGCTCCAGCCAGGTCGCGTCGGTCATGGACCCATCCCACCACTAGAACACGTTCTAGTTGGTGTCCTATCCTGCCTGCCATGCGCAACGGTGTGGTCCTCTTCTCCTCCGACCGCGGCATCACGCCGGCCGAGCTCGCGGTGGCCGCGGAGCAGCGCGGGTTCGACACGATCTACGTGCCGGAGCACACCCACATCCCCGTGCGCCGCGACGCGCTGCACCCCACCGGCGGCGAGGACCTGCCCGACGACCGCTACACCCGCACCCTCGACCCCTGGATCTCCCTCGCCACCGCGGCCGCCGTCACCGCGCGGATCCGGCTGTCGACGGCGGTGGCGCTGCCGGTGGAGTCCGACCCGATCACCCTGGCCAAGCAGATCGCCACCCTCGACCACCTCTCCGGCGGGCGGGTGGCGATCGGCGCCGGCTTCGGCTGGAACACCGACGAGCTCGAGGACCACCACGTGCCGCGCGAACAAGCGACGCACCGTGCTGCGCGAGTACGTCGAGGCGATGCGCGCGCTCTGGACCCAGGACGAGGCCTCCTACGCACGGCGAGTTCGTGTCCTTCGGACCCGTCGTGGGCCTACCCGAAGCCGGTGCAGTCCGCACATCCCGCTGGTGATCGGCGCCGGCGGCGGCCCGAAGACCTTCGCCTGGATCGCCCGCACCGCCGACGGCTGGATGACCACGCCGACCGAGCAGGGCATCGGCGAGAAGGCCGACGCGCTGCGCGCCGCCTGGGCCGACGCCGGCCGCTCCGGCTCGCCGCGAGATCCAGGTGCTCATCGCCCGGCGTCCCGAGCCCGACGACCTCGCCGCCTGGACCGACGCCGGCGCCACCGACCTCATCTGGGGCGTCCCCGACAAGCCCGCCGACGACGTCCTCGCCTACCTCGACCGGCTGGCGGGGCGGATCGGGCTGGGCTGATCCCACCGGCCCCGGGAATCCCCGGTTCACCGGTGATTCCCTGACTTCTCGGCCGATGCAGTGGCTGAGAAGTCAGGGAAGTGGACGAGAAGTCCGGTCAGGCGCGGGCGAGGGCCACCACGGCGGGCTGGCCGTCACCGACCGTCACCTCGGTCCCCTCGACGGCCGTGCTCACCGAGTACGCCGTCGCCAGCGTCTCCTCGGCGATGAGCGACTCGTGGGTGCGGGCCGCCTCGAGCACGGCGTCGGAGCCGCCGAGCGACAGCGCGATCCGGTCGGAGACGTCGAGGCCGGCGTCGCGGCGGGCCTGCTGGACGGCGCGCACCAGGTCGCGCGCGAGGCCCTCGGACTCGAGCTCGGGCGTGAGCCCGGTGTCGAGGACGACGAAACCGCTGCCGGGCAGCACGCCGACGGCGGCGTGCGGGTCGGCGGAGCCGGCGACCGTGTCGAGCACGTACTCGCCCTCGACGAGCTCGAGCCCGCCGGCGGTGACGACGCCGTCGGCGGAGACCGACCAGTCGCCGGACTTCGACCCGTGATCGCGTCCTGCACCGAGCGACCCAGCCGCGGGCCGGCCGCGCGGGCGTTGACGGTGAGCCGCTGCTCGACGCCGAACGACGCGGCGTCGGGTGAGTCGACAGCCAGCAGCCGGACCGACTTCACGTTCACCTCGTCGGCCACGATGGCCTCGAACCCGCTCAGCAGAGCCGGATCGTCCACCACCACGGTCAGCGACGAGAGCGGAAGCCGGTTGCGCAGCTTGCGGGCCTTGCGGAGCGCGGACGCCGCGGAGCACACCGCCCGCACCCGGTCCATCGCTGCTACGAGCCCGTCGTCGGACGGCAGCTCGTCGGCCGAGGGCCAGTCGGTGAGGTGCACCGACCGCTCGCCGGTGAGCCCGCGCCAGACCTCCTCGGAGGCCAGCGGCAGCAACGGCGCGGAGACCCGGCACACCGTCTCGAGCACGGTGTAGAGGGTGTCGAAGGCCGCGGCGTCGTCGCGCCAGAACCGATCCCGCGAGCGGCGGATGTACCAGTTGGTGAGCACGTCGACGAACGAGCGCGTCGCCTCGCACGCCTCGGCCACGGCGTAGGCGTCCATCGCCGTCGTGGACTCCTCGACGTACTGGCGGCACTTGGCCAGCAGGTACCGGTCGAGCGGGTCGGACGACGTCGTG
Organism: uncultured Actinomycetota bacterium; assembly: GCA_963721965.1. Taxonomy (GTDB): domain Bacteria; phylum Actinomycetota; class Actinomycetes; order Propionibacteriales; family Nocardioidaceae; genus Nocardioides. The sequence continues at coordinate 2,289 of CAVRKT010000002.1, read as the reverse complement.
GAGCGCTGCGCGACGTAGCCGGCGCCGTCGTGGGCGGCGTTGGCGTAGAGCTGGAAGAAGTACCAGCTGCTCCACAGCGGCATCAGCACCTGCCGCACCGAGTCGCGGATGCCCTGCTCGGTGACGACGAGGTTGCCGCCGCGCAGGATCGGCGACGACATGAGGAACCAGCGCATCGCGTCGGCGCCGTCGCGGTCGAAGACCTCGCGGACGTCGGGGTAGTTGCGCAGCGACTTGCTCATCTTGTTGCCGTCGGAGCCCAGCACGATGCCGTGGCTGATGCAGCTGGAGAACGCCGGCCGGTCGAAGATCGCCGAGGCCAGGATGTGCAGCGTGTAGAACCAGCCGCGGGTCTGGCCGACGTACTCGACGATGAAGTCGCCCGGGAAGTGCCCGCCGGCGGAGCCGGCAGATTCAGCGCCGTCGAACCAGTCGACTGTTCTCGAACGGGTAGTGGACCTGAGCGAAGGGCATGGAGCCGGAGTCGAACCACACGTCGAGGACGTCGGGCACGCGCCGCATCGTCGAGCGACCGGTGGGGTCGTCGGGGTTGGGCCGGGTGAGCTCGTCGACGAACGGCCGGTGCAGGTCGGGCTCGCCGTCGCGGTTGAGCGGCAACCGACCGAAGTCGCGCTCGAGCTCCTCGAAGGAGCCGTAGACGTCGGTGCGCGGGTGGTCCGGGTCGTCGCTCTGCCACACCGGCACCGGGCTGCCCCAGAACCGGTTGCGGGTGATCGACCAGTCGCGGGCGTTCTCCAGCCACTTGCCGAACTGGCCGTCCTTGGTGTGCTCGGGCACCCAGGTGATCTGCTGGTTGAGCTCGAGCATCCGCTCCTTGAACGCGGTCACCTGCACGAACCACGACGAGACGCCCTTGTAGATCAGGGGTTCCCGGCAGCGCCAGCAGTGCGGGTAGGCGTGGTCGTAGGTCTCGCGGCGCAGCAGCACCGTGCCCGTCGTCACCGACCCCGCGCTCTCGCCACGAGTGACGGCCTTCAGGTGGTCGATGATCTGCAGGTTGGCGTCGAAGACGAGCATCCCCTCGTACTCGACGACGGGCTCGGTGAACCGGCCGTCCTTGCCCACCGGCATCACCGCCTCGATGCCCTCGCGGTCGGTGACGACCTTGTCGTCCTCACCGAAGGCGCCGGCGGTGTGCACCAGCCCGGTGCCGTCGGTGGTGGTGACGAACTCGGCCGGCACCAGCCGGAACGCGTTCTCGCGACCCACGTAGTAGGAGAACGGCGGGGTGTAGGTGCGGCCCACGAGGTCAGCGCCGCGATGCCGTTCGACGACGACGGGGTCGTCACCCAGCTCGCGGGCGTACGACGACAGCCGCGACTCGGCGATCAGGTAGCGCTCGGTGGTGCCGGTGACGTCGGACTCGACGACGACGTAGTCGATGTCCGCGCCGACCATGATCGCGAGGTTGCTCGGGAGGGTCCACGGCGTCGTCGTCCACACCAACGCGAGCTCGCCGGTGTCGAGCCGGCAGCCCACGGTGACGGCGGGGTCCTGACGCTGCTGGTAGACGTCGTCGTCCATCCGCAGCTCGTGGTTCGACAGCGGGGTCTCGTCGTTCCAGCAGTACGGCAGCACTCGGAAGCCCTCGTACACGAAGCCCTTCTCGTGCAGCTGCTTGAACGCCCACATCACCGACTCCATGTAGTCGGCGTTGTAGGTGCGGTAGTCGTGCTCGAAGTCGACCCACCGGGCCTGGCGCGTCACGTAGTCGCGCCACTCGCCGGTGTATTTCATGACCGAGTCGCGGCAGGCCTCGTTGAACTTCTCGATACCCAGCTCGAGGATCTCGTCGGTGGTCTTGATGCCGTTGAGGCGCATCGCCTCCAGCTCGGCGGGCAGGCCGTGGGTGTCCCAACCGAACCGGCGCTCGACCCGGCGTCCGCGCATCGTCTGGTAGCGCGGCACGACGTCCTTCACGTATCCGGTGAGCAGGTGCCCGTAGTGGGGCAGGCCGTTGGCGAACGGCGGGCCGTCGTAGAAGACGAACTCGTTGGTGCCGTCCTCGCCGGCGTCCCGCTGGTCGACGCTGGCCTGGAAGGTGCCGTCCTTCGCCCAGTAGGCGAGCACGTCCTCCTCGATCGCGGGGAAGCGCGGGCTCGACGGAACCGGACCGGAACCGGTCTTGGGGTAGGTCATCGGGGCTCCTGCGGTTGCGTCGTCTGCGTCTCACGGACGCGAGGACGACGTCTGCCGCGGTACCACCTCGCTTGCCCCTCCGGGGCCACTCGTTTCACGGCGATGACGGGCCTACCCGTCCGGTTCTAC
>CAVRKT010000001.1:0-138619 GCA_963721965.1 uncultured Actinomycetota bacterium | reverse complement strand
CTCGCGAGTGTCAAGACCGCTCAACCAGGCCTGATTCGCACACTTACACGACGGCACTGTACTACGTAGCCACCAACCCTCTAGTTCTACTTGAGGGTTGGTGGGAGACTGGCCGGGAGAGAGAGGACCCCAACAATGACCAGCACCGTCACCGAGAAGCCCCGCACTGAGACGTACGCCGAGAAGGTGGAGGGGCTGCTCGCTCCCTCCAGCAGCCCTGTCCGTCTGATCGACCGGTTCGCGGAGTACCTCTCCGCGGCTGAGGAGCCCGCCGGCGCTGACTTGCGATCCGTGTGGCGTGCGGCGTGGTGGCGTTACCCCTTCGGGGTAGACGCGCCACACGCCACACGGCCACACGTTCCCCAGCCAAGTTCATCCCACCTTGCGGTGGGCCTCAGCCTTACGCACGAGGGTCTGCGACGGGCACCCCGGCAGGCCGACTCCCACGATGGTGTTCGTCAGCGTTGACGGCACGAGCAGACCGCCGCCAATCCGGCTTCTGCCCAACCCGCGCCAACCCACTCCCAGCGGCGTTCACGTCCTCGATCACGACCTCGGTGGAGCCCTGATCTGCTTGGGACCAGTACGCAGCAGCACCTTGTCCCGTTCCAATCTGCTCGGCCACCCCGCAATGGACGAACTCGTCCCACGGCCCCTTCAGTCCACGATCTCGCGCACCTGCTTCTCCCACGTGCTCCGGGTGCGCAAGGTGGTGAGCGGGCCGTGAACTCTCCGGGTGGGCCTTCCTCCGATCTCCCCGGAACACGTGACCCATCGGGCTGTCGTCCGGGCGAACCTCCAGGAGAGTCTACGTCCTCGGCCCGAGACCGCATGATCCGGCGATTTCCGTCATCCGGTCCTGTCGTCGGGGAAGTCGTTCACGTCGATCCAGCCCGGCTCATGGTCGGGGTGGCCGCTCTCGTCGTGACCCTGGCACGTCACCAACCAGCGGTCGATCGATACCTGGTCGCAGTGCGGGCACCCGTCGCCCCGCTCCTCGTCGCGCTGAACCGTCAGCGTGCCCTCGCCAGGGTCGACCAGCAGCCGGACCTTCGCGAAGGACATCCGGTCACGTGACAGGTGCGACCTCGGGCAAGCGATGTCGATCACGAGGTCGAGTGTCGTTGGGTACCGCCCACGCCACACCTTCCCCTGCTCAGGCTTCGCGCCCGCCGCCTTCAGCCCGGCCCGGAAAACCTTCGGCACGGCCCGAGTCTTCCGACCAAGCTCGTCCAGCAAGCCGCCGCCGCTCATCGGGTCGCCTCCGCACCCTCGACTAGCGCGCGCAACTCGTTCAGCGGCCTGCATCGCCGCGACCAGCTCGCTCACCCCGATATTCTCCGCATGGCCGTCCTGGTGGCAGGCTGCGCGGTGCGGTCGAAATCGCGGCGGGAGGGCTGGTGCTCGACCATCAGCCCTCCTCGTGCTTCACGAGAGACAGCAGCGCGGCAACCCGCTCCACCTGCTTGTCGGTGAGTGGCGGCAAGGTGGCCACCACCGAGCCGTTCCGGCGCTCACTCGTCGTCCTCGACGACGATCGCCTGCGCTGGCAGGGTCTTGACGACGGCGAGCGGGCCGAAGCTGCCGAACCCCGGCCGGACCTTGGTTGACGGAAGTCGGCGGATCGCCGCCTCGGCCTCGTCCAGGTCGATCAGCGCTCCGCGGACGCCGGCCATCTTGTAAATCGGAAAGTAGCCCTGCGATGCCCAGCTCCGCGCGGTCCTGGTGCTTACCACGAGGTGGCGGGCGAGCAGGTCGAAGGTGACGAGTCGGCGCGGGCCAGAGCCGTTGTCGAGGTGGTCCTGTGGTTCGGACATAGGATTGGCTCCCTGGTGAAGCCACGATGAGCCGAGCCGTGACCTGCTGGGGGAGCCTGTTTGTAATCCGCGCTACGCCTTCAATGTCGGCGAGATTGTCCCGGTCGCGCGGGTGGTGACGGATTTCCGAAGAGGCCACCTGCCCTTCACTCGTCACTCTACCTGCCGCGCCGACCGCCGTAGCCGACGCTGCGCGCCTGTTTCCGGCCCTTCCGGCACAGCCTGGACGCCGGCGCCGTCTGCGACGCCGGAAGCGCCGCAGACAGCCTCCCCAGCGCCACCTACGGCTTTGCGAGCTGCCGTTCTTGTGTCCGCGTTGTCTGGGATCATCGCGGCCAGATCGAGGGAGGCATCAACGTGACCATGCTGCTTGAGGACGACACCGGGTTCTGCCCCTGGCACAAGAGGGACAGTTCCTTCCAGATGGTTCAGTACATCAACTATGCGGCGCCGCAGCACTACTCGACGCAGTTCGGTTCGGCCAGGCCGTTTGATCCGCCGAAGGACGTCGCGCGCGCAAGCGTGCTTGTCTACGAATGCCTGCACTGCAGCAAGTCGATGATCTTGGTTGAGAACACCTACACAATGCCGTCTTCCGAACCGAACGGTGATGACGAGATTCGGAAAACGCGGAGGATGGTGTGGCCTAGCGAGTCACCGAGAGCGCTCCACAACTCTGCGCCGGAGGCGCTACGCAGCTTGTTCGCAGAAGCAAGCACCTGCGAGAAGGCGAAGGTGTTCCGGGCGGCTGGCGTGATGTACCGCGCCACAGTCGAAGAGCTGGTCAAGGACCAGGGTGCGACCGGCAGAGATCTCTGGCACAAGATCGAGAGCCTGAAGTTCACTCTGTCGGACGAGTTGGTCAAGGACCGCCCGAAGCCCGGATGCTCGGCAACGACAGCATTCACGCGGGCCTGACCTACTCGGCCGAAGAAGTCGAGGACGTGGCCAAGCTGATCGAGGAGGCCGTGCTCGTGCTCTACGTCCAGCCCGAGGAGAAGCCGGCTATGTGAGACGCTCGGAAGGCGCGTCGCGACGAGGCGAAGAACTAGCCCTAGCCGTGGAGCATCGCGGTCAGGTCCGATCGTCTGCCGATGATGAGGAATGCGGTGGCCTCGTCGTCGCCTCCGCCGGGTCCGCGCAGTGACACGGCCGCCATGTCCTCACCCGCATCCGACGGCGACGGCCCGCGCTCGACCGCGCTGGACGTAAGCGAACGGCGTTCGCGTCCCGGGGGACGCACATGGCAACGGCGCTCTTGTCGTGAGGGTTCTCAGGCTCGCGAACGAGGTCTACCCACTGCCCCCTCCCGGACTCGGCAAAGCGGAAGGCGTTCACGTGGTGCTTCGAGCCGCGCGCGTGCAGGAACGCGTAGATCCCCATTGAGCGGAGCCCGGGTCCCTTCGGGTTGATGAGTTCACCTCCGTCGAGCGGGGACCAAAGGGAGAGTCGATCGCCTGTGTCCATGAGGCGCAAGGTAGGTAGCCCCGCGTTGTCCCGGGTCAAGAACCGAGCTTCGTCCTCCTTCGGCACGTAGACCGCCCTCGTGACAGTCCCAGTTTCCTCTGAGCGAGCGATCTGTTCCTCTCGGCTGCGTCGCTGTCGGGGGCCGCGCTGCTCTAGGTAGGCCGAGGTCTCGGCTATCTCGCGCTCCGTTCGGCCCGCTCGCGGTACCGAACGACACGGCGCTCCCAGTCCTCTGGGCTCATCCACGAGGGGCGTTCACGTCGGCGTGGCGGGTTCTCGCGGTCGTGGTCGTGCAATCCGACTGGTCGCGGCGGATCGGAGTCTGCTCGGTGGTGGCTTCGGGAACTCCTTGTTGAGTCCGCCTGGATCTTGGCCGCCTCTCGTTCGACCTCAGCCTCGATCTGGGGCATCAGTCGCTCCAGTTCGGCTTCGACCTCTCGGCGAGCCTCAACCACCGAATCGTTTCTTTGCAGGGGCGGCTGAGAAGGCGGATGACGTGGGGCCTTCGATGGCTGCCGAATGCCTCCGGAGCTCGACCGAAGATAGTGCGCACAAACTCCGACGAGCACGATGAGACCAAGCAGCAGCCACTCCACCTGCGGGAACGTATCCCTACTTGCGCCCTCGCGCAGACAGTCATTCCACTCAGTTCATGGGCGCGAGGCGCAGACGTTCCGAGGACCACGCCGAGCCGCGCGGCCCGTATGCGGCACGACCTCGACCCGAAGCACCGATCGGACGACGCCGCGCTGAATGTCGAGCGGCGCGTCGAGAAACGCCCGGCCGGGGTCGAGCGCAGAGAAGACCGGAGAGACCGTTGCCTGCTGCGCGGCCTCAGCGAGCTGGTCCTCGATCTCCATCAGCTCCTCGTTGATCTTCTCGGCCTTCGACCTTGTAGCGTCGACCGTCGATCAGGTCGTTGTCGTAGTCGGCGTCGGTCTGCTCGAGCCGCATCACCAGGTTGCGCCCGGCGCTCTCGGTCGGCCTGCGTGGCGTCGGCGTCGCCGGTCGTCATCGACACCACGATGCGAGGGTCACGCACAGTTCGGCCACCACCTCGCGCACGTACTCGTCGGTCTTGATCGCCATGATCGTCAGGTGGTCGACGTCCTGGCAGCGGTAGGCCGGCGGGCCTGTACTTCTCGCCCTTCTTGTTCAGCCTCTCGGCACCGTGAACGAGCGCATCACCGCGCCGCAGCCTTCGCGCCCGCACAGGTAGATGCCGGACCCCAGCCGCGTCGAGCTCGTTCGTGCCCTAGTTCTGCGCGCGACGGGTCGAGCAGCAGGCGCTCGATCGCGTGCAACTCGTCCTCGCTGATGATCGCGGGCCACGACGCCTTGCCGATGACTCTCGACGTCGACGCGCACCCGGCCCGTGCTGATCAGCCCGGCGTTGCGGGGCCGCAGCAGCACGTCCGCGGAGCGAGTGGCGCGTCCACTCCGCACCCGGTCGAGGTCCGGTGCCCGTCTCGTTCAACTCGCCGCACGACGGCGGGAGCGACCGGCCCGAGAGGATCGCCTTCGTCGCGTGGCGGATGACGTCGGCCTCCTTCTCGCGATCGTCACGCCGTCCTTGTTGAAGCCGTACGGCCCGGGCCCGCCCCGGTAGCGGCCCTGCTCGGCTGCCTGCTTCTTCGCCCGCGCCACGCGCTCGGCGGTGCGCTCGGCCTCGGCGGCGTCCGACGTTCGCCTTGATGCGCGCCACCATCCGCCTTCGGCGGTGCTCAGGTCGTCGTTGCCCGACACCACCGTCTTGATCAGCACGCCGGTCGCCGCGTGCAGGTCGATCAGGTCCTCCAACTCGCGAGGGCGGCGGGTCAGCCGCGAGTTGCTGTAGGCCAGGACGCACGCCGAACTCGCGACGGCGAGCGCGGCGCATCATCTCGTCGTACTGCGGGCGCGGCTTCCTCGACTCTCGTCGACGCGCTGATGTCGTTGTCCACGACACCGCCGCGACCTCGAGCCCGAGGCTCTCGCGAGCGCCCGGCAGTCCTGCTCCTGACGGTCGACGCCCTCATTCCTCTCGGTCGAGTCCTTGCTGATCCAGCAGTAGATCGCCGCCCGCGCTTCGCTCAGTCATCGTCGCTCCCCTAGCCGCAGCGTTGCGAGGCGCTGCTCATCGAAGTCCGTCTGTGGGCCGTAGGTCGCTGTCCGCGAACGCGAGGTTGACGAGGTCCCGGAGGCTCCGGCACGTCGCCGAACATGCACCAGAACTTGCGGGCCCGGTCCTCGGTGAACAGGTAGAGGTTGGTCCGCCTCCAGAACTTGCCCGGCTCCCCGAAGGTGCGGACGACGCGCGCGACTCGGCGAAGTCGTCGCGGTGAAGCCCGGGCGTCTGGCCGCTCACGACGTACCAGTGCGGCGCGAAGTCGGCGAAGGTCTTGGCCCAGGTCCACTTCAGCGTGGGGGCCTTGTCCAGCCACCAGCGCAGGTCGTCGGGGTGGCCGGCGTCTCCAGTCTGGGATGCTGTCGTTGCTCATCGAGGTCTCCTCTCGGTGGGTCGCCCGTCCGGTGTTCCAGCACCGGGCGGGCGCTTTCTCGTCGGCGACGCCGCGGGTTCTCACGCTCACACTTCATATGTCAATTGTAGTGTTTCGACTCGGCGAGGGCACGCTGGTGCGGCACGACGTCGAGCACGGCCAGCCGGGTGGCCCGGGCGACCTCGCGCTCCTCGAGGCCGCGCCCCCGCAGCACGGCCCGCGCCGAGCCCCGCTGGACCAGCCGTTCCGAGAGCCGCACCGCCGACGCCACGCCGGCGACGGTGGGCACCACGACGACGAGGAGCACGTCGCAGCGCGCCGCGATCTCCTCGACGAGCGGGTCGGCGGAGCGCGGGCAGGTCGAGCACCACGTGGGCGTGCCCGCGCCGAGCCGCGGACAGCGCCTCTCGCACCGCGAACGCCTGGAGCCCCACCGTGGAACCGGGATGCCAGGTGAGCACGCCGAGCGAGTCGCGCCGCGGCAGCGCCTCCCGCAGCGCCCGGGCCGAGAAGCGGCCGGTGGTCTGGCACAGCGCGTCCCACCGGAACCCGTCGACGCCGTCGAGCCCGAGCACGGTGTCGGCGCCCGGGCCGAGCGGGTCGCAGTCGAGGACGACGGCCCCGCCGTCGCCGCCGCGCCGGGCCGCGGTCTGCCCCAGCGCGCACGCGAGCGTGGTGGCCCCGGCACCGCCGGACCCGCCGACCACCCCGACGACGAGCCCGGGCGCCCGGGCGCGGTCGCCGACGTCGGTGAGGGCCTCGACCACCCAGGCCTCCGAGCGCGGCAGCTCGGTGACGTCCTGCGCTCCGAGGGCGAGGGCGACGCGGAACAGGTCGTCGGCGGCACGGCCGAACGACACGACGTGCACGGCGTCGCGCCGGCCGGGAGCCAGCTCGGCCAGCGGTGCGGCGAGGTCGGACCCCACCAGCACGAGCGGCGAGGACGCCCAGTGCCGCAGCGCCTCGGCGGGCGCGGCGGCGACGTCGGGGGTGACGCCGGCCGCGGCCGCGAGGCGCAGCAGGTCGTCGCGGAGCGTGGCATCGGCGGTGACGAGGAGAGGTGCGGACATGGCGCCGACGCTGCCCGGCGGGGCCGACGTCGTGCGCGTCCGAGGCCGGCTGCCTGTGGAGAACCCCGGGGCGGTGCCGCCTGTGGATGGTTCGTGGGCATTGGGCAGCTCTCCCACGTCGGAGGCGGCGCCTGACTGGGGATAGATGCCCTAGCGTGGGGAGGGTGGCGCGCCAGGCGGCATTCTTCGACCTCGACAAGACGATCATCGCCAAGTCGAGCACCCTGGCGTTCTCGAAGCCCTTCCATGCAGGCGGCCTCATCACCCGGCGCGCGGTGCTGCGGTCGGCCTACGCCCAGTTCGTCTACCTCGTGGGCGGTGCCGACCACGACCAGATGGAGAAGCTGCGGCAGTTCATGTCACAGCTCGTCGCCGGCTGGGACGTCGCCACCGTGCGCGAGATCGTCGGCGAGACGCTGCACCACATCGTCGACCCGCTCGTCTACGACGAGGCGGTCTCCCTCATCGCCGAGCACCAGCTGGCCGGGCGCGACGTCGTGATCGTGTCGGCGTCCGGCACCGAGGTGGTCGAGCCGATCGGCGCGCTGCTCGGCGCGAACCACGTCGTGGCCTCGGCCCTGGAGGTCGTCGACGGCAAGTACACCGGCGAGATCGACCACTACGTGTACGCGGAGGAGAAGGCCCGCGCCATCCGTGACCTCGCCGAGGCCCACGGCTACGACCTCGCCCAGTGCTACGGCTACAGCGACTCGGTCACCGACGTCCCGATGCTCGAGGCGGTCGGGCACGCGTACGCGGTGAACCCCGACAAGGACCTGCGCAAGGCCGCTGGCGCTCACGGCTGGCCGGTGCTGGTGTTCACCAAGCCGGTGGCGCTGCGCACCCGGGTGCCGCTGCCGCCGGCCAAGCCGACCCTGGCCGCGCTCGCGGTCGGTGGCGCGGTCGCCGTCGGCGGCGTGCTGTGGGCCAGCGCCCGCAAGCGCCGCGGCGCCTGACCCGCGCCGTGAGGGACGCCAGGGTGGCGCAGGACGTCAACGGACGTATCCTGCGGGAGCACGAGGCCACGCCCTTCCCGTTCCTCGTCGGCCCTGGGACTCAGCCAGCGGCGTCGATGTTCCGGTGAGGCGTGGACCCTGGCAAGGTCAGAAACGTCGTGGTTGAGGGGGATTCGTGGGTCTGTTGTCGCGGGTGCTGGGAAGTCGGCCGGCAGCGGCCGCCGTCGACGAGACGATCGCGGACGCCGTCCGCGTGGTGCCCGGAGTCACCGGGCTGAGTCTCAGCTACGACCACCAGCCCCACGCCTCGAGTGCCGTCTCCGGCGAGGTCGAGGTGGCCGACAGCGCCGTCTTCATCGAGGTGCTCCGCACCCTGCGCCTCGTGCTCGGCGGCATCCTCGGCGGTGACGCCGACCGTGTCGTCTACTACTGCACCGGGCGCCTGCCCGACGGCTCCACGGTGACCCCGGTCGAGCTCGGACTCTCGCAGCGCCCCACCGGACGCGAGGTCGCCCAGCGGCTGCTCGACCGCTGATCCCACGTCCGGCTCGCCCGCCGTCGGAAAAGTCAACCCTTGTAGGTGCGCCCGGACCGGCGTAGACAGGGGTCACCGAACTCCATAGGGCAGCACGTGAGCCAGGTACCCACGCGGCGATCCACCCTTCGTAGAGGGCGCCTGTGCTCGGAACACTTCCGGGGCAGCAAGGCCAAGAGATGCACGCCTGGTAGCCAGTGCTCACGTGTCAGCGGTGGCACCCGGCGTCCTCGAGACCCGGGTGCCACCTGCACGTCCGGGGTCGTTCGTCGAGGTGCGAGGCGCGCCAGCGCCGAGACGCCCGTTCCTCGCTCCGGAGCACCTCAACCAACGAGCGGGCTCGCCTCGGCACCGGCGGCGTAGGCCTCGGCCGCGTAGAGCGCCCACGCGTGCATGCCCGAGGCCCCGCCGTCGGTGTAGGCCCGCAGGTTCGACTCGTAGGCGGGGCGGAGCGCCAGGTGGCCGGCCTCGGGGACGAGCAGCGACTTCTCGTCGACGCCGCGCGCCACGAGCACCAGCCGCTCGAGGGCACGGGCGACGATGCCGTTGTGGCTGGGGAACGGCGTCGCGGTGGCGACCTCGGCGTGCACCAGCGCCGCCACGAGCAGCGCCGGCGCCGAGGTCTCGGCGGTGAGCAGCGTGGCGACGTCGCGCAGCCGGGCCGCGGCCTCGGCGTCACGGGGCCGGCCGCGCTGCTCGGCGTCCAGCGAGGCGGCGGCGACGGCGTGGATCCGGGCCAGCGCCTGGAGCGGTGAGCGCGCCAGCACCGGCACCAGCCCCAGCAGCTCGGCCGACACCCGGACGGCGTCGCCGGCCACCTCGTCGCCGGCACCGTCGCGCACCTCGGCCAGCGATGACGACGAGCCCTCCAGCACCGCGCTCGCGTGCGCGCCGCGCAGCAGCGACTCGGCCGTCGTCTCGGGCGAGGTGCGGCGCAGGCCGCGGTCGCGCAGCATCACGTCGATGCCGTCGCGGGTGGCGGCGTAGGCCGACGGCACGCCCTCCAGGGCGAGCACGGCGGCCAGCGGGTCGGTCACGCCTCCACGGTAGGGCTCAGTCGCGCTCGCACTGCCTGGTGGTCTCGGCCGAGCAGAGGTCGTCGCCCGCACCGCCGACCGCGGTGTCGGTGCCGTCGTCGCCGTAGAGCTCGTCATCGCCGGCGTAGCCGAGGAGGTCGTCGTTCCCCGGCTCGCAAGGTTTCCTGAGAGTGTCCTGAAGGGTGCTCGAGTTCTCCCGGCTTACGATCGGCTCGATGAACGAGGACGTCGAGCGCCGAGCGCGCTCCTTCGGCGGCGTGGCCGAGTCCTACCACCGCGGCCGGCCCGGGTACGGCGCCGACGCGGCCGCGTGGCTCACCGGCCCCGCACCGTTGAGCGTGCTCGAGCTGGGGGCCGGCACCGGCAAGCTCACCGCTGACCTGGTGCGGATGGGCCACGACGTCCACGCCACCGATCCGGACCGCGAGATGCTCGAGGTGCTCGCCCGCGAGGTGCTCGTCGCCCGCACCTCGTGCACCGACGCCGAGGAGATCCCGGCCGCCGACGCCTCCTACGACGTCGTGGTGGCGGCGCAGTGCTTCCACTGGTTCGACCCCGAGCGGGCGCTGCCCGAGATCGCGCGGGTGCTCCGGCCCGGTGGCCACCTCGCGCTGACGTGGAACCTGCGCGACGAGCGGATCCCGTGGGTGCGCAAGCTGGGCGCCGTCATCGGCAGCCAGGAGAACGTGGACGCCGTGGCGTGGCTGCGCGACTCCGACCTGTTCGAGGACGTCGAGGAGCAGACGTTCAGCCAGTGGCAGGTCGTCGACCGCAACTCCATCCAGGACCTCATGCTGTCGCGCTCCAACATCGCCGTCATGGACGAGCCGGAGCGGCAGCGCCGGCTCGCCGACCTGCTCGCTCTCTACGACGACTACGGCCGCGGCATGGACGGCATGCAGGTGCCCTACCGCACCGCCTGCTTCCGGGCCCGCCTGGCGCCGAAGGCGGCCGAGCTCGAGCCGACCGTCCCCCTGGTGGTGGCCGACGGGGACGACCCGGTCACCGACTCCGCCTCCACCCTCCCGCGGGTGGTGCTGGGCGGTGTCGCCGATGACGACGCCATGGTCCTCATCGACTTCCGCTGAGGTAGGCCCGGCTCAGCTCTCGCAACCGGTGCGCTGCTCGGCCACGCACCGGTCGCGGCCCCGGCCACCCCACGCGCGGTCGGCGATGCCGTTGCCGCCCAGCAGCACGTCGTCGCCGTCGTTGCCGTACATCTCGTCGTCACTGCCGCCACCGGAGATGAAGTCGGCCCCGGGCCCACCCTCGATCCGGGCAGTGACCTCGATGTTCGTGATCGTGTCGCGGCCGGGTCCGCCGACGAGACGGGCCCGGCCGCCGAGCAGCGTGCTCCCGTTCCCGAGGTGCCCGATCCGGTCGTCCCCGCCGCCGCCGTGGACGGTGCCTTCTCTACCGAGGTAACCGATCACGAGCTGGTCGGCGCCCGCCGTGCCGCGGACCACCGCCCGGTCGAAGCCCTCGACGTAGTGGCGCTCGAAGCCCGTGAACTCGATCGGCGCGTACTCGGCGTCGCCGCGCACGGCCTCGAAGCTCGCCTCACCCGCGGACACGTCGTACGTGATCCGGTCGCGCACGTTGTACTCGCTGGGGTCGAAGACCGAGGCCACGGCGAGCCGGTCGCTCCCGGCGCCGCCGAGCAGCCGGCGGGTGAGACCGGTCTCCCACGTCAGGGTGGTGACGGAGTCGTTGCCGCCGCCGAGGGAGGCCCACGCCAGCCGCTGCGCCAGCACCTGGTCGGGGGCGGACGAGCCCCGGAAGCGGACCGGCTGGTCGCCCCAGACCTGGATCGCTGCGGTGCCTGTCCAGCGGAGCCCGGGACCGCCCTCGGTGGCGGTCCGCTGCGCGGTGTCGACGGTCCACGGCACGGAGTCGTCCGCCCGCAGGAATCGCAGAGTGGACCCTGCACCGACGTCGAGTCGACCCGTCGGGTCCAGGCTGGTGGCGGCGACGTTGAGCCCGCCACCGTCTCCCCCGAGGTCGATCCGGTCCTCGAGAGGACCGTCGGCCCCGGTGTAGACCTCGTCCCGTCCACCGGCGGTCTCGATGACGTCCTGGTCCTCGTCGGCCACGACCCACGTGCCGATCTCGCCGGTCACCTCGGCCGCGTAGACGACGTCCTGGGCCGGGCCACCGACGTAGCTGTCGGCGCCGCTCCCCAGCTCCGCTCCCGGCTCCAGCCCGGACGGAACGGCGGTGGCGTCGACGTCGTCGTCACCCTCACCGGCGTCGACGGCCGGGTAGTGCCCGTTGGGGCCGCTGCCGTCGTGGTTCGTCAGGCACACGGTGTCGTCACCCCCGAGGGCGTCGACCCGCCGGGCGTTGTTGCTGAGGATGACGTCGGCGCCCTCGGTGCCGGTGAGCACCTCGCCCGGGGTGCCGACGAGGGTGGCCGGGAGACCCCGGCAGGTGTCGGCCACCGCGGCGGCCGACCCCGAGACGGAGGCGACCGGTGCCAGCACGGCCGCGCCCAGCGCGAGGGCGAGAATGGCCCGCTTCATGAGCCTCAGCGCTCGCACCCGGTGCGTTGCTCGGCCACGCACCGGTCGGTGCCGCGGCCGCCCCAGGCCTGGTCCGGGCCGGCGCCGCCGAGCAGGACGTCGTTGCCGTCGTTGCCGTAGAGCTTCTCGCCGAACGGGCTCGAGCCGCCCTCGAGCCGGTCGTTGCCGGTGCCGCCCTCGAGCACGCTCGACACCTCCACGTTGGTGATCTTGTCGTTGCCCGGCCCGCCGACCAGGCGGGACCTGCTTCCCAGCAGCGTGCTCCCGTTGCCGATGTAGCCGATCCGGTCGTCCCCGGCCCCGCCGTACACCGTGGCGCCGTCGGCGCCGAGGTAGCCGGCGACGAGCTGGTCGACTCCCGGCGTGCCCCGGAGCACCGCCTCGAGGAACCCCTCGACGTAGTGGCGCTCGATACCCCAGAAGGCGAGCTCAGGGTAGGTGGCGGGGTCGGGCGCGGCCGTGAAGGTCGCCTCGCCCTCGGCGGCGTCGTAGACGACGCTGTCACGCACGTTGTACTCGCTGGGATCGGTCACCGGGGCGACCGCGAGCCTGTCGTTTCCGGTCCCGCCGACCACCCGGATCAGCCCCTCACCCTCCCAGGTCAGCATCGACACCGAGTCGTTGCCGCCGCCCGTCGACGCCCACACGAGACGCTGGGCGAAGACCCGGTCGTCACGGGCCGACCCGTTGAAGCTCACCGACTGCTCGCCCCACACCTCGATGGCGGGGTCGCCGGTCCAGGTCAGCCGGGGGGCACCGGCCACCGTGCCCGCGGCAGCGCGCTTGGTGGTCGCGGCCCCGTGCTTGTTGGTGTTGACGTACCAGGCGGTGGCCCCGCTGGGGCGCAGGAACCGCAGCACCGCCTCGTCCCCCAGTGCGAGCGAGCCCTCGTCCGCCAGCTCGTCGGCGGCCAGGACGACCGAGCCCCCACCGGGGCCGAGGTCGATCTGGTCGGTGAGCGGGCCCTCCGAGGCGGTGTACACGTTGTCGTTGCCGGCCCCGGTGTCGATCACGTCCTGGTCGTCGTCCGACACCACGTGCCAGTGCTCGATCTCGCCGACCTCGACGCCGGCGTAGACGCGGTCCGACGCCGGGCCGCCGAGGTAGGTGTCGGCGCCGTCGCCCAGGTCGATCCCCGGAGTGAGCCCGGACGGGACGAGGGTGCCGTCAACGACGTCGGCGCCATCGCCGGCATCGACGTACGGCGAGTCGCCCTCGGTGCCGTCGTGGTTGGTGAGGCAGACGACGTCGTCGCCACCCAACGCGTCGATGCCGCCTGAGTTGTTGCTGACGATGACGTCCTCGCCCTCGGTGCCGGTGATCGGCTCGCCGGGGGTGCCGACGATGGTGGCCGGGAGGCCCCGGCAGGTGTCGGCCACCGCGGCGGCCGGACCCGAGAAGGCAGTGATCGGCGCGAGCACAGCGGCGCCGAGCGTGAGAGCGAGCGTGGTCCGCAACATGGTGGGACGCTACGGCCACCGGCTGAGAGCCGGGTCCGAACAATCCTGAGAAGTCCCTGAACGCGGCTGGTGGACTAGCGCTCGCAGGAGGTGCGGCGCTCGGCCAGGCACCGGTCGCGGCCGGGGCCACCGCTGGCCCGGTCCGGTCCGAGGCCCCCGTTGAGCACGTCGTCGCCGGCTTGGCCGTACAGGACATCGGGTCCCACACCGCCGCGCAACACGTCGGCGCCGTCGCCGCCGAGCATGACCTCCCGGTTGTAGCTGCCGGTGAGCGAGTCGTTGCCCGGTCCCCCGTCCATCCGCTCGGCGCCGTCGCCGGCCGAGACCAGGGTGTCGCGACCGGCACCACCGAACAGCCGTGCCGACACCGTGAACCAGGTCGAGGCCCCCGCGGCGAGCGGCGTACGACGTGGGCGGCTCCTCGCCGGGGTGGGAGTGGAACGACACCGTGCCGGAGGCGACCTCGACGAGCAGGTCGGTCGTGAAGGTCGTCAGCTCGTCCGCGCCGTACTCCCCGACCAGGGTGAGGCTGTCGGTGCCGGCACCACCCCGGACCCGGCGCTCCTGGGAGGTCTCCCACGACGACGTGCTCACCGCGTCGGCGCCGTGGTGTCGACGACCCAGGTGCGGTCGTCGCCGGGTCGTTGCAACTGCACGAAGCTGCCGGCACCCAGCGCGATCCGGCCGTCACCGGTGAGCCGGTCACCCGCTAGCCGGAGCAGTCCCCCATCGGTGCCGAGGTCGATCCGGTCGCCGACCGTCGGCGACCGTCCACCAACCGTCGGCGGTCCGCTCGTCGAGGTCCGCCGTCCAGACCTCGTCGGCTTGCTGACCTCCGAGGTAGGTGTCGGCGCCCGCGCCGAGATAGGTCGTCGGCAGCGCGTTCGGTCGCAGGTGGCCGACGACGACGACGTCGTCGCCGCCGCCCGTGTCGATCTCCGGGCGGAGGGCGGCACGACCCTCGTCGTCCGACGTCTCGCACACCACGTCGTCGCCACCGAATGTCACCACCTCCTTCGCACCTCGGGTGACCACGACGTCGTCGCCCTCGGTGCCCTCGATCCGGCCGCCCACGCTCCCGACGTGGCCGTCAGTGCCAGGAGCGCCGCCCGGTGCGTCCTCATCGCTCGCATCCCGTCCTCCGTTCGGCCTGGCACCGGTCTCGGCCAGGCCCGCCGTCGGCGCGGTCGTTCCCCGAGCCGCCGTTGAGGACGTCGTTCCCCGTCTGCCCGTACAGGCGGTCGTCGGCCGGCCCCGCCCGCACCACGTCGTCACCCTCGCCGCCCAGGACGGTCTCCCTGTCGGGTGACCCGGTGATCGAGTCGGGCCCGGGACCGCCCTCGATCCGCCCTCCCGCCCCGGTGATCGAGTCCGCGCCGGGACCGCCCTCGATCCGCCCGCCGTGGAAGACGTTGGCGATCCTGTCGCGGCCGGTCCCGCCCACCAGCCGGATCCTCGGGCTGATGAACACGGGGCCGGTGGCGTCGTGACGGACCAGGTCGTCGCCGGCGCCGCCGAAGAGGGTCACCGCGCGGTCGGCGTAGTCGACCTCGAGCTCGTCGGGGCCGGCGGAGCCGCGCATCTCCACGTCGCGGAACGAGGTCGCCACGAACCGGTCGAAGCCGGAGGATCGGACCCGGGCGAACCGCTGTCCCCCGGAGGTCGGCGCGAAGGAGACCACGCCGGTGCCTGCGTCGACGTCGAGGTCGGCCGTGGTCGGGATCGCCTCGTCGGCGTCGTACTCGCCGGCCAGCGTCAGGACGTCGTGACCCGCGCCGCCGCTGAGCTGCCGCCGGTGCACGCTCTCGCGGGGGAAGGTGGTGACCCGGTCGGCGCCGCCGCCCATCGAGGCGTCCACCAGCTCGGCGGCGATGACCTCGTCCGGGCCGGCGGTGCCGCGGAACCGGACCGGGACGTCGCCGTAGACCTCGACGGCGGCCGCGCGTCCGGTCCACGTCACGCCGTTCGCCTCGCCGGCGCGCCGCGCGGTGCGGGCGGCGGTGTCGACCTCCCAGGTGCGGTCGTCCTCCGACCGCAGGAACTGGACGAAGGAGCCCGACCCGAGCGCGATCCGGCCGTCGCCGCCGAGGCGGACGCCGGTGAAGTGGAGCCGTCCACCGTCGGCCCCGAGGTCGATCTGGTCCTCGACGGCGTCGATCGCTCCGGCGTCGACGCGGTCGTTGCCGCCGAAGGTCCGCACGACGTCGGGGTCGTCGTCGGCGACGGTGAAGCGGTCCCAGTCGAGGTCGTCGAGCCGGTCGGCCGTCTGCACCGACTCGCCGTGCGGGCCGCCGACATAGGTGTCGGCGCCGTCGCCGAGGTAGGACTGCGGGAAGTTGTTCGGCGTGAGGTCGAAGGTCTGCACGACGTCGTCGCCGGCGCCGGTCTCGATCATCGGGTTCCCCGCCGCACGGCCGTCGTCGTCGAGCGTCACGCAGACGACGTCGTCACCGCCGAGCGTGCGGACGTGGCGCGCGCCCTTGGTGACCACGACGTCGTGACCCTCGGTGCCCTCGACCTGCGCGCCCACGCTGCCCACGTGGGTCGCGACCTCGCCGCGGCAGGTCTCGGCCGACACCGACGGAGATGCCGGCATCACCACGAGGCCGCCGGCGGCCATCACCAGCGCGACCATGCGGGCCGGCCTCATCGCTCGCACCCCCGCCGCCGCTCGGCACGGCAGGTGTCGCGGCCGGGGCCGCCGTCGGCGGTGTCGACGCCGGGCGCCGGCGGCGTGGGCCGGCGAGGGACGACGGCGAGCGCACCGAGCGCCAGGACGACCGAGAGGGAGCGCAGCATGGCGGCACGCTAGCTCGCCTCGCTGAAAGGAACCTGAGAGGCGGAAGCCGGTTCCGGTGCCATCATGCGGGGCATGTGGCGGCGCCGGCACCTGGGCTCGGAGGCCGACCACGCCACCTTCCGCACGCTCCACCGCGCCTCGCTGGCCTCGCCGGCGCTGCGGGAGGGGCTGACCCGCGACAGCGCGGAGCGGTCGGTGCGCCACCTGCGGGTGCTGCTCGGCACGCCGGCCCTCGCCCTCACCGACACCGCGGCCAGCCTGGTGTGGGACGGCGCCGGCGCCCACCACGAGCCGCAGGTGGACGCCGATGGTCGAGGAGACGATCGAGCGGGGTCGCACCCGCAGCTTCGACCGCGGCAGCCTGGGCTGCGACGAGCCCGGCTGCCCGGTGCGGACGGCGGTGGTGAGCCCGCTGGTCGTCGAGGACCGGGTGGTCGGCACGCTGGCGGCGTTCGCCTTCTCGCCCACCGCGGGACTGGCCCGCGCCGCCGACGAGGTGGCGCAGTGGGTGTCGGGCCAGCTGGCCCTCGCCGACCTCGAGACCCAGCGGGCCCGGCTGGCCGAGGCCGAGGTGCGCGCGCTGCGGGCGCAGATCAGCCCGCACTTCATCTACAACTCGCTCGGCGCCATCGCCAGCTTCGTGCGCACCGACCCCGAGCGGGCCCGCGACCTGCTGCTCGAGTTCGCCGACTTCACCCGCTACTCCTTCCGCCGCCACGGCGAGTACACGACGCTCGCCGAGGAGCTGCGCTCGATCGAGCGCTACCTGCTGCTCGAGCAGGCCCGGTTCGGCGACCGGCTCCAGGTGCGGCTCAGCATCGCGCCCGAGGTGCTGCCGGTCGCCGTCCCCTTCCTCTGCCTCCAGCCCCTGGTGGAGAACGCGGTCCGGCACGGGCTCGACGGCGTGCAGGGCGTCGGGCACATCTCCATCGTCGCGCGCGACCGCGACCAGGAGTGCCTGATCGAGGTCGAGGACGACGGCGCCGGGGAGGACCCGGAGAAGGTGCGCCGCGCGCTGGCCGGCGACGAGTCCGTCGACTCGGTGGGCCTCGGCAACGTCGACTCCCGGCTGCGCGCCGCCTTCGGTGACGACTACGGCCTCGTCGTGGAGACCGCGCCCGGGGCCGGCACCAAGGTCATCGTGCGGGTCCCCAAGTTCGCACCGGGGGTCAGCGCATGACCCGCTCCGGCCTGCGGGTCGTCGTCGTCGACGACGAGCGCCCCGCGCTCGACGAGCTCGCGTTCCTGCTGGGTCGCGACGACCGGGTGGGCGACGTGCTCACCTGCGACTCGGCCACCGAGGCCCTGCGGCTGCTGCGCGGGCTCCGCGACGACGACGTCGACGCCGTCTTCCTCGACATCCACATGCCGGGGCTCACCGGGCTCGAGCTCGCCGAGGTGCTGAGCCGGTTCCGGACGCCGCCGCCGGTGGTGTTCGTGACCGCGCACGACGAGCACGCCGTCGACGCCTTCGACCTCAACGCCGTCGACTACGTGCTGAAGCCGGTGCGGGCCGAGCGGCTGGCCGAGGCGGTGCGGCGGGTGGTCGAGAGCAGCGAGCGCGGCCCGGCCGACGAGGCCGACGAGCAGGTCGCCGTCGAGCGCGGCGGGGTCACCCGGTTCCTGGACCGCTCGGCCATCACCCACGTGGAGGCGCAGGGCGACTACGCCCGGCTGCACACCGACGGCGACTCGCACCTGCTGCGGGTGCCGCTCTCGACGCTCGAGACCGACTGGGCCGGCGCGGGCTTCGTGCGCATCCACCGCTCGGTGCTGGTGTCGCTCGCCCACGTCACCGAGGTGCGCATGGACGGCGGCCGGTGCACGGTGCTGGTGCGCGGCGACGTGGAGCTGCCGGTGAGCCGCCGCCACACCCGCGAGCTGCGCGACCTGCTGGTGCGTCGGGGACCGCCCTCGTGACCGAGCGGACGCCGCCGCCCCGCGTCCGGGTCACCGGGCCGGCGCGGCGCACCGCTCCCCCTGCCCGGCGTCGCGTGGCGGACATCGACGAGGAGACGGCGCTCGGCGCGGTGTACGTCGGCTCGCTGCTGCGCGCCCAGCTCGGGCTGGCCGCCCGGGTGCTCCTGGTGCTGGCCGTCACCGTCGGGAGCCTGCCGCTGCTGTTCTTCCTCTTCTCCGGGCTCGACGACGTCCGGGTGGCCGGGATGCCGCTGCCGTGGCTCCTGCTCGCGGTGCTCGTCTACCCGTGGCTGGTGGTGCTCGGCTGGCGGTTCGTGCGCAGCGCGGAGCGGCACGAGCGCGAGTTCGTCGACCTCCTCGCCGAGCTGGAGGGCGAGGAGTGAGCGGCATCGCGGGCGTCGTCGGCGTCGTGCTGGTGACCCTGGCGACGCTGGCCATCGGCAGCTGGGGGCTGCGCATCTCGCGCACCACCAGCGACTTCTTCGTCGCCTCCCGCACCGTGCGACCCGGACTCAACGCCTCGGCGATCGGCGGCGAGTACCTCTCGGCCGCGTCGTTCCTGGGCGTGGCCGGGCTGGTGCTGGTGTTCGGCGCCGAGATGCTCTGGTACCCGATCGGCTGGACCGCCGGCTACCTCGTGCTGCTCGTGCTGGTGGCGGCGCCGCTGCGTCGCTCGGGCGCCTACACGCTCCCGGACTTCGCCGAGGCACGGCTCGACTCCACACGGGTGCGGGCGGTGTGCTCGCTGTTCGTCGTCACGGTGGGCTGGCTGTACCTGCTGCCGCAGTTCCAGGGCGCCGGGCTCACGCTCGCGGCCGCCGTCGACGCCCCCCGCTGGGTCGGCCCCGTGATCGTCGCCGTCGTGGTGCTGGTGAGCGTCGGCTCCGGAGGCATGCGCTCGATCACCTTCGTGCAGGCGTTCCAGTACTGGCTCAAGCTCACCGCCCTGCTCGTGCCCGCCGCCATCCTGCTGGTGGTGTGGGCCGGCGACGGCCGGCCGTCGGTCGGCGCCACCGACGGCTCGTGGTCGCTGCCGCTGGGCGACGGCGGAGGCCAAGGTCTCTACACCACGTACTCCCTGATCGTCGCCACCTTCCTCGGCACCATGGGCCTGCCGCACGTGGTGGTGCGCTTCTACACCAACCACGACGGCCGCGCCGCCCGGCGCACCACGCTCGTCGTCCTCGCCCTCCTCGGCGCGTTCTACCTGCTGCCGCCGATCTACGCCGCGCTCGGCCGGGCCTACGGCGCCGACCCCTCGCGCAGCGACGCCCTCGTGCTCGAGCTGCCGCAGCTGATCACGCCCGGCACGGTCGGCGACCTGCTCACCGGGCTGCTCACCGCCGGCGCCTTCGCGGCGTTCCTCTCGACCTCGTCGGGGCTCGCGGTGGCGGTGGCGGGGGTGCTCACCCAGGACGTCGTGGGCCGGGCCGGCCGGCGCCGACCGGCCGGGCTCTCCGAGATCACCGCCTTCCGGCTCTCGGTGGTGGCCGCGGTCGCCGTCCCGCTGGTGGCCGCGCTCGCCTCGCCCGACGTCGCCGTGGCCCGGGCGGTGGGCCTGGCCTTCGCCGTGGCCGCCTCGACGTTCTGCCCGCTCCTGATCCTCGGCATCTGGTGGCGCGGGCTCACCGCCGCCGGCGCCCTGTCCGGCCTGCTCGTCGGCGGCACCGGGTCGGTGGTGGCCGTGGTGTGGACCCTCGCCGACGGCGACGCGTCCGGCTGGGCCGACGTCCTCCTCGAGCAGCCGGCCGCGTGGAGCGTGCCCGCCGCGTTCGCCGCGATGCTGCTGGTCTCCCGCCTCACCACCGCTCCGCCCCATGCCCGCCGGTTCCTGGTGCGGCTGCACACCCCGGAGAGCGTGGAGCTCGAGCGCGGGTGAGCCTCCCGGCTCGCATTCGCGAGCCGGCGGCCGCTCGGTCGGCGCAGGTCAGCGCTCGCACCCGCGGCGGACCTCGGCGTTGTCACAGGTGTCGATGCCGGTGCCGCCGTACACGGTGTCGCGCCAGGTGCCAGCACCGCCGTTGAGCATGTCGTTGCCGCCGTCGCCGTAGAGGACGTCGGCGCCGCCGCCGCCGTTGACGTAGTCGCGGTCGGGGCCACCGTGGACCACCTGCCGCGCGTTGTGGGGGCTGGAGATCCGGTCGGTGCCGGCACCGCCGAACACCTCCGCCCGCCTCGCCGGCACGGTGCAGCTCAGGTCGGTCAGGTTCGGAACGGTCATCGTGATGCGGTCGTCCCCGGCGCCGCCGCGGATGGTCGTCCGGCAGCCACCACCGGTGAAGCCGTCGACGCCACTGCTGCCCGACATCGTGAGGGCGCCCAGGGTGTAGAGCCGGTAGTTCTCCCATCCCGCGACGCTCGCCGTCACGGCACCGACCGCGAAGGTCTGCCGGGCCGTGTCCACGCGCACGTCCTCGTCGACGTAGTCCTCGTGCGTCACGAGGTAGTCGGTCCCCCTGCCGCCGCGCACCACCGGGCTGGGCCCGACGAGGCTCGCGATGGAGAGGAGGTCGTCCCCGCCGAACCCGTCGGCACCGGCGACGGAGCTCAGGATGGCGCGGTCGTCGCCCGCGCTGCCCCGATAGGTGATGCCCAGGCCACCGGTGAGCACGATCTCGCGGAACCCGCTCCAGGCGAAGCGCTCGTCCGCGTGGGTGATGGTGTCGGCAGCGTCGTCGACGAGATAGGGGCGCTCGGGGAGGGTCAGGGCGAGCACCGCGGTCCCGCCGCCCCGCACGGCGGTCTCCACGTCGAGCTCGGAGGCACGCAGCGAGGCTCGGCCGTGCCCGGGTCCGAGGTCGAGGTCATCGGTGAGCACGCCGTTCTTGCTCACCGTCAGCTCGTCGTAGGCGCCCGCGGTGTCCACGACGTCGCGGTCGCCCGGGTCACCGCCGCGCGGAGCGACGTAGCCGTCCTCGTCCTCGAACTCGGAGCCGTCGCTGTCGGTGAAGACCACGTCGAGGTTGTCGGTGGCGATCACGGAGTCGCTGCCGAGGCCGAGATAACCGGCGATCGGGTCACCGGAGGTGTCGGCGAACACCTGGTCGTCACCGGCACCGGCACCGATGGGGATGCGCACTCCGTCGGTCATGGCAGCGACGACGCAGATCAGGTCGTCGCCGTCGCCGGCCCACACCTGCGCTCCCGCGGTGACGATCACGTCGTTCCCGGTGGTGCCGCGCACGCGCTGGCTCTTGTCGGAGCCGCCGACCACGGTGGCGGTCTCGCCCCGGCAGGTCTCGTCGGCCGCGACGGCGGACGGCGCGCTCCCCGTGCCGGCGGCCAGGCCGCCGGTCACGAGAAGGGCGAGGGCCGTGCTACGGATGAGAGGTGCGGCGCGACGGCCCCGCAGGAGGGGGTGGGTGAGGATGTTCATGTGCTGGGTCCTCCACTCGGGTGGCGATGCGTGACGAGGCAGGTGCGCGATCCCGACGCACCCGAGTGGCGCCACGTGGCTCCGTCGTCCCGAACACCCTGCCGAACCATCCCTACGAATCACTGAGCCGATCCTGAAGATCTGCTGAAACGTTGCGAGAGCGGAGCCGCTCACCGGAGAGCCAGCGCGGGTTCAAGGCCCCGGGCGCACGTGCACCTCGTCGTCGCCCCCGCCGGCCCAGACCGCCTCACCACTCGCACGATCTCAGCTCTCGCAGCGGACGGCCGTCGCGTAGTTCACGCACCGGTCGACGTGCCGACCGCCGTCCAGCGCGTCGAGGCCGCCGGCTCCGTCGAGCTCGTCGTTGCCGTCCTCACCAAAGATCGTGTCGTTGCCGTTGTAGCCGACGATGCGGTCGGGGCCGGCGCCGCCGTGCAGCTCGGTGTCCAGCGAGGACGTGTAGCTGTCGGGCGCGAAGTTGATGACCCGGATGACGTCGCTCGCGTCACCGCCGTAGGCGACGGAGTCGGTCTCCGGCGCCCCGCAGGAGAACGAGCCCTCGTCCTCGAACTGCCGCACCGTGATCCTGTCCTGGCCGGCACCGCCGCGCATGACGAGCTGGCACGACACCCCGGTCATGTCGTCCTCGCCCGCGCTGCCCAGCATCGTGAGCGAGCCCAGCGTGTAGAGGCTGTACGACTCGAACCCGGCCAGCGTCTTGCGGTGGTTGTTCATGGTGAGCGTGCGGCGCGTCAGGTCGAGCGTGGTGTTCGCGGTGGTCGGCCGGTCGTCGAGGTGGGTGAGGACGTCGGTGCCGGTGCCACCGGCCAGGGTGGCGTTGCTGCCCGAGAGCCCCAGGACCTCGAGGCGGTCGTTGCCACCGCCCAAGGAGGCGCTCGCGAGTCCGCTCAGCTCGGCGTGCTCGGCGCGGGACGAGCCGCGGTAGGTCACGCCGCGACCGCCGCGGAAGCGCAGCTGGGTGAAGCTGGTCCAGCGCAGCCGCTGGTCGCCGTAGGAGGCGGAACCGGCGCCGTCGGCCACGTCCTTGACGGCGAAGGCCCGCGGTGCGGTCACGTCCACGTCCAGGACCGTGGTCTCGCGGCCGCCGTCGACCGGCACGGTGTTGGCGAACGAGGCGGCGGTGATCCTGACCGCGCCTCCCGACCCGAGCTGGATGTCGTCGCGGAACCGGCCGTAGGCCTTCTCGACGTACACGAAGGCCTGATCGCTCTCGTAGATCTCCACGACGTCGCGGTCGCCCGGGTCGCCGTCGTTGTAGGGGTCGTAGCCCGGTGCGGCGTGGAAGTCCTCGTCGTCACGGTCGGTGTAGAGCCACGAGGCGGCGCCGAGGAAGACGTCGTCCCCGTCGCCGAGGTGGGCTCCGACCTCGGTGCCCTCGTTGACCACCCGGTCGTCGCCGGCGCCACCATTCACACTGGTGCGCTCGCCGGGACCGTTGTCGGCCCGGGCGCAGATCAGGTCGTCACCGTTGCCGCCCCACACCGACGCGCCGTGCGTGACGATCACGTCATCACCCGAGGTGCCGTACACCCAGCCGGCCTCGCTGGTGTCCTCCCCGCCGACGATCGTGGCCGTCTGGCCCTGGCACTCCTCCTCGGCGGCGAGCGCCGGCGGTGACGCCACGACCACCGCGAGCGGGGTGGCCGAGACGAGCAGGGCGAGGAGCGCGGGCCTGAGGTTCACGCTCCGAGGATGGCCGTTCGCCGACCCGGGAACCTGAGAACTGTACGAGAATCCACGAAGAACAGCCGCGGTGGTCGAGCCGCTGCGAGGTCACGAGCGGCGTGTCGAGACCCCCGGAAGCCCCGCTTTCGGATCGTTACCACCTCGTGACCTGGAAGCCTGTGGTTGAGCCGGATTCTGGGGTCGGACTGTCGGTGGCGAGTGCTGGAATGGTCCTATGACCACCACCGAGCAGCCGACGTCGCTGGCCGACGTCCGCGCTGCCGATGCTGGTGGTCCGGCGCGGTGAGGTCGACCGGCTCGTGGCGGTCACCGACTGGCTCGAGCAGCACCTGGTCGACCCCCGCACCAGCGACGACGTCGCGTTCCCCGACTACGGCGACGGTGAGCTGCTGCTGGCCGGCGACGGCGCCCCGGCGGTGTCCGAGGTGGCGGTGGTGGAGCTGATCACCACCCTCGGCAAGTCCGATCCGGCCGGGCGCCGGTTCGTCGGCCACGCGTTGGAGACCAAGTACCGGCTCCCGCGGCTGTGGCGGCGGGTGCTGGACGGGGAGGTCGAGGTGTGGCGGGCGTTCCGGGTCGCCGAGTCCACGATGTCGCTGCCGCTCGACGGCGCCGCGTTCGTCGACGGCGCGCTCGCACCGTTCGCGCACTCGCTGTCGTGGAGCCAGCTCGAGCGCACCATCGAGAAGGCCCGCACCGTCTACGACCCCGAGGAGGTGCAGCGTCGCCGTGACGCCGACCCCCGCCGGTTCGACATCCGCACCCATGCCACCGGCATCGACGGGTTCACCTGGGTCGAAGGGTTGATGGACGCCGGCGACGCGCTCGACCTCGACGCGGCCGTCGGCCTCGGTCGCCGCCCAGCTCGGCGAGGTGACCGACCTGCCCCTCCACGTCCGCCGCTCCATGGCCGCCGGGGAGATCGGCCGCGCCCAGCTCGCGCTCGACCTCAGCGACACCAACGCATCGTCCGGTCGTGGGGTCGACGTCTCGATCCTGATGACCGACGCCCAGGTCGCCGAGCTCCGCACCACCGGCACGAACGTCCTCCTCGACCAGGTCGCCGGCTGGTGCGGGACTGCCACCACCGTCACCATCCGCCCGGTCCTGGACCTGAACGACCACCACCGCATCGGCGGCTACGTGCCCACCGAGACGATCCGCGAGCAGGTGCTGCTCACCTGGCCGCAGTGCGTGTTCCCCTACTGCACCCGCAGAGCCAGACGGTGCGACCTCGACCACCGCTGCCCCCACGGCGACGGCGGCGCAACCTGCCCGTGCAACCTCGCCCCGCTGTGTCGCACCCATCACCGGATGAAGACCTTCTCCGGCTGGACCTACCAACCAGCCGCCACCACCGAGACCGGCATCCCGACCGCCTTCACCTGGACCAGCCCCGAAGGCAACCGGTTCCACGTCGACGCCCGCGGCTCCTCACCCGAACCCTGACCACCCCGCCCCACACCCCGCCGGTCGGCGGGGTGATCGGCACGCCCGGATCAGCGCTCGCAGCCTCTCCTGGTCTCCGCCTCCCGGCACACGTCGCGCCCGGCGCCGCCCAGCACGGTGTCGCGCCCGCGGCCGCCGTTGAGCTCGTCATTGCCGGCGTCGCCCTGCACCCGGTCGCCGCCGGGGCCGGCGAAGATCGTGTCGGACCCGGCCCCGCCGTGGATCCGCTCGATCTGCCGGTCACCGATGATGCGGTCACCGTGGTCACCGCCCATCAGCATGCGCCGGGTGGAGCCAGGGCACAGCTCGGCGTCCTCGAGGGGGTCGAGGGCGCGGATCACGTCGCTGCCCGGGCCACCGCGGACGGTGAGGCGACAGGAGGTTCCGAACAGGTCGTCGGCGCGGGGGCTCCCGAGCACCTCGACGACGTCGCCCAGTCCGCCGTGGCGCTCGAACCCCGAGAACGTGGTCTCCTCGCCGGTCTCGGTCCAGGCCGCGGCGCCCGCCGCCACGTCGACCGAGACGCCCCCGCCGGCGTAGTAGGTGTCGAAGGTGAGGGTGTCGCGACCGGTGCCGCCTCGCACATCGGCTGCCTCGACGCCGGTGCGGCGGACGACGAGCTCGTCGTCCCCACCGCCCATGTCGACGTCGACCGCCGCGTAGGAGTCGAAGGACTCGTTCCGATCCCCGCCGATGAAGGTCAGCTTCTCGAACGTCAGGTCGAAGCCGGTGAAGCCGCTCCAGGTGAAGGTCGTGCCGTCCTCAGCGACGGCGGTGCCGGCCTCGGGATCGGTGTTGTCGAGCGTCCATGGTCCTCGCGGCTCGCACGCCACCCGAAGCCGGCTGTTCCCGTCCGGTCCGCCATCGATGTCGGCCCCCGGGGCGGTCCCGTGACCCAGTAGGAAGACCTCTCCACCACCGGGGCCCAGGTCGACGTCGTCGGTGGTGGTGAAGTTGTTGCAGTCGCCGGCCGTGACGCGGTCGTACCCGCCGCCCGCGACGATGTGGTCGTACTCGATGTCGTACTCGTGCTCGTCGTCGGACCACCCGCCGTAGACGTGGTCGTCGAGCGGGCCGCCGACGAAGGCGTCCTCACCGTCACCGAGGCTGGCCCCGACCGCGGTGTGGCCGAGCACCCGGACGTCGTCGTCGCCCGGACCGGTGTCGATCGACACCCGACCACTGCGGTCCCCCGTGACGCACACCAGGTCGTCGCCGCCGAGGGTCTCGATCGTCGACGCGAGGTTGCTCACCACGACGTCGTGACCCGGCGTCCCGATGACGGTGCCGCCCGACGTCCCGACGTGGGTCGCGGTCTCGCCCTGGCAGGTCGCCAGCGCGACGGCCGGGGCGCTCGTACCCGGCACCGCGAGCACCGCGACGGCGAACGCCACCGCTCCCAGGGCGATCGTCGTCCTCATCGCTCGCAGCCCGTCCGGACCTCGGTCACGCAGACGTCGCGGCCGGTGCTCCCGTACGCCGTGTCGCGTCCGGCGCCGCCGTCGAGGCGGTCGTCGCCGCCGTTCCCGCGGAGGGTGTCGGGGCCTCGGAAGCCGCGGACGACGTCGTTGCCCGGGCCCCCGAAGAGCACGTCACCGGTGATCAGCCCGGGAGAGTTGTACGGCACGTCACCGCCGACGATCCGGTCGTTCCCGCCCTCGCCGTAGGCGCGGATGGCCACGGCCCCGAAGTCCGAGATGCCGTCGAAGTGGGCGCGACCGCCGATGAGGGTGTCGGCCCCACTGCCGCCGAGGACGACCGGGATGTCCCCGCGGCTCTCCTCGGAGTAGCCGAAGGCGGCGACCCTCACGACGTCGCCGTGGGCGCCGGTGTAGATCCGGGTCGGTCCGCCCTTGCCGGTGTACTCGTCCGGTACTCGGGGAGCCCCTGCACCAGGTCGACGAGGTCGCTGCCCGGCCCGGTCCTGATGAGGGCGGTCGCCAGCGACTGCCTCGACCCGGTCCGGACCGTTGGTGCCGTTGAACGTGAACCGGCCGGAGGCCGTGACCTGCTCGGCCTCGAAGCGCGCGTAGGCCACCTCGGTCCGGTCCCCGAGGGTCGCGGTGCCGGCCGCCCGGTCGACGTCGATGTCGCCGTCCTCGGGCTCGGCCAGCTCGACCATCGCAATGGTGCTGAAGAAGATCTCGTCCGGCCCGGCACCGCCGTCCAGGGCGAGCGTCCCGGTGGTCCCGGCCGGCGTGCCCACGTCGTTGGAGTCGTTGACACTCACGCGAGCTCGGTCGCTGCCGGGACCGAGGTCGACCGTGCCACCGGGTCCGACGCCCTCGTCGCTGCGTGAACGCGTAGGACCAGAACGTGTCGTTCGCCCTGGCCGAGCTCGATCTCGACCTCGCCGGCGCCGCGCCGGCCGCCGGGGGCCGTCGACGTCGCGGTGCCGTCGGTCATCGACACCTCGTCGTTGCCCAGGCCGGTGTCGACGGCGGTGCCGCCGGTCGCGTTCGTGACGCACACCAGGTCGTTCCCGCCCAGGGTGTCGACCTCGATGGCACCGTTGGTGACCACCACGTCGCGCGTCGGGGTGCCGACGACCGTGCCACCCGGTGTGCCGACGATGGTGGCTGCCCGGGACCGGCACTCCTCGACCGCGCCGGCCGACGGTGCGGCGGCGAGGCCCACCAGGGGCGCGAGCGCGACCACGAGAAGGGAGGTAGCGGCGGTGAGACGGCGACGGTTCACGGGAACCACTCCTCGGCTTCGGTGGTGCCTCGAGTGTGGTGCGGCCGGCGCCGCGGCACCTGAGCCGAGGCCAGCGAACTCGCTGAGAAGTTGCTGAGAGACCCCTCGCCCGGCGGGATGGGGCGACGGAAGAGGTGTGCTCCGTAGCGTCGAGGACTCTGCCCACGAGGAGGACCACCATGGCTCGCCACCAGCAGAACCAGCCCATCCCGCCCCCCACCCCGGCCGCCACCCCGGCCGCCACCCCGGCACCCGCTCCTGCCGCCGGCCCCCCGCCCCCGGGCACCCCGACCTCGCCGCCGACCCCGCCGGCACCCGCCCCCGCGACCAGTGCCAAGGCCGACGCCGCCTACGCCCAGGGGCGGACCGAGGGCCGCGCCGAGGAGCGCCACCGCGAGCACGCGCGAGACGAGCGGGAGGCCGCCGCGCCCGCCGACCCGGTGCACGACCGCTTCGGCGGGGTGAACCCCGGCGCCAGCTTCTTCGGGTGGCTCGTGGCCGTGGCCGTCGCGATCCTGCTCACCGGCATCGTCGGCGCGGTCGCCGCCGCCGTCGGTGACGACCAGAACATCACCCAGTCCGATGTCGACCGCCAGGCCGGCACCATCGGCCTCACCGCGGCGATCGTGCTGCTCGCCGTCCTGATGGTCGGCTACTACGCCGGCGGCTACGTCGCCGGCCGGATGTCGCGCTTCGACGGCGGCCGCCAGGGCCTGGCCGTCTGGGTCATCGGGCTCGTCATCACGCTCGTCGCCGTCGGCGTCGGCGCCATCTTCGGGTCGCAGTACAACGCGCTCGACCGGGTCGACCTGCCGGGCGTCAACCTCTCCGACAACGAGATCGGTCTCGGCGTGATCATCACGATCGCCGCGATCCTCGTCGGCACGCTGGTCGCCGCCTGGCTCGGCGGTGCGGTCGGCCGCCGCTACCACTCGCGCGTCGACAAGGCGATCGCCAAGGACGCCGAGCGGAAGGGCCGGATGACCCGCAGCCGTTGACCGCGGCTCAGCCCAGCGCGCGGGCCCGCGCGACCACGAGGTCGACGACCCGCTCGTGGGCGCCGATCACGTCGGCCACCACGGCACCCTCGGGCGACTCGCTCCGCACCCGGTCCTGGAAGTGGCCGGGCGCGAGCAGGTACGGCGACACGGCGTCGTCGGGCCGCACGACGTCGCCCGGACGGCGGCCGCGCCCCGACAGCGTGGCGAGCTCGACCGGTCCGTCCCAGGCCCGCGCGAGCAGGGCGACCGCACCCATCTGGTCGCAGGTCGCGGCCTCGTCGCTGGAGCCCGCAGCCACCAGCACCACCCGCTGGCCCGGCTGCGCGCCGGCGTCGAGGAGCCGGCCGACCTGGGCCTCGGCCAGCAGCGGGTCGGGCCCGAGCGGCGGGCCGATCGTCACGGCCACCCGCGCCGCGGCCGCGGCAGCCGGCAGGTCGTGCTTGACGTGGTAGCCCGTCGAGAGCAGCAGCGGCACGGCGAGCACGTCCTCGTCAGCGTCGCGCACGACGTCGGCGAACAGCGGATCGCAGAGCTCGACGTACGACGTCACCGACGTCATCGCGAGCCGTGACGCCGCCCGCTCGGTGAGATCGCGCGCCACGAGGTTGCCCGCCGGGTTGCGGGTGCCGTGAGCCACGGAGACGAGCACTCGCCGACCCTACGCGCAGGGCGTGTCTCCCCTACCGTTCGTCGCACCCGACCGACCGCTCGGCGCACCGCCGCCGTCGTCCACCGCACGCTCGCCGCGAGCCACTGCCGCGTGACGGGCATCACTCCTACGGTCCTCACGACCCCCCTGCCCCACCCCCGCGGAAGGTGCATCGATGGCCCAGGAGACACCGAGCGAGATGGCGGCCCGCCGCGATCCGCTCTACGAGCGCATCCACGAGTCACCGGAGTTCGTCGAGCTGAGGCGGCGGCACCGCCGCTTCGTGCTCCCCGCCACCATCGCCTTCCTGAGCTGGTACCTGCTCTACGTGGTGATGTCGAACTGGGCCACCGGGTTCATGAAGACCGAGGTGATCGGCAACGTCAACGCCGGCCTGGTGTTCGGCCTGCTGCAGTTCGTGACGACCTTCCTGCTCGCCTACCTGTACAGCCGGTACTCGATCGCCCGGCTCGACCCCCTGGCCGCCCAGCTCAACGACGAGTACGAGGAGGGCATGACTCGATGAACGACACCGTGCTCACCGCCGTCCTGTTCCTCACCGTCGTCGCGATCACCGTCGGCATCACCATCAAGGCCAGCCGGTCCACCTCCGGCACCAGCGACTACTTCGCCGGCGGCCGTGGCTTCTCGGGCATCCAGAACGGCCTGGCCATCGGCGGCGACTACATGTCCGCCGCGTCCTTCCTCGGCATCTCGGGGGCCATCGCCCTCTACGGCTACGACGGCTTCCTGTACTCCATCGGCTTCCTCGTGGCCTGGCTCGTGGCGCTGCTGCTCGTCGCCGAGATGCTGCGCAACTCCGGCAAGTTCACGATGGCCGACCAGCTCGCCTACCGGATGAAGCAGCGCCCGGTGCGCACTGCGGCCGCGACGTCCACCGTCACCGTCTCGATCTTCTACCTGCTCGCGCAGATGGTCGGCGCGGGCCTGCTCGTGCGGCTGCTGCTCGACATCGACCCGGAGAACACGCTGGGCGTCAGCCTCGTGATCGCCGGCGTCGGCGCCCTGATGGTCTTCTACGTCACCGTCGGCGGCATGAAGGGCACCACCTGGGTGCAGATCGTGAAGGCCGTGCTGCTGATGACCGGCTCGGCGCTGATCGTGCTGCTGGTGCTCGTCGAGTTCAACTTCAACATCAGCGAGATGCTCGGTGCCGCCGAGTCGAACTCCGGCAAGGCCCTGCTCGACCCGGGCCTGCAGTACGGCCTCACCGAGACCAAGAAGATCGACTTCTTGAGCCTCGGCCTCGCGCTGGTGCTCGGCACCGCCGGACTGCCGCACATCCTGGTGCGCTTCTACACGACGCCGACCGCGCGTGAGGCCCGCAAGTCGGTGCTGTGGGCGATCGGCATCATCGGCACCTTCTACCTGTTCACTCTCGTGCTCGGCTTCGGGGCCGCAGCGCTGCTCGACACCGGGCCGGAGTCGGGCGTCGCCACCAGCAAGGGCAACCTCGCCTCGCCACTGCTGGCCGAGGAGGTGGGTGGCGGAGCCGGCTCCACCGGCGGCGCCATCATGATCGCCCTCATCTCCGCGGTCGCGTTCGCGACGATCCTCGCCGTGGTCGCGGGACTGGTGCTGACGTCGTCCACCTCGGTGGCGCACGACATCTACAACAGCGTGCTCCGCAAGGGCCAAGCCACCGAAGCCGAAGAGATCCGGATGACGCGGTTCGCCGCCGCCGGCATCGGCATCGTGTCGATCGCGCTCGCCATCCCGGCTCGCAACCTCAACATCGCGTTCCTGGTGGCTCTCGCGTTCGCCGTCGCGGCCTCGGCCAACCTGCCGGCGCTCGTCTACAACCTGTTCTGGCGGCGCTTCAACACCCGCGGCGCCGTGTGGAGCATCTACGGCGGCCTGGTCTCCTGCCTCACGCTGGTGATCTTCAGCCCCGTGGTGTCGGGCAAGGGCGAGATCGCGGGGGTCAACCAGTCGCTGCTGCCGGCCAGCATCGACATCTCCTGGTTCCCGCTGGAGAACCCCGGCATCATCTCGATCCCGCTCGGCTTCCTGTTCGGCTTCCTCGGCACGATCACGAGCAAGGAGCCGGCCTCGGAGGAGCGCTACACCGAGCTCGAGGTGCGCGCCCTGACCGGCGCCGGGTCGGAGAAGGCGGTCCAGCACTGACCACTGCTCGGGGGTCCGCCGCCCGCCTCCGGGAGACCGGGGGCGGGCGGAGTCCTCGCCCTTGCCCGCACACCGAACCGCAATAGTGTGGCGGAAGCCACCTCGTCCCGGCCCAGGAGAGAGCGCCCGTGAGCGACCAGACCGAGCAGACCATCTCGAACCTCCTCCAGGAGGACCGGCGCTTCGAGCCGCCGGCCGACCTCGCCGAGAACGCGAACGTGAAGGAGGAGGCCTACGACCGGGCCGCCTCCGACCGCGAGGCGTTCTGGGCCGAGGCCGCCGAGCGGCTGTCCTGGGACCAGAAGTGGGACCAGGTGCTCGACTGGTCCGACCCGCCGTTCGCGAAGTGGTTCGTCGGCGGCCGCATCAACGCCGCCTACAACTGCGTCGACCGCCACGTCGAGGCGGGCAACGGCGACAAGGTGGCGTTCCACTTCGTCGGTGAGCCCGTCGACGACGAGCGCACCATCACCTACGCGGAGCTGAAGGACCTCGTCAGCCAGGCCGCCAACGCGCTGGTCGACCTCGGCGTCGAGACCGGCGACCGGGTGGCCATCTACATGCCGATGATCCCCGAGGCGATCGTCGCGATGCTGGCCTGCGCCCGCATCGGCGCCCCGCACACCGTGGTGTTCGGGGGCTTCTCGTCCGACGCGCTCGCCACCCGGCTCGAGGACTGCCAGGCCAGGGTCGTCGTCACCTCCGACGGCGGCTACCGCCGCGGCGCGCCGTCCGCGCTCAAGCCGGCCGTCGACGAGGC
This sequence comes from uncultured Actinomycetota bacterium, assembly GCA_963721965.1. GTDB lineage: Bacteria > Actinomycetota > Actinomycetes > Propionibacteriales > Nocardioidaceae > Nocardioides. The sequence continues at coordinate 106,768 of CAVRKT010000001.1, read as the reverse complement.
CCGCGAGAAGTCCAAGGAGCTCGGTCACGAGGTCAGCAAGGTGCTCGTCGTCAAGCGCACCGGCCAGGACGTCGAGTGGGACGACGAGGTCGACGTCTGGTGGGACGACGCCGTCGGCCAGGCCTCCACCGAGCACGAGTGCGAGTTCTTCGACGCCGAGCACCCGCTGTACGTCATGTACACCTCGGGCACCACCGGCAAGCCGAAGGGCATCCTGCACACCACCGGCGGCTACCTCACCGGGAGCGCCTACACGCACTGGGCCGTCTTCGACCTCAAGGACGACGACGTCTACTGGTGCACCGCCGACATCGGCTGGGTCACCGGCCACTCCTACATCGTCTACGGCCCGCTGGCGAACGGCTCGACGCAGGTGCTCTACGAGGGCACTCCTGACTCCCCCGAGCGCGGCCGCTGGTGGCAGATCGTCGCCGACAAGAAGGTCACGATCTTCTACACGGCGCCCACCGCGATCCGCTCGTTCATGAAGCAGGGCCGCGAGATCCCCGACCAGCACGACATGAGCAGCTTGAGGATCCTCGGCTCGGTGGGCGAGCCCATCAACCCCGAGGCCTACGTCTGGTACCGCCACGTGATCGGTGGCGACCGCACGCCGGTGGTCGACACCTGGTGGCAGACCGAGACCGGCGCGATCATGATCAGCCCGCTGCCCGGCGTCACCCACGGCAAGCCCGGCTCGGCGATGATCCCGATCCCCGGTGTCGCGGCCGACGTCGTCACCGAGGAGGGCGAGTCGGTGCCCGACGGCTCCGGTGGCTACCTCGTGCTCACCGAGCCGTGGCCCTCGATGCTCCGCACCATCTGGGGCGACGACGAGCGCTTCCGCGACACCTACTGGTCGAAGTACGAGAAGCAGGGCTGGTACTTCGCCGGCGACGGCGCGAAGAAGGACGACGACGGCGACCTGTGGGTGCTCGGGCGGGTCGACGACGTCATGAACATCTCGGGCCACCGGCTCTCCACCACCGAGATCGAGTCGGCGCTGGTGTCGCACCCGAAGGTGGCCGAGGCCGCGGTGGTGGGCGCCAAGGACGAGGACACCGGCCAGGCCGTGTGCGCCTTCGTGATCCTGCGCGACGAGGCCGGCGACGGCGGCGACGACATCGTCGAGGAGCTGCGCAACCACGTGCGCAAGCAGATCGGCCCGATCGCCAAGCCCCGTCAGATCATGGTCGTCGCGGAGCTGCCCAAGACCCGCTCGGGCAAGATCATGCGCCGGCTGCTGCGCGACGTCGCCGAGAACCGCGAGATCGGTGACGTCACCACGCTGGCCGACTCGTCGGTCATGGACCTGATCTCACAAGGTCTCGACGACGAGAAGTCCGACTGACCGGTCGCCCCCGGCGCAGCGCGACGAGCACGCCGACGACGAGCAGCGCGCCGCCGGCGGCCTCGGCGAGGTTGGGCGCCTGGTCGAGCAGCAGCCAGGCCGAGCTCATCGCCACCACCGGTGCGAGCAGCACCCACGGCACCACCGCGGCCGACGGGTTGCGCGACAGCAGGGTGTTGAAGATCCCGTAGCCGACGAGCGAGGCCAGCCCCGCCGTGTAGAGCGTCGAGGCGGCTGCCTCCCACCCGAACGCCGCCAGCCCGTCGGCGACGGCGGCCGGGCCGTCGACCACCAGCGAGAGCGCCAGCAGCGGCACGGGCACGACCACGGCCGACCACACGGTGAGACCGAGACCGCCCGGCACCGCGGCCGCGCGGGACACCACGTTGCCGATGCCCCACGACAGCGCGCCGAGCAGGCACAGCCCGAGCGCGGTCAGGGTCACGTTGCCGCCCCGTCCGACCGCCACCACCACGAGGCCGACCGACCCGAGCGCCACACCCACCACCTGCGCGGTGGTCGGCCGCTCCTGGAGCACACCGGCGGCGAGGACGATGGTGAACACCACCTGGGCCTGCAGCACGAGGGCGGCGAGACCGGGCGGGAGGCCCGCGGCCATCGCCACGTAGAGGAAGCCGAACTGGCCCAGTGACATGAACGCGCCGACGGCGGCGAGGGTGCGCCACGGCACCACCGGCCGGCGGACGAGGAACACGGCCGGCACCAGCACGGCGACGAACCGGATCGCACAGAAGAGCAGCGGCGGGACGCCGTCCATGCCCCAGTCGATGACCACGAAGTTGAAGCCCCACACCGAGGCCACGAGGGCGGCGAGGAGGCAGTCGCGGCGGTTCACCCGCCCAGCGTCGCGCGGGTCAACCCGTTAGCACCAGCGATGATTCAACCACCGGACTCGGTAGCATCCCTGCATGATCGACCTCCCCGCCCTCCAGGCACTGCAAGCGGTGGCCAGTCACGGCTCGGTGGCGGCGGCCGCCGAGTCGCTGGGCTTCACGCCGAGCGCCGTCTCCCAGCAGGTCAAGCGCCTGGAGCGCCGCACCGGGGTGCCGCTGCTGGAGCGGGTGGGCCGCGGGGTCGTGCTGACCCGGCACGGCCGCCACCTCGTCGAGGAGGGCGGACGGCTCATCGCCGACCTCGAACGGCTCGAGTCCGGGCTGCACGAGCAGGCCGACGCCGTCGCCGGGCACCTGCGGCTGACGGCGTTCTCGACCGCCGTGCGCGGCCTGGTGGCGCCGTGCGTGCGCGCGGTGCTCGACGAGCACCCGGCGCTCACGGTCACCCTCCACGAGTGCGAGCCGTGGGACACCGTCGACCTGGTCGCCTCCGGCCGGGCCGACGTCGGCGTCGTGCACCGGTGGGGCGACGTGCCGCTGCGGGTGCCCGACCACCTCACCATCGTCCCGGTCGGCGAGGACGTCGCCGACGTGGTCGTGCACCGCGACCACCCGCTCGCCGCGCGCGACGTCGTGACCCCGCACGACCTGGTGGACGAGCCGTGGGTGGCCACGCCCGAGAGCACCATCTGCCGCCAGTGGCTCCACCGGATGTTCGACGCCACCGGGCGCCTGCCACGGGTGGCCCACGAGTCGTGGGAGTTCGACTCGCACCTCGCGCTGGTGCGGTCCCGGCTCGCCATCGCCCTCGTGCCGCGGCTGGGGCGGCCACCCCTCGGCGACGACCTCGTGGCGGTGCCGGCCACCGACCCCGTGCCGACCCGCGCGGTCCTCGCCGTCCACCGCCGCAGCATGACGTCCTCGCCCGCGGTCGCGGTGCTCCTCGAGGCCTTCAGGGGTGGCCGACCGTCCCCTCTGTAGGGTGGGACGTGGTGCGCCGGGAAGTCTGGTCGGCAGTTCTGCCGCCGAATCCCGAGGAGTTCGATGAGTTCGCCTGCCCCTGCCGAGCAACGTCGGCTGTTCGCCCGTGGGTCCTTCCCCGAGAGCTCGCGCGTCACCGGCATCCTGCGGGCGGAGACCACCGGCGGGCTCCTGCTGATGGTGGCGGCCGCCGTGGCCCTGGTCTGGGCGAACACCCCGTGGCGTGAGGCCTACTTCGACCTGAGCGCGACCGTCGTCGGACCCGAGTCCCTCCACCTCGACCTCTCGCTCTCCACCTGGGCGGCCGACGGGCTGCTGGCGATCTTCTTCTTCGTGGCGGGGCTCGAGCTCAAGCGCGAGTTCGTGGCCGGCGACCTGCGCGACCCCCGCCGAGCCGCACTGCCCGTGGTGGCAGCGATCGGCGGCATGGTCGTGCCCGCACTCGTCTACGTGCTGTGGAACCTCGGCACCGACCAGCTCGGTGGCTGGGCCATCCCGACAGCCACCGACATCGCGTTCGCCGTGGCCGTGCTCGCCGTGATCAGCACCCACCTGCCGTCGGGCCTGCGCACGTTCCTGCTCACCCTGGCCGTGGTCGACGACCTCCTCGCGATCACCGTCATCGCCGTCTTCTACACCGACGACCTGGAGCTGCTCTACCTCGCACTGGCCCTGGTGCCGGTGGCCGCGTTCGCCCTCCTCGTGCAGCGGCGCCTGCACCCCTGGTGGCTGCTGCTCCCGCTCGCCCTCGTGGCCTGGGTGCTGGTGCACGAGTCCGGGGTCCACGCCACCGTCGCCGGGGTGCTGCTGGCCTTCACCGTGCCGGTGTGCCGTCAGGACGGGCTCGACGGGCCGGGGCTGGCCGAGCACCTCGAGCACGTGGTGCGTCCGGTCTCGGCCGCGATCGCCGTGCCGATCTTCGCGTTCTTCGCCGCCGGCGTGCACCTCGGCGGGTGGACCGGGCTCGTCGACTCCCTCGGCGACCGGGTGGCGCTCGGTGTGATCTGCGGGCTGCTGATCGGCAAGCCCCTCGGGATCGTGGGCAGCACCTGGTTGCTGCACACGTTCACCCACGCCGACCTCGACGACGAGCTGTCGTGGACCGACGTGCTCGGCATGGCCATGCTCGCCGGCATCGGGTTCACCGTCTCACTGCTGATCGGCGGGCTGGCCTTCGACGACCAGTCCCAGACCGGCGAGCGCGTCAAGGTCGCGGTGCTGGTGGGGTCGTTGCTGTCCGCCGTCCTCGCCGCGGCGCTGCTCCGCGTCCGGAACCGGGTGTACCGCCGGCTGTGCGCGCTCGAGGAGGTCGACAGCGACCACGACGGCGTCCCCGACGCGTTCGAGGAGTGGTCTAGGAACCGATGATCCGCTCGGGCAGGATCGCCGCGAGCACGGCCGGCAGCGTGACCGCGCCCACCAGGGCGCCCTTGGCTCCGGGCCCCTCGACCACCGCCAGGATCGGGCTCCGCTCGGCGGCCATCACGGCCGCCACCTCCAGCACCGTGGAGTCGGCATCGAGCACCGGCAGCTTCTTGCGGTCCCGGGGAAGCAGGTCTCCCACGGTCCGTCCCTCGAGGGCGTCGCACATGTGGGCCACGAAGTCGTCGTCGACCACACCGGCGAGCGACCGGTCCTCGCGGATGTAGTTGGGGATCAGCAACCGGAGCACCTGTGAGCCCGGCAGGACGGCGACCGGGCGCTGGTGTTCGTCGACCACGATCAGCCCGGGTCGGTCGGCCTCGGTGAGCAGGCGGGCAGCCTCCACCGCTCCGCTCGTCTCGGCGAGGACGGGGTAGGGCCGGACCAGATCTCGGGCCTTCACGCCTCGACGCTATCCCACCGTCACGCGGTCGCTCCGCGGCGATAGGGTCGCCGCGGTGCGCCGGGAAGTCTGGTCGGCAATCGCTGTCCCGACCGATCAGGAGCACTAGTGGCCATCGCCGCCATCGTCATCTTCGTCGCCGTCTACGTCCTCCTGGTGACCGACAAGATCCACCGCACGGCGGTCGCGCTCGGCGGCGCGGCCCTCATGCTGCTGCTGCAGATCACCGACCCGGAGCACGCCTTCTTCTCCGAGGACACGGGCATCGAGTGGAACGTCATCTTCCTGCTGCTCGGCATGATGATGATCGTCTCGGTGCTGCGGAACACCGGGATCTTCGAGTTCGTGGCGATCTGGTCCGCCAAGCGCACCCGGGGCCGGCCCTACGCGCTCATGGTGATGCTGTGCGTGCTCACGGCGGTGGCGTCGGCCCTGCTCGACAACGTGACGACGATCCTGCTCATCGCGCCGGTGACCTTCCTGGTGTGCGACCGGCTCGGTCTGCGGCCGGTGCCCTACCTGATGGCCGAGGTCTTCGCGTCCAACATCGGCGGAGCGGCCACCCTGGTCGGCGACCCGCCCAACATCATCATCGCCGCCCGTGCCGACCTCACCTTCAACGACTTCCTCGTGCACATGCTGCCGATCGTCGTCGTCCTGATGGTCGTGTTCTGCCTGCTCATCCGGTGGCTGTTCCGTCGCGAGTTCTCCTACGACCCCGAGCGGGCCGCCGCGGTGATGCGGCTCGACGAACGTCAGGCCATCACGGACAAGCCCTTGCTGCTGCAGTCCCTCGCCGTGCTGCTCGTCGTCGTCATCGCCTTCGTGCTCCACCCCGTGCTGCACTACGAGCCGTCGGTGGTGGCGCTGCTCGGCGCCGGGCTGCTCCTCCTGATCTCGAAGGCCACGGTGACCGACGCGCTCGCCGACGTCGAGTGGCCCACCCTGGCCTTCTTCGCCGGTCTGTTCATCATGGTCGGCGGCCTCGTCGAGACCGGCGTGATCGGTGAGGTGGCCGGGGTGCTGGCCGACTCGACGGAGGGCCGTCTGGGTCTGGCCACCATGGTGCTGCTCGGGGGGTCCGCCGGCCTGTCGGCCATCGTCGACAACATCCCGTACGTGGCGACGATGAGCCCGATCGTCGCTGAGCTGGTTGCCGGACAGAAGGGCGACGGCCAGGTGCTCTGGTGGGCGCTGGCCCTCGGCGCGGACCTCGGCGGCAACGCCACCGCCGTCGGAGCCTCGGCGAACGTCGTGGCCCTCGGTATCGCCGACCGCGAAGGCCACCACATCGGGTTCTGGCAGTTCACCAAGTACGGCCTCGTCGTCACGGTGGTCACCATCTCGCTGTGCGTCCCGTACCTGGCTCTGCGCTACCTCTGACCCACGTCCCGCCACCCCGGTCGGTAACGTTCGCGCCATCCACTCGATCGACCAGAGGACAGGCATGGCAGAGCAGCCCGGCACCGAGGAGCCGACGATCGGTCGCCTCGTCCACGACGCGAGCCGAGACATCTCCCTGCTCGTCAACAAGGAGATCCAGCTCGCCAAGTCCGAGCTCAAGGTCAGCATCAAGGCCGGCGGGCTCGGTGCGGCCATGTTCGCCGGCGCGGCGTTCCTCGCCGTCCTCGGCATCATCATGCTGTCGATCGCGATCGCCTACTTCATCAACTGGAACGGCAGCGGGCTCTCGCTGCACTGGGCGTTCCTCATCGTCACCGGCTTCTGGTTCGTCCTCGCCGGCCTCCTGGCCTTCATCGGCATCAAGAAGTTCAAGCAGGTCGGCCCGCCCGAGAAGACGATCGAGCAGGGCAGGCAGATCCCTGCTGCCCTGAAGGGCAAGTCGGACGTAGCTACCCGGCGCAGCCCTGGGTGGAGACCTGGCCCCGCGCGGTACGGCCGTCGTCGGCCGCCTCCGCGACCTGCTCCCAGGTGAGGGCGTAGCCGGTGTCGTCGTCGGTGACCGACGCCGCGAACACCACGCCGGCCACGTGGCCCTGGGTGGTGATGATCGGGCCGCCGGAGTTGCCGGGGCGGATCAGGCCGCGCAGCGAGTAGACCTCGCGGATGACGGTGCCGTTGCCGTAGATGTCGGGCGAGCGGAGCCGCTGCTCGTCGCGTACCCGGCCGCGCTGCACGTCGTAGGGCCCGTCCTGCGGGTAGCCGAGGATCGCGACGCCGTCGGCGGCGTCGGTGACGAACTCGGCCTCCTCGCCGTCGCCGTCGACGAACGGCAGCGTGCGGGTGTCGCGGTCGTCGAAGGCGAGCACGGCGATGTCGAGGTCGGGGTTGTAGTAGACGACCTCGGCGTCGACCTTGTCGTCCGCGCTGAACTCGATCTCGGGGTCGTCGACGCCGGCGACCACGTGGGCGTTGGTCATCAGCCGGTCGTCGGCGTAGAGGAAGCCGGTGCCCTCGACGCCGCGGCCGCAGTCGTTGTTGCCGCGGATCTTGAGGACGCTGCCCTGCACCCGCTCGATGTCGGGGTCGGCGAGCAGCCGCGCGGTCGCCGGGCCGGACCTCCTCGATGCGCTCGGGCGCGAACGGCTCGAGGTAGCGCGGGAAGAACGTGGTGCCGACGACGTCGTTGAAGGCGCCGCAGCGCGTTGCCGGCGGCCTGCGGCAGCACGGCGTTGACCGTGCGCGAGCACCGTCGAGTCGCGCACCAGCGGCGTGAGCGACCCGATGCGGGTGCCGGAGACCGCGACGCCGAGGGCCCAGGCGACGAGGAGCACGGCGACCGCGCTCAGCGCCGCCCCGCCGACGGCGTCGACCGCACGCGCCGGCTGCCAGGTGATCTTGTCGCGGATCTTGGCGCCCGAGGAACTGCAGCAGCGCCTGCCCGAGCGAGGCGCACACGATCACGATGAACAGCGCGCCCAGCGAGACGCCGAGCGACGGGTCGGCGTCACCGAGGATCAGCGGCGCCAGCCAGATGCCGAGCAGGCCGCCGAGCAGCAGCCCCGACGTCGCGAACGCGCCGGTGACGAAGCCCTGCCAGTAGCCGGAGAGGGCGTAGGCGAGCACGAGCAGCACGAGCAGCCAGTCGAGCAGGTTCACTCGTCGTCCTGCTCCTCGAACTCGGTGTTGGGCGGAAGTCCCGGCGGACGACGGGTCCGGCGAGCATGTAGTCGGGCAGGTCGTGCACCGGTGGCGTCGGGCAGCTCCTCGATCCAGCCGAGGAACTCGAAGAGCCGGGCGACGATGCCGCCGGTGAAGCCCCACAGGATGACGTCATTGTCGTCGCCGATCAGGAAGCCCGGGCCGATCCAGCCGCTCGGATGTCGGACCGAGATGCGATGGCGGTCGTCGGTGAGCTCGCGCAGCGGCACCCGGTAGACGGCGTGCACCTCGTCCGGCGGAGCGCACCGTGCACCGGACTCGGCTCGCGCCACCAGGCCAGCACCGGCGTGACCGCGAAGTGGCTCGGCGGCAGCTAGAGCTCGGGCAGCTCGGCGAACACCTCGACGCCGGACGGGTCGAGTCCGGTCTCCTCCTCCGCCTCGCGCAGCGCGGCGTCGTGGGGCGTCTCGCCGGGGTCGATGGTGCCGCCGGGGAACGAGACCTGGCCCGGGTGCGAGCGCATGTGGTGCGGCGCGCTCGGTGAGCAGCAGGTCGGGACCGTGCTCGCCCTCGCCGAACAGCATCAGCACGGCGCCGCGGCGCAGGTCCGGCTCGTCGGGCGGCATGAAGCGGGTGAGGTCGTGCACCGTGATCCCGCGGGCGGCCGCCTCGACCGGGCGCAGCCACTCGGGCAGGCCGGGCGTCACAAGCGCACCTCGAGGTGGTCCCGGACCAGCGCGACGACCTCGGCCAGCGACTCGAGCCCGCCCGCGGCCCGGTGGACGACGCGGCCGTCGGCGTCGACGACCAGGAACTGCGGCAGGCCCTGCCCGAGGTCGAGGTCGCGCTCGTCGAGGAGGTTGCCGCCGGGGTCGGCGAGCGAGGGGTAGGTGGCGCCGGTGCGCTCCATCAGGGCCAGCGCGGCGTCGGGCTGGGTGTCGACGAGGTCGATGCCGAGCACCGACACGACGTCGCCGTAGCGCTCGTGGAACTGCTGGAGCGCCGGCATCTCCTCGCGCGCACGGACCGCAGTTGGAGGCCCACAGGTTGATCACCAGCGGACCGCGCAGGGTGGACAGGTCGACGTCGTCCCCGCCGCCCAGGCAGGGCAGCGTGACCGACGGGAGCTCGCCGTCGCCGGGACCCGCCTCGCACGGCTCGACGCCGGCGTCGGCCTTCAGCTCCCGCAGCTGCGGGCGTGTCGACGTCGACGTCGGACCTGCCCGGGGGCGCGACGTCCTGGCAGCCGGCGGCCAGCAGCAGGGCGGCGATCCCGAGGGCCGCCAGCGCGCGCCTCACGCCGGGCCCTGGGTCTTGACGAGCTTCTCGGCCTCGACGGGGTCGGTCGGGCCGGCGCCGTACGACGGGCACCACCGCGCGACCGGGCAGGCGCCGCACGCCGGCTTCTTGGCGTGGCAGCGGCGCCGGCCGTGCCAGATGAGGTGGTGGCTGAGCATCGTCCAGTCGCTCTTCGGGAACAGCGCGCCGACCGCGTGCTCGACCTTGACCGGGTCGGTCTCCTCGGTCCAGCCGAAGCGGCGCACCAGCCGCCCGAAGTGGGTGTCGACGGTGATGCCGGGGACGTCGAACGCGTTGCCCAGCACGACGTTCGCCGTCTTGCGGCCCACGCCCGGCAGCGTCACCAGGTCGTCGAGCCGCCCCGGCACCTCGCCGTCGAAGCGCTCGACCAGCGCCGCACTGAGCTTGAGCACACTGTCGGTCTTGGCGCGGAAGAAGCCCGAGCGGCCCGACGATGCGCTCGAGGTCGGCGCGATCGGCGGCCGCCATCGACGCGGGGTCGGGGTAGGCGGCGAACAGGGTGGGGCGGACCGCGTTGACCCGGCGGTCGGTGGTCTGCGCGCTGAGCACGGTGACGACGAGGAGCTCGAAGGCGTCGTCGAAGTCGAGCTCGATGTGCGCGTCGGGGTAGGTGTCGGCCAGGACCCGGTTGATCTTCCGTGCGCGACGCACCAGCGAGGTGCGGGTCTCGACGCTGGTGTCGAGGGGCGCGGGAGGCACGGCGCAAGGGTACGGCGGGGCACCGACGTCCCGGTCGGCTCGTCCCGGCTGGTTGCTGCCGGGGAGCGCGACTGCCCTAGGATTCAGGCGACCCGCGTCACCACCGTCGTGAAGGAGCCCCGCCGTGGACAACGACGTACTGCGTCAGGCCCCGCTCTTCAGCGCGCTCGACGACGAGGCGGCCGGTGCGCTGCGCTCGTCGATGGCCGAGTCCCGGCTGCGCCGCGGCGACGTGCTGTTCCGCGAGGGCGACTCCGGCGACAAGCTCTACATCGTCCTCGACGGCAAGGTGAAGCTCGGCCGCACCTCCTCCGACGGTCGCGAGAACCTGCTGGCGATCCTCGGGCCCGGCTCGATGTTCGGCGAGCTCTCGCTCTTCGACCCCGGCCCGCGCTCGGCCACCGTCACCGCCGTCACCGACTCCGACTTCGCCTCGCTCTCCCACGAGGACCTGCTGCGCTGGCTCGAGGGACGCCCCGTCGTCGCCCGCGGCCTGCTCGCCCAGCTCGCCGGCCGGCTCCGCAAGGCCAACGACGTCGTCGCCGACCTCGTCTTCTCCGACGTCCCCGGCCGCGTCGCCAAGGCGTTGCTCGATCTCGCCGACCGCTTCGGCCGCACCGCCGACGACGGCGTCCACGTGCACCACGACCTCACCCAGGAGGAGCTCGCCCAGCTGGTCGGCGCCTCCCGCGAGACCGTCAACAAGGCGCTCGCCGACTTCGCCTCCCGCGGCTGGCTCCGCCTCGAGCCCCGCTCCGTCGTCCTCATGGACGTCGAGCGCCTCGCCCGCCGCGCCCGCTGACGCTCTAGCCCCGCCCTCCTGGTTGCCCGGGGGCCTGTCTTTTCGGCGCAATTGCGCGGATGCGGAAGGTTCTCGGGGTGCCGCTCCGCCATTCCGGCGCAATTGCGCGGATGCGGAAGGCTCTCGGGCTACCGCTCCGCCATTCCGGCGCAATTGCGCGGATGCGGACGGCTCTCAGGCCGCGAAGTGCGACCGCCAGCCGTCGTCCAGAGGCGGAACGTCCGGCCAGCCCCGCAGGACGAGCTGTCGTCGCACGCGCTGGAGCGTGTCGGCAGGTGACTCGTAGATCCCCTCCGACGTCACCACCAGGATCCTGAAGCCGTCATCGTCGATCTCCTCTCGGCGACCGAGATCGCGCTTCCACTGCCCGACGGCGGCGTGGTGCCGGCCGTCGTACTCCACGATGAGCTTGATCGACGGCCAGCACAGGTCGTAGCGTCGAACAACCCGGCCGTCCTCGTCCCTCACGACCATGTTCACCTCTGGCTCGGGCAGGCCGGCCAGGACGATGAGCATCCGCAGTCGGGTCTCCATCGGAGAATCGACGCCCTTGCGGACGTACTCCGCGGCTCTCCGCGCAAGACCTGCGTAATAGTCCGTACTGCGCCGGCACGCGGCTCGGAGCTTCGCCGGCGAGATGCCGAACTGGCGCACGATCGCGTCGCCCAGCACGACCAGGTCGACCAGGGGGAGCCAGCCCGCACAGTCGATGAACGTCGCGATCGGGTCGGTGCACCGGATGCCACGGACCGTCACGATCCTGCGCCGACGATCAGTGACGTGCGGCTTGATCTGCGCTCGGTAGCGACGGTGCTTGGCCTCACCCACGGTGACGTGGGCGAATCGGTGCTCCGGTACCGGGAGGCGAAGGACCTGGGCGGCGCTGAGATGGCTTGCGAATGCGTCGTCCGGGTGGAGTAGGAGCGCCGCTCGCACGAGCGTGAGCTCGTCCTGCGCGTCGGCGCGTACCCACACCCCGCGCACCACCGATGCGTAGCAGCGCCGTCGCAGCTCGTGGGGATCGCGCCCGGCCCGCCGGAACTGAGCGCGGGTGAACGGGCGGCTCGTGTCGAGGTGCGGCTGCGCTTCCTCGGGTTCTGACATGCCCATGGCGTAGACCCTGAACCGGACCCGCGGTCTCCGCGACCGGCTCTCCACAGGCCCGCTACGCCCGAGCGTCGCCCGGCCCCGGGGGCATCCGCGCAATTGCGCCGATAGGCCAGGTTCAAGGGCGACGAAGCCTCCACAACCGCGCAATTGCGCAGAAACACCCAACCCCCGCGGCGGCCTCAGGCCTGCTCAGCCAGGTACGCCAGCTGCGCGCGGACCGACCACTCCGCCGCATCCCAGAGCACCGGGTCGACGTCGGCGTAGACGATCTCGACGACCCGGCGGGGGAGCTCGTCGGAGGCGATGCCCTCGGGGTGCGGGGCGTCGTGGAGCTGGGCCAGCGCCGCGCGCACCTGGTCGAGGCGCTCGCGGCGGTGGGTGGCGTAGAAGTCGAGGACGGCGCCGGCGTCCGCGAGGACGGGGCCGTGGGCGGGCCAGGCCGAGGAGACCTCGCCGGAGGAGACCAGCGCGCGCATCCGCTCGATCGACTCGAAGTACGGACCGAGCCGGCCGTCGGGGTGGGCGACGACGGTGGTGCCGCGGCCGAGGACCATGTCGCCGGTGAGCAGCGCCTTCTCGGCGGGCAGCACGAACGAGACCGAGTCGGCGGTGTGGCCGGGGGTGTGGACGACGCGCAGCCGCAGGCCGTCGACGTCGAGCTCCTCGTCGTCGGCGAGCGGGTCGGCGCCGTGGCACCAGTCGGGGTCGAAGGCGCGGACGGCGCACCCCTTGCGCTCCGCCAGCGCGACCGCCACCTCGGAGTGGTCGAGGTGGTGGTGGGTGAGCAGGACGACGGCCACGTCGCCGGAGGCCTCGTCGACGACGTCGAGGTGCCCGTCCTCGACCGGCCCGGGGTCGATCACGACCGAGCGGGCGGCGCCGGGCTCGCGCAGCACCCAGGTGTTGGTGCCGTCGAGGGTCATGATCCCGGGGTTGGGGGCCAGCAGGCAGGTGCCCCGCGACCCGAACGAACCGCCGGCCCAGCTCATCGGCGTCGTTCTGCCAGCAGCGGGCGCAGCTCGTCCGGCAGCGAGAGGGTCCAGCCGTCGTCCAGCGGCTCCACCTCCGGCGTGAACATCTCGACCGTGCGCCCCGCGGCGGCCGCCAGGACGTCGTCGACCGTGGCGTGCTGCGAGACCTCGAGGCAGGTGAGGTAGGTGGGCGGCATCATGGCGAGCTCGCCGGCCTCGGTGGCCTCGACGGCGGCGCGCGCGGCCATCCAGGTGACCGAGGAGGACTCCGACGACACGTCGCGGGTGCGTTGCCCCTCCGGCAGCTTCGCCGCGAAGAACCACGTGCGATAGCGCCGGGTCTCGAAGACCGGCGTCAACCAGGCGGCCCAGACGCCGAGCAGGTCGGTGCGCAGCACGAGCCCGCGCCGGTTCAGGAACTCGGTGAGCGACAGCTCGCGCCCCTCGAGCGCCACCCGGTCGGCCTCCCAGTCCTCGCCCGTCGTGTCGCCGACGACCGAGTCGGCGGACTCCCCCGCCAGCAGCACCCCCGACTCCTCGAAGGTCTCCCGCACCGCGGCGCACACCAGCGCCCGCGCCACGTCCTCGGCACAGCCCAGCTGGGCGGCCCAGACGGCGGGCGGCGGGCCGGCCCAGCCCACGGTGGCGTCGAAGTCGCGACGGTCGACGCCGCCACCGGGGAAGACCGCCATACCCGCAGCGAACTCCATCGAGACCTGTCGCCGCAGCAGGTAGGCCTCCGGCCCGGCCGCGGAGTCGCGCAGCAGGACGACGGTCGCGGCGTCGCGCGGCTCCACCGGCTCGCGCCGCCCGTCGAGGAACTCCTGGTTGAGGTCGACCAGGTGGTCGGGGAGCGGGACGGGCGGCAGCGGGATCCCGGTCATCGCCGGGTCACGAGACGACGTCCACCACGATCTCGACCTCGACCGGCGCGTCGAGCGGCAGCGAGGCGACGCCGACCGCCGAGCGCGCGTGCACGCCCGCGTCACCGAAGACCTCGCCGAGCAGCTCGGAGGCACCGTTGGCGACCTGCGGCTGGCCGGTGAAGTCGGGGGTGGAGGCGACGAAGACGGTGACCTTCACGACCCGCGTCACGTTCGACAGCTCGCCCACCTCGGCCCGGACCGCCGCGATGGCGTTGAGGGCGCACTGCTGGGCGCACGCGTAGCCCTCCTCGGCGGTGACCTCACCCCCGACCTTGCCGGTGGCGAGCAGCTCGCCCTTGCGCATCGGCAGCTGGCCGGAGGTGTAGACCTTGTCGCCGGAGCGGACCGCGGGCACGTAGACCGCCACCGGCTTCGCGACCTCGGGCACCTCGAGCCCCATCTGCGCCAGGCGCTCCTCCGGCGTGGCCATCAGGCGGCCTTCGGGCGCTTGAGGAAGGCGACGAGCCCCCCCTGGGCGTTGGTGTGGATGGCGACCAGCTCCCACCCGTCCTCACCGAAGTTGTTGAGCATGAGGGCCTCGTTGTGAAGCGGGATCGGGGCCACCTGGTACTCCCATTTCTGCATGCCCGGCACCCTACTCAGGGACGGCGAGCAGCTCGGGCTCGGTCTTCTCCCGCACCTCGTCGTCGGTGACGCCGGGGGCGAGCTCGACGAGCCGGAGGCCGGCCGGCTCGACGTCGATCACGCACAGATCGGTGATGATCCGGTGGACGACGGCGCGGCCGGTGTAGGGCAGCGTGCACTCCTCGACGATCTTGTAGGACCCGTCGCGGGCGACGTGCTCCATCAGCACGATGACCCGCTTGGCGCCGTGCACCAGGTCCATGGCGCCACCCATGCCCTTGACCATCTTCCCGGGGATCATCCAGTTGGCGATGTCGCCGGCCTTCGAGACCTGCATGGCGCCGAGGATCGCGGCGTCGATCTTGCCGCCGCGGATCATGCCGAACGAGGTCGCGGAGTCGAAGAACGACGCCCCGCGCCGCAGCGTCACGGTCTCCTTGCCGGCGTTGATGAGGTCGGCGTCCTCCTCACCCTCGAACGGGTAGGCGCCGACGCCGAGGATCCCGTTCTCCGACTGGAGCACCAGCTCGACGTCGTCGGCCACGTAGTTGGGCACCAGCGTCGGCAACCCGATGCCGAGGTTGACGTAGGAGCCGTCGGTCAGCTCGGACGCCGCCCGGGCCGCCATCTCCTCGCGCGACCAGCTCACGCCGACTCCCCCTTCGACTCCGCGGTCCGTACGGTCCGCCGCTCGATCCGCTTGTCGGCCGCCTGCTCGGGCGTCAGCGCCACGACGCGCTGCACGAACACCCCCGGCGTGTGCACGTGGTTGGGGTCGAGGTCACCCGGCTCGACGAGCTCCTCCACCTCGGCCACCGTGACCCGCCCGCACATCGCCGCGAGCGGGTTGAAGTTGCGCGCGGAGTCCCGGTAGACCAGGTTGCCGTGCCGGTCGCCCCGCCACGCCCGCACCAGCCCGAAGTCCGCCACGATCGCCTCCTCCAGCACGAACTCCCGCACGCCGTCCTTGGTCTCAAAGGTGCGGGTGTCCTTCGGCGGCGAGGCGAGGACGACGTTGCCGCTGCTGTCGTAGCGCCACGGCAGCCCACCCTCGGCGACCTGGGTGCCGCCACCGGTGGCGGTGTAGAACGCAGGGATCCCGGAGCCGCCGGCCCGCATCCGCTCGGCGAGCGTGCCCTGCGGCGTCAGCTCCACCTCGAGCTCGCCGGCCAGGTACTGCCGCGCGAACTCCTTGTTCTCGCCGACGTACGACGCCACCATCCGGCGCAGCCGACCGGCCGCGAGCAGCCGGCCGAGACCCCAGTCGTCGACACCCGCGTTGTTCGAGACCGCCTCGAGGTCGTCGACGCCGGCGGCCAACAACGCCTCGATCAGCGTCGACGGGATGCCGCACAGCCCGAAGCCGCCCACCGAGATCGTCGCGCCGGAACCGATGTCGGCCACGGCGTCCGCAGCCGAGGAGACCACTTTGTCCATGGGCCGACCCTAGATGAACAGGCCCCCCTTACTGTTCGGAGTCATGAGCGACTGGCCCCGGGTGCGACTCCACGTCGTGACCGGCAAGGGCGGCACCGGCAAGTCCACGGTGGCCGCGGCGCTCGCGCTGGCGCTCGCCACCCGGGGCAAGCGGGTGCTGCTGTGCGAGGTCGAGGGTCGCCAGGGCATCGCCCGGATGTTCGACGTCGACCCGCTCCCCTACGAGGAGCGCAAGCTCGCCACGGGCCTGGCCGGTCCGGACGGCAGGCCGGGGCAGGTGCACGCGCTGCACATCGACCCCGAGTCGGCGCTGCTCGAGTACCTCGCCATGTACTACCGGCTCGGCCGCGCCGGCCGTGCTCTCGACAAGTTCGGCGTCGTCGAGTTCGCCACCACGATCGCGCCCGGCGTCCGCGACGTGCTGCTCACCGGGAAGGTCTACGAGGCGGTGCAGCGCAACGCCCGCAACAGGGGCGCGATCGAGTACGACGCCGTGGTGCTCGACGGCCCGCCCACCGGCCGGATCACCCAGTTCCTCAACGTCAGCAACGAGCTGGCCGGGCTGGCCAAGGTCGGCCCGGTCAAGGCGCAGGCCGACACGATGATGACGCTGTTCCGCTCGCCCCGCACCGCCGTGCACCTGGTGACGGTGCTGGAGGAGATGCCGGTGCAGGAGACCGCCGACGGGATCGCCGACCTGCGGGCCGCCGACCTGCCCGTGGGAGGGGTGGTGGTGAACCTGACCCGGCCGCAGGACCTCTCGACCGACCAGCTCGACGACGTCGACGCGCAGCAGGTGGCGCGCGAGCTGGCGGCGGTCGGCGTCGAGGCCGCCCCGACGCTGGTCGACGGGCTCGTCGCCCAGGGCCGCGAGCACGCCGAGCGGCGCGCGCTCGAGGACGGCCAGCGCCGTCTGGTCGCCGCCCTCGACGTACCCAGCTACGAGCTGCCCCGCCTCCCGCAGGGCGTCGACCTCGGCGCGCTGTACGAGCTCGCCGGCATGCTCCGCGCCCAGGGACTGGCATGACCTCACCCCACGACGTCCCTCGTCTCCTCCGCTCCGCTCCCCCGCCGAACGACGCCGCGGGGACCCCGAGATGAGCCCCCGCACCCGCGTCGGCCCGCAGGGGCGCCCGGCGCCGCCGCTCGACGTCGACGCGCTCCTCGACGACCCGGCCACGCGCATCATCGTCTGCTGCGGCTCCGGCGGCGTCGGCAAGACGACGACGTCGGCGGCGTTGGCGCTGCGGGCGGCCGAGCGCGGCCGCACGGTCGTCGTGCTCACGATCGACCCGGCCCGGCGGCTGGCGCAGTCGATGGGCATCGCGGCGCTCGACAACACCCCCCGCCCGGTCGACGGCGTCGACGGGGCCGCGGGCGGGTCGCTCGACGCGATGATGCTCGACATGAAGCGCACCTTCGACGAGCTGGTGGAGAGCCAGGCCTCGCCGGAGAAGGCGCGGCAGATCCTGGAGAACCCGTTCTACGTCGTCCTGTCGAGCTCGTTCGCGGGCACCCAGGAGTACATGGCGATGGAGAAGCTCGGGCAGATCCACGCCGACGCCCGGCGCGACGGCACCTACGACCTCATCGTGGTCGACACCCCGCCCTCGCGGTCGGCGCTGGACTTCCTCGACGCGCCCGAGCGGCTGTCGAGCTTCCTCGACGGACGGTTCATCAAGCTGATGGTGGCCCCGGCCCGCGGGCCGGCGAAGCTGCTGGGGGCCGGGTTCGCGCTGGTCACCAACGCGCTCACCCGGATCATCGGCGCGCAGGTGCTGCGCGACCTGCAGATGTTCATCGCGGCGATCGACACCGTCTTCGGCGGGTTCCGGCAGCGCGCGACCCGCACCTACCAGCTGCTCCAGCAGCCGAGCACCGCGTTCGTGGTGGTCGCCGCGCCCGAGCCGGACGCGCTGCGCGAGGCGGCGTACTTCGTGGAGCGGCTCACCGAGGACCGGATGCCGCTGGCGGGACTGGTCGTCAACCGCGCCGGGCCGCCCCCGGAGGGCGACCTGAGCGCCGAGGAGGCGACGGCTGCGGCCGGCCGGCTGCGCGCGGACGGCGACGACGCCCCGGTCACCGCCGGTCTGCTGCGGCTGCACGCCGACCAGACCCGGCTGGTCGAGCGCGAGGCCCGGCTGCGGGTCGGCTTCGCCTCGGCCCACCCGCAGGTGGCCACGACCGTCGTGCCGGCGCTCGCCACCGACGTGCACGACCTCGACGGGCTGCGCCGCATCGGCGAGCTGCTCGCCTCAGGGCTCCCGGACGACGCCCCCTCGGCGTCGTCCGCGGGCTGAGTCGGTCAGACGCCGACCTTCACCTGGACCGGCAGGACCGGGCCGGTGGCCTCGGTGCGCGCGGCCTCGAGCACGGCACGCCAGGTGCTGGTGGGCCGGCGCTTGATGAGGGCCCGGCGCTCGCGCTCGGTCATCCCTCCCCAGACCCCCCACTCGATCTGGTTGTCGAGCGCCTCCGCCAGGCACTCGGTGCGCACCGGGCATCCGGTGCACAGCTGCTTGGCCTTGTTCTGCTCCGCGCCCCGAACGAACAGCTGGTCCGGCGATCCCTGCTTGCAAGCAGCGCGCGGCGCCCAGTCCTCAACCCACATGATGTCCCCACATCGTCAGCGCAACCCGGGCCGCGTCCCCATGACGCCCCTCAGTTCCCACGTTGCGATGACCAACGTAAAGACACAACCCGACCGGCGACAGGCACGATCGACCCAACTTGTCTAGTCCGATGTGACTAGTTCAGACGGGTAGTCACTGGTCTGGGGTGGCGGGTGACGCTCCCGCGCGAAATCGGTCAGCCTACGCCGCTCCCGTACGATCTGTGCGTGTCTCGGCCCCGTTCCGAACGTCCCAGCGCCGGCAAGGTCCTCTCGCACCTGTCGGTGATGATCGTCGTGTCCGCTGTCCTCGGCGTGGTCGCCTCCGGGCTCGCGATCCCGTTCGCCGGCCTGTTCGGGTTCGCCGCCGACAAGACCGCCGACACCGTCGACGACCTGCCGCAGGAGCTGGAGACCCAGGACCTGCCCCAGAAGACGCGGATCCTCGACCGCGACGGCCGGATCATCGCGACGATCTACGACGAGAACCGCCTCAACGTGCGCCTCCAGGACGTCTCGAAGGTGATGCGCCAGGCGATCATCTCGATCGAGGACTCCCGGTTCTACGAGCACGGCGCCCTCGACCTGCGGGGCACGTTCCGCGCGTTCGTCACCAACCAGGCCGCCAGCGGCGTGGTGCAGGGCGGCTCGACGATCACCCAGCAGCTGGTGAAGCTGACGCTGCTGAGCGCGGCCAAGACCGACGAGGAGCGCAAGGCCGCCACCGACGACAGCTACGCGCGCAAGCTGCGCGAGCTGCGCTACGCGATCGCGCTGGAGAAGGAGCAGTCGAAGGACTGGATCCTGGAGCGCTACCTCAACACCGCCTACTTCGGCGACGGCGCCTACGGCGTCCAGGCCGCGGCCAAGCACTACTTCAGCGTCAACGCCCGCACGTTGAACCTGAACCAGGCGGCCACGCTGGCGGGGCTGGTGCAGAACCCCACCAAGTTCGACCCCACCAACGGCGGCGGCGGCCCGGCGATCCAGCGGCGCGACATCGTGCTGGACCGGATGGCCCAGCTGGGCGCGATCACCCAGCAGCAAGCCGACCGCAACAAGAAGCTGGGGCTGCGGCTGAAGGTCAAGCCGGCCAACAACGGCTGCGTCAACAGCCAGGTGCCGCTCTTCTGCAGCTACGCGCTGAACTACCTCTACGAGGACCCTTCCCTGGGTCGCACCAAGAACCAGCGCAAGTACCTCATCCGCAACGGCGGTCTCACGATCCAGACCACGGTCGACCTGAAGGCCCAGAAGGCCGCGAACGACGCGGTCGACAACGCCGTGGGACCCAAGGACCGCGCCATCGGCGCCCTGGCCGTGGTGCAGCCCGGCACCGGCGAGGTCGTGGCCATCTCGCAGTCGCGTCCGGTGGGCGGCAAGAAGCGCTTCGGCCAGACCTACCTCAACTACGTGGTGCCCAAGAGGTACGGCAACGCCAACGGGTTCCAGGGCGGCTCCACGTTCAAGGTGTTCGTGCTCGCGAACGCGATCGAGAAGGGCGTCCCGCTCAGCACCACCTACAGCTCGCCGAACGCCACCACGTTCAACTACGCCGACTACGAGAACTGCCCCGGCGCCCCCAGCTACGGCTCCGGCACCTTCCCGATGGTCAACTCCACCGACGGCGGCCTGGAGAACCTCTACACCGGCACCCGCGACTCGGTGAACACGTTCTACCTGCGCCTCGAGCAGGACACCGGCGTGTGCGACCCCTACCGGCTCGCCAGGTCGATGGGCGTCGAGCTCACCTGCCCCGAGCAGAAGAGCTGCAAGAACAAGTCGGCCGAGCGGCTCCCGAACTTCACCCTCGGCGTCGCCGACGTGAGCCCGCTGGAGATGGCCGAGGCCTACGCCACGCTCGCCGCCCGCGGCACCCACTGCAACTCGCGTCCCATCCAGAAGATCAGCGACGCCGAGGGGCGGGTGCTCAAGGAGTACCCGGCGCGCTGCCAGCGGGTCATGCAGAAGTCCACGGCCGACGCCGTCAGCGACATCCTGCGCGGCGTCATCGAGGGCGGCTTCGCCTCCGCCCAGGCGCTCGACTCGCCCGCCGCCGGCAAGACCGGCACCACCAACGACGGCAAGTCGGTGTGGTTCGCGGGCTACACGCCCTCCATCGCCGCGGCCGCGATGGTGGCCGGGGCGAACCGGTTCGGCACCCCCGAGTCGCTCGAGGGCGTCACCATCCGGAGCGGCACGATCTACGGCGCCTCCGGGTCCGGCGTGGCCGCGCCGATCTGGGGCGACGCGCTGAAGGTGATCGACGACGGGTTGCCCGACGACGACTTCGTCTACCCCGAGGGCGTGGAGGGAGTCGGCTCGGAGTTCGTGCCGCGTCCCGACCCACCGCGCAGCAGTGGTGGACGGGGCGACGGCCGTGGTCGCGGTCGCGGCGGCCGGGGCTAGGTGCTACCGCCCAGCAGGCGACGCACCTCGGCGGCCACGGCGCCGCCGTCGGCCCGGCCCTTCACCTGGGGCTGCACCACGCCCATGACCTTGCCCATCGCACGCATGCCCTCGCCGGCGGCGCCGGTGCGCTCGACGGCCTCGGCGACGATCGCGGCGATCTCGTCGGCGGAGAGCTGCTCGGGCAGGTAGTCGGCGATCACCGCGGCCTCGGCCCGCTCCTTGGCGGCACTCTCGGCGCGGCCGCCGTCCTCGAAGGCGGTGGCCGCCTCGCGCCGCTTCTTGCCCTCGCTGGACAGGACGCCGACCACCTCCTCGTCGGAGAGGGTGCGGGCCTGCTTGCCGGCCACCTCGGCGTTCGTGATCGCCGTGAGCACCATCCGCAGCGTGGAGGAGCGCACCTCGTCGCGCGCCTTCATCGCGGTGGTGAGGTCGGCGCGCAGCCGCTCCTTGAGGGTGCTCACGTCGGCCATGGACGCATTGTGGCAGCCTGCAGTCCGTGGTCGTCCGGTCCCTGAGGAGCTCGCGCAGCGAGCGTCTCGAGGGGATCGCCCGCATTGTCGCCCGCCTGGCGGGCGGCGGGGCGGTGGCCGGCGTGGCGCTCACCGGCTACGCGCTGCACGAGGCGCGTCTCTACACCGTGCGGCGGGTCGAGGTGCCGCTGCTGCCGGCCGGCGCCCGCCCGCTGCGGGTGCTGCACCTCAGCGACCTGCATCTCACGCCGGGCCAGACCCGCAAGCAGGACTGGGTGCGCGGGCTGGCCGACCTCCAGCCACACCTCGTCGTCGACACCGGCGACAACCTGGCCCACCGCGACGCCGTGCCGTTCGTGCTCGACGCGCTCGGCGGCCTGCTCGAGGTGCCGGGCGTCTTCGTGCACGGCTCCAACGACTACTTCGAGCCCACCCTGCGCAACCCGCTTCCGCTACCTGCTCCCCGACGACGGGACGCGTGCCGTGCACGCGCCGGCCCTGCCCTGGCGCGACCTGTCCGCCGCCTTCGCGCGCGAGGGCTGGCTCGACCTCACCAACCGCACCGACTCGCTCACCGTCGGCGACGTGCGGTTCGCCTTCGCCGGCGTCGACGACCCGCACCTGGGCTACGACCGGCTCGACGACGTCCGCGGGCCGGCCGACACCGCCGCCGACGTCCGCCTCGGCGTCACCCACGCGCCGTACCTGCGGGTGCTCGACCAGTACGCGGCCGACGGCTACGACGCCGTGCTCGCCGGACACACGCACGGCGGGCAGGTGTGCCTCCCCACGCCGTCGGGGGGCCGGGCCCTCACCACCAACTGCGACCTCGAGCCCGCGCGGGCGCGCGGCCTGCACCGGCACCCGGCCGACTCGCGGCCCGGCGACCCCGGGTCCTCCTGGCTCCACGTCTCCGCCGGACTGGGCACCAGCCCGTACACCCGGATCCGGGTCGCGTGCCGGCCCGAGGCGACGCTGCTGACCCTCGTCCCGCGCTGACTCCCAGCGGCTCAATCCCGATTGCCGGGCGCCCCGACGCGCTCCGGTATGCTCCCGTGCTTGTGAGCCGGGCCGCTCCGAGGGGCTGGCCGGAGCACATCGGGGTGTGGCGCAGCTTGGTAGCGCGCGTCGTTCGGGACGACGAGGCCGCAGGTTCAAATCCTGTCACCCCGACCACCTGACGGCGGTGTTCGACGGTTGCTCCGCGAGGCGGAGGCACCGAGAGGCACCGCCGTCGTCGTCCCCCTGGCAGGATGCACCGCAACCGGGCGCACGAGCGGGAGGAGTCCCATGGCGAACGACGAGCCGGACCAGGAGCAGGGGTCCGACAGCGCCCAGCCTCGAGCCGCCGAAGCTGTTCTCGCGGCGCAAGCGCAAGCCGAAGGCAGCGGCCACGAGCGCGGTGGCTGCCGAGCCCGGAGGCGACCACCGAGCCGGAACCCACGCCCGAGCCCGAGCCCGCGCCGACCGCCGATGCCCGCACCGGAGCCCGAGCCCACCCCCGAGCCGGAGCCGACACCCGAGCCGGTGGCGGTCGAGCCGGCGCCGCGGTCGAGCCGGCGCCGGTCGACGTGGCGCCGGTCGAGGAGCCCCGCACCGAGCCGGTCCCGCTGGTCGACCCGGTGGTCGAGGAGGAGCCGACGGCGGTCTACGACGCCACCGACCCCACCCCGCCGCCCGTCGTCACCCACGAGGACGTCGACCGGCGACGAGCCGGACGCGACCGGCGGGTCGACGAAGGTGCGGACGAGGAAGGTGCGGACACGAAGCCGCGGACGCCGCGCGAGGACCGCGAGCCGGTGGCCTCTCCGCGCAACGGCGCCGTCGTCACCGGGGTGCTCGCCGGTCTGATGATGCTCGGCCTGGTGTTCCTGGGGTTCGAGGGCTGCGAGGCGGCCCGCGGCTCCAACTCGTGCGGCACCGCGCCCGGCCTGCTGCTGCTCGTGCTGGTGCTCACCCTCACCGTGATCGCCAGCGGACTGCTGCTGCGCTACTTCCGGGTGCCCGACCCGGTCAGCACGGCGTTCCTCGCGGTCGGCCTGGTCGGGCGTGGTGTCGCTGCTGTTCCTCGTCGAGGTGCTCGACACCTGGCCGATGCTCGTCGTCATCCCGGTGCTGAGCGCCGTCGCGTTCCTCGCGTCGTGGTGGATCACCACCACCTACGTCGAGCCGCACATGACGACGGGGGCCGAGGTCGTGCAGGCATGGCACGACGCCGTCAACGCACACGACGTCGACGCCGCGGTCGCGCTGTGCCGCCCCGACGTCGCCGTCGGCGGCCCGCGGGGCACCGGCGAGGGCCACGACGTGATGCGTGCCTGGCTGTCCCGCTCCGGCATCGGGCTGGACCCGCAGGAGCCGCTGGTCGAGGAGAACGGCCGGGTCGTCGTCCACGAGCGCGCCCAGTGGCGCACCACGGCCGACGCTCCCACGCAGGCCCCCACCGACGCCCCTGTCGACACCTGGGTCGAGTTCCCGGTGCGCGACGGGCTCCTGGCCTCCGTCGTCCGCTACGAGACCCCCGACCACGTGCCCGACTGGCCCCCGCTGCGGTAGGCCCGCGGCGGTCCGCTACCGATCGAGCAGCAGCTCGGCGATCTGGACCGTGTTGAGGGCGGCGCCCTTGCGGAGGTTGTCGTTGCTGACGAACAGCGCGAGGCCGCGACCGCCGTCGACGCCGGGGTCGCTGTCGGATCCGGCCGACGTAGGACGGGTCGCGGCCCGGCCGCCTGGAGCGGGGTCGGCACGTCGCTGAGCTCGACGCCGGGCGCGACGGCCAGCAGCTCGTGGGCCTGCTCGACGCTCATCGGCCGCGCGAACTCGGCGTTGATCGCCAGCGAGTGACCGGTGAAGACCGGCACCCGCACGCAGTGCCCGGAGACCCGCAGGTCGGGGATGCCGAGGATCTTGCGCGAC
Organism: uncultured Actinomycetota bacterium; assembly: GCA_963721965.1. Taxonomy (GTDB): domain Bacteria; phylum Actinomycetota; class Actinomycetes; order Propionibacteriales; family Nocardioidaceae; genus Nocardioides. The sequence continues at coordinate 82,435 of CAVRKT010000001.1, read as the reverse complement.
TCGTTGCGCAGCTTCTGCTCCTCGTCGGTCTCGCCGGAGCCGTCGTCGACGATCGAGCCCGCCAGCGGCAGCACGTTGAAGGCGATGGTGCGCGCGTACTTCTGCGGCTCCGGGAAGGCCACGGCCTGCGCCGTCGTAGGCGAGCTCGCGGGCCTTGTCGCCGGCCGCGGCCACCTGCTCCTCGAGCTCCTCGACGCCGGCGACGCCGGAGCCCGAGACGGCCTGGTAGGTGGCGGCCACCAGCCGCACCAGCCCGGCGGCGTCGTGCAGCGGCTTGAGCACCGGCATCGCGGCCATCGTGGTGCAGTTCGGGTTGGCGATGATGCCCTTGCGGGCCTCGCGCACGGCCTCCGGGTTCACCTCGGAGACGACGAGCGGCACGTCGGGGTCCATCCGGAACGCCGAGGAGTTGTCGACGACGATGACGCCCCGCTCGGCGAACGCCGGGGCGAGCGCGCGCGAGGTCGAGGCGCCGGCCGAGAAGAGCGCGATGTCGAGGCCCGGACGGGTCGGCGGTAGCGGCGTCCTCCACGACGATCTCGCCGGCCCGCGAACGGCAGCACCGAGCCCGCCGAGCGGGCGGAGGCGAAGAAGCGCACCTCGCTCGGCGGGGAACGCCCGCTCCTCGAGGATCTGGCGCATCGCGACGCCGACCTGCCCGGTGGCGCCGACGATGCCGATGCGGGTCATCGGCCCGACCCGCCGTAGACGACGGCCTCGACCTCGGTGGCGTCGAGGTCGAAGGCGGTGTGGGTGGCGGCCACGGCGGCGTCGACGTCGGCCTCGTCGACGACGACCGAGATCCGGATCTCGGAGGTGGAGATCATGCCGATGTTGACGCCGGCCTCGGCGATCGCGCCGAAGAACTTGGCGGTGACGCCCGGGTGGGAGCGCATGCCCGGCGCCGATGAGCGAGACCTTGCCGATCTTGTCGTCGTAGAGCAGCGACTCGTAGCCGATCTCGGGCTGCAGCGCGGCCAGCGCGGTCATCGCGGTCTGGCCGTCGGTGCGGGGCAGCGTGAAGGAGATGTCGGTGAGGTTGGTGGCGGCGGCCGACACGTTCTGCACGATCATGTCGAGGTTGATCTGCGCGGCGGCGAGCGCGGTGAAGATGCGGGCCGCCTCGCCGACCTTGTCGGGCACGCCGACGACGGTGATCTTGGCCTCGCTGCGGTCGTGCGCGACGCCGGCGATGATCGCGGCTTCCATGGTGTCCTCCTGGTGCTTCTCGTCGTCGATGCTGCCGCTGACGACGGTGCCGTCGAGCTGGCTGAACGACGACCGGACGTGGATCGGGATGTCGTAGCGGCGGGCGTACTCGACGCAGCGCAGGTGCAGGATCTTCGCCCCGCACGCCGCGAGCTCGAGCATCTCCTCGTAGGTGACGTGCGCCAGCTTGCGGGCGGCCGGCACGATCCGCGGGTCGGCGGTGAACACGCCGTCGACGTCGGTGTAGATCTCGCAGACGTCGGCCTTCAGCGCCGCGGCCAGCGCGACGGCGGTGGTGTCGGTGCCGCCGCGGCCGAGCGTGGTGATCTCCTTGGTGTCCTGGGAGACCCCCTGGAACCCGGCCACGATCACGATGTGGCCCTCGGCGATCGCCGACTCGATGCGGCCCGGCGTGACGTCGATGATCTTGGCCTTGCCGTGCACCGAGTCGGTGATCACGCCGGCCTGCGAGCCGGTGAACGAGCGGGCGCTGAAGCCGAGGTCGGAGATCGCCATCGCGAGCACCGCCATCGAGATCCGCTCGCCGGCGGTGAGCAGCATGTCGAGCTCGCGGGCCGGCGGCAGCGGGCTCACCTCGTGGGCGAGGTCGAGCAGCTCGTCGGTGGTGTCGCCCATGGCCGAGACGGCCACGACGACGTCGTGGCCCTGCTTCTTGGCCTGGACGATCCGGCGGGCGACGCGCTTGACCGCGGCCGCGTCGGAGACCGACGAGCCGCCGTACTTCTGCACCACGATGCCCACCGGTCGAGGGTACCGAGGGTGCCCGCCGACGTCCCGGACCGGCGACGGTGCGTGGACCCGTAGGGCTTGCCGGACTCCAGCACCTGCTCGGCGACCTCGATGCGCTCGATCTCCTCGGGGTCGAGCGCGTCGATGTCGAGCCGGTCGTGGGCGACGATCGAGAGCAGCGCCTTGAGCACGGCACCGCCGAGGTTGCCCCACGAGAGCACGTAGGAGAACTGCCACCACCACAGCGCCTCGGCGACGTCGCCGGCGCGGAAGTGGCGCAGGCCGTTCTCGAGGTCGGTGGCGATGCTGGTGAGGTCGTCGGAGATCTGGCCCTCGACCACCTCGGGCACGTAGGGGTCGAAGATGTAGGCGTAGGTGTCGACGTCGCCGAGCATCTCGGCCAGGCGCAGCCGCATCTCCTCGACGTCGGCCTCCGGGCCGACGTCCGGCTGGAACTCACCGGCCGGCTGGAAGTCCTGCTGCACGCCGAGCCGGGCGCCGGCGAGCATCACCTGGCTGATCTCGAGCAGCAGCAGCGAGATGGCGCGGCCGCCGTCGGCCTCGCGCGCGATCGCTCGCAGCGCGAGCAGGAAGCTCGACACCGAGTCGGCGATCTGCTGCGCGAAGTCCTCGGTCTCGCCGTCGACGGCGGGCCTTGCTCTGCTTCGGTTCGGTCACTGCGCACTCTGCCTTCCTAGGAACGCTCGTCCCAGTGTTACCTCGTCGGCGTACTCGAGGTCACCCCCCACGGGGAGGCCACTGGCCAGTCGGGTGACCCGGAGGCCCAGCGGCCGCAGCTGGCGGGTGAGGTAGGTGGCCGTGGCCTCGCCCTCGAGGTTGGGGTCGGTGGCCAGGATGACCTCCTCCAGCGCGTCGTCGGCGAGCCGGGTCATGAGCTCGGTGATGCGCAGCTGCTCGGGGCCGATGCCGTCGATCGGCGAGATCGCCCCGCCGAGCACGTGGTAGCGCCCCCGGAACTCCCGGGTGCGCTCGATGGCGACGACGTCCTTGTACTCCTCGACGACGCACAGCACCGACGGGTCGCGCCGCGGGTCGCGGCAGATCCGGCACTGCTCGTCCTCGGAGACGTTGAAGCAGGTGGAGCAGAACTTCACCTTCGCCTTCACCTCCATCAGCACCTCGGAGAGGCGGCGGACGTCGGCGGGGTCGGCCTGGAGCAGGTGGAAGGCGATCCGCTGCGCGCCCTTGGGACCGACGCCCGGCAGCCTGCCGAGCTCGTCGATGAGGTCCTGGACGACGCCTTCGTACACGCGGGTGGGCTCCCCTCAGCCCAGTCCGGGCATGCCGGGGATGCCGCCACCGCCGGCGAGCGGGCCGAGCGCCTCGGAGGCGAGCTCGTCGGTCTGCCGCTTGGCGTCGCGGAAGGCGGCGACGACGAGATCGCCGAGGTCGGTGAGGTCGTCGGGCTCGGTGCCGGCGACCGCGCCCGGGGCGAACTCGACGCCGACCAGGTCGCCGACGCCGGTGAGCTTCACCGTCACTCCCCCGGCGGTGCCCTCGACGACCGTCTCGTTGAGCCGCTGCTGCGCCTCCTCGAGGTTGGCCTGCATCTGCTGGGCCTGCTGGAGCAGGGCGTTCATGTCGAATCCACCGGGTCCGCCGGCGGCGTCGAACGGGTTCTGGGTCATCGCTGCATCCTCACTGAGGGTCGGGGGTTCACTGGTGGGGGATCTCCTCGATCACTTCCGCGCCGAGCTCGCGGGCGAGCAGGTCGGCTCCGGCGACGTCGTCGGTGTCGGCGTCGAGGTCGTCGGGGCTGGCCGAGGCGTCGGCCTCGGCCAGGTCGGGGGCGACCGGCGGCGGCTCGCCGCCGTCGCGGGTGGGCCGGATCGCCTCGCGGGCCGACCGCAGGTCGGGCCCGGGGTCCGCGGCGGGCCGGCTCGGGCGCGGGTTCGGGGCGGGATCGGCGGCCGGGGCGGCCGCGGCCGGTGGCGGCGTCGAGGCGTCGGCGCCGGGGTCGATGATCGTCTCGACCTGCCAGTCGTGGCCGATCACCTCGATGCAGGCCTCGCGCACGATGTCGGGGCTGCCGCCGGCGTCGAAGGAGTCGCGGGCGCCGGCGTTGCTGAACCCGAGGGTGAGCGTGCCGCCGTCGACCGCCACCACCTGGCAGTTGTCGCGCAGGTGCATCCAGGTGACCCGGCGCCGGTGCATGACGGCGGTGATCACGTCGGGCCAGAGCCGCCGGACGTCGACCAGCGAGAGCGCCGCCGGCCGCGGGGCGCGGCGGGAGCGGGCGCCGCGGGTGCCGGCTCGGCGGGCTCGGCTGGGCTCCGGCGTCGGGCTCCGGCGTGGGCTCCGGCGTCGGCTCCGGCGTCGGCTCCGGCGTCGGCTCCGGCTCGGGCTCCGGCGTCGGGTCGGGCTCCAGGGCGACGTCGGGCTCGGCGGCGGGCTCCGGCTCGGGCGACCGGCTGCGGGTGGGCGGGCGCGGGCCGGTCGACCGCGGGCAGCGGCGGGGCCGGCGCCGGCTCGGCCGGGGCCGCGCTGCCGGTGATCTGGGCGCGCCGCTCGATCCGGTCGAGCCGGGCCATGATGCCCTGGCTGGTGTGGTCGGAGCCCGGGCAGCAGCACCCGGGCGCAGATGAGCTCGAGCAGCAGCCGCGGCGCCGTGGCGCCGCGCATCTCGGTGAGGCCCGGCGGCCACCAGGTCGGCGGCCCGGCTGAGGTCGTGGCGGCCGAACCGGCGACGCCTGGGCCACCAGCCGCTCCCCCTGGTCCTGCGAGACGTCGATGAGGCCGGTGGTGGGCGCGTCGGGCACCGCGGCGACGATCACGAGGTCGCGCAGCCGGCGCAGCAGGTCCTCGGTGAACCGCCGCGGGTCCTGCCCGGTCTCGATCACCTTGTCGACGACCGCGAACACCGCCGAGCCGTCGCCCGCGGCGAACGCGTCGACCACCTCGTCGAGCAGGGTGTCGGGGGTGTAGCCGAGCAGGCCGCTGGCGAGGGCGTAGGTGACGCCGTCCGGCCCGGCGCCGCCGAGCAGCTGGTCGAGCACCGAGAGCGTGTCGCGCGCCGAGCCGGCGCCCGCGCGGACGACCAGCGGCAGCGCCGCCGGCTCGATCTGCACGCCCTCCTTCTCGCAGAGCTCGGAGAGGTAGGTGGAGAGCAGCCGCGGCGGGATCAGGCGGAACGGGTAGTGGTGGGTGCGCGAGCGGATGGTCGGGATGACCTTCTCCGGCTCGGTGGTGGCGAAGATGAACCGCAGGTGGGGCGGCGGCTCCTCGACCAGCTTGAGCAGGGCGTTGAAGCCCTGCGTGGTGACCATGTGGGCCTCGTCGATGACGTAGACCTTGTAGCGGTCGCGCACCGGCGCGAAGAACGCCTTCTCGCGCAGGTCGCGGGCGTCGTCGACCCCGCCGTGCGAGGCGGCGTCGATCTCGATGACGTCGATCGACCCCGGCCCGCCGCGGGCGAGGTCGCGGCAGCTGTCGCACTCACCGCACGGGTCGGCCACCGGGGCCAGCGCGCAGTTGAGGGCGCGGGCGAGGATGCGGGCCGACGTGGTCTTGCCGCAGCCGCGCGGCCCGGAGAACAGGTAGGCGTGGTTGACCCGGTTGTTGCCCAGCGCGGCCCGCAGCGGCTCGGTGACGTGCTCCTGCCCGATGACCTCCGCGAAGGTCTCGGGCCGGTAGCGGCGGTAGAGCGCCAGCGGGGAGTCCACGCTCGAACACTAACCAGCGGCGGGGACACCGGGGACGGCGGCGGACCCCGGAGCCTCCGGGGACGTGAAGGCCCCCCATGCACCCGACAGAGCCCACTGACCCTTGCTGCCTTCCGGCCCTGGGGGATTGGGTGAGATGCCGCCGCACGGGGGGTTGGCACCCAACGATAGGCGATTGGCTCCGGCGCGATGCCCACGGGTAACCTCCCCCGCGGAGGATTCGCCTAGTGGCCTATGGCGCTCGCTTGGAAAGCGGGTTGGGTTAATAGCCCTCAGGGGTTCGAATCCCCTATCCTCCGCCACCCGTCCGGCCCCGCCACAATCGCGCAATTGCGCGGTTGTCGCAGCGTTTTCAGCACGTGGACCCGTCGGAACGGCGCAATTGCGCGGTTGTCGCAGGTTTTCAGCACGCGGACCTGTCGGAACGGCGCAATTGCGCGGTTGTCGCAGCCGGTGGGATCAGCCGCCCCGGGGCCACCGGGGGCAGGTGATCTCGTAGGGCCGGCCGGGGAAGAACTGCTCCCACTCCTCCTGGGTCAGGTTGCGGCCGGCGATCCGGCAGGCTCGCTCCACCCACACCGTCAGACGCGTGTCCACGGTCCACGTCCGACCGTCCAGCGCCGAGACGAGGAGTCCGCCGCTGTCGGCGAGGTACGCCACAGTGGCTCCGGTCGCGTCGTCCGGGAGCGGGATGCCGGCCTGGTAGGCCCCGGTCCGGCCGTCCCAGATCCGGATCCGGTCCGCCACGACGGAGGCGAACTGGCTTCCGTCGGGGGCGTAGGAGATGTCTCCGTCCCAGCCGATCGAGGACTCCTCACCGACCCACTCGAGGGTGTCGGTGTCGAGCAGCCGGATGACTCCGTCCGGATGACGTACCGCCATCAGGGTCCCGTCCGGGGAGAGGGCGCCCAGCGGCTCGTCGGTGTCGTAGTCGTCCGGCGACAGCTGGCCCGCGGGTCCGGACGCGACCACCCGCCCCGTGTCGGGGTCGACGCGGACGATCGACCCGTCACCCGTGAGACCGAGGACGGTGCCGTCGCGCGGGTGGGGAGCGAGCACCCGCACGTCGTCCACGGCGACGGAGTCGACGGCCGGCCGCAGCGTCGCGCGGTCGAGGGTCTCGAGGTCGCCGACGCGGTCGTGGACGTGGATCCGTTCGCCGTCAGCACTGAACGTGGCCGCCACGCCGACGCCGTCGGCGTACCTGCGCTCGCCGGCCTTCCGGCCGGTGTCCGGGTCCCACAGCGTGAGCACGCCCGGACCCACGGTGAGGAACCACCGGGAGTCGGGCGACCAGGTGTGCTGCCAGACGGTGCGGTCGGTCCTCGACCTGGCCGTCTCCCGCCCCGTCCGACTGTCCACGAACCACAGGCGTCGTCCGGCGGCCCGCGCGATCATGCCCCCGTCGGGCGCGGGACGCGACAGTGCCAGCTGTCCCTCCTCCGAGGTGGTGGCCAGTCCGGCGGACAGGAGGTCGCTCCCCCGCGGGTCCCACGCCATCAGCTGCCTCTCGAAGAAGGCCGCCATGTACACGGTCCGGTCGGCGGGGGCGAACCCCGCATCCCAGATCGGGGCGCCTCGTCCGTCCAGGCGGCGCAGCTCGGCCCCGGTGCGGGCATCCCAGATGGTCGCGCCGCCGTCGGTGGAGGAGAGCAGCAGCGAGCCGTCGTGGGAGTACTCGACGGACACGCCGCTGAAGGTGCCGAGACTGCGGATCTGGGGTCCCGTGTCGGCCAGGGTGGTGGTGTCGAGGAGCCGCACCCCGCCCCTGGCGCCGACAGCGAGCGTCGACCCGTCCGGGCTGACGGCCAGGTCCGAGGCCCCGGCCGAGGCGGGCCGCCCGCAGCAGGCGGCCGGACGAGACGTCGTACACGCCCAGGCGTCCCTCACCGTCGGACGCGGTGAACACGCGGCGACCGTCGGGGCTCAACGCAGCGACGGCCGGGTCGGGCACCGCGACCTCGAAGACCGGTACCTCCGGCCGGCGCAGGTCCCACACCAAGACCGCGCTGGTCTCGCGCCAGTCCTTCGCGTCGTCGTCCCAGCGGTTCGCGCCGGCCGCCATGCGACGTCCGTCGCGACTGAAGTCCAGCGAGTAGTCGACATTGCTGCCGTCCGGCCACCCGCCGAGCTGGCGGTCGGACAGCCGGCCCCCGGGGAGGTCGTAGAGCCGGACCGGCAGCGGCACGATCCTCGGCCAGCCGGTGTGTGGACGCCAATGGTTGACCGCCGCGGCCAGCACCCGGCCGTCCGGCGAGAACCGGACGATGCTGCTCGGGGTGCTGTCGTCGAAGGCGACCGGGCTCAGGGTCTCGGCGTCGTAGAGCTGGACGCCGTCGACCGGGTTGCTCGACGCGACCAGGGCCCCGTCGCTGCTCACCGCCACGGCCGCGGCCATGCCTCTGTCACCCGTGGGAACCCGGATCCGCAGCGAACCGGCGGCCGCGAGCGTGCTGGCCAGGTTCTCCCAGCCCTGCGCCGAGGTCTCGTCGAGACGCAGGGCTGCCACCTGGACCAGGAGGGACGCGGACAGGGCCGGGTGCTGGAGCGCCTGGGCGCTGGCCCGGCCGGCTTCGGCGCGGGTAGCCGCCTCCTGGGCTCGGATCCGTTGCTCACTCGCCTGGTCGGCACTGCGCAGGGCGAGGAAGCCGGCCCCGAGCGCGACGACGAGCAGCAGCGCGACGCCCGCCAGGGAGGCCCGGAGCCGACGGTTCCCGCGTCGTTCCCGCGCCACCCGCGCCTCGGTGGCGCCGCGCTCTGCTTCGGCGAGGGCCGCGGACGCTTCGAGGAAGTCGGCCTCGGTGTCGTCCAGGTCGGCGGTCGAGCGGTCGCGCCACTCGAGCGTGCGGCTGAGCCGGGAGCCCCGGTACAGCTCGCTGTCGGGGCGGCCCATCGCGTCCCACGACTCGGCGGCGGCGGCGAGGTGCCGGAACAGTCGCTGGCCGTCCACGTCGCCGTCGAGCCAGTCCCGCAACCGGGGCCACACCCGGACCAGCGCCTCGTGGGCGATCTGCACCGTGTCGCCGTCGATGCTCAGCAGGCGTGCCTCGACCAGCCGCTCGACCAGCCACCGATGCGCGTCATCGGCCGTGACCTTGTCCCGCGCCACCCGGGCGCGCACCGGTTCGCCGTCATCCGTCGGCATCACCAGTCGCAGCAGCAGGCTCCGGAGCCGGGCCCGCTGGGCGTCGTCGAGCGCGTCGTAGAGGGTCTCCGCCGACTGCGAGACGGCGTGCTGGATCCCGCCGGTGGCCTTGTAGCCGTCGACGGTCAGGGTCGAACCCTCCCGTCGCTCCCAGGTCTCACGCAGCACGTGCGAGAGCATCGGCAGCCCTGCCGGTTCGCCCTCGACCTCGCGGACCATGAGGTCGACGAGCCCGGGTTCGAGTCGGAGGCCGGCACGATGGGCGGGGCCCTCGATCGCGCGCCGGAGCTCCGGCTCGCGCATCGGGCCGAGGAGGTAGAGCCCTTCCTCGAGGATGCGGGCGATGTCGGCGTACGGCGCCAGGTCGCCGAGATGGTCGGCGCGGAGCGAGAGGACGAGCGCGCCCCCGGCACCCACGTGGGTGGCCAGTGCCGTGAAGAACGTCGCCCGCTCGGCGGGGTCGGTGCACAGCGTGAGCACCTCCTCGACCTGGTCGACCACCAGGGTCTGGCGGCCACGCGGCTTCAGTCCCGCGAGTGAGTCCACCGGATGCGCACCCGGAGTGCCCACCAGGACGGGCGTGTCGCTGCGGGTCAGGGCCGCGACCACACCGGCGCGGACGAGGGAGGACTTCCCGATCCCGGAGGGACCGACCACGACCAGGATCCTCGAGTCCCGGAGTCGGCGCAGGCAGGCCGCGAGGTCGTCCTCGCGGCCGAAGAACGAGTGGGCGTCCTCGGCGTCGTACGGGAGCAGGCCCCGGTAGGGGCAGACGGGGCTCGCCTCGCCGTGGGCCCCCGGGCGTCAAGCGACGGGTCCTGCCGGAGCAGCCGCTGCTCCAGGTCGACGAGCTCGCGACCCGGGATCCAGGCCGAGCTCCTCGACCAGCATCGTGCGCGCCCGCTGCACGGCGCCGAGGGCCTCGCGCTGCCGGCCGGACTGGTACAGCGCGGTGGCCAGCAACGCCCAGCGCCGCTCCCGGAACGGTGCCTGCGCGACCAGGGCCCGCGCCTGTTCCAGCTCCGGCGTGCGCGTGACCGGCGCGCACCTCCGCCTCGACGCGGAGCTCCTCGGCGTCCATCCGCAGACCCTCGAGTCGAGCGGCCTCCACCCGCCCCGGCTCCCACTCCTCGAGGTCGGCCAGCGCCCGCCCGCGCCACAGGCCGAGCCCTTCGTCCACCAGGAACGGTCGCGCGGGCGGGGTCGTCCCCGGCCAGGGCCTCCCGCCCGCGCTCGAGGAGGCGCTCGAACACCCGGTGGTCGAGCTCGTCGTCGCCCAGGGTCAGCCGATAGCCCGACGGCACCTTGTCGATGGCCCCGGTCCCCAACAGCTTCCGCAGCCGCCACACGCAGCCGTACACGACCTTCGCCCACGAGGCCGGCAGCGCGCTCCCCCACAACGCATCGGCCAGCACCTCGGTGCTCGTCGGCTCGCGGGCGTTCACCACCAGGGCCGCGAGGACCACCCGGTCCCTCGGGCTCAGTCCGTTCGCGTGATCGTCGACCCGGAGCGGGCCGAGGACGGCAATGCCCATGCTCTGACTGTCGACCTGTTCCGGGGGCGGGTCAACGGCGCCGATATCTCGCTGATACCTCTCCGGCATCGGGGTGATAGCCCGCCGTCGGACAACGGATGGCACGGCCGCAGATCGCGGCCCCCCGAGGAGCCCATCATGATCCGACGTTGCTCGACCCCAGGCCTGACCGCTGCGCTGGCGACGAGCGTCGTGCTGCTCGTCGCGTGCGGCTCCGACAGCGACACCGGTCCGTCGGCCGCGGACGACACCACGACCACCACCACCTCCGCGCCGACCCGGGAACCGCCGACGGAAACCGCGCCGGACCCGGACGGTTGGACGCCCCTTCCCGTGCACGGCGACGACGGGATCCTGCCGCCGGGGCGCTACGGGATGACGGCCAACGGGTATCCGGACCGGCCCTACGCCGTCGTGGAGGTCCTCGGAGCGTTCAGCAACTTCGACGGATGGACGCTCTTCAAGGAAGGCTTCGACGAGGACGCCGGCACGTTCACCGGCCTGGGCTACTGGACGATCTCCGGCGTCTACTCCGACCCCTGCGGCGTCGAGCTCGTCGAGGTCGGCAACAGCGTCGAGGAGGTGGCCGGGGCGCTCCAGGAGCAGGAGCGAAGCCTCGTCACCGCGCCCGTCCCGGTCAGCATCGACGGCTACCAGGGGCTCTACCTGGAGCTGCAGATGCCGACCGACGAGGACCTCGCTGAATGCGGGCAGTACGACGTCTGGAGCAGCGACCCCAGCGGCGCGCGCCACCTGGAGGTGCCGGGCCAGCTCGACCGCAACTGGATCCTCGAGGTCGGGGGCGACGTCGTCGTCCTCCAGGTCACCGCCTCCCCGGACGTCCCCGCGGCGGCCCGCGAGCAGCTCACCGGGATGATCGAGTCGGTGGACTTCGTCGCCCGGGACTGACGATCACCTGCTGTCGACCGGCGGCCGCCACAGCAGGCTGCCGAGGCCCAGCACGAGCGCCACGTCCACCCCGACGGCGAGGGGCGCGAGGTTGCCGATGTGGGCCACCGGCCAGGCCACACCTGCCACGAGCACCAGCGCCGCCTGCCAGCGCGCTCCGAGCCGCGCGAGCGCGGCGGCGACCAGGACGAGCGCGAGCGGGAAGAACAGGCCGAGTGGCTTGATCAGGTTCGCGGCCCCCGCCTGGTCCACCAGGGAGACGTCGCCGAGCGACTGGTGGATCGTGTCGAAGCCGTAGGCCGCGGCACCGGCCGAGCCGACCACGCCGACCAGCACGAGCGCGGCTCGCAGGACCGCGTCGGGGGCGAGCCAGGTGGCGACCCGGAGGAACACCAGCCCGAAGAGGATCGAGGCCAGCACCTGGAGGACGCCGGCGGTGGCGTCGTCCCAGCCTCGCGCGGCGGCCGCGGTGTCGGCGGCGAGGTAGACCGCAGGGGCGACGAGGAGGGAGGCGGTGAGCATCCGCTGCTCGGACGTGGCGGTGGCGGTGGTCGGGGGTGCAGCGATCGACGTGGTCATGACGGCAGCGTGCGCACGTCGGCGGTGCCGCACCACGGGGCGATCCCTGGAACCGACGGCAGGGTTTTCCCTGCGGTCCGGCGGTGCCGAGCGGTGCGACGATGCCCTCATGACGCAGCGCCGCTCCCGTGGGTTGGCGGCACTGCTGACGCTGTGCGCCGTGCTGGTGCTCGTCGTCCTGGGTCTCGCGGAGGGCGTGTGGCTGCCCAACCTCCACAACGGGTTGCTGGCTCTCGCGTTCACCGGCGTCGGGCGCCTACGTGCTGCACCAGCGACCGGGTCACTCCGTGGGCCGCCTGATGCTGGTGATCGGGCCGGTCGAGGCCGTGATGTTCCTCGGCCGCCAGGTCGGGCACGCCGGCAGCTCGTCGTCCTCGGACTGGTGGGACTGGCTCGGCACCTGGCCGGTGCCGCTGGTGCTCGGCCTGGTGACCGTCTGGGTGCTGTGGTTCCCCGATGGCCGGCTGCCGTCACCCCGCTGGCGCCCGGTGGTGGCGGTCGTGGCGGTGGTGTCGCTGCTCTCGGCGGCGCTGTCGGCGGGCTGGCCGGTGGGCTACGACGGCTCCGGGGTCGACTCGTCGCACCCGCTCCGCGACCGCGCGCCGGAGGTGGTGCAGACGCTGTGGGACTCCGTCGCCACGCCGTCGTTCGCGCTGCTCCAGGTGCTGTGGGTGGTCGTGCTCGTGGCGCGGTGGCGCGGGGGCGCCTCGAACCGGGCGCTCGTCTGGCTGCTCGCCGCGGCCGGGGTGTCCGCCACGGCCCTGGTGGTGGGGATCGCCGTGGCCGGATCGCCCCGCGCCGGGTTGCTCACCACCGTCCTGGTGCCGCTGGCGGCGGGCGTCGCCGTCGTCCACGGTCAGCAGGCGGCGGCCTACTCCGCCCTCAGCTGGCTCTCCCGCAGTGACGCCGACGCGCGCCGCCTGCCCGCCGAGCTCGCGCGCGCCGCGGCCGAGGCACTGCACGCCGACCGCGCCACGCTCTGGCTCGGGTCGGACGACGGGCTGCACGTGGTCGGCCTGTGGCCCGAGACGGGCGACGAGCCGCCGCCGACGACCTGGCCGGCGCTGGCCGATGCCGTGCCGGAGGCGCGCGCCGTCCGCCGAGACGGTGTGCTCACCGGCGCGCTCGGCGTCGAACGGACCGACCCGCTGTCGCGGGCCGAGACCACCCTGCTCGACGACCTCGCCCGGCAGGCGCGGCTCGTGCTCGACCACCTCGGTCTCACCGAGACGATCACCGAGACGATCGCGGCGGAGCAGCGGGCGGGTCACCTCGACGGGCTCACCGAGCGGGAGCGCGAGGTGCTCGAGCTGGTCGCGCGCGGGCTGTCGAACGCCGCGATCTGCGCGGAGCTGCACCTCAGCGTCAAGACCGTCGAGCCGCTCGTGGGCAGCATCTTCGCCAAGCTCGGTCTGCACGCCGACTCGGCGAGCAACCGCCGGGTGCTGGCGGCGCTCGCCTACGTGCGCGCGGGGGTGTCGGGGCCCGCCCCCCATCGTTCGATCGAACGGTCATGACAGGTGGCGGGCCTCCTGACCTGCACCAATCGTTCAATTGAACGGCTGGTGCAGGTTTTCGGGCCACGACCCTGCACCAGCCGTTCAATTGCCCTCGATTCGGCGCCCCGGCTACCGACCGTCGCTCGGCGGCCGCCAACAGCAGCCCCGACACTGGTCGGGGTACTGGCGGATCGACGCCCCGCAGGGCATCCTGAGAGCGCGGTCCCGCTCCCCCGGCCGCCTCCCCCACCCCGAGGTCCGATCCCATGCTCTCGACCCGACCCTCCCCCGACTCCACCAGTCCCAGGACCACCACGCCAGCCTGGTGCGGCGCCTGCTCGACGTGCCGGTCGCGCTGGTCACGCTCGTCCAGCAGCACGACCAGCTGTTCCTCGGCGCCGACGGTCTGCACGGGCCCTGGGACCGCACCCGGCTCGCGCCGCTCGGTCACTCGTTCTGCCAGTACGTGGTGTCGTCCGGGCACCCCGTCGTCGTCAACGACACCCGCCGCGACCTGCGGGGCGCCGCGCACCCCGGCCTCACCGAGATGGGGATCCGCGCCTACGCCGGCTGGCCGCTCCACGACGAGCACGGCGTCGCGATCGGCGCTGTCTGCGCCATCGCGCACGGCCCGCGCGAGTGGACCACGCACGACCTCGACGTGCTCGAGGACCTCGCCCCTCTCTGCTCGGCCGAGCTGCGGGCAGGCATCCCTAGCCGGCGACCCGCTCTTCGCGGCTGCTGACGGTCCGGCGGATCAGGAGTCCCGCCACCAGCGCCAGCGGGAACATCAGCACGCCGTAGACCGCCGCCGGGACGGCGAGCTCGTCGATGTCGAGCACGCTGAGCGCCACGGCGATCGCGAGGGTGCTGTTGTGGATGCCGACCTCGAACGCCGACGACGAGCGCCTGCCGGTCCTGGACACCGAGGAGCGCGCGGGACGGCGAAGCCGACGGCGAGGCTGATCACGCAGAACAGCGCGGCCACCACGCCGACGTCGAGCAGGTAGTCGGCGAGGTTCTCGCGCTCGGAGAGGAGCGCGCCGACGACCACGAGGAACAGCAGGACGGCCGAGGCGATGCGCACCGGCTTGTCGGCGCGCGCCGCGAAGGCCGGTGAGCTGCGGCGCACGAGCATGCCGATCGCGACCGGCACGAGCACGATCGCGAACACCTGGAGCGTCTTGGCGAACTGCAGGCCGATGTCGTCGCCGCCGGGCGGGTCGAAGTAGCCGAGCGCGAGGTTCACCACCAGCGGCAGCGTGAGCACGGCGAGCACCGAGTTCACCGCGGTGAGGGTGATGTTGAGCGCGACGTCGCCGCGGAACAGGTGGCTGAACAGGTTGGCCGTGGTGCCGCCCGGCGACGCGGCCAGCAGCATCATGCCGACGGCGAGCAGCGGGTCGAGGTCGAAGGCCAGCACCAGCCCGAAGCACACCAGCGGGCAGCACGACCACCTGCAGCGCCAGCGCGATCGCCACCGGCTTCGGCTCCCGACCCACCCGGCGGAAGTCGTCGACCGTGAGCGCGAGGCCCAGCCCGAACATGATGATCGCGAGGGCGACCGGCAGCCCCACCGAGGTCAGCGCGGAGTCCATGGGGCGTCACTCTGGCACGCGCCACCCCGGCCGCGGTGACGACGAGCGGGCCCGGCGTGCTCAGGCGTCGAAGTCCACGTGCACCTCGTCGCTGACCGGGTGGGTCTGGCAGGTGAGCACGAAGCCACGGGAGAGCTCGTCGTCGTCGAGCGCGTAGTTGCGTCGCAGGTCGACCTCGCCACTCACGACCTGGGCCCGACAGGTGCCGCACACGCCGCCCTTGCACGCGAACGGCAGGTCGCCGCGGACGGCCGCCGCGGCGTCGAGGATCGACTGCGAGCGCGGCATCGGCGAGGTGGTGGTGCGGCCGTCGAGGGAGACCGTCACGGAGCTGGTGTCGCCCTCGACCACGGCCTCCTGGCGATGGACCTCGGGCGGCGGCTCGTCGACGTGGAACAGCTCGACGTGCACCTTCTCGGCGGCCACCCCGAGCTCGGTGAGCAGGTCGCGGGTGGCGGTGACCATCGGGAACGGACCGCACAGCCAGACGTGGTCGACGTCGGCCAGCGGCACGAGCACCTGCACCAGCCGGCGCAACCGGTCGGAGTCGAGTCGACCGGAGAACAGGTCGACACCGCGCGGCTCGCGCGACAGCACGTGCACGAGCTGGAAGCGCGCGGGGTGGCGGTCCTTCAGGTCGGCGAGCTCCTCGGCGAACATCACCGTGCCGGTGGTGCGGTTGCCGTAGAGCAGCGTCACCCGGGCGGCGGGATGGGCGAGCACCGATCCGGCGATGGACAGCATCGGCGTGATGCCGGACCCCGCGGCGATGCAGAGGTGGCGCCCGCCCTCGGCGCGGATGCCCTCGTCGGCACGGAACCGGCCGGACGGCGGCTGCACCTCCACCCGGTCGCCGGGCCGCACGTCACGCACCAGCCACCGGGAGAACAGCCCGTCGGGGATCTCGCGCACGCCGACCCGCGGCGCGGCGCCCACCGGGGCGCAGATCGAGTACGAGCGGCGCTCCTCCCGGCCGTCGACGAACCGCCGCAGCGTCAACGACTGGCCGGCCTCGAAGGCGTAGTCGTCGCGCAGCTCGGGCGGCACCGCGAACGTGACCGCCGCGGCGTCGTCGGTGAGCGGCTCGACGTCGGCCACCACGAGCTCGTGGAAGGTGACCACGCTCAGAGCTCCTTCACGTGCTGGAACGGCTCGCCGCACGCGGTGCACCGGTAGAGGGCGGTGCACGCGGTCGGTCCGAACTCCGAGGTGAGCGCCGGGCGGTCGTCGCCGCACCGCGGGCAGGCCACCGCGCGTCGGATCGGCCCGAGGTCGATCGGGATCGGGCCCGTCGAGACGGGTGCGGCCCCCGGCGGCGAGACCCCCGCCTCGGCCAGCGCGGTGCGCCCCGCCTCGGTGATCCAGTCCGTCGACCACGCCGGGTGCAGGCTCACCCGCACCTCCACGTCGTCGTAGCCGTGGTCCTGCAACCGGTGCACGAGGTCGTCGCGCATCGTGGCCATCGCCGGGCAGCCGGAGTAGGTGGGCGTGATCGTGACGACGACGCCGGCCTCCGACTCCTCGACGTCGCGCAGGACCCCCAGGTCGGCCAGCGTGAGCATCGGCATCTCCGGGTCGCGCACGGTGCGCGCGACGGCGAGAGCCCTCATCGTCACCACCGCCCCGACGGGTGCGCCCGCGCCACCGACTGCATCTCGGCGAGCAGCCGCGACAGCGCCTCGGTGTGCCGGCCGTCCCGTCCGGCCCCGCCGGCCACGGAACCGACCTGCGGGGTCTCGGGCCGGTCGACGCCGGCGGTGGCGAACACGTGGTCGAGGACGGCGTCGACCTCCTCGGCCACGCGGGCCGGGTCGACTCCCACGCCCTGCGCGGCGGCGTCCCCCTCGACCTCGTGGGTGGCGAGCAGCTCGTCGTGGAAGGGCCACACGACGTCGAGCGCGGCGAGCAGGCGGCGCCGCGACTCCTCGGTGCCCTGCGCCAGGGTGACGAACCAGCGACCGGCGTGGTCGCGGTGGTAGGTGACCTCCTTGACCGCCTTGACGGCGATCGCCGAGAGCACCGGGTCGCGGCTGCCGGCCAGCCGCTGCAGCAGCGCGAGCCGCCACACCGAGAAGACGAGCAGGCGCACCATCGTGACGGCGAAGTCGCCGTTGTCGGGCTCGACCAGCCGCACGTTGCGGAACGCGGCGTCGTCGCGGAAGAACGCGAGCGCGTCCTCCGGCGGCACCGGCGAGCCCTCGGGCAGGACGGGCACGACGGCGGGATCGGCCGCCGCGGCGCGGGCCAGCAGCAGCCGCGCCTGGCCGAGCAGGTCGAGCGCGATGTTGGCCAGCGCGATGTCCTCCTCGAGGTCGGGCGCGTTGCTGCACCACTCCCCAGCCGGTGCGAGTACACGAGCGCGTCGTCGCCGAGCATCAGGCAGTACGCCGCCAGCACGCGCGCGTCGACGCCGTCCGGGATCGTGGTGTCGACGCCGGCCAACGGGTCCTCGAAGTCGGTGCCGA
Organism: uncultured Actinomycetota bacterium; assembly: GCA_963721965.1. Lineage (GTDB taxonomy): Bacteria > Actinomycetota > Actinomycetes > Propionibacteriales > Nocardioidaceae > Nocardioides. The sequence continues at coordinate 65,063 of CAVRKT010000001.1, read as the reverse complement.
ACGCCCACTGCGACGGGTCGCTGCCGACCAGGCCGTCGTAGACGGACTCGTGGTCCTTGTCGGTGTCAGGCACGGTTCGCGAAACCTTTCGGGGTCCCCGCGGAGTTGTTCGGCGGAGGAGCGCAGCGGGGGAGTCGAAGAACTTCGTGGGGAGTTTTCACATGTGAGGGACGTCGGAGGGAATGTCGTAGAACGTCGGGTGCCGGTAGACCTTGTCGCCGGCCGGCGCGAACAGCGGGTCCTTCTCGTCGGGGCTCGACGCAGCGACCGCCTCGGAGGGCACCACCCAGATCGACACGCCCTCGTTGCGACGCGTGTAGACGTCGCGGGCGTTGCGCAGCGCCATGGCGTCGTCGGCGGCGTGCAGCGAGCCGACGTGCACGTGGTTGAGGCCGCGCTTGCCGCGCACGAACACCTCGTAGAGCGGCCACTCGCCGCGCGGCGTCTCGCCCAGACCGGTGGGCACGCCCTCGAGCGGCACCGCGCCGTGGCCGCCCTCGGCGGCGAAGTCGGTCGGCTCGGTCACGACGCCGACCGCTTCCGGGCGTGGGCCGTCGCGGCGTCGCGCACCCACGCGCCGTCGTCGTCGGCGCGACGCCGGTGCGCGAGCCGCTGGAGGTTGCAGGGTCCGTTCCCGGAGACGACCTGCTTGAACTCCTCCCAGTCGGGCTGGCCGAAGTCGTGGTGGCCGCGGTCGGCGTTCCAGCGCAGGTCGGGGTCGGGCAGCGTCACTCCGAGCGCCTCGGCCTGCGGCACCGACATGTCGACGAACTTCTGCCGCAGGTCGTCGTTGGTGTCGCGCTTGATGCCCCACGCCATCGACTGGGCGGTGTTGGGCGAGTCGGCGTCCGGTGGGCCGAACATCATCAGCGAGGGCCACCAGAACCGGTCGACCGACTCCTGCACCATCGTCCGCTGCTCGTCGGTGCCGCGCATCATGGTCATCAACAGCTCGAAGCCCTGCCGCTGGTGGAACGACTCCTCCTTGCAGATGCGGATCATCGCCCGCCCGTAGGGACCGTAGGAGGTGCGGCACAGCGGCACCTGGTTGCAGATCGCGGCGCCGTCGACGAGCCAGCCGATGGTGCCGACGTCGGCATAGGAGAGCGTCGGGTAGTTGAAGATCGAGGAGTACTTCTGCTGTCCCGAGATGAGCTTGTCGGTGAGCTCGCGGCGGGAGACGCCGAGCGTCTCGCACGCGGAGTAGAGGTACAGCCCGTGGCCGGCCTCGTCCTGCACCTTGGCGAGCAGGATCGCCTTGCGGCGCAGCGACGGCGCCCGGCCGATCCAGTTGCCCTCCGGCTGCATGCCGATGATCTCGGAGTGGGCGTGCTGCGCGATCTGGCGCACGAGGGTGGCGCGGTACTTGTCCGGCATCCAGTCCCGCGGTTCGATCCGGTCGTGGTGCGCGACGGTCTCCTCGAAGCGCTCCTCGAGCTCGCCGTCCAGCACTGTCATGGCATCCTCAGCCCTTTCCTGACCGATCGGTCTGTAATACGGTGACACGGCACGCCGTCCCACGCAAGCAACCACGGGGAGACCCATCGTGACCCGACTTCTCGAGAGCTACGCCACCGGCGCCTGGTACCGCGCCGACGACGACGGCAAGCCGGTGCACGACGCCGTCACCGGCGAGGAGGTCGCCCGCGTCTCGTCGTCGGGGCTCGACGTCGGGGCGATGGTCGCCCACGGCCGCGAGGTGGGCGGGCCGGCGCTGCGGGCACTCACCTTCCACGAGCGGGCGGGGCTGCTGAAGCAGATGGCCAAGCACCTGCTCGGCGTGAAGGACGAGCTCTACGAGGCCTCGTACGCCACCGGTGCCACCGCCCGCGACAGCGCCGTCGACATCGACGGCGGCATCGGCACGGTGTTCTCGATCGCCTCCAAGGGCATCCGCGAGATGCCCAACGACACCGTCTACCTCGACGGTGACCCGGAGCAGCTGGGCAAGGCCGGCAGCTTCGTGGGTCAGCACGTCCACACCTCGCGCCCGGGCGTCGCCGTCCAGATCAACGCCTTCAACTTCCCGGTCTGGGGGATGCTCGAGAAGCTCGCGCCCGCCTTCGTGGCCGGCCTGCCGTCGATCGTGAAGCCCGCCGGCCAGACGGCCTACCTCACCGAGCTCACCGTCCGCCGGATCATCGAGTCCGGGATCCTGCCCGAGGGCTCGCTGCAGCTGCTCGCCGGCAGCCCGGCGGGCCTCATCGACGAGCTCGGCGTCCACGACCTCGTCGGCTTCACCGGGTCGGCCCACACCGCCGGGCTCATCCGCAACCACCCGCAGGTCCTCCACGGCGGCGTCACGCTCAACGTCGAGGCCGACTCGCTCAACTGCTCGGTGCTCGGCCCCGACGTCGCCGTCGACGACCCCGAGTTCGAGCTGTTCGTCAAGGGCGTCGCCACCGAGATGACGGTCAAGGCCGGCCAGAAGTGCACGGCCATCCGCCGCGTCCTGGTGCCGCGCGAGGCTGCCGACGCCGTCGTCGAGGCGCTGGCCGCCGCGGCTGGCGAAGGTCACCGTCGGCAACCCGCGCGACACCTCGGTGCGCATGGGAGCGCTGGTGAGCCTCGACCAGCGCGAGGAGGTGCGCAAGGCGGTGCAGTCGCTGCGGGCCTCGGCCGACATCGTGTTCGGCGACCCCGATCACGTGGATCTCGTCGACGCCGACCACGACCGCGGCGCGTTCCTCTCCCCCGTGCTGCTGCGCGCCCACGACGGCGCCGTCGAGCCGCACCACGTGGAGCCGTTCGGCCCGGTGAGCACCGTGATCGCCTACGACGCGCTCGACGACGCCGTCGGACTCGCCGCCCGGGGCCGCGGCAGCCTCGTCGGCTCCCTGGTCACCCACGACCCCGACGTCGCCCGCACCGTGGTGCTCGGACTGGCACCGTGGCACGGCCGGATCCTCGTGCTGGACCGCGACGACGCGGAGGAGTCCACCGGTCACGGCTCGCCGCTGCCGGTGCTCGTGCACGGCGGCCCCGGCCGGGCGGGCGGCGGCGAGGAGCTCGGCGGCGTGCGCGGGGTCCTGCACCACATGCAGCGCACCGCCCTCCAGGGCTCGCCCGACATGCTCACCGCGATCACCGGCGTGTGGACGGCGGGCGCCCGGCGGTCCGACGAGGACGTGCACCCGTTCCGCAAGAGCCTCGCCGACCTGCGGATCGGCGACACCATCGCCTCCGAGAGCCGCGAGGTCACCCTCGCCGACATCGAGCACTTCGCGGAGTTCACCGGCGACACGTTCTACGCCCACACCGACGCCGAGGCCGCGGCGAGGAACCCGCTCTTCGGCGGCATCGTCGCCCACGGCTACCTCGTGGTGTCGCTCGCCGCCGGACTGTTCGTCCAGCCCGACCCCGGCCCGGTGCTCGCCAACTTCGGCGTCGACCGGCTGCGCTTCCTCACCCCGGTCAAGGCCGGCGACGCCATCGCCGTCACCCTCACCGTCAAGCAGATCACCCCGCGCACCAGTGCCGACTACGGCGAGGTGCGCTGGGACGCCGTCGTCAGCAACGCCGACGGCGACCCGGTCGCCACCTACGACGTGCTCACGCTGGTCTCGAAGACCTGGCCGCAGTAGCCCGGGTCCCCGAGCGTTCTCCGTTGACCTCGCGTGGTTTCGACGCGCCCGTTCCGGCTTCGTCCCTCAGCCGGAGGGCTTGCTCAACCTTCGCTCGCCACGTGGCCGCGTTCGTTCCTCACGCGGTCACTGCTCCCTCCGCCGGCCGATCACCGGCCGCAGCAGGAGCAGGACGGCGATGAGGCCGCCGGTGCCGAGGGCCCACCAGACGGCGTCCTCGCGGGCCGAGGCGAGCAGGTCGGGGTCGGGGGGGTCGATGGCGGCGGGCTCGTTCGGCGACTCCGGCTGGTCGAGCCGGGGCACGCCGCCGCCCTTCCCCGGCTCGACGATCCGCTGCAGGGCCTCGAGCGGCTGCACCACACCGGCGCCCTGGAACCGGCCGGCATTGGGGCCACCGGGGGTGGCGGGGCCGGCCGCGGTGTCGACGAGCCGGGCGATCAGCTGCTCGGGCGACTCCTTCGGGAACGCCGACCGCAGCAGCGCCAACACCCCCGTCACGGTGGCGGCGGCGTACCGCGACGACGCCTCCGGCAGCGTGCAGCGCGTGCCGTTGACGGCGTAGCTGACGCCGCCCTCGGTGGGCACGGCGACCGTGGTGGCCGAGTTCGGCAGCAGCAGCGTGCGGGGGTCGACACCGTCGGCCACCGTGCTCGTGGCCGCCACCACCCGGTCGTTGGTCAGCGCATACCCCGCCGGGAAGATCTCCTGCGCGGCGTCGTCGCCGTCGCGGACCGCACCGAACTCGTCCTCGAACGGCTCGTCGTCCCCGGGCCGGTCGCCGCTCGGAGCCACCAGGATCGCACCGGAGGCGGTGACCTTCTTCACCGCGCGGCGCAGCAGAGGAGAGTCACCGATCTCCAGCGACACGTTGACGATGTCGAGCTTCTGGGTGGCCGCGCGCTCCAGGCCGCGGGCCAGCACGTCGTCCTCGAGGTTGGTGAGGTCCTCGGACTCCTCCGTCGAGTCGTAGACCCGCAGGTCGACCACCTCGGCGTCCGGCGCGATCCCGACCAGCTGGTCGCCGCGGGCCGCGCCGTCGATGAGCCCGGCGACGGCGGTGCCCTGGAAGAACTGGAACAGCGGGTCCTCGAGGCGCGAGGTGTAGATCGGGCCGCCGTCGTCCACGGTGAGGGCCGAGGTGCGGGCGACGCCGGAGTCGATGACGCCCACGCGCACTCCGCCGCCCAGCGACCGGCCCTGCGCGCGCAGCAGGTCCTGCGCCGCCCTGATCTGGAGCGACGCCAGCGGCGATCCCTCGGCCTGGAGCGGGTCCTCGTCCTCGTCGAGGGCGTTGATGTCCTGGCAGTCGGCCGCCGCGGCCGGCGGCGCCAGCCCGGGTGCCGCCACGACGAGGCCGCCCGCGACCGCGACGGCCGCGACGGCGAGGAGCCGTCTCAGGACGCGCGCACGGGTCTCCCGCTCCGGCCGTGGTCGGCGGACACCGGGCGGCGTCGACGGACAGCTCGACACCGGTCGGGAAGAGCTCGACCCAGGTGTCGGGCACGACGACGTCGCCGACGTCGCCGTAGCCGAGCTGGCTCCCGGCGTCGCCGATCAGCGGGTAGACGAAGCCACGGTCGTCGATGAGCGAGGTCGGCGAGTCGCCGTCGCCTGTCCCAGTCGCCGACGTGCACGACGGCCCCGCGGCCGGGCTCGACGAAGCGCTCGACGGTGCCGGACGGCCCTCGGCGGCCGAGGACCCCTGGTCGTCCAGGGTGCTCGCCAGGCGTGCGCCGGGGGCACCGTCGTCGACGGCGTCGAGCAGGGCGCAGTACTCGCCGGAGCCCTTCTCCTCGAGCACGGTCGGCCGGCCAGTTGATGCCGAGGTCGCCGGTGTCCTGGATCGTGCCGGGCCGCGCGTTGACCTCGATCTCCGCCGCCGTGAAGCCGCGCGGCTTCTGGAGGTTCAGGTAGACCGTCGAGCGCGAACGGGTCGAGCTCGATGGCGCCTCGGCCGTCGGTGACGAGGTAGGTGGTGTCGCCGACCTCGACCAGGTCGCCGACCTTCGCCTCGTCCGGCACGCCCGGCGCCGCCTGTGCGGGGGGCGTGCCGATCCGGTCGGGCTCGAGGCCGAGCGAGTCGAGCGTGAGCGGTGCGCCCGGCGTGAACAGGTCGAGCCACTGCCGCGGGACCCGGAGTGCGTCGTCCGCGCTCTTCTCGGCGATCTGGCGGAGGATCGGGTCGGCGTTGGCGCTGGGTGATCTCGTAGTAGTAGGCCCGCGGGACGCCGCGCTCGGTGCCGGCCAGCGACTCCGCGACGAGGTAGAGCCGGCCACCCGAGCGGACGACGAAGCCCGGTCTTCGGCGTCGGCTCGACCGACGGCTCGGAGGACAGCGTGACCTTGACGCCGAACCGGTCGCCGGTGGCGGTGTCACTGCCCGTGCACGCCGACCAGCCCGTGGGGCTGCAGCGTGTCCGGAGGCGGGCGGCGTGCCCGGTGCCTGGAGGATCCCGATCGGCTCGCCGCGCTCCTTGTCGGCGATGGCGTCGCGGCCGACGTCGGTCTTCTCGAGGTCGGGGCCGAGCAGCAGCATCGCCGAGGTGATGTTGACGACCGGCCGCAACGGACCGTCCTCGGTGAGGATCACGTAGTTGGCGCCGGTCTCCTTCTCGCTGACCAGCCCGACCTTCTCCCAGTCGCCGGGGTCGCGGTTGGTGAGGATGCCGAGCACCGCGGCGCCGGCGATCATCAGGACGGCGAGCGCGATGCCGCCGACGATGGTGCGGCCGGGCCGACTCGGCTCGACCTCGCGGCCGCCGGGCGCGCCGGACACGAACGCGGTCACCAGCCGGCGTCGGCTGAACGAGTAGGCCTCGACGAGGTCCTTCTTGGTGGCCATCGGAGGTCCTGGGCGCCTACGGCGACGGGATCGCGTCGAAGAGCCCGCTGGCCAGCACGAGCAGCGGCAGCAGCGAGAGCAGGGCGATGGTCTCGACGACGTCTCCGAACCGACCGCGCCGCACCGACGGCCCGCTGGGCAGCAGCGTGGCGACCAGCAGCAGCGCGCCGGCGACGGCGAGCACGACGGCGACCGTGGGCCGCCAGTCGCTCCCAGAGCACGAGCACGGTCCCGGCGGTGACCAGCAGGCCGAGCACGCCGGACACCAGCCCGACGAGCACGCCGGAGCCGGTGCGGTACTGCCGGGTGCGGAGCATGACGACGAGCGAGGCCATGACGGCGAGCAGCGTGCCGTACAGGCCGCGGTCGACGGCGAGCGGCGCGGCGAGCACGAGCAACAGGCCGACGGTGGCGGAGATCGCGACCAGCACCTCGTGGGCGGTCCGCGCGTCCATCGAGACCCGGCTGGCGTCGACGTGCTTGGGGTCGGCGGTGATGTCCTCGGGCGCGTACAGCTGGTCGACCGTGGTGCCGGTCATGCCGAGCGCCAGCCACGGGAACACGCTGCCGGCGAGCACGACGACGGTGAGCACGACCACCAGCACGATGCCGGCCTCGACGTCGAGCTCCCGCGCACCAGCAGGCCGGTGCCGAGGTGCACCGCGCCGACCACGCCGGCCGGCACGAGGAGCGCGCGGCCCTGCCCCAGCCCACCAGGCAGACCAGCGCGACAGCGAGCGCAGCGCCACCGGCGGCGGCCACGGGATAGCCGTAGAACGGGCCGTCGTCCGGGGCGAGCATCACGGCGGCGAGGACGGCGAAGCCCACGCCGGTCCACGCGACCGTGACCGCGGCCTCGGCCTCCCGCTGCGCGCGGGAGAGCACGATGGCGCCGGAGACCATCACCACGGCGACCACGGCCGCGGCGGCGGCCGCGACGTCGGTGTCGAGCAGCAGCAGCGTCACCGCGCCGAGCGCCAGCAGCAGGACGGCGGCCGCGAGCGCGGTGCGACGCCCGGAGGCGGGGTCCCAGGGCCGGAGCTCCTGCTCCACCACGTCGGTCATCGCCTCGACGACGTCGTCGTAGACCGGCGGCACGGGCTCGTCGATGCCGGCGGTGACCATGACGACCGAGCCGTCCTCGACGCCCTGGAGCGTGAGGCCGCTGTCGGGGACGAGGCGGCGTCCGTCGGAGGTGACCACGCGGTAGCCGCCGTAGACGGTGGCGCTGTCGAGCAGGCCGACGCTGCGGGCGAGCTCGGGCACGAGCTCGGCCACGGGGACCGCGCCGGGGAGCACGAGGTCGACCCGGCGGGTGCCGGACGCGACCGTCACCCGCACCAGCCCGGAGGTGCTGACCGAGCTCTGGCTCACCGTTCCTCCTTCACGAGACGCCGCTGGATCGTAGGACACCACGCCGTCGCGCCCCCGCAGGTCGACGGGGCGGGTGGCGTGGTGAAGGGCCGGCACCCGCGATGGGTGCCGGCCCTTCTCCGAGGTCGTGGCCGTGCTGGGTGTCAGCCGCCGAACAGGGCAGCGCCCTGGCGGTCGGCCGCGCGGTAGTCGTCGTTGGAGGAGGTGACCTGCACGTGCGTGTCGTTGAGGAGGTCACGCATCTCGTAGATCGCCTGGTCCCACTTGGACTTCGCGACGTGGTAGGCCTGCTGGGCGTTACCGGCCCAGCTGCTCTTCAGGGGCTCGAGCTCGCCCTCGAGCTGGTTCATGCGCTCGTCGATGCGGGCGACCATCTGTCGCATGTCGTCGACCGCGACCTCCAGTGCGCCGTGGTTGACCTTGATGCCGTCGAGGCTCATCTCACTATCTCCTTCAAGTCCGTGGTGTCAGGGGGTCCGGGGTCAGCCGAGCCGCGAGGTCAGGTTGCCGATGCGGCCGGACTGGTCGTCGTCGTTGCTGGTGTTGACGCGCTCGGTCTGGGCCAGCGACTGGCTGAAGTCGTCGAGCGCCTTGACGATCGTGGTCTGCTTCTCGGTCCAGGCCTGCTCGAGGACGAAGAACGCGTTGGCGCCCTGGCCGCCCCACTGCCCGCGCAGCGAGCTGAGCTTGCCGCTGAGCTGCTGGCTGTAACCGGTGAAGTCCTGTCGAGCGGCGTCCACCAGGCCGGCGGCGCGGACCAGAGTGCCCTGGCCCTGTCCGTACTCTGCGGAATGCGACATGTGCCTAGCTCCTTCAGTGTGGCGGCCTGTCGCCGCCCGTTGGGTATGGCCGAGTCCGTTTCCCAGCCCCTCCGCTCCTGGCCTCGCGGCCGGAACGGTGACCCCGACCGGGTACCCGGGGGGTCAGGCGCTAAACCTCAGCCGATCGATTCCCACAGGACCCGGAACAGCCCGCTGGCCACCACGACGCCGCCGATGGCGAACGCCCCGCACATTCCCTCGGCCACCTCGGCCCGACGCGACCACCAGGCCGAGCGCCACCCACGACCGAGTGCGACACCGACGAGCACGAGCAGGGCAGCGAGCCCGATCGAGGAGACGGCGACGGCGGTGCGGGCGCTCGGGCCGGCGAGCCGGAGCATCACGACGGCGACCGGCACCCAGCAGGCCAGTCCGGCGAGCCGCAGCAGGCCGCGGGCGGTGGCGTTGCGGAAGCTGCGCGCCGTCAGCAGCAACGAGGCGCCGGCGAAGAACACGACGCCGCGAGCACCCCAGCGGTCGATCTCGAGGTCGGCGTCGCGCAGCAGCAGCGGTGCCGCGACGACGGTCACGACGAGCACGGCGACGCAGGCGGCGGTGGTGGTGCGGGTGCCGGAGGACGCCACGGCCGCGACGGCCGGCCGCGGCACGATGATCCGGCCCCGGCGTCCGGCCGGTCGGTCGCGGGCCGACCACGCGGTGACCGCGAGGCGCTCGAGATCGAGGAGGTACTGGTCGGGCACGTCGACGGCGAGGCCCGGCACGAACCGCGCGGCGAGCATCGCGATCACCAGGAAGGCCGACCACACGATCGGCGTCGACGCGTCGAGGACGGCGGCCAGGGCGGTGATGCCGAAGGTGGCGCCGCCCACGACCATCCAGATCCGCAGCCCCTCGTCGTCCTGCTGGTCGAGGCCTCGACAGACGGCTGCGGTGGCCGCCCCGGCGAGCCCGGTGACGCCGAGCACCAGGGGCAGCCGCTCGGGAGCGGGGTGCCAGCACCAGACCGAAGACGGCGGCGGCGGCGAACACCGGGGCCGCGTGCACGCGCTGGCCGGAGAGCGGGCCCACCGGCACGGCGCTGAGGGCCGCGGCCGCGACCAGCGCCACGAGCACCGCCGTGCGGGCGTCGGAGGAGTCGGGCAGCGAGGCGGCCAGCGCACCCGCCAGGCCGGCCGCGACCGCCGCGACGCAGAGCCACAGGGCGGAGAGCCGGCCGCGCCGGAGGGCGCGACTCGACCCGGCCATCCCCCGGCGGCGCGAGCGCGACCCGGCGTCGCGGGGCACCGCGGCCAGCACGGCCCCGCTGCGCACCCCGGCCTCGGCCAGCGGAGCGGCCTCGGCGAGCCGCCGGCCGAGGGAGGTGGTGAGGTCGAAGGGCTCCGCGTAGCCCGACGCCCGCGTGTACTCGCCGGCGATGTCGGCGGCGGACGCGTCCGAGGGCACCTGGAGGTCGACGACACCGGCCGGGCCGTGGACGCTCACCGAGACCACGTCGGTCGGGGCGGCCGCCCGTCCGGCTGTGCTCATCGAGTCCTCCCAGTGGGTCGGGTGACCCCAGGTGTGCCCCGGTCCGCCGCAGGGTAGTCCGGAGAGCGGGTGCCTATCATCGTGGTTCCTCCTGACCGTCCGGGCGGGACGGGCGCCGACCAGTCCAGGGTGGGAGGATCCGGCCGTGACCACGCAGCAGCGCGGGAGCCGAAGCGGCGCGGGCGCCGGGCAGCCGCAACCGGCCGTCCCCGTCGTCGCTGCCCACCGGCCCGAGCAGCCGCACGACGCCACCGCCCGCCGAGCCGCCGTCCGGCAGCCAGACGCTGCGGGGCACGCGGATCGAGGAACCGCAGATGCCCGTGGGTCAGCTCGTGCTGCAGCCGCCGCCGCAGATCCAGCAGGGCGAGGGCGCGGCCGGCGTCGCGATGAACGCGATCCCGATGCTCGGCAGCCTCGGGTCGATCGTCCTGGTGGCCACCATCAGCACCGGCTCCGGCAACAGCAGCCGCGCCTTCCTGGCCGCCGGCATGTTCCTGTTCGCCACCCTCGGCTTCATCGTCGTGCAGATCGACCGGCAGCGGAAGCAGCGCGCGCAGCAGGTCACCGGCTCCCGCACCGAGTACCTCCGCTACCTCGCCAACGTGCGCACGGTGTCCCGCGAGGCCGCCGAGCAGCAGCGCAGGGCGCTCACCTGGCACCACCCGGCGCCGTCGTCGCTGCCGGCGCTCGCCGAGGAGCGCACCCGCGTGTGGGAGCACTCCTCGGGCGACGCGCAGTTCCTGCACGTGCGGTACGGCGTGTGCGCGCAGCCGCTCGCCCTCGAGCTGGTGCCGCCGGAGAGCGCGCCGATCGACCAGGTCGACCCCGCGGCGGCGTCCGCGCTGCACCGGCTGCTCGTGGTGCACCGGCTCCAGCCCGACCTGCCCGCCTCGGTCGACCTGCGCGCCTTCGACCGGATCGAGGTGTGCGGCGAGGAGCAGCAGGCGCGCTCGCTCGCACGGGCGCTGCTCTGCTCGGCCACCGCCTTCCAGTCGCCCGAGCACCTCGCGGTCGCCGTGCTGTGCTCCGAGGCCCACCTGGCCGACTGGGACTGGCTGAAGTGGCTGCCGCACGGCCAGAGCCAGGAGCTCACCGACGCCGTCGGCCCGATGCGGATGGTGTCGACGTCGCTCAGCGACCTGGCCGCGCTGCTGCCTCCCGACCTCGCCGAGCGGCCCCGGTTCGGCGCCGACGAGCGGCCTCCGAGCCCGCACATCCTGCTCGTCACCGACGGTGTCGAGCTGCCGCCGGGCAACCACGTGATCCCGCCCGACGGCCTGCACGGCGTCACCGTGCTCGACCTGCCGGTGCGGTGGTCGGAGATGGAGAGCCAGTCGAGCCTGCGGCTGCTGCTCGAGTCCGGGCCGGTCGACGGTGCCGCCGAGGCGTCGCTCGGCGTCGAAGGTGCGGACCGCATGGTGCCGCTGCAGGCGCTGCGGCTGCGCGAGGAGCCGATCCGCGCCAAGGGCGACCAGTGCGACGTCGCCACCGCCGAGGCCTTCGCCCGCCGGCTGACGCCGCTGCACAGCGTCGCCGTCGTCGGGCCGGCCGACGCCAACCCGGGCGAGCTCCGCGGCCCGTCGGACTTCATGGACCTGCTCGGTCTCGGCGACGTCCGCGAGTTCGAGCCGGGCGCGGCCTGGGTGTCGCGGCCCGCCCGTGACCGGCTGCGCGTGCCCATCGGCCTCGGCGAGGGCGGCAGCCTGGTGCACCTCGACATCAAGGAGTCGGCCCAGCAGGGCATGGGCCCGCACGGCCTGGTGATCGGCGCCACCGGCTCCGGCAAGTCGGAGTTCCTCCGCACGCTGGTGCTCGGGCTCGCGCTCACCCACTCCCCCGAGCAGCTCAACATGGTGCTCGTCGACTTCAAGGGCGGCGCCACCTTCGCGGGCATGACCGACATGCCGCACGTCTCGGCCGTCATCACCAACCTCGCCCAGGAGCTCACCCTGGTCGACCGCATGCAGGACGCGCTCTCCGGCGAGATGGTGCGCCGCCAGGAGCTGCTGCGCCAGGCCGGCAACTTCGCGTCGATCCGCGACTACGAGAAGGCACGCGTGAACGGCGAGGACCTCGCGCCGATGCCGTCGCTGTTCATCGTCGTCGACGAGTTCTCCGAGATGCTGTCGGCCAAGCCCGAGTTCATCGACCTGTTCGTCGCGATCGGTCGGCTCGGCCGCTCGCTCGGCCTGCACCTGCTGCTCGCCTCGCAGCGGCTCGAGGAGGGCCGGCTGCGCGGCCTCGAGTCGCACCTGTCGTACCGGATCGGCCTGCGCACGTTCAGCGCCCAGGAGTCGCGGGCCGTGCTCGGCGTCCCCGACGCCTACGAGCTGCCGGCCTCGCCCGGTCTCGGCTACCTCAAGCCCGACCCGACGACGCTCACCCGGTTCAAGGCCGCCTACGTGTCCGGTCCGCCCGTCCGCCGCCCGGCCGCGTGCGGCGCGACGCCGGCGGGCACGTCCGCGGCATCCTGCCGTTCACGATCGCCCGGGTCCGCGACCTCGAGCCGATCGACGTCGCCGCCCCGGAGCCCGAGCCGGCCGTGGAACCGGAGTCCCAGGAGACCCTGCTCGAGGTCGCGGTCGGGCGCATGGACGGTCACGGCCCGGCGGCCCACCAGGTGTGGCTGCCGCCGCTCGACGTTCCCGACACCCTCGACGACCTCATGGGCGACCTCACCGAGGACCCGCAGCTCGGGCTGGTCTCCCCGCAGTGGCGCGAGCTCGGCGGCCTCACCGTGCCGCTCGGCACCGTCGACCGGCCGCGCGAGCAGCGCCGCGACACCCTCAGCGTCAACCTCAGCGGCGCCGCCGGCCACGTCGCGGTCGTCGGCGGCCCGCGCAGCGGCAAGAGCACGATGCTGCGCACGATCGTCACGAGCATGTCGCTCACCACGACGCCGCTGGAGTCGCAGTTCTTCGTGCTCGACTTCGGTGGCGGCACGTTCGCTCCGCTCGCCGCGCTCCCGCACGTCGCCGGCGTCGGCACCCGCTCCGAGCCCGACGTCGTCCGCCGCGTGGTGGCCGAGGTCGCGGGCGTCGTCGACCGGCGCGAGGCGTACTTCCGCGCCAACGGCATCGACTCGATCGAGACCTACCGGCGGCGTCGGGCCACGGGCCGGGCCGACGACGGCTGGGGCGACGTCTTCCTCGTCATCGACGGCTGGAGCACGCTGCGCGCGGACTTCGACGACCTCGAGCAGGAGATCCAGCAGCTCGCCTCGCGCGGTCTCACCTTCGGCCTGCACATCGTCACCGGCACCGCCCGCTGGGCCGACTTCCGCGCCGCGATGCGTGACCTCATCGGCACCCGGCTCGAGCTCAAGCTCGGCGACGCGATGGACTCCGAGATCGACCGCAAGGTCGCCCAGCTGGTGCCCTCCGGCCGGCCCGGCCGCGGTCTGGTCAAGGGCAAGCTGCACTTCCTCGGCGCGCTGCCGCGCATCGACGGCGACGCCGACGCCGACTCGCTCGGCGAGGGCGTCGAGGACCTCGTCGCCGAGCTGCAGGCGGCCTGGACCGGCCCGACCGGCCCGAAGCTGCGGCTGCTCCCCGAGCAAGATCGAGCTCGACGCCGTCCGCGAGCAGGCCGGCGTGACCGGCAGCACGGGCGAGGGCGGCCGGCTCATCCTCGGCATCAACGAGAAGGACCTCGTCGCCGGTCGGCCTCGACCCCGAGACCGAGCCGCACCTGCTGCTGCTCGGCGACGGCGGCTCGGGCAAGAGCGCCGTCCTGCGCACCATCGCGCACGAGATCATGCGCACCCGCACGCCCAAGCAGGCGCAGCTCGTGGTGGTCGACTACCGCCGCTCGCTGCTGGGCGAGGTGCCGGAGGAGTACCTGCTCAACTACCTCACCTCGGCCACCCAGGCGCAACCGGCGATCCGCGACCTCGCCACCTACCTCGAGAGCCGCATCCCCGGCCCCGACGTCACCCCCGAGCAGCTGCGCAGCCGCACCTGGTGGACCGGGGCCGAGGTGTACGTGCTCGTCGACGACTACGACCTCGTGGCCACCCAGCAGAGCTCACCGGTGGCGCTCCTCCAGCCGATGATCGCCCAGGCCCGCGACGTCGGCCTCCACGTCGTCGTCGCCCGCCGCTCCGGCGGCGCCTCCCGCGCCCTCTACGAGCCGGTGATCCAGTCGCTGCGTGACCTCGCGCATGCCCGGCATGATGCTCTCCGGCAGCCCCGACGAGGGCCCGCTGCTGGGCAACCTCAAGCCGCAGAAGATGCCTCCCGGCCGAGCCCGCCTCATCACCCGCGAGCGCGGGGTCGAGGTCATCCAGACGGCCTGGACCGACCTGTCGCTGTGACTCGTCTTTCGTGGAACTGTGGCCGCGCGCGTAACACGCCGGGTCTCGCCGTCAAGGATCTCGCTGCGCTCGCCCGCTGCGCGGCGCCCTTCGGGCGTCCTTGACTGCGAGCCTCTTCCGGCGTGTTGGGACGGCGCACTGAACGGCGGGCTCCGCCACGCCGTCCGCGCAAGCGCGGCCACCACCTGTCTCACCAACCCCAGCCGTCGCAGCGTTCAGGCACTGCGCTGACTTCTCAGGCACTGCATGGGCCGAGAAGTCAGCGGAGTGCCTGAGGAGTGGGACCCGTGGGGCCAGATGTGACCCCGAGGGCGCCCGCGCATGCGGGCGGCGCGGGCGGAGCCCGTGCCGTTGAGCGCGCCGCTTAGCCGATCGAGCGAGGCTCCGGGTCAAGGACGGCCGAAGGCCGCCGCGCAGCGGGCGCGAAGCGATCCTTGACGCGGAGACTCGATCGGCTACGCGCGCGGGCGCCCCCACAGTCACCCCGAAGCCGGGTCACCATGCAGGTGCTCGCCCGGCCCACTCACCTTCAACCCAGGCGTGTCGTTCAGGTCGTGGTGCAGCTCCCACGTACGCCGGTAGCCGGTGTGGGCGACGCGCCAGCCGGCGGGCGTGCGGACGTAGCGGTCCTCGTAGAACGCGCCGCCCTCGAGCATGAACCTGAAGGCCTCGACGATCACCCGGTCCTCGAGGTACCACCGGCCGGTGGCGGCGTCGCCGTCGACGTCGATCTCGGGGTGGTGCACCTGGTGCATGGTGAGCATCCCCTCGCCGAGGTTCTCGCGCATGTAGTCGACGAGGGCCGCGCGGTCCTCGAACACCAGGCCGTTGTAGTCGCCGGTGGCCTCGGGCACGAAGCAGTCCTCGAACTCCTCCCACTGCTTGGTGTCGAGGGAGCGGAGGTAGCGGTACTTCAGCCGGGCGATGTCGTCGGAGTCGGTCACCGGAGAACTGAAACACGTTCTATTACAAGTTGTCAGGGGCGAGAGACCGGGATGTAACCCGGCGTCAATCTGCTCGCGACCTGGGACCCCCATGGTTGAGCCATGAACCAGCACGACACCACCGACCTCGACCGCCGTCGCGACCAGCGCGACGCCCTCAAGTCCCGCCACGCCGAGAACCTCGCCCGCCTCATGTCCGAGCGCGACGACCTGCGTGGCGTGCACGCCCTCGCCGACCTCGTCGACGACGGGATCCGCTGGACGGCCTGACTACCGCCGGCCGGTCTTGAACATCCCGCGCACGACCTCGCGGGTCGCCGTGCGCAGCAGGTCCCTGAAGGCGCTCGACGACACGACGTCGCGGACGAGGCCGTCGTCCTTCTTCGCCGCAGTCGGCTTGCGCTGCGCGGGAGGCGCCTCGGCCTCGGCCTTGGCGGCGCCCTCCGCGAGCCGCTTCGCCAGCAGCTCGCGGGCCGACTCGCGGTCGACCGTGACGCCGTAGGTCGCCTGGCGCGGGCTCGCCTGCACCGTGGCCGCCATGGCCGCGGCGTCGGTCGGCCCCATCAGTGACTGCGGCGCGCGCAGCCGGGTCCACGCGACCGGCGTCGGCGCCCCGCGCTCGCCCATGACGGTGACGACCGCCTCGCCGATGCCGAGTGTGGTGATCACCTCGCCGAGGTCGTCGTAGGAGCTGGTCGGGTAGGTGTCGACCGTGGCCTTGAGCGCCCGGGCGTCGTTCGGCGTGTGGGCCCGCAGCTGGTGCTGCACCCGTGAGCCCAGCTGGGCGAGCACCTCGTCCGGCACGTCGGTGGGGCTCTGGGTCACGAAGAAGACTCCGACGCCCTTGGAGCGGATCAGGCGCACCGTCTGGGCGATCTGGTCGAGGAAGTCCTCGGAGGCGTCGTCGAACAGCAGGTGCGCCTCGTCGAAGAAGAACACGAGCTTCGGCTTGTCGATGTCGCCGACCTCGGGCAGGTCGTGGAACAGGTCGGCGAGCAGCCACATCAGGAACGTCGAGAAGACGGCGGGCTTGTCGGCGAGCTCGGGGAGCTCCACCAGCGAGATCAGGCCGCGCCCGTCCGGGGCGAGCTGGACGAGATCCGCGGAGGCGAACTCCGGCTCGCCGAAGAACGCGTCGGCGCCCTGGTCCTGGAAGACGATCAGCTCACGCAGGATGACGCCGGCCGTGGCGCTGGACAGGCCGCCGAGCTCCTTGAGCTCGGGCTTGCCCGCGGTGCTGGTGAGGTGCGACACGACGGCGCGCAGGTCGGCGAGGTCGAGCAGCGGGAGGCCGGCCTGGTCGGCGTAGTGGAAGACCAGGCCGAGACTCGACTCCTGGGTGTCGTTCAACCCGAGCACCTTGCTGAGGAGGGTGGGTCCGAACGACGACATCGTGACCCGCAGCGGCACGCCGGTGCCGCGCCCACCGATCGCGTAGTACTCGACGGGGTAGCCGGTGGCCACCCACTCCTGACCCACCGAGGCGGCTCGAGCGGTGATCTTGTCGTTCTGGGCGCCGAGCGTCGCCAGCCCCGACAGGTCGCCCTTCACGTCGGCCGCGAACACGGGCACGCCCGCTGCGCTCAGCTGCTCGGCCAGCAGCTGGAGGGTCTTGGTCTTGCCGGTGCCGGTGGCACCGGCGATGAGACCGTGCCGGTTGACCATCGCGAGCGGGATCCGGACGTGGGTGTCGACGAGCTCGTCGGGGCCGACCATGAGCCCGCCCAGCTCGAGGGCCGGGCCCTCGAACGCGTAGCCGGCGGCGACGACGTCCTGGATCTCTGCCATGGCGGGAACTCTAGGGGCGTCCCTTTGCTTACACTCCCCGGGTGATCTTCAAGCGCGTGGGCGAGGGCCGCCCCTACCCCGCGCACGGCATGTCCTCGGGCGGGTGGGCCACGATCCCGCCCCGCCAGGTGCGTCTCGACGACCTGGTCACCACCAAGGACACCCTGCAGCTCGCCGCCCTGCTCGACGAGGACTCGACCTTCTACGGCGACCTGTTCGCCCACGTGGTGGAGTGGAACGGCGACCTGTACCTCGAGGACGGCCTGCACCGCGCGCTCCGCGCCGCCCTGCAGCAGCGGATGGTGCTGCACGCCCGCGTCGTGAAGGTGGGCTGATGGGACCGCGCGGAGTCGCCCGCACCAAGACAGCAGCCACCTTCGTCGTCCTCCTCGTGGTGCTGGCGATCGGCGTCACGTGGGCCTGGGCGGCCATCACCGAGCCGTTCCCCGAGAGCGAGCCGACCCCCGACTGCGTCGAGACCGTCGTGAGCGCGGGCGAGCCGCTGCGGCCCGGTGCCATCACCGTGAGCGTGCTCAACGCGGGCGGGCAGGAGGGCCTGGCCCGCCAGACCATGGACGACCTCACCGGGCGGGGCTTCGACGAGGGCGAGCTCTCCAACGCGCCCGGCGGTGCCCGGGTCGCCCGGGTCCAGGTGTGGACGACGGACCGGTCCGACCCCGCTGCCCGGCTGGTGCGCAGCTACCTCGGCCGCGGCGTGCCGGTGGTGCGGCGCGACGGCGGTCAGCCCGGCGTCAACGTGGTCGTCGGCCCCGGCTTCGCGGGCACGGTCAAGGGCCTCGGACGGATCGTCGTGCCGGACGACGTCACGGTCTGCGGTCCCCCGCTCGCCCAGTAGTGCCGGCTAGTCATCCAGCCACTGCGCGAGACGCCCGCGCAGGCTCACCTGGCGCAGCCGCCGCTCGGTCTGCTCGCGCACCCGTCGCGGCGTGACGACGAGCAGCTCGTCGCCGTGCCGCAGCACGGTGCGCCGCTCGGGCACCAGCGCGTCGCCGTCACGGATCACCAGCGACACCGACGCGCCCCGCGGCATCCGCAGCTCGCCCACCTCCACCCCGTGCATGCGGGAGGCGGGGCTGATGGTGATCTGCAGGAGGTCGGCGGCCACCCGCTCCAGCGGGGCGGCCTCGACGTCGAGGTCACGCGGCTCGGAGCGCCGCGCCACCCGCAGCGCCTTCGCCGCCAGCGGCAGGGTGGGCCCGGTGAGCAGCGTGAAGACGATCACCATCACGAACACGATGTCGAAGAGCTGCTCGGCGTCGTCGACGCCCTCGGCGAGCGGGATCGTGGTGAGCACGATCGGCACCGCGCCGCGCAGCCCCGCCCACGACAGGAAGCCCAGCTCGCGCCAGGGCATGGGTTGCACGATCGAGCTGAGGGCGACGGACACCGGTCGGGCCACGAAGGTGAGGATCAGCCCCGCGAGCAGCGCCAGGCCGACGATCTCGAGGTCGATCCGCCCGGGCGACAGCAGCAGCCCGAGCATCACGAAGAGACCGATCTGCGCGAGCCAGGCGAACCCCTCGGCGAACGAGCGCGTGACCGCGCGGTGAGGCAGCTCGGCGTTGCCGAGCACCAGGGCCGCGACGTACACGGCGGCGAACCCGCTGGCGTGGATGGCGGTGGCGGCTCCGTAGCCCAGGAAGGCCAGGCAGAGCACGGCCAGCGGGTAGAGGCCCGACGACGGCAGCGCGACCCGCCGCATCAGCCAGGCACCGGCGAACCCGGCCAGCAACCCGAGCGCGACGCCGGCCACGAGCTCGAACACGATGATGCCGACCATGCCGGCGACGCCGTACTCGGCGACGGCGCCCGTGGACACCAGCGTGACGAGCACGACCGTGGGGGCGTCGTTGAGGCCGGACTCCGACTCCAGGGTGCCGGTCATCCGCTTCGAGAGCGGGATCACCCGGATCACCGAGAACACCGCGGCCGCGTCGGTCGGTGACGTGACGGCGCCCAGCAGGACGGCGAGCTCCCAGGGGAGCCCGAGCACGTAGTGCGACGCTGACGGCGACGACAGTGACCGAGGCCGCGACCCCGACGGTGGCGAGCGAGAGCCCGAGCCGCATCGTCGGTCTCGCCTCGCGCCAGCTCGTGGTGAGACCACCCTCGGCCAGGATCACCGCCAACGCGGCGAAGCCCAGGGCGTGGGCGAGCTCGGCGTCCTCGAACGGGATGCCCAGCGCCGCCTCGCCCAGCAGCACGCCCATGAGCAGGTAGATCAGCAGGCTGGGCAGGCCGGCACGCGAGCTCAGCCGGACCGCGAGGATCGCGAGCAAGGTGACCGCCGAGCCGACGAGCACGAACATGTCGAACTCGTGGACGTCGAACGTCACGTGTCACCTCGGCGATCGTCGGGGCGATGAGGGCGCAGTCTATCGGCGGCCCACCGCGGGCGCGGGTCGGCGTCCGCTGCGAGGAACTGGAACGTGTTCTAGATTGTCGCGATGACCAGCGCCTACCACGACCCGGACGCCGTGCAGGAGCCCGAGCGCAAGGGCACCGTGCTCCCCGACGTGCTCCCGGCGGAGCGGCTCGAGGGCGCCGAGCGGTTCGACGTCGTCGTGGTCGGCTTCGGGATCGCCGGCGGCTGCGCCGCGCTGGAGGCGGCCCGGGCCGGCGCCCGGGTGCTGCTGCTGGAGCGGGCGGCCGTCCACGGCGGCACGTCGAGCATGTCGGGCGGGCACTTCTACCTCGGCGGCGGCACCGCGGTGCAGCGGGCCACCGGTCACGAGGACTCGCCGGAGGAGATGGAGAAGTACCTCACCGCGGCCTCGAAGGAACCGGAGCCCGACAAGATCCGCGCCTACTGCCAGGGCTCGGTCGAGCACTTCGAGTGGCTCGAAGCACTGGGGTTCGAGTTCGAGCGCAGCTACTACCCCGAGAAGGCTGTGATCCAGCCCGGCACCGAGGGCCTGATGTTCACCGGCAACGAGAAGGTCTGGCCGTTCCGGGAGCAGGCGCGGCCGGCCCCCCGCGGCCACAAGGTGCCGGTGCCCGGCGACACCGAGGGCACCAGGCTGGTGATGGACCTGCTGCGCGGCAAGGTCGAGGAGGCCGGCGTCGAGGTGCGCTACGAGACGGGCGCGACCCACCTCGTGCGTGGCGACGACGGCGCGGTGGCCGGCGTGGCGTGGCGCCGCTTCGACGAGACGGGGGTGGTCGCCGCCCCGGCGGTGGTCCTGGCGGCCGGCGGGTTCGTGATGAACGCCGACATGGTCGCCGAGCACACCCCGGCGCTCGGCTCGAAGCTGTTCACGCTCGGCTCCACCTACGACGACGGGCTCGGCATCCGGCTGGGCGCGTCGGTCGGCGGCGACCTGCGGCACATGGACGAGCCGTTCATCACGGCGCCGGTCTACCCGCCGTCGATCCTGCTCACCGGCGTCATCGTCAACAACCGCGGCGAGCGCTTCGTGGCCGAGGACAGCTACCACTCGCGCACCTCGCAGCGGGTGATGGAGCAGCCCGACGCGGAGGCCTACCTCGTGGTCGACAGCGAGCACGGCGAGCTCGCCAGCTACTCGATGCTCGTGCCGATGATCGATGCCTACGACACGCTCGCCGAGCTCGAGACCGCGCTCGGGCTCCCGTCCGGGTCGGTGGAGGCCACGCTCGCCCGCTACGACGAGCACGCCGCCCGCGGCGAGGACCCCGACTTCCACAAGCAGCCCGAGTTCCTCGCCGCCCAGGACACCGGACCGTGGGCCGCCTTCGACCTCCGCCTGGGCAAGGCCCTCTACGCCGGCTTCACCCTCGGCGGCCTGCGCACCTCGGTCGACGGCGAGGTGCAGCGCGCCGACGGCTCCCCCGTCCCGGGCCTGTACGCCGCCGGCGCCTGTGCCTCCAACATCGCCCAGGACGGCGCCGGCTACTGCTCCGGCACCCAGCTCGGCGAGGGCTCCTTCTTCGGCCGCCGCGCCGGCACTGCCGCCGCCGCCCGCGCCGAGTCGGCGCGTCATGACGCGCCGACTCGGCCCTCCTGACGTGACATCTGGCGCCGACTCGGCGTCGGTAGGGTCGGCGGGTGACGATCGCCGAGCGCTGGGCCGCGGCGAGCCGGGCGGACGTGCCGCCGTTCCACGTGATGGACCTGCTGGCCGCCACCGCCGAGCGGCGGCGGACCCACGGCGACGTGCTCGACCTGCTCGCGGGCCAGCCGAGCACCGGCGCGCCCGGCCCGGTGGCCGACGAGGCGGTGCGGCTGCTGCGCAGCGGCGACCCGCTGGGCTACACACCCGCCACCGGCATCCGCGAGCTGCGCGAGGCGATCGCCGCCCACCACCGCCGCACCCACGGGATCGAGGTCGACCCCGACGAGGTGGTGGTCACCACCGGAAGCAGCGGCGGGTTCCTGCTGGCGTTCCTCGCGGCCTTCGACGTCGGTGACCGGGTGGCGATCGCACGGCCCGGCTACCCCTGCTACCGCAACGTGCTCGCGGCACTCGGCTGCGAGGTGGTGGAGATCCCGACCGGTCCCGAGACGCGCTTCCAGCCGACCGTCGACCAGGTGGCGGCGATCGACGACCTGGCGGGGCTCGTGGTGGCCAGCCCGGCCAACCCCACCGGCACGATGCTGCTCCCGAGCGAGCTGGCGGCGCTGGCCACGTGGTGCGAGGAGTCCGGCGTCCAGCTGATCTCGGACGAGATCTACCACGGCATCGAGTTCGCCCCGCTCGACGGCGGCGCGGCGCTCGCGCGCTCCGCGTGGGAGACCAGCCGCGGGGCCGTGGTGTTCGCGAGCTTCTCCAAGTACTTCTCCATGACCGGTTGGCGGATCGGCTGGATGCTGGTGCCGGAGCGGCTGCGCCGCGCGGTCGACGTGCTCGCCGGCAACTTCACGATCTGCCCGCCGGTGCTGGCGCAGCGCGCCTGCCTGGCCGCCTTCGACGACGCCACCTACGCCGAGCTCGACGGCCACGTGCGGCGCTACGCCGACAACCGCCGCGTGCTGCTCGACGGCCTGGCCCGGCTCGGCGTCGCCCGGCTCGCCCCCGCCGACGGCGCGTTCTACGCCTACGCCGACGTCGGCCACCTCACCGACGACTCGATGGCCTTCGCCCACGAGCTGCTGCGCACCACGGGCGTCGCGGTGGCCACCGGCGTCGACTTCGACACCGTCGACGGCGGCCGCTACCTGCGGTTCAGCTTCGCCGGACCGGGCGCCGAGATCGAGGCGGCGCTGGAGCGGCTCGCGCCCGCGTTCAGCCGGTAGGCCGCTCCCACGCCGTCACGCCGGTGGTGCGGACCGGCGAGGACGCCTGGTCGAACCCGAGCGGCAGGAACTCGCGCCGGATCACGCCGTTGCGCACCCGCTGCGGGTGGTCGCCGACGCGCACGCTGCCGGCGATCCGGCCGGAGCGGTAGCCGATCCGCGAGACCCGGTCGGAGCCCGACCACGAGATGTAGCAGTAGCGGCCGTCCCAGCTGGGCGTCACCCAGTAGGGCTTGAGCCCGCCCTTGAGCAGCTTGCCGTGCCGGAAGGTGCCGGCGTCCACGACCGTCGCGTAGTCGGACATCGTGCCGGCGACGCAGATCCGGGTGCCGGCGGGGTTCATCGCGATGCCGTGGTGGGCGGAGTCGAGGAGGTAGGCCTCCCGCGGGGTGTCCTTCACGAGGTTGGGGAGGCGCTTGACGCGGGTGATCCGGCCGGTGCGCCGGTCGAGCTCGACGAAGCCGTGGAAGAACGACAGCTGGAAGTAGAACGTGCTCTCGTCCGGCGAGAGCGTCATCGGCCGGACGGCGATCGAGGCGTCGTCCATGCCGCGGGCGTCGAGTGCCCTGCGCAGGTTGTAGCGGCGCTCGATCTTCAGGGTGCGTGCGTTGACGATCTGCAGCACCCGCTCCTGCTTGGTCGGGTCGGCCGCCGGGTCGTCGAGCGGGCTGTAGACCATGCCGATGCTGGCGTGCAGGATCCGCCGTCCGCCGTCGATGAACACGCTCTCGTGCGGTGAGCCGCCGGACTGGAACTTGCCGAGGGACTTGCCGTCGCGCATCCGCAGCACGTGCACGACGTTGCCCGTGGAGGCGCTCACGACCACCCGGGTCCCGTCCGGCGAGACCGCCATGTGGTCGGAGCGGACGCCGTCGACGGCGAAGCGCCACACGATGCGCTTGGTGCGCAGGCTGATCGCCACGACGTCGGCGAACGAGGGTCTCGAGACGACGACGATCCGGCCGCCGTTGGAGGAGTACATGTCGTCGACGAACTGGTCGTTGCCCTCGCCGATGAGCTCGCGGATGGCGAGGAAGTAGGCCAGCCGGTACGGGTTGGCGGCGATCTCCTGCATCCGCGCCTCGTAGTCGGGGATCACGTTGAGGCGGCCGACCCGGCGGAAGGTGGTGGGGTCGACGACGTCGGCGGTGCCGGCCCAGTTGTTGCCGACGAACACCACCCGCTCGAGCCCGGGGGCGAGCCGACCGGAGTCCTGGCTCGCGGCCTCCGGGGCCGCGGTGGCGCCGCCGGGGAGCGGGGCGAGCACCACGGCGAGGGCCGTGAGGAGGATCGCGAGGATCCGGGTCGGCCTGGTCAATGCGGGCTCCTTCGGGCGGCGATGAACCCCGAGGGTTTGAGCGGGGACCATAGCGGGAACGGGCGGATCGCGGGAACCGCGGCGGGCGGTCCTGCCTGACCAACGAGCCGACATGGGCGGAGGTGACGGGTCGTGGCCGACGCGGTCTCGCCGTACGGAGACGTGGAGGTGCTGCGGCGCCGCGTCGACCAGCTGCGTGAGCAGGCCTCGGACGTCCGGACTCTCGCCGACCAGGTGGTCGGGCGCACCGACGCCGTCGGCTGGACCGGCCGCGCGGCCGACACGCTGCGACAGCGGGTCGCCGACCGAGCGAGCGACCTGCGGGACGCCGCCGAGCGGCACGAGACCGCGGCCGACTCCCTCGAGAAGCACCTGACGCAGCTCGACCGGCTCCAGGAGGAGATCGCGACCCGCGAGCGCGGCGCCGCCGACCTGGTGGCCGAGGCCCGCAGCCGCGTCGCCGGCACCCGCGACACCGCCGGCGACCCCGGCGACCCCGACGACCCCGACGACCTGAGCCTGGCCGGGTTCGAGCCCCCGGCGCCCGGCCATCGCGACTGGCTCGGGGTCGACCTGCCGGGCCTGCGCGGCGGCGGCCAGTGAGGAGCTCGCCATGACGACGATCGACCTCGGCACTCCCCCGCCGCCCCCGACCGGGCTGCTCGACGGGCTCCCGCGCCGGGTGACGCTGACGCTGCCCGAGCTGCAGCTCGTCGCTCGCAGCGCCGGGGACGCCCCGCTGCCCTTCGTGCTCGCCGAGCCCGCGGACGCACCCTCCCTCGAGGGCCGGCTCGGCACCTCGCGCACCACCACCGAGGACCAGGCCTACACCGCGGCCCTCGCCGCCCTCCACGAGCCGCAGGAGAGCCTGGCCCGACGCGGCCTGCTCGTCGGCGACTCGGTCGACGACGGCCTGCTGGGCGCGGTCGGCCTGCTCGCCACCCCCGAGGTGGCGGTCGACCTCGACGTCGCCGTCGACGGCCCGGGCGGGGTGCAGGTGAAGGCCTGGCACCGGCAGGCCGGGGAGGCCGTCGCCGCGCTCGCCACCTGCGACGGCGTGGTCTTCGAGCTGGCCTGGTACCCGACGTCCGCGTGGCCCGCCGAGCTCGGCCGGGTGGCCGTGCTCCCGGAGGACCTCCCGGTGCGCGAGTCGGCCGTGCCGGCCGGGATCGACCTCCCCTATGAGCTCCTCGACGCGGCCGCCGAGGCGGTCACGAGCGGCCGGGCCGACCTGCTGCCGGTCCTGGCGGCCCGCCACGACGGCGAGGTGCTCGACGCCGGGCGACGTCCGCTCGGGCACGCCGAGGTCGTCACGCTCCTCGGGGCGCTGAGCGCGGAGGCCCGCGGCAGGACGCGCGCGCTCGTCGCCGACATGTCCGGCGAGACCACCGACGTCGTGGGCGTCCGGTCGTGGGTGCTGCTGGCCGACGGCTGGCGCACGCTGCGGCCGCACGTGGCCTCCGGCGCGGCGCGGGTCACGGTGCAGACCGTCATGCCGGCGGAGCTGGCCGGCGACCTGGCCCCGGTGCTGGCCCAGGTGGGGAGGGCGGTGCGATGAGGGAGCACCAGGTCCCCGGCGAGCAGCGCGACGTCGTCGCGGCCGCCGCTGCCGAGCGGCGCCCGGTGCCGCAGACCGCGGCCGAGGCCGCCGACCTCCAGGACCGCTACGACCGGATGACGCGCCTCGCCGGGCTGTTCGACGACGTCGGCGAGGAGCTGCGCCAGCGCTCGCGGCTCGGCACCGAGATCGTGGTCGACCCGGCCTTCGCCGACTCCGAGCCGCTGTCGCCGGCCACCCACGCCCGCGCCTCGGAGGACGTGCTCGCGGCCACCACCGGCCGGCGCGGCCTGCTGACCCGCTCGGTGGAGCTCGACGCCGACGCCCTGGTGGTGCGCGCGACGGTGCTCACCTACCGATGGATCGACGAGCTCCAGGAGGCGGCGTACCAGACGCTCGGCTCGATCGCGGGACGCGCGATCGGCTACCTCGCGCCCGAGGTGGCGCTCGGCGGCGCCATCGTCTCCGCCGGGTTGATCGAGACCGACGTGCTCGACCGCGACGGGGTCGCGGCCTACCTCGACGAATTGGCCGACGCCAACCCCGAGCTGATGGAGCACGTCGCCAGCGGCGGCGGCGGTCTGCTCGACGGCCTCCAGATGCGCTCGCTGCTCACCGCCGGCGTGCTCGCCGGCGACTCCGGCCGCTCCGCCGCCCCGGGCGGGCTCCGGGCCCTCGGGGTCGCGCCGCTGCCGGGCGGCATCGACGCCGCCGTCCGCGACGTCGCCGGCGAGGTGGTCGCCGAGGCCGACCCGGCTGCCACGGTCGAGGCCACCGACGGCGCCGCCCCCGACTCCCTCGCCGAGCTCATGGGCGAGGTCGGCCGGGCCACCGCCGCCGTCGTCGTGCGGCGGGTCGCTCCCGACCGGTTCGTGTGCCTGCTCCCCGGACCCGGCCGCGCCGGCGACGGCCGCCGACTCCGGCTCGTGGGGGGCGACACCACCTCCTACGGCGACGACGTCGTCCGCGCCATCGAGGAGGCCGTCGAGCAGAA
Source organism: uncultured Actinomycetota bacterium (assembly GCA_963721965.1). Classification (GTDB taxonomy): domain Bacteria; phylum Actinomycetota; class Actinomycetes; order Propionibacteriales; family Nocardioidaceae; genus Nocardioides. The sequence goes on along the minus strand of CAVRKT010000001.1, from coordinate 38,801 downwards.
CCGCGCGATCGGCGAGCGCCCGCACGTGATGCTGGTCGGCACCTCCTACGGCGGCGTGGCCGCCGCCGAGATCGCCGCCGCCGTCGGCGGGTCGATGACCTTCGTGGTCGACCAGGTGGTGATCGCGGGCGCCCCGGCGGCCCACGTGCCGCGAGTGCCGGAGTCGACGCGGGTGCTGGCGCTGGAGGACCGCAGCGACCCGGTGGCCCTGCTCGGCTCGCTCGTGAACGCCGGCGCCGCCAACCGGGTCACCGTCGTCTACGACGCCGGCGCGGTGGCCGACGGCGAGGACCCGTTCGTCGCGGGCGGCGCGTGCCGCCGACGAGGCCACGCACGAGGGGCTGCGTGCGGAGCTCGACCGGCTTACGGGAGTTGGGGTACCTGGCGGGCTGACCGTTCGGGAACTGCGTCCGCTCGGGTTCGCGTCCTTCCTTCTCGTTCGGATCCTTCCCCGGGCGTTCTCGTCTCCCCTGCGTTTCCGTGGCGTGACGCCGACTCGGCGCTTGTCTCGGACGGGGCGCTTCGCGCGCAGGACACAACCGCCGAGTCGGCGTGGGTCTGTTGTGCCGTTTGCTTGTTCCGCTTGACTCCGTCGCTCTGTTCGGATCCTTCCCCGGGCGTTCTCGTCTCCCCTGCGTTTCCGTGGCCTGACGCCGACTCGGCGCTTGTCTCGAACGGGGCGCTTCGCGCGCAGGACACAACCGCCGAGTCGGCGTGGGTCTTGCCTGCTGTCGGCTTCAGCCGGCTAGGTCGTGGACGAAGTCGCCTAGCTGGCTCAGGTTGCGGCACTCGACCATGGGGACGATGTCGGCGTAGGTGGGGGCGGCGGAGTCGCCGGTGCCCCAGTGGCGGTGGTGCTCGGGGTTGAGCCACCAGGAGTGGCGGGCGGTGCCGGCGAGGTCGCGGAGCACCCCCTCGGCGAGGTCGCTGTAGTTGGAGCGGGCGTCGCCGAGCACGAGCAGGGAGGACTTCGGGCCGACGGCGTCGGCGTGCTCCTCGGCGAACTTCGTGAAGGCGCGGCCGTAGTTGGTGCGGCCCCAGAGCGCGGCGTGCGCGGTGCTGGCGGCGAGCTCGGCCATCACGTCGCCGACATCGGCGCCGGGCCGGAAGTGGTCGGTGACCTCGTGCACGTGGTCGATGAAGGTGAACGCCCGCACTCCTCGGAACTGGTCGCGGAGCGCGAAGACCAGGAGCAGCGTGAACGTGGCGAAGTGCGCCACCGACCCGCTGACGTCGCACAGCACCACCAGCTCGGTGCGGTGCGGGCGCTTCGGCTTGTGGTGGGTGACCATCGGCACGCCGCCGGTGGACATCGAGGCCCGCACCGTGCGGCGGAAGTCGAGCGGCCCGCGGCGCCGGGCGTGGTGCTCCTGGGTGAGCCGGGTCGCGAGCCGGCGGGCCAGCGGCTGGATCTCGCGGCGCATCTGCTCGAGGTCGGATCGACGGGCCGACGTGAAGTCGATCCGGTCGAGGGTGGGCCGCACGGCGACGTCGGCGACGTGGTCGGCGCCCTTCTCCTCGGCGATCCGGCGCCGGGCGTCACCCTCGACGGTCGTGGTGAACGAGGCGATGCGGCGGCCCGCGCCGCGCTCGGCCTCCTCCTGGCTGAGCCCGTGCGTGAGCAGGGCCTGGGCGATCCGGTCGGCGAGCTCCTGCGGCGCGACCCGCTGGAGAGCGGTGTAGGCCGACCACGACGACAGCCCCGGCCCTCGCCCGGGCATGGCGCCGAACCGGCCGACCATCTCGGCGGCCAGCCGGCCCAGCTCGCGCTCGTCACCGGCCTCCAGCGCCGCGGCGAGGCGCTCGCGGAAGTCGACGAGCGCCTGGGGGTTGTCGCGCACGGGTGGGTCGTCGCGTTGCGCCTGGGCCGCGACGCCGCCACCGACCATCGCCGGGTAGTAGACGTCGAAGAGGCTGTCGAACGTGGTGCGCTGGCCCTGCCGCTTCACCACCGTGGCCGCGTAGACGTCGCGCACCACCTCGCGGTCGTGCCACGGCACCGCCGCGAGCGCCGCGACGGCGTCGAGGTCCTCGGCCAGCGACACCGCCAGTCCGGCCCGGCGCAGCGCCTCGAGGAACGCGATGTGTCGATCGACCAGCCCGCTAGCCGGTTCCGAGGCTCGCTCCGCTCGCACCTCAACCACCGTGGGTGCGGAGCTTGAGCTCCTTGACCGCTCTGCGGTGGTCGGACTCGTGCTTGAGCACCACGCCGAGGGTCTCGGCGACCGTCTGCTCGTCGAGGTCGCGGATCTCGAGGGCGATCAGGGTGCGCGCCCAGTCGATCGACTCGGCGATCGAGGGCGCCTTCCTCAGCTCCAGCTCACGCAGCCGGGCGACGGTGGCGACGAGCTGCCCGGTGACGCGGTCGTCGAGGTCGGGCACCTGGGAGGCGACGATCGCGCGCTCCCGCTCGGCGTCCGGGTAGTCGAGGTGGAGGTAGAGGCAGCGCCGCTTGAGCGCCTCCGACAGCTCCCGGCTGGCGTTGGAGGTGAGGACGACGAACGGGCGGCGGGCCGCGGCCACGGTGCCGAGCTCGGGGATCGTGACCTGGAAGTCCGACAGCACCTCGAGCAGCAGGCCCTCGACCTCGATGTCGGTCTTGTCGACCTCGTCGATCAGCAGCACGGTCGGCTCGTCGCGCCGGATCGCCGTCAACAGCGGGCGGGTGAGGAGGAACTCCTCGGTGAAGATGTCGTCGTGGGTCTCGCTCCAGGCCTGATCCGTGGCTGACGCCTGGCTGGACTGGATGCGCAGCAGCTGCTTCTTGTAGTTCCACTCGTAGAGCGCGCGGGCCTCGTCGAGACCCTCGTAGCACTGCAGCCGCACCAGCTCGGCGCCGGTGGCGCGGGCGACGGCCTTGGCCAGCTCGGTCTTGCCGACGCCGGCCGGGCCCTCCACGAGCAGCGGCTTCTCCAGCGCCCCGGCGAGGTAGGTGGTCGTGGCGGTGGCGCCGTCGGCCAGGTACCCCGCCTCGTGCAGCCGCGCGCCGGCGTCGTCGGGGCTGGAGAACCACGAGGCGGTCGGCATGGCGCCGAGCATGCCACCGGCCCTCGACGCAGGAGTCGAGGGCCGGTGGGTGGATCAGCGGTCGATCAGGGACGACCGTGCTTCAGCGTGTACGAGCCGGAGCCCGAGTAGGCGTAGACGACCCAGCGGTACTGGCCGGACGACGCGTTGTAGGTGACGTTCTCGGTCGAGGACGCCCCCTCGCCCGCGGCCGCCTCGACCCAGCTCGACCCGTTCCAGCGGTCGAGGTAGAGGTCGAAGTCGGTGCCCGACGGTCCGGTCAGGCAGCCGGTGAGCGTCCCGCCGCTGGTGGTGAAGGACGTGGCCGTGGTCTCGGCGCGCGAGGCCACCGAGCCGGTGACGGTCTCGTCGCAGGCCGGGTTGGTGGGCGGGGTGCCGCCGCCGGTGAGCAGCGAGTAGAGCAGCCGGTTCGGCGAGCCGGTGCCGGCGCCGGTGACCTTGCCGGTGGTGGCGGTGCCGGTGATCGCGCTGGTCACCGCGGCCGGGGAGGCCGACGGGTTGCCCTGCAGGTACAGCGCGGCGACGCCGGCGACGTGCGGGGAGGCCATCGAGGTGCCGGAGATGGTGTTGGTGGCCGTCGTCGACGTGTACCAGGCCGAGGTGATGTTGCTGCCGGGCGCGAACACGTCGACGCAGGAGCCGTAGTTGGAGAACGACGAGCGGGCGTCGGTGTTGGTGGTCGAGCCGGTGGTGATGGCGCTGGCCGCGCGGGCCGGCGACACGTTGCACGCGTTCTGGTTCTCGTTGCCCGCGGCCACGGCCACGGTGACGCCGGCGGAGGTCATCCGGGCGACGGCGTCGTCGACGGCCTGGGAGGCACCGCCGCCGAGGCTCATGTTGGCGACGGCGGGGCGGGTGGCGTTGCCGGCCACCCAGTCCATGCCGGCGATCACGCCGGAGTTGGTGCCGGAGCCCGCGCAGTCGAGCACGCGCACCGGCACGAGGGTGACGGCCTTCGCGACGCCGTAGGTGGAGCCGCCCACCGTGCCGGCGACGTGGGTGCCGTGGCCGTTGCAGTCGGTGGTGCCGCGGCCGTCGTTGATCGCGGAGTAGCCGGCTGCGGTGCGACCGCTGAACTGGCTGTGGGTGGTCAGGATGCCGGTGTCGACGATGTAGGCCCGCACGCCGGCGCCGGTGGCGTTGTAGGTGTAGGCGTTGTTGAGCGGGAGGTCGCGCTGGTCGATCCGGTCGAGGCCCCAGGTGGCGGGCGACTGGGTGTCGCTGGCGCGCACGACGGCGTCCTGCTCGACGTAGGCGACCGCCGGGTCCTGCCGGACCGCGGTCAGCTCGCTCGCCGACAGCCGGGCGACGAAGCCGCCGACGGCGTCGAGCTCGCGGACGACGGTGCCGCCGTCCTCACGGGCTCGGTCGGCCGCGGCCGCGGTGGTCGAGGCGTTGTCGAGGACGACGATGTAGCGGCCATCGATGGCGGCCGCGCCCGTGGCGCGCTGGAGGGGTGCCAGCCCGGGGTCTCCGGTGGCGGTGGCGTGGCTGGCCGTCGCGAGGCCGGTCAGGGTGAGACCGGCCATCGTGGTGAGGGCTGCCGCGCCGATGCGGATCGATCGGTTCAACGTGTGCTCCTAGGGGGATGCCGGGTGTTTCCCGAGGCCCCGTGGCCCGGACCGGCCGCCACAACGTAGAAGCGGCCGGGCGCGCGCGAACCCCTCAGAAACCGGCACTGCACCTAGGTGCAAAAAGACGCCACCGGCTCGCGGACCGGAGTCCGCGAGCCGGTGGTGCCTTCCGCCGGCCCCCCAGCGTCAGATCAAGGAGAAGAGCAGCAGGTTGGGCGACCCGCTGCCGGCGCCGCTGACGACGCCCGGAGTGGCACCACCGGTGATGGCGGAGGTGACCTGGGACGGCGAGGCGGCCGGGTTGCGCTGGAGGTAGAGGGCGGCGACACCGGCGACGTGGGGGGAGGCCATCGACGTGCCGGAGATGGTGTTGGTGGAGGTGCTGGTCGTCCACCACGCCGACGTGATGTTGCTGCCCGGCGCGAACACGTCGACGCACGGGCCGAAGTTCGAGTAGGAGGCCGCGGCGTCGGTGCTGGTGGTGGCGCCGGTGGTGATGGCGCTCGGCGCGCGGGCCGGCGAGACGTTGCACGCGTTCTGGGTCTCGTTGCCGGCGGCGACCGCGACCGTGACGCCGGCCGACGTCATCCGGGCGACGGCGTCGTCGGTGGCCTGGGAGGCACCGCCGCCGAGGCTCATGTTGGCGACGGAGGGTCCGCTGGCGTTCCGGGCCACCCAGTCCATGCCGGCGATGACGTCGGAGTTGAGACCGGAACCCGCGCAGTTGAGCACCTTCACGGGCACGATGGTGACCGACTTGGCGACGCCGTAGGTGGTGCCGCCGACGGTGCCGGCCACGTGGGTGCCGTGGCCGTGGCAGTCGGTGGTGGTGAGGCCGTCGGCGGAGAAGCCGGGCGCGGTGCGGCCGGTGAACTCGCGGTGCCCGCTGTTGAGACCGGTGTCGATGACGTAGGCCTTCACCCCGGCACCGGTGGAGTTGTAGGTGTAGCTGTTGGTCGAGCGGCAGATTGCGCTGGTCGACGCGGTCCAGGCCCCAGGTGGCGGGCGACTGGGTCTGCGAGGCCCGGACGACGGAGTCCTGCTCGACGTAGGCGACCGACGGGTCCTGGCGGACCTCGCGCAGCTCGGCGGCGGTGAGCCGAGCGACGTAGCCGCCCACCGAGTCGAGCTCGCGCACGACCCTGGCGCCGTCGTCACGGGCCCGGTCCGCGGCCGCGTCGGTGCCGCCGGCCCGGTCGAGCACCACGATGTAGCGGCCGTCGACGGGTGAGGCGCCGTCAGCCTGGACGAGCGGGGCGAGGCCGGGGTCCGCGGTGGCGGACGTGGTCGTGGCGTAGCCGGTCAGGGTGAGACCGGAGACGACGGCCAGGGCCATCGCACCGTGGCGGAGGGATCGAGTCACGTGTGCTCCTCTGAATCGGACCGGGCGGTGTGCAGGCCGGTCGGCCTGGGCCCGGGCCATCCACCGTAGGAGCGGATGACGCCGTCTCGATCCCTCAGGAACCTGAACTGCAGAAGGGTGAGGCCACCTCCGCGACCTGATCGTCTAGACCGGCGTCACCCCCGGCGGATCCGGTCGTTGAAAGGTGATCTCGGTCACGTCAGCGGAAAGGAACCTTGCCATGTGGGACGACCTCACCCTCCCCTCAGTGCTCCGGTCCACCTCTGGACCCGTGGCGACCCTCACCGGCGACGAAGCGGGCCGCCCCGTCGAGCGCCCCGTGCTGCAGGGAGGTGAAGCCGTGCCCGTGCTCGAGGGCCAGGCCATCATCGGTTGAGCTGCCCTCGGCCTCGAGGAGCGCAGCCCGGTCGCCGCGCAGGCACGCCTGCGGCAGCGCCGCGAGCTCGCGCGCCAGCGCCTCGGCGGCCTCCCGCGCCGCGCCGGGATCGACCACCCGGTCGACCAGGCCGATCGCGCAGCGCCTCCTCGGCGTCGACCGGGCGGCCGGTGAGCATGAGGTCGAGCGCCCGGCCGGTGCCGACCAGGCGCGGCAGCCGCACGGTGCCGCCGTCGATCAGCGGCACGCCCCAGCGCCGGCAGAAGACGCCGAGCACGGCGTCGCTGGCGACCACCCGCAGGTCGGACCAGATCGCGAGCTCCAGGCCGCCGGCGACGGCGTGCCCCGCGACGGCGGCGATCACCGGCTTGCCGAGCCGCATCCGGGTCGGCCCCATGGGCCCGTCGCCGTCCGCCTCGACGCGGTTGTCCATGGCGGCGAGGTCGGCGCCGGCGCAGAACGTGCCGCCGGCGCCGGTGAGCACCGCGACGTGCTGGCCGTCGTCGGCGTCGAAGGCGCGGAACGCCTCGGCGAGCGCGTCGGCGGTCGTCGCGGTCGACGGCGTTGCGCTTCGCCGGCCGGTCGATCACCACCGTGGTGACGGCTCCGGCGGTCTCGACCCGCACGCTCATCAGCGGCGTCCCAGGAACTCCAGCACGCGGCTGGTGAGCAGCGCGGCGGCCTCGGGGTCGTGGGCGGCCAGCGACCGGTCGACCCAGAGGTGCTCGCTGCCCGGGTAGACGAACAGCTCGGCGTCGGCGACCGCCTCGACCAGGCCGCGGGCGGCGTCGATGTCGCCCTCGTGGGCGAAGAACTCGTCGTCGTCCTTGCCGTGGATCTGTGCGGCGACGCCGTCGGGCCAGGGCCCGAACGCCCAGTCGCCGGTGATCGGGATGCAGGCGTCGATCAGCACCGCGCCCCGGGCGCCGTCGCGGGTCTGGGCCAACCGCTGGGCCTGCATGACGCCGGAGGAGATGCCGGCGTACACCAGGCCCGCCGGCAGGTCGGCGGCGACGGCGTCGGCGAGGGCGGCGAGGTCGGGTGCGCCCTCGCCACTGGTGAAGGCCGCGCCCTCCTGGATCGTGTCGAAGGTGCGGCCGTCGTAGAGGTCGGGGGTGTGCACCACGTGGCCCGCGGCCCGCAGGTCGTCGGCGAGGGCCAGGACGCCGGGGGTCAGCCCCTGGATGTGGTGGAACAGCAGGACCTCGGCCATCGGTGACGCTCCTTCGGATCGGTGGGTGAGGGAGTCACTATCGGCCAGGATCCGGACGATCGGCGACCGGGTCCGGCCCCAGCGGCGTCCTTGCGGACTCTCGTAGGTTGACGTCATGGCCACCGAGGACCGGGACGTCGAACGCATCTATTCCATCGAGGACGTCGTCGCGAAGCTGCGCCGGCTCGCCGACGCACTGGAGACCGGGCAGTCGTTCCGGATCCAGATCGCGGGCGAGCGGTTCCGGGTGCCCGCCCGCGCCCAGTTCTCCGTCGAGCACGAGCGCGGCGACGGCGAGGAGGAGGTCGAGTTCCAGCTGAGGTGGAACGTCGACGAGTCCGACGCCGACCCCGGCGAGATCGACGACGTCGTCTGAGCAGCCGGCGGACCGCCGCCGTCAGCCCAGCCCGCTCAGCGCCGCGGCGAGCTTCCTCCCGCAGACCTGATGCCCTCGGGGCAGCGGGTGGTCGTAGTCGGGGCCGACCAGCTCGGGCCTGCCCTCCAGCCAGCGCTGGGTGTCGACGAACGGGATGCCGACCCGCTCGGCAGCTCGCTCGAGGGCGCCCGTGACGCCGTCGGTGTCACTGAAGTCGTCGACCGTGGGGTCCATCGAGGTGACCAGGACCAAGCGCGCCTCGGGATGCCGCCGGCGCGCTTCCTCCAGGGTGAGGACCGCCTGCTCGGTCACCTGCGCGGGCGCGACGCCTCGGTCGCCGCTGCCGCCCTCGACCACCAGCCAGTCGACCTCTCCCACGTCGAGAGCGCCCTGGTCGATCTGCTCGGGGTACGCCGGGAGGCCGAACTCCGCGTTGCCCGAGACGAAGCCGGTGCCACCGGCTCCGCGGATCTCGTAGGTCCACCCCAGCCGCCGCGCTGCGATGGCCGCCATCGAGCCCTCGGCCTCGGTGTACCCGCCCCCGACCACGTAGGAGTCGCCGAAGAACAGGGCCTTCGTCGTCCCCGCTTCCGGGGCGTCGACCTCACTCGACGGCGCGCTGCGGGCCTCGGCGTCGTCGCTGTCGGAGCCGCTCACCGACCCGCACCCGGTTGCGCCGACCAGCAACGCGAGGGCGAGGGCGACCCGCACCACAGGTGACACCCCACCCACCGTAGGGGCGGTGTCCCACCCGCCCTCCGGTCACCCCGACGTCACGCGCAGCACTCGCACGCCGGGGGCGTACCCGGTCCTGGTCGCGCGGGCGGTCAGGACGGCGGGTCGGGCCCGCGGCGGGAACGTGATCGTGCAGGCGCCGCGCGCACTGGTGCGGCAGCCGGCCGACCCGACCCGCACCGCCGCCCCGGCGACTCTCACCCCGGCGTCGGCGACGACGAACGTCACCGTCCTGCGCTGGCTGCGTCGCCACCTCGTCGGGGACGCGCTCAGCGTCAGCCCGGCTCGCGCCTGGGTGTGCCAGAAGCCGTCGCCGACGTTGATGACGACGTCGACCGGGCCCCGCGAGCCCTCGACGGCGAGGGCGTGGACGGCCGGGTGCGCGCGCGGGACACCGACGTCGCGAGTGGCGCCGAAGCGGGTCACCGCCGGGTTGGTGCGGATCGCCTTGACCCGCGGGCCGTTGTTGCTCCAGGCCACCCACAACCGCCCGCCCGGGGCCCGGGACAGGGCGATCCGGGCGGCGTAGCGGCTGCCGGGCACGACCCGGGTGGAGGACGAGCCCACCCGCCACAACCGGACGGCGTCGCACTGCGGGTGGCCGGCGCAGTAGGCGGCGTAGATGCCGCCGCCGGACCGGGCCGCCAGCGCGACCCGCTCGGTCGGCACGGAGTCGGAGCCGACGCTCGACCCGGGCGCCTTGAGGATCGGGCCGATGGTCGGGGCGATCCGCCGGACGAACGTGCCCTGGGTGGCGGGGGTCCCTCCGTTCGCGTACCAGCCGACCCAGACCTCGCTGCCCGAGCGGACCATCGCCAGGTCGTAGACGCAGCACGCGGCGACGGTGAAGGACTGGTCGGGGTCGGTGCCCGTCCCGGTGTGCCAGGTGACGGTGGAGTTGAGCGGGAAGGCCGCGACCGGCGTCCCGTCGGCGAGCGTGGTGGCGGCGGTGCCGTAGCTGCCGTAGGCGGACCCGCTGTTCCCGACGGCCTCCATCGGGAGCGTCCAGCTGGCGCCCGAGGCCGGGGCGGTGAGCGTGTACATCCGGCCGTTCGACCAGAAGCCCGGGGACGACGACTGGACGCCGCCGAACACCACCCGCAGGCCGCCGGACGGGCCGCCCGTCACGATCGGCGTCGGCTCGAACTCCGTCCACGCGCTCGGCAGGACCAGGTTGCGCAGTGCGGTGCTGCCGTTGGACCGGACGGCGGTGTGCCCGAGCTGCATGGTGGTCCCCTCGTCACGGGGGTAGACCACGTGGAGCACACCGTCGGGGGTGCGGTGGAGGCTCGAGGAGTACGTGATGCTGCCCGTTCCCGTCGACACCCTCGTCCACGATCCCGGCGCCCCGCGCTCGGAGCGGACGTCGTCGGACGCCGTGCCCGCGGCACGACCGGGCGGCGCGGTCAGGGCGGCGGCGGCGAGGGCCGCGACGACCAGGGCGAGGACAAGTCGACGCATCCAGCCAATCTGCACCCGGGCCCGCCTCCGGGCCATGGTCATTCCGGGTCAGACGTTGAATCGGACGACGCGTCGAGCGACGAGAGCGACCCCCGACCGGCGTGCCGGTCGGGGGTCGTCCGCTGCGGTGGCGGAGGGATTTGAACCCTCGGTGGACTTGCGCCCACAAACGCTTTCGAGGCGTTCTCCTTAGGCCGCTCGGACACGCCACCGCCGGGAAGGTTACCGGAGCGGGCGGGTGGCTCCGAAACCCTGGATGATCAGACCATGGCCTATGACGAGCACCTCGCCGACCGTCTGCGAGCGGCGCTGGCCGGCCGCAGCGAGGTGACCGAGAAGCGGATGTTCGGCGGGCTGGCGTTCCTCCTCGCCGGCCGGATGGCGGTGGCGGCCGGCAGCGGCGGCGGGTTGCTCCTGCGGTGCGACCCCGCGGACACCGCGGAGCACTCCACCCGGGACGGCGTCGACCCGTTCGTGATGAAGGGCAAGCCGATGAGTGGCTGGCTGTACGTCACCCCCGAGGCCGTGGCGGACGACGACGCGCTCGCTGCGTGGGTCGAGGTCGGCGCGTCGTACGCCGCCACCCTGCCCCCGCCGTGACCCCGCGCGCCGCCTCCGGGGACGCCGAGCGCGCACCATTCGTTCGATCGAACGGGAACGACAGCCGGCAGGCGCAGCCGAGCTGCGCACCCTGAACCGGCTGCTCGAAGAAGCTGTGCCTCAAGGCCGAGGAGACGGCGGACTGACCTCGCGCCGCTGTGCCGCGAAGAACTCGTCGAGCAGCGCGGCCGCCTCGTCGGCCCGCACCCCGGCCACCACCTCGGGCCGGTGGTTCAGCCGGCGGTCGCGGACGACGTCCCACAGCGACCCGGCGGCCCCCGCCTTCTCGTCCCAGGCGCCGAACACCAGGCGCTCCACCCGGGCGAGCACCAGCGCACCGGCGCACATCGTGCAGGGCTCCAGGGTGACCACGAGGGTGCAGCCGTCGAGTCGCCACGCCCCTCGCGCCGCGGCCGCCTCGCGCAACGCCACCACCTCGGCGTGCGCGGTGGGGTCGTGGCCGGCCTCCCGTGCGTTGCGCCCCCGGCCCAGCACGTCGCCGTCCGGCCCGAGCACGACGGCGCCCACCGGCACGTCGTCGGTGGTGAGGGCGGCGCGGGCCTCGTCGAGCGCCAGCCCCATGGCGGCCCCGAGGTCGAGGGTCACGCCGACGTCAGGCCGACCGCGTCGTCGAAGGCCTCGCCGAAGCCCAGCTGCCGGGCGACGTCGGAGAGCAGCTCGTCCGGGTAGCGGTCGGGGTCGTCGAGGAGCACGCCGAGGTCGACCGCGCTGACGCCGAGGTCGGCGAGCAGGTCGAGGTCGCCCGCCGGCACCTGGTCCTCGTCGTCGTCGGGCTGCGGCAGGCCGAGGAACTCGACGGCCGAGCTCGCCAGCTCCCACTCCTCGGCGGCGGTGACGTCGGAGAGCAGGACCCGGGCCCGGCGGTCGGTGACCCGGATGACGAGGAAGAAGTCCTCGTCCATCCCGACCAGCCCGACGGCGTCGCCGGGGAACCGGCGCAGCGCGGCGGTGAGGGTGGGCACGTCGGCCAGCAGGTCGTGGGCGAGCTCGGCCAGCCGCCACTCACCGTCGTGGTGGAGGGCGGCGAGCGCGAAGTCGACGACGTCGAGCTGCTCGGCCATGCCACCAGCGTCCCACTTCAATAGGGTTCCTGCCATGCGTATCCAGGTCGTCGACCACCCGCTCCTCGCGCACAAGCTCACGGTGCTGCGCGACGAGACCACCGACTCCCCCACCTTCCGGCGGCTCGCCGACGAGCTGGTGACCCTGCTGGCCTACGAGGCCACCCGCGACGTGCGGGTCGAGGGGCACGAGATCACCACACCGGTGGCCCCGATGACCGGCACCAAGCTGGCCTCGCCGAAGCCGCTGGTGGTGCCGATCCTGCGGGCCGGGCTCGGCATGCTCGACGGGATGATGCGCCTGCTCCCCACCGCCGAGGTGGGCTTCCTCGGCATGGTCCGCAACGAGGAGACCCTGCTCGCGTCCACCTACGCCGAGCGGCTCCCCGACGACCTCTCGGGCCGGCAGTGCTACGTGCTCGACCCGATGCTCGCCACCGGCGGCACCCTCGCGGCCGCCGTCCGGTTCCTGGTCGACCGCGGCGCCGACGACATCACCTGCATCTGCCTGCTCTCCGCCCCGGAGGGCTGCGCGAACCTCGAGCGCGAGCTGGAGGGGCTCGACGTCCCGGTGACCGTGGTCACCGCGGCGATGGACGAGCGGCTCAACGAGAAGGGCTACATCGTGCCCGGCCTCGGCGACGCCGGCGACCGGCTCTACGGAGTGGTGTAGTCCGGAGGTTCCGCGTCTCACGTTCGGAGGTGGCCGCGGTCGGAGCCTTGTAGGTTGACGGCGCCCGACCCCGGAGGAGGCAAGAGATGCGGATCGGCATCCCGCGCGAGTCGAAGCCCGGCGAGACCTTGGTCGCGGCGACCGCGAAGACGACAGGCCAGCTCGTCGGCCTGGGCTACGAGGTGGTCGTGGAGTCGGGGGCCGGCGGGTTCGCCGACCAGCCCGACGACGCCTACGCCGAGGCCGGAGGCAGGGTCGGCACCGCCGACGACGTCTGGGACTGCGAGATCGTCATCAAGGTCAACCCACCGAGTGACGACGAGGTCGCGCGGATGCCGTACGGCACCACGCTGGTGTCGCTGATGGCCCCGGCGCGCAGCCCCGAGCTGGTCGAGCGGCTGGTCGCCGGCGGCATCACCGGGCTCGCGATGGACGCCGTGCCCCGGATCTCGCGGGCGCAGTCGATGGACGTGCTCTCGTCGATGGCCAACGTGGCCGGCTACCGCGCCGTCATCGAGGCCGCGCACGAGTTCGGCCGCCAGTTCACCGGCCAGGTGACGGCCGCCGGCAAGGTGCCGCCGGCCCGGGTGTTCGTGGTGGGCGCGGGCGTCGCCGGACTCGCGGCGGTCGGAGCCGCCGGGTCGATGGGCGCGATCGTCCGGGCCTTCGACGTGCGGCCCGAGGTGGCCGAGCAGGTCGAGTCGATGGGGGCGCAGTTCGTGTCGGTCGACCTCGACCAGGAGGTCAGCACCGACGGCTACGCCAAGGAGATGACCGCCGAGCAGGTCGAGGCCACCGCGGCGATGTACGACGAGGAGGCGCGCGCCGCCGACATCGTGATCACCACCGCGCTGATCCCCGGCCGGCCCGCCCCCGAGCTCGTGACCGCCGAGACCGTGGCGGCCATGCGGCCCGGCAGCGTCATCGTCGACATGGCGGCCGCCAACGGCGGCAACGTGGCGGTCACGAAGACCGACGAGAAGGTGGTCACCGGCAACGGCGTCACCGTGCTCGGCTACACCGACCTGCCCGGACGGCTGGCCGCGCAGACCTCGCAGCTCTACGGCACCAACATCGTGAACCTCGTCAAGCTGCTCACGCCCGAGAAGGACGGCGAGCTCGTGCTCGACCTCAACGACGTCGTGCAGCGCGGCATCACGGTCGCCCGCGACGGCGAGTCGATGTGGCCGCCGCCGCCGGTGCAGGTGTCGGCGGCACCCGCCGCGCCCGCCGCGGCACCGGTGGAGAAGAAGGAGAAGCCACCGCCCGACCCGCGCCGCAAGTACTACGTGGCCGGGCTGGTCGCCGTCCTGTTCGCGATCGCCGCGGCCTACTCCCCCAGCGACTTCCTCGGGCACTTCACGGTGTTCGCGCTCGCGGTGTTCGTGGGCTACTACGTGATCTCCAACGTGGCGCACGCCCTGCACACCCCGCTGATGGCCGAGACCAACGCGATCTCCGGGATCATCCTGGTCGGCGGCATCCTCCAGGTGGGCAGCGACGACGCCGCGATCGTGGCGCTCGCCGTGGTGGCAGTGCTCGTGGCGAGCATCAACATCTTCGGCGGGTTCCTCGTGACGCTCCGCATGCTCCAGATGTTCAGGAAGGACTGACGTGGACGGCTTCCTGGAATCCGACCGGCTGCCCGGCCTCGTGCAGGCGGCGTACATCATCGCGGGCATCCTCTTCATCGCCGCGCTGGCGGGGCTGTCGAAGCACGAGACCGCCAAGCGCGGCAACATCTACGGGATGGTCGGCATGGGGCTGGCCCTGGTGGCCACCCTGCTGCTGTCGCTGCGGGAGGCCGAGAGCCCGCGCGGCCTGACCCTGCTGCTGATCGCGATCCCGATGGCCACCGGCGCAGCGATCGGCGCCAGCCGGGCGCGCACCGTGCAGATGACCGGGATGCCGCAGCTGGTGGCCCTGCTGCACAGCTTCGTCGGCATCGCCGCCGTGCTGGTGGGCTTCAACTCCTACCTCGAGCGCAGCGGCGCGGCGTCCGACACCGTGCACGACGTCGAGATCTTCGTCGGCGTCTTCATCGGCGCCGTCACCTTCACCGGCTCGATCGTCGCCAACCTCAAGCTGAGCGCGCGGATGAAGTCCTCGCCGTTCGCGCTGCCCGGTCGGCACTTCCTGAACCTCGGCCTCGTCGTCGGCTCGTTCGTGCTGCTCATCGTGTTCGTCATCGTCAACAAGGACCTGGGCGCCGGCGAGCGGGGCGCGCTGGTGTTCCTGCTCGCGATGACGGCGCTGGCGCTGGTGCTGGGCTTCCACCTGGTGGCGGCGATCGGCGGCGGCGACATGCCCGTCGTCGTCTCGATGCTCAACAGCTACTCGGGCTGGGCCGCGGCCGCCGCGGGCTTCCTGCTCAGCAACGACCTGCTCATCATCACCGGCTCCCTGGTGGGGTCCTCCGGTGCGATCCTCAGCTACATCATGTGCCAGGCCATGAACCGGTCGTTCGTCTCGGTGATCGCCGGCGGCTTCGGCTCCGACGGCGGCGTCACCGGCGAGGCGAAGGACTACGGCGAGCACCGCGAGATCAACGCGGCCGAGGCCGCCGAGCTGCTCGCCGACGCCTCCTCCGTCGTCATCACGCCCGGTTACGGCATGGCCGTGGCGCAAGCGCAGTACCCGGTGGCCGAGCTCACCGCGAAGCTCCGGGCCCGCGGCGTGGAGGTGCGGTTCGGCATCCACCCGGTGGCCGGCCGGCTGCCCGGCCACATGAACGTGCTGCTCGCCGAGGCCAAGGTGCCCTACGACATCGTGCTCGAGATGGACGAGATCAACGCCGACTTCCCCAGCACCGACGTCGTGCTCGTCATCGGCGCCAACGACACCGTCAACCCGGCCGCCATCGAGGAGCCGGGCAGCCCGATCTCCGGCATGCCCGTCCTCGAGGTCTGGAACGCCCGCGACGTCATCGTCTTCAAGCGCTCCATGGCCACCGGCTACGCCGGCGTCCAGAACCCGCTCTTCTTCCGCGACAACTCCCGCATGCTCTTCGGCGACGCCAAGGACAAGGTCGGCGAGATCGTCGCCGCCCTGCCGGCCGAGGCCGCAGCACGATAGTCCCGGACCTTCGGCACGCCCGGACGGCGTGTCGCGGTGCCGATCGTCCGGGACTATCCCAGCTGGGCGCCGAGCAGCGAGCCGACGGCGTAGGTCACCCCCATCGCGAACAGGCCGCCTGACATGTTGCGGACGACGGCGCGACCGGCCGGGCCGTAGCCCAGCCGGGCGCTGGCCCAGCCGGTGAGCGCGAGCGCGACCGTCACGGCGGCCACCGTGCCGAGCACGCGGGCGTCGGCGGGCAGCAGCAGGATCGTGAGCAGCGGCAGCAGCGCGCCGACGGTGAACGACACCATCGAGGCGAACGCCGCCTGCCAGGCGCTGGTGAGGTCGTTGGGATCGATGCCGAGCTCGGCCTCGGCGTGGGCGCCGAGCGCATCGTGGGCGGTGAGCTGGCGCGCGACCTCGATCGCGAGCTCCTCGTCGAGACCCTTCTGGGCGTAGATCCCGGCGAGCTCGGCGAGCTCCTCCTCCGGCTCGTCGCGCAGCTCGCGCCGCTCCTTGGCGAGCAGCGCCTGCTCGGAGTCGCGCTGGGTGGAGACCGAGACGTACTCGCCGGCCGCCATGCTCATCGCGCCGGCGACGAGGCCCGCGACGCCGGCCACCGTGATCGCGCCGCGGTCGGTGGTGGCGCCGGCCACGCCGACCACGATGCCCGCCGTCGAGACGATGCCGTCGTTGGCGCCGAGCACGGCAGCGCGCAGCCAGTTCAACCGGTTCGCGATCCCGCCCTGGTGCGGCTCGTCCTCGTGCGGCCCGACCTCGACGTCGCTGATGTCCGTGGTCATGGGTCGATGGTCCACAGCCTCACCTCCGGCTTCAAGCAAGGCGAGGCTGGGCTGGCATCGCCGTCGGTGCCGCTCAGGGCGCGGATCTCGTCGTCCGGGGTGGAGTCTGGTGGCGGCCGCCGTGATTGGATCGATCCAACCCATCACAGGAGTTTCGTTGACCGACCACACCAACCCCGCCTGGCCCGGGCAGTCCTATCCGCTGGGCGCCACCTTCGACGGCACCGGCACCAACTTCGCGCTGTTCAGCGAGGTCGCCGACCGGGTGGAGCTCTGCCTGTTCGACGACGCCGACGGCGAGCAGCTGTCCGAGACCCGCGTCGAGCTGGCCGAGGTCGACGCCCACGTGTGGCACTGCTACCTCCCGCACGTGCAGCCCGGCCAGCGCTACGGCTACCGGGTGCACGGGCCCTACGAGCCCGAGCGCGGCCTGCGCTGCAACCCGAACAAGCTGCTGCTCGACCCGTACGCCAAGGCCACCACCCGCGAGATCGACTGGGACCAGAGCCTGTTCGGCTACACCTTCGGCGACGAGGACTCCCGCAACGACGACGACTCCGCCGCGCACATGACGCTCGGCGTCGTCGTGAACCCGTTCTTCGACTGGGAGGGCGACCGCCGGCTCGCCTACCCCTACAACGAGAGCGTCATCTACGAGGCTCACGTCAAGGGACTCACCTACCTGCACCCGGACGTGCCGGAGGAGCTGCGCGGCACCTACGCCGGGCTCGCCGAGCCGGCCGTGATCGAGCACCTGCAGCACCTCGGCATCACGGCGATCGAGCTCATGCCGGTGCACCAGTTCGTCCAGGACTCCACGCTCGTCGACCAGGGGCTGCGCAACTACTGGGGCTACAACACCCTGGCCTTCCTCGCGCCGCACGCCGACTACGCCGGCACCGGCGAGCTCGGCCAGCAGGTGCAGGAGTTCAAGGCGATGGTGAAGGCGCTGCACGTCGCCGGCATCGAGGTCATCCTCGACGTCGTCTACAACCACACCGCCGAGGGCAACCACCTCGGCCCGACGCTGAGCTTCAAGGGCATCGACAACCCCGCGTACTACCGGCTCGTCGAGGACGACCAGCGCTACTACATGGACTACACGGGCACCGGGAACTCGCTCAACGTCCGGCACCCGCACTCGCTGCAGCTGATCATGGACTCGCTGCGCTACTGGGTCACCGAGATGCACGTCGACGGGTTCCGCTTCGACCTCGCCTCGGCACTGGCCCGCGAGTTCTACGACGTCGACCGGCTGGCCACGTTCTTCGAGCTGGTGCAGCAGGACCCCGTGGTCTCGCAGGTCAAGCTGATCGCCGAGCCGTGGGACGTCGGACCGGGCGGCTACCAGGTCGGCGGCTTCCCGCCGCAGTGGACCGAGTGGAACGGCGCGTATCGCGACACCGTGCGCGACTTCTGGCGCGGCGAGCCGTCGCTGGGCGAGTTCGCCTCGCGGCTGGCCGGCTCCTCCGACCTCTACGAGAACTCGGGCCGCCGTCCGTTCGCCTCGATCAACTTCGTCACCGCCCACGACGGCTTCACGATGCGCGACCTCGTCTCCTACAACGAGAAGCACAACGAGGCCAACGGCGAGGACAACAACGACGGCGAGAGCCACAACCGCTCCTACAACCACGGCGTCGAGGGCGACACCGACGACCCGGAGATCCTCTGGCGCGGGCGAAGGCCCAGCGCAACCTGCTCACCACCCTGCTGCTGAGCCAGGGCGTGCCGATGCTGCTGCACGGCGACGAGCTCGGCCGCACCCAGGGCGGCAACAACAACACCTACGCCCAGGACTCCGAGATCGCGTGGATGGACTGGGAGAAGATCGACGGACCGCTGCTCGAGTTCACCGCCGACCTGGTGCGACTGCGCCGCGAGCACCCGACCTTCCAGCGCCGCCGCTTCTTCACCGGCACCACGGTCCGCACGCCGGTGGCCGGCGGCGAGGGCGACCGCCTCAACGACATCGTCTGGCTGCACCCCGACGGCCGCCCGATGGAGGGCGAGGAGTGGGACGACGGCGCGCAGGCGCTCGGGATGTACCTCAACGGCCAGGGGATCAGTGGTCGCGACGCCCGCGGCGGGCCCATCGTCGACGACCACTTCCTGCTCTACTTCAACGCCGACGGACCGGCCCAGGTCACCCTGCCGCCGGAGGAGTTCTGCCACGCCTGGGACGTCGTGATCGACACCGCCGGATCCGGCGAGGCACCGTCCCGGGCCGCCGGCGAGACCTTCGAGATGGCCGACCGGAGCGTCGTCGTGCTTCGCGAGCACCACGAGGCCGAGGCCGAGCCCGACAGCTCGGTGGCGGCGTCCGTGGCGGCCCAGACCGGGGGTGGGTCGTGACGCGGGTGCCCGTCAGCACCTACCGGCTGCAGATCAGCCCCGACTTCGACCTGTTCGCCGCCACCGCGGTGCTGCCGTACCTGCACGACCTCGGGGTCGACTGGGTCTACCTCTCGCCGCTGCTGGAGGCGGAGCCCGGCTCCGACCACGGCTACGACGTCGTCGGGCACGACCAGGTCGACGCCGCCCGCGGCGGACCCGAGGGCCTCGCCGCGCTGTCGGCCGAGGCGCGACGAGCTCGGTCTCGGCGTCCTCGTCGACATCGTGCCCAACCACGTCGGCGTCGCCACGCCGCTCCACAACGCGTGGTGGTGGGACCTCCTGGAGCAGGGCCGCGACTCGCAGCTACGCGTCGGCGTTCGACGTCGACTGGGAGCTGGGCGACGGAAAGGTCCGGCTGCCGGTGCTCGGCGACGGCGGCCTCGACGAGCTGGCGATGGAGCTTCCGGCCGACGACACCCACTACGAGCCGGTGCACTGGACCGTGGCCGACCACGGTCTCAACTACCGGCGGTTCTTCGCCGTGAACACCCTCGCCGGGCTGCGGGTCGAGGACCCGTGGGTCTTCGACGCCACCCACGTGGAGATCCGCCGCTGGTTCGGCGAGCGGCTGGTCGACGGGCTGCGCGTCGACCACCCCGACGGCCTGCGCGACCCCGGTGGCTACCTGCGCGACCTCGCCACGCTCAGCGGCGAGGCCTACGTGCTCGTCGAGAAGATCCTCGAGCCGGGCGAGCACCTGCTGGCGTCGTGGGCCACCGCCGGCACCACCGGCTACGACGCGCTCGGCATGGTCGACCGGGTGCTCACCGACCCCGCCGGCGCGGATCGCCTGCCGTTCGCCGACCTCGACTGGCACGCCATGATCCACGGCACCAAGCGCGCCGTGGCCGACGGCATCCTCGGCTCCGAGACCCGTCGCATCGTGCGCGAGCTCGCGCCGGAGCGCACCGAGGACCGCCGACGCTCGTCGACGCCGTCGCCGAGCTGCTCGCCTGCTTCCCGGTCTACCGCTCCTACCTCCCCGAGGGCCGCGAGCACCTCGACGCCGCGTTCGCGGCGGCCCGCGCGGCGCGGCCGGACCTGGCGGAGACCTTCGACCAGCTGGAGCCCGTGCTCGGCGACCCGGAGCAGCCGGCCGCCCTGCGGTTCCAGCAGACCAGCGGCATGGTGATGGCCAAGGGCGTCGAGGACTGCGCGTTCTACCGCTACCCCCGCCTCACCTCGCTCACCGAGGTCGGCGGCGACCCCTCCGAGTTCTCGCTGCCGGTGGCCGAGTTCCACGAGGCGATGGCGTCGCGGCAGCGCGACTGGCCGCACGCGATGACCTGCACCACCACGCACGACACCAAGCGCGGCGAGGACGTCCGCGCGCGGATCGCCGTCCTGGCCGAGGTGCCCGAGGTGTGGGCGGCCGCGTTCGACCGCCTGCAGAGCCTGGCTCCGGTGCCCGACCCCGCCTTCGCCTCCCTGCTCTGGCAGGCCGTGCTCGGTGCGTGGGACGGCGACGACCCCGACCTGCGCGCCCGGCTGCACGCCTACGCCGAGAAGGCGATGCGCGAGGCCGGCGACCGCACCACCTGGACCGCGCCCGACGAGGCGTTCGAGGCGCGAGGTGCACGCCGCGGTCGACGCCGCCTTCGACGACCCCCGACGTGCGCGAGGTGCTCGACGAGCTGATCGCCGTCGTGGCCGCGCCCGGCTGGTCCAACGCGCTGGCCGCCAAGCTGCTGGCGCTCACGATCCCGGGCGTGCCCGACGTCTACCAGGGCTCCGAGCTGTGGGAGCAGCTCGCTGGTCGACCCCGACAACCGGCGTCCGGTCGACTTCGACCTGCGCGCGCGACGTGCTCGACGGCGGGCGCGACCACCCCGCCGCCGCCAAGCTGCGGCTGGTGCGCGAGCTGCTCCGGCTGCGCCGGGACCGACCCGAGCGGTTCGCCGGCTACACGCCGGTGACCGCCAGCGGCCCGGCGGCCGACCACGTGCTCGCCTTCGACCGCGGCGGCGTGCTCGCCGTGGCGACCCGACTGCCCGTCGGCCTCGCCGGCGAGCGGCGGCTGGGGCGACACCCGGCTCGACCTGCCGCCCGGCACCTGGCGCGACGTGCTCACCGACCGGCCGGCCGACGCCGGCGCTGGCCTCGCTGCCTCGACACCCTCCCCGTCGCACTGCTCGTCCAGGAGGACTGACATGACCGCCCGCGGACCCTTCGACGTCTGGGCGCCCCGTGCGCAACGGCTCCGACTGTCCGTGGCCGGTGCCACGGTGGACATGCACGAGACCGACGGCGGTTGGTGGACCCCGTCGGAGCCCACTCCGGACCCGGCGAAGGGAGACGTCGACTACGGCTACCTGATCGACGACTCGGACGCGCCCCGACCCGACCCGCGGTCGCGGCGCCAGCCGGCGGGCGTCCACCAGCGCTCGCGAACCCACCGGTCCGAGGCCTTCGCCTGGACCGACGACAGCTGGACCGGTCGCCCGCTGGCGGGCGCGGTGGTCTACGAGCTCCACATCGGCACCTTCACCCCCGAGGGCACCTTCGACGCGGCGCTCGGACGCCTGGACCACCTGCGCTCGATCGGCGTCGACTTCGTCGAGGTCATGCCGGTCAACGCCGTCAACGGCACCCACAACTGGGGCTACGACGGCGTGCTCTGGTCGGCCGTGCACGAGCCGTACGGCGGCCCCGACGGCTACCAGCGCTTCGTCGACGGCTGCCACGCGGCCGGGCTCGGCGTCGTCCAGGACGTCGTCTACAACCACCTGGGTCCGTCCGGCAACTACCTGCCGGAGTTCGGCCCCTACCTCAAGCAGGGCCGCAACACCTGGGGCGACCTGGTGAACCTCGACGGCGAGGGCTCGGCCGAGGTGCGCCGGCTACATCCTCGACAACGTGCGGATGTGGCTCGCCGACTACCACGTCGACGGGCTGCGGCTGGACGCCGTGCACGCGCTGCACGACGAGTCGGAGCTGCACCTGCTCGAGGAGATGGCGATCGAGGTCGCGGCGATGTCGGCGCACCAGCGCCGCCCGCTGACGCTGATCGCGGAGTCCGACCTCAACGACCCGCGCCTGGTCACCCCGCGCGAGGCCGGCGGCTTCGGCCTGGACGCCCAGTGGAGCGACGACTTCCACCACGCGGTGCACGTGGCGCTCACCGGCGAGACCACCGGCTACTACGCGGACTTCGAGCCGCTGGGCGCGCTGGCCAAGGTGTGCGAGCGCGGGTTCTTCCACGACGGCACCTACAGCTCGTTCCGCGGCCGTGACCACGGCGCGCCGATCGACACCGACGCGATGCCCGCGTGGCGGCTCGTGGTGTGCAGCCAGAACCACGACCAGGTCGGCAACCGGGCGGTCGGCGACCGGATCACCGAGGCCCTCGACGAGCGATCAGCTGGCCTGCGCCGCGCTGCTCGACCCTCTGCGGCCCGTTCACGCCGATGCTCTTCCAGGGCGAGGAGTGGGGCGCGTCGACGCCGTTCCAGTTCTTCACCTCCCACCCCGAGCCCGAGCTCGGCCGGCTCACGGCGGAGGGCCGGATCGCGGAGTTCGAGCAGATGGGCTGGGACCCCGCGGTGGTGCCCGACCCGCAGGACCCCGCAACCTTCGAGCGCTCCAAGCTCGACTGGTCGGAGCCCGAGCGGGACCGCGGTGCGCGGCTGCTCACGGTCTACCGCCAGCTCGCGGCGCTGCGACGCGAGCACAGCGACCTCACCGACCCCGCCTTCTCCCGCACCCGCTGCGACGTCGACGAGGAGCGCCGGGTGTTCGCGATGCACCGCGGCGACCTGCTCGTCGTCGTGAACTTCGGCGAGGAGCCCGCCTCCGTCGACGTCACCCAGCGCCGGCTGCTGTTCGAGACCGAGACCGGCGTGGACCTCCACGCCGACGGCACGCTCGACGTGCCGGCCCACGCCGGCGCGCTGCTCGCCCCGTAGCACGACCGGCTGCGGAGGCCTCGACGCCGACGTCCGCGCGCCACCACCCCTCAGACCAGCGCCGTCTCCCGCTCCTCGCGCAGCGGCTCCGCGCCCTCCCGGAAGCCGTGGCGCTCCCACCACCGGGCCATCGGCGCGGGTGCCCACCAGTTCCAGCGGCCGAGCAGCTTCATCGTGGCGGGCACGAGCAGCGCTCGGACGAGGGTGGCGTCGATGAGCAGCGCCACCAGCATCCCGATGCCGAGCATCTTCATGAACACGATGCCGCTGGTGCCGAAGGCGCCGATGACGATCGCCAGCAGCAGCGCAGCGCTGGTGATGATGCGACCGGTCTTCTGGACGCCGGTGGCGACGGCGACGTCGTTGTCGCCGGTGCGGTCGTACTGCTCGCGGACCCGCGAGAGCAGGAACACCTCGTAGTCCATCGACAGCCCGAACAGGATCGCCAGCATCAGGATCGGGTTCGTCGCGTCGAGGAAGCCCTGCGGCTGGAAGCCGAGCAGGTCGGAGAGGTGGCCGTCGCTGAAGATCCAGGTGACGACGCCGAACGACGCGGTGATGGAGAGCAGGTTCATCACGATCGCCTTGAGCGGCAGCACCAGCGACCCGAAGGCCACGAAGAGCAGCGCGAACATCACGGCCACGACGATGAGACCCATCCACGGCAGGTGCGCCGAGACCGAGTCGAGCAGGTCGACGGTGTCGGCCGTGACGCCGCCGACCAGCGCCTCGCCGCTGGCCGGGTCGACGGAGCGGATGTCGGCGACCCGGTCCTGCGACGCCTCGGTCTGGCTGTTGCCCTCCCACGCGGCCCGCAGCAGCGTGTAGCCGTCGTCGGTCGCGACCTCCTCGACCCCGACGACGCCCGGCACGTCGAGCACGGCGTCGCGGTAGCCGGCGACGTCAGCGGCGGTGGTGCCGTCCAGGAGCAGCGAGGCGGTCGCGGTCTCGGGCCCGAACTCGAGCAGCTTGTCGGCCGCCACGTGGGCCGGAGCGTCCTCGGGCAGCACCCGGTGGTCGACGCTGCCCCACGACGCACCGAGGAACGGCGAGGCCACGAGCAGGAGCAGGGTGACGGTCGCGACGATCACCAGCACCGGACGGCGCATCACGGCGCGGGCGAGCCGGGCCCAGCGGCCGTGCGCGTCCTCCCCGGCGACGGCGCGGCCCCGCCGCCACGGAAGCCGGCCGGCGTCGACCCGGCGCCCGAGCAGCCGGAGCAGGGCGGGCAGCACGGTGAGGGCGGCCAGCATCGCCACCAGCACCGCGGCGACGCCGCCGTAGCCCATGCTCCGCAGGAACGCCTGCGGGAAGATGATGAGGCTGGACATGGCGGCGGCCACGGTGAGCCCGGAGAAGAGCACGGTACGGCCCGCGGTGCCCATGGTGCGGCGCACGGCGATCGCCGCAGCGTCCGGATGGTCGTCAGGCAGCAGCGCGAGCTCCTCGCGGAACCGGCGAGATGATGAAGAGGGCGTAGTCGATCGCGAGCCCGATGCCGATGAGCGACACCACGTTCACCGCGAACACCGACACGTCGGCGAAGAGGGTGATGACCCGGACGACGGCCAGGGCGCCGATCATCGCGAGCAGGCCGACCAGCACCGGCATGCTGGCCGCCACCAGGCTGCCGAAGATCAGGAGCGCCAGCAGGAGGACGATCGGCATCGAGATGAGCTCGGCCCGCTCGAGGTCCTCCGCGGTGATCTCGTTGACGTCGCTGTAGACGGCGAACGCGCCGGCGACGTCGGTGTCGAGGCCGCTGTCAGCAGGCGCCTGGAGGGTGGGCTCGAGGTCGCGGTAGTGCTCGAGGTACTCGTCCTGGCTGTTGCCCGCGAGCGAGATCAGCACCTGGGCGCTGTGCCCGTCGGGGGTCACCAGTCCGCTCTCGCGTGGCGCCTCGTAGTAGGGCACCACCGTCGTCGTGGTTCCCGCGGGCAACCCGGCGACGACAGCCTCGACCGCGGCCCGGAACTGCGGGTCGGCCGCGGTGAGGTCGTCGTCGGAGTAGATGGCGACCACGTCGACCGACTGGTTGCCGAACACCTCGCGCTCCAGCGCGAGCTCACGGCTCGACTCCGCAGCGGGATCGTCGAACCCGCCCTGGCTGAGGGAGTCGAAGACCCCCAGCCCGTAGGCCGCCGCGGCCACGGCCACCAGGATCCCCATCGCCAGCACGGCGCGGGCCCGACGGGCCACCACGCCTCCCCATCGCTCCAACATCGTGCCCTCCCGGTAGCATCCGTGATGCATGGTCATTTTGGTGAACGGTGTTTACCGTAAACGGTGTAAACTTCGCTCGTCAACCCCGAACTGCCGAACGGAGCCGCATGACCCAGGTGGAACCCCTGACCCGGCGCGAGCGCCAGCGCGAGGCCACGTTCGCCGAGATCGTCGACACCTCACGCGCCCTGCTCGCCGAGGTCGACTCCGACCTGTCGCTGCGGGCGGTCGCCTCGCGGATGGGCATGACGGCGCCTGCGCTGTACCGCTACGTGTCCAGCTACCAGGACCTCGTCGACCTGGTCGCCTTCGAGATCGACAAGGCGGCCACCCTCGACTTCCGGGCCGCCGTCGAGGAGGTGCCGGCCGATGACCTCGCCGGCCGGCTGGCCGTCGCCGCCGCCGCCTTCCGCCAGTGGGCCGTGGGCAATCCGCGCGAGTTCACCCTCGCCTTCCTCAACCCCATCGCCTCGGTCGACTGCGTGCGCCGCGAGATGATCACCACCTCGACGTCGGGCCACTTCTTCACCGACCTGATGTACGCCGTCTGGGAGCGCGACCGCTTCCCCGTGCCGCCCCTCGACGAGCTGTCCCCCACCGTCCGCGAGAGCGTGCTCGACCCGCTCATGCCGGCCAAGGTCGAGCACATCGCCCGCGAGGACCGCGGTCTGATCTGGGTCTACCTGCAGGGCTGGTCGGTGCTGCACGGCGTCGTGGCCCTCGAGGTCAGCGGCAACATGGATCCGCGCCTGATCGAGAGCGGCGACATGTTCCTGCACGCCATCTCGACGTTCCTGCCGGTCATGGGACTCGAGAGCGACCGGCCCCGGCTCGACGCGATGCTGCGCGAGTTCCTCGCCCGGCACCTAGGCCTCCTGCTCCTAGGACGGGCCGAGCAGCTCCTCGACCCAGGCGGGCACGATCTCGCCGGCCGGCCCGTGCCGCGCCTCGTGGAAGAAGAACGACCCCTCGCTCGGTACCAGGTTGAGCTCGAGGGTGCGGGCGCCGTGGCGCAGCGCGTGCTGCACGAACCCGGCCGCCGGGTACACCGCGCCCGAGGTGCCGACGGAGACGAAGAGGTCGACCTCCTGCAGCGCGTCGAAGATCCGGTCGAGGTCGTAGGGGATCTCGCCGAACCAGACGACGTCGGGCCGCAGCTCGGCCGCGCCGCAGCCCGGGCAGGGCGGGGCGTCGATCAGGTCGTCGACCCACGACGTGCGGGCGTCACAGCCCACGCACCACGCCGAGCGCAGCTCGCCGTGCATGTGGACGACGCGCCGCGAGCCACCACGCTCGTGCAGGTCGTCGATGTTCTGGGTGACCAGCAGCAGGTCGTCGCCGAGCGCCTCCTCCAGCCGTGCCAGGGCGCGGTGCGCGGGGTTCGGCTCGACGGTCGCGAGCGCGGCCCGGCGCGCGTCGTAGAACCGCTGCACCACCAGCGGCTGGGCGAGGAACGCCTCCGGCGTCGCGACCTCCTCGACCCGGTGCCCCTCCCAGAGCCCGTCGGCGTCGCGGAACGTCGGGACGCCGCTCTCCGCCGAGATCCCGGCACCGGTGAGCACGACGACCTTCACGTCCCGCGATGTTACGGCGGCGCCAGGCCGGGTATGTCTCACGCCATGGGTTACGAAGTGGTGGTCGAGGAGCTGCGCACGGCGGCGGGTCAGTACGAGCGCACCGTCAGTGACATGGCGGGCTACGACTTCGAGGCGACGAACGTCGCGGCCGACACCTTCGGGCACGTCGAGCTGGCTGCCTGGTACTCGGCGGTCGCCGACCAGTGCGACGCCGCCGGGAAGGCGCTCCACGACGGTGCCACCGGCCTCGCCACCAGCCTTCGTGCCCAGGCCACCACGTACGAGGGCACCGACGACAACGTGGGGGCCGCGTTCCAGCCGGGCCTTCCCGGCCTGCTCGGGGAGGGACCGCGATGACCGCCCCGCCGAGCAAGGAGCTGGGGCAGACCGAGGACAGGACCGAGCTGGTGCCCGGCACCGTCTCCGCCGTCCGCACCAACGTCGACGACCTGGGCGACGAGGCCACCCGCATCCAGGGCAGGCTGCAGGCGTTCCGCGGCGTCCAGGTGACCCGCTGGCGGGGCGGCACGAGCGGGGTGTTCCGGCTGAAGGTCTCCGACGAGACCACGAAGTGGGAGACCTACCTCGACCTGCTCCACCAGGCCCAGGGTGCGCTCTCCACCTACGCCGACGCGCTCGGAACCGCGCAGGACAAGGCGCAGGACGCGATCGACAAGTGGAACGAGGGTGAGCGCGCCACCCAGGCCGCCGTCACCGAGCACAACGCCGCCGTCAGCCGCTACAACTCCAGCCTGCTGCAGCCCAGCGGGTCGCCGTTCGGGCCGATCTCGCCGGTGCGGAACCCCGGCCCGTTCTCCGACCCGGGCGAGGCGCTGCGCGAGGAGGCCGAGCGGATCCTCGAGGACGCCCGCGACTACCTCGACCGGGCAGGCAGCGCCGCTCTCGACGCCCTCGGCGCGCCCGCGGAGGCCGGCGGCTCGCAGAACTCGAGCTCCGGCGACGTCGACGTGTTCGGGGCCGACGGCGACGTCGAGGGGCCGGAGTTCTCCTGGACCGGCTGGCAGCGGACGTTCGGCACCGAGGAGGGCGACGACTCGCCGTTCAAGATCACCCTCGGCAAGGCGGAGGGCGAGATCTACGTCTTCAACGCCGAGGGCGAGTTCACCAACTACTACGGCAACGTGAAGGTCAACGGCGACGGCTCGGTCACCGTGCTCGGCGCGGACGGCTCGGCCGAGGCCACCATCGACAAGGAGGGCGTCCGTGTCGGTGCGGACGGCCGGGTCACGATCCTCGGCGCCGAGGGCACGATCCACGGCGAGCTCGGACCTGCCGAGGCCGAGCTTCACGGCGAGGCGTTCGTCGGCGCCGAGGGCAGCGGCGGGCTGACCATCGGCAAGGACGGCGTGCACGCCGACGGCGAGCTGTTCGCCGGGGCCCGCGCCCGGGCCGAGGTCGCGGGCGACGTCGGCGGGGTCGGCGGCGAGGCCGCGGTCGAGGGCCAGGCGGGCATCGGGGTCTCGGCCGGCGGTGGCGTCGAGGTCGAGGACGGCAAGATCACCATCGACGCGGAGCTCGGCGCGGCCCTCGGCCTCGGTGGCAAGGTGGAGGCCGGCATCACGGTCGACCCGGGCGAGGTGTACGAGACCGGCAAGGATGCCGTCGAGTGGGTGGGAGGCCTCTTCTGATGACGACGACCGCACTACCGGTGCCGCTGCGCATCCAGCTGCCCCACGACAGCTGGGAGATCGTCGAGCCGTCGTCGCTCGGCGTCCACAACGTCGCGCTGCTCGCGGTCCGCCGCGACCTGGTCGAGGACGCCTACACGCCCACCATCTCGGTGTCGGGCGACTGGCGCACCGACGGGGCCTCGCTCACCGACGTCGCCGCCGAGAGTCTCGCGAAGATCGAGGCCGAGGCCGAGGAGGTCGAGCTGCTCGACCGCCACGAGACGCCGTCGGACTCCGCGCCCGTCGTGAGCCAGGTGATCGGCGCGGTCATCCACGTCGACGGCGTCACGCACGACCTGCGCCAGCTGCAGCAGATCCGCGGCTACGTCGACCTCGACGACCCCGGCCGCCTCGCCGTCGTGATCCACACCCTCACCTGCACCTTTGCCCAGTTCGACGAGATGGGCCGGGAGTTCACCGACTACCTCGCCTCGATCGAGCTCAACCTGCCGCAGGACGGCGCCGCGGGCTGAGCGCCGGCGCCCAGAAGTGCCAGGAGTGGTTGCGTTCGCT
The DNA here is from genome assembly GCA_963721965.1 of uncultured Actinomycetota bacterium. Classification (GTDB taxonomy): domain Bacteria; phylum Actinomycetota; class Actinomycetes; order Propionibacteriales; family Nocardioidaceae; genus Nocardioides. The sequence continues at coordinate 10,152 of CAVRKT010000001.1, read as the reverse complement.
CCTACGATGCGCGCATGGACGACCCTCGAAGTCCCGACCGTTCACCTCTCTCACGGCGCGGAGGTGAACGGCGATGATCGACTCCCAGACCGCGGTCAACCTCGCGCTGGTCGTGGTGTTCGTGCTGGTCGGCGGCGTGTTCGCCGCCACCGAGCTCGCGCTGGTCTCGCTGCGCGCGGGCCAGGTCGACCAGCTGGAGCAGCGCGGCGCCCGCGGCGCCCGGGTCGCGGCGATCGCGCGGGACCCCAACCGGTTCCTCGCCGCGGTGCAGATCGGCGTCACCGTCGCGGGGTTCCTCTCGGCGGCGTACGGCGGCGCGACGTTGGCACCCGACGTCGCCCCCTACGTGGTCGACCTCGGACTCGGCCCCGACGCCGCCGACACGGTGGCCCTGGTGGCCATGACCCTGCTCATCGCCTACCTGTCCCTGGTGCTCGGCGAGCTGGTGCCGAAGCGGCTGGCACTCCAGCGGTCCGAGCAGGTGTCACTGCTCACCGGGCCGGCGCTCGACCGGTTCGCCACCGTGATGCGGCCGGTGATCTGGCTGCTCTCCACCTCCACCAACGCGCTGGTGCGGTTGCTCGGTGGCGATCCGAACCTCACGAGCAGCGAGCTGTCGCAGGAGGAGGTGCGCGACATCGTCACGTCCCACGACTCGCTGGACGAGAACGAGCGGCGCATCCTGTCCGACGTCTTCGCGGCCGCGAACAGCACCGTCAAGGAGCTGATGCGCCCCCGCGGCGAGGTCGTGTTCGTCGACGGCGCGAGCCCGGTGGTGGAGGCCGCGACCTGGGTGCAGAGCCAGCCACATTCCCGCTACCCGGTGATGGGGTCGAGCTTCGACGACCTGACCGGCTTCCTCCACGTGCGCGACCTGCTCGGCGTCGCGACTGACGACCCCCGCACGGTGGCCGACCTGCAACGTCCGGTGCTGGTGCTTCCCGGCACCAACCGGGTGCTGCCGTCGGTCACCACGATGCGCCAGGCCGGCGCCCATCTCGCCGTCGTCGTCGACGAGTACGGCGGCACCGACGGCATCGTGACGCTGGAGGACCTCGTCGAGGAGATCGTGGGCGACATCCATGACGAGTACGACGACGACCCCACCTCTCACCCCAGCAGCGGTGAGCCCGGCGTCGTCCGCGGCGGGCTGACGATCGAGGACTTCGCCGAGGAGACCGGCATCACGCTCGCCGACGGCGACTACGAGACCGTCGCCGGCTTCCTGATCGCGCAGCTCGGGCGGATCCCGCGGACCGGCGACTCGGTGCTGGTCGGCGCCACGGTGCTGGAGGTCGCCGCGATGGACGACCGGCGGGTGTCGGCGGTGCGGGTGCGGCGCGAGTCCGAGTCCGTGTCGGAGGACCCCGCGGACTGAATCCCTCCCGTCGTGGGAGGTTGGGGTGATGGCGGGGCACCACTCACGACACGCGGCCCGGGCGCCGCAGCCCCTACGCCGCGCGGCCGTCGCGGTGGTGGCGCCACTGGTGCTGCTGACCCTCGCGGGCATGGTCTGGCTGTGGCCCGGCTCGCTCCCGGACCGCGACGAGGAGGGCGGCGTCGACGAGTTCGAGGGCGTCGTCGCCGAGATCGTGCGCGAGGCGTGCCCGGAGACCGACGACGCGCCGGCCGACGTGAACGGGTGCGGCCGGGCCGTGGTGCGGCTCGACGACGCAGGCGAGGGCGAGCGGATCGAGACGATCCTGCCGAACGGCCCCGGCGCCCCCGAGATCGACGAGGGCGACGCCATCGTCCTGATCCGCTCCGAGACGCCCGACGGTCTCGTCTACTCCGTCGTCGACCACCAGCGGCTCAGCGCGCTGTGGCTGCTGGCCGCGGTCTTCGCGGTCACGGTGGCCGCCTTCGGCCGGTGGCGAGGGCTGCTGGCGCTCCTCGGTCTCGCGGTGACCTTCGTGCTGCTCCTCTTCTTCGTCGTGCCGGCGATCATCGACGGTCAGCCTCCGTTGATGGTGGCCATCGTGGGGTCGGCCGCGATCGCGCTGACGGTGCTGTACCTCACCCACGGCGTCAGCCTGCTCACCACCGTGGCGGTCGTGGGCACGCTGGGGAGCCTCGTCCTGACCGGGGTGCTGTCCGCGCTGACCGTGGGGGCGCTGCACCTGACGGGCGTCACCGACGACGTGTCGGCGTACCTGGTCACCTCGTCCAACCTCAACAGCGAGGGCCTGCTGCTCGCCGGCATCGTGATCGGGTCGCTCGGCGTGCTGGACGACGTCACGGTCACCCAGGCCGCGACGGTCGCCGAGGTGTCGCGGGCCAACCCGCAGCACGGCTTCCTCGAGCTCTACCGCGCCGGCAGCCGGGTCGGCCGCTCCCACATCGCGTCGGTGATCAACACGATCGTGCTGGCCTACGCCGGCTCGGCGCTGCCCCTGATGATCATCATCGTCGCCGAGCGCGACTCGCTCGGCGGCGTGGTGACCGACCAGATCATCGCCCAGGAGATCGTGCGGAGCATCGTGGCGACCCTGGGCCTGATCGCCGCCGTCCCGATCACCACCGCCCTCGCCGCGCTGGTCTCGCGCGAGGCCCGTCGGCTCGCGTGAGGACCGCGGTGACCCACGGGAGCCGAATGTCGGCGAGACTGCGGGCAACGGTTCTCGAGCAGGGAGGGTGACGATGGACTTCGTCCACGACTTCGCCGACGGCGACAAGGAGCAGCGCGACCTGCTCGGCGGCAAGGGGGCCAACCTCGCCGAGATGACCAACCTGGGGCTCCCCGTGCCGCCCGGCTTCACCATCACCACCGAGGCGTGCCGTGCCTACCTCGCCGACGGCGGTGATCCCGACGGCCTCGCCGAGGAGGTCACCGAGCACCTGGCCACCCTCGAGGACACGATGGGGCGCTCGCTGGGCAACGCCGACGACCCGCTGCTGGTGAGCGTCCGTTCGGGGGCGAAGTTCTCGATGCCGGGAATGATGGAGACCGTCCTCAACATCGGCCTCAACGACGAGTCGGTCGCGGGACTGGCCCGGCAGAGCCAGGACGAGCGCTTCGCGCTGGACTCCTATCGGCGGCTGTTGCAGATGTTCGGCGTCACCGTGCTCGACATCGACTCCGGCCACTTCTCGGCGGCCCTCGACGCCGCCAAGGAGTCCCGCGGGACCGAGAACGACCTCGACCTGGAGGCCGACGACCTGCGCGCCCTGGTGGAGACGTTCAAGGGCATCGTCCGCGAGCACTCCGGACGCGACTTCCCACAGGAGCCGCGCGAGCAGCTGGACCTCGCGGTGCGGGCGGTCTTCGACTCCTGGAACACCGACCGCGCCCGGCTCTACCGCCGGCGCGAGCGCATCTCCGACGACCTCGGCACCGCGGTGAACATCCAGGCGATGGTGTTCGGCAACTTCGGCATGGACTCCGGCTCCGGCGTCGCGTTCACCCGGGACCCGGCCAGCGGCTCGCAGGGCGAGTACGGCGACTACCTGCAGAACGCCCAGGGCGAGGACGTCGTGGCCGGCATCCGCAACACCGTGAGCCTCGCCGACTTCGCCGAGGTCGACCAGAAGTCCCACGACGAGCTGCTCGCGATCATGGCGCGGCTCGAGCGCCACTACCGCGACATGTGCGACATCGAGTTCACCGTCGAGCGCGGCAAGCTGTGGATGCTGCAGACCCGCGTCGGCAAGCGGACGCCGGAGGCGGCATTCCGCATCGCGATCCACATGGTCGACGAGGGCCTGATCCAGATGGACGAGGCGGTCACCCGGGTCACCGGCGACCAGCTCGCCCAGCTGATGTTCCCCCGCTTCGACGCCGCCGCCGAGCGCACGCTGCTGGGCACCGGCATGAACGCCTCGCCCGGCGCCGCCGTCGGCAAGGCCGTCTTCGACTCCGACACCGCGGTGGAGTGGGCCGAGCGCGGCGAGGACGTCATCCTCGTGCGCAAGGAGACCAACCCCGACGACCTGCGCGGCATGGTCGCCGCCCAGGGCATCCTCACCAGCCGCGGCGGCAAGACCTCCCACGCCGCCGTCGTCGCCCGCGGCATGGGCCGCACCTGCGTCTGCGGCGCCGAGGCGCTCGACGTCGACGTCAGCGCCAAGGAGTTCCGGGTCCGGGACGGCGACACGATCCGCGAGGGCGACGTCATCTCCATCGACGGCACGACCGGCGAGATCTTCGCCGGCGCGGTCCCCGTCTCCGACGCCCTCGTGGTGCGGCACTTCGAGGGCGAGCAGGTCGACGACGACCTGGTCGCCGCCGTCACCCGCGTGATGGCGCACGCCGACGGCGCCCGCCGGCTCCGGGTGCGGGCCAACGCCGACACCCCCGAGGACGCCGCGCGTGCCCGCCGGTTCGGCGCCCAGGGCATCGGGCTGTGCCGCACCGAGCACATGTTCCTCGGCGACCGCCGCGAGCTCGTCGAGCGCCTGATCGTCGCCGAGGACGACGACGAGCGGCAGGCCGCACTCGACGCGCTGCTGCCCCTGCAGCGTCAGGACTTCCTCGAGATCCTCGAGTCCATGGACGGCCTCCCGGTCACCATCCGGCTCATCGACCCGCCGCTGCACGAGTTCCTCCCCGACCACACCGACCTGTCGGTGAAGGTCGCGCTCGCGGAGGAGAGGGGCGAGGTCGACGAGCACGACCGCGTGCTGCTGGAGCACGTGCGCCGGCTGCACGAGCAGAACCCGATGCTCGGCATGCGCGGCGTCCGGCTGGGGATCCAGATCCCGGGCCTCGTCGAGATGCAGGCCCGCGCGATCCTCGAGGCCGCGGCCGACCGGGTCGAGGCCGGCATGCGCCCGCTGCCCGAGATCATGGTCCCGCTGGTCGCCAGCGTCCGTGAGTTCGAGATCGTGAAGGCGCTCATCACCACGGTGGCCGCCGAGGTGCAGGAGCAGCGCGGCGTCACCGTCGACTTCACGGTCGGCACGATGATCGAGCTCCCCCGGGCCGCCTTCCTCGCCGACCGGATCGCCCAGGAGGCCGACTTCTTCTCCTTCGGCACCAACGACCTGACCCAGATGGCGTGGGGGTTCTCGCCGCGACGACGTGGAGTCCTCGTTCTTCTCCCGCTACTTCGAGCACGCGATCTTCGACGTCTCGCCGTTCGAGTCGCTCGACCAGCTCGGCGTCGGCGGCATGGTCGAGATGGGCACCGACAAGGGCCGGCAGACCAAGCCCGACCTCAAGGTCGGCGTCTGCGGCGAGCACGGCGGCGACCCGCGCTCGATCCACTTCTTCGACTCCGTGGGCCTCGACTACGTCTCCTGCTCGCCGTTCCGGGTGCCGATCGCCCGCCTCGAGGCCGGCCGCACGGTGCTCAGCAAGCGGGCCGAGCGCTGAGGTGACCGACCCCAGCAGCGGAGCGGACGTCGTCGCGGTGCTCGAGCGCTCGGTCGTCGTGGCCGCGCCGATCGAGCGGGTGTGGCCGCTCGTCAGCGATCCCCGGCGCCTGGTGGCGTGGAGCCCGACCCTCGTCGGCACCCGGATGCGCGCCGACGAGCCGGGCCTCGAGGTCGCGTTCACCAACCGCAACCGGGACGGCGACCTCGAGTGGACGACCCACGGCGTCATCACCCGGTTCGAGGAGCCGCGGGCGATCGCCTTCCGGATCGAGGAGAACTGGGCCGTGTGGTCCTTCGTCCTGGAACCGCACGCCGACGGCACACTGCTGACCCACCGCCGGGAGGTGCCGGAGGGCGTCTCACCTCTCTCGCAGGAGCTCACCGACGGCTTCATGGGCGGGCAGGCCCGCTTCACCGAGACGCTGCTCCGTGGGATGGAGGCGACCCTCGCGCAGGTCGCGGCAGCGGCGGAGCGGAGCGGTGCGGACGTCGTCGACCTCGCGGAGAAGTTCGGGCTCTTCTCCGAGCACTGGTCGCCGAAGGTGGTGGCCACCGTCAACGACTACGAGGTGAGGCTCGCCCGGCTGCAGGGTGAGTTCGTGTGGCACACCCACGACGAGACCGACGAGCTGTTCCTGGTCGTCGAGGGCGAGCTCGTCCTCCAGCTGCGCGACCGCGACGTGGTGCTGGGTGCGGGGCAGATGTTCGTCGTCCCGCGCGGCGTCGAGCACTGCCCGCGGGCCGACGGCGAGGTCAAGCTGCTGATGCTCGAGCCCACGGGGGTGCTCAACACCGGCGACGCCGGCGGTGAGCTGTACCGCCGAGATCGAGCGGATCTGACCAGGGCCGCTGCGGTCAGCTCTCGCAGCCGGTGACCGTCTCGCCCCGGCAGCGGTCGGTCCCGTCGCCGGGCGTGCGTACGCTGCTGGACATGCCCCCACGACCCACCGCGACCGGCGTCGACGACGCCGCTCTGCGCGGGCTCCGCCGCTGGAACCTCGGCCTGGCGGTCCTGCACGCGGCCCAGGCCGTGGCCGTGGTCGTCCTGGCCAGCGACTTCGCCATCACCGTCATCGCGTCGTACGCCCAGGGTCCACCGGGTACCGCCCTCGCGGACCCCGAGTCGGTGGTCGACGTGCGCATCGGCTGGGCGATCGCCGCCTTCCTGATCCTGGCCGCGGTCGACCACCTGGTGGTCGCGACGGCGGGCCGTCGTCGCTACGAGACGGATCTGCGACGCGGGCTCAACGCGTTCCGCTGGGTCGAGTACTCCGTCAGCGCGACGATCATGATCGTGCTGATCGGCTTCTACAACGGCATCGTCGAGATCTCGGCGGTGTTCGCGATCATCGGCGCCAACGTCGCGATGATCCTCTTCGGCTGGCTGCAGGAGCTCATGAACCCGCCCGGGCGGACGACGACGACCATGCTCCCGTTCTGGTTCGGCTGCGTCGCCGGTGCCGCGCCGTGGGCGGCGATCACGTGGAACCTGGTGGCGGCGAGGGAAGACGTGCCGGGCTTCGTGTTCGGGATCTTCGTGTCCCTGTTCGTCTTCTTCATGAGCTTCGCGGTCAACCAGTTGCTGCAGTACCGCGAGGTGGGGCCGTGGCGCAGCTACGCCTTCGGCGAGCGGGGCTACCTCGTCCTCAGCCTCGTCGCCAAGTCCGCCCTGGCCTGGCAGATCTTCGCCGGCTCGCTCGCCTGACCTCGACGAGGACGAGCCGGTCCTCGCGCCGCGGAAGCCGCTGTCGCGAGTGATCGCCCACGACAGCGTCGACGAGCTCCGGGGCGGTGTGGACCCAGAACGCCGGCAGGGCCGAGCGGGTCGCGGCCCGGCTGCGGATGGGCACCGTGCGGCGTGACGTCCTGAGCGACGAGCGAGCCGGTCACCCGACCGGAACCCAGGGGTGCAGCCCGAACTGCACGTCCGAGAGCTGCTGGAACGAGGGGTCCTCGACGTCGGTGAACACCAACGAGCCGTCGTCCGCCACCTCCACCTGCATGGTGATCGTGGCCGGCGCCCACCGGAACGTCAGCGTCGAGCCGTCGAGCTCGTAGGAACCGGACTCCTCGGTGCGCTCGGCGGTCGCCGAGTCCTGCGAGTAGTTCCACTCACCGTCCGCGAGGGTCCAGGTGAACTCCCCCACGTTCTCCGCGATCTGCGCGGTGTCCTCCACCCCGGCCTTCTCGTAGTCCGACTCGGAGTAGGTCACGACGCAGTTGGCCGTCGATCTAGGTTCGTCGGCGGGCGCCTCGGTCACGCCGGCGATGGCCGGGTCGGCGCTCTCGGTGCCCCCGCAGGACAGCGCGGTAGCGACAGGGCAGCAAGGACGGCCACGAGGATGCGTCGAGGTTTCATGCCGAGGACGCTAGGAGCCCGTCGTCCCCCGCGCATCGGGAGACGCCCCCGGCACGTGTCGGGATTCTCCCCATCCCCCGAGGGCGGGCGAGGTCCTACCGTGTGGTCATGACGGCGGCTCGAGAGCGGGTGCCCCTGGGTTCGCGCCCGGTCGCCGTCGCGGCGACGGGCGCGGGTGCGCTCAACCTGGTGGCCGCCGTGCCGCCGCTGCGGGTCGGCTACCTCGAGTTCGGGCTGATCGCCCTCGTGGCCGCCACGGGGGTGGCCTACGCGGTGTGCGCGGTCGTGGCGAGCGGGTTCGGGGCGTCGACGGGCACCGTCGGACTCATGCTGACGGCTCGGTGGTGACCAGCCTCACCGGACTCTGGCTCCTGACCGATTCCTGGAACCCACTGTGGCCGTTGCTGTGGGCGAGCGCGGTGCTGCCGGTGCCCGTCTCGGTGCTGCTCGCGCTGAGCTACCCCGTCGGCAGGTCCGCGGTGGGATCGGACGGGCCGTCGCGGCGCTCGCGCTCGGCACGTTCCTCCTCGCTGGCGTGCGACTCCTGACCTACGACCCCGGCGCGTGGGGCTTCGCGGACGCCACCCGCAACGTGTTCGCCGTCGTCGACTCGCCGTCCGGCGGACCGGACCTGGCGCGCCTCTACCTCGGTAGTCAGCTCGTGGTCGCCACGGCAGCCCTGGTCGCGGTCGGCGCACAGTGGTGGCGGGGATCGGCCCCGTGGCGCGCCGTCAACCTGCTCATGGCCTCCGCGTTCGCGCTGCTGGCGTCGTCCTGGATCTGGTTCAGCCTGACCGTCCTCGTGGGTGGCTTCGCGAACAACACCCCGGCTCAGTACCTGACCTACCTGATGGAGGGCTGCCGCCGGTGATCTACGTGGTGAGTCTGGGGCGGCAGCGGGCCACCCGGTCCCGGGTCGCCGACCTGCTGCTGGCCGAGCGTCACGGCATCGTCCGCGAGCGCTGGGACGAGCTGGTCGTCGAGGCCCTCGACGACCCTCGGCGCGCCTGCTGTGGTCGGAGGGCGGCGGGTGGGTCACCTCGTCGGGCGCGACGTGCGCCGACCCGCGGGAGCGGCCGGGTGACTCGTGGGTGCCGGTCGGGGATCTCGACGACGCCGACGACGCGGTGGCGGTGGCGGGATCGTGCACGACCCCGCGGTCTCCGCGCGACGCGAGCTCCTCGAGTCGGTGGCCGAGGCGGTCCGGCTCGCGGTGACGAACGAGCGGCTGTCCGGTCGCCTCCTCGATGCCGGCGACGCCGAGCGTCGTCACATCGAGCGCGACCTCCACGACGGCGTCCAGCAGCTGCTCGTCTCCGCCACGATCCAGGCCCGTCTGGTAGCCGAGCAGGTCGGTAGCGGCGACGACGAGACCCTTCGCACCGGCCTCGCAGAGCTCGAGGCCGAAGACTGCGCGTCGCCGGCGACGAGCTGCGACGTACGGTGCGCGGGATCACCCCCACCGCGCTCGCCCACGGCGGCGTCGTGGCCGCGCTGGAGGAGCTCGTCCTGCACAGCGGCGTGCCGACCCGGCTCGACGTGGTCGGCGACCACGAGCCCGACCAGCGCATCCAGACGTCGATCTACTACGTCGTCGCCGAGTGCCTCACCAACGTGCACAAGCCGCCGCGGCGAGTCGCGTCTCGGTGCGGCTCGAGCTCGGCGACCGTCGTCGTCTCGGTGGAGGACGACGGCGACGGCGGCGCTGATCCCGCCGGGCGTGGGCTCCGGGGGCTCGCCGACCGGGTCGCGGCGACCGGCGGGACGCTCCGCGTCGAGTCGGTCCCCGGCCACGGCACCCGGGTCGAGGCTGTCTTGTGAGCACCCGTCCGATACGCGTGGTGGTCGCCGATCGACGCGGCGCTGCTCCGCGAGGGCATCGCCCAGCTGCTGCGGCTGGGGGGTGTGAGGTGGTCGCGTCGGTGGCCGACACGACCGAGCTCGACCTCGTGCTCGCCCGCGAGGAGGCGGTCGACGCCGTGGTGCTCGACATCCGGATGCCCCGACCGACACCGACGAGGGGGTCGCGTACCTCGAGCAGCTGCGGGCGCGCGGCTCGGGATCGGGGTCCTCCTGCTGTCGATGTACTCGAACCCCGCGCTGACGTTCCGGGCGATGTCGGCAGGACCGGGCACCGGTTACCTGCTCAAGGACGGCGTCGCGGATCCTGGCGCGCTCGTCGCCGCGGTGCGATCGGTGGCGGCCGGCGGGACGGTGGTCGCCCCCGAGGTCGTCGCCCAGCTGGTGCGACCGGCCGACGACCGGGTGGCAGCGCTCTCGCCCCGCGAGCGGGAGGTCCTGACCCTCATGGCCGAGGGCAAGTCGAACCTCGGCATCGCCTCGATCCTGGTCCTGAGCCCGAAGACCGTCGACTCGCACGTCGCCGCGATCATGACGAAGCTCGGCCTCGACGACAACCGCGACGACCATCGCCGCGTCCTCGCCGTGCTCGCCGCGCTGCGGGCGAGCTCCCTCGG